>CAWACO010000025.1:0-511194 GCA_963780485.1 Bryobacterales bacterium
CGCAGGGCTATTGAAGAGATTCTCGGGCAGTCATTCGACTTTCGGGCCGAGCTGGAAATCATGATGCCCTCCTTCAAGGGCAGAATGCGCCTCGATGATGACGAGGCGGTCTGGACATTCGAGGATGACGCCATGAGCGGGGCGGAAGCCAACAAAACGCGGCGCAGCCAACCGGGGGGATCACAGCGCAAATGCCACCCGAAGGGGCGGAACGTCCCGAATTGATTCCCAATGCGGTGCCCGCCTTCAACGGCAAACTGCGTCCCGGCGACGACGGGGTGGTCAGTACGTTCGAGGCCGGCGCCGTCACCGGAGCGACTGCCAGCCAGACAGAGCGCGGCCAAAAGGAACTGATCCCGAAGAGGACGTACTGGCATCTGAGTGACCTGGGTCGCAAGCCGACAGACTACGACATTGCTACGTCCCGGCTCCACTACTGGACGGCCCGCGGCTTCGAGGTGAAGGCACCGGTCAGCGAGTGGTACGAGCGCTATCAACGGGGGTCCGATCTCCGCTGCCGCGACTGGGAGCAATGGGGTGATCCGCGGCGAACGACATACACAACCTACACGACGATGCAGCGCACCCGCGAAGCGTTTGTAAGCGGGCTCCTGGAATCGATCAGCGGTGACTACGACCGGGATCTTTCGACGCAATGGGTGGCCGTGCTCGACCGCGTACTCGCCCCCCTTCGATATCCCGGTCACGGCTTGCAAATGGTCGCTGCGTACATCGGTCAGATGGCCCCGAGCACACGTATCACCATCGCCGCCACATTCCAGGCCGCGGACGAAATGCGGCGCGTCCAGCGGCTCGCATACCGGATGCGTCAGTTGCAGGTAACCCATTCCCAGTTCGGGCGTACGGCGCAACAGACCTGGCAGGACGATCCGATCTGGCAACCGCTCCGCGAAGTCATCGAAACGCTCCTCGTAACATGGGACTGGGGCGAAGCCCTCGTCGCGCTTCAGTTCGTGCTGAAGCCGGCCCTCGACGAGCTGTTCATGACGCAGTTCGGGCGACTCGCTCGCGCCGGCGGCGACGACGTGTTGGATCGCATGTTTTTTTCTCTCAACGAGGACTGCGCGTGGCATCGCGCCTGGAGCGGGTCGCTCCTGCTGACGGCCATCCGGGACACGCCCGCGTCGATCCCCGCGGTCGAGCGTTGGATCGAGACCTGGGTGCCGCGCGTCAGCCGCGCCATCGCAGCGTTCCACCCGATTTTCGATGAGATGCTGCCAGGCGGCGAAGCGCGCTTCGCAACAGTGCTCGGCGAGATCGAGCAATTCGGGCAACGCTACCGCGAATCCCTTTTCGGCCGTCGCGATCTCCTGCCCGAAGAGTCGAGGTGATGGCCCATGCGTTCCCTTTATCCCCTAAAGCAGATTTCGTCGACAACGACGAGTGACATCAGCCGAGAGCCTTTGGGACCCCGGCGTTCGCCGTAATCTGCGCAACGCCGACGTTTTCGAAACTCGTTCCATGCCTCGAAGCAATCGTGTTTGCCACTATTGCTAAACCGCAGATCCTTCGTCGGACTGGGTGCGGGTCCTGTTCACTCGGCAAATCGTTAGCCGTGTGACGACCAAACGTCACTTCGCGGCCCGACCGCTCCGTCGAGCCCAAACTTCGACATATCGTCGACACCTCAGACACCGAAAGCCCGCAAACACTTTCGCGTCAATCGCATAAGGCGAGAGGCCGGGATGGCGCACTGCATGCAGTCATAGGAGTTAGAACCGAAAGGAGTAAGACCCTATGACCCAAACCGCTGTTGCAGAACGAGGCAGCAAGCAAGCATCTGATAACACCGCCATTCGCCCATTCCAGGTGAGTGTTCCGGAAACTGAACTGACCGAATTGCGCCGGCGCATCAACGCAACCAAGTTTCCTGAGCGAGAGACGGTTCCAGATGCATCCCAGGGCGTACAGCTCGCAACGGTTCAGGCGCTGGCGCGCTATTGGGCCACAGAGTATGACTGGCGCAAAATCGAGGCAAAGCTGAACGCGCTGCCGCAGTTCATCACCGAGATCGACGGGCTCGACATTCATTTCATCCACGTCCGCTCAAAGCACGCGAATGCGTTGCCGCTGATCGTTACGCATGGATGGCCCGGCTCAATCACCGAGCAGATGAAGATCATCGATCCGCTGACCAATCCCACCGCGCACGGCGGAAATGCATCCGACGCGTTCGATGTCGTGATTCCGTCGATTCCCGGCTACGGTTTTTCCGGCAGACCGACCACGACCGGATGGGACCCCGCCCACATCGCGCGTGCGTGGACCGTGCTGATGAAGCGCCTCGGATACACGAAGTTCGTGGCGCAAGGGGGCGATTGGGGTGCGATCATCACCGAACAAATGGGTGTGCAGGCGCCTCCCGAACTGCTCGGCATTCACATCAACATGCCAGGCGCGGTTCCGGCCGAAATTGACAAGGCGGCATTTACCGGTGCGCCAATGCCAGACGGTCTCTCACCTGAGGAAAAACTCGCTTTCGAGCGGCTGCAATTCGTCTACAGCAAAGGCGTCGCCTACGGCTACCAGATGGGGTTGCGCCCGCAGACGTTGTACGGAATTGCGGATTCCCCCGTCGGCCTGGCCGCCTATTTTCTGGACCACGATGCGTGGAGCTACGCGCTGATCTCACGTGTCTTTCAGGGAGAATCCGAAGGCCTCACGCGTGACGACATTCTCGATAACGTCACGATCGCCTGGTTGACGAACACGGGGATCTCCGGAGCCCGCCTCTACTGGGAAAACAAACTCGGGTACTTCAGTGTCAAAGGCGTTTCCATCCCGGTTGCCGTAAGCTCCTTTCCGGACGAGATCGATCTGTGCCCGCGCAGTTGGGCGGAGCGGGCGTATCCCAAACTGATCCATTACAACAAGCTCCCCAAGGGTGGCCACTTTGCGGCCTGGGAACAGCCGAAGCTCTTTTCAGAAGAGGTTCGCGCGGGCTTCAGATCGCTGCGGTAGGGTTCTTCACAAGCGCAAAGGGTGCGGCGCGAACCACCGAACCAGTCAGCGACTGTTTCGCGGGGCATTCCGTTTTGCGCGAATTTCTTGGAAGAGAGGAGAAAATACGCCATGCCTAACACTTCGCAGTTCAACATCGACCGTACCTATGCGGGCCTGTGGACGATCACCTTCAGCAACCCGCCGATCAATCTATTTGTTCCCGCAACGATCGTCGAATTGGGAGCGCTAATGACCGACCTCGAGGCGGACCCGTCCGTGAAGGTCGTCGTGTTCCAGTCGGCGAATCCCGATTTTTTCATCGCCCATCTCGATGTATTCAAGGCAGCTGAACGGCCAGAGGCGCTGGGCCTTTGGCGCGAGTTTGTCCTTCGCCTCGCGTCCTCGGCAGTGGTGAGCATCGCCAAGATTCGCGGGCGCACGCGCGGGATCGGCAACGAGTTCTTGCTGGCCTGCGACATGCGCTTCGCCAGCCGGCAAAACGCCCTGTTCGGCCAACCCGAGGTCGGCGTCGGACTGGTCCCGGGCGGCGGGGCGCTGGAATGGCTACCGCGCTTGGTGGGCCGTTCGCGCGCACTTGAGTTCGTGCTCAGCGCCGACGATTTTAATGCTGACATCGCCGAGGCCTATGGCTGGGTGAACCGCACGCTGGACGATAGCGACCTCGACGCGTTTGTCGATACGCTGGTCCGGCGTCTCGCCTCATTCGAGCGTGAAACGCTAGGCGCGGCGAAGGCCCAGATCAATCGGTTCGGGATGCCGACGGCTGCGGAACTCCAGTCGAGTAACGAGATGATCTTCCCAATGCTGGCCTTGCCAGATGCGCAGGCGCGCGGTCCCAAGCAGCGTGGTATCGGTTATGGTATTCCGAGCGACTTCGAATTGAACTTCGGCCGGTACCTCCCTGCGTTCGGGCGGGCGGACGTCGATCACACGGATACGCAGCCCGCCTGATCGTCGCCCTGGATTTCTGAACTCGGCACTGACGTTCGAGGTCAGCCAGCTCCCCATTAGGTTTTTTGAGTCGCAGCTAGTCGCTCATCATTGAACGGAATTTCAAGTCCTGGTAAGTCGTGCCGGCTCGGCACAGAAAGAGGTAGACATGAAACCCTGGAAAGTAGCTTCGCTGATTCTGATTGCGCTTGCGGTTGCAGCCGCGGGATACGGGTCGATTCTCGTGCGACGAGGCTTCAGCGCACTTGCGACACCGTCAGCGATTGAGGAGTTCGCGGCCACAACGGCACGCAAAATAGCCGTGCCATCCGCGTCTCGCCAACTTCGCAATCCCATCATGCCTTCAACGGAGAACATTCGGGGAGGCATGGAGCATTTCTCCTATCATTGCGCCCCGTGCCATTCGAATGACGGAGGGGGCGACACGGTATTCGGCAAGGGCCTCTATCCGAAACCGCCCGACTTGCGCGCAGCCGGGACGCAGAACAAGAGCGATGGCGAGCTCTACTACACAATTGAAAATGGAGTTCGCTTGAGCGGCATGCCAGCCTTCCACGGAACGCACACCGTCCCGCAAACCTGGCGCCTGGTTTTGTTCATCCGGCACTTGCCTCAGATCACGCCCGAGGAACTCAATGAAATGAAGGGGTGGGACCCGAAGAGTGAGGCGAATCCAGCGCATTTCTGAAGGGCGGGGACCCGCCCGGAATCCTGCGGGCGAAACACACCACCAGTGAAAGAAAGGAGCACGCGATGGAAGAACCAGACGACCGGTCGCGCCGTTGCTTTCTCAAAGCGAGCTCGATGTTGGGCTTGGCAGCCGCGTTCAGACGAGCAACGATCGGCGAGGCATTTGCAGATTCGCAATCCAATACTGCTCAAAAGGAGAACACCATGGCCCAAACCAGTGCTACACAGCAGCCGACAAGACGGCTATTCGTCCGTTTCAGGTGAATGTTCCAGAAGCGGAACTTACCGAATTGCGCAGGCGCATCAACTCGACAAGGTGGGCTGATCGGGAAACAGTCACGGATGAATCGCAAGGTGTGCCGCTTGCGACAATTCAGGAACTTGCCCGCTATTGGGCGACAGACTACGATTGGCGCAAGATCGAGGCGAAACTGAACGCGCTGCCGCAGTTCATCACCGAGATCGATGGGCTGGACATCCATTTCATTCATGTTCGTTCGAAACATGAAAATGCGTTGCCGCTGATCGTCACGCACGGCTGGCCAGGCTCAGTCATCGAGCAGCTAAAGATTATCGATCCACTTACCAATCCTACGGCACATGGCGTGAGCGCATCGGACGCCTTCCATCTGGTGATTCCGTCGCTACCGGGGTTCGGGTTTTCAGCAAGGCCGACGACTGCCGGCTGGGGTGCCGAGCGCACTGCACGCGCCTGGGTCGTGTTGATGCAGCGCCTCGGTTACACGCAATTCGTGGCACAAGGCGGCGACCTGGGTGCGGGCGTCTGCACGGCGATGGCCAAACAGGCGCCTCCGGAGTTGCTGGCCATTCATACCAACTTTCCGGGAACAATTCCATCTGAAATCGCCAAATCGCTTCAGGCCGGCGACCCACTGCCATCCGGTCTCTCCGCCGACGAAAGCCGCGCTTACAGGCAGCTCACGGTACTGTTTGCGAAGCGACGCGCCTACGCACAGATGATGGGAACGCGCCCGCAGACATTGTATGGATTGGCGGATTCGCCGGTCGGCCTCGCCGCCTGGATGTTTGACCACGGCGATGGTTATGACCAACCGGCCGCGGCGATGACATCGGCCGTGCTCGGGCGTACCATCAATGGATACCCCGCAGGCGACCTGACACGAGACGATGTGCTCGACGACTTTACGCTGTACTGGTTGACGAATACGGCGATTTCCGCGGCTCGCTTTTATTGGGAACTGCATTTCAGCCTTTACAACGCCGCTGACGTCTCCGTCCCTGCCGCCGTGAGCGTCTTTCCTGGTGAGAACTATCAATCCCCGCGCAGCTGGACAGAGCGGGCGTATCACAAGCTCATCTATTTCAACGAGCTCGACAAAGGCGGACACTATGCGGCCTGGGAACAGCCGAAGCTTTTTTCGGAAGAAGTTCGCGCGGGCTTCAGATCACTGCGCGCCTGAGCGGTCTGAGAGGGATCGGCGCACGCGCCAGCACAGATGATGCGAGCGCGCGTGACCAACGTGGTCACTTCCAAGTTTATCAATCAAGCAGAGGAGATTCACCAATGAGTACGATCAAAATGTCCGAAGAAGTCAATCATAATCGCCGCCGCTTTTTGCGCAATGCGACCGTGGCTTTTGCTGCCGCTGAACTCGCCACAATCGGCTCCGCAGACGCACAATCCAGCCAGACCAGCCCTGCGCAGGTGCCCCAGATCAGGCCCGGAACAAACACCTCATTCGGCTCGCTGAAACAGATCAATGCCGGCCTCCTGAACGTTGGATACGCTGAAGCCGGTCCCGCCGATGGCCCCGCGGTAGTTCTGCTGCACGGATGGCCATACGACATTCACAGTTTTGTCGATGTCACGCCTTTGCTGGCCTCGGCCGGCTACCGGGTGATCGTCCCGTATCTGCGCGGCTATGGCAGCACGAGCTTTCTTTCGAGCGACACGTTCCGGAACGCCCAGCAGTCGGCAGTCGCGCTCGACATCATCGCTCTGATGGATGCGCTCAAGATCCAGACAGCCACCGTCGCCGGCTTTGACTGGGGCGCGCGTACCGCGGACGTCATGGCCACACTCTGGCCGGAACGCTGCAAGGCGATCGTTTCCGTCAGCGGCTCTCTGATCAGCAGCCCGGCGGGCAACCAGGCACCCTTGCCACCCGAACCCGCGTTCCTGTTTTGGTATCAGTACTATTTCGCTACCCCAGTCGGCAAGGCCGGCTATGCGAAATACCTCGACCAGTTCAATAAGTTCATCTGGCACCAGGCGTCGCCAAAGTGGAATTTCGACGATGCTACGTACGCCCGCACAGCAGCGTCCTTCAACAACCCCGACCACGTTGACATCGTGATGCACGACTATCGCTGGCGGCTTGGTCTGGCCGACGGCGAGAGGAAATATGACGACCTGGAAAAGCGACTGGCCGCACTTCCTCCCATCACGGTGCCCACGATCACCATGGAAGGCGACGCTAACGGTGCAATCCACGCGCCCAGCGCGGCGTATCGGAACAGGTTCTCGGGCAAATATGACTACCGCCTCATCAGCGGCGGCGTCGGGCACAATCTGCCTCAAGAGGCGCCGCAGGCGTTTGCCCAAGCCGTGGTCGACGTCGGCGGCTTTGCAGGCTAGCGTCATGGACCGCAGGTCGGACCTTTGAGATCGAATTCCTGGACCGGCGACAAGGTCTTTCATCGATGTCGGTTCGCATGCGGCGATGCCGAGCATTCCGCGCCGTTGGCGCGTGACGGCGGTCAGTGGAGGCAGATATGAATGTGAAGCTGAATAGAGAGCTGGAAGAGCTATGCATCAACACGATCCGAATGCTGTCGGCCGACGCTGTCCAGAACGCGAACGCCGGTCATCCCGGCATGCCGATGGGCGCTGCTGCTATGGCCTACACTCTTTGGACGCAGTTTCTCAAGCATAATCCTCGGAACCCGCAGTGGTTCGACCGCGATCGTTTCGTATTGTCTGGCGGACATGGGTCGATGCTGTTATACAGCCTGCTGTATCTGTCTGGTTACGACCTGCCCCTCGAAGAGATCAAACATTTCAGAAAATGGGGGAGCAAAGCGGCAGGTCACCCTGAGCGTGGTCTAGCGCCCGGCGTCGAGGTCACCACGGGACCACTTGGGCAAGGATTCGCCAACGGCGTGGGCATGGCGATTGCTGAGGCGTGGCTCGCGGCGCGCTATAACCGGCCTGGACACAAGATCGTCGATCACTACACGTACGCGATCTGCGGCGATGGTGATCTGATGGAAGGCATCAGTGAGGAGGCTGCCTCATTGGCCGGACATCTGCATCTAGGGAAACTCATTTATCTGTACGATCAGAATCACATTTCCCTCGCCGGCGCCACCGAAATCGATTTTACCGAGAACGTGGCAAAACGCTTCGAAGCGTGTGGCTGGCACACGCGCGTGGTTTCGGATGGCAATGATACACAAGATGTGGCGAGCGCAGTTCGCGAAGCCCAGGCCGAGGATCAAAGGCCATCATTAATCCTGGCGCGGACTCACATCGGCTATGGCAGCCCCCATAAGCAAGACAACTTCACCGCGCATGGGGACCCGCTGGGAGAAGAGGAATTACTAGCCACCAAGAAGGCCTTGGGGTGGCCAAGCATGGAGAAGTTCTACCTGCCCCAGGACTCGGTGGAATATTTCCGTCAGGCGATTCCTCATGGCGCGCAAATGGAGGACGAGTGGCGTAAGAAGTTCGATGCATACAAGCAAGCGTTTCCAAAGGAGGCCGCCGAGTTCGAGAGCATCGTTAGCGACAAGCTCCCGCCAAACTGGGACGCCGATCTCCCCAAGTGGAAGCCCACCGATAAACCGATCGCAACTCGCGCGGCAGCCGGCGAAGCGATGAATGCTCTGGCCAAACACATTCCCAACCTGATCGGCGGATCGGCAGACCTGAACCCGTCGACCAGGACGGCCCTTAAGGGTCTGGGAGATTTCCAATCGCCCGAAGTGTCGGGGCCGGGAACGCTGGGCGCGGTCGGCGGGGAGTGGAGCTATGCCGGGCGGAACATTGCCTTCGGTGTTCGCGAGCACGCTATGGGAGCCGCTGTGAATGGAATGGCCGCACACGGCGGAGTGCTTCCCTTCAGCGCGACGTTTTTCACCTTTTCCGACTACATGAAACCTGCCATTCGCCTGGGGGCGCTGAGCAATCTTAAAGCGATCTACGTGTTTACGCACGACAGCATCGGACTCGGGGAGGATGGCCCGACTCACCAGCCTATCGAGCACCTCGCCGGCTTGCGCGCAGTTCCAGGGCTTACCGTCATCCGTCCTGCTGATGCGAACGAAACCGTGGAGGCGTGGGCTTTTGCAGTTCAACATGACGGTCCGACGCTGTTAGTGCTGACGCGGCAGACAGTCCCACATCTTGACCGTAGCGGGGCGAAAGATCCCGGTGTCGCGCGCGGCGCCTATGTACTCGCGGACGCCGAAGGCGGTTCTCCGGATGTGATCCTCATCGGCACCGGCTCCGAAGTCAGTCTCTGCGTGCTGGCGCGGGAGAAGCTGAAGGATTTTGGAGTGAAGGCACGCGTGGTCAGCATGCCGAGTTGGAGCCTGTTCGAGACCCAGGAGGACTCTTACCGTGAAAGCGTCCTTCCGCGAAGCATCAAGAAACGCGTCACGGTGGAGGCCGCCTCACCGATAGGATGGCATCGCTGGGCGGGCGACGAGGGTGCGGTCATTGGTGTGGAGCGCTTTGGGGCGTCGGCGCCTGGCCAGGAGGTTCTTGCTCATCTGGGCTTCACGGCGGATCACGTCGCAGCTGCCGCTCTTCGCCTCTTGGGCAAAAATAACGAAGCCGATCTGGAATACGGATCTGAAGCAACGTTGGTGACGGCGTAGCGGCCAAAGTCCCTGATCCTCTCGTCTGTGAATCGACAGCATTCCTGAGCAGTCGTCTGCCGGGTCGACCTGGATTTTTCATTCGAGACCACATAGACACGTTAGCGAGGAGATTCTATATATGAGCGCGATAAGTTCAACACCGATAGACGCAGAAGCGAAAAAGGCACCCACGTTCGGTAGGCTCTTCTTCCTGGACCTCAGTGCCGGCCGCGTACTGTCCGCAAACCCTGATGGCTCCGATTTGAAGACGATCATCAACGAAGGCCGGAGGTTGCCCGATGGCCTGGTGCTCGATGTCGCCGCTGGGCACATTTACTGGACCAATATGGGTGATCCCAACAGGAATGATGGCTCGATCATGCGGTCGGATCTCAATGGCAAGAACATGATCACCATCGTTCCGCCTGGCGGCACGTTCACGCCGAAGCAGCTCCAGATGGAGAAGAGGAGCGGCAAGCTTTACTGGTCGGACCGGGAAGGCATGCGGGTGATGCGAGCAAACCTGGACGGGTCGGAAATCGAAACTCTCGTGGATACGAGCCTGGGCGATTCGCGACCGGGACCAGATCCGAGGAAATGGTGTGTCGGCATTGCGGTGGACACTGACGGCGGCAAGTTCTATTGGACGCAGAAGGGTGGTCACGACGCGGGTTTCGGTCGAATTTTTCGGGCTAACATCCAAGTTCCGCAAGGTCAGTCGGCCGAGAACCGCAGGGACATTGAGCTTCTTTATGACAATCTTCCGGAGCCGATCGATCTGGACCTCGATCCGGTTCATCGGACGCTGTATTGGACCGACCGCGGGGACCCGCCGCGTGGCAACACGGTGAACCGTGCACCCATGGACCCGGAGGCCGAAAATGGCAAGGAGCCTGAGATCCTTTTCACCCATTTGATGGAAGGCATCGGCCTGGCTTTGGACCTGAAGGGCGGTCGAATGTTCATTACAGACTTCGGCGGCTCGGTCTACAGCGCCAATCTCGATGGGTCGAACCGGAGGACGTTGCTGTTTGCGGAAGGAAACCTCACCGGCATTGCATACGCGGAGGTGCCGTCCGGATATTGAGCGACAACGCCGGGAAGGGCGGTCACTATGCAGCCTGTGAGCAGCCCGAGCTGCGTTGAACACAAATGCTGCCGCTACGGCGAACGCTTAAAGGAGAGAACGAAAATGTTGAAGGAAATAAATCACAAAAGCGGTACACAGCAAGCGCCCGGCCGCGTTGCTCAAGCCGTGCGCGCAGGCAAGCGGCCCGACGATGCGCAAGAATTTATGACGCCGCTTATAGCTCGGTTCAGCAAACCCGGCCTGGACCGGCGTGGAGGCTATGGCAGCTGGCCGCTTCCTCGCGGATTGAATGCTGTGAAGTGCAACTCGAAATGAGGGAGAAAGGAAATGCGATGAGTGCACCTGCGCGCAAACAGGTTCTGATTCTCGGTGGTGGGTTCGGGGGACTATATGCTGCGCTCGGGCTGGAAAGAACGCTCGCCCGTAAACGCGACGTAGAGGTGACCCTGGTTAATCGGGAGAACTTCTCCCTCTTCACCCCGATGCTGCATGAGGTCGCGGCTAGCGATCTCGACATGACACACATCGTCAACCCGCTTCGGAAGCTGCTGAGCCACGGTCAGTTTTTTCATGGGGAAGTCGAGCGCATTGACCTCATCTCGAAAACCGTGACCGTCGTCCACGGTGCGAAGCGCCATGGTCATGAGCTTAAATACGACTATCTCATCCTCGCTTTGGGATCGATGACGAATTTCTTCGGCCTGCCCGAGCTTGAGCACAAGGCCATGACAATGAAATCGCTGAGCGATGCAATTCATTTGAGAAATCAACTCATCGATCTTTTGGAGGAGGCCGATTTTGAGTGTGCGGCCGGCTCTCGGCCCAATTTATTGACGATCGTTGTTGCGGGCGGCGGGTTTGCAGGTGCGGAGACCGTGGCTGCGGTTAACGATTTCTTGCGCGAATCGCTCCGCTTTTACCAACACCTTGAAGAGGACATGATTCGGGTGCTTCTGGTTCATCCCGGCGATGTAATCCTGCCGGAGCTAGGCCCAAAACTGGGCGCATACGCTCAAAAGAAATTGGCGGAACGAAAAGTCGAGATTAGAGTTGGCACAAGAGTGGTCCGTGTGTTCGAGGATGCTGTCGAACTGAGCGACGGGTCTCGTATTCCGGCGAATACCGTGATTTGGACCGCCGGAACCTCCCCGAATCCTCTGATTGCCACGTTGCCATGCAAATTGGACCGCGGCCGCATCGTAACAGACGACTACCTAGAAGTGCTGGGTTGGCCGGGCGTATGGGCGCTGGGGGACTGCGCTTGCATTACGGATCGCAGGACCGGACGGCCGTACCCGCCGACGGCTCAGCACGCGCTGCGGCAGGGTAAAACAGTAGCCAAGAACGTGACTGCGGCCCTTTGTGGCGGCTCGAAGCGGCCGTTCTCATTTTCCACCCTGGGTTTGCTCGCATCCATCGGCCGGAGGACGGGTGTAGCGAACATTCTTGGGATTAACTTCTCTGGCTTCCTTGCCTGGTTTCTGTGGCGCACGATTTATCTGAGCAAGTTGCCTCGTTTGGAGAAAAAGGTCCGTGTGGCCCTGGATTGGACGTTTGATCTGCTCTTCAGCAAGGATGTCGTCCACATCGATGACCTCCGCGCTCCAACTGTATCCCGCGTCGAGGAAGAGCCAGACACTGTTGTTCTGGCGTCAGAGGAGTAATCAAATGCTATGTCAGCCGGGCGCCCGATTCACTCTCCGCGTCGGCGGCGGGCCCACCAGAATTAAGACAGTCTGGCAAGGAGCCTGAGATCGTCTTCACCCATTTGATGGAAGGTATCGGCCTGGCTTTGGACCTGAAAGGCGATCGAATGTTCATTACTGACTTCGGCGGCTCGGTCTACAGCGCCAATCTCGATGGGTCGAACTGGAGGACGTTGCTGTTTGCGGAAGGAAACCTCACCGGCATTGCATACGCGGAGGTGCCGTCCGGATATTGAGCCGCTCGACACCTTCTATGTAAAGGACGGCGGCCCTCATCAAGCAGTTCCTCGCTGCTTAAGGCGGCCACCTAAAGGAGATGAATCTTATGAATGCACCGGAAAACTTCGATACGGTCGTGCTAGGTGGGGGAACAGCCGGCAAATTGGCGGCTCCAGATTGAGGGTTTGATGGGCAAGCTTGCGCACAAAGTCGCGGCCGTAAGGATTGGATACGGGTCCTGTTCCTTACGGCAAATTATTACGCGATATCTGACGCCCAAACGGCACTTTGCGGCCCGACCGCCCCTGGTCGAGCCCAAACTTCGACAGATCGTCGACACCTCAGATGCCGAAAACCGGCAAATACTTTCGCGTCAGTCACATAACGCCAGAAATCGGGCTGGCGCACTGAATGCAGTCATAACACCGTTAAAGGAGCAAGACCATATGACCCAAACCTTGTTCAAAGAATAAACAAGAGCAAATGTCTTGAATTTCAAGCTCAGACATCCTTACGCCAACCGGAGGATAAAAGTGGGCGTGATCTGGGACTTGAGCGTGAAGAAGATCGATGGCAACACCTGCGAGTTTACCAATCAAGTGCACTGCTCCATCACGCCGGAGCTTCTGGACTCTCTGGCCAAACAGGGCATGCCACGGGAGGCCTTCCAAGAGGCGTGCAAGCCTGTTTCAGAGGCGCACAGCCGGTAGGAGACGCCTCTCTGCGCCAAGAGTATTGAGCGTCATGCCTTGAGGAACAAGCAGCTCCGCCCGTGTCGCAAGTGCAGCCTAAGTCATACGCGATTGCGGCCTAAGCCATACAGGAGAACCAATATGTTGAAGGACATCGATCATGAGAATGGAACCCAGCAAGCAGGTCTTGAAATGATCTCTGCGCATAAAATGAGTGATCACAGCATGAAACGCACGTATTTTCCCGGTATCACTGACATTGTGGTCGTAACGGATACAGCAGAGATCCGGACAATTTCAAACGATTCAAGGTTCGATCGGGACTTCATAGGACGCGGTCCTGTTCGCAACGTGCAGCTTCTCCGGAAAATCCTCCGTATTTTCTCGCTCAACGGCAGATTATTCGCAATCATTCTGCCGGGCACCAACCCCAGCCGAGCCGCCGCGCAAGAAGAACTGTCGTCGAGACTAAATGTCAAGGCCGACGAGGTGAAACAGGGACCCGCTGAATTGGAGCCCCTAGCCGAATGGGTCAGAGGGATCGGAACTGAGGAGAAGGTCGATCTGCTTGTGCAGCAGAGCATAGGAAGATTGTTCGTGGAAACGTTCACGGCTACTGACGAGAGTTTGGCAGCGGGCCATACGGTGCTTGAGGCTGCGAGCTCTTCCAATGTCCTGAAAATGCCGGGGTGGCGCATCAGCGGCAGGCTGAAGCGGGCCAAGACGCTACTTGCTTCTATGGTGAATGGCGATCTGACTGGCGTTCTCGCGATGAGTACAGCTCGGCAACTCATCGTTGATGGCCTGCATAAAATGCGGCAACTTGCTGCCGACCCAGCGCTTCGATCTTCAATAACGACGGACGCTGCCGTGGACGAATGCCTCTTTGCGCCAGCCACCGTTGTACGCCAGGCGAAAACATCCGGGGAGGTCAGCGGTTGTCCCTTTAAAAGAGGCTCGCTCTTCATCCTTGGGCTAGGAAGCGCGAGCCAAGGCGCAGCGAATCGTGACCTCGTCTTCCTCAGTCAGAGTTGGAGCCACTGTCCCGCCGAAAAGTGGGTGCGTGCGCTATTGGAAGGCGTGTGGACGCGTGTCTCAGCTGGAATCGGCCTCCAGGTCCAGATATAAGGTTTCACCAGGGGAAAATATGACGGCCGAATCCGATCTAAACGCTGTCGATCGTAACCTCGCAACATCGCTTTCTCGATCGTATTTTACGGCCCTAACTTTGCTGGGCGACGCGACTGAGGCCGAAGCACTCGTAATCGAAGCCGTCCAGAGCCTGGACCCTGGGAACGTAACAAGCGATACCATTCGGGACGCGGTGATTGTACGCCTGGTGCAAGCGCAGCTGATGATCATGAGCGGATCGACACTTAATGCGATCGACTCCCTCGAATGACGTATCTGGGTGGGCCACGTAGTGGGAGGAAATCAATCTTTCTGTCGAATCAAGGTCGCATCATGATCTTCGCGGGTGGAATTCCTCCAAAAGAGGCGGGAAGGTGGTTGGGGCAATCGGCGTCAGCGGTGGATCGGGAGAGCAGGATCAAGCCGTGGCCGAGGCGGGCACCGCGGCATTTGTGTAGACAAGAGGGGATGCAGTGATTCGACGCATTGTGGTTGCAATTCTCGCGGTAGGTTTATTGGGGCTGGCTGGCTTCTTGCTCTTGTCCTGGCGGCCGGCGATTGCTCCGATAGAGCGGCCCGCCCCAGAAAGTTTCTCTGCCGAGTCCGTTGCTCATGGAGAAGCTCTTTCAGCAGCCGGACATTGTGCGTCTTGCCACACGCGTCCCGGGGGACAATCCTTCGCCGGCGGGTATGGAGTAAACACGCCGTTCGGGATCATTTATGGAACGAATATTACTCCGGACCCGAAGACCGGGATCGGGACGTGGTCAATCGAGGCTTTTGGCCGCGCAATGCGCGAGGGCGTCGCCCGCGATGGGTCGCATCTTTTCCCTGCGTTCCCCTACTACGCTTACACAAAGCTGTCGGACGACGACGTCAAGGCGTTGTACGCCTATTTAATGACCCGCCCGGCGGTCGGCGCCACGGCGCGGACGAATACAGTTCAGTTCCCTCTGAAGATTCGCGCTTTGCAGGAAGGTTGGAAGCTTCTATTTTTGCGGAGCGGGCGGTATCGGACCGATCCCTCAAAAAGCGGCCAATGGAATCGCGGAGCATATCTGGCGGAGGCCGTCGCGGATTGCTCGGGCTGTCACACTGCTCGAAATTTTCTCGGTGCGGAAAAGACACATAATCCGTACACCGGTTATGAGGTCGACGGGTGGATCGCGCCTCCGCTGACTGCAGCCAATCCATCGCCTATTCCGTGGACTGAAGAAGAGTTGTTCACATATCTGCGCACAGGGGCTAGCCCGTTGCACGGCGCGACCGCCGCCACGATGACAGCGGTCATTCGTGACAGTCTGGCGCTTGCCATCGTGCCGGACTCCGATATTCGCGCCATTGCCGTATACATTGCCGATGTGGACCATGCAAGCGCGCGCGTAGTCGGAATCGAGACAATGACTCGTGAGGCACTCACGACTTCGGATCTTGGTATCGGCCAGGAGCACGATCCCGATGCCGACCTTTATGCTTCCGCCTGCATTTCCTGCCATTACAATTCCGGGCCGGTTCCTCTTTCTGTGCGTCCAGAACTGGCCCTCAGCAGCGCGCTGACGTTGCCCGAACCAACGAACTTTATTCAGGCGGTGCTAAGAGGGGTCGGCGACAGGGAAGGTGCTCCGGGACTGGTAATGCCGGAATAC
Source organism: Bryobacterales bacterium (assembly GCA_963780485.1). Classification (GTDB taxonomy): domain Bacteria; phylum Acidobacteriota; class Terriglobia; order Bryobacterales; family Bryobacteraceae; genus Palsa-89. The sequence continues at coordinate 15,959 of CAWACO010000025.1, forward strand.
GCATCATCACTCAGCGATACGGAGATCGCACGACTGGCGGCCTATCTGCGGCGCACGCGCACGAAATGTTCGCCCTGGACAGGCCTGGAAAACAAGGTCGCTGCTATTCGCCGGGCTTCGGCGAAATCACGATGACGGATATAGACACCAAAGGAGCTAAGGGATCATGACCACTTTCGAACTAAACGGGCGCACCGTTTCGGTGCACAGTCCGGATGACACGCCCTTGCTCTGGGTAATCCGCGACGAACTCGGTCTTACGGGAACCAAATTCGGCTGTGGGATCGGTTTCTGCGGCGCCTGCACGGTGCATGTGGAAGGACGCGCGACGAGATCCTGCATCACCCCACTTAGCGCGGTCGCCGCCGCGAAGATCACGACCATCGAGGGGCTCGATCCGCAAGGGAGGCATCCGCTGCAAATTGCTTGGCTTGAGCTGCAGGTTCCGCAGTGCGGGTACTGCCAGTCGGGACAAATCATGCAGGCAGCCACGCTGCTGAGGGATTATCCCGACCCCAGTGACCGCGACATCAACGCCGTAATGGCCGGGAATGTCTGCCGCTGCATGACTTACGTCCGAATACGCAAAGCCATCAAGCTTTCAGCGTCGAGGATGCGAGGAGGAACCCATCATGGTTAGTTTGTCTGCCCACGGACTGAGAGGTTCACCCGATCCTTCGCGCCGGGGTTTCCTGATTGCAATGGTGGGTGGCGGCGTCATGCTGGGATACGCGCGCTCGGGCCTCGCCGCGCCCGCAACGGGTGGCGCGAGCGATTTATTTGAACCGACGATCTGGTACGGAATTGATCCCAGCGGCGTAGTGACCGTGAATATCATCCGCGCCGAAATGGGCCAGCACGTCGGAACAGCCTTGGCCCGCATCGTGGCCGATGAATTGGAGGCCGACTGGAACAAAGTTAAGACTGTCACGGTCGACTCGGATCCGAAATGGGGACTGATGGTCACAGGCGGTAGTTCGTCTGTGTGGCAGAGTTTCCCTCTGCTCAGTCGGGCGGGCGCGGCTGGCCGCATCGCTTTGGTCGAAGAAGGGGCCAAGCTGCTTGGTGTGAGTTTACAAAACTGTACCGCTCGCAACGGTGCTGTGCACGCCAAGGGAAAATCGATTTCCTATGGCGACATCGTGGCGCGCGGAGATCTGCGGCGGACTTTCACACCTGAGCAGTTGCTAAAAATGCCCATCAAGCCGCCAGCCGAACGCCGCCTGATCGGAAAGGATGTCGTGGCGTTCGATGTTCCGTCGAAAGTCAACGGCAAGGCTCGCTATGGTCTCGACGCAGCGGTCGACGGCATGATCTACGCGCGTCCGATTATTCCCCCGACACGCTACGGCTCCAAGGTCATCTCAATCAACGATTCAGCCGCAAAACATCTGCCCGGCTATATTCAGAGTGTCGCTCTGGATGATCCGTCAAGTACGGTTCCGGGCTGGGTCATGGTCTACGCTGACACCTTCACCGCGGCCAATCGCGCGGCAAACCTCGTCAAGGTGAAATGGCAGTCGGGCAAAACGGCAAATGTTTCTGAGCAGGACATCCAGCAACGCGCAGCCGAACTGATCGCAGATGCAAAGGGCGGCTCCCTGTTTGTCGACGACCCGGGTGTGGACGCAGCGCTTGCGTCGGCAAAGAGGAAGATCGAGCGGACCTACACGACAGCAACTTTGATGCATTTCGCCCTCGAGCCGATCAACGCCCTGGCCTTCGAAAAGGACGGCGTTATGGAGATTCACACCGGCAATCAATGGCAGTCGTCGATCCTCCCGGTGCTCGCGAAAGCCTTGCGCCGCAGTCAGGACAAGATCGTGCTGCGCAGCTATTTGCTGGGTGGGGCATTCGGCCGCCGCCTGGACGGCGATTATGCGGTGCCGGCCGCGCTTGCGAGTGTCGCAATCGGCGGCAAGCCGGTGAAGATGGTCTGCACGCGAGTCGATGACATGCGCTTCGACTGCCCGCGATCCCCCTCGCGCCAGGTCCTGCGTCTGGGTTGGGGCGACGGAAACAGGGTGGCGGCCATGGATCACCACGCGGCAGCTGGTTGGCCCACGGCTACGATTGCTCCTTATTTCTTGGGTAAAGACGCTAAGGGAACTCCGTACGATCCATTCGCCATCTCGGGAGCCGACCACTGGTACAACGTAGGCGCACACCGCGTGCGCGCGCTGCACAACGATCTGGCAGACCGCACGTTTCGGTCTGGCTATCTGCGATCGGTCAGCGCAGGTTGGACTAGCTGGGCGGTCGAGAGTTTTATGGACGAGGTCGCACACGAGGCCGGCGTCGATCCAGTGGTGTTCCGGCTGAGGTTGCTCGACGGTGCCGGGCGTAACACCGGATCGGCGCCGAACTCCGTAGGCGGCGCGCACCGGCAGGCCGCGGTGCTCGCGCGCTGTGCTCAGAAGGCAGGCTGGGGTGGCGCAATGCCGAAGGATGTCGGCATCGGTATTGCGTCGACATTCGGGCAGGAACGCACTATGCCGACGTGGATCGCCTGTGCCGCTCGCGTGCGCGTTGAACGCACGAGCGGCCACGTCGCAGTAGAGAAGCTGACCATTGTCGTCGACGCGGGAACGATCATTCACCCGGATAGTGCCGCAGCCCAGGTAGAGGGCGCGGCGTTGTGGGGTCTTTCGACGGCCCTATATGAAGGAACCGAGTTCACCAAAGGACAACCGAAGGATACGAATCTCGATAGCTACAGAGTGCTTCGTATGGGAGAAACGCCGGAAATGGACATTGAGTTTATTCCCCGTACGGAAACACCGGTCGGACTGGGCGAGCCGGCCACTACCGCAGTTGCGCCTGCAATTGGGAATGCGATTTTCGCGGCCACAGGTGCACGCGTCCGTGACCTGCCAATCCGGCCGCAAGCAGTACTGGCGGCGCTGGCGCGTGTAGCTTGACGATCCGCGCGACCTCGCGGTGCCAGGTGTGGCCTCTGCAGAACAGGCAGAAGCAATCGATTTGAACGTGAGCTCTATCAATTAGATCGAAAGAAAAGGAGAATCAAATGCCAACTTTTGAATGTTTTACTGCTTCAGAAAAACTGACGGTGGCCGAAAAAGCAGAGATCGCAAACTTTCCAACTTCTGGTACAAAATCGGTGCAAAGCTTCTCGAAGACATGAGCGGCATCTGATCGCGTCTCCAAAGACTCTCAGCTTGGTTGCATGAGTCTTAAAAACACGTCGCGGCCTTCATTGATCAATTCCTGACCCTGGGTCCGCGCATGCCTGCCTCTGGCGGGGTAATTGCGGGATCTACAGCCACGATGAGATCGGCGACATAGCGGCCTCGGGATGCTTGAGTCCAAGGGTTCCAGTTTGGCGGTGTACTCCCGTCCGTGCTGGTGCTGGAAAAAATAACGATCGACGTCGAACACGATAGCGTCGATAAGGAAGCCGGCAAGCGAATCGAATGCCCAATGTTGCTTCTGTTGGCCCAGGGTGGCCCGCTTGACACTTTCTACGGAAAGGACGGGGGCCCGGGGAATTTGGCGGCGATGGGCTCGCACGCGCACGGACAGGCGATGAAAGGCGGACACTTTTTCCCGGAAGAGAATCCAGATGACACGGCGGCCCTCATCAAGCAGTTCCTCGCTGCTTAAGGCGGCCACCTAAAGGAGATGAAACTTATGAATGCACCGGAAAACTTCGATGCCCTCGTGCTGGGCGGCGGCACAGCCGGCAAATTGGCGGCCTGGACGATGGCCAAAGAAGGAAGGCGAACCGCCGTGGTCGATCGGAAGTATATCGGCGGATCGTGCCCGAACATTGCCTGCCTGCCGAGCAAGAATGTCATTTATTCCGCCAAGGTCGCCTCGCTCGTTGGGAGGCAGCGGGAGTTCGGGATCGAGACCGGGCCGATCGCCATCGACATGGCGGGAGTTTACGCGCGCAAGCGCGATATGGTGGACGGCATCATCCAGGTTCATCTCGACAAATATCGCGCGGCCTTGGACAAACAGCGCGGTGATGAGCTCATGTTCGGCGAAGGCACATTCGTCGCACCTCGCACCGTTCACGTCAGATTGCGCGATGGTGGCGAACGTACGCTAACCGCGGAACGCGTGTTCGTGAACCTCGGAAGCCGCGCAACAATACCCGACACGCCCGGCTTGCGCGAAGCCAAGCCGCTGACCCATATCGAAGCACTGGACTTGCAGCGGCGTCCCGAGCACCTGATCGTCTTGGGAGGCGGCTACGTCGGCCTGGAACTCAGCCAGGCTCTGCGCAGACTGGGAAGCCGCGTAACGCTGATCTCCCGCGACTCGCAACTTGCCTCCAACGAAGATGGCGACATTTCGCTAGCGATTCTGCAGCTGTTCCGGGACGAAGGCATCGATGTGATGTTAGACACCGACGTCCTCGGTGTCAGTGGCCTTTCGGGCCGACACGTGAGTCTTCAGCTCCAAAGCGGCGAGGGCCCGCGAACCGTGGAGGGAAGCGACATTCTCATCGCGCTTGGACGCACGCCTAACACGAGCGGCATCGGGCTCGAGAAGGCGGGAATCGAGGTCACCGAAAAGGGACACATCCGCGTGAACGATCGGCTGGAAACAACCGCCGCGTACGTCTGGGCGATGGGAGACTGCGCGGGCAGCCCATACTTCACGCACGTATCGGAGGACGACTTTGCCATCATTCATGAAAACCTGAACGGAGGCCGGCGCAGCACGCGGGACCGCCTGGTTCCGTCCTGCGTCTTCATCGATCCGGAACTGGCGCGTGTCGGCCTCAACGAGTCACAGGCGCGGGAACGTGGCTTAGCCTACCGTGTGGCGTCCGTGCCAGTCGCTTCCGGTTGGCGGCCCTGGACGATTTCTGAGAAACGCGGGTTCATGAAGACGCTCATCGACGCACACAGTGACCGCATTCTCGGATTCACGGCGTTCGGGCCGGAGGCCGGCGAACTTATGGGTACGGTTCAACTCGCGATGCTGGCAGGCCTGCCGTATACGACTTTGCGGGATGCAATGTTTGCGCATCCGACGATGACGGAAGGGCTGAAGGCCTTGTTCATGAGCGTGCCCGAACGTCTGGAGAACCATGCCGAGCAGCTCCAACACGCGCGAACGCCCGCGGATTGAGCCGAAGACCGACAAAGGTACGCTGAGCGCTGCCGATAGCCTGCGTCTTCACTGGCCGGAGTACCTGATGGAAGCAGGAGAGGCGGGCCTGTACCTGTTCTCTGCGTGCACAGTTGCGACCTTGTTATGGCACCCCGCTTCGCCAGTCCAGCAATCCCTCCCAAGCGACGCTGTTCGCCGGATGCTGATGGGCTTGGCGATGGGAGCGACGATCATCGCTATCGTGCGCTCACCGTGGGGCAAGCAGTCAGGAGCGCACTTCAATCCCGCTGTCACAATCACGTTTTATCGATTGGGAAAAGCGGCGTTGTGGGATGCGGTGTTCTACTGCGCCGCGCAATTGCTGGGCGCGGTGGCCGGGGTGGCGCTCGCCTCGCTTGTGCTGCAAGGCGCGCCGGCTCACAAAGCGGTCCGTTACGCCGCCACCGTACCGGGTATTTACGGCGACACCATCGCGTTGGTTGCCGAGCTGGCGATCTCGTTTATCTTGATGTACGCGATCCTGTTCGCGTCCGATCACGAGGTCCTGGCGCCTTATACACATTACTTTGCCGCCATCTTGGCTGCGATATACATCGCCTTCGAATCTCCCCTATCCGGTATGAGTACGAATCCCGCCAGGACGTTCGGCCCCGCACTGTTTGCCAGTTACTGGCACACTCTTTGGATCTATTTCATTGGGCCACCCTTAGGCATGCTGGCGGCGGCTGAGGTTTTTCTTCTGGCGCGTGAAGGCAACCTTCCGTATTGCGCGAAGCTGCATCACCACAACGACAAACGCTGCATCTTCCGCCACTCGGGACCGGACCCGACGACGCCGGCAAGATGATGGCAGCTTGCTTGCACATGATTGTCGAAGGAAACAGTCCATTGAAGAAACTCATTGAAGTAGCACAGGAAGCAGGAAAACCGTGTCGCCATTGTCTCCCGCCATCATCCGTCTTGTCATCAGGTACTCTCAGGCCAGAATATACTGGCGCTTCGGGTCGTGCGGACCGGTACCGATTTCGACAAGAAGGCCGCGTGATGTCATCGACTTCAACCGTGTCAGAGTGGCTCGCTGGGAAAGTCCAACGTGCTTCGCCACAGCCGCCGTCGACCGGGCAACTCCATCGCTAAACAAAGCGAGGATGCGCTGGTCCGTCTCGTCCGTATGGGGTTGCCTCACCCGCGCGCTGGAAATGGTCACGCGAAAATGCATCCCGATTTCTTCCAGTCTGGGAGCCTCCAGGCCAGCCTCTTGGCAAGCTGCGGTCATGCGCTGAATCCCACTGCCCCATTGTTCAATCAGGTGTAGTTCGTGGAAGACCCGCCCGATCACGCGATTCCGCAACTTGGAGACACCTTGCATAATGTCCTCGATCGTCAGGCCGAACGGCAGAAGGCCGGGATTCTCGATCTCGATCCGGTCATCAAACAGAGCGATACGGATGGGCGCCCCTTGCTGGGCGTAGTCCGCATGGACGATGGCATTCATGAGCGCCTCCCGGATTGCTATGAGAGGAACCGACCAACGATCCTCCCTGCGGACGCCCTCGATGATCGATTCGCGCGTCAGGTGCTTATGTGAAAATGTAATCGCTTCTTCCGCGGCGCGAGGCAGGAACGAGCGGATCTCTGTCGAATCCAGTAGACGTGTTCGATTCGTTCCGGCAAAGCGCCCCGCCTGGATCCAGGCATCCGGGAACCGGGCGAACCTGTCCTTGCCGAAAAGAAGCAGTCCGCCGATAGTCGGCACCTGACGGCCTTGGTGCTCCGTGACGATGCGCAGAGTGGTCCATGCCTGGGCGGTCATTTGCCTGTAAGGCGCAAACGACTCGGAAGCAGCTCGGAAGTCGATGGCTTCCGACTTGAGGTCCGGGATGGCCTGCTCGTCGAAAGAGTTCATCCAGTTTAGACGTTTCAGTTCGTCGATCTGCAGCGCGTCCGCCTTTCGATTGGTTGAGCCCACCCGGATGAAGACGCCGTCTTGGGGTCCCAGCCGTTCCAGGTAATGGGGACGCGTGTTGCTGGGGTAGACCTGAACAGCCAACACGTTCAGATTTCGCCAAGGCATCACCTCGATATCCGGAACAAGGCGTGGGCGGATCGAGTCGGAGACCAGGTTTGCGAGTTTCTCTCCCGCTGCAAGGACGTCGGGAACGCCACGGACGTTCTTTGACCCGTCCTCAACACCGATGACGACGATACCGCCGCCAGTGTTCGCGAACGCAACCAGGCATTTGAGAATGCTGTCTGGGGATGACAAATCCCGCTTGTATTCGAGGGTCTTTCCTTCGTGGCGCTTCAGCAGTTCGACGAGACTCACAACTCCGCATTCTACTCGGAAGCACTCTTCGCTGCAACGCTTCCGAGTGCGTCGACACCGTCAAGCGCAAATTACGGCGTCAACTACGCCCGTGCCTGCAGGACACCACCAGTTCGAACCAAGCCAAGATCCTCCCACTTGACTCTGGAGTGGACTCCAGAGTGTATCCTGAAAGCGAATGAAGCGGATTGGGATTCAGATTGGAAAGGTATCCGAACAGACCGGCTTGAGTATCGACGCTATCCGGTTCTACGAGAAGCAACGGCTGTTGGACCGGCCGCCGCGAACCGAGGGCGGATTTCGGCTGTTCAATGAGCGGGACATTGAACGTATTCAGTTCATTCAGCGCGCTCAACAATTAGGGTTTTCGCTCCCCGAAATCCGTGAACTGCTGGTTCTCCGGCGCGCCGACGGCGAAGCTTGTTCGCACGTACGCGACCTATTGCGGGCCAAGGTCGCCACGGTCCGCAACAAGATCATGGAACTCGGCGTTCTGGAGGAGCAGTTGACGAAAAGCCTACGCAAGTGCGAGCGCCAACTGAAGGCCTCGGGTGAACCGCACAAAGGATGCTGTCCAGTCATCGAGGGTATTGCGCAGCGAGGGTCCAATGAAAATTGAAGTCCTGTATTTCGAAGGCTGTCCCAACTACTTGCCCGCCGTGGATCGGCTTAGAACAGTTCTGGCACGCGAAGGATTGCGTGCAGAGCTAATTGAGATCGAAGTGAAGGATGATTCCGCTGCGAAAGCACTGAAATTCTTTGGATCACCGACGATTCGTGTCAACGGGATCGATATTGAAGCCAGTTCACGGCGGGTAAGCGAATCGGGCTTCGCCTGCCGTTGTTATCCGGGAGGGCTGCCCTCCGAGAAGATGATTCGAGCCGCGGTCAGAGAAGCACGAGGTAATGAAGTATGAGCGAGCAATCGAGCTTGTCGAGTAGTGCAACTGGGCCAAGCCAGCACGGTGGAGCACGCACCACATTGGCAAGTCTCGCTGCAATCGGCAGCGTGCTGGCCGCATCGAGCTGCTGCCTGCCGATTTTGCCGCTTATGATGGCAGCGGGCGTTGTCGGCAGTTCGACCTTCTTCTCGGCGGCCAGGCCCTATCTACTGGTGGCCTCGATTCTGTTTATCGCCTACGGGTTCTACCAAGCGTCGCGAGCGAAAAAATGCCAGCGTGGGACAAACGTGATCGCTTCCGTTCTATTGTGGGTGTCCGCAGTTTTTGTTGTCATCTCAATCTTCTTTCCTCAAATAATGGCGAATGCGGCGGCAGGGCTGCTGGCACGGTGATTTCATGAAGGGCAAGTACATCCTTGGCGCGCTTTTGGGTGTGATTCTTATCGCGGCGCTGGTTTATTTCTATGGCGGTAGTCAGGCTCCTCCCGGACAGCCTCCGCTCGAAAGTGTCACAGCGCAAAATGTTGCCGACGTAAAGAACCAATTTAACGTGGCGAAGGACGATGTCCGGGTCCTGCTGCTTCTGTCCCCGACTTGAACGGTATGTCTGCAGGGGGCCTCTGCAACCGAGCACATTATCCAAGAGTTTGCAGGGAAGCCGGTGCGAGTTTTCGTCATCTGGGAGCCAGTGCTTCCGACCGATTGGTCATCGCCTTCTACGGCGGCGCTGAGGAGAGTCTCCGATACCCGGGCCACTCAATTTTGGGACAAGGGCCGGCTAGTTTCGCATTCCATGGGTGAGCATGATGGCCACAGCGTCGTCTGGGACTACATTGCAGTGTACCCGCCGGGAGCGGTCTGGGAAGATGGTCCTCCAGAGGCGGTTTACCACGGCGGACCAGTGGTGCGAGTGACGGACCCAGCGCGTGCAGCGTTGAATAAGGCTTTAGCGGCAAACCCGGTACAGATCCGTTGAACCCGCAGGCTGCTTCGGTCCTGGGAGCGCTGCCAGTTCGTCAAAACGGGATCGCAGCATAGCATGATTTCTCTTGCCCGAGGCAATATCATGCCATATTGGAACTATATTGACACCTAGCGCCCAAGGTAGGTCGTTAGAACTGATCTGGATGGCGGTCGACTCTGGGCAAAACAGCCCCCGTTGCGGCGGGCTGAAGTCTAACGAACGGCGACCGACGTCGTCTCTTCGACAGAACCCGCCGGGCGCCTGGTGAAGGGCTGCTCTTCGTAGTCAATTCTGGTGCTGAGGGACCTGGGACTTGCAACCTGCGGTCAGGCACAGGTCGCGGATGGTGGCCAAGTCAGCGTCCGCCGGGGTCCAGTTCTTAGGACGCGTCGTGGCCTCGACGAAAGCCTCTTCGAGACGGAGGCTTTCGTCATTCTGCTCCCCGCGGTTTTCCCACCATTCGTGCCAGTGGCGAAAGGCGTCGAAGATCGCCGGCTTAGCACCGGGCGAGCCGTACTGGGCGAGGGATTTGACCGCGTCGATTTTGACGGGTACTGCGGGGTCCTGCAGGGCGTCGATGGCAACCCTTTCCCACACGGGGCCGGAGTAGTAAACAGCGGTCTGACCAATGATTCCGAGCCAGCATCGGCCCATCGTGTAACCCCGCTCGGCGAGCGATTCGCGCAGCACCTTTTCGCCCCAGGCGGGATCGACGCGGCGGAAATATGCGACGAGCGGAGGCTCGCATGCCGGCGCGGCGATGTTGGGATTAGTGGTAACGCGCGACCTCATCTCAGCGTCGCGCTTTGCGTAAAAGTCCTTCAACGGGACAAGAATCGATTTGGTGGAATAGCGCGCAATGAGTTCCTCGGCGGGGCGGCCGCCATTGTGCTGGAGGTGATCGAGCAGCGTGGCATCGAGTTCTGGCAGAGTGGCATCCGGCAGCATGGCGAGCGTGCGGTAGGGAAGGCGTGGATCGGGCCGCTTAATTTCTTCCAGAAGCAGCAGTCGTGTCCGGTTTGTGTCCAGTTCGTACAGGCGTTCGACTGCCGAGGCGAGGAGCGGATCTTCGGGGTAGCGGGACTGCGGGGCCGTTTCGTAGATTTGCCGGAGCACCGGTATCATTTCGGGCGCGTCGATCTTTTTCCATTGATAGTCGAGCAGTTCGGATTGCTGCGAAGCGGGCAACTGCGAAAAGAGCGCGGCGATTTCGGAACGCAGCGTTTCCGGCACGCTCTCGGCAGACATGCTATCGAGCAGCGTCTTGATCGAAATCGCTTTGGCAGCGCCCTGTTTTTGGTCGACCACTTCGGCCAGGGCGCTTTGCGGTTCTTTGCTCGCCTTGTCGAGAGCGGCGAGCGTTCGCAGGAAGATTGGAGGTACGGGCTCAGAGGGAGATCGCAGGAGTTCTTTCATTGCGGCGATGGCTTCGGGGCCGTGCTGGCTCGAACGAAGCCCGTCCTGCAGGATCTGAGCGGTCTGGATATCAGCTATGCCGAGCCAGCGCACCATTTCGCGCACCGCGGCCGGCGTGTCGAGATAAGTGAGGCGGCAAGCGGCGTTCATGCGCGATTCAAACGAAGCGCTGTCGATTTTCGCCAGAGTGGAGTTCAGGATCGCAAGGTCGGTGGCCAGTTCCTGTTCCTGCCATTGAGGATCGGCGGCGATAATATCGATGCCGATCTGGTTCGATTCAACTTCTACATCCTGACGCTGAGGGCCGATTGCATGAGAAAGAGCATGAACGGTGTAGTGGCCGGGGCGTTCGAACCGGACCCACTGGTTCAAATCGATATTCAGGACGAGGGGTTTGTCGCTAAGGCGACTCCCGCCGGGGCCAGAATAAGCGATGCCCTCGTGAAGGCGATAACTCCAGGGGTCGCGCGTGCCTGCTTCCGGTGTGACGACGAAACGATCACGCCCGAATCCCAGAACGGAACGGTCATGCCCATTTAGCATGATCATCCAACCGGGTTGGCCGGCTGGTGGAGCATCAGTGTCGTGCATCATCTCGAAGGCAAGCTTCAAGCCGATCTCTTCACCGATGCGAAATTGAGATTGGCCGAGGGCGGGTTCGATGTGCAGGGAGATTGACTGCGCGGCAACGCTGGTAACGATGGTCAATGCTCCGAGAAGCATTGTGAGCAGGCGCATTTCCATGTTTAGACGCCATCGCCGTGCTCAAGGTTCCCAGTACGCTTTACACGCCAGCGTCCGGAGTGGCTCTGCGGGGGCCGTCGTTGCGGGCGCTCTGGATCGCGGGCGTCTAATTCATCGGGTCTGAACGTATTCCAGTGTTTCGGCAATCTGCTGCTGCAGGCTGCTGTCGTCGGTGAGATCCGCCAGATGCCGCAGAAGCTTCAGTGATCGGGCCGGGTAATTCGTCCCAGGCGCGAGGGTTTCCGGCTTTGCGAATGCGTTGCGGACGATCCAAAGAACATTCCGGATTTCGCCCTCGCTGAGCGCGTTAACACCGATCAAGTTCGTGATCAACTCCGCCGTTTCATCTCCACGGCTGCCTCTTGAGGACCAGAGCGCAACGGGACCCGTTGATTGTCCCTGAGCGGTAATCAAGTGCTGAAGGATTCCCATCTGGTACACATCCTGAGCTTCTTGTCCGATTGAGCTCCGAGGGACCAGGCTGCCATCTGAAGTCAGAAAAGAGTTTGACCCGGGTGAGGTCGAAAAACTCTGAGATCCTTCCGCGGTTTCGCAGGTCTGCATCACGTTAGGGCCGCTGGTGAACGCCATACCCCGTCCGCCTGGCAAACACGGTGCGTTGACCGAGAACTGAACTGCGGGGCTCGCGAGCTTACCTCCGACGGTCCAAACCTCGTACCAACCCCCGAAGTCGCTCTTCTCGAATTGCCCTGCCGTAGACCATCTTCCAGTGCTATCGGTCGAGCCAATGATCGGGCCCCAACCGGTGCGGCCGTTCATCGTCGTTCTGACGCTTACCGGCTGGTTAGGTGCGCCGGTGACCAGCACCTCGAATCGGTCGCCGACTTGAAAGACACTACTGGCGGGATGGCTCGCATTGACGAGACGCACGAGCGGATTTTGGGCTGCCGCCGGAATTACTATCACCAAAAGGGCGAATAGAACCCGCATGGTTGCCTCGCGTTAACTCTATCATGAGTTTTAATGCTCAAATACCGAGGAGGGGCAAACCGCAGAATGTGGAATACGTGGCGAGTCTTGCTGGCCGCATTCTTTGTCGTTGTCTCGCCGAACTTAAATCGAGCAGCAACCGCCGCCGATCAGGCAGTTTTCAACGTCATCCACGGGGCCGATCCGACGCTTGTCAACCGAAAGGTCCTCTATCGCAATGCGGTAGCACCCGATCTCGACCTGGTGATCGCCATTGGCAGTCCGGCAGAATCGCCGTTGAATCCCGATTCTCCAGCGATCTGGTGGGATGAAAAACAAAAACTCGGTTTATTCCTGCAGGAAAGGGCTCATCCGGATCGGGTGTACTCGCTCGCGCTCGCTGCAGGATCTCTCGATTGCGGAGCGCGCATCGAGCGCGCCACTCCGACCGACACGGTGATCTCCTGCACGGGCGAAAAGTCGTATCAGGGGCTCAACCAGAAGTTTGTGTATGACATTCGGGCCAAAGCTCTGGTAAGCCACTTCGCCTACCAGCCATTTGCGATGATGCGCGTTCTTAACGTTTCGGGCCATGCAGTGTTTGTAGGGAGTGATCTGAAGCGGCTGGTAGCCGTGGAATTCCAGCCGGGCGCCTCTCCCTCGTTCCGGATTCTCGGTAACGCCGAAGCCGCGCAATGGCTGGGCCGCGTCAGGACCGCTCAGGAGTGGATCGGCCCGGGGCGGAGCGAGATCCTCTATGTTGCGCCGGACGATCCCGCACCGATTCGCTTCGGACCCTCAGACGCATTTACATTCGCCCGCGGGTCCATCGTCGATAGCCATGGCAGAGAATATCATTTGCCTCAATCCACATATGACGACTTTGCCAGGGCGCGCCGCCGGCGTGTAACGGACAATTACGTTCCCGAGAATACGATTATCGCGGAAGCCATTGGTCCAGTGCAGTCCGAAGGGGAAAGACTCTGGTTCGGCAAAACGTTCTACGACGGTGAAGGAAACTCCGGGGTAGGCGGCTTCGGCTACTTTGACACGTCCGATCGTCGGTATCACCTTTTCGTTCCGCCCGAGGTCGCCGATTACTCCGTTTCGGCGATTCGCGTCGAACCCGATGCGGTGTGGATGGGCATCTTTCAGTCGGGCGAATATGGCGGTTCGCCCGCGGGGGTACTGCGTTATGACCGAAAGACCCAGGCTATACGTAAGTACGAACTGCCGGACGCGGTGTACGGCCTGGCGGTATCGGGAAACCGCATTCTGGCGCCCACGAGTTCGGGAATCGCCGTGATTGACGGCGATCAAGTCAGTCGATATTTCGTCGATCGCACTACGGACGGCCGCCTGCGGATCGCGGAAGCGACTCGCTGACACCGAAAAGGTCCGCGCCCCGACAGAGCCGCGCGGTTCTGGGAGAATCGAGGTGCTGTCAATACCTTTCCATATTGGAGCTATATTGACACGTGCCGCCGAAGGCGGTCATCAAGCTGAGAGTGGGCAAATAGCACCGGCATCCCACCCTCCAAAAACCCTCCATTAGCACACCAGCCGAAATGGGATACTGTTTTGTTGGCGTTTTTCATACCCTGAATCAACGCCCTGCGCATTTATGTCACTGAAAACAAAACATTGCCCATTTTCCCAAGCTGGACGTCGCGGGTTCGAATCCCGTCTCCCGCTCCATATTTTCAATAACTTACGAGGATTTCGCACACCCTCCAAACCCTCCGTTTAGCTGTAAGTGACTTGATTTTTAGGTACTTGCGGCCGATTCTGCCTACTTAGCACGGACCAGGCGTGGACTACACCCTCCGATGCTATTAATAAGGTTGCGGCTGGAGCTTTGCAAGCTATTGATTCTAGGAGGCTCAAACTGTGACGTCCAGCTTGACCAGTTGGCAGTCACAGATCGTTGGGTGGAAGGGCTCGCGATTAAGCCGATTCAGGTCGAGTATGTGATGACCCAATTCCCGAGAGTTTTGGGATTCGGTGGTCATCAAAACGACTTCCGTTATTCGGCAGGCGTACTCTTTCGGCTAGGCGCGAAGTAACCAACTGTTCGAGAAGACGAATCGATGATCGCCGATCGGTTGGTCGAGCCGTGGAGTCACGATCGTTTAGAAAGTGCCCCTCGCAGTATTCGGCTTGGGCATCGGCGTTTGCGGCTATTGCCAAATCCCACTTGTTCCGCACCCATAATTCGCATCGGATCAGCCAGAAGATGAATCAGATGGAGAGCTTGAGGTCAACCGATGCAGAGAACCTCCGAATGTCCTCTTGAACTATCGCCCATCCTCGGTCGAAATTCCCGCCCTTCGCACGGTTCATTGACCGGTCGCCGCGAATCTAAACGGAACCCGGCGCACTTCGGTCCTCGCTTCGGCGCTTCATATCCGACGAACCGGAGCAGATCCTACTGTTGGCGGACGCAGGCGACCAGGAGGCCAACTGCCCTCCAATAGAACGGCACCCGCCCATGCGACGGCGGGCCGACCATCTACGCGCTCGCCAGCCCAAGCCATTTTCGCGTCGCCGGTATTCTGCGAAGCACAAGCAACTCGATGACTCTAACGGCAAGGATCGAACCGGCTAGAAGCGGAAGGTAAATACAGAAAAGAATCAGCACCAACACAAAGCTAACGGCGAGCGGTTTCTCCGGGGCCTGGTACTATTGGGGCGCCAAGGACATTGGAAGGGCGTCTTCGCCACCACAGGACGAGCGCGCTGATGCTAAGCACCACAAGACAGATCGCGGTAAATAATCCGAGAAGTTGATTGGCAACACCGAACAGTTGTCCCTCGTGCGCCGCAACCCCCGTCTCCACCCACCGGTCGATCCATTGTTGCTGGGCGAAGTCCTCGCGCCTGACGATGGTGCCGGAAGCATCCAACTGAAGACTCGTCCTCAGCGTGCGATTTTGAGCGTCAGACCTGGCGGTCCACAGCGCGCCGCCATCGATCGGCGGAGCAACGAGCACCGGCGGTGCAAGGTGCAAAGGAGTTACGGCGGCAACGATCTCATCGATTCCGGCATAAAAGCGAAGCCGCGCTTCGAACGTCGCCTCCGTGCGCATGCATTCCCGGCATGCTCATTGGATCTCGTGCGAGGCGCGCTGCGGCCTCCGCCGCGGACCCTGAAGTCCAATCCGGATTTCCCGATGTGTGTGTCAAAGATCGGATCGCCTCCAGGTATTTGCCCCAATTGCTCGCCCAGGGAAGACCCGTCAGCAACAAGAACAAGGCTAGTCCGGAGACCCATATTCCAGTTACAGAGTGAAGATCACGCCAAAAGATTCGTCCCGTTTGCCGGAGTCTCGGGTACAGGATGCCTCCAAGCCCTTTTGTGCCACGCGGCCACCAGAGAAAAACACCGGTGGCAATCATGATAATTGCCCAAGACGCCGCGAGTTCGACGATCATCGATCCGCGATCACCGGCGAGGAGTTCGCCATGCAAATGGAAGACGACGGTCATCGGCCGGGACTCTTCGTTCACAATCTGAATGGGCCGGGCGGTTTGAGGATGCACATAGACCCGGTATTCCTTTCCGCCGCGGCCGACGATGATCTGAACGGCGGATTGAGGAGTAGTTGGAAGCTGGTAGAAGTGCAGGTTCGATCCGGGGACGGCTTTGAGAGCGGCGGAAACCTGTGCCTCGGCGCTCGCACGCCCACCCGTCATGTCGAGATGATCGTAGGGACGATCAAGCCATGCTTCGATTTGCGGCCGGAAGAGGTAAATCGAGCCCGTGGTCGCAAGCCACAGAATAAAAGGTATGGCGATGAGGCCTGCATAAAAGTGCCATCGCCAGATCGTACGGTATCCGGGCCAGCTTCTTTCCAAACGCACCGCTTCCATGGGCCTAGACATAAGCGTCAATAGCGCACCTGAAACTCCATCATGGCGTTGATCGGCGAACCGGGAAAAATAGCCAGCGGCGTGTTGCCGGAAACATAATAGAGCCGGTTTGTCAGGTTTTGAATATTTACGGCTATGCGGTAGCGCTTCTGATCACCGTGCGAGGGACCAAACACGTAACTTGCCGTGGCATCCAGGCGCGCATATCCAGGCAGGACGACATCGTCCGAGGGATCGACGTAGCGATAGCTACGCGCTTGAATACCGCCTCCGAAACTTAATCCGCGCAGTGCGCCGCGCTGGATCTCGTATACCGTCCAAATACTGCCGCTATGGCGAGGAGCATTTTGAAGAATATTGCCAACCGTATAGACGGGGTCCGAGACGATCGTTGCTTCGTTGAACGCGTACGCGAAGGTCACGTTCCAGCCTGGTAGGATGCGACCGGATGTGTCAAACTCGACTCCCTTCGACTCCACCTCGCCGAGCTGGATCGACGCAAGCGGGTTCCCAGGATTGGTAATGAGCAGGTTCGATGAGCGTATGCGATACAGCGCCAAAGACGATGTCAACCTTCCGTGAAGCTCGGAGGTCCGCGCACCCACTTCGTACTGCGTGCCCTTTTCCGGCACGAAAGGCTGACCGTTGGGTCCGAACTGCGCCGCGAGAGTCGGACTGAAACTCCGGCTCCAACTGGCGTAGAGCGACAGTGGTTGGAGCACTTGGTAGGTGACGCCGATGCGGGGGAGAGCGGAGACGTTGCTCTGCCGATTGTGCGTGTCGTAATCCAGCTCGTCGTATTTTTGCGTGAAGCCTTCAAATCGCACGCCGGCAAGAATTTTGAGTTTCGGCAGCAAAGAGATTTGATCCTGAAGATAACCGCCGTGGGTCATCAGTCTTGTCGTTCCGCTGAGCGGGAAGTAATCCGGGTCGTTTGGATTGAAAAAATAGGTGGCGAGCGCAGCGGCACTGGGCATGGTCTGGCTAAAGTAGACGGGATTATATAGATTGATCGGCGGTGCATCGCTAAAGACGCCGCGCTGCACCGCAGACTGAAGCCATATTCGAACCCCATCAGAAAGTTGTGCTCGATTCTGCCGGTCTTGAAAATTCCGGTGAGATCGGTCTGCCAATCGTAGAGCCGGAGCGGATACGCGAGGTGTTCGTCGTATCGCGTGAACGTCTGATTGTCGGGGAGAAAATAACCAAGACTGGTGTCCAGATAATTCCAGTCGGTGAGCGTCGCGCGGAACCGGCTTCGAACCACCCAACGGGAAGTGAGATTATGCGAGACGTCGGCGCTCCCGGTTTCGTTCTGAAGGTGCGAATATTGCCACGGCTCGCCGTAATAGGAATTGATCGGAACCGGCGCGGGACGATCGCCGAGCGCGGGGATGCCATAGTCGGTGGTCGTCGAGCCGTGCATATACTCGATCAGAAAGCGGATGGTGGTGGCCTTATCGGGCTTCCAGGTCAGAGCGGGCGCAAGAAAATAGCGGCGATCGTGAAAGTAATTTCGAAAGCTGGAAGTATCCGCCAGCTCGGCATTCAGCCGGTAGAACAGCTTGTCGCTACTTCCGATTGGGCCAGTGATGTCGAAAGTAGGCCGCACCGCGCCGAATCGATCCACCTGAAGGGTGAAGGTGAAGTGCGTCGCGGGCAGCGGCTCCTTGGTGATCAGGTTGACGATGCCGCTTGAAGTTGCGCGGCCGTAAAGTACCGAGGCCGGCCCTTTCAGTATTTCAACGCGGTCGACGTCGGTCGTATCCGACGGAACCATGCCGTCAAACGCGAAGCCGTCGCGGTAGTAATTGCTTAAGATTCCGAGCGGAAGTCCTCGGATAGTGAGCGCGTTGCCGACATCGCCCGCCAGGAGCGCGTCTCGATTAACCCCGCTGATGTTGTTGGCGGCGTCGGCAAAGGCAATATCCTGCTGGCTTTGGATAAGAGCCTGATTGGCGACACCGACGCCTTGTGGAATTTCGTTCAGCGGTATGTTCATCTTGGTCGCTGTGGAAGACTCGTCCGTCTGAAAAGAATTCACTTCCGCGGTTACGGTCACCTGTTGGCCGGGACCGGCTACCGTCATCTGGATGGTAAGAGGCGGCTAGCGCCTGCGCAGCAGTCAGCGTGACTTTCTTTTCGGCTTGCGTGAACCCCGTTCTCTGCACCTCGACGAGGTAATCTCCAGGAGGGACGTTTTGAAACGCAAAGGTGCCGTCCTGTCCTGTCTTGGTCTGCTGCAAACGGACCGATGCGGAGCCATTTAGCAGAATGACCGCGGCGTCCTGGAGGACTCCGTTCGCTTGGTCGACGACCTGCCCGTTAATCGTTCCGGCTCGATTCGGCTCTTGAGCGTCGCCGGAGGAGATGAACAGAAGACATAAGAAAAGCGGGAGGATCTTCCTGGCGCGCAGGGACGCTCTACGTCTGGAAAAAGTCTTGTCAACGTCGATAACAATTTGATGCACGGCAATCCACCTCTCTCGTGCGCTTCCTTTCCTCTTGAATGCAAGTCCGACCCGATGGGTATCAGCCGGGGAAAACGCACATTACCCGGCCGAACTGTACTTGCAGGGCGTCGTTAGGAAAGGACTGTAGGAGGACCGCGCTTCTGACTTGAACGGCTGAAATTTCCGCCACGGAATGATCGCTCGCTCAGAATGAGAGTGGGGCGAGGAACGGGTGGGCTGAAGGATGCGTGCGGCGGCGGAGCGAAGCAAACGAGGCGGCTTCCGAGCAGGGAATTCAGATTCGGATACAGTGAGCACCGGCGCGCATATAAAGACGGACCGGACGACCGCTCAGGTTCGGACGACATTATCGCGCAATGGTGTTTTCCGTTGCGCCGACAGCATGCAGGCAGGTTCGACTCCAGGCTGGAGGCGAGGAGCAACCCGATCATCGGGGAGATCGTCAACGCCAGAAGCAAAACTGCGAGATTGCGTCGCAAGCTAACATCCTACGCCCATGCAGAACTGGACGGCAACGTCGGGTAGTTGGGGGTCAACGGTCGGACACCGCGGTGCCCACCTGCCTGAGCCGGCCGAGGATAGTCGCGAGGCGATAAGTATACGATTTTGAACATGAAGCTTTAAGACTAGCGATTGGAGCGCCATTTGGGAATGTGGCAAGTTGTCGCAGGAGACTTTAACCCGGCTGCGTCCATTTGTCGCATTGTTGCGGCGTCATTGTCCTTTTACACTGCAAGCAGCATGGGCAACATTCGTAACGTGACCTTCCTTTTCGTCATGATGGTATTCACGCCGCTGGCGAGCGCGGTCGACGCAACCAACCCGCGGCTCGAAAAGCTGTACGCGGGTTTCATCGCGCCGTGCTGCTGGTCAAGAAATCTTACGGAGCACAATTCCCAAATCGCCGCAGAAATGCGCGGGCGAATTGACCAGATGGTTCAAGCCGGACGCTCCGATGACGAGATCAAGTCGGTATTCGTGGCGAAGTACGGCAAACGCAGTTCTGGCCCTGCCCGAGGGCACTCCAGGAGTGTGGCTGTTTTGGACGCCCGTGGCTGTGGCGGCAGCGGGATTGATCGCTATTTGTTTCTTCCTCAAGAGTGCGGTGCGACAATTTGCCGCAGGACAGGCAGAGCCCGAATAAGGTCAAATAACTCTCAGTGTGACCGGCGCTGACATCCGGTTTCACCTATTAAACGAGGAGAGTTTATGAAAAGGACGATACTTGGTGCTGGCAGGATGCGCGACCTTGCTGCTTGGCATGGCGTTTGCGCAGGACCATGCGGAACTGAATGCAGCGATGAAGACTGCGGGCGCGGCCAATGGCAGTCTTCGCAAGAGCATTGCGGCAAAGGACGGCGCAGAAACCGCCGCAACGGCGGAAAAGCTCGCCGCGGCTTTTAAAACTGTCCAAGCCCATTTTGAAGAGCACCACATGGAAGATGGCATCAAGTTCGCCCAGACGGCGAACCAGGCATCGATGAACCTAGCGGCAGCGGCGAAAGCCGGGGAGTGGGACAAGGCGTCCGACGAGCTCAAGACGCTCGGCGCGCAGTGTCAGGGATGCCACGCGGCGCATCGCGAGAAGCTGGCGGACGGAACCTACAAAATGAAGTAATCGCGGGAAACGGGCGACTGCGGAGTCGGCTCATTGCTGTGCCGCCCTATTTTTCTGAGTCAGTTCTTCGCGCTTCCGGTTGGCTAGGTTGTGCGCGCGGGCGATCTCGACGGGCGTCATCTCAGCGCCGATCCTGTCCCTCAGTTCGGCGCATCCGCCAATTTGCGACGCCGCGATGTCGAGCCAAGCGTAGGCCCACACGTAATCCTTGTCCACCGCCTGGCCGTTGGCGTACATGAGCGCGAGATTATTCTGCGCGACGGCGTAGCCAAGGTTTGCTGCCTTGAGAAATAGCTCGAACGCCCGGACGAAATCGCACTCCACGGCGCGGCCCTGAAGATACATCGTGCCCAAGTTGCTGATCCCCTCCGGATCCTCCTGCTGCGCCGCCAAACGATACCAATGGACCGCATCCGCGTCGCTCTGCGGAACCCCTTGGCCTTTAGCGTATAGCGCGCCCAAGTTATTCTGCGCTTCGGCGTCCCCTTGTTCGGCCGATTTTCGATACCAGAACGCCGCCTGCCGCCAATCCTGCGCTACGCCGAAGCCATTTTCGTAGAGATACGCGAGGTCATATTGAGCCGCCGCGTGACCAGCTTCCGCCGCCTTGCGATAGAACGCCGCCGCCGCGGCGTAGTTTTTTGGTACCCCATTACCTTCGGTGAGTTGGACGCCGCGCCGGTAATTCTCCTCCGCCTCCGTTCGTTGATGCGCCAGCTTCGAGGAGTCGACGGAAGAGGGCACCTTCGAAGGCAGATCGGCCAGCGAAACTAAGGGAAGCGCCAGAATCAGTAGCGAGAGTCTCAAGGATTCCTCCGTACCGCGGCCGGCCTGACGTCGTCCAACACGAAGTCGCCGCCTTGCCGCCTCACCGAGGCCGAAATCGCTTCGCCTGGCTTGAGTGACCTTAGCTGCTCCCGATTCGCCACCAGAAATTCCATCGCGTACGGAGCCTTCATCGCGGCCAACAGGCCCGGCACTTCGTCGTGATAGAGCATCACCGTTCCATCCTCCGCGTAAACTTCCACTACCTCGCCGCGCAGCGTATAGCGCGGCTTCACCGGGGCGCGTTTGGTGATGGCGGGCGTCCACGGATTCGACAATCGGGAATCGGTCATTACGGTCTCGTCGGTCAACGACTTGAGAAACGCGATCAGGTCGGCCTTTTCCTGCGCGGTCATCTCAAATTGCTTCACAAATTCGCTTTTGTTCGGATTCTCTGCGCCGACGCCGGCGTTCGGTCCCGCCTTGATGGTCCGCCCTCCCGCGCGGTAATGATCGACAACCTCTTCCAGAGTCTTGATGCTGCCGTCGTGCATATAGGGCGCCGTCACAGCGAATGTTGCGCAGCGTTGGCGCCTTGAACTTGCCGATGTCTTCCTCCTGATTGGTGAACAGATACAAACCCAAATTGGGCTGCGGATAGGAGAACTTGCCTTTCAGGTTGTACAAACCCGTGTTATGAAACTCGACCTCGGCGAATCCTTTATCCATGTAATCCACCGTTCCCGTGAAATTGAAACCGCCGTGGCAATGGAAGCACTCCAACTTCTCGCTGAAGAACAGGCCTTCGCCGCGCTTTGCCGAATCGGAGATGGCATTCGGATCGTCGCCGCGCTGATAACGGTCGTACGGCGAATCGCCGGAGAGAATCGTCCTCTCAAAACTGGCGATGGCGCGAGTCAGATTGGCCAGCGAGCAGGGATCTTTGTCGGCGGGAAAAGCGGCGGGAAACATCTTCTGATACCGAGCCTCTGCGCGAACCCGTGTGAGGAGCACATCCTCTTTGCCAGTCATGCCCAGTTCGATCGGATCTTCTCCGAATAACGGAACCAGCGCTTGAGCTTCGAGAGTCCGCACCAGTGGATTCGCCCAGGTGAGGACCGGACTATAGACAACGTTCGCCAAACTCATCGGTCCGCGCGGATGCATCTGCCCAGTCGAGCCGATTCCACGAGGGCGGCCATCGGTGAAAGCCAACTCCTGCCTGTGGCATGTGGCGCAAGACTGCGTCTGATTCAGAGATAGCCGTTTGTCATAGAAAAGGTAGCGCCCCAGCTCCACCTTTTCCTTCGTCATCGGATTATCTTCAGGAACGTTCGGCAGAGGAAATCCAGGTGGCAGATCCCAGTCGTAAGGGCCAAGTTTCGCTTTCTCTATCGCCCGCTGTCGCTGGCGCAGATCGCGAACATACTGGACGATCTGCCAGCGTTCGGTCTCGTCCACCTGGGCGGAGAACGGAGGCATGTTCTTGTTAATGCCGTTGGCGACAACCCAATAGATCTCGCCGTCGCGCATAGACTCCATCAGGTAGTTC
Organism: Bryobacterales bacterium; assembly: GCA_963780485.1. GTDB lineage: Bacteria > Acidobacteriota > Terriglobia > Bryobacterales > Bryobacteraceae > Palsa-89. Next base: position 38,610 of record CAWACO010000025.1, read on the forward strand.
GCCAGATCGGTCGGCCGCACCGGAAGTTTTCCCGCCATGGGTGTTCGTGCCTTGCCGTCAATTCCATGGCAGGAAACGCAAAGGCGCTCATAAGCACCTCGGCCAGCGGCGACGTTTTCCGGCGTGGCGGGAAGCGGACTCTTCAACCGTCGCGCTTCCGGCGGCGCCGTGGAACGCCCGTGAGCGTCATGCGCCCAGCCGAGCGACGCGGCCACGGACAAAAGAATTACAAATCGCACCGCACCCTCTATTTCGCCGCGCGCACGAAGAGAGAAGTCTCTGCGTTATCGGCCTTGCGGAAAAAGGTCTGGGGCTTCCCCGCTTTGCCCGCGAAAGGAAGCCCGAGATTGGCGAAAATCCCGGCGCAATCGGAATCGTCGGGGCCGGACATGCATCCCTCTGATGTCTTCGGTTGATTAATGTCTACGTTCGTGTCTTTCAGCAGGGCGGCAAGGTCCGCAATCACGATATCCCTATCCGGGTTGAAAGCATCGAACCTGATCTCCGGACGATTCGGCGCGCTGCACTGCGTCGGGACGGTTATCTTGGTGTCGTTCGGCATGCAGCCGGTGCTGCCCAGGTGAACCGTGAACCCGTGCGGCTGCCCGGCGCTGGCAAAATCAAGTCGCGCGAACTTTCGGCCGGCGTTCCAGACCCACGACAGAGCCGTCAGGTTCAGGGGCGGCGGTTGAGACGTAAGCTCGGTATGGTTTTTATTGAATGGGACGCCGACGGTGAACAGAAGCCCGGTATAGGTCCCGGCCGGAACCGTGCCCAGCACCTGATCGTTCGTCTCGCGAGTGCCGTTCACGCAACTCCACGTCCCATCCTCAAAGTCAAGCAGAGCCGTATCATCCAACTGCCATTTGCTTTGATCGAGCTGAATGGGGATCATGCTCCCCTTGTCGTCCACCAGGCGAACGTTGTGGACGTAATAGCGGAAGTCGCGCGGCGCTATTTTCGATCCCGTTGTGCCGATCCCTGTGTATGTCTGCCCGCAGGCGAACTTATCCTTGCCCACCATGGCCTGGAATCGAATTGCGACCTTGTGGTCGGCGGCGAGCGCGGCGGTCGATGTCAACAGGCCGGCAAAGAATGCGAGCTTGGTACGGGTCATTTCACCTCACTCCATCCATGAAACAGCAATTTTGGGTTTTTGTCGTGTGGCAAATTGTCGCAGCGGAACTTTAGCGCGATGGGGGATGTTTTCCCAGTTTGCGCTGTAGCGAGCGCCGATGAATGCCCAGGAGCCGAGCAGCTTGCGAAATGTTGTCTCCGCAATCGGCGAGCACGCGCTGCATATGCTCCCACTCCACTCTTGCCAGCGACGGGACGCTCTCCGGCCCTTCCGACTCGATGGTTGCGTACTCCAGATTTTCGTAAGCGGCAAGAATTTGATCCACATCAATCGGCTTACTCAGGTAGTAATCCGCGCCCCGCTTCACGGCGGTAATCGCGGTAGGGATGCTGCCATACCCTGTCAGCATGACGATCTTCATCGAAGAATCGACGGCGCGCAGTTCCTGAACCAGGTCCAATCCCCCCATCCCGGGCATTCGCAGGTCCACCAGCACCAAGTCCGGGCTGCGATCCCGGGCGAACTTCAAGGCGTCGTTGCCGTTTGATACGGCATCCGCCGTCCAGTTCCGTGCGGAAAAGGCACGACAGAGGCGGTTGCGAAATACGTCGTCATCATCCACGACAAGCACCAGCGGGAGATCGTCAGAGGGTGGCATGCGCGATCCGCGACGAAGGGATCAACGGAAGCTCCAGCGTCGCGGTGGTGCCTTCGCCGGGTGATGAGACGAATAGGATACGACCTCCCAGATTTTGGGCGAATGTACGCACCAGGAAGGTTCCCAGTCCCATGCCTTTGCCGGGCTCTTTCGTCGTGAAGAATGGTTCCGCGATGCGCCGGAGGACGCGATCGCTCATCCCATGACCTCGATCCTGAACGGAGATTTGCAGCGTGGAGCCGTTTTCCGCTACGCCAATCCGGACCGGACGCCGATCGATATTCGCATCGAGCGCATTTTGAATCAGCGCAGCAATGGACTGCGCCGTGGCCTGCACGGGCAGTACAGCGTCGAGGGAATCGTCTGCAAGGTCGATCCTAAGAACCGCTCGCTGAGACTCCGGAAACTGGTCGCAGACGCGCGTGAGGAGACTCAACACCTTGACTCGTTCGGGAGTCTCTCCCATCGGCTGCGCGCCTCGCGCGCTCATCCGTTCGAGAATGATCCGGCAGCGGTCCACTTCGGAGCGAATCAGCCTGGCGTCTTCCAGCGTTGCATTGTCTTTGGAAATATTGGAGGCGTATCGCTCCAGCTCCCGTGCCACGACTGCGATTGTTCCCAGGGGCGTCCCCAGCTCATGCGCAGCGCCCGCGGCGAGCGTCACCATCGACGCGAGTCTCTCGTGTCGGGAGACCTGATCCTGGAGCTCAAGAACTTCTTGCTCCCTGTGCCGCAACGCATCGGCAATTTTTCCGGTGAAGAACGTGATCAAGGCAGCGGCGATCACGAAGGCGATCCACATTCCGATCAAATGAGGAGACAAACCCTCCTCAACATGATGAGTTTGAAATACAGCCAGCGGTCTGTGAAAGAAGAAGAGCAATCCAAAGCAAGCCGTCGACAACGCGCCCAGCACCCAGGTCCAGAATTTGCGCAGAACAATCGCCGACAACGTGATCTGCACCAGATAGAGGAGGCTGAACGGATTATTGGGGCCGCCCGTCAGTCCCAGCATGACGGTCAGGCTGAGGGTATCGAGGACAAAGGCGACGCCCAAGGCTTCCTGCGGAAATCGACCCGACACGTTGCGCATCCTGGCGAGTAGAACGTTACTCGCAAGGATCACCGCGAGGGGAGCCAGGGTTCTGAGAACCGGGAAATCAAGGTGAGCGACATACGCTATCGCGACGATGATCGCCGCTTCTCCGGCCACCATACCGTAACGCAAGCGCAGAACCCAGGGGAGGGCCAAATTGGGAGCCTGATCTGTAGCGGCAGGTTGTGGCGCGAGGGTAAGCTGCACGGGGGGCCCGGCACTTGCCAGCCGATGCGCCGTGTTGAGCCCGTTCTCGTCCCGCCGAAGAGACATACGCTTGAAGACCGTCTCTTGTCATCCTACGTCATCAAATAGAAGTTCGGCTGCGGCAATTTGCCGCACTGGCTTGAGGCTTAGCAATACGCTCTTGCGACGATTTGCCACATGCTGGAAACCCGGATCTGCCTGTGCGCTCGTGCCACAAGTTCACTTCTTTGAGGCAAGAAAACACGCAGAAGCTATTTCATGCTGATGCTCGCAGTGCTTTCGAAGTCGGCGCAGAGGCGTTCCGAACCGCAGCGTTCACGGCTCATCGTCAACGCCGGGAACGTCACTCTCGCCCATGACCCACATCCTTTTTCGTGTGGCAGCGTTCCTACATTACAATCGTCCATCTTTATTTGATCGAACAGCCAACATTCAGTATCGAGGATGAAGTAAAAATGCTCCGCCCCCTATATCTCTACTTCGAAGCCACGCCGGGTGCGGTGCAGGTGTAGCTCGATGCCAACTTGGCAGCTTCGGCATTATTGGCTGGCCCGGTGTAGCGAGGGTATTGCGGATACTGACACAACGGCACAGTGAGAATTACCGCGCCTTTCGCATCCAGCTTCTGTGCGGTCAAGGTGGCAGGTGCGACGCCCTTAGTCACCCATTGGTCCAGCGCTGTCAAGAGGCCGGTCTTGTCCGCGCCTGCTCCGCCTTCGCAGTGATCGACCCCTGGCGCCACGTAGAATCGAGTTGACGCAGCGGCGTTTTCTGCGCCGACGGATTTCTCCATGTTCGTCATGTACTCGATAGTCGAGTTGACGCTGAGGGCTGCATCGGAGCCTCCATGCCAGACAATCAACTTGCCGCCTGCTTTGATGAACGGGCGAATATCGGTTTGCGTCGCGTCATTAAGCGCAGCCAAAGCATAGAGTGCGTTCTGATTCCGGTCCCAAGGCGAGTACTTGAGCGAGTCGGCCTTGGGATCTCGCGCAAGGTAGTACTTGACGGTAGTGTCTTGAAACATGTACTGACCGGCCTTGCTGACATCTCCATTGCCGGAAACCCAGATTCCAAAGTTGAATGGATCATCCTCGTTCCCTGTAAGGTTGTATCCTTTACTGCGGTAGGTGGCGCTGCCTTCGAAGATTGCGTCGGTGGTCCATGCTTTGACCACGGCGAGTTGCGCATCGGAAAGGCAGGTGTCGCCCGTATCGACGCCTCCCGCACAGCGCAAGGCCGCCACATTCAGGACCTTTGCCGTGCAAGCAGCAGGATTCGCGACAACGCCGTCGACAATACCGTCAAGTCCATCGCAGGCGGCGCGCACGTGCTTGGCAAGCAGCGCCGTTTTGGCAGGAGTGAACGCGCCGCCGGGAGCAGCCAAGGCCTTGGCCGTCCGGTTGAACGCGCCCATGAAGCCCACCCAGTTGTAACCGGGTGCGCGAGCAATCACACCATCGAAGAGATTCGGATTTCGCTGCACCGCCATCAACGCCTCGCGCCCCCCATTGGAGCAGCCTTCGAAATAGGACCTGGTTGGCGGCGCACCATAAGCCGCGGTCACGACTTTAAGGGCGGTGGACATGACCGTCGGTACAGAGAGGCTGCCGAAGAGCTGGGCGGCAAAGGTATCCGTAAATGCAAAGGCCGCGGACATTCCTGTTTCATCCTGGTGCCCGGCATCGCTGACGACTTGAGCATAGCCTCCAGTGAGCGCGGGCATGCTTAATGGCATAATCACTCCGTCGTAGCCCCCGCCACCTCCATAGTAGAGCTTGCCGTTCCAGGCGTCCGGCAGACGGATTTCAAAGTTCAGAGAAGGCGCGATCGTGCCGTTGACCTTGCAGTAAGTCGGCACTGCCCCAGTAGCTTTGACGACAAGCGTTGTGAGCGTTGCTCCGCCGATGGTTTTCCCTGACAGGATCGCGCAGGCCATCTCTGCCGTGACCATACGCGGTTTCTCATGAGATGGCAGTGATCCCTGCGCCAACATGAGACCCTGAGCGCTGAATGCCGCGAGGGCAATAGCGTATTTCAACTGCGGACGAGGCATTGCAATGTTCATGCGGCATCTCCGCAGAGTCGGGATCCGGCTTAGTTTCGGGAGGATGCGCATGTTTGTATTGTGGCCCGATTCGACCGGTTGGGCCAGACCGCTCCCTGCACAATAACGTCTAATCGCTGCGTACCGCTGCTTCTTTCTACCATCCGTACGAGCCCTACCGGCTGAGCCGCAGGGTGATTTGATACGTGCGCTCCCGGCCAAGCTGAATCCAGTCCAGCGCGATCGGAAAGCTGGCTGTGTAATAGAGCTTATTTGTCAGATTCAAAACGTTCACTTGAATCGTGTTGTGCCAGGCTCCTATTTGAAAGCGGTGCGACAGCATGGCATCCAGGCGTGCATAGCCTGGCAATTCAAAATCATTGCCGTAGTCGCCGTTTCGGACTCCGACCGCAAAGATGCCGGCTCCGGCGTCCCAACTCTCGCCCAGCGCCTGGCGCAGCCACAAACTGCCGCTGTTTCGCGGAGCTTCGGGGAGCCGCTCGCCCTGGTACGTCGGATCTTTCGTGACTACGCCGTCGGCGTACGCGTAGGAAGCGATTCCCGAAAGGCGTCGCGTCAGACGGCCTCTCACGTCGACTTCGACGCCACGCGACCGCGCCTGCCCTACCGTGACAATCGTTGGATAGAAGGCCGCGCTGGCGATATTGTCCTTGACCAGCTGATACGCCGCCACGGTGGCCGTGATCGCCCCACCACGCGCCCGCACCTTATAGCCAAACTCAAACTGATTAGCGGTCTCCGCCGCCAGAGCCCGAAGCGTTACCGGGTCACGCCCATTGTTCGCGTCCACAGCCTGCTGATATTGGCCGTATACCGCCTGCCCGCCTGACAGTTGCCACACCAGCCCCACGCGCGGCTTCACGAAGGACTGCATGTTGGGCTGAGTGCCGGGAGGCGCATAAATCGCGCTCGTAAAATCCGCCCGGACCCCGACAACCAGCGTCAGCCGGTATGGAAGCGTAATTGTGTCCTGCGCGTAAAGGCCGACCCACCGGGTTTCATCAGTCGTATAAAGCGGCGAGGCGACGGAAGGGTCAAGCGGTGGCTCCGGCATGAATACGGGGTTGTACACGTTGACCGGCGCCAGCTGTTCGTAATACTGCGTCCCGGTCCTGCCCGCTGCATACCCATCCAGTCCGACAAGCACCGAATGCTGCACAGCGCCGGTCCTGAACTTTCCCGTCAAATCCGCCGACCCATGGACCAACCGGTACTTCCTGTGCGGAGCGTTGTAGTAATACTGAAGGCATTCGTAGCCGCTGCCGAGGCAGTCCGCTCCCGTACTCAAGTTACTCCCGTATGGTGTGATATCCGCGTCATAGTAATTGGAGACCAACGACAGGAAATTCACATTCAGGTGCCAGCGCCTCGCAAGCTCCTGCTCCAGGGTCAGTCGAGCCGACCTCGGTTGTGTTGTGGACAACACGGGCGAATCATTGAACTGCCTGTAGTAGGGGAGGTTGAGAGGCCGATCGCCGAGCGAGGGAACTCCATAGTCATTGCGATAGGCCTGGTGCTGGTAATTCAGTGACAAGCCCAATTGAGTTCGCGGCGTCGCATGCCATATCAGAGTGAGTCCACCTGATCCGAGGCGGTCACGGACAAACGCCCGCCCGGTCTTGTCGGCGAACCAGGTGCCTGAAGCTCGCAACAGTAAGCTCCCGCTTTGATTGAGCCGTCCACTTACACTGGCGGTACTGCGCGTCGCCCCCAGCTGGCTGGCGGTCTCTTCCAGGTCAGCCGCAAACTGCGGAAGAATCGGCCGCGTGACCACATTGACGAGGCCTCCTGGCTGGGCGCGTCCGAAGAGCACGGAGTCGGGTCCCTTCACCACGTCCACCTGCTGCACGTCCGCCATATTCAGGGGCACCCCCTCCACCCTGTCACCGTCCAAGTAGTAGGAAGCGGAAGCCGTCATCGAGCTCCCCGCTGTCATCGACAGGTTCGGAAAGCCACGAAGAATCAGAGCCGGCTGCGTGCCGCCGTTAAAACCGAAGTCCTGTGCCACCCCCGCTACATTGCGTGTCGCATCGCTCAGGGTCAGCGCAATCTGGTCCCGCAAAACTGCTTCCGGCACAGTCTCCACGGACTGTGGAGTCAGCAGCACCTGCGAGTCGGTCTTCGTCGTCGCCTGATCTGTCGCGGAAGGAGCGTAGTCGCTCTGCCGATCCAGGCGGTCGGTCACCGTCACGGATTGATTCTGTGCCTGGACAACAAGCACGAAATTCACGGTCAGCGCTTCCTGTCCGTTCGCGCTCAATTCTCGTGACTGTGCTTGAAAGTCCTTACTATCCACGCTCAGCGAGTAGTGCCCCGCTTGCAGCATCGAAAAACGGTACGCTCCCTCTCGGTCAGTCTGAGCCTCTCTGACTTTACCTGCCTCGTCCTTGAGCGCTAAGTGAGCGCCGACGATGGCAGCGCCCGATGGATCGCGGACGGTCCCAAGCAAACTGCTCCCAGCGTCGGCTGCTGGCTGTGTTTGCCCCCAAAGTGCGGGGGAAAACAAGGTCGCTGCCCCGATCATGCAACAGCACTGGATGAACTTCGTGGACATTTTGCGGATGGTCCTTTGCTCCAGGCCGATTAGCGGGCGGCGTAGGCCACACTAGTCTGAGGCTGAATCAATTCGTCGTCAACGCGGCATATTGTCGCAGGCGCGTCAGGTTCTCGTCGCTGCCTTTATGAGAGTGCGATGACGCCTTCGCCAGGAGGTCACACGCATACTGAGGTCTGAGAGTAGGCGAAGTCAGCGGCTCCCCTCAGCCTTCTGATAAGCCGCCTCCAGCGTTCCCTTTTGCTGTGCAATCGGTTTCAGGGTCGGATAGAACTGGACGAAAGTGGTATCGACGGCGCCGTGCTGGGCGTGACAGCTATAGCAATCTTCCTTGAGGGGAACCATCTTCGACGTAGTGTCACCGCCGGCGAAGCGGAAGAACGCCCACTTACCCGAAAATCGCGATTCATCCTTCACATGCAACTCCACACCCATGGTCTCGGCCTGAAAATTTCCCTTCTGGTTGATCGAGCCTTTGCCCTCGGCACGCCGAAGTTCGAGAACGAGAATCGTTTTGTCCGGCCACTTGCCGGTTGATTGGAACGCCCGCCATGCTTCGGGATTCACGAAGACGTTGTCGAACATGGAATGATCCATTTTCATGTCCGGGTTGTAACTCATGTCGAATCCCGATGTTAGATAGACCCATTCACGATAGTCCGCGGGAAGGCGGAGCTGTCCGTCCTGGGTGTACAGCGGTCCGTGCTTCGGGGCTGTTCGGGTCTGAGGCAATGCAACCCAACCCAACAGGAGGATTGGAGCGACGATCAATATTCTGGCTGGTACACGCATATTAGTAGTGTTGCGGCATTCGCGCCGACGTGCCAGACCGCTCCCTGCACAATACCGGCTACCGGCTGCAAACGGGCGCCGCAGTGGCGATTCAAGGACTACAATGTCACAAGTGGACATGGACACGCGAAAAGCGATTCGGCCCCGGCCGGCTTCGCCGTGGCTTTGGATTGCGTTGATCTGGCTATCCATTGGCACGTTCGACGCGTCGGATACGGTCTTCTCAATGCGCGCCGAAGGCCACCACCACGCGTGGGTAAGCCTGTTCTTCACTCTGCTGTTTTCTTGGCTGCCATGGGCATTGGCAAGTCCCCTGATTCTCTGGCTGGGGCGCAGATATCCGCTGACATCGAGATCCGTTTTGCGGTGGCTATCTCACCTCGCAGTATGTGCTGGGATTGGTCTTGCCTCAGCCGCCTTGACCGCCAGCCTCGAAGTGTGGCTCAACCCGTGGCTTTTGAATCCGCCGCCCGATTCCGTCTTGAGTCTGACGGTCACTCGATTTCTCGATCACTCGGTGTCCTTACTGATCCTCTATGCCTCCATTATGGCGATCGGGTACGCGCTCGATTCACGGGAACGGCTGGCGGTTCAGACGGCGCACCTGAACGAGTTGCTCACCCGTGCCCAGCTCGATGCTCTTCGCCGGCAGATCGAGCCGCACTTTCTGTTCAATACACTGAACAACGTGGCAGCCCTTATCCGCGAAGAGAGAAACAACGCCGCGGTCGAGACCATCGCCGGACTTGGCCATCTGCTGCGCCGCGTGGTGGAATGCCCTGACCGGCATGAGGTCGCGCTCGGGGAGGAGATGGAGTTTCTCGAGAAGTACCTGGACATACAAAAGCTTCGCTTCGCCGAGCGGCTCCGGTTGAGCGTGGATGTTCCCAAAGAATTGTTTGCCGCGCAGGTGCCGAGTCTTCTTCTCCAGCCCATCGTGGAAAACTCGATCAAACACGGGATTGCCAAAAGCGTGCAGGGCGGCCGAATTCGCATCGGTGCGTTTCGTTCCGACCAGGTGCTGACGCTCAACGTCTACAACGACGGGCCGACACTAGCGCTGGACCACGAAATGTCTTCCGCCGGCACAGGGATCTCCAATATTCAAACCCGGCTGCGCGGCCTTTACGGAAATGCATTCAGTCTCACGATGCGGAATGAAGGTTCGCACGGCGTCGAAGTCTCGATCTCGCTGCCGTTCCGGGAGGCCTGAGTGATGTCTTCGGAAGAAAGCCGCGGTGCCGTTCGAACTCTGATTGTTGACGATGAGCCTCTTGCCCGCACGAATCTGCGGGTGCTCCTGAGACGCCATTCTGACGTTGAGATCGTAGGAGAATCGGGAGCGGGGAAGGATGCGCTCGAAAAGATTCGGCGGCATAAACCGGGTCTCGTGTTCCTCGATGTTCAGATGCCCGAGTGCGATGGGTTCGACGTTCTGGAGATGCTTGGCCGGGATGTTCCGCGTGCCGTGATTTTCGTCACGGCTTACGACCAGTATGCTCTCAAAGCTTTTGAAGCCGGTGCTCTGGACTACCTGCTGAAGCCCTTTGACGATGCGCGGTTCGAGCTCGCTTTGAGCCGTGCCCGGGAAAAGCTACAGCGTGAAGGGCCGACTTCCAGGTCCGGACGAGTGACGGTAAAAAGTGGCAGTCAGATGTTGTTCCTCGATCCTGGCGATATCGACTGGATCGAGGCCGCGGATTACTACGCGTGCTTACACGTCGGGGCGAAACGACATCTGCTGCGACGCAGCATGGCAGAGCTGGAGCAGGACCTCGATCCAAATATTTTTTGCCGTATTCACCGGTCAGCGATTGTGAATCTGGCGCGGGTACGCGGCCTCCAGTTGAACCGCAGCGGCGAGCACGAGGCGCTGCTCCTCGACGGAAGCACGCTCCCGATTAGCCGGCGTTACCGGCGACAGATTCAATCCGCAATCGCGAATAAGCATGCGCGACATTGAAAGGGCATAACGGCGAGCCGGACACATGTTACGTAAGCAAGCGGCTCGCAATTCCTCGGTACGCCACTTCAGCGACATCGTAGTGGCCGATTGAATTGACACGCTCCTTCCTAATGAAGGACCTTGCCGGCCCGTACGTGAATTCGGTCCCGACTGTGTCACCGCATTGGGCCCGCGCGGGAGCAATCGGTGACGCGAATCGCGCCCGCGACGCAAAGTCGCGACGTCGCCACCAATGTGTGGCGCGGTGTTCGCAAACTCACGCCCCAAGCACTTTTCCTTCGAGACTATCAAAGCCGCTATCGCGTGGGGTTATCTATTGTGTGTTCAGCTTTCATTCTGGTTGCCCCGGACTTACGCCTTGATGGCGTTCTGTGCAGCCGCAAACACATCGCGTGCGGACGTCGTACCCGCTACGTGCTCCGTACCCGTGATTCCGAGGACCATCCATCCCGCGTTAACGCTCTCATACATTTCTTCGGCAGGTCCAGTGTGGCCCTTCGGGATGCCGAACTGCTCGAACGCTTCCGCCCACCCTGCACGCGGGACTGCAAAGGCTTTTACGTCGAGTTTTAGGACTTCACCCAATTGTCCGGCCACTTCATCCGCGCTTACCATCGAACCCAGCTCGATGACGCGATGCCCTGACCACGCCGGCCCCGTCAGAAGCGTTGCCACCTCTGCGCCGATGTCGTCTGACGCGACCATTGTCGATTTCCGGTTTGTAGGATTGTAGAAGACCGGTAGTGTTCCGCCTTGGGCGGCCTGTAAGCCGAAAAGAAAGTTTTCGAAAAAGCCGCCTGCGCGCACAAATGCGACCGGAGATCGCAGGCTGCGAAAACCTTGCTCCAAAAGTGATAAGGCCGTGATCATGCCCAGCCCGCTTGTTCTATTCGCGCCCATCGACGAGAGCGCTACCACCCGCGGGGGCACTACCTTGGTCAGCGCCTCGACATAGTTCGCAATCACGCCCTTTGCTTCTCTGTAATCAGGCGAGGGTGCCCATACAGCCGGCAACATAACAAACGCGCCCTCAACACCTTTGAGCGCCCCCGCGATGGCTGTCGCATCGTTCCAGTCTCCATCCACCAACTCCACGCCTTGGTCTGCCCACTTCGCCGCTTTCTCGCGATTGCGCACAAGTGCTCGCACCTGTTTGCCTTGCTTCAGCAGATGCCGCGCGGTGGCGCCCCCAACTTTTCCAGTAATGCCCATGACTAAATACATGCTCGTTTTCTCCTTGTTAAGAACTTCCATCGGATTCTCCTTCTTGTTGCCGCGTATTTGGCCGCCCATCCAAATGTGCGACCTAACGATTAGATGCCTGTGCTAACCATTGGTTGCAAATTAATCTGTGGTTGTAAATTATTCAGTGGTTGCAACATTTGGACGGATGCTGAAGCTCGCCGACGAGCAAGAAGACGGTTCCGGCGCATCCCCGCGGGAGCCCGACAAGACCTACAATGCGAAGGACTTCGTCGTCGCCGCGCGGGCCTTTAACGTCCACCCCGCACATCACGAACAACGAAAAAAGGGCCGCCGCTCGAACCTCGATGGCAGGACGACAGGCACCCCGGTTACGGCATCAGCCTGACTGCCGCTGGCTGGTCGAGAGGGCGTCCCAACCCAGCAAACCATCGAATCGTACTTCAACCAATGGTTGTAATTAAGCAAGTGGTCGAAAAATGTCCAAAAAGGGAGTAAACTAGTGAAGTGACATCCACATCACCAAGTCGCCGGGTAGAACGTAAGGAGAGGCTGCGGGGCGAAATCCTTGCGGCTGCAAGCAAAATGTTTGCCGATCGCGGTTACGAAGCCGTGACGCTTCGTGCGATTGCTAAAGAGATCGGCTATACGCACGCCGTGATCTACCAGCATTTTCCTGACAAATCGCATATTCTTGCCGAGTTGAGCAGCGAGACGATCGGGCTGCTGATTCAGAACTTCGACACGATTGCCGCTAAACATCCTGCACCGAAAGAGCGTCTTTTTGCGACTTCACGCGGCTTGATTCAGTTCTGCACTGCCCATCCACAGCAGTTCCGCAACGTCTTCTTCGGGCCGGAGAACCGCAACGGCATCCGGGCTGGACAATATATCAACGACATTGGCAAGCCTTTGTTCCAACGTTTCGTACAGCTCTTTTTCGATGTTGCCAAGGATGAAGGATTGCCAAGTAGGGATGACTTAGTGGTAGCCCACACCTGGTGGTACACGATCTTCGGCCTCGCCACGCTCATGGTCATACAAGGGGTTGTGCCTGACTTGCCTGACCAGACTCTCGTGGTCGAGCAAACGATCGCTACGCTTTGGGCGGGCGTTCAGGTTGTTCCGCGATTGCCGAAGAGGGCGGTCTCTAGGCGATAACGTATGGATCTAAGAGAAAGCGATCCAGCCTCCGACCAAACTCCATCCGCCGCGTTTTCCAAGCTCTAGCATGCGGTAACCTGATGACGTGGGAATGACCGCTCTGCTGGGTTTTCGTCGGGCGATGCGTTGCTCATGCTGGAACGGATTTTTTCTACCGTCTCGTGCCGAACGAGCGCGAATCAATCACCCTCGGTCATGACGGAATGCTCTTTTTCCGGGCCGCAATCTGCTTTCTAGATAGAGCAGCGTCATATCACGAAACTCATCGGGAACGCTAGATGCGGGGCCGAAAGATGCCTGGTGCGTTGCCACTGCCTTCACGTTAAGCAGAACGACGAGAGCAATGTCTCTGGCGGACTTCTTCGAAAGGTTCGGAGTATGGATCGTTAGCGTCTCGGCGACGCGCTGTTGCAGCGCGCTCTTGAATTCCTCGCGTTTAACTGACCAGTCCTGACCCGCATCGAGAAGTCTCATAAAAGCGGGCCTGTTGAACAACCCGAAGATCAAACCCGTGAGATCATCAGCCAGGGCCCGAATAGATAGCGCGTTAACGCCACCATCAAATCTATCGAACACGGCGTCGATGTTTTCGCGGGCGCTCACGACGATCGTGTCCGCAAGGCTTTCCTTGTTCGGAAAGAAGCGGTAAAGCGAGCCGATCTTTGTGCCCGAGCGGGCAGCGATTTCGGCCATCGTAGCGCCTTCGTAGCCCTTCTCATTAATGACGGCCGCCGCAGCCTCCAATATGGCGGCCACCCGCAGTTTGCCATTGGCCCGCTGGGGCCACTGAACGGCCCGAGCTTTTTTGGAGCTTGACTTATGCGAGTGTATGCTCAAATAATATCCTATGCGAGTCTATACTCAAATATTAGGTATTTGGGATGCCCGCGTCAACCCCGAAAGGAGCAAACCCAATGCAAGACAAACGCATCGCCCTGATCACCGGGGCCAATCAAGGAGTCGGACTTCAGGTCGCAAAGGAACTTGTGGCGAACGGCGTCACGGTACTGGTCGGGTCACGCAATTTTGAGCGCGGCGAGGCCGCGGCAAAGGAGATTGGATCGGGCGCCATCGCGCTCCAGCTCGACGTGACGGATCGGGTTTCGATTGCGGAGGCGGCGGAGCGCATCCGCACGGAATTTGGCCGCCTCGACCTATTGGTTCAGAACGCTGCTATCTCGAATACCAGAAAGGGCAGCTTGTCCCTTCAGGAGTACGCCAAGGTAAGCCGCGCAAGCAACGCATCCCTCGATGAAGTACGCACCGTGTGGGAGACCAACGTCTTCGGCGTCCTCGCGGTTTACCAGGCGACGTTGCCGCTCCTCCGTGAATCGTCAGATGCCCGCATCGTCAATGTGTCGAGCGCCGTCGGCTCTCTGACGTCGAACGCGGACCCAGCCTACCCCTATCACCCGATGTTCGGCCCCGTCTACCCTGCGTCCAAGGCGGCTCTGAACGCAATCACGCTCGCCATGATAGTCGAACTGGAGTCAACCGGGATCAAGGTCAACCTAGTTTCCCCAGGTTTCACCAAGACAAACCTCAACGGATATGCCGGGACGCAGCCCGTCGAGGAAGGCTCCCGCGAGGTCGTGCGCGTTGCGCTGCTCGGCCCGGACGGCCCGAGCGGTACGTTCACGCGCTGGGAAAACTCAACCATCCCGTGGTGACGCAGTCTCGCGCATCAAGAATCTAACGACATGCTACAGCAAGTTTTAAAGGAGAGTCACATGCCTAATAAAATCTGGTTCATTGCAGGAGCTTCGCGGGGTTTTGGGCGCATTTGGGCCGATGCCTCAGTTGGGCGCGGCGACACGGTAGCGGCAACAGCGCGCACTGTGGCAAGCATCGTCCATCTCAAGGAAAAATACGGTGCAAACGTTCTGACGTTGGAACCAGCCGTCATTCGGACGGACGGCACGGTAGAGTGGTATTGCAACGGAATACAGCTCACAGCTGCCGAGGTTGAAAAGAAGCTCGCGGAGATTGGCGATGCTTTATGACTGGCCTCGATCACAAGATGACGGCTTTACGCGCCAGGCCAGCCAAAACGGCGCCTCAGCGTCCGCGCGATTAGTCGAGCAATCGGCCTGAGTCAGGGAACAACGTCTCGCCCCGCTACGCCTGTTCTTCATCTGCGTTCTTGCTCCTTATTCCGCTGCGCTTCGTACTTCCCCTCGCGGGAAGAACCTTCCGGGATCTAACGCGTCGCCATGGCTCAAACCTGGTTCATGCCTCCATCGACGGCAAGCTCGATTCCCGTGATGTAGCTTGAGTCATCCGATGCCAAGAAAACCATGGCTTTGGCGACTTCATCCGGCGTGCCGACACGCCCCAGAGGGATGCTGGCGGACACCTGCTGCGAAAACTGAACGACCTGCTCGGCGCTCATGCCGAGGCTGGTGTTATAACCTTCTGTTGGCACGACGCCGGGGCTGATGGCGTTCACACGGATTTTACGCGTCTTGAGGTCGGTGGTCCAGCCGCGAGCGAAGGACCGGATAGCGGCTTTGCTGGCGGCGTAGACGCTGAAGGCGTCCGTGCCTTTCGAGGCGGCAGACGAAGCCGTCAGGATGATAGAGCCGCCGTCTTTCATCAGCGGCAGGGCCTTCTGCACTGTGAAAAGCGTCCCTTTGACGTTGCCATCGAAAGTCTTGTCAAAATGCTCTTCCGTTATGGCGCTGAGCGGCGCGAAGCTCCCTCCCCCGGCATTGGCGACCA
Organism: Bryobacterales bacterium; assembly: GCA_963780485.1. Taxonomy (GTDB): domain Bacteria; phylum Acidobacteriota; class Terriglobia; order Bryobacterales; family Bryobacteraceae; genus Palsa-89. The sequence continues at coordinate 54,117 of CAWACO010000025.1, forward strand.
GGATATCAATGTGTCCTTTCTCTTTTTTAACCTGTCCATACAAGCGATCGAGATCGGCCAGATTGGCAATGTCGCCCTGAATGCCGGTGACATTGCCGCCGACTTTCCTGACGGCCACTTCCAGTTCGTTCTGGCGGCGGCCCGTAATGAAAACATAGGCACCTTCCGCGACAAACCGCTTCGCCGTGGAGAGGCCCAGGCCGCTGGTAGCGCCCGTGATAACTGCTATTTTTCCATCTAGTCTATTTGCGTTCATGATTGTGCTCCATTGATGTTCAAACACCTTCTTGGGGGCCCTGTTGGCTCCTGGATCAGAAGTCCTCCCCGTTCCTCCATAAGCGGCGTCAAGGTCGTCGGAACGTCGACGAGGACGAAAACGCTGTTCTCCGGCGTGAGCAGTCCGTTGAGACCAATTGTGGCTGTGCTCAGGGTGTGGCTCATGGGTTCCTCGATTTATGTATCGATCATTATACAATAGGCATCCACACGATAGGCGTTGCGGGAAAGAGTCAAGGCGTTTAATATTTCAGTACAGTGGCACGACCCCCGAAAAGACCCAGAACGGCGCGCGGGCGTCCTCGGGCATTCGACCGGGACGCAGCGCTGAACCGTGCGATGGAATTATTCTGGCGTCAGGGCTATGAGTCGACGTCAATCAGCGACCTGACCTCCGCTATGGAAATAACCGCGCCCAGCCTCTACGCCGCGTTTGGCGACAAGGAGCGCCTGTATCTGGAGGGCGTGGAGCGTTACAAGTCCGGCCTCGGGAATTCAGGTCGCATCCTCGCCGGCGAGGCAACCGCACGGGGCGCCATCGAGCGGCTTCTCGAAGCCTCGGCGATAGAGTTGGCAAATACCAGGGACCATCCGCCCGGCTGCATGGTGGTTGCATCCGCCATAAACGGCTCACCGCAATCCGCCCACTTGCAGGCCGCACTCAGGGATTGCCGCCTTGAGGCGGAGGCGCGGATCACCGCCAAGATTAAGCGTGGTGTGAGGGACGGAGAACTCCCTCCCCGCACGAATGCCGCCGCGCTGGGCAAATTTTATATGACGGTCATGCAGGGCATGACGATTCAGGCCAGGGACGGGGCAACGCAAAAAGAACTGCTTGCCGTGGCTAGGGCGGCAATGCTTCGGTGGCCTGAGTTTTAAGCCGGGGCTTCGAGACGCTGCGGGACGACGAACGCTCAACGGCGGAGGCTGGCTGACGAATTGGAGCGGTAATGTCTCAGATTCTACCGCCGGATGTAAACGTGATTCATTCTAAAAGGCGAAGCGCAAAGAATTCGTGCAGCCTGGTCTAAAAAAAAGTCATTTATTGTGACCCTCGGCGCACCAACAAGTAGAACGCGACGAAGTGCGTGATCATCAACAAGGGCACGTAGATGATCGGAATTGCATAGGTAGCGCCGAATTGCCCTGGCATCACATCAAGGCCAGTCTGAATGGCGTGGTAGTAATCGACGATGATGTCCGTCGCCCCGGTGAGATTGAAGGCGACGACGAAGGACCAAAACAGCGGACGTATCCTCGCGCTGAGAAGCGCCAGAATGGCCAGCACTCCGGTTGCGAAGTCACCATAGGCGGCGAATGTTGCGAAGCTGACGGGCATATTCGAGCCTACGACGCCCGGGAGGATAAACACGAGCCCAAAGAATCGGAAACTGTGCAGTGTGGCGATTACACGTTGGGCATCGAATCGGCTCGCTGCCTTGAGCCAGGGCCATAGATAGACGCTGAAGCAAAGCAGCCAGGCGACATAACCAAAAACGAGGTGAATTCGGAAGAGATTTACCGGTGACATTTCAGGCCTCCTGAGTACTGGCAGCGAAGGATCCGACGTTTTCGCGGAAGAACTCTTCGAGCTTCTGTGGATTCCTGCCAGTGACCATGCGAATCGCATCGGTAGACTGATAGCGTTCTTCACCCTTCCGGAAGGTTTGCCAAAGGTGGGAGAGATGATCAAGCGCGTGGGGACCGAGCCGCTCCTTCACCGCTTTGGTCCACAACTCGTCCGTGATAGGCACGTACCGGATTGACCGTCCGATCGCTCTGCCCAGAGCTTCGATCATTTCTCGCACGGTGGGAGTTTCGCTGATCAAAGCGTAGGCGGTCTGAGACGGCACGCCAGGATTGGTTAACAGAGCTGCGGCGACACTGGATACATCTTGTGCGCCGACGAGCGGAATCACGGTAGTGTCCTCGCCCCACGGCAGGAAGACAGTACTTTGTTCGGCGACGCTCCGGCTGAAAAGAGAGCGCACGTTCTCGTAGTAGGGCGGTGCCTGGAGATGAACTGCGGCCACCTGTGCCCAGTCGAAGATGCGATCGGCCAGGCGATGCTGCAAATTGCGAAAGCTGGCCGCGCCCTTTAGATTGCGAAAGGCGGGATCACCAGGCCTACCCTGGTATTGCGAATTGTTCACCACGAATTCTAGGGCCGCATCGCGAGCGGCTGCGGCAAAGATCGTAGCCGCCTCAAGCAGCCCGTCGGTCACGGGATAGGTAAAGTACGCCCGCTTGACATTCCGCATGACGGCCTGGACGGAAGCTGGGTCCAGAAGGTCGCCTTCGACCACTTCAGCACCCTGTTGGCGGAGCGCATCGGACCTCGAATCGAGCTTATGGACCAAGGCGCGGACCGGTATGCCTTGTTCCAGCAGAAGACTTGTGATTACGCGTCCGGTGGATCCTTGCCGTCCACCGGCTGCGCCCGTAACCAAAATCGGATGGGACATAGAAGATCTCCTCTCGCTCTATAGGATGATATCAATCATCCTATAGATTCGAATTTTCCTCATCCGGTCAGAGTGGCAGGCAAGATTGCGCCTTCGGATGATTCGCAGCATCCTATAACCATGCGTTACCGGCCCGAACATAAAGTCGAGACCCATCAGAAAATCATCAAAGACGCCTCGCGCCGCATCCGGGCCGAAGGCCTAAATGGCGCCGCGGTGTCGGCCGTTATGAAAGACGCCGGCCTGACGCACGGGGGATTTTACAAGCATTTCGAGAGCAAGGACGACTTGCTCCTGGAGTCGCTTCGCGAGGGCTTTCGTGAGATCGAAGATACGCTGGTTCACGCCGCTGAACTGTCGCCGCATGGAGAGGCATGGAAGGCCGTTGTAGAAACCTACTTGAGCCTGGAACTGTGTGAACATCCCGAGCGCGGGTGTCCCCTGGCGGCGCTTTCCCCGGAACTGGCGCGGGCAGATAAGAGGATGAAGTCGCAGATCGCGGCGGAATTAGTGGCCTACAAGAGCCGAATGTTGCCGTTCATGCCTGGCCGGCAGATTGCGGACAAAGAACGCGCTTTCTTCGCGATTTTTTCAACAATGATCGGGGCGGTTGCAATTGCTCGACTACTGCCGGATCGCGCGATGCGAGAGAAAGTGCTGGCGAACACGAGAGATTTTCTCTGGCGCAGCTTCTGACCCCGTGGCGCTCACGAAAAAGGCACCTTGAATTCCGTCGGCTGCTCCGACAGGACCGGTTTAATCAAGGGCTTGATGTCGGCGCGAGTATCCGCGCCTGTCCGCCCCTCCTGTCCCTTGCATGTCGGCGGCTGTCGGCCTGAGCCGACGCGAACACGCGAGATAATCAAGGCGATGCTGAGTATCCCCCAACAATGAAGATCGCCACTTATAACGTAAACTCCATCCGCCGTCGCCTGCCGATTCGTGCTCGACTGGATCGCCGAGCACAAACCCGACGTGATGTGTTTGCAGGAAACCAAGATTCAGGACCAAGATTTTCCCGTCGATGCGATTCGTCAGGCTGGATACCACGCCTTCTTTCGCGGCATGAAGGCCTATAACGGCGTCGCCACGCTAACCCGCACGCCCCCGGAAAAGTCGTTCACGGCCTGCATGAAGGAGCGGACAACGAAGACTTCTGGATCATCCAGATCGTCGTCGGCGAGATCCCGGTCATCAACACCTATGTTCCGCAGGGTTATTCGATTTCTTCGGAGAAATACGCTCTGAAGCTCGCCTGGTTTCGACGTCTGAGCGTTTATTTCGAATCCGCCTTGAACCCTGCCATGCCGGCAATCTGGGTTGGAGATCTAAACGTCGCCCCCGAGCCGATTGACGTCTATCATCCCGACAAACGTGTGAACGATCCTGATTTCCACATCGACGCTAGGGCCGCCTACAAAGAGGCCGTAGCCTGGGGGTTCGTAGACGTCTTTCGCAAGCTCCACCCGGATGTCGTTCAATACACCTACTAGGATTTCTTTCGCAACGCGTTCGAGCGCAATTTCGGCTGGCGCATCGACCATATTCTGGCGACAGGCGTAATGGCTGCTCGCTGCCATACCGCCGAAGTCGACATGGCCCCGCGCAAAGCTGCCGCAGCCTCTGACCACACCATCGTTTGGGCGGAATTCGAGTAAGCGTCTTAGCGATCCGCTCATGCAGTTGCTCCTGCGAGGATAAATTCATAAATACATTAGGCCAGTGCGCCCTGAACGACTGGCTTTGGGACTCGTGAATCGGAGGAACGGGCTGACTAATCGCCCGACCACATAAGCTGTCTCGCCGGGCAAAATCCGAATCGACGGCCACTGAATCAGCAGACGATGGCCGATTAACCGGGTGGCATTTTATTTCGCCAGGCACTACGCACGGGGGGCCGACTCAATGCTGCTTCCTTGCGCGCACCTGCCGGAGCGTCTCGCAATCCTACTCAAAATCCGCAACGGTGACGTCATAGACTTCGTGCTGCTTTAAAAGTCGTCCACCTGCATGCGGGTTTCGAAACAGCGCAGCCGGCGAATCTGAGCGGTCGGAAGCGCCTTGGACCGGCATGCTTCGAGTGCGAGGCTTATCAGGGTAAATGACCCTTGCGGTCTAGCAGCCATCGAACACGAGGAACGTGGAGGATAAACAAATGAGTAATCACGACATGAGTAATTCGAGAAGGAGGAGGGCTCTTAAAATGACCTGCTGGCGGCACGGGCATCCGCGCAGCCGCTCACATCCAATCTCGCCGAAAAATGGCGGGCGTACGCGACGTCTCCTTAACAGTTCGCGGCGGCGGCATGGCACTGTTCATCCGCCAACTGCGGAATGGGGCGCGCCCCCGGGGATCGGCGTATTTCAATTCCAAGCTTTCGCATCTTCTAAATCGGCGTAGTACGCGGCTAACCGGTGGGATCCGTATGTCTAGCGCGAAATTGGATTGCGAATCGTAAGCCCATCGATTGCCTGACCGTCTCGCATGTCCTCCGTATAAAGTGTGCTGGCGCCAGCACGGAGCGCAGCGGCGATGATGAGTGAATCGAAGATTGAATACCCGTATCGCTCGGCAATGTGCACGGCTCTCTCGTGGGTCTCGACCGTAAGAGGCACGGGCTCTGGACAAAAGACGCGAAGTATGTCGAGGGCGCGGAGAACGTCCTCCCAACTCTTGTCAAGCTTGCGCCGCGCCACAGCGACGAACTCGTTAAGAACCTGAACTGATAGTGCTCCTCCAGCGGCCAGCAGAGTTTCGGCCACCTGACCGCGCGTATCGTTTTGGCTGAAGGCGTATAGGATGACGTTGGTATCAAAGAACGTCTTATCGCTCATTGATCTCTTCTGCGGCGACATGCGCAAACAACGGGGCATCTTGATGGCTGTCGCCCCTCGTCTACCTACTCGTCGCTGAAAACCGCGCGCTCGTACCCGATCACAGCGCGGCGGTGCGCCGTGTGCGGGACCTGGTCCTCGATGATGGTGGGCGGCTCCACGTATCTTTTCCCGCACCGAGATCGTAATTAGCGATGAAAGGAGATTTTCACCATGACGAACGGAATGAACGTAAACAACAAAACAGTTTTGATCACGGGGGCCAACCGCGGCATCGGCCGGGCGCTGGTCAATGAAGCGCTGAAACGGGGCGCGAAGCGGGTTTATGCCGCTGCCCGCGTCCCACCGCAGATTGCCGATGAGCGTGTAACGCTGCTCACACTGGACGTGACCAGTGCTTCGCAGATTCAGCATGAAGTCGATCAGGTCGGCGCCCTGGATGTCCTCATCAACAACGCCGGCATCGCCGCCTACGACGATCTGACGAATCCGGACGTGGTCGAACAGCACCTGGCGGTCAATCTCTTCGGTCCGCTCCGGGTGACGAACGCGTTCGTCCCGCTGCTGAAGTGTTCCAAAGGGGCGATTGTCAACAATCTGTCATTGGCCGCGCTGGCTGCGCTGCCGATGATCCCCGCTTATTCCATTTCGAAGGCCGCCGCGTTCAACATGACGCAGTCGCTGCGAGCGCTTCTCGCTGCTGACGGCGTTTCGGTCCATGCGGTCGTCCTCGGCCCCATCGACACGGAGATGAGCCGCCGTCTCGAGATACCGAAGGCCTCCCCCGAGTCCGCGGCGGCGCGCATCTTTGACGGCCTGGAGAACGGCGAAGACGAAATCTTCCCCGATCCGGCGTCCGCTTCCATCGCCGAGGGCTGGCGCAACGGAGCGGTGAAAGCAATGGACCGCCAGTTCGCAGCCTTCGTGCCGCGGGCCGCCGCCACTGCGGTCTGAAGTGGAAATGGTGCCAGGTGGATGGCGGAGGGATTACAAGATGCCCCGCTCGATTTTTATCGGCAGATGGACGCCCCGCATCCTGTTTTCGCTTCAGGAGAGGCCTCACCGGCACGGGGAACTGCGCCGCCACCTGGGACACATCTCTCAGCGTATGCTCACCAGAACTCTTCGCAATCTCGAATCCACCGGTTTAATCGCGAGGCGCGTGACGAGATCGAAGCCCATTGCTGTCGAGTATTCGCTGAGCAAACTCGGAAGGACAATCATCAGGCCGCTCAGAGGTATGTGCCGGTGGGCGAACCGGCACCATACGGCTGTGAGCGCCGACGTGCACGGCGAGGATGCAGGCCAGCCCGCGGTAAATGGCAAATGATCCGGCCTGGGTACACACATGTTCCTGGTTGCGCTTCGCAGGCAGGGACTGGCAAGCTGGACGGTGAAATCCGTCGAAGGAGGGATATATGTGCCCGGTATGCATCGCAAGCACAGCAATGATGGTCGCGGGAGCCGGATCCACGGGAGGAATTCTCGCGGTGTGCATCGGCAGGTTCAGAAGATTTTTCAAAGCAAGTGGTCTCAGTCTGTTTCAGAAAGGAAAGGAGAAATAAGATGGCAATGAAAACACCCGCGATCGTGTCGCAGCAAGAGTGGGAGGCTGCGCGCCAGCAACTGCTCGTGAAGGAGAAGGCCTTGACCCGCTCCCGTGACGCGCTGGCCGCCGAACGCCGGCGGATGCCCTGGCTGGCGGTAGAGAAGAAGTACGAGTTCGACGGGCCCAGGGGCAAGGTGAGCCTGCTGGACCTGTTTGAGGGCCGCAGACAGCTGATCGTCTATCGCGCCTTCTTCGAGCCTGGCGTATTCGGCTGGCCCGATCACGCCTGCCGTGGATGCTCCCTGGGCGCCGATCAGGTTGCGCACTTGGCCCATCTGAACGCCCGCGACACCACGCTCGCCTACGCCTCACCCGCGCCACAGACGGACATCGTGCGTCTGAAGGCGCGGATGAGATGGGAAATGCCGTGGTACACCATCACCGACAGTTTCGATAAGGACTTCGGCGTCGATGAATGGCACGGACACAACGTCTTCTTCCGCGATGGCGACAAGGTGTTCCGCACATACTTCATCAACAACCGCGGCGACGAGGCGATGGGGACTACATGGAGCTACCTCGACGTCACGCCGTTCGGACGTCAGGAGACCTGGGAGGACTCGCCGGAGGGTTATCCGCAGACGCCACCGTACAAGTGGTGGAACTGGCACGACAATTACGAGGTACAGGCCTCGCCTGACCCGAAGTGGGTCCAGGTGTCCGACGTTGGAGAAGCCGCCTTCCGCAAACGCGATGCAGAGGCGAAAGCGTGACCGACTTCACGCGAGACGAACTTTCGGCACCGGCCGTAGTCGACCGGGCCACATTTCAGGCCGAGCTGGACGCACTGCGGGTTCGGGAGAAAGCTCACACACGGGAAGGCGACGCGATTGCGGCAGCGCGCCGCCGCGTGCCCATGGTGGAGATAGACCCCGGCATCCCGCTGATTGGTCCGAACGGCCCAGTGACGCTTCTCGATGCGTTCGAGGGCCGTCAACAGCTGATCGCTTACTACTTCATGTGGCACACCGGCCACCCTGCACCGGAGCAGTGCGAGGGGTGCACGTGGGTTACAACGCAGATCCGCGAGCTGTCCTATATCCATTCCCGCGACGTCACCTTCGCCACGTTTTGCCAGGGCCCGTACGAAGAGAGCGCCCGGTACCGGGACTTCATGGGTTGGGAGATGCCCTGGTACTCGGCCCGTGGCTCGCTCGAAACGCTCCTGGTTGGACGCCGGGTGGGTAGGATGCACATCGTTTGCTACCTGCGACAGGGATTCAAAGTCTTCGAGACGTATTGGACAACGGCGCGCGGTGTCGAGGTGATGGATAACAACTATCACTTGCTCGACCTGACCGTGTACGGGCGACAGGAGACGTGGGAGGATTCGCCGTCTGGCTGGCCGCAACAGTGCACCTACACGCGGACTAGCAGCGGCTCGCCGACTTGGGAACCAGAGTGGCCGGGCGGGCGCCCCATCGCCCAGTGGCCGCGACTCGAAGCCGGACGCTCGGACGACCTTGGTGCAACCCCGCGCCAGAAAAGCTGAGCAAGGTCCACGCCGCACGTATCTTTTTTCGATCGCGCGCCGTAATAGCCGATGAAGGAGAACAGACGATGAAGACGAAAGACTACACAACTTGTTTTGCAGTGGAGCAGTCTCCAGAAGAAGTTTTTGACGCGATCAACAACGTTCGCGGTTGGTGGTCGGAGGAGATCGAAGGCGACACGGACCGACTCGGCAGTGAGTTCCGGTTTCATCACAGGGACCTTCACCGCAGCACGCAGAAGATCACCGAATTCGTGCCCGGCAAGAAGGTTGTGTGGCATGTTGTCGACGGCCAGATTAACTTTGTCAAAGACAAGACGGAGTGGGACGGCACCGACATCGTTTTCGAAATCGCCAGGAAGGGCGACAAGACCGAGCTGCGCTTTACGCACGTCGGTCTGGCGCCGACGATCGAGTGTTACGGCGGCTGTTCCGGCGCCTGGGGCTTCTATGTCAACGAGAGCCTGCAAAGCCTGATCGCGACGGGCAAGGGAGATCCGGCGCGCAAAGAAAAGGAGACGGCGAAAAAGCATCGGGCCTGAGAATGGAAGATGAGAGCTATCATGCAGACATTCGGACAGAAACGCGTTCTCATAATCGGCGTCAGCCGCGGACTCGGTCTCGGTGTGGTTGAGGCCCTTGTCGCTCGTCACGCCACGGTCATGGCGCGCGACGATTCCGCAAGCCTTACCGGCCTCAGAGATCGACTCGGCGTCTCGATCATCGCCGGCGATGCCACGGATCCGGCGCTCGCCGAATCGGTGCTTCGCGATGTGAGCCCATCGGTGCTAGTGCTCAACGCCGGCGCTACGCCAACCATGGCCCCTTTGCACGAGCAGACGTGGGAGTCGTTCAGTAAAAACTGGAATGCTGACGTCAAGGCGGCCTTCCATTGGCTTCAGGCTGCCTTGCGTGTGCCCCTCGAGAAAGGCAGCCGCGTGCTGCTTTCATCGAGCGGGGCCGCGCTCGAGGGATCGCCATTGTCGGGTAGTTACGCGGGCGCAAAACGAATGATCTGGCTCATGGCCGGCTACGCGAACAGTGTGGCGGACGGTCTCGGTCTGGACATTCGATTTCAGGCGTTGCTGGTACGGCAAATCGTGGGCGCGACCGAACTCGGCCGCACCGCCGCCGAAGCCTACGCGCGCCGCAAAGGCGTGAGTACCGAAACGTTCCTCGCAGGGTTCGGCAAAGCCCTCGGCCCACGAGACTACGGCGAGCACGTCGTGACACTGCTCAGCGAACCCCGGTACGAGAGTATGACGGCGTTCGCTATTCGCGGAGATACAGGAATTCAACCGCTTGATTCGTGACCGCGGAGATGTTCATGGTATGTCCTGAGTATCGAGGTGCTCATGGCGAAGATGGAAACGATACTGAAGAGATTCGATACTCCGGACGAAGTGCGAGTGTTTGAAAAAAGGAAATTCGAAGTGATTCGTCTGGGCGGTATGACGATCGGCCGCGCCACCTACCAGCCGGGATGGAAGTGGTCAGCTAACGTTGGACCGGGCGTGTGCGCCACACGCTGCGACGTGGAGCACGTCGGAATGGTACTCTCCGGCTGCGCCACAGCAGCCATGGACGACGGCACAATCTATGAACTGCCTGCCGCGACAGTCTTCTATATACCACCCGGGCCGCCGGGTCACGATAGCTGGGTCGTAGACGATGGGCCTTATGTTTCGCTCCATTTTCTCGGGAGCGAAGATCACACAAAAAGTAACGACGTATCTTTTGGCGCGTCGGGACCGTAATCAGAGTTGAAAGGAGACTCCACCATGCAGGATCAGGATTTCACCACCAGCTTTGCCGTAGACCAGACGCCGGAAGAAGTCTTCCATGCGATCAATAACGTTCGTGGATGGTGGTCGGAAGAAATTGAAGGCAGCACCGACAAACGTGGCGCCGAGTTCACCTATCGATACCAGGATATCCATCGCTGCCGAATCAAAATAATCGAATTCGTCCCGGGCACGAGGGTCCTCTGGCGCGTGCTGGAGAACTACTTCAGCTTCACCGAAGACCGAACCGAGTGGAAGGGCACGGAAGTCAGCTTCGAGATCGCGAGAAAGGGGAACAAGACCGAGGTGCGCTTCGCTCATCTGGGATTGGTTCCCGAATACGAATGCTTCGACGTCTGCTCGAACGCATGGGGCTCGTACATCAACGGCAGTCTGCAGAGTTTGATTACGACAGGCAAAGGGCGCCCCAACCCGAAAGAGAAGCGGCGAGCCGTCGCCGCCGGATGATGGCTGAGACCAGGCTGCGCAAACGCACGTGGATATATGGAAGACACCGGAAAGTTTGAAGCCCGATATCTCGCATTTCTCGAAACCATCAGCCCCCTTCGGCCGCGGCTCCACCGATACTGCGCCCGGATGACCGGCTCGATTACAGACGGCGAAGATGTAGTGCAGGACGCCCTTTTTCGCGCCTACCGCAGCCTTGAGACCTGGGACGAAAGCCGCCCCCTCGCCCCGTGGATCTTTCGCATCGCTCACAATCAGTGCATCGATTTTCTGCGAAGCCGCGGCGTGCGCGTCGAGGCAGAAGCGGCGGTGGCGGAGCCGGACTTCGTCGGGCCCGGTGATCCTATCGGGCCGGCAATCGGTCCTGCGATCGAACATCTCGTGCTGAACCTCCCACCGAAGGAGCGCGCGTGCGTGCTGTTGAAGGATGTCTTCGAATATTCGCTGGAGGAAATCGCCGGGCTCGTCGATTCGACGGTGGGTGGCGTCAAGGCGGCTCTGAATCGCGGCAGGTCCAAACTGGAGTCGTTGCAGGGACAGCCCGCGGGTCCTCGCGTCTCGACGCCCGAGAACAAACAGATTCTTCAGCTTTACGTCAACCGATTCAACAGCCGCGACTGGGACGGGCTGCGAGAGCTGATCAGCGCCGACGCTCGGCTTCTGGTTGCCGATCGATACTCGGGCAGCTTCGCCGCTGGTGGCTATCTTGGCGTCTACTCCCATATGAAGCAGACATGGCGGCTGACGATGGGAGAGGTGGACGACGAGCCCTCGATTATTCTCCTCAACGAGCGCAATGGCCAGTGGGAAATCGAGGGAATCGTTCGGCTCGATATCGGAGCGGACGGGCAGGTGGAACATATCTCCGATTACCAGCACTGCCCGTGGATTCTGACCGCGGGGTCCATCCTGGTGCGGGGAGCGCCCTGGGCACCCGAATCTGACCCAAAGGAGAACTGAGGCAGATGTTGATCCTGAATGTTGTCGCGATCGTTTGTATTGGGCTGATGACCGTCGCCGAATTTGCCGTTTAGGGCACAACTGCCCAGAAGTGACAGCGGTGGATTCAGCGGCCAAGGGATTATCCGGCTTCACTCCATAAAGGCAAGGAATCGGAGTATAATAAGAGTTGAAATACGTTTCGGCACCCTTAGGTAGGCAAATGGCTCTAAAGACAAAAAAAAAGCGAATCGAGGCTCCAGCAAGCAGACCGCGTCGCAAGTCGAAGTTCCAGGCCGATCTTGCTCCAGCGGAAGATCGCTCGGTGCGGTTGCTCAAAGAAGAATTGCAGCTCAGCAGCAACACCGACTTCCTATCCGATGCCGTAGCGCTGTTTCGATGGGCGGTGTCGGAGCGGAAATTGGGGCACCGGATCATGAGCGAGAGCGCGAGCGGGGAGCGAAACGTGCTGCTCTTTCCGCGGCTGGAACGCGTGGCTCCGGGCCTTGTCCTGCCACGGGTCGAAATCAAATGGACGGCGCGCGAACTCGAAAGTCTTAGGGAACTCGTATCTGCAGGGGAAGCGAACCGCCCAACCGATGCCCTGATTCGGGCTATGCGGGACTGAATGGCCATCGTCATTCGCCGCCTCGAAGAACACGATGAGGTGGAGAATTTCGATTGCGGTGACGACGCCCTCAATAACTATCTCAAGCGTCATGCCTGGACCAATCAGCAAAAGAGCTCGATCGGTGTAAGCTATGTGGCTCTCGATGAGGACGCTCCACGAACCGTGCTCGGCTACTTTACTTTGGCAATGGCAAGTGTGCCTCGCGATTCGTTTCCGAAAAAGTATGTCCGCGGGCTGCCTCCATACGATCTGCCGTTGATTTTACTCGCGCGGCTCGCCGTGGATCGGCGATTTGCAGGCCGGGGACTTGGCCATGCGCTGATTTCGGAAGCGCTCCGCATCAGCTTGCGCGTGGCCGATGAAGTTGGCTGTCGCTCGATCATCACAGACGCGTATCGGGATCGAGTCAACTGGTACGGACGATACGGGTTTGTGCCCATAGAGGGTGCTGCGGCGGCGGGACCACAAAGGATGTTTCTGGATCTGCGAACGGTCCGCGCAGCGCTCCAGCGTTGAAGCTCTCGAAGCGACCTTCCCCGAGGGCCATATTTAACCCTCCAAAAACCCTCCATTAGCACACCAGCCGAAACGGACCCCTGTTTTATTGGCGTTCTTGATACCCTGAATCAACGCCCTGCGCAGTTATATTACTGAAAACAAAACATGGCCCATTTTCCCAAGCTGGACGTCGCGGGTTCGAGTCCCGTCTCCCGCTCCATCTTTTCAATCAGTTACAAAGACACGGAAAAACCGAGAGTCCGATAGAGTCCATTAAGCACCAATCGCCTTCTCCAGCGCGTTTACTGCTTCCTTGCGGCGCTTGAGTGATGTGATCGTGTATACGTTCTCGTTCACATCGATGGTGTGCCCCATCTGCTCAGCCCGAATGTGCGGATCTACATCCAGTTCCTTCAACAGGGAACTGTGTGTCCGCCGCATCACCTGGAAGTTCGCCCAGGCTAACCCAATCGGCTTGAGCTTCGACAGAAACCCCCGCCTCCAGCAGTTGTCCTTTGCCACCGGCGTCGTAAGCTTCTCCGATGGAAATACCCACGCATCGGCACTGGTGTCGAGCGATACCGCCCGCCAGTCATCGATGGAGATGAGCAGCCCATCTGAAAGAGCGGCGTGGCGTACGGATCGAACCGACTTTGGTGAGTCGATGTCGCCCCGATAAACACGCTGCCGGATGTCGGCATACTCCGCTTCCATCCGTGCCCACTTTAGCCCGAAAATCTCACCGGGCCTCATCCCAGCAAGCAACGCCAGTCTGGCAATCAGCCGTTCTCGAACGTCGAGGACCGAAAACAACTGCCGGACTTCTTCCATGGTCATGACCCGCGTCGCCGCCCGCCTACACTCTCTCGGCGTGAACAACAGCAACGCCGGGTTCCTCTGCAAATATCCTTCTGCAACTGCCATATCGAATATCTGCTTCAGATCCCAACGCAAGTGATCCACCACGCTGAATGAAAGCGTCGTACCCTTCCGGTCAAGAAGCGCCTGCAACTCATCTCTGTCGAAGCTGCCCAGAGATCGAGGGGCAAACTCGGACGTTAAATGATGTGCCAGGCGATCCTCGTTGGTCATCACGGTTGAGCGCTTCCACTTTCGCCGGTAGAACGGCAAGTAAACCTGCTGCACGAAATCGCCGAAGCTACTCTGCTCCGACGGCTCACTACGTTCGCTGTTGATGGGGGCCACAATAGCGGCCAGTTCGGATTGCGCTTGCGCTTTGGTCATCTGTGAAACTCGGCCTAACATCCGCGCCTTGCGTTCCCCGTCTTGCCACCATCTCGCGACCCATCCACCGCGAACTTTCTGCAAACTACCTTTCTGAAACCGCTTACGCATGAATTGTCTCCTTCACGCGTCCAACGGTGTCGATTGCTGACGATGAGGCCATGTTAGCATCCCCGCCGCCGGTTTCATTCAGTTTTTTCCATTGCTCCAAAGCACCCCGCCGCACCAGCTTTCTACGACCCATTGAGATCGCCGGCAGCGGTGATACGCCTTCCACTTTCCCGGCAATCGCGTTGTACACGTGCGCCTTCGAGCACCGCAACTCTGCGGCGACTTCCACGACGGTAAGAATCTCGTCGCGGATCACAAGTCGCCTCCAGAGATGAGATCGGATGATGGAGAACTGCGCAGCGGGAAAGCGAGCCTTCTCGCCGACAAGACGGGACGAGTGGGGGAGGTTTGCGCCATGGGCGAGTCCCTTCGGGCGTCAGCTACGCCGATTATGCACCAAGTCAATGATCAATGCAATAGTTTGTGTCGATACACTTGCATTCGCGCGTAACATATGCAATCATGTGGTCGATGGAGCGGAAAGCCCAGCAACAGACCCTTTCCATTCGGATCTCGGATGCCCTTCGGCGAGTACCTGGAGCGCGCTAAGAATGTGATGTCAAGCAGCCGTGGCGACGGCGTATCCACCTCTGATGTCGCGAAGATGTTGCTGGAATCGGCCAAGGATGACCGGCTGGACCATCGGCTGGAGGTAGCCGACCTGCAACAGAGCACCGCCGAATCGCTCTGGAACATTCGCCGGAAGTGGGAACAGACGCAGGGATTGTCTCATGCGGAATGGCTGTTCCTCGCCCAGTACGTCCAGGTGGGATGCGAGGAACTGGCCGAAGACCCTGAGCATCCCAAGCCAGAATCATTCGCCCAGGTGCTCGAAGCATTTCTTGCAGTGCGCGCGTTGCGGGTGGATCGGGGCGTCGAACTCGACAGATACTATCTGGGCAACCTCGGATTGACCGATGGGGCAACACTGAATCAGCGCCAGCTCGATCCTGAAGTGGTTCCGAAAGTCACCGGCAGTTTGATCCACGAGCTACGGCATTCGCAGCAGTCCCTCAAGCCGGTATTCTGCGCGCGGAACTTCTATGTGGCGTTGCGAGACGAAACCTTGCCCGGAATCGCCGCCATTAATGATGCACTCTTCACCCTACTTGCCGACGCTGTTCCGGTTGGCCGCGCGCGGTCATTGGCTCCGGGAGCGGAAGCCCGTCCGTCCCCCGCGCATTCCACACGACTTCGTCTCACCAACCTTCCCGCCGGTTGCCTCCGGTGATTACCGGCTCTCCATTCTCGTTGCCAGCGACGGCGAGATCGAAATGCTGCTTGAGATGGACCGCAAGGACGTGGCCTATCCGCTGACCCGGTATCCGCGAGTTCGTGAGTTCGCCACCATGGTCGCGCGGCTGGAGCCGGGCCGTTACTGGAAGGGCCGGGAGTTCTTCGGATACACCAATGATGTCGTCCCCGAACGCGCATCACGTTTCTATTTTCGGCATCGCAGAAATGGCATTGCGATTTCGTTTACTCGCGAGGAATGGCAATCGCTGAAGGAGCTGTTTGAGAAAGCCCTCGCGATGCCGGAGCTACAACCGGTTTTGGAGGAGCTGTCGCTCGTCTATGGAGAGATTTGAGATAGCCCGTAGGGACGGACGGTGCTTCGCACCGGCTGAAATGTTGACACGTCACCCCTTGCAGGGTGGCGTATGCAAGCGCCGCGATTGCGTAAGGGAACGTGTTGTTGCGCAGGCGCTTGTGGTGAACCAACGGGCTAGGAAGTAAAAGACGCTCGCGTACGTTAACTCGTTGACTTAGCGACGGAGCGTTGAGGCAGGCAGTATGCAGGATCGCTCGCAGTTCCGCACGAAAAGCATCGGTGTTCGCGTCTCGGAATCCGATTTCGCGCGCCTCCAAAGCCTTGGCTGAAGCCAGCGGGAAACCGCTCGGCGAATGGTGCCGCGAGGTGCTGCTCAAGGTCGCCGACCACCCTACAGGTACTCCAGTTGAGCAGGCTCTTTTGGCCGAAGTGATCGGCCTCCGCACCATCGTCGGGAACCTGGTTTACGCTTTCACCAGCGACGGCAAAGTCACCCGCGAACAAATGGCCGGCTATCGTCGAACGCGCCGACTCCACCAAGATCAAACGTGCCATTGAGTTCCTTATTCAGGTCCAAAACGGCAAGGAACCACAGGCGGCCGGAGGCCGGGAATGAGCTCAGACTGGAGTCAAGAAGTGTCCCCACCGCAGCCCGTTCTTACCTGGGGCGTGCTCATCGTCGCACTGCTTTTCCCAGCGGTGGTTCTAACCTTGGTTGTCGAGCGGCAGTGGACTCCGCTCCAGCGCCACTACCTGCTCACGTACCTATTTACGGCGCGTGGCGGGACCAACCAGTACCGCCTTCTTGTCGTGAACTACCCTAACAACCGAAAGCTCCTTGCGAGCGATGACGACGTAGAATCAGCCGTGCCCCCGCCCGGCATCCCGCCCCAAACTGCCATACCCTTTGCCCTGACCAAAGCTGCCCGGAAGAGGGGCGCCCAAAGTCTCGAATGGCTGCACAACGAGTTCGATAACACTAAGCTCCACGACCAACTCACCAACTTGATCTACGACGGCCAGACTCTCTGGGACCTCTCCCGGCGCGCCGTCTACTGTGATCTTGTGTTCCTGCTGTTGTTGCCCTGGGCAATGGGCCAGGACCGTAAAGCGATGCGCCAGCTTCAGGAGGGCCGAGTCCGCCAAGGCCCCGTCCGGGTGACGCGCGCTGAGTTCAACAAGCTAAAGCGCTCCGACGGTGTTGGTTTCGCGACAACTGATCCGTCGACTGTCCGCGAACGGCTGTCGAGCCATCCGCAGCGGTACATGGTCCGCATCCCGCGCCGCGAAGAGCAGAGCCATTTGCTGCTTCTCGGAGACTCCGGCACTGGGAAATCGTCGCTCATCCGCCAGCTTCTTCCGCAAATTCGCGCCCGCGGCGAAAGCGCCATCGTGTACGACCCGGCGCTGGAGTTTACTCCGCAGTTTTACGACCCGGCCCAAGGCGATCTCATCCTCAATCCCGTAGACGAGCGCATGCCGTACTGGACTCCTTCCGATGAGGTCCGCTACGCTCCAGAAGCGTTGACCGTGGCCAACTCCCTGTTCCCAGATAAGCCCCACGAGAATCCATTTTTCACCGAGGCCGCCCGGAGCATCTTTGCCTATTTGGTAGCTCGCTACAAACCCACGCCGGAACTACTGACCTATTGGATGCGCCATTTCGAGGAGATCGACCAGCGATTGGAAGGAACGGCGCTGGCTCCGTTTGTAGCTCCCACGGCGGGAGGCCAGCGCGCGGCCGTGCAGTCCACTTTCAACCAGATTGCCGCTGCGTTTCGTCTCCTGCCAACGGAGCAGACGGGTCAAGGACGCTGGAGCGCCGCAGCCTGGGCTCACGAACGCAACGGCTGGCTATTCCTTCCGAGCCGCCACGAGATTCGCGAAAGCTTGCGACCGCTCGTGAGTCTGTGGCTCGATTCTTTGCTCCTACGCCTGATGACATCCGCCGAGGGCGGAGCGCGTCCAGTGTGGATCATCCTCGATGAATTGGCGAGCTTGCAGCGCCTTCCCCAGTTGCCGATTGCAATCACGGAAGCGCGAAAGGCCAACCTCCGGCTGGTGCTTGGTTTTCAGGGCCGCACCCAGTTGGAGGCGCGCTACGGCGTCGAAGCCGAGACGATGCTTTCGCAGCCTATGACGAAAATCTTCCTCCGCACCAGCGAGCCGCGCGCCGCCAAATGGATCAGCGAAACCATCGGCAATGTCGAGATCGAGCGGCTAAAGGAAAGCCGCACCGAGCCAATATCGCGATCCTTCGATACCTGGAAGCGCAAGAGCAAAACCTATCACCTGGAGCGCCGCGTCGAACCGCTCGTGATGGATTCCGTGATCCAGGGCCTACCCAACCTCAGCGGCTATTTGAAATCCCAAAACTTGGTCGTGCCCGCGACCTTTCCCTGGGTTCCGCCCGAGCGGAAACAGCGCGGTTTCATTCCGCGCCCGATCGAGGCATACACGCCAGTCCAAAGTATCGCCAGCCAGGCGCCCGACCGCCCGCAGCCGACTGCGGAAAAAGTCCAGGAGCGCGAGGAAAGCCCGCAGCACTCCATCTTCGACTGATCGAGTAGACCCATGGTGACCATTTCCAGACCGCTGAGCGCGAGCCAGGCGCAGGCTTATCACCGCAGCGAGTTCACTTCCGCCGAGCAAAGTTACTACACGCAGAGCAATCAAGTACGAGGCGAGTGGCAAGGAAAGTTGGCGACGAAATGGGGTCTCACCGGCGAAGTTACCGAGGAACAGTTCGCCCGGCTTGCCAATGGCCAGCACCCGGAAACCGGAGAGCAATTGATTCGCCATCGTGATTCGTTCGAGTACAAAAACGAACGCGGTGAGACGGTGAAGACCATGGAACACCGCGCCGGTTGGGACGCTACGTTCAGCGCGCCCAAGAGTGTTTCGCTGACAGCCCTGGTAGGCGCCGATGAACGCGTGCGTGAGGCACATCGGGCAAGCGTGCGCATTGCAGTGGACGAACTGGAGCGCTACGTTCAGGCGCGCATCGGCGGCAACCATCCGGCTGAGACCACGGGAAAATGGGCCGCCGCGAAGTTCGAGCACGACAGCGCCCGACCCGTGGACGGATACTCCGCTCCGCAGTTGCACACGCACGTGGTGTTTTTCAATGTGACCGAGACGGAGGACGGAAACACGCGAGCAGTTCAGCCGCGTGAGGTCTACAAGAGCCAGCAGTACGCTACCGCCGTTTATCAATCTGAGTTGGCCTCTCGCCTGAAAGCGCTTGGCTATGAACTCGATGCCGGCAAGAACGGAGCGCCGGAAATCAGAGGCTACACGAAAGAGTATCTGGAAGCCAGCAGCCCGCGCAGCCAGCAGATCAAAGCTCACCTTGAAGAGCAGGGCTTGGAGGGTGCCGGACCCGCCCAGATCGCGGCGCACCGGACGCGCGACGCCAAGGTCGCCTTCAGTCCTGAAGAGATGCTGGCGAAACATCAGGAACTCGCTGCCAAATATGGGAATCAACCACACTGGGTCGTAGAGCAGGCGCGTGACAGAGGCGTCCAGAAGGATCGCGCAGAACCCGCAAAGCATGCCCAGGAATCCGTCACGTGGTCCCGCGATCGTCACATGGAACGGGAGGCTAATGTCGAGCACCGTGAACTGCTCCGTGACGCGCTTAAAAGATCCATGGGCAAAGCGACGCTCACCGAGGTAAAAGCCAATCTCGAAGAGCGGCTTAGTAGCGGCGAGTTCCAGCGCGCCGGGCCGATGCTCACTACACGCGAGATGGTCAATCTGGAGCGCGAAAACATTTCACGAATGCAGACGGGGCAGGGCCGCTATGGTCCCATCGCTTCCGACCCTGATGTTGAGCGCATGCAGAAAAGCTTGGCGCACCTGAGCGGCAGCCAGCGCATGGTTGTGGAGGAGATTCTCACGAGCAGGGATCAGGTGATGGGCTTGCAGGGTACTGCGGGGGCAGGCAAGACTACTTCACTCGCGGCCATCCGCGCAGCCGCAGAACAACAGGGCTACCGAGTCGAAGGGCTCGCCCCGACTTCCCGCGCGGCCCAGCAACTTGAGGAAGCTCGCATCACCGCACATACGTTGCAACACCATCTGGCCGGTGGACAGAAAGCCGACGACGGACAACGCCGCCTGTACTTCGTCGATGAATCGAGTTTAGCGAGCACCAAACAAGTGCATGAGTTCCTCACCCGACTATACGCCCGAGACCGCGTGATCTTCGTGGGGGACACGCGCCAGCACCAGGGAGTCGAAGCAGGAAAGCCGTTCGAGCAGTTACAGCAAGCCGGAATGCACACGGCCCAGCTCGACCAGATCGTGCGACAGAAAGACCCTCTGCTTAGGGAAGCCGTGGAGCAGCTTGCGCACGGCGAGGTGCGCGAAGCGATCGAGAATCTGAGACAACAAGGCCGAGTGCACGAGTTTGCGAATCCGCAGGATCGCATGAAAGCAATAGCGGAGCTCTACGCCGATAGCCCAGACAATACGCTGGTTGTCTCCCCAGACAATATCTCGCGCATGGAAATCAACGGGCTGATTCATCACGAGCTGCAAGCCAGAGGCGTAGTTTCCGGGGAGGAGCACCGGCAAACCGTGCTCACGCCGCGCCAGGACCTAACCGGCGCGGATCGGCAATGGGCCGCACAGTACGCGTCCGGCGACGTCATCCGCTACACCAAAGGCAGCCGCACAATCGGCGTCGAAGCTGGCGAGTACGCCCATGTCACCGGCGTGGACGTTGACCAGAACCTACTCACGGTCCAGGGCAACGACGGCGAGCAGATCACCTACGACCCGCGCCGCCTCCAGGGCGTGAACGTCTACCGCGAAGCAGAGCGAGAATTCTCCGCCGGAGAACGCATCCAGTTCACCGCCCCGTACAAGGATGAACACATCGCCAATCGCCAACTCGGGACCATCGAGCAAATCGATGCCGATGGCAATCTACAAATTCGCCTGGACTCCGGGCGCACGGTCGATCTGAAGCTCCAGAAGCATTCTCATCTCGACTACGGCTACGCAGTCACTAGCCACAGCAGTCAAGGCGCCACCGCCGACCGCGTCCTGGTTCATGTGGACACGGAGAACGCGCACGAGAGGCTCATCAATTCGCGACTCGCGTATGTCGCCGTCTCCCGTGGCCGCTACGATGCCCAGATCTACACCAACGATGCCACCAACCTTGGTGACGAACTCAGCCGCGAAGTGTCGCACACCGCCGCGCTGGAGTGGAACGGAAAAGAAGCAGCCGACCACCAGGACGCGTGCATAAATCACAGCTACGCTAACAACGAGAGTTACGTCCGCGCTATCGATGCCGAGACGGCTCCAATGGTACACACAGGGCACGACCACGGCATGGAGCGTTAACCAGAGAGCCTGCACCCCTTTCCCTCGCTAACCAGCGTATGCGGCCCGTCCTCGCCATCAAGGGTCTTCGCCTCGCTCCGAATGAACGCGCAAATACGGCGCGCCCTTGCCCGCTTCGGGTGTCCGCACCAAAACCCCATGTCCTTATATGAGGAAAAGGGGGTGATCCAGACACGCCTTTGTTCCTGACGGCGGCCGGCAAAACTGGTGCGCTCACCGTCAAGCCCATGTGGCAGCGGGACGGCACCGCATGATCAAGCGGCGGACGCGCGGCACTGGCATCCAGACGAAGCTCGGGAACCATACCTTCCGGACCGGCATCAGCGGGTGCCTGAGAAGAACAAGGGTACGCTTGAAGCAGCGGAGCACATCGCCAACAACGAGTCGCCGCGAACCGACGAAGCTTTACGACCGCGGGCAGGATGAGATTTCGCTCGACGAGGTTGAGCGGATTTGCGATCTAGGATTCGCCACGGGAATGCCCCAAGTTGGTATTGAAGTAGACGTACCAGACCAGCGTCGCCCGCAAAAACTCATTCCCCACACATGACTTTACTCCGCCACTCCCGAAGGTGATGAGCTATTATGGCGCCAAGGGACTGACCTTCGATTCGGTGTTTATGCCCAAGATCGTCTCCAGCTCCTTTCGAAACACCCCTCCTGAACGCATCGCACGACTGCTATTTGTTGCAATACCCGAGCTACGAACTGGTGCTATCTGAGTACTGACTTGGAGCGGCTGTTCCCGCTTTTGGTGGACAAGTTGGTTCCCCTCAGGGAGACTGGTCAGATCAAACTCTTGAAGGGCAAGGGGGTTGTTCCGCAATCAAAAAAGCATGACGACGCAGGGGGGTGACGACGGAGGGTCTGAAGAAGCGCTTGATTTCTTGTAGTATGAGTTTACCCCGCCAAGAAAGACGCGCCGCTACAAGATTATCCTTCCGAATGGCTGGCCGGATGCGAAGAAGAGGGAATCGACCAAGCAGTAGGTTACTCCCTTCGGCGAGCGGAATCCGCCATTGACGACACGTACCAAAATTGATACACTAGCCCATGACGACAGGTCTTAAACGCCTGCCAGCACGGTTCTATCGCTCCGACGCCGGGCGTGAGCCCGTGCGGGAATGGCTGAAGAGCCTGGATGCCACCGACCGCAGGATCATCGGCGAGGATATTAAAGATGTTGAATTCTCATGGCCGATCGGCATGCCGCTGGTGCGTTCGCTTGGCCGGGACATCTGGGAAGTCCGGAGCAGCCTGCCACACGGCCGCATTGCCCGCGTGCTGTTCTGCGTGGAGAAAGAGTGCATGGTGCTGCTGCACGGGTTCATGAAAAAGACCCAGAAGACGCCCAAGCAGGACATCGATCTGGCAATCAGGCGGAAAAAAGGAACCGGAACATGAAAAAGAAAAATATCGGCTCAACCCTCGATAGCTTTCTCCGCGAGGAAGGTATCTACGAGGAAGTTAGCGCCACGGCGATCAAGCGCGTTGTCGCCCGCCAAGTCGAAGCCGCCATGGAGCAAAAGGGCCTCACGAAAGCCGAGATGGCCCGGAGAATGCACACCAGCCGTGCAGCCCTCGACCGGCTTCTCGATCCACACAATGCCGCCGTGACGTTAAGCACGCTTCAGAAAGCCGCCATTGTCGTGGGCCGCGAAATTCGTCTGGAACTTGTTTAGAACCCTTGGCTGTCGCTTCGCGCATACCGATACCGATTTCCTCCGCAGACGAAACGCGAAGAATGACTGTCTTGAGGGCGGAACAACGAGCCGCTTTTGAAAGCTACATTGAAGCCAGGTTGGCAATACTCCGAGTTTGGGGCGACTTGGATGGAGTTAGGACAGCGGGCTCCACAACATATTCCAAAACAGATCCCTCCTATTCTGGTTTTCACTGCGAGGTAGACGGACGCTCGCTGAAGCGCCGGGACCGTGAAACATGCGGTCGAGCGCCCACAAAGTACGCGACATCTTACCGAAAATCGTCGAACAGAGTATGCAGGATATGATTTGGAACGCGAAGGCTGTTAATCGCAGTTCGAAATGCAATCCGGGGAGCCAGCCATTCTGGTTCGAAAAGTCTCTCCCCGTTGGTCAGCGGAAAAGCATCGCTAATAACCGCGTGGTGGTGCAAAGTCGTTAGAGTCGGACCGTCTACGCTGGTCATGCCTAGGGCAGATATCTGGCTGGGAGAGGACTGAACAAGCCGACGTCTCCGTTTCCGAACTCGGCCGCCCCGTTATTTAACGGAGGCTTCCCGGAGCTGCCGCGGGCCAATATTTTTCGGATCGGGCAATGTTATGGCGCGATGAATCGAATCAGGTACTCTAGCGGCCCTGGCTGGTTTGACCACCGGATGTGCTGCGCGGAAAACAATGCGGCCGCGACTGCGCCCTCGGTGCGATTCGCGAACTCGGCTGTCTAGGCAACATCACCGGCGCGCGCGTCACACTGCTGGTTAGAGCAGCTCGCCCGGAAGCTGTTTCGCCCTTCTGCTGATAAAAGTCCGGGATGGCTCGTTGTTCCCCGACGATAGCAAGCGGGGACTGTAGCCCCGGTGACTGTTCACCGATTCTTGCTGTCCCAAAAACCTACGCAGAAGGCGGCTTCGTAAGCCCTTCAAATCAGGTGGAAGCGGTGTGGTCTAACGCCTGTCCCGCAAGTTTATGGGACAATCATCTTCGTGCGACTTTGCTTCTTGCCTTTATCAGTTCGACTTCTCGCTCCGCAATGTGACTCAAATCTTATAGCGATCCTCCAGAAACCGAGGCACTCGAAACGACAAACCTGGCGGTCATTACCGGAGACAGTAGGGCTTGCGATCGTTCCAGAACAGGCAGATATTCTTCCGCAGCCTTCCCCGTAATGAAATCGAAGCAGGTAAGGGCTGTCCTTCGCCGCATCGACGCCCCTACCCGAACTACAAGCTGGTACCCATCCGGGGATCAAGCAATAATCCAGGAACTGATCGAGATGCTTCCACCTGTCGGCGAAAACTTCATGGTGGTTTGGCAAGAGCGCGAGGTAGAAACTAACGATCCTCCAGAGATGAGCGCCGAAGCCTCCGGCTAAGAAGCAACAGCGTATCTGAGCCGTTTTCAGTGAGACTTGATCTGAGAGCGGTCCGAACCCGACCGCAGGTCATTCGCCCCTCGACGGCGTGTTGAACCACTCACCCATTGGCGCACAATCGGGGTGTCTTATCGCGCTACGAATTACACTCCATCTTTGAGAAAACAGGCATGCCCCGATTTGGCATTCACCGTGCCTCCTGGTGGGTGGATCAAACGGAGAAGAAGCCAATGCACCGGAAGGTCCGGGGAGTCATTACTACCCGATTCGGGTGCCAGGAGAGAACCGCTTGGTATCCGGAAGGAAGCCGGGAAGCTCTCGAAGCCGTGGACGCGTTAGTCCGGGAGCAAACGAATGAGTTTACTCTCAGTTGGGAAGATTGGGACGATGACGCGATACTCAAGCCTTCGCGCTCTGATAGCCAGGGTTTAAGGCAAAGCTCAAGGACATGATTCCGCGCTAACAGTGCCTTGCGAGGATCGCAAATAGAACCAGCGAGACTATGCTGGCCGCGATCCAGATCGCTGACCACCGTGCCGTGTTGGGTTCCGGCCTGTGTGAATGTGTTGGGGAATAGTGGGAGCGCAGTGACGGCGGGATCACTCGACGACGCGGTACTGAACGCTGGTTTTGCAAGCTGCCTCCCAGCGACAGCAATCATACGCCGGTTTGTGAAGGAATGGAAGGGTGCTTTGCCCACTTAGCCTGCGGAAATACTACTCTTTTTCTTCGTGGCGGAAAGAATCCACGGTGCGCCTGTAGTCTCATGCCGGATGAAGTGAAGAACAACCGCAACTCCGCAGCCTAAAACGATAGCCGCAGGAAATACATACCGTATCGCAGGAATGCCGATGAGGAAGATCGCCATACTGCCGAAGGCGAAAATCGCGCCTGCGATGCCTCCCCCAACCGCTACCTTCGCCATGTTGATTTGCGGGGTTCGGGTGTCTTCTCTCATCGCGGCAGGTTCTGGCTCTGACCTAATTACGGGTTTACGCTTCCAGAAGTTCACCCGATCTTTCCGCGCCTGTTTCGGGGGAACGCGCAAGCTGTGTACCGAGAAATCGCGAAAGGGGACGCGCGTCAAAACGTGGTTGAATGGTGGTAAAGGAGGATTATCATGCTAACTGTGCCTATCCTCGGTACTGCGGCGCTCGTTTTGACCTTGGCAATTGCGATCATTTTGGTGCGCCAGTATTTACGAACAAGGAATATCGGCTTTGTCTGGCTGGGCGTGGCGGTTGTCATTTGGCCGGTGGTATCACGACTGCTTGCGCTGGGCGAACAATCTCTTATTGACCGCATTCGTTTCCGTCACCAGTTCGTTGGATTTTACCCCTTCACATTGGTTGAGAGTGGGCAAATGACATTTGGCAGTCTTATCGTGTCACTCGATTTGATCCAGGAAGTTATCGGGATTTGCCTGATGTTGGTTGCGGTACTTTATCTATCCAAGCCGAGGAGCACTACCCAACTACAGGTGGTTTCAAACTGACCCATCCGGCAGGGGCGTAATGATTCCCGCAAGATCGGTTGCTAGTCAGAACCTGGCCGTTTTCTTCCCCAACTTCGGTCCCGCACAATAATACTTGCGAACACCAACAGTAACCCTGCCCAAAGCGAGTATGGGGTAATCATACTGAACGAGAAAAGCCAGGTCGGTTGAGTCAGATGGCGCGATTCAATGACAGACCGCCAAATGTGAGCGACGATCGAGATGGTCATGATGCTCACGCCGGTAGCGTGAAGGGCGTTCCCCATGCGCGTGGAACTGCTCAGTTTTCGAACGGGCATGACGACAGCGCTCAGTCAGGTGCTACGAGGTTCTGTTCGATGGATATCTTACGCCGCGCTTTGACCACCTGTTCTCCAGTTTCGAGATGTCCTAACAATGCGTTGCCAGAATTCCGCCCAGCACAACCAGCGAGAGCACACTGGCCGCGATCCAAATGACCGGCCACTGCGGCTTCGTGAGGAACCGCTTGTGGAGTGGCGTTGGGAATCCATGAGGACGTAGCGACGGCGGAAGGGAACGATGACGCAGGACGGAACGCTGGTACAGCATAATTACCTCCAGCGGTAGTAATCATACGCCGGTTTTTGAGGGAATGGACAGGTATTAGTCCACTTGATGGCTCCCCTGATGCAATTCCATGCGGAAGCCAACTAAAATCATGTGGTCGGTCCACGTCAGGAATAACGTATAGGTGAGTTTGCCAGCTTGCATCAGCTACTCCGGTGTATAATCACGTCCTACCCGACCTCGACTTTGTCGCCCGCCTTTACTTTGTTCTGAACTGGAGTCCACTTCCAGAATCACCTTTGTCGAGGCAGTGGGCGTCGACTGTTGCCAGACATCCACCACTTTCCTGCCGCAAAGCGTGCACCAAGCGCCGGGAATTGGGTGAATGAGATTGCTGCACAGGCAGTTCACTTCCAATGCACTGGCGAATGCGTATGGCGCACATTCCTGACGGTGCTTCGTGGCGGGGTCCTCAAGGACCACAATTGTGTTCATGGGAGAGTTCCTAAGAAGTTGGACCTGGCCGCAACTTCAACGCCATTGGGCTTCGACCGGATGGAGACACGGCGAGTGAACATGTTAAGCAGTTTTTTTGGCCTTTTTTTGAGGTGGGGGACAGAGGGTAACCACGCGACTCCAGAACTCGTAGCACGATTCGATGAACCGAACAAATTCTTGCAGTTCGCCAGGTTTCCGAATAAAACAGTTGCCGTTTAGCGCGTAGACTGCACGAACGAACTTGGGATCATCGGAACCCGCCGCAACCACGATCGGAATATGCATCAACTCCGGTGTCGATTTAATCACTTTCAGCACTTCCAACCCGGAAACTCTTGGTTGCGATAAGTCCAGAAAGATAAGGTCTGGCGTGGGGACATTCGCGTACTTGCCTTCCCCGCGCACATAACTAAGCGCGTCCTCTCCTTCCGTGACGCAACTCAAGCCAGTGGTCAACCCAGCGGCATGAAACGCTTCCACGGTCAGGAGCGTATCAGCGGGATTGCTTTGGACCACGAGGACTTCGATTTGCCGAGGACTCGCCAAATCGTCAGAGCGCGAAGAGTTGGGCATATGTGCCAACCTTCTTTCTGTCGGAGAATGAAAAACATCTCCTTGAGAAAATGTCTTCTTTGAGCGGCTTGAGCTTAGCGTACACGAATACTCGGAAGATTACTAGGGTGGTGCATGTAAGGATGCTTACGCTCGGAGTTCTGCTTCCATTGGGCGGCGACAGTATAGTTGGGTTGCGCCGGGAGTTTGGTTGCTTGCGAGACGTTGGGGCGGGAAGTTCCCCATCGATCATACTCCGACGCCCGCCGGTAGCTGTCAGCTCCGAGCATACGTCGCGCCGTTTTCCATGCTCGCGGATTTGCCGAGCACGTTCATAACTAGCGGCACCGTGGTTAACGCGCCTGCACCCACCAGCGCCCACCCAGCAGCACGCCGCTCGTTGTTGGTGAGTTTGTCGGCGAGCAGAAGACCGATCCCCACGCCCAGTGCGACGCGGGTACCGGCTATCAGGATCAACTCGGGGATTGTCAGGACTCGTTCTTTCATAAATACTCCTAGGAGTTCTGATGCGCCACCACCGGAAGTCATTTCAAGATCGCTTTCAGTAGCCCTCACCTGAGATATACTCTCAGATACTCCAAAGGAGGAAACGCATGGCTGAATCTGATCATGTCAAGTACTTGCGAATTGCTTTGCTGGTGGTCGGTGTGATCTCCATCGTCGGGATTTACCCGCTCACGATACTCTGGCCTTCCGGTTGGTCCTGGAACACGGGACATTCAGAATACCTCCAGATGATTCTAGGAATTTACGCCACCCTCGGAGTCTTCCTTGTTATTGCGTCTCGCAATCCCCTCGCGCATCGAAGCCTCATCTGGTTCACCGTGTGGTCCAGCATTGTCCACGCCGGTATCATGGCTGCACAGTCCCTAGCGAACACGCAATACATGGCGCACCTTTGGGGCGACGTGCTGGCGCTGTTTGTGGTGGCGATTGTCCTTGCTCTGTTTACACCACGAGGTGCGGCGACAGCGACTTAGGCGAGTCCATAACCAACTCGGGCGCTAGTAACCCCGGCAAGTAGTCTCCTTCAATCCCCGACGATCATGCGGTCGAGGACGCCATCGCCACGATCGTGGCAGTGCTGGCACGGGTGTACGGTGGGCACGATGTACCAGCGATGACGTGCGATCAGGATAAGCTAAGCCGTATCCGTAATTCGGTGGCGAACCTGGCACGGAAGTACTTCGTGCCACCGTGTGATACACTTCCACCTACCACCATCCTTTCCTGACAGCGAAGGCCTCGGCACCCCAGCGGTGCTGGGGGGTTTGGTTCTGGTACGGTTCAGCCTTCCCTGCGACGTGATCCGTGTGTATTATTCCGATACGGAGCAAGGCTGTCACGGCTGTTCTGGGTGAGAACACACCCGTTCGGAGGAGGAACAACCACCTCGCGGTCATGCTCCCGCCGATCAGCACGATAAGCTCCAAACCCGAAGTTTTGTAAATCCAACCAGCCTGAGCCAGCATCCCGGATCGCAGATGTTTCATGTTGAACCCTTTACCCCGGTGATTCGATGAGAGGATCACCGGGATTTCTTTGCCAACCAGAATTGTTGATACGTTCAGCCTGCTTGCTTAACCCGCAGGTGTGCGTCTACAGCTACAGGTTTCCGCACGCCCGACCGATGGATTACCGACTGTCCCGCCAAACCTGGCGACCATCCCAAGTCGCCCGCCGCCCGATCCAAACTTTTCCTGTTCAGGATCGGGTCACGCCACAGAGCTACGTTTAGATTTGCGTGCGTCTCACGCCATCGCCGCTCGGAGAGCTTTGATGATCACGTTACGCGCACGTCTCGATGGTGCAGCACGCGAAATGTCCGCAGCCCGCGACGGTACTCGCTCGGCATCCGTCAACAGAATCGACGCCAACCGACTGCAATGTCGCGCTCCGCACAGGATTCGGGGATCGGGTAAAGGGGTGTGAGCGTGAGGGTACCTATGCTTCAAACCATTCTGGCGATTGCATTCCCCACACCTTGCTAGTGCCATGTACTCCCTGAGTGTTCCATCGGCGGGACGGCGCGGGAACTACAACCGCGTCGAGCTATTCCGAACCTCGGGACGGCGGGCTTCACCCGCCCGTCGTAGTCCTTCGAGCGGATCTCCCTGCTTGTTTCACGCCTGTATCCGCGAACGATAACCACGCCATCGCCGCATTCGAGTACTGCGCGATGGCGTTAGCGTAGTGTTGTCGTTCCTGACGGACGATCGCTCCAGCCGCTGGGCTGGCATCCGCAGCGATTTCCAGCGCATGTTCATAACGCAGATGGGCGAGTTGGAGCGCGGCGTAAGCGTCGGATGCGGATTGGCGCAAGGATTCCGCTTCGCTGGTGTCGGATTGGCGTTTCTCCGGTGGCATCGGTTCGCATCCTCCGAACCGGCGAAATCACGGAGTCATGAGTCGCGTCTGAAGGAACTCTTCTATGATTTTCCGATAATTCCCGAGATGAATCAACCCGTGACGTACATAATGGATGGTGAAACGGTGACGAGATGACGGTTACGTTCTAACGTAACCGTTAAACTATCCTCGATCCGGGGATGCTGATCGAACGATCTCCTCGCAGTTTTGCCGTGTGAACTCCCCGTACGACCGCTCCGCCTGGGGTGTCGAGTTTGACGACGTGCGCGGTAGAGCGGTTGTCTCTGACCAACACTTCAGCCGCACGATTGAGGGATGTATACAACTCCGCGTCTCGCTTGCCGTCGGCACGGAGTTGGAAGTATCGCGGTCGCATCAGCGGTACGATCTCATGTCCCTTGTCAGTTCGAACCCTATATTTCCGTTAACAGGGGAATTGGCTTCCGCCGCCCCGATCGCTACGCTCGCAGGCGTGCAAACGTCCAGACGACCACCGCCACAGTGCCCGCTCCCACCGCGAGCGCTACCGCTACTGCGACATCGATAGCCAACATCGTGGGGTACCTCGCTGGGAACATCGGCGGGTAGGTGCGTGGGCTTTGTCTTCGAGTGGGTATCTCAGGAGGCCATCGCCGGAGCGCACAGCAATCCCGGGGTCTTGGACCTTTGGAAACGCTTCGAAGCCGTATGCACTTACGTCGTACCATCAACCATAGCTGAGTTCACCAAAATGTTCGCGCATTTCGAGCCGATCTGAGGCTCATTCGCGAAATACATTCGGCGAAGAGGATCTGTGTAGTGCAGAGTGGGTCAGAGATGCCGGATCGTCGGCAAACCGGGCGCAGAGAATGGCGGCTCACTTCGCCGGGCCAATTACTGTTTGCGCATTATACGTCACGGTGAATTCGCCAACTCGTCTGCATATCAGATTCCGGTAACCCCACTTCACAGCCGAAAAAGCAACCACGGGAGAGTGCAGACGATCACCAACAGTAGGCAGTGGCCTCACTCGAACCGCATGGCGGATCGGAACTGGGACCAAAAGGAGGCCTTTATGAAACACTCAGCAAGGGTCATGTTCCTTCTCATGGCACTCTCCGGTGCAGTAGTGCCTGCAGCACTAGCGCAAACACCACCCGCGCAGACACCACCCGCGCAAACACCACCCGCGGCGACACAGACCCAAAAAAGCTCCCACCCTAAAGCTAGCGGTGCGGCAAAGGGTGCCGCGATCGGAGCCATGGGCGGGAACGCGGCCAAGGGCGCGGTCATCGGAGCAGGCCATAGCCGTCGCGAGGAGAGGAGAACGGAGCGGAAGAACAAGTGACACCAAAGGAACGGGCGTGCGCCGACTCGTACCTGCGCTCCTTGTCAGCGGCGCCGGTGTAAGGAATCCCGTTTGGGCGTGATACGCTCTTGTGATATAGAAGCTGACGAGCTTTGCTGGGATTTTCACGGCCGGCAAGAATGTTTGGTTTCGTGAATTCGTGCTATATAAGCTGCTATATAAGACGCTGAGACCACGCCGTCTCCGCGGTAACGGATGCGGGCCGTTCATGAAGCTGACGCCCAGCTTGAGAGAGAACATCGCGGGTAGAGGCACGATTCAGCGCCAGGTTCGCCCGTTCTTTGAGTCTCGCGATCGCCCTAAGGCAGAATCGACACGTTTTCCTGTAAAGCTCTTTGCCGCCTCGCCTCTTGTACTTCGGGTAGCGCTGGGGCAGGAGTTCCCAAGTCTCGTGACAACGAGAACATCTCTGAGTAGGGAAATTTCTCTTCTGGCGGAGAAGTGCATCACGCTCAGCCTTGGCTCGACTAATCTGTATGATGGTTGCCTGACGGTCGTATAGCTCCATCCGCCGCGCCCGCCTCTCTTCCGCTGTGCCACTGGCGTTGTGATAACAGATCCTGCACGAATTCAGGAAATATTTTCCAATGCCCCCCGCCTGGTGGAAAAACTCCCTGGTCAGCGGCCAGATTTCATGGCAAGCCTGACACTTCCGCCTGAGTAGGTCCGGTTCGCGTCCGTAAAGCTCTGCGCGTCGAGCCCTCAGCGCTTGACGCCGGGCTTGTCGCTCTTTTGCGCGGCGGGCTTTCTGGGCGGCGCTTTGTTTCCTCCGGTATGACTCGTATTGCATATACTCGCTTTTTGGCGGCTGCAACCCGGACTCGCGCCGGTAGCGGATGACTCGATCGTTGTTCACGGCTGGCCACCCTCTGGCCGCAGCTTCTTTATTCCACTCATCCCGTATATCCGAGGACGTGTGACCGGAGACATTCGAGCAGATAAGATCCTGAAACGCTCTTTTTTGTTCAGCCGTAAAAACCTTGGCGGAACCCATTGCTTTGGAACGCGCCGGATCGACCCAGCCGCGCGCACGCATGGCGCCTTGAATGCCGGCTGGCGTTCGGCCCAAGCTCTTCGCTATCGCAGGAATCGAGATGCCGTTATTCCGCATCGTCGCGATCAATCGGAGATCATTCTTGTCGTACGGTCTACCTGCCATAGCCCCCCCTGCGTTCACCCCCGCTTCAATGGGCGATATATTCTCAGCGTCTCGACGAGGGTAGCTCGCCGGACGGCATGCGCCGACGTTAGTTCCTCGTGCTTACTTTAATCTTTCAAGACCTTTTTCGAGACTAATGTGTTTCATATAATATCGCCGATATGGCCAGAAAACAATGTTCGAGGGGTTAAATGTGTCTAAGGAACTGAGCCCCAATACCCGCGGCGATCAGCTTACACCACGAATTGTGGCAACCGCGCGCTCTCTGAGCGGCTCGCCTAGAGCGCGGAGGGCGCTGAAAGGCGATCCAGAACATCGCTCAATTACAAAGAAGGAATTTGAGGACACACCTCATTTGCTTTTTAACGCAAGCTTTTTGGAATGCGCGAACTGACCAACCTGAACTATTCGAGAATGTCGTTCCTCCGCGAATGATTGTCCGAGCTGGTTGTGAACCTGCCTCCTGCACCTCCCGCAAATCCCAGTCTCCGACTAGGGCGTTTTGCGCCAAGTTGGTCGCGATTGACCAGTTTCCAAGCGCGCGTGACCCGGGATCAACACGGAAGTTGGCGTGGTTGGATGGACTTCTGTGTTACCCACTCCCGTTGGGAACGCAATCAGCGGCCCCCGGCGGCTGCACATCTTTTCAACAAGCGCAGCATAGTCACGATACCCAACCGAGGAATCGGAGTAGAATGTCCGGAGCCTCAGTCAAGTAGCGAATACACCGCTTCGATGAAGCGCAAATGGAGGTTATGCCCATGTTGGGTTGGAAATCGAGATCCTGGTTTTATCCCAAGCCAACCGGCGATCCGGGCCGTGACCGCAACGCCCGCACTGTCCAAGTCGTTGCTTCCTGTTAGTTTTCGCCGTCAGCGCGGTCGCGATTTTGAATGTCATTAGCGGGGAGCCGTCAGCAGAAACACCGATACTGGTTTTCGCCGTGGCGGGCTTGGTCGCGGCCATGGTAACGAATCGCGCAGGGAGCTGGGAATGGGCGGCGCGGACCGCCTTTTTGGCCGTGCTGTTGACCGCAATGCTGCTGGTTTTTGAAGCGCGTGATGGATTCCGCAGTTTCGCCATGCTGGTGTTCCCAGGCATGCTGTTGATTTCTGTGATGTTGCTGAATCGGGCCTCTTATATGATCACTGCAGGAATGGTCCTGGTGGCAGTGGCGGCGCTGGGGATGGCCGAAAAGCAAGGCCTCACCCGAGCCATACCGCGCGTGCGCAGTTCCACAACATACGAGTCGATATTCTTCGTAGACCTGAACCTGCTGGTCTTTGCCATGATCGGCAGCCGGATCGCCAGCGATGCCCAAAGCAACGTTTTCGATCTTCGTGCCACCATCGACCGGGTATCGAAGGCGAACCTCACATTGGAAGAGACCGCCGCAGCCTTGCGCGAAAGCGAACAGCAACTGGTCTCGATTTACAACACCGTCCGTGATGTCATTTTCCACGTGGCTGTCGAACCTGAGGGTCGATTCCGCTTCGTTTCTATCAACGCGGCTTTTCTGAGAGTCACCGGACTGAACCGGGAAGTGGTGATCGGCAAAACGGTGAACGAGGTCATCCCAGAACCGTCCCTGACGATGGTCCTCGGAAAGTACCGGCAGGCGATCGAAGAAAACACTACCGTGGTTTGGGAAGAAACGTCGGACTACCCAACCGGGCGGTTGACCGGCGAAGTCAGCGTTGTACCCGTATTTGACAACAAAGGGAATTGTACGCATCTGGTTGGATCGGTTCACGACATCACCGAGCGCAAGAGGGCCGAAGCAGCGCTTCGTGAGAGCGAAGCGCGCTTAAAAAACGCAGAACGCCTTGCGCATGTAGGTCATTGGACCTGGGATCTCAAGAGCGACCAAGTAACTTGGTCCGAGGAAATGTTTCACATTTTCGGCCACCCAAGGGATTACACCCCCAGTTATGACGGATTTTTCGAAGCGCTTATACCACAAGACCGTGAGCGGACGCGGCGGGACCTAAGAGATGCTCTTGCGGACCACAGCGGATTCTCCAGCGAGGTTCAAATTGCCCGACCAAATGGCGATCTGCGTACGACTACCTTCGTTTCCGAGGTTTTGCTTGCTGAGGATGGCTCGCTGACGGCCATGTTTGGTGCCACTCAGGACATCACGGATCTTAGGCGGGCGCAAAGAGGCTGACTTTGCCAGGCAGAAGCTGGAGAGCATAGGAACGTTGGCCAGCGGTATTGCCCATGATTTCAATAATCTTCTGGGTAGCGTGCTGGTTCAAGCAGAAGTCGCGCTCAGGGAGCTCACGGCTGGGTCGAATCCCGAAGAAGAGCTGAAAACGATTCGGACAGTGGCGATGCGCGGCTCCGAAATCGTCCGGGAGTTAATGGTCTATGCCGGAAAGGAAAGTGCGACGGTCGAACTGGTTGACGTTTCGCGGATCATCCAGGAGATGCTTGAGTTGCTGAAAGTTTCGGTCTCCAAACACGCAGTCCTTGAAGCGGACCTCGGGAAGAATCTTCCGCCCATCCGGGCCAATGCGGCGCAGCTTCGGCAAATTGTGATGAACCTGGTCACGAATGCGTCCGACGCTGTCGGGGATCGCGATGGAGTCATCCGGCTGAGTACGAGGTGCGTGAGGGTAGATCAGGACTCTCAATTGGGTCATTTGGACGAAGGCAATTACACGCTCCTAGAGGTTTCCGACACCGGTTGCGGCATGACGCCGGAAACGCAAGCCAAGGTGTTCGACCCTTTCTTTACAACGAAATTCGCAGGTCATGGTCTTGGGCTCGCCATCGTCGATGGAATCGTTCGGGGTCTCGGTGGCATGATCCGTCTTAACAGCGAGCCCGGCAAAGGCACTACGTTTCAGATCTTGCTCCCATGTGCCGAAAGCCGCGCCGGGGGCGACGGTCATACGATTTCTGGCCTCGACGAGAACCTTGAAAGTCAATTTCGGCATGCGGCCGTTCTGATTGTGGAAGACGAAGGTCCCTTACGCCAAGCCGTCACGAAGATGCTCCGCAATACCGGCTTCGAGGTATTCGAAGTTGCCGACGGTTCTTCTGCAATCGATCTCCTTCGCGCGAACGGCGGCAACATTGATCTCATCCTGCTGGATATGACCATCCCGGGCGCTCCAAGCTCTGAGGTCGTCGCTGAAGCCGGGAAGGTCCGGCCAGACATAAAAGTGGTACTGACCAGCGCTTACAGCCAGGAAATGATTGCGGGCGCAATGAACGCACCGCAAATTAGCGGCTTCATTCGCAAGCCGTTCCAACTCGGAGACCTCGTGAAAAAGCTTAAAAATGCTTTGGTCATGGGCTAAGGATTGTTTGCAAGACAGCTGCCGCGCTCTCCAGGTCCGGATCTCGCCCTAAATGGCTGTGCCATTCCTTAAAATCCAAATCTCAAAAGGCCCTGACAAATCTGCTCTCCGAATTACGCGGTTTGTGGACAGCTGGTCGGCCACTTGGAAACAATCACATGAGCGTATTGTCGACTCGTACTTGTGCTCCTTGTCAGCGGCGCCGGTGTCAGGAATCCCGTTTGGGCGTTTGCTAGCCAATGGCTTCGGCCTGTGTCCAAACCGTTCCTAAAACGCTGCGCGACTGATCGGGTGTATTTCCTAGAATGCGCGACACGCGCCTTGGATACAAAACCCTGCGGCGTTTCAGGAATTGATAGCGCTGCTTTGATCTGCTTGTGGCCCCGAAAATTGCTAAGCCACGGCCAAAAGGTCGGGAACATGCTCCACAAGCGAGTTGTCGTCACTCATTACGGCGGCCCGGAAGTGATCACCACCATCGAGGAAGATATCCCTACCCCGAAGGTAGGAGAAGTACGGGTAAAGGTGTTGGCGGCGGGAGTCAGTCTGCCGGACGTCCTGGCGCGCGAGGGCGTCCATCCCGAAACGCCGCGCGTGCCCTACACGCCGGGTTGGGATCTTGTCGGAACCGTCGATCAACTCGGCGAGGGCGTGACTAGCTTCGAACTGCGCCAGACAATCGCCGCCATGCCCATCCATGGGTGCTACGCGCAGTACGTGTGCTTGCCTCAACGCATGCTTGTCCCCGTGCCTCCGGGATTGGACGCGGCGGAGGCGGTCGCCGTGGTGTTGAACTACATCACCGCGTATCAGATGCTGCATCGATCGGCGAAGGCCCAGGCCGGGCAGCGTATGTTGATCCACGGGGCTTCTGGTGGCGTCGGCTCCGCTATGTTGCAGTTGGCGAAGCTGGCCGGCGTCGAGATGTACGGAACGTGCTCGGCGCAGGGGGCCGCAGTGGTCCGGGAACTGGGCGGCATCGCCATCGACTACAAGAACGCGGACTTCGTGAAGGAGATTCATCGCCTGACCGGCGACGGCGTCGACGCCGTGTTCGACGGCATCGGCGGAGACAATCTGTGGCGCTCCCGCGACGCCCTGCGGGAGGGTGGCGCGTGGTGACCTACGGTTTCCAGTCGAAGATGCGTGGGGGACGCATGGCTTCCGGCAGTGAGGGCCGTCATCCTTTTCGCGAGTCCGCCGAATTGGGTTGGTTCATCGTCCGCAATTGGTTCAAGTCGGGCCGAAAGAGGATGGTGCCTTATAGCATCCAGTGGTTGATGCGAATCAAACCGGCGTGGTTTCGGCATGACCTGTTAACGCTGCTGGACCTGCTCAAAGAAGGCAAGATCAAGCCCCTGATCGCGCAACGGTTGCCGCTCGAAGAGGCACGCCGCGCGCACGAAATACTGGGCGAAGGCGGAGTGCTCGGCAAGATCGTGCTGCTACCGAACGGTTAGCGGAACATGGCTCCCGGTCACCGCATCTCGGCAGGTTCAGGCTCCTCATCAACCCCGGCCAGGCTCCGAGTTGGCGGAACATCTTCTCATAGGGCAAGATCAGTTCGTACTATTTATGGGATTCCTGAAAATCCTCTCGCGCCGCCACGCGAAGGTTGGCCGTGGACTGTAGGCAAGTCTTCCATTACCAGTTCTGTCCGGATACGCCGTCAACCAGGTCCTGAGGAGTTGCTGATCGGCTAAACTGAACTTCACCAGTAATATGCCGCTCCAGTCAGGCGACAAGCTCGGTCCATACGAAATCCTCGCGCCGATAGGCGCTGGTGGCATGGGCGAGGTGTACCGGGCGCGCGACACAAGGCTGGAGCGAAGCGTCGCGATCAAAGTTCTTCCGGCACATGTTGCCGGCAATTCCGACCTGAGGCAGCGATTTGAGCGGGAAGCCCGCGCCATCTCGTCGCTACAGCATCCCCATATCTGCGTCTTGTACGACATCGGGAACGAGAGCGGCCTCGACTACCTGGTCATGGAGTACCTAGAAGGGGAATCACTCGCGGACCGGCTTCGCAAGGGTGCGTTATCGCTCCCGGAAGGTCTGAAGATCGGCATTGAGATCGCCGATGCGCTCGATAAGGCTCACCGGGCCGGGATCGTCCATCGAGATCTGAAGCCCGGCAACATCATGTTGACCAAGTCCGGCGCGAAGCTGCTCGACTTCGGATTGGCGAAAGCGGCGGCGGTGGACGGATTGTCGAGCGGCGGCTCCGCTCCGCTGCTCTCAGCAGCCATGACGATGACGTCTCCGATGCCACATGGTTCGACGCTAACTTCAGCGGGCACGCTGGTCGGCACTATTCAATACATGTCACCCGAACAGCTACAAGGGAAAGAGGCAGATGCGCGCAGCGACATTTTTGCGTTCGGCGCGGTTCTTTACGAGATGGGAACGGGGAGGCGCGCCTTCGAGGGAAAGTCGCAGTTGAGCGTTGCTACTGCCATTCTGGAGCGGGAGCCTGAGCCAATCAGCGCGCTGCGTCCAGGGTCGCCGCCGGCTTTCGAGCACGTCGTGACGCGGTGCCTGGCGAAGGAACCTGAAGAGCGCTGGCAAAACGCCAAGGATCTCAGCACGGAATTGCAATGGATCGGGACGCTTGGGATGGAAGCCGCTCTTAGCGCGCGTTTTGGGCGCCCCGCCAGATGGCTGCTCGGATCTGCGCTGGGAGTAATCCTACTTGCAATCGCCGCTGGGCTGGGACTTTGGTTATCCCCCAAGAGCCCGGCGCCAGATCTGCGCGTTGCGATCAACCTGCCTCCGGGATATCAGCTCGATGCCGTCAACAGCGGAGTGGCTCTTTCGCCGGATGGAACGCGGCTGGTGTTTGCGGCCGTGGGACCCGAGGGACCGCAACGCTTGTGGCTGCGAGCGCTAAACGGGCAAGATCCGCAGGCGCTTGCTGGAACCGAGGAAGCCACTTATCCATTCTGGTTGCCGGATGGACGCCGTCTCGGTTTCTTCGCCCGCCGCAAGTTGAAAACCATCGAGCTTGGGTCTGGCGCGGTCGAGACGCTATGCGACGCCCCAAATGGCCGTGGAGCATCGTGGGGCAGCCGGGGCGTCATCGTATTCAGTCCCGACTACCGGTCCGGGTTGTTTTCAATTCTTGCATCCGGCGGTGCGCCGGTACAACTGACGGAGCCCGGTAAGGCAGACCCATCGCATCGGGTTCCATTCTTCCTGCCCGATGGAAAACAAGTGCTGTTCTTCGGCGGCCTCTCTAGCGACACGGCGCGCCAAGGCATCTATGTGCTTGACAGCGATTCGCGGAAGACGCAGTTCGTCGCCCAGGAAACCGTACAGCCTACCTATACCGAGCCTGGCTTTTTGATGTTCCTGCGGAACGGCGACCTGATGGCGCAACCATTCAGCGTCAACACCCTCAAAACCACGGGGCAGGCTGTACCAATAGCAGATCAGGTGTACTACAACACGGCGCGTGCAGCGGGCGAGTTCTCGGTTGCCGGCGGCACGCTGGCATATGTCAAAGCCGCGGTAATCGGCAAGCAGCAACTTGTACTGTTTGACGGCGAAGGCACCAAGCTCACCGAGGTTGGCACAGCAATGGAGTCCGATCTGTCCCTTTCCCTTTCTCCAGATGGACGGCGCGTCGCGGTGGATGTGACTGAAGGAAGCTCCAACACTTCGATCTGGATCTACGATACGAATGGTCCGAGCAAGAGACGACTGACCTTCGGTCCTGGGCAGTTTGGAGGTCCCGTGTGGTCCCCGGATGGTGGAAGGATCGCCTATAGTGACGCAATCGGCAACATCTATGTGCAGAGCGCGGACGGTAGCTCGCCGGCGCGAATTATCCGCCGCGGGACGAATTTCGGAAATGTGAGTTCCTGGTTTCCTGACGGAACGCAATTGGCCATAGCGGATCAAACGAAGACCGGCATCGATATTCACATCGTGTCAATTGATGGCCAGAAAGACACCCCTTTCCTAACATCTCCGGCGTGGGAGACACAAGCAGCGTTTTCTCCAGACGGAAAGTGGCTGGCGTACGTGTCGGATGAATCCGGCAAGAATGAAGTCTACATCGTGTCCTACCCTTCGGCTCAGACGAAGCTGCAGGCTTCGTCTGGTGGAGGCCAACTTCCCCTTTGGATCAGCGGCGGCCGCGAGCTGGTGTATGCCACCGAAGAGCGCAGGCTGGTTTCAGTTACAGTGAAACAGCAAGGGAGCGGAATCGATGTCGGAGCGGCGCGGCCGTTGTTCGGGAGTCAGACGTTGCCGCCATTACCTGGGGGCTGGTTGAACGGCAGCCTTTCGCGTATCGGCTATGTCACTCCGGATGCCAAGCGGATCATTCTCATGCTGCCCACCACGCTCTCTTCGCCGACACCAATCGAGCTGCGTACCAATTGGGTCAGCCACCTCAAATCTAAACGCTGACCCTTTGCCAACTGGCAGAAGCTAACTGCAAGGCTACGTCGGTAACGTCTGCACGGGTGTACGGACAGCACATTCCTACACACCATCGGCCAAGGCGATCACACCGGTCGATGCTGCGGATGAGCTTCACAGTATAACCAGCCATGCCATTGTTTCTGTTGTTGCACATTGGAGCGAGGTCGCAAGCGCCGAATCAGCGCTATTTCCAAAATCCGCGATGCACCACGACGGCTTCTGTTTCGAGCACGGGTCCGATGACAACAACACTTGGCTGCTTCGTCTTCATGAAAGTCTCACGACAAGGAAAAAGAAAGTCATCTGATCTGACGATGCTAGCCAGCCTCTTGGCCGAGCAGCCAAACACGACCGACGGGATTCTCGCCCAGTGAATTGCGCCGCAACACATCAGGCACGGCTCGGTGCTGGTGTACAGCGTCGCTTTGGAAAGGGCCGCGGATGAAAAAGCCTCGGACGCAAGCTGAACGAGATTTAATTCGGCGTGACGAGTCGCGTCATGCTTGGTCAGAGCCGTGTTCTCAGCAGTGATCATGACCTGACCGTTCTCGTCCACCAGCAACGCTCCAAACGGATGGTTTCCATTCTTTCGCGCGGTGGCTGCGAGCTCGATCGCTCGCCGGATGAATTTCTCATCGACAGGAATCGCTCCCGAGTCACGACGCTTCGGCAATTGCGGAGCCGGTGTTTGCGGTAACCCTCCACGCTGAAACGCAGCTGTCGAGACAGTTTGCAGAAAAATGCGGCGATTCGAGCGTTCCATCTATCTTCTATACCACACGTCGGGCGGTGGCACCGAAGCGCTCGGCACCGTTATTCACAGTGGAGATGGCGATAATTGCTCGCCATAGCACGCCGTTATCTGAAACGACCCGGGCCGCCGTCGCGGCTTCGGGCAGGCCTACTGCATTCCGATCGGGGGTTGAGACGCGCGCACAAAGACCTGTGGCAAGGTATACGATCAGGGATCGGAGGATATCAAGCATGTCAACCCGAATCACGATCGATCGTCGTGGTTTTCTCGAATGCTTTGCACGCCTTGGACTCTCCTCGACGCTGTACCCCGGTGTGCTGTGGGCGCAGATACAGCAGACAGAAGCGCCGGGCATTACAAAGGAAATCCTCCGCAACGCGGCAGCCGTCGCCGGCATGACCTTCGCCGAAAGCGAGTTCGACGCGATGCTCCACGCGGTCAATCTCAATGTCGGGCAATTGGAACAAATCCGTAAGGTGCCGCTCGAGAACGCCGTCGCTCCGCCCCTGTATTTCAATCCCCTCGTGCCAGGAATGAACATTGATCGCACGAAGCGGCTCATGCGCACAAGCACCCAACCTCGCGTCACACGGCCACAGAATCTGGAGGACGTCGCGTTCTGGACGATTCCGCAGCTCGCATCGCTGCTTCGAACCCGACAGGTGAAATCCACCGAGTTGACGGAGATGTATCTCGACCGCCTGAAGCGTTACAATCCCAAGCTCAATTGCGTTGTCACGCTTACCGAGGAGCGCGCACGCAGGCAGTCGCGCGAGGCCGATCGCGAGATCGCCGCCGGCCACTATCGCGGCCCGCTTCACGGCATTCCCTGGGGCGTCAAGGATCTGCTTGCCGTCAAAAGCTATCCCACGACCTGGGGCGCTGCGCTATTCAAAGCCCGCGTGATCGACGAAGACGCGACCGTTGTCTCGCGCCTCGATGCCGCCGGCGCGGTGCTGGTAGCCAAGCTCTCAACCGGCGAACTCGCCGTGGACGATGTCTGGTTCGGCGGCCAGACTATGAATCCGTGGGACCTCTCAATGGGTTCGCAAGGATCGTCCGCGGGACCAGGGGCGGCAACCGCCGCCGGCCTGGTCGTGTTCTCCATCGGGACGGAGACCCTAGGCTCCATCCTCGCACCTTCCGGCATCTGCGGTGTCACTGGGCTGCGGCCAACCTTTGGCCGCGTCAGCCGGCATGGCGCCATGGCCCTGAGCTGGACCCTGGACAAGATCGGGCCTATGTGCCGCGCCGTAGAGGATTGTGCCATTGTGCTCGGGGCGATCCAGGGTCCCGATGACCGCGACATGTCCCTCCATGACGTTCCGTTCAACTGGGACGCGAGCCAAGACATCCGCAAGCTGCGCGTCGGTTATTTGAAGGCCGCCTTTTTGAATACGCACCAGACGCCGCAAACCGACGCCAACGACTCCGCGGCACTCGAAAAACTCCGCGCGCTCGGCGTCTCTCTGGTTCCCGTCGATTTGCCCGAGCACGCTTCACTCTCTCCGCGCATCATTCAATGGACCGAGATGAATGCCGCGCTGAAGGACCCGTTTCAAACCCGCCCCCACGAGGTCCTGCGGCAGGACCGAGTCGTGAACCTGAATGCGGCGCGCTTCGTCACCGGGGCTGACTACCTGGAAGCGAATCGCATCCGCGGTCTGCTGATGCGAGAGATGGCTCGCATCCTGTCCGATGTTGATGTGTACGCTATCCCGTTCGACTACGCCGATTACACGCCGAACCCCGTCGCGACCCTCCATACTTCGGTTGCCAACCTGACCGGCCAGCCCAGCGTCATCGTTCCGCACGGCTTCAACGAGAAAGGCAACCCGACCAGCCTCACCCTCGCGGGCGGCGTTTTCGGTGAAGCCGGCATGCTCGCGCTGGCGAAAGCCTACCAGGATGCGACCGAGTGGCATCGGAAGCATCCAAAATTGTTCCCCTGATTTGCGGCGTTATTGTCGGTCCACTCTCGGTTGGTCGGCAACCGGAAGCTTACCTAATGTTGACGCCATCTGAAACCACAAAGATGGGGAGTATGATGGGAGAACTTATGCGAGCCTTGTTTCTGATCGCACTTTTCGGAGTTTTGACGATCGTCACCCTACCAACGAGTGCCCCGCTCGCCGCACAGCAACAGCCTCGGGAGTTCACTGTCGAGGCCCCGCCCCTGGACCGGCCAGTGATTTTCGATAGCACCACTCGTGGATCAAGCGGCAACAGAATCCCCGGTCCGAAATTCCGGGTCGTCCCGTTGCGAGGTTTCAACTACCCGTACGCTCTCGCCTTCCTTCCGAATGGCAACATCCTGGTAACGGAACGCGCAGGCCGGTTGCGACTCGTCCGTGACGGCAAGCTGGATCCAGAACCAATTGCCGGGATACCGGAAGTCCTCAACACGCGGCTAAGGGGCCTGAACGACCTCGCTTTGCATCCAGGGTTCGCAGAAAACCACTGGATTTACTTCACTTATTACAAACCTGTCGCCGGAACGACCAACGCCAGAGCGACGTTGGCGCGCGCCCTCTACGACGGAGGCCACGCGCTCAAAGATTTCTGCGACATCTTCTCTACCGACACGGCGGTCTCCGGGCCTTCTGCCGCGAAGATCGCATTCGGGCGTGATGGCAAGATCTACCTCGCGATCGGCATCCCCATTCCCCGCGCAGCTAACGATACAACGAGCGCTACGGTTACCGATGCGCAAGATCCGAACAGTTACTATGGCAAAGTGCTCCGCTTGAACGACGATGGAGGCGCACCGACGGACAATCCGTTCTCCGGCCGCGCCGGCCACAAACCGGAGCTGTACGCCCTGGGCGTTCGGAATGCCATGGGTCTTTACGTCCATCCGGAGACCGGCGAACTGTGGGAGACCGAGAATGGGCCCCAGGGCGGCGACGAAATCAACATCATCAAAGCCGGAAAGAACTACGGCTGGCCCGTGATTTCTTATGGCCGCGCTTATTCGGGCGAACTTACCGGAGGAACTGGCCCTACTTTGGAACAGCCAGTCGCCCCTGGCATGGAACAGCCCTGGTTATTCTGGTCGCCCTCGATTTCGACTGCCGCGATCACGTTTTACACCGGGAACCGGTTTCCCGGGTGGAAGGGCAACATTTTCGTGGGTGGACTGGTGGGTACTCAGCTCCATCGCATTGTGCTGAGTCGGGATGGACTGCCGATCCGGCGTGAGGCGCTACTAGTCGAGCTCAAACAGCGAATCCGTGAGGTGCAGCAAGGGCCGGATGGGTTATTGTACTTGCTGACCGACGAGGAGGCCGGCGCGCTGC
The DNA here is from genome assembly GCA_963780485.1 of Bryobacterales bacterium. Taxonomy (GTDB): domain Bacteria; phylum Acidobacteriota; class Terriglobia; order Bryobacterales; family Bryobacteraceae; genus Palsa-89. The sequence continues at coordinate 98,223 of CAWACO010000025.1, forward strand.
TCCGGCTCGAGCCAGTGGAAAACGGACAGTAGAGGCGCATTCACGGCCGGGCCAAGGTTGTCGCTGGGTCCAGTGGGCCTTCGGCTTCTGCTAGACAACGGAACAGCAAAGTTTCGCCCTATCCATACCCGAAATGCGAGTGCAGGGCCCGCCGCAGTGTCATTTCTGTTCCGAGCGAGTGGTCGGCAATCCGAAAGTTCCGCGTTGAGATTGGCCCCGCAGTCCCCTTTCCTTAAGACGAACATTACCGGATTCTCCCGACTTGCAATCGTTCCGCTTCAGAGGGATTGATGTGTCACCGCCAACAAGAGGGCGGCACACAATGGAATTCAAAACGAAGATCGCCCTTACCGAATGGGCGAACGATCAAACCATGCCGGAAATCGCGGCCTACTACAACGGGCTGCCTGGCGTGAAGCCAGTCAAGAAGTTTGAATCGCGCGATGTGGCAGTAACGCGGATCTGGGCCGCGCTTGGCAAGGTGGCGCGGAAACCCGAGGCGGTCGGCAAGAAGGCCAGGTCGGGGCGCAAACCGGGCAAGACTGGGGCGAAGAAGGCCGCCTCGGCCGGGCTCAAGGTACGGGATGAGGCCGTGAAGCTGTTGTCGCGCGCAAGTGGTGTTACTTTACCGGAGTTGATGAAGGCATTCAAGTGGCAGGCCCACTCCGTTAGGGGCTTTATCTCAGTTCTTCAATCGAAGCACGGTTTCAAGATCGAATCGTCGAAGGTCGACGGCGTTTGGACGTACCGTATTAAATAGGCGGGCGGGCCGAGATTCAGGGGCCGGGTTTCACCTTCGGGTGGCCTGGCCATTTCCCGCATTGTCGGGGCCTGCTCGAAGCGAGGAGCCGGTTACGGATCTTGAGAGCGTGCCTTGGATGAAGGTGCTGAACCCCGCCCAGCGGGAAGGGCGGCGGGAGATGTTCGAAAAGAAACGGGCAGTTGGCGCCGCTTGCCCGCACGTCGCGACGCGACTTGGAGTTTCGGAGCATGACAGCCGAATTTAAGAATCCTGCAAGCAGAAGCACCATCACGATTAAATAGAGTGCTCGGTTGGCCCCGCTGGCGGGGCGTCGACCTTACTCGATGGAATTCTTGCATGACATTCCGCTCGCCACTTAGCTTATTCTCGGCTGATCTCGCGATTGACCTCGGGACCGCCAATACGTTGGTCTATGCCAAAGGCAAAGGTATTGTTGTCAATGAGCCCTCCATCGTGGCGATCAATCAGATCACCGGCGAAGTGGAAGCGGTCGGCAAGCAAGCCAAAGACATGCTGGGGCGCACACCAGGGAACATCGTGGTCATCCGACCCATGAAGGACGGAGTGATCGCCGACTTCAAAGTCACCGAGCGCATGCTCAACTACTTCATCCTCAAGGCTCATGGCCGCAAGGTGATGGTTCATCCGCGTATTGTCATGAGTGTGCCGAATGAAATAACACAGGTCGAAAAACGCGCGGTCATTGATTCAGCCTATCGCGCCAAAGCCAGCGAGGTGCATCTAGTGGAACAGTCAATAATGGCAGCTAACGGCGCCGGCATGCCAGTCAACGAGCCCTCCGGGAATATGGTCGTGGATATTGGCGGAGGCACGACCGATGTAGCCGTCATCTCGCTATCCGGCATCGTCTATGCCTGCTCCTCGCGCGTGGCAGGAAACCAGATGGACGAAGCCATCATGCAGTACCTTAAGAGCGAGTATAACCTGCTAGTCGGAGAGCGCACCGCAGAGGCGATCAAGATCCAGATCGGGTCGGCCTACCCCCTGGACGAGCCTCTGACCATGGAAGTAAAAGGCCGGAACATGATCGAAGGTGTGCCGCAGACCCGAATCCTCAACGACAGCGAGATCAGGAAAGCCCTGTCGGAGTGCGTGAATACCATCCTCAAAGCTATCCGTGTCGCCCTAGAACGCACTCCACCAGAACTCAGTGCCGATATCTGCGATCGCGGCATTGTTCTGACGGGGGGCGGCTCGTTGTTGAAGAATTTAGATAAGCGCATCAGTGAGGAGACAGGGTTGCCGGTTTCTATCGCAGAAGATCCTCTGGAGAGTGTCGTGTTGGGAACCGGCAAGATGTTGACCGACTTCGAATTGGTCCGCCGAGTAGCCATCGAGTAGCCCGCCGTACTCTATGGTCCCCCGTGACTGCATGCACGCGTCATTTATCCCCCAAGTTTTTCGCTTTTGAAACATGCGGCGCATCTAAGTTCGGGAGTGTCAAAGAACGTGGTCGAGCGCCTGGCGCTTTCTCCTCTGATCGATCCCCCCGGAGAGTGGTCAGGGGATGCACCACCTCAGACCCATCGTCTCTCTAGCCCGACACACTGCTTGTCGAGTTAAACCTTAGTTGGTGGTTAGGATTGTGACGACCTACACTGTGATTCTTTTTTTTTGCCCCCAAGTCTGCTCAGCAAGCATCTTCTGCATGGACTAGCGCTCGTGAAATTCAGTCTGTCGTTTTCAACCCTGGCGTGAGGACAGCTCCGAAAGGCAGTAAGCGTGTTATAGCAAATGCTCGCGAAGAAGGATGTCTCACCAAAGTTTGCGAAGCCTGATTGCATCTTGGCTCAATGTGGCAGTGCTCTGCACAGCTCCCTCGATGCCAGCAAAGCGAGCCTTGGATCACGGTACGTGGCCTTCACAAACGACCATTCCACGATAGACTCTTCGATCGCGAAGGGAAGGCCTGGCGCACAGTCGATCGAGAATACAAGAGCCTAGACTCAGAAGAGAACAAGGATGAAAATCCACTCGTACGGATGCGACCATTGTTCGAACCTAAAGGGCGAGAGCAATCACTGGTGGCTGCGGGCACCGGACCGCGATAAGTTCACGCTGCAATGCTGGGACGATGCGCAAGCGAACGCGCCGGGGTACGAGCACATCTGCTCGGAATCGTGCGCGGCTAAAGCGCTTTCTAAATGGATGACTCAGCCGAACACTCATCCTGAAGTTCAAGTCCTGGAACCGTCCCGCGTCGGTTTCGGCGTCAATAGACACCGCGCCTCTTTCAGTGTCCCTCATGAACCTCCAGCTCACGGAAAATCCGGCAGTGCGCTTAGTGTGAGTTGAAAACAGGCAAAACGAACGCCGCCCTTGCCGAGTGGGCGAATGATCAAACCATGCCGGAAATTGCGGCTTATTACAACGGCCTACCCGCCGTGAAGCCAGCCAAGAAGTTTGAATCACGCGAAGTAGCCGTAACGCGGATCTCGGCGGCCGTTAGCCGTGAAAGGGCCGAAAAGTTCGAGGTGGCGCGGAAACCCAAGGCGGCCCGCAAGCGGAAACAGCCCAAGGCTTCGAAGCCTAGAAAGGCTTCGAACGTGCGGGATGAGGTCGTGAAGCTGTTGTCGCGCGCCGGTGGGGCAGAAGGCGCGGTCGTCTGCCGGCATGGATGACAGCAATTAGTTGGTTTCTCAAAAAGCGAGGTAGGCCTGATTGGATCTGCAGCACTGCCCTATGGATGCCCGACGTGACACGGCAGTGATACCTGGCCGTGCTCAGGGCCTGAGGACTTGACGAGCCACACTCTTGGCGATCTCCCAAAGCATCTTCGCATCCTCTGGGGAAATGTTAACGCCATGCGAATACTCCTTTTGCGGATGAACGTAGTTTCTGTAGTCGCGAACGACACCGCCGACATCCTTCGTCGTCTTGGATATCCATTTCAGTTCGTAGGCGACGTCGAGGTAGTTCCTGAGCCCCCAGTCCTTGAGTGTTAGGGGCTTGCCAGTTTTATTGTCCTTCGGCGCAGACGCGGCTTTGAAGACTGGACTTTGGTCCGTCAATTGGTTCACGCGCGCCAGGGTAACGCCCCATTGGTGTCAATCAGACGGAAAGCCAATGACATAGCGCAAGTCGCAGGGGCATGCGGCAGGCTGGCGACTACCCAGGGCATTCCCTTAACGGTTACAACACGCAATGTTATTTGTCGTCCAGAATCTCAGATACGTTAGGGGAAGGCAGCTAAGTTGAAATCGGGATGCGAGCAACAGGAGGTTCGCATATATGAAAAACTCAAGCGTTGTTGTTTTGCTCCTTTCATTCGCCCTTGCTTTCACCATGGGTGCTCAAGCCCAACAGGCACCCAAAGAGCACAGCATGACTGGATGTTTAAAAGAAGGAGCTGAACCCCACACGTACATGGTTACTGATGTCGAGGGGAAAGGACCGAAGACGATCGGCATCGTGTCGTCCACAGCCAACCTTGCGCCACATGTGGGTCACAAAATCGAGGTGACCGGCACGGCTGTTCCTGCGAAAGAGGCCGAAGCGGATAAGAACGTACCGAAGGCCGCTCATTATATGAAGTTGACCGCGATTAAGATGATCTCAACGACCTGCCCGTAATTGATCGGTGTTGTTCGGTCGCCACAACCAGCATCTTTTCGCACTCGCCCGGTCCCGCCGCTTTATGCAACGGGTCGGGCTTCCTCTTCTGACGGTTTCAAAAGATGCTCCAACGCTTTTCCGTTCAAGCACAAGGATTAAGAAACATGTCTTTGATGCGGATTCGTATATCACGACATCAATGGACGCTCATCCCCTTACTTCCCCTCGATCAACTCCGCGAATAACTCGCGGCGGTCGTCGGATGGGTCATGGACTCTCGGCATTGGGCAGCAGTTATTGTTTTTCTGAGACGAGATTCGCGGTTACCGGTTTACCCTGAGCATCAACGCCGGTAACCGTCGTGAACATCGTCTTGCCGTCTTTGGTGAGGGAAGTCCGCACCATACGCACTTCCTTCTCGCCTTGCATGAGGCGGGTTTCCCGCGTGGTGGCGCTGATGCGTTTCGCCGACACTGCGTCGAATCCTGCTCCTTTCACCACGGTGCCCGCTCCACCTTTGAGGGGTGCCTTGAACTGATACGAGATTTCCGTACCGTCGGCGGTTACGATGGCCACCGTTGTATCTTCGTCGGTTCCAGATTCAGCGATGGTTACGGTCATGGATTTCGGCGGGGTGCCGGTACGGTACAGGGATTTCGCGACATCCACTTTCCATGTCCCGGCGAACGGATCGACGGCATACACCACGGCTGCTACGCACAACAACAGGGTTGTGAGTTTCACGAGCATTCGGTATCTCCTCTGGGATTGCATTGTATCAAACGGCGGCTTATTCATCCTTCGGTTTGTTCTTACTCCTCTTCGGTCTTCCCCGCCGTTTCACCGTCTTCATCCACGCTGGCGGGCGACCGCGGCGACGACCACGACCAGCAGCAATTCGAGTCACGCCGCTGGGCATGCACGATTCGGGCTACGATTCGAATACCTCTGTAATCGCGCGCCGCGCCGCCTCAGGCATAGCGCTTAAATAACGGCTCCCGAACTTTGTTTTTGCCAGCGGGCTCGTTTGGGACTAGGCTTAGGTTGTGATGCTTGTTAAATTTGGCGAAGCTGGTAGCTGACCCTACCGCCAAGCGCTCGCAAGATAGAATAAGGGAGAGCTCATGAAGCGGGTTCTGTTAGTAGGCTACGATCCAGAGACTGTAGATTTTTCTGACCCTGCTTTGCCACCGGGTATGACAGTTGAGAAGGTGCACGCCGGCATGGCGGTTGCGATGAAGCAGTTCGCTGAACGCGGATGGGAGGCTGACCTCGGTTTCATCCGGCCGGATGAAACTGCTGGGCCGACAGTGGCGGGTCAGTTAGCATTGAAAAGCTACGATTGTGTGGTAATCGGAGCCGGCGTGCGCCTGCCGCCCCGAGGCCTAGCATTATTCGAAGTCGTGATCAACGCTGTTCATAAGGCTGCGCCAGGTGCGGCGATTGCCTTCAATACAGTACCCCATGACAGCGCCGATGCTGCCGCCCGATGGCTTGAGGTTGGGAGTCGGGCTGTATAGTCCGGCGTCCAACAAACCAGGGCGCCGAGGCTCAAAGCTAAGCGACCGCCCGGAACCATGCCGGCGTGAACTTTCTTAGCGGTCATGCGTCGAGCCGAGTGAGCCGCAGCAGAACTGAGCGGGCGCGCAGAGCCTGTATGCCGTGAGTATAATGATTCGCGAATGATCTATCGCCGTTCGTTTCTCGCCTCCGTGGCGTCCACACTGGCAGCGGGCCTTGCCGCTGCTCCGTCGAAACCTCCCAACATCGTCTTGATCCTTTGCGACGATCTGGGTTACGGCGATCTGGGCTGCTACGGCTCGAAGATTCCGACGCCCAATCTCGATCGCATGGCCGCCGCCGGCGTGCGCTTCACCAATTTTTCTTCGCCGATCCAGTTTGCTCACCGTCGCGCGCAGCCCTGCTGACCGGCCGCTATCCCACCCGCGTCGGCGTTCCGCACGTGTTTTTTCCGCAGGATAAAGGCGGCATGAATCTGGACGAAGTCACGCTCGCCGATGTGCTCAAGAAACGCGGCTACCGGACCATCTGCATCGGCAAGTGGCACCTGGGGCGTCCGGCCGAGTACCTGTCCACCAGCCGCGGTTTTGACGAATACTTCGGCATCCCGTATAGCAACGACATGAACCCGCGTGTGCTGATGCACAACACCGAGGTCATCGAACAGGAGACCGATCTCTCCAAGCTGACGCCGCGCTATACCGAGCAGGGCATCCGATTCATCCGCGAAAACCGCGGCTCGCCGATGTTTCTTTTTTTGCCGCAGACCTACCCGCACATTCCGCTGGCCGCCTCCGAACGCTTCCGTGGAAAATCGTCGGAAGGCCTGTACGGGGACGTAGTGCAGGAAATCGACTGGAGCGTCGGAGAAATCCGCCGCGCGCTCAAGGAAAACAGCCTCGAACAGAACACGCTCGTGTTTTTACCAGCGACAACGGCCCCTGGTATCAGGGCAGCCCTGGAAAACTGCGCGGACGCAAGAACACCACCTACGAAGGTGGTGTGCGCGAGCCGTTCATCGCCGCGTGGCCAGGCAAGATTCTCGCCAATCGCGTATGCGACGGCCTGGCGTCGATGCTCGATATTTTCCCGACGGTCATGCGGCTGTGCGGAGCTGCGCTGCCCGCGTATGAGATTCAGTGATAGCACACCGCGAAGAGGAACGGAGGAGATCCTGGCTCCATGCCATTTGGGTAGGACTATAACCACCGAAGGGTAACACGACCGCTAGCGAAAACAGCCGTTAACATCAAGAATCAGGACTCGCGGGCCCGTTACTGCATTTCGCCAATTGGTATGCAAGCCGTGGTACGGCCGAATCGCTGTGCTGCCATGAGCAATTTACGTCATGCAGGATATTTTCCCAGTTGTGCATCTCGCCTCTGCCAGGATAGTATGAACGCTGCCGGAAGCATATTGACTTGGAGTATCGCTATATGCAGTTTCATGTTGTTTCCCCTTTCCAGGCCGTTTCTCTAGCAGTCCGCAAGGAACGTTTCGTTACGATTCCTGTGGGAGCGATCGTCGAAACGTCCGCTGATTTGCAAGGACCGGGTTTCATCACAATACAACTGGAAGGCAATACCCTTCTAGCGCTTATCCGCGATATCGTGGAACACACCCAAAGTGTGGAAGGCCATCGGTTATCAGTCGGGGCGTAAGACAAGATCGCTCGGCGAATCTCGTACTGACCGCCTCGGTAGGCGATTGAGCCGATTGGCCATCTTCAGATGGGATCGAGTCGCCGCGCTTCGGCGAGAGAGTTTATTGCTGCGAGAGATCGCGGCCAAGGTGACGGTGTCAAAGGGAGCGCTTCTGAATTGTTTTTGAGCTGCTGATCGGGCGTGCCTGGAATAGAGAGAGAAGAGGGGCGGAGATCGGAGGATCGCCTTCTGTTCCGGTTCAGTTGGATGTTTTGACTAGGAACTGCTGCTTGTGAAGGTGCGCAAATCATCTCAGGAGTTCCATGCAGTCCTCAATTCTCCATAGCTTTATACCAACTCTGGGGATCTGCTTTCGCTCAAAGTAGAACCCGTTTTGCAACATCAGTGCGGCGGCGCCGCTCACCACCGGGGTAGCCATACTGGTGCCGCTCAGTTGGAAGTAATCCTGGGATGTTCCGGGAGTACCTTGCTGATAGTAGTTGTCTAAGACCAATGTGCGGGGAAAATTGATTGCTAGCGTGCAATTGGCCGAAGCCAATAGTGAGACCACTCCATTACCCGGCGCAACCAGATCCGGCTTCACAACATGATCGACCAGCGTAGGTCCTTTGGAACTGTAGCTGGCAATTGTATCGTCAGTGATGAATGGCGTCCCATGGCTGTTCATGGCACCCACGGTAATCACGTACGGATCGTTACCGGGGGAGGCGATGGTGGCGTATCCATGAGTTCCCCATGAGTTGTCTCGTCCATAGTTTCCGTCGACCACGATGCCGGCCTTCCATGCCGTTTCAGCGGCCTGGCAGAGCGGATCGAGAGTGTAGCTCTCGCAAACCTGGTGGCCGAGCGAAAGATTCATCACCCGAATGTTGTAGGTGTTTTTTAGTGCGATAGCCTGCTGGATGGCAGAAATCACATCGCTTTCGTTGCCACTACCGTTGGCATCCAAAACCCGTAACTTGACGATGTTGGTATTCGGTGCGACGCCTTTGAACGTCCTGTTGAACGCAGTGCCCGTCGATGCTTGGCCGTTGGCCCCGACAATACCGGCGACATGCGTTCCATGACCATATTGGTCGCTGGCATCCAGGCCTGCGACGATATGGGGCACGTATCTAACGGTTACCTTCCATGCCGTTGACCGCTGAGAGTTACATAATCGTGTTGAGGAGTCTTCGTTTTTGGGCCCCGCCAGAGCGAGAATCGGTTTTGAATCTCCAGCCACGACGAAGCTCTGCCCGAAGTGCGGATCACACTACATACGTCTGTCTCAGCATCATGGAATGGACGTAGTTCTTGCGCCAGTTCTTCGTCCATTTCGATGTGTTCAATGTTCGCGGCGGTTCTACGGATTTCGGTATCGATGGATCAAGCGCGCGGTTGTCATGACCATTTGTCTGGTTGTTGTGCTAATTCTCGCGACTTGGTTTGCCGTACTCCATGCTCTGCAAAACGACCGAGCACACACGGCCCCGGAACAGGTTCAGCCTGCCACCACTCCTGCACGGCCGACTGTTGACGAGATACTCAAGAAACAGCGGCCGGACAACGCACCCTAAAAGGCCGTTGGCAGGTCTGGTATTTCGGGGGCTCAGCGTAGCGGGCAACGGTAGCTTTCCCTTCTACGGCGGCGAGGTTCTGACTTCCACCCGGGGATCGTAGGCGGTGAATCGGTGGAAGGCGCAGTGCGGTGGAAGGCGTAGTGCGAAGGATCCGTCAAGCCCGACTCGAGCGAATCGCTGACTTCCGAAGATCACTTCGCGTCCGCCGATTCCAACGCCGAGGTATCGCCTCCAAAATCCCGGAAGCGCTGGATTCCAAGGAATTTTTTTCTTTCAGCCGGCTCAGTTGTCCGGAGCATCAACACCATTGGCGAGCCGGGGAAAAAATGCCTCTGGCCGGTCTCCTCCGAACGGCAAAGAGCATCCCGACTCGCCTTTTCCACTGGTTGCGCCGTGTCGTGTGGCGTAAGTTACGCTTGCACCAATTTTCGGAGCGACGGATTCCAAAGGACTTTTTTCGTCAACTCACTCACTGAGGTGACGCATCTAATTATTGGGCACGTCAGGTGGCGTCAAACCCCGGTTAGGCCTAGCTCAGAGTTCCGGGGAACACCGGGCGCGCCCTTCTGGAATCTTTGACCTCTCCTCAATCCCTGCAGGGTCGGACAATGCCGATTGTCCGTGCGCTAACTCCTTGTTCAGATCGAATTGAGCTTCGCTAAGTCCAGAGCTGCCTTGAAGTGGGTTGCATCGCGCGGAGTGTTCTCGCTCCATCGCGGGTTGGCAAGGCGGTATATACCGCCAAACCCAATAAAATCAGTACTCCAGGCTATTTACAGGATCCGAACCGACGCTTAAGCTGGGCTTGTAAGTTGAGATTTCGCCCGGGTGCCCGGGCAGGTATTTTAAGCGGCCCTGGCCGGTGTTTCCGCACCAACCAGAGCCTAGCCCCACGCTGGTATCAACAGCGGAAGGGCGTCCTTCCATCCTACCTTTGTGGGCTCCACGAACGAGGAGCCAAAATGGAACCCATCGTCAGAGTCACCAGTTTTCTGGTGATGTTGATTTGCATTATGCTGTGGTTGCGCGCCGGCGCGGAGGTGCGGTAATGGACGCCCCAACGATTCACAGCGGCGATCGAGACCGCGACTTTGACCCGCTCGACGAAATTGATGAACAGGACGCGCTCGAAGCCCTGGCCGAGGTCGCTCTCTGCGCCGGCTGCGGACACTTCGTGCCGCTCGCGCCGGATGGCTACTGCGGACAATGCGAGCCGCCCGCCAAGCTGAAACCCATCACAGCGCGCGTGCAACTTCCCAAACGTCTCGATGATTCGGGGGTGGCGTGATGGCACGGAAATCTTCCAAGCCGAATTACCGGACCTTCAGCGACGTGGAGACGGTCGTCGTTCCGAAGACTGATCGCGGGCAGTTGCGCCGCAACGATGCAGGGGAGTTCTTCGCGCGTGATTGGACGGACGGCACCTTCAGTTGCTGCTCAGACGAGTTAGAACGCCGGTTGCTCGACGTCGGTGTGAAAGCCGGCGTGCCGGTGGGCATCCGCAGAGAGCGCTACCACGGAAATAGCGTGATCTGGCACGTTCGCTTGCTGGGCGCGTCTACCGTTTCGCCACCGAAACAGCAGACCAACGGCCACGCGACGCCGGCCGATGTCACCTGGGCCAACCTGCCAAGCGAGAAGTACGCGCCAATGCCGGCATCCAACGGCCACACGCCAAACACTCTTGAAGACCAGCTCAAAGCTTCCATCGCACTGGTGCAGGCTGAGAAGCCGCGCGAGCCGAAGAACCTGCTGGAACGCGCTGCGGTCGCCGCGGTGGATGCGGCAATATTCGTTGAAGGCTACGCAGCCAAGCACGGCCGGCCGTTCACTGTTCCGGCCGAGTCTATTGCGGCCTGGGCGTCGACGTTGTTCATCAACGCGCGCTGAAGTCGGTATATATTCCACCCCCTTACCCGTTGTAGCGTGAAGTGGGATTTCGCCGTCGCGTGACGGCGTGGCCGTCAAGCGAGAGCAGCGGGAGGTGCACTTCCGCCGCTCTCTTCGCCCCACACGAATACACCGTGTGAAAGCGATGCTTTCATTGTGTCGCTGTTCGCCACCGCGTGGGCTTTCCCAAGAAACGAAGAGTACATCTCGCTGAAGGGCCGTCTCGCCACCCTGCGAGCTCGCAAGCGCGCGGCGTAAGCCATTCCAGTACTTCTGTTCTATTGTGCGGATGTGCGATTCCGGGACAGAATGGGGCTGCGTCGGAGGACTGCACCACTCATCCTGGTGCAGCGCGCACTTGAGGCCATCGGAGCGGGATCTGGTGGCCTTCGGTGTTTTATCCGGCCTGATCTTCAACCGTTTTGAAGATCTCTTCCAACATATCGCTTATCTTCTTTTGCGACTCGACGTTCCTCAGAAGGTCCCCCATGTTGGAGTCGAGGTTGACTGTAAGGGCGGTCGCTTGCTCTATCTTCACCACACATTCGTCGCGGTTGATCGTTAATCGTTTGAGCGTCCGCCCGTCGTAGATCGTGATGCATTCTCGTCAATCTGCACCCGCGCATGTGCTCTCTGATTCCGCCACGCCGCGAGGTCTCCCGCCTTCGCGCAGACACGCCGAAGCTCTTGCAGTTCCATATCGTGCAACCGTCCGTCGAATTGCTTCAATTCCTTCTTTAGCTCTTCACGAAGCCTAGAGAACTTTCTCCGAAACACGTCCTCGAACTTCAGGTTTGGCTGGTTGATTCGCTGGATGAAGAACACCGCCACGGCGAACCGCTGCACGAGGTTCGCGAAGCTAAGTTGGAACAGACCGAAAGCGGCTGCATTTTCGTCGAGTTTCATAAACTTCGCTGCCGCTCATTCTAGCGCCGTCGCCAGTTCTCCTACAGCGTGCTCTACGCCGCAAAGTTCCGTGTCTTCCTTGAAGCTGCCGGCGTTTCGTCTTACACTCGCTTTCAGGATGCGAGAGCCTAACAGCAAGTCGCGTCGCTTCTGAACGAAATAAACTAGACTGACTGGGATCGAGTAGTACGCGAGGGTGATGAGCGCATCCGAACCGACTTGGAGCCAGACGATCTCTGGCCTCCAAAGATAACAGTATCCGTGACCCATGAAAGGTTTTGTCAACTTGGGCAGCCAACTGACAGACTCATCTCATGAAGAGCACCCGATCCCGTTACCGCGGACACCGTTTCCCGCCGGAAATCATCGGCTACGCCGTATGGGTTTATCATCGCTTCTGTCTGAGCTTCCGTGATGTGGAAGATCTTCTGGCCGAACGCGGAATCATTGTTTCCTACGAGGCCATCCGACAATGGTGCCGGAAATTCGGCCCCGACTATGCCAGACGTCTTAAGAAGAAACAGGGACGCCTCGGTGATACCTGGTATCTGGACGAACTTTTCGTCAGAATCAACGGCCAGCAGCAGTATCTTTGGCGCGCCGTGGATCAGGACGGTGATGTCATCGATATTCTGCTGCAGTCTCGCCGCGATCAGCGTGCAGCCGAGCGGTTCCTTCGCAGATTGTTGCGCGGTCAAGGCAAGCAACCATTCCGGATCATCACCGACAAGCTGAAGAGCTATAGTGCTGCCAGTCGAACGATCCTGCCAGGCGTTACCCACGATACCCAAAATATGCCAACAATCGCGCCGAGATTTCGCATCAGCCCACTCGGATGAGAGAACGACAAATGCGCCGCTTCAAATCCTCCCGGCAAGCTCAGCGCTTTCTGTCGCTCCAGGGTGTCGTCCGGAATCTATTTTGCATTGCGCGACATTTGCTGAGATCGACTCAGCACCGTCTCTTGAGGTCTCGGTCCTTCGAGGTCTGGCGAACAGTAACGGCGGCCTGACGATTTCGAATTCGCCATCTCCAATCAGCCCAAACTCGTTCCGAATACCTTAAGTTGACAACACCCTCCGACAAGGTCATTGTAGCCTGATCCTTGATCATCTAGCGTTGCGGGCGTTAATTCTTGGCTGTTGTTGCTAGGGGGCGACTATCGCGGTGCCACGGAGTCTCGAAGGAGAAGAAATTGGCCGCGGAACGTGTGGGATTCATGAAGCAACGAATCGTCGCGACCAAATATCGATTGTGAACCCGTCGCTCCAGTCTTTCGATCACATACTTGTCCACCGCATCCTCACCCACCATTACAGCTGTTCCGCCAAACGGCGTCATAATAAAGTCGGTCAAACCAGTGCCGTTGTTGCCGCGTACCCACCACGGACTCTTTGTCAGCTCATTAAGTCCGATGACGTCTTGTGGAACCGGACCTTCTAAGCGGCCGTCTGACAAGCGCAACCACCAACCCGCCTTCAAACCCACGTGTCCGAGAGTGGCTTCGCTGAGTGGTCCTATCTCCGACTCAGTACTGACTAAAGCAGCTATCAGAAAGGCTTTGAGAATGCCTTTGCGGTACTCGCGATTGTGGAGGTCCAATCTTAGGTTCCGGGTATTGTCGTCGTTGCGGCGATAAATGAATGCGGAAATTGAGCCATCCAATGGGTGGCCGACATTGTTTGTGAACCATTTTCCTCCGTCGCTCCATTGGTTGATGTTAATGTGCTGGAGAATATATCCCCAATCGTTGAAGAAAGGTCCGCCAAGATCCCTACGCGTTTTGTCCTGGTAGAGGCGAAATGCATTCTTCGCGCTTATGTATAACAATTCCTCACCGATCAAAGAGCCCCAGTGGATGCGGCTCTTTTCTTGCGCTCGAGTCGGGCCCTGATGCAGGTCCCGAGTGCTGACGACCGTGGAGATCGTGTCCAAAATTCTGCCGCTTTGCGCAAGTCCGCCCAGAGACGTGTCGAGCGATGGCGGAAATCGGGCGCGACAGATCGGCCCTGACGCCGCCATTACGCTTATCGATGCGCTAGGCGCTTGGTCATTCGCACGGCTCACGATCACGGCAGGGTCGGATCCGAGGTTAGTCCCTACATAGCTACAGCCCAGGACGGTCTCAAACTTTGATACATCCGTCGCACCAGCCACTAACACGAACAACAGTTCCCCTACGATGAGCGTGATGGTTCTCTTCATTCGTAAGTCTCCTTTAGATAAGGGAGTTGCACACCCCGCTCCGTCTGTCCCAACTTTTGATTTCACAGACAGAACGGTAGCGCTGATTGAATCTAGGCCAAGGACGACTTAATCTTTGGGGTGAAATCGCTGTTTTGGTTTTCTGACTTACTTGCGGTAGCCTTCGTCTTCGCGCCAGACGATAAACTCAATACGGAAGCTCGTGAGCCGACGCTGGAGACTAGTACCGCTGAGTTGAAGGTTTATCTTGAGCGAGTATGCGCCATTTCGCGGGTCATGCAGGCCGAGAGGATCTGGTGCCAGATAGAGGGGTTGGAGCTGAGCAACTTGCTGACACGCGCTACGATATTGTGAATGAAGCACCGCATAGTCGAAGACAAAGACTATGAGAGTTTCCAGCAAATCTATAATTAAGAAGTATTGCTCCGCCCCATGCAGTACCTGCCTGGCGAATCCGTCGAGATTCCTTCTTGCGCGGGCAATAAGGACACCTGCCGCCCTAGCCTCAATTTGAAGGCCAGAAAGGAACCCCGAGAAACGTATGAACGTTAAACTACCGGAGCAGAGCCGCACCACGACCACCATTGACGGCAACGAGGCGGCGGCGTCGGTCGCCCATCGAGTCAGCGAGGTGATTGCGATCTACCCCATTACTCCGTCGTTCCACCATGGGCGAACTGGCCGACGAATGGTCGAGCCAGGGGAAGACGGAATCTGTGGGGCAACGTGCCGGACGTCGTCGAGATGCAGTCGGAGGCGGGCGCCGCAGGCGCGGTGCATGGCGCGCTGCAGGCCGGCGCCCTGACCACTACCTTCACGGCGTCGCAGGGCCTGCTCCTGATGATTCCCAATATGTTCAAGATCGCGGGAGAGCTGACGCCCTTCACGATGCACGTCGCGGCGCGCACGTTGGCCACCCACGCGCTGTCGATCTTCGGCGACCACTCCGACGTCATGGCGTGCCGGACCACCGGCTTCGCGATGCTCAGTGCCTCGGGTCGGTGCAGGAGGCGCACGATTTTGCGGCCATCGCGCACGCGGCGACGCTGCGAGCTCGCGCGTTCCGTTCCTGCACTTCTTCGACGGCTTCCGGACCTCGCACGAGGTGGCGAAGATCGAAGAGCTGACCGACGACGACCTGAGCGCGTTGATGTCGGAGGACCAGGTGGCGCGCGCATCGCCGGCGCGGCGCTCACGCCGGACCGTCCGGTGCTGCGGGGCACTGCGCAGAACCCCGATGACGTTCTTCCAGGCGCGCGAGGCGGCGAATCTCTTCTATCGCGCCTGTCCCGGCGTCGTGGAGAAGCTGATGGCGCCGGTTCGCGGCGCTCACGGGCCGGCGGTATCAGCCTGTTCGAGTACGTGGGCGCATCCCGAGGCCGAGCGGGTCATCGTGATGATGGGCTCGGGCGCCGAGACGGTCCACGAGACGGTGGACTATCTGGCTGCTCGCGGCGAAAAGGTCGGCGTGCTGAAGGTGCGGCTGTTCCGGCCGTTCTCGATCGCAGCGTTTGCTGCGCGCGCTGCCTCGTACGGTCCGAGCCATCGCCGTGATGGACCGCACCAAGGAACCGGGCGCGCTCGGCGAGCCGCTGTATCAGGACGTGGTCACAGCGCTGGCCGAGGCGCGCGCGAGGCACGTCCTCCTTCGCGGCCGAACCGGTCGTCGTGGGCGGCCGCTACGGCCTGTCGTCGAAGGAGTTCACTCCCGCGATGGTGAAAGCGATCTTTGACGAGCTCGCCAAGGACCGTCCGAAGAACCACTTCACGGTCGGCATCATGGACGACGTGACCCACACGTCGCTCGCCGTACGACGCCAGCGTTCGACACGGAGCCTGCCGACGTCACGACGCGCGTTGTTCTACGGCCTCGGCGCCGACGGCACCGTCGGCGCCAACAAGAACTCCATCAAGATTATCGGGGAAGAGACCGAGCGCTACGTGCAGGGCTACTTCGTGTACGACTCCAAGAAGGCGGGGGCGACGACGGTCTCCCACCTGCGCACGAGCCCCCGTCCGATCCGGTCGGCGTATCTGATCTCGAAGGCCCGGTTCGTCGCGTGCCATCAGTTCGAGTTCCTGGAACAGGTCGAGGTGCTCGAACACGCGGCCGAGGGGGCGGTGTTCCTGCTGAACGCGCCGTATGCGGCCGACGGGGTCTGGGAGCGGCTGCCGAGCGAGGTGCAGCAGCAGATGATCGAGAAGCAGCATCCGCTTCTACACCATCGACGCGTCCGCGGTGGCGCGGCCAGACCGGCATGGGCGGCCGGATCAACACGATCATGCAGACCTGCTTCTTCGCGATCTCCGGCGTCCTGCCGCGCGAGGAAGCGATCGCGCAGATCAAGCACGCGATCGAGAAGACCTACAGCAAGCGCGGCGCGGAGGTCGTGCAGCGCAACTTCGAGGCGGTCGACGCGACGCTGGCGCACTTGCACGAGGTGTCGGTGCCGTCAGGCGGTGACCGCGACGCGCGGCCGTCCGCCGCTGGTGTCCGCCGCTGGCGCCCGACTTCGTCCAGCAGGATCACGGCCATGATGCTGGCCGGGAAGGGCGATCTGCTGCCGGTGAGCGCGTTTCCGGTGGATGGCACGTGGCCGGTCGGCACGGCGAAATGGGAGAAGCGGAACCTCGCCCTCGAGATGCCGGTCTGGGACGCGGAGATCTGCATCCAGTGCAACCAGTGCGTGCTGGTCTGTCCGCACGCGGCGATCCGCGCCAAGGTGTACGAAGCCGGCCGCGCTGGCCGGCGCGCCGGCGACGTTCAAGTCCGGCCCTTACAAGGGACTCGAGTTCAAGGCGTGGGCCTATACGATTCAGGTGGCGCCGGAGGACTGCACGGGCTGCAACCTGTGCGTGAACGTCTGCCCGGCCAAGGATCGGACCAATCCCAGGCACAAGGCGATCGACATGCACCCGCAGGCGCCGCTGCGGGACGCCGAGCGGGACAACTACGCGTTCTTCCTCGATCTGCCGGACACCGCGCGCGTCGATCTGCCGCAAGTCGACCACAAGACGTCGCAGTTCCTGGAGCCGTTGTTCGAGTACTCGGGCGCGTGCGCCGGGTTGCGGCGAAACGCCGTACATCAAGCTGCTCACGCAGCTCTTCGGCGACCGCGCTCTGATCGCCAACGCCACGGGCTGCTCGTCGATTTACGGCGGCAATCTGCCGACCACGCCGTACACGACCAACCGCGACGGCCGCGGGCCGGCCTGGTCGAATTCGCTGTTCGAGGACAACGCGGAGTTCGGCCTCGGCCTGCGCCTCGGCGTGGACAGCCACACGACGCGCGGCGCGCGCGCTGGTGGAGCATGGCTGCGCCGATCGGCGGGCGACATCTCGCCGGCGAGCTGCTCGACGCCGACCAGATCGACGGAAGCGGGGATCCAGGCGCAGCGCGAGCGGGTGCGCGCGCTGCGACAGGAGCTGGCGGCGCATCGATACGCCCGAGGCGCGCCGCCTCGAAGCGCTCGCCGACTACCTGGTGAAGAAGAGCGTCTGGCTGGTGGGCGGCGACGGTTGGGCCTACGACATCGGGTACGGCGGCCTCGACCACATCCTGGCCAGCCAGCGTGACGTGAACATCCTCGTGCTCGACACGGAGGTCTATTCCAATACCGGCGGCCAGCAATCGAAGGCGACGCCGCTCGGCGCGGTGGCCAAGTTCGCGTCGGCCGGCAAGACGACGCCGAAGAAGGATCTCGGCCTGCTCGCCAACATGTACGGCCACGTCTATGTGGCGCGGGTGGCGCTTCGGCGCGAAGATGAGCCAGACCGTGCAGGCGTTTCTCGAAGCCGAGGCGTACCCGGGCACGTCGCTCATCATCGCCTACAGCCATTGCATCGCGCACGGCTACGACATGGCGAACGGCGCGACCCAGCAGAAGCTGGCGGTCGACTCCGGCGTGTGGCCGCTCTACCGCTTCGACCCGCGGCGCATCGCCAGGGGAGAGCCGCCGATGCATCTCGACTATGGTCCGCCGCAAACCGCTCGTCGCCGAGTACATGCGCAACGAGTCGCGGTTCCGGGTCGTCGAGCGCAGCGACCCCGCCCGCTTCAAGCGGTTCCTCAAGCAGGCGACCAGGAAGCGCCCGTCAGCGCTACGCTGTCTACCAGCAACTGGCGGGCATCACCGTGCCCCAAGCCGAGGCGAAGGACCGACGACATCGACGCCGGCGCAAGGCGGAGGAAGAGGAGCGTCACGATGGATCTGAGCACGACGTACCTCGGGATGAGGCTTCCCCATCCGCTGGTGGCGGGAGCATCACCGCTGGCCGACGAGCTCGACGGCGTCAAGCGACTCGAAGACGCCGGAGCCGCGGCCATCGTCCTGCGCTCGCTCTTCGAAGAGCAGATCACGCGGGAGCAGATGTCGGACATGCGCAACCTCGAACGGCCACGGACGAATCGTTCGCCGAGGCCGCGAGCTATTTTCCGAGCCCCGACTTGTTCGTTCTGGGGCCCGAGGAATATCTGGAGCACCTGCGCCAGGCGAAAGAAGCGGTGCGCATCCCGGTCATGGCGTCGCTCAACGGCTGCACACCCGGCGGATGGATGTCATATGCCCGATTGATGGCGCAAGCCGGCGCCGACGCGCTGGAGCTGAACCTGTATCGCATCGCGCCCGATCCGGAGAAGAGCGGCGCCGAGATCGAGCGCGAAACCAGTGGACATGGTCCGGGAGGTGAAGCGTAGCGTGACGATCCCGGTTGCCGTCAAGCTATCGCCGTTCTATACCTCGTTCGCCCATCTCGCCTGCGAACTCGACCGCGCAGGTGCCGACGGGCTGGTGCTCTTCAACCGCTTCTACGAACCCGACATCGACGTGGAGGAACTCGAGGCGACGCGGACGCTCCATCTCTCGGATTCCTCCGAATTGCTATTTCGCTTGCACTGGATGGCGGTCGCTCGCGCGCAGTCGCCAAGGCGTCGCTCGCGGTCACAGGCGGCGTGCACACCGCGCTCGACGTCGTCAAATCGACGATGGCCGGTGCGCATGTCACGCAGATGGTGTCGGCGCTGCTGATGCACGGGCCGGGATATCTGCGCACGGTGCGGAATGGCCTGGAAGAGTGGATGGAGGAGCACGAATGGTCCTCACTGACGGAAATGCGGGGCAATATGGGCCTCTACAAGGCCCCTAATCCCAAAGCGTACGAGCGGGCGAATTACATGCTGATGCTCCAGAGCTGGGAAGGAGGATAAAGGCGCACTCATGGCTTGTTCGCGTAAGAACGAATGCGACCATGCTCAGGTTTCCCGCTTTGTAATGGCGGGAAACATGAAACGAATAGTGCCGTTCGTCCAAGCATCGTCGTATGGTCAAAATACTAAACCGCTCGACGGAGAGTAAGATAGGCAATCGGCATGAGGAACAAGAAGTGGGTGCGGCTGCTGGCGTACGTGACGGGCTCGGTGAACCAGGAGCTTCTGCTGCAGAATGAATATCTGGCCGCAGAGAACCGTATTCTGAGGGCGAAGCTGCCCTCGATATTGCGGTTGAGCGATCCCGAGCGCGCCACCCTGGCCGAGATCGGGAAGCGCCTGGGACGCAAAGCACTCCGAGCGGTCGCCTGCGTCGCCCAACCCGACACCATCTTGGCGTGGTATCGAAGGCTCGTCGCCAAGAAGTTCGATGGCTCCAAACATCGGCAGTATCCGGGCCGCCCTGCGGTTGCTCCGGAAGTGGAAGCCCTGGTGGTACGAATGGCGCGAGAGAACACCGGCTGGGGATATGACCGCATCGTCGGAGCCCTGACCAATTTGGGTCACCGCTTGTCCGATCAGACGGTGGGAAACATTCTGCGCCGCCACGGCATTGCTCCGGCTCCCAAGCGAAGCCAGACGACTTCGTGGAAGGATTTTATCACTGCACATAAGGATGTCCTGGCCGGCGCTGACTTCTTCACCGTGGAAGTACTGAGCTGGCGGGGTTTGGTGACCTACTATGTGTTGTTCTTCCTTCATTTGGAAAGCCGCCGGGTCAGCGTGGCGGGGATCACCAGACATCCGGATCAAGAGTGGATGGAACAAATCGCCCGCAGCGCGACCCAGGAGACCTGGGGATATCTGGATGGATGCCGTTATGTTCTGCACGATCGTGACACGAAGTTCTGCCCATCGTTTCGGTCTGTGCTGGCGGCAGGCGGTGTGAAGAGCCTGGCGCTTCCCGCCAGAAGTCCGAATCTGAACGCCTTTGCGGAACGTTGGGTTCGGTCCGCCAAGGAGGAGTGTCTGTCGAAGTTGATTCTGTTCGGCGAAGGCCCGCTGTCCCGGACCCTAGCCGAGTTCAGCGCGCATTATCACGGTGAACGCAATCATCAGGGCAAAGGCAACAAGCTTCTATTCCCGGATGCTGCCGATAAAACCCAACTGCGCGGCCACGCCGTTGAGTGTCGCCAGCGGCTCGGAGGATTGCTCAAGTTCTATGCCCGCGCCGCATGAATTCTTTGACCATACGCCCTCTTCCGACTCTGTCCTGACCACGATTTTCGACAACCTTTCAAATTGCGGATTCGCGCGTTGCCAGAGCGGCTAGCAGCCAACGCCAGACTCGCCAAAGCGCCTTATCGGGTGAACTTCAAGAGAGCGCACGTCGGAGTAGCCGAAAAACGAGCGTAACGCCGATGAACGCCAAAATCACAATCAGCCCTACAACGCTAATTTTGGCCATCGTAATGAGCACAGCCGTCCATGGCAACAGGATTCGACCGGCGATTGCCGCTAGCGTGGCCATCAGCGCTATCACCAGCGGCAACCCGACCAAAGGAAAGATCGTGCCGCGCAAAATCCACACAAAAGGACGCCATTTCCTCTCCGGATCGCGCCTATCGGGAAGATTCACCAGTTCAACCTGCGGCAAAGTAAGAAAAGGCCGCCAATAATCCCAATACGAAGTCTCGAGAGCAGTTCGGCCATCCGCGAACCGCCTCTCGATGGAAAAAAGATCGCTGTGTCCCATTCCAGCTGCTCGCACATTGATTACTTCGTCGCCATCGAAACCGCGTCTGCCGGATGGACCCGAATCCCAAATCGTCGCGTGCGCGCAAGGCACCACTTTATCGGCGGTTCCGTAGTGATTCATTACATCATCCACTAGCTCGCCGGCCTTGATCCGTCTCCAATTGAAATTCGGTCGCAGAATACAGCCTGTTAGGATGATTCGCCCAAAGTGGAGCCGGTCACCTGCGTTGCGCTCGAGTTCATCCTCTAATAGATGGCCAACTAGCCACGTTCCGAAGCTATGCGCGATCAAGTCGGGCTTGCCGTTAAATCCGAGTTTCAGCGCTTCTTGTTTGAGAACGGCAATTTTCGCGCGCAATTCCCGCTGCAGTGTTCGGCGGCGCCACGCCAAGACCACACCGGCGATCACGATTCCATACTTGTAAACCGCCACCGGCACGGATTGTCCCCACGTCGTGCTGATTTTCCAGCTAAAAGCCTCCTGCCACGCGCCCGCCGTATTCATTCCGTGAACAGCGACCACCCAATCCACCGCGCGCATCGGAGGCAACTGATGCGTGAAGATGATTTCGGTGATGACGTCGCCCAGATTGTTCAGGCTCGTATGGCAATATGGACATTCGACGCCAGCAGCCTCTTGTGGAGTCAACGAATCGCCTCGATTGGCGCATCGGAACCTGTCTACGCGCTCGATCCAACCGTCGGCCGCAACTTGTTCGAGCAAGGTGAGCGCTTCCGCTTCAGGCGGATGTAGCTCGCTCGTCTTGAACTCGCCGAGACGCAAATCAAACTGCTCTCTAAGCTGTGCCACTGGTGCGTTGGGAAACTGACGTGCTTTATCGCGCCAATAACCCACCATCGGAAGGCGATCGAGCGATCCCGTGTCCTTCACTTGAGGGGACGGAGCACCAGTGTTCATTGGTGCTTACTTAGCTCCTTCAGAATGCTCCATACTTCTGAGACCTCCATCTGTGCCCACAAGCGGACGCGATTATCGCTCGCATAAAGCTGAATTCGAAGCGGGCGTGTTAAATCAAAAAAGCCGGATTGGAGCACGAAGACTCCATCGCCCCCTGGAAAAGCGCGCAATTGAGGACCTCTCACGGATACGCGCACGTTGCCAACCGCAGACTCCTCCCAATACGCCTTGTCCGAAGAGTCGGCCGCAAACTCAATGGAGGAACCACCCGAGATCAGCTTCGATTTTTGCGCCTTCACCTTCGTCGGTGCGCCCGTGTTATTGGGAATGTTGTCTTGATCGAAGTTCCTAGAGACCCGCCCGATTTGCATCAATCCCCGTTCCAAGTCCGGGCGGTTCATCAACTGCGCAATCACGTTCAGCGCTTCCTCTCTTGCCGTTTTATGCTCCGGGCCTTGAATCGGATCGGGAATAAACAACCCCGCGATCCCTTCTCCCACGCGGGCCTCGAATCGAGTAATCGCACGCCGCTCCACTTGCCGGTAGGCGCGGTATTCGTAAAGATCCAAACCCTCCTGTTTTTGATAGTTTTTTTCTGGATCCGCCGCCCAGTTCGGCGACGATTCCTGCCAGATCAGCCGCAATACTCCGTCGTTAAACGAAATGGACGTAAGCTCGGGCTTATCTGGAAAAGCCAGTGTGGTTTCTCCATTCCAGACGGAATCCAGTTTTGCCGCTTTTACGCGCTGCTGAATCTTCGCCACAGTCAGATCTTTTTGCATCGCGTCCGAAAGACCGTAAAGGTAGACGTGTTGGTTTCCCCACCCTTCGACGCTTTGCAGCCAAGCGCTGACATCTTTCAGCGTCAAGTCGCCGTTCTCAATGGCTGCGTTCAGGTTAGCTTCGAACTCGTCTTTATTCGTCCCGATTCGAATCTGGTTGGCGCGCAGCAGGTCCTTGACAAACCGATTTCCCTGCGCGCGAATAATTCCTGCCGCCAACCGCTTCAAGTCGCCGATTTCCTGTACCGTCGGTTTTGGTTTCGCAGGCGGAGGATTCATGTTGTCTACGAAGGATCACAGCATATCACAATGGTCTTAGATATTTAGTGGCTATTCCGAATGATAGTATCGACTAACCACGGCACCTTCACAAATGCAGCTGCCGCGTTGGCAAAAAGACGTACACAATATCAAACCGTTCACGACTAACTTCGAACGGGGTGCTGCAGGCGTTTCTCGAGATGGGTTTCCAGCAGAAAGTCAGACCGCCCACCGGCGGACTTCCGGACAAATATTGTCAGTCGAAGGGTCGGTACGATGCGTGCCAACATAACTCCAACTCGTACGGTGGCGCTCAGAAGTAGGCACAGAGGTCCGTTAGGCGTTCAACTCGAATCCGATCGTAACGGACCTCCCGCGTCCAGCCGTTTTAATTTTGCCTGAATGAGCTCGTTCAACAGGCCACAGCGCACTGTGATAAAAATAACCATGATCAAGGTCGACCGGAGGCGCGTCTCGCCTAGCCAGCGCTGGCTCGACCGTGCTGCCCGGGAAACGGAAAAGGTAATCGCCCACTACAGTAAGCACGCCGACGAGCCTGCCAGGTATAACTTCCCGTCGCTATGGAACGAGGTTCGCAAAGAGCTTGAACAACTCTTCTATAACAAATGCGCCTACTGTGAGTCGCCGTTCGGAGCCGCATCCTATCCCGATGTCGACAATTTCCGTCCCAAGATCGAAGCCAGAGACAAAACGACGGGCAGCAGCCCGCTGTATTATTGCTGGCTGGCCTATGAATGGCGCAATCTTTATCTGGCCTGCCCGTTTTGCAACCGGGCGAAGAGAAACCTCTTCCCGATGGACGGGTCACGGTGTGATGCCTTCGCGCCGCTGAAAACTGTATATCAGGAGAAGCCTTTGCTGATCGACCCCTGCGAGGACGATCCCGAAGAGCATTTCATATACCGTTCAGCAGGAGAGTCGATTGAGATCATAGGAATCGACAAGCGTGGTCAAGCGACGATCGAGCTTCTTAGCTTGAATCGCCCTGTGTTGATCCGAGCGCGTTACGATGTGTTCCGAGTTCTCCGTTCCCAGACCTCCATCGAACAGGCTCGTGGCGATAGTGCGCCCTATGCGGGCATGATTCGGCATTTGCTGCCGAGCAAGACCCGAGCTGTCCAAAAGAGAGTCTCCAGACAAAAGGAATCCGACACGCTCCGCAATGCACAAATCCAAACCATCGATATCAAAAACTTCCGCGCCCTGAAATCCTTCCGATTCCGTCTCGAGGAACTAGCCCGCGCGGAAACCGCCGATACCGAACCCGGCCCTCCGTGGCTCACCCTCTTGGGCGAAAACTCCACCGGCAAAAGTACCCTGCTGCATGCGCTTGCGGTAGCTCTTGAAGGTGACGCGGGACTCAAGAAGCGCCACTGGACCCCAGAAGACATCCTTCACCGAGCGGGATCGAGGCGCGCCACGACTGGACACATCGAGGTCCAATTCACTCACGGCGACAAGGTCAGGATCGCCTTCGATAAGAAAGGCGTCCGATTCGAGGAAGGTAAGCTCGGCGCCCGCGCGTACATGCGCGCCTATGGCGCTACCCGCCTACCGCCCCGCCGGGGCGACTCCGAAAATCGCAAAAACCCCGGCCGCTCCTGGTCTGAAAACCTGTTCGATCCCTGGGTCGCACTGACCGATCCCGCCCGATGGTTCTCCAGACTCGACAAAGAGAACCTGGCCGCAGTCCGAGTTCTTGGAGACATGCTCTCGGCCGCGAAGCAGAAAGTCAAGGTCAACCAGATTAGCAACGAGCTCCACATCCGCCTCGATGGCACGGATTTCTCCTGGCGCGAGCTCAGCGACGGCTTCCAATCCATCCTTTGTCTCTGCGCGGACCTCATCCGTGGAGTCCCCGGAACCCAGGACATGCGCGAAGCATCTGGCATCGTGCTGCTCGATGAGATCGGCACCCACCTGCATCCCAAATGGAAAATGCGGATTGTCGATAGCCTGCGGAACTGCTTCCCGCTCATGCAGTTCATCATAACCACACACGAGCCACTATGCCTGCGGGGACTTCGCCAGGGCGAAATCGCTTTGCTCACGCGCGAGAACGGCAAGGTCACCTTGATTGACGATCTCCCCTCGCCCGAGAATCTGCGGATCGATCAATTGCTCACCTCGCGCCTGTTCGGCCTCGAAAGCACCATCGACCCCGCAATCGACGGGAAGTTCCAAAGGTACTACAAGCTGCTGCAGACGGGAAAGACAGACTCCACTGAGTACCACAGGCTCCGGGCGGAGCTTTCCGGACACGGAATTCTAGGCTATACGCGTCGCGACCAGCTCATCTACGACGTCCTCGACAAATATCTCTCAAAGGAAATGAGGGTGGCTGCGCGCGACCGCGAGAAGCTTCGTGAGTCCACGCTCAGGCGCGTCGCTGCTGTCTGGACGCGGGTCGAAAGCTACTTGGGTCGCGAGTCATGATTCGGGTAACGAGAAGTCGCGCGGCGCCGTCGATCTTGAGCGATCCTGATTCCAAAGGCGCCAAGGAAACCGAGGAAGCGAAAACACGTTTCGCGCCCAAGGTCGGCAAGAAGGCGCACCGGAAGAAAGCCAAGAAATTCGAGTTCAAGGTATATCGCAGCGACGACGTAAAACGTGCGCTGAATGAGCTTTTTCATGGAAAGTGCGCTTATTGCGAGAGCCGCTACGGCGCGGTGCAGCCGATGGACGTCGAGCACTGGCGCCCCAAAAGCATATACTATTGGCTCGCGGCCGACTGGAACAATTTGCTGCCCTCCTGTATCGATTGCAACCGAAAGCGTAAGCAGATGGACGAGCGGGAAAAGAAGAAGCGAAGCTCTGGTAAAGGAACACAGTTCCCTGTCGCCGACCCGGACCGCCGCTGGATCCACCATTTGATGTCAGATCCAGAAGACCCGTTGCTCCTCAACCCCTGCACGGATTGGCCCGAGAAACACATTGAGTTTTTCGATGACCAGGAAGCCCTGGTCCGGTCTCGTCGCAACAGCCGCAAGGGACTCGAGTCCATCAATATCTATGGTCTGAACCGCACCGGCCTGGTGCTGGAGCGCAAAGAGCGCCTCTTACGACTGAAGGCATCGCTGTTTACGATCGATATACTGGCGAAGGTTTGGGACCACTGTAGCCAAGCCCAGGAGCCCATGATCGAAACCCTGCTGGAGCGCGAGGCCGAAGTTCTTGAGCGCTCGCTCAAGGAAGAGCAACCCTACGCCCAAATGGCGCGCCAGTTGATCGGACCTTCAAAGAAATCCTGGAAACGATTCCTCAAGAAGAAGTGATCCGCTCCAGCCGAAAAACGCTTCGATGGTTCCCACGGAACGTGGCTGACTTCCAATGTGCGGAGCCGTACGCCGGCCTCCCACAAATCAATAGGCGAACAACCTTATTTGCCCCCCAGCGTTGATCCTTGGGCCTTCTTGGTCATCCCAAGAACATATTTCACCGCCAACATTCCCGACGACGAAGGAGGGTTTGTGTTGGCGTACAACTTGATGATGTTGGCGATCGTGGCCGTGTGCCTTGCTGCGATTCATTCGGCGTTTGGCCGACGCGCGAGCCGCTTGCGATCAGGGCTTTGCGTAATCGCGCAGGAATTGAACGAGCAATGCGCTCACCTGTTCCGGCTGCTCCTGCTGCACCCAATGTCCGGCGCCATCGAGAAGATGGAATCCGACCATATGCGTGCAGGCGCTATTGCGCATCTTGTCGACCGCACCCGGCGTTTGATAGACGCCCCAATCGCTTTTCCCCGCGATGTACTGAGAGGGCACGTCTATGGTGCGGCCCGAAAAGGTGTGCATCTCGGCGATACTTCTGGGATCGGAGCCCCGCCGCACGCGATAGCCCTGCAGCGCGCCGGTGAAACCAGTCCTGCCGTATTCGGTCGCGTACACATCGACCTCGGCTTCGGTCAGCCATTTGCAATTCGCGATGTAATCCGCCGAGCGGCATGAACGGCGCAACGGTCGCCGCCATGCCCTTGTCCTTCTCCATCACGTAATAGGTCGGAATTTGCGCCATCTCCTCGGCGGTGCGCGCCTTCAGGGGATGGGGATTGTTCCCTTTGTAGTCGGCGCTCTTGTAGAAGTAATAGGCGCGGAAGAAGGCGTGCAGGCCTTGCGGCGCATGCAGCATGTCGTCGTTGGCGCCGCGGGTGCGCTGATAGTTCTGATAGTATTTCCGCGGCGGGTTGAGCTTCGCGAGCTCGGCATCAAGCTCGTCGTCCGTGACTGCCGGGCGCGGCAGGGGCGCGCCGTTCGCTGTGTCGAAGGGCAACGAGGGCGCGCCTTCAAATGGCGAGCTCATGATCGTGATCGAACGGAAAATATCGGGCCGGATGAGCGCGGACCAGGAGGCGACCGGCGCGCCGGCGTCGTGTCCGACCACCATCGCTACCGAGCGGTGGCCAAGCGCGTAGACGAGCCCGATGGCGTCTCGCGTCATGTTGAGAATGCGAAACGGATCCGGATCGGCGTCGTAGGAATCGTCCCAGCCGATGGTGCGACCGTAGCCGCGCTGATCGGGGGCGATCACGTGATAGCCGGCGGCCGCCAGAGACGGCATCACCTTGCGCCAGCTATAGGCGAGCTCCGGGAAGCCATGCAAGAGCAAGACTGCCGGCCGGCCCGGCGTTTCGTAACCTGCCTCCAAAATATGCACGGTCATGCCGTTCACGTTTGCGATTTGGCGCGAGCGGATGCCGGCGGGGATCGTGCCGTTACCGTAAGGCGGAAGCGTCGAAAAATCGGTGTGCACGATGGCGGCACGCGCGGGCGTGCTTTGCGCGATCGCCAATCTCGCCGAGCCCCGCCGCTGCGCCCGTCGCGAAGAAAGCGCGCCGCGAGAGGTTGGTGACAGATGCCATTTTTAATATCTCTACTTAACCTTGACGTACTTCCTCAGATTATGTGCGGCGACGTCCGCCGCGTAGATGGTGCCTGCGCCAACGCCTCGGCCGTGTAGCGGGTATCGGCGTCTTCGGACTGGATGCGCTCAGCTCCGCGGCTCACGGCCCAGAAGCCGCGCTCAGCCTGCTCATTGTGAGCGGGCTCTACTCAAGCCGGAAAATGCCAGAATGGACGCATGACCGAAGCGCCCCGCCAAACCCTAATACGCCGCTCCGATGAACCAAAACTGGAAATAGGTGACGCTGTTCCAATCAAAGACGGAATTATTGGAGTTGTTGTTGCCCGGTTCACACCTTCGGGCGAGAATCGCGGCGAGCTGCATTATATTGTTGAATTGAGACCGGGCGAGACTGGAAAGGGAATGACATCAGACCGGCAAAACGGGTAGCGAGCGGAAAGCGCTGCCCAATCGCTGCGCAAGGCGGGCACAATGGAGACTGCAGAAATCGTTCAGCAGTTCGAAAGAGCCACCGGACGGTTCGCGCGTGCCGCGGTCCAAGCGGCTGTGGCGCGACGGGATGAGGTCACGCCCGCGCTTCTCCTTATCCTGCAGCAGACCACGGACCGGGCCGCGCAACTCGCTGCTGAAGGCGACTACATGGCCCACCTCTACGCCATGTTTCTGCTGGCGCAATTCCGGGAGCTTCGCGCTTACCCGTTGGTCATTCGCTTCGCGTTGCTTCCGGGCGACCTCCTGGATTCTCTCTGCGGGGACTTCATCACCGAAGACCTCGGCCAGGTTCTGGCCTCGGTGTGTGGCGGCGAATTGGACGGGATACAGTCCCTAATCGAGAACGAGGAGGCCGACGAATGGACCCGGGGCGCGGCCCTGAGTAGTCTGGTGACGCTGGTAGCCGCTGAACAAAAGAGCCGTGAAGAGATCGTGAGCTACTTCGCACGCCTATTCCGGGGCAAGCTGGTGCGGCAATGGTCTCACGTCTGGGATACGCTTGTCTGCTACAGCTCTGACCTCTACCCGGCGGAATTGATGGACGATATCCAGCAGGCTTACCAGGAGGGTTTGGTGGACTCCCGCTTCATTGGTTGGGAGGATGTCCGGCGCGATCTGGCGAGAGGTAAAGGTCCCGTTCTGGCAAGGCTCGCGGATAATCCCCATCGACGGCTGGTGGAGGACACGGCGAAGGAGATGGGATGGTGGGCGTGCTTCGAGGAGGGCGGACCAAGTCGAACCAACGGCGCCGTCCAGATTTTCACCCAGAGCGACCTGGCCCTAGCAGAAGAAGCGGCATCTCCCCAGATCAGGCGTCCAAACCCCAAGATTGGCAGGAACGAACCCTGCCCATGCGGCAGCGGCAAGAAACATAAGAAGTGCTGTGGCGCATGAAGCGGGTTAGCTCTTACCGCACCTGCATCAGGAGCAGACATCCCGCCTGGCGCCTGATCCTGCGTGTGATCCTCCTGGCTTTTCCGCAGCATTTATCGATTTCTGGCGATAACCGCCCTTTCCACCTGAGACCCAGCGGGCCTGTTGCTTCACAGAGCACTAAGACGTGATCCTCAGCCTAATCGCGTCGTTCGGCGCATGAATTAGATCCTGCTTTGTTCCCAGTCGTCTGACCCGACGCGCGGCCCATTAATAATCGGATCTGGTAGCTTTCCGCGAAGACCCGCGCCCGCGCAATCCTTTCTATTTGCCAGCGATAGCTCCGGTCGTGGCATTCACGTAAGCTGAGTAACCGGATTTGTTATTTCCCCAGAGCACATACCACACCGGCGCTGGAAACCGGGATGCATTTCCCAGGTAAAAACTCGCACTCTTCCCTGGATGGTTCTTTAGCCAAGTCGCTGCTTTGTGCGATGCGGTCTCATACGCAACATCGGAATCGATAACAAATTGAGTTGTCTGAAACGGTTCGCTTTTGGTCGTCGGGCCGCTCCAAGGCTCGGCACCACCTACCGTGATGCCTTTGTGGATAGTCGTACCCTGATCGACTACCGAGTAAGAGAATGTCCGTGCCTCGCGCCGGCTGGGCGATACGAAGACCGCAGTCCACATCGCAGCCTTGCCAGCTTCATTCTTCATCCCTGGAACCTCACCGTTAGCCAGGCTGAGTGGCATGAGGTCCGACGCCCAGCCTCGCGCCGGCTTGTACATTTCATAAAAAGCAGTTTTCCCTGACACGGGTTCGGGTGGCTTTGGAGCCTCCTGCTTAGCTTCCGTTTTAGGCTCAGCGGTCTTGGGAGGCTCGGAACAAGCGGTGGTCATGAGAAAAGCAAAGATCGTGGCGGCAGCTTTCAAGCGCTTGTCATTCATGAATCGCCTCCATCCACGATTGTATGTGCCTTGACAGCGCTCAGGGCGACGCCGCCTCGGGCCAACGAATAGGCGCAGCGTTTCCCGCTTCAGTAAGCCACTTTGCGGCCAAGCCGTTCCTGCCCAGAGCACCACTGAGCAGAGACAGCCCAGCGGTGCCACAGAAATCGCCCTCAGTGGCGCCGTGACGGGAACGTTGGGCATGTGCGGCCCGCACGACGGGCAACGCTCGGCTTTTCCGACACATTGTGCCGAAAGTACCATTCCATTCATGTGAATTTGCATGGCAATGTCGGACTGGTTAGAAAGCCCCGCGCGCGCGGGGCAAACCTGAAACGGCCCGAGCGGAAGTCTGAACCACTTCTGCCCGAGCCTAACTCAACACGGATAGGGCCGTGCGGAGCTATTTCCGATTATTGCCTACCCGTGTGGACTCGGGAGAGTTCACATGCAAGTTCTTGCGCTGATTTCCGTTTATACGCCGTTGGTGATCATTGTCGTTGCCGTCATCGCAGTGCTGTTTTCGTTCTTCTGGGTGTTCGTGCCGATGCCGCGCAATGGGCCAGTTGCTAGTTCGATTCAGGCGGTGGCGGGAACGGCGACGTGCACGGCGATAGTGCGCCGTAGTCTCAGCCAAATTCCTATCATGTAATCTGACGCACCAGTTAGTTACCTCTACATTGATATTCTGACCGATTCTGGCAGGAGTTCGTCATGCCAGATGACCCAAGGCTAGCTGGGGAATGACGACGAGTTCGCGGAGCTTCAGCCCAGTGGCAATAACATCCTTGCCGAATTGGGTGAGGTAGTACTTGTAGGTGCTGCCTACTTTCTTGATGAGGCCATGGACGCGGAGGCGCTTTAAAAGGCGTGAGACTTGGCCGCTGTTCTTTTCCTGCAGATGACGCCGGAGTGTCTTGTTCTGCAGTCCACTGATATTGAACTCACCTCGCACCATCGCGCGGAACAGCGTGTCGTCGTCGGAGTCAAACAGATTGAAGCCCGGATAGGAACGGTCGTCCTGCTGGATGGTGCGGGACAGCTTGTCGAGCTTGTCCCGGCCAGCCCGCGGATCGGTGATGGTGGAGAGGAACTCCAGATACCGTCGATTGGCGGCCTCCAGCAGTTCACGCAATGCCGGCAGGCTGTAGATGGTTTTCTGCATCGCGGCCCATTTGGTTTCCCGTGAGCCGTCGCGGTGTTCTACCTCGCGGTAGTGCTTGAAAAAGGTCAGATCGTTGACTGTGGTCTCGATCCGGAGAATGAGGCCGAACTTGTCGTATAGCTTGATCGAAACCGGACCCATGGTGTGTTTGATCCGCGTTCCTTCGATACGGATGTTGAAACGATTTCCCATCTCGCCTTCGTACTGTGTGCTGAGCTTGCGCCCAAGGAAGGTGGCGATGTTATCCGGCTTTACGGTATGAATCGCCGTGCGTGCTAGATTCTCGTAGATCGCCGCCAGGTCCGCCTGCTTGCCAAAGACAATGTCGGTTGCGTATTCGCACTGGTCCACGCTCCAGTGATATTGCGCACCAAAAGCCCGAAAGATGGGACAGTAGCTTTGGGCGAACTCGTCCAGTTTCCGGTGAATCCGTTTCGCCTCCCAGCCGTGCACGATCTGTTGAGCGCGCGCCCAGTCCCCGATGTGAACGAAGGCATTGTCGAGAAGGCGGTAGTCGACCTTCCGCTTCCGCAACTGGCTCGCCAGCCAGTTGTGACCGTTGAAGTAGATCTGCAACCGGCATGGCAGCCAGGTCGGCACTCGCACGTAACACAAGCCGAGTTCCTCGTCGATGAAGTAGAAATAGTAGTGCAGGCACTTGCCATCGTCCGGCAGCAAATAGGTCTTACCGGTTTGCTTGTTGTGCCACGGCTTGTAGGTCGAGCACGGCTCCATCGCCGAGAAGATACATACCAACCCCGGCTGCTCACCTCGCTGGTTCAGAATCTCCTTCACCCGGTCTTCCTTGCGAACGTTCCGCTTGCGGAGAAACTCGATCTCGATGCCGTTCTCGGCGGCCAGACGCTCGGTGTTTTGCCGTAACTGGTTGCGGAATGGCTCGGCGAAGCGCGGATAATCGAAGATCTTGACCTGGTGTTCGTACAGGTACGAGGTCATACCCCCGGCATAGCAGATCTTGGGAAGCGTACCGAACACTAGCATCCGGTCCCAACAACCCAGCACCCCTTCGATCTGCGCGGCGTGTCGCTCGGTGATTAGCTCGATGCCCACTCCGGCATCATATCCGGACCTGTTTGGTTCCGGCTATGCCGGGTTAGGGTGTGGATGCAGACGCCAAATCGATTCTGCAGATATAGCCTTGTTCAGTTCTTACTCTGACTGGACTGCCCCATTGATGATGGAGTCGTCAGTGGGTGCGGCTCCACGCCCAGCGTCCAGGCGGGCGGGTCGCTCGCCGGAAAGGACTCGGCGATTGCCTCGTCCACACGACGGTCGTCATCCCAGGGCTCCTCGCCACCGATCATCGCTCCTCCTACTAGGGAGTTGCGCAAGTCAACTCATCACAAGCCAAACATGCGATGATATTCTTCTTCAGGCTTCTGAGGCTCTTTTCCTCGCTATTATCTGAAAGATACACCACGTCCAACGCTTGGCCGCACGGCAGTTTCTGTAAGAGAGTTTCTCGACCGCTCTTGAAACAGGGCTCGGAGGTCGGAGAAAGAGGTCTCTTCGACTTCCTCGGAGGTCAGCGACAAGACTGTGACCCGTTGTCCCTCCCACAGAGCTTGCAGAAGAAGCTGGCGGCCGTTTTTGAAACGCACCGCGTCGCGATACGTGTTCACTTCGGCGCTGATCTCGACGAACTTCACCTCCTCCACTTGCCCGACTCCCAGTTCCCGTTGCAAGCCCCTGGGGATGTCTTTGAGAAGGAGTCGTGCCCCTGGAGGCACGCACACGGCCGGAGTGCGTTTATCGGGCTGCCCCTGCGGCCTGTTCGCTAGGAACCATTCCTTGATCGCGGTCCATGACCGCGAGTTCTTCGAAGTCGGGTCGCAAGAACTTGCGGTGATGATGGGGCGAAGATCGGAGGGCGATGCCAAACCAATCGACGCTCTGCCAAAACGGTGGAGCACTAGTTCCTCGCCCTCAGCGGCGAGACGATTCGGGTACACATGCAGTGAATAGTCACACATAGTTTTTCTCCGTGGATTGGATGCGCAACTCGCGTACGTGGATGCCGAAGTGACAGTGACTTGGCCCCATGAAGAAGAGACTGGCTAAATACCTTTTCATTCGTTGATTTACTTGACTCAGGAGAGATGTCGTAAGCGAGGACTCGCCTTGCTGCGTGTCCTGATGTCTCCAATCAGGAATATCGCCAATCCTTTCGGAATTACGATGCGCGGCTTAGCTTGAGAGACGTAATATTTCAGGGCCTTCAAGAGGCCGACCGCTCGGCCAACTAGCGAATTGGGAAGCGTTGCGGCCAACTTGTTATGCCGAGAGGCTTGTGCCCTTGGTCCGTTGAGAAAATCACTGATTTCCGGCGGGTAACTCCGGCTGATTATGTTGTGAGTCGAAAATTAACAAGTCGGCGCCAGCGCCGGATTTGATGCTACCCTTCTGGCGCATTTGGGGCGACATCGCTTCCAGGCGTTGAGCAGGCATAAGGAAAGATTTGTGGATGGCATCCATCAGAGTGAGGGATTTCTCGTCGCAGACTTATTTTCGAACACGCGGGCGTAGGTACATTTCATCGACGCGGTGGGAAATGATCTTGTCGACGCGATCCGGCACATGGAATTAGGGCGCGGGCTAAACGCGATTCCAACTCGGATTCGATGGCAAAGGCGACTGAGAATTGGTCATAGCGAGATTTTCGGGATGACCGAGATGTCTCGTTTTGGTGGTTGTGATAGACTTCCGGCGATTGGAGCCCAGCCATGTCCCCGTCCTCCGGACTCGCCGCGAAGATCGTCAGCGGCGGAAGAGAGCTAAGCCAAGCGGAGTTGTTTGAGCGCGTGGCTCGCGCAGCGTCGGGCTTCCTAAACCTGGGAATCGGTGCGGATTCGGCGGTGGCGCTAATGCTGCGCAACGATTTTCCGTTCTTCGAAGCCTCGTTCGCCGCCAGTTCGATCGGCGCCCAGACGGTGCCGGTCAACTGGCACTTTTACGCGGACGAGGCCGGCTATATTCTGCGAGACTGCGGCGCCAAGGCGCTGGTAGTCCACTCCGATCTGCTGCCGAAGATCGCGCCAGCGATCCCGGCGAGCGCGCGGGTATTCGTCGTACCAACGCCGCCGGAAATTCAAGCGGCCTATGGAATCCGTGCCGAAGACGCCACCTCACCGGCGGAACTGGCCGACTGGAACGATTGGGTCAGCTGTCAACAAGCGCCCGCTGGATTGGGTCCTCCTCAGCTAGCGATCAGCATGATCTACACATCCGGTACGACAGGAAAACCGAAGGGTGTTCGCCGCCAGCCCAATACGCCGGCCTCGGCGGCAACGTCGGCGGAGATGTCCCGAACGATATTCGGATTTGGCGAAGATGGAAACTTTCGCACCGTCTTGACCGGCCCCATGTATCACGCCGCGCCTAACGCGTACGGGCTGCGGGCGGCGCGCACCGGCGGGTTTTGCATTCTTCAGCCGCGCTTCGACGCCGAAGGGCTGCTCGCTGTCATCGAGCGGTACCGGATTACGCACGTTCACCTGGTCCCGACCATGTTCGTGCGATTGCTCAAGCTGCCGGAGGAGACCAGGCGGAAATACGACCTCTCTTCACTCGAATTCGTGGTGCATGGGGCGGCTCCGTGTCCGCCCGAGTTGAAGAGGCAAATGATCGATTGGTGGGGTCCGGTGATCCATGAATACTATGGAGGAACCGAAACCGGCGCGGTGGTTTTTCACACCAGCGAGGAAGCGCTGCGAAAACCCGGAACGGTCGGCCGCCCGCTCCCTGGAGCAGAAGTGCGCATCTACGGCGAGGATGGCAACCGGCTGGGTCCGAACGAGATCGGCGACGTTTACGCGCGGCTGCACGGACTTTCGGATTTCACCTATCACGGGATGGATGACGTGCGACGCACGGCGGAACGTGACGGGCTGATCTTCATCGGCGATATCGGTTATTTGGACGAAGAGGGATATCTGTTCCTATGCGACCGGAAAAACTACATGGTGATATCGGGCGGAGCCAACATCTATCCGGCGGAGATAGAGGCAGTTCTGACTGGCATGCCAGGCGTGCGCGATTGCGCTGTGTTCGGCATTCCCGACGACGAGTTTGGAGAGTCTCTCTGTGCCTACATCGAGTGCGACCCGGGTGCAGCGCTGGAACCCGGCGCGGTGCGCGATTTTCTGGATGGGCGGCTGGCGCGATACAAGATTCCGAAGCTAATAGAATTTCGTGATGAGCTTCCGCGCGAAGATTCCGGCAAAATCTTCAAGCGCAAACTGCGCGCGCCCTATTGGGAAAAAACGGGGCGGCGAATCTGAGCCGCTACAACTCCCGCTCGTATGCGTCGGGAATCCAGAGTCGCCCGCAGATTGGATTTCCAGAAGCGAAGTGTGCTGTTGTGGGCGGTTTGTCTGCATCTCGTCATCTGGCTCTCACGACCATCGCGTGCAATTGAGAAATGGAGGCTATGTATCATCCGAATCCGTTGCACCGCGGACACCGGCTATCGCAGCCCGAGTTGACCTGGTTCTCTCGGTGTGACATCCGGTCAAGGGATTAGAGATGCAGGAGAGTGCGCCCGAGGGATGGAGCACGCACAGCCGGCGCCAGCCCAAAAGAACGTTCAAACAGGCAAGGCGGCTACCCACTGCTTGAGCCGATCCCGGCTGCGCACGTATGATTTGAGGCTGTTCCAAAGTATCAGAGTGGAAAGGATGTTGGCGGTCGTCGCCACGACAAGAATGGATGTTCCCACGAGCGTGTCATTGTGTAAGAAATGATCAGTGACCAGGGCCACCGCAGTAGGACCGGCGCCGAGCCCAATCAGATTGATCGTAAACTGATAAACTGCACTCACTTGGCCGCGCATCTGGCTTGGCGTAACTTGCATCAGGGCTGCTGGAGCTAGTCCAATGGGAACTGCGTGAAGAAAGACCGGCGGAGCAACCAAGACGATGGCGAGATGCGAATCGGGGACCAGCAGGTATGCGATACCTGTCGGCAGGGCTGCAACCGACGCCATCATCGCCACCCGAAGGTAGGCGTCAGGATGGCCGCGGGCCGCGAGCCGGTCGGCGAACCAGCCACCTGAGACAATACCCAGGGAGCCTGCCAGCGCTATGACAATGCCAAAAGTTTTCCCGGCTTCCGCCGCGGTCCAGTGGTGGTGTCGGATGAAAAAAGTTGGGATCCACGCCAATGAGCCGTAAGCTCCGAGTGCTAGAAATGCG
The DNA here is from genome assembly GCA_963780485.1 of Bryobacterales bacterium. GTDB lineage: Bacteria > Acidobacteriota > Terriglobia > Bryobacterales > Bryobacteraceae > Palsa-89. The sequence continues at coordinate 134,815 of CAWACO010000025.1, forward strand.
ATGCCGAGATTAAGACAGAGGAACGTTTTCTGATTGTTCTTGAGATAAACGACATGGTTGACGCTCTAGAGATGCAGTTCGACGAGTCCTCGTCCTTCCTGGATCGCGACACGGGCAAGGTGGAAACTGTCTCTCACGATCTTCTGCGTGAGGCGGAGGAGTCTAGCGACGACGTGGAACTGGATCTTCCTGCCTGGCAAGAACAGGAATGGGAGATCGCCAAGAGGATCGTTTCTACCGACCGCTTCCAGAAGCTTCCTACGAAGTTCGATGTTCACGAATGGGCCATCATGCAGGATTTCTCGTATTCGGTGGAGCCCGACAGGATTCGCGAAGAGCTTCTACACGCCATCCACGGCTCCGGAGCATTCCGGAATTTCAAGGACGCCCTTGGGCGGCACCGCATCGAATCAGGGTGGTTTGCAATTCGCGGAGAGGCCCTCAGGCCAGATCGCACTCAACTGGTGCGAAGAGAATCAAATCGTTTGGGAGTAGGTGAGTTTCCAGGATGGCGTTTTCCGCGCGCGTGCAGGAATCTATTTCGCAGGAACAAATCGCGTAATGTAGATTGTGCGCCTAGATCCGCGGCGATGGGGTCAAGAGTCCGGGATGGACGTTTGCTGGCAAGTTGATGGCGAGCAGCCCAACTTCCGGATGGCGCGTCATCCGCCAGGAATGACCTCAGCCACCAAACAAGGCAAAGAGAGAGAGCCAAGCGGCCGAAGAGCGAGGCCCGAGAGGCGGTCGCGGCTGGAACTGTCGCGGATGATAAAACGAATACGCAATGCCGAACGTGGCGCCGCTCGTTTGGACTCAATCCGTGCTGCTGTAAAATGGATCTTCTTCCAGAAGATTTTGGGGCTCCGACCTTGTTAGGTCAAACCGTTTCGCACTATCGGATTGTCGAGCGACTGGGTGGCGGCGGGATGGGTGTGGTTTATAAGGCGCTGGACACTAAGCTGGGACGGTTCGTCGCGCTCAAATTCCTGCAGGAAGCTCGAATCCCCGATTACCAAACTCTGGAGCGATTTCAGCGCGAAGCTCGCACCGCTTCTTCGCTCGATCATCCCAACATCTGCACCATCTATGAAATCGGCGAACACGAAGACCGGCCGTTCATTGCGATGCAGTACCTGGAAGGTCACACGCTGAAGCATCACATCGAGACGAAGGGAGTCAAGACGGAGGAATTGCTGGAGCTGGCGATCCAGATTGCAAGCGCACTGGACGCCGCCGGCCAGAAAGGAATCATCCATCGTGACATCAAGCCCGCGAATATTTTCGTGACTCTCCAAGGCTCGGCGATGATGCTGGATTTCGGGTTGGCGAAATTGACTGGCGCAGGGGCTGATCGGAATCTCGTGCCTGCCCGGAAAGAACCGGACTCGGGGGCTACAGCAATGCCGACAGCCAGCCTTGAATCCGAATGCCTGACGAAGCCCGGGACCACGGTAGGCACCGTAGCCTACATGTCACCGGAACAAGCGCGTGGCGAGGAGTTGGATGTGCGCACCGACCTCTTTAGTTTCGGCGCCGTCCTCTACGAGATGGCAACCGGCCGCCCTCCATTTTTCGGAAAGACAACGGGAGCGATATTCGGCGCAATCCTACACGAGGCACCGGCGGCGCCCCGATCCATCAACCCCGGCTTGCCAGCCAAGCTGGAGGAGATCATCAACAAGGCGCTGGAAAAAGACCGCGAACTCCGTTATCAGCACGCCTCGGAGATTCGGGCCGATCTGAAGCGTCTTCAGCGTGACACCGTCGAGGCCCGCAGCCCGGCAGTGCGGATGTCCCCGGCACCGGGCGTCACCGTGACAACTCCTCAGCAGAAACGGAGAGCGCTCCTTCCGGTCGCGATCGTACTCGCGCTGACGATTGGAGCCGGTTACGCCGTTTATTGGCTGTTCCATCGGAGCCGCCCGATTCCCTTTCAGAGTCACGTCATCAACCAAATCACGACCAACGGCAGAGTCACGCTGGGCGCTATTTCTCCGGACGGCAACTTCATCGGCAGCGGCGAATTGCAGAATGGCCAACAGAGTTTATGGCTACGCAACGTGGCCACCAACAGCGATACGCAAATTGCGCCGCCAGCGCCTGTGGTTTATGGCTGCCTCGACTTTTCTCCTGACGGTAACTACCTTTATCTCTGCAATTCCATTTCATCCGGCGCGCCCGATCTCGTTCGCGTGCCGGTCCTGGGTGGGGCGACGCAACGGATTGTCCGTAATATCGGCAGCGACATCACCTTTGCGCCGGGCGGCAAGCAGATCGCCTATCTTCGAAAGAACGACCCCGACCCGGGCAAATGGTGCCTTCTCATTGCCGATGCGGACGGCGGCGGCGAGAGAGCGCTGCTGTGTGAATCCGGCACGAACCGGCCTGACGATTATGAAGGGATGCTCTCCGGCCATCTGAGCTGGTCGCCCGACGGCGCTCAAATCGCATTAGGCATTACGGCTCTGGGTCAGGGGTCCGGAGTAATCGATCTGGTGGATGTGCGGAGCCGACAGCGCAGGACTTTTTTCCGGACCGACGACAAGCTCATCCGGTCAATGGCATGGTTGCCGGCCGGATCCGGATTTATCGTGAATTACGCATTGAGAACCGCGCTGCACCATTGGCTGGTCGGCTCCATCTCCTACCCGGGAGGAGAATTTCATTCCATTACCAACGACACGAATTCCTACCTGGCACACACAGTTTCAGCCGATGGCAAGATTCTGGAGGCTGTGCAATCCAGAACCACTCGCCAGCTTTATCTCCTGCCCGCCGACGGTTTCGAGGCTGGTGTGCCTTCGCCTCTACCTCTACGGACTAAGAATGTCAGTACCTTCAGTTGGGATGTGGACGGCAAGCTGTTCGTCGCTGGAGACGGAAAGATGACGCGGATGACCACCGGCGGCAGCATCGAAACTGCTTTCCTGAGTTATACCGGCCGATCGCCTGAGCCGTGTGAAGGAGGACGCCGGCTCGTCTTCGAATGGGACTACCGTGGAGGAGCGCACGACGTGAATGTCTGGCGAGCGGATGCCGACGGTTCGAATCTGGCGCAGTTGACGACAGGCGCGGACGGCGAAGACCCTGTCTGTTCGCCGGACGGCAAATGGGTATATTACGTCGACGCCACGAAACCTCAACCGATGCGAATACCGCTGGACGGCGGACCGCCGGAACCAATCCCGGGAAGCACGGTTCGCAACGGCTACTACGCCCACGGCAACATTGCGCTATCTCGCAATGGCGACCGGCTAATGTATCTTGCCAAAGTAAAGACTCCGGGGCGCCAGGATGTGCAATTGAGAGCTGTGATTGTCAGGCTTGCGGGAGGTAGCGGCGAGGCCCCTCAACTAGTGGATGTCGATCAGCGTATCGGGTACCCGTCGCAATTCACTCTAGATGGCAAAGGCATAGCGTACCCCATTCAGGAGACTAGTTTGCAGAATGGCGGCGACAATATCTGGATCCATCCGCTGGATGGCTCGGAGAAGCGCCGGATCACGAACTTTCCTTCGGATACTACGCGCGTCTTCTACTGGTCGCCCGACGGCAAGACACTCGGGGTTCTGCGCACTCGAACTGACTCGGACATCGTGGTGTTGCGCGAGTCGGCTTCCTCGAAGTAAGCTGAATCGGCAGCCGGCGACGGCGAAGGATTGCATGAACGTTCCATCGCCCTTGCCGAGCAGAACGGCAAAACCGCCGTTGGTTGAGCCGGCCACGGCGAGATCCGGCCTGCCGTCCCCGTTGAAATCGGCGATGGTGACGGCCCCCCCGGGGAAGGAGTAATTCGAGGCGGCGGCGGAAAACTCGGCGGGTTGCTGGAAGGTGCCGTCGCCGTTGCCGAGAAGGATGGAAACAGTGCCGGCGGTGCGTCTCACCGCCAGATCCGGCTTGCCGTCGCCATTCAAGTCGCCAGCGGCCAGCGGGCCGGGCACGGTATAGCTGATGGGAGCTTGGAACGTCCCATCGCCGCGGCCGAGAAGCAGCACAGCGCTGTTGCCTTCGGCGAGATCGAGCTTGCCATCGCGGTCGAAGTCGGCCGCAACGAGGTGGCGGGAGGCAAAGTTGGGGGTGGTCCCCGGCGGCAGGGCCACAGTCAGCGGCGGCTGAAAGGTTCCATCGCCGTTGCCGAGGAGGACCGAGATGCCCTCCGAACTGCCCACCGCCAGGTCGAGCTTGCCGTCATGGTTGAAGTCCCCGGCCACAGCCGAGGTTGGGCCTATGCCGGCAGTAAGGGAGCGCTGCAGAAACGATAACGGTTGGGCCGAAAGGCCGCCCGCCCCTAACGCAGTTACGAGTGCAGAAGCAAGTAAATGCCGATCCATCGTTCCCCCTCCTCTTCGAAGCGTGCGAAAACCGCACGGTCTTTACTGAATAGCCAGCTTTACCTCGGGGCCGGGAATCCACGCACTGGTCATTTGGAGAGAGGCCATGCCTGGCGTCGTGGTGTTTGGAACCTGGAAGTTGACCTGGTAGCCATCCACAGCGCCTGGGTATCCACCAGCATAAAGAACCTCGCTGGACTTCCCGTTCACCAGCACCTCGACTGGTGCAATGACCAACTGCTGCGGATCGCCGGTGAAGGGCTGGCCCGGGTCAACACCCGGGCGCGTGGGGCCAAGTCCGGAGGCGAACAACGTGAGGATTTCTCCTGGCTTCGCTGGCTTGGCCGGTGTGACCTGAGAGTAATCGTTCGAGTGAACTATCGCTGGCCCGCCGGCATTCGTCACAACGTCCGGCCGAGTCCTGGGAATCAGACACAAAACGGAATACGTGGTGCCACCGCCGTTGATTCGGCGGTTGGCAGGATCTTCAATAACCGAACTGATGCGCGCTCCTCCAGGTGGGGTTCCCCCTCCGCTGACGCCGCAGCCTTGGCCGGTGATGCCGAGAAACGCTCCCGAGCCACCCGCGACCACGGTTGCCCAGCCGCCCAGGCCGCTTGCAGCAGGAGCCGGATCGGTTATCTGCTGACCGGTCACGACCATAGTCCCAACGACTGTTCCGTCGAGATTCTGGATCACGAATAGCTGATCGAAGTATGGAGTTCCGGAGATATCGGAGACCGCCTGTTTCGGTATCGGGTTAATGGCGAAGTTGGTATTCAACCCGCGGAGCACCCTGACCCCTTTGACCGGCTTGCCGTTTACAGACACCACGTCGGCCAAGCTGATGTAAGAGCCAAAGGGCGGTAGATGACCTGGCGCAAGGGTCACGATACCCGGACTTGTACCATACTTGGTCCAGTCGGCTGTTTCCTGATCATAACGAACGAAATTGGCAGTATCAATGCGGAGCACGACCGACGGCATTTGTGCTTCCAACAGCTCACCGCCTGCCCCCAGCAGCCCGAAAACTGCAATGAATTGTAGCCTCAATGGTTATCTCCATTCTTTTCCGATCCGCTTTAGGAATGGTGATCCCGATCTGACCTGCGGCTCAATGGAGAAGACATAATTGAACTATGAAAAAAATGTAAAATAGGCCGGAGGTGGTCCATGCGGGACGCAAACGGCCAACACCTGTGCTTCGCCGGTTTCGATCTCGATGCCGCTAACGAGTTGCTGCGGAATGAGGGTGTCGTGGTCAAGCTCCCTCCTCAGCCCTTCAAAGTGCTCGCCATGCTGGCTAGCCGTCCGGGGCAATTGGTCAGGCGGGAGGAACTGTGCCGGGCGATCTGGGGAGACGAGACGGTAGTGGATTTCGAGCGCGGGCTGAATACGTGCATGCGCCAGATTCGGACCGCGCTTGGTGAGGAGGCGGGCAGCCCGCAATTTATCGAGACGGTCCCGCGCCTCGGGTACCGGTTTGTCGCGCCGGTGGACCTGACAGCCGTGGCTCCTCCAAAACTCTCCCTCGAAGCGCAGGGCGTGGCTGACCTGGAGATCCCATCCAGGGAACCTACGTCTGCGGTGGCGGGCGGGAAGCAAGGCCTTCTCCGATGGCGCTGGTGGGCAGCAGCTCTCGCGTTGATGGCGCTGTTTGTGACGCTGGCGGCCATGAACGTTTCCGGTCTGTGGGACCGGCTGCGAGGCCGGACCGGCGCACCGCGAATCCAATCTCTGGCGGTGCTCCCCCTCGAAAATCTTTCGCATGACTCGGAGCAAGAGTATTTCGCCGATGGAATGACCGAAGCTCTCACAACCGACCTGGGCAAGATCGGGACGCTGCGGGTGATTTCGCGGACATCGGCCATGTCCCTAAAGGGCACACACAAAACGCTGCTGGAAATCGGCCGGGAGTTGAATGTGGATGTGATAGTGGCAGGCGCGGTGCGGCTTTCCGGAAACCGGGTGCGGATCACCGTGCAACTGGTCCAAACAGCAACGGATCGCCACCTCTGGGCCGAGACCTACGAGCGGGACGTGCAGGACGTGTTTGCGATTCAGGACGAGGTCGCAAGCTCCATTGCAAACGCGTTGCGGTTGAAGCTTGGGGCTGGGCCGCGACCTTACACCGACAACTTGGAGGCATACCAGCTTTACCTCCGGGGGCGCTATGCTTTGGACCGCCGGGTCCCTGTGGGCGGCTCGATGGGCAATGCGTTACAGTATTTCGAGCAGGCCTCAGCGAAGGATTCGAATTACGCACTGGCTTACGCGGGCGCCGCCGACACCCTCCTGGCGATGGACTTCCAAACGAATGGCACCATCACATCCCGCCTCGAGGCCTACCGTCGGGCGAAGGCCGCTGCGGAAAAAGCCTTGGAGCTCGATGCGACGCTCTCCGAAGCCCACACCGCGCTGGCCGGGGTTCGCGAACGGGAATATGCATGGCAGGAAGCAGAGAGAATCTTCCACCGCGCCATCGAGCTGGACCCTAATAACGCGGCAGCGCACCTGAAACTGGGTACTGAACTTCTGTTTGTCCAGGGCCGAAGCGAAGACGGCCTCGGTGAGATTCGCCGTGCGTTGGCCTTGGATCCGCTCTCCTTCATAACAAATGAGTACCTCGCCGACGCCCTGCTGGTGATGGGCCGGCACCAGGAAGCGGTAGAGCAAGCCCGGAAGGCCACTGCTGTCGATCCCACTCAAGTGACCGCGTACGTGGCAGCCGGCCGCGCGCTCTACTTGCAGGGGAGGCACGCGGAGGCGGTAGCAGTACTACAGGAAGCTGACCGGCGGTCGGCGGGGGGCCATTTTCCACACGCCTGGCTTGCCTGCGCCTACGTTCAAGGAGGGCAGCGCGATGACGCTGTCGACCTCCTGAAGAAGAACCTCGAAAACGCTTCCGGCAGAGGCGCTCAAAATCGCCGTTGGCTCCTGTTCTACGCCTGCCTCGGTGACAGAGACCGCGCGTTCGAGTACCTCGAAAACATGTATGACGAGCGTGATCCAGTTCTTCCCTTTTGGTTATCCTACCCCGAACTAGCCTGGATGCGCCCGGACCATCACTTTGCTGTGCTGCGACAGAAGCTGAACTTGACACGTTGACCTGGCAGATCCCTTCCACCTCAGGCGCCCACGTGATAACGCTTCTTTGCGGGCGCGTGGAACCGTGGCTCGTTACAACAGCCCTTGGCATTAAGGAATCGGGATCTGGGCCAAGCGTGGCGTTCTGCTGTGCGAAGCGCCGACAGAGCTGCGGGGGAATGGTCGGCCACTCGGAGAATGCTCCCCCGAGCTGGCGTTCTTGGACATCGGTCCTGGTAAGTCCCGTTCACGTTAAACAACGCCACTTGGTAGCGTAACGCCCGACCGCTTAGAAGCGGCTCTGTCTGGATGATCGCGGACAACGAAGTCGAAACCAAGTGTCAAAAGCTCCATGTGACGCTTGCCAGGTAGAGGTGCCCTGATCCTGCAGACAATGTCGGGCGGTCTCTCTGGCACCTCGCGCGTGATACCGCGTGATGCCCTGTCGCCTGTAAGTCTATGAGGAATTGGTAGCGCTAACGGGAATCGAACCCGTATTGCGTCAGTTCAGTTCGGTTCAGTTCGGTCTAAGTGTTTGAGTTTAGGTGCAACCTGTACGCCAAGGAAGGGCAATTTGGCCGTATGGATGCCCGACGTGATACCGCGGTGATGCCCTGCGGGCTGACAATGGAGATACCTTGCGCGGCCGATTACGGGAATGAACGTTCCGATAACTGTCCAAGGCACTGTGCGCCGCCTGCAGGATCAATCCCCGCCAAACCTGGACCGCCTGCTTTACTTTTGGCGTTGGTACTTGTAGTCGCCCGATATATGACTCTCAACCACGTGCGTCGCCGGGCCATCGGTGTCCCGGATGAATGCGTACGAATATCCGCCTGCGGTGAACAATGTTGGCGACTGTGGAATCAAAGGCAGCCGCTCCTTACCATCGACCGACATACAGACGGCCGCCGACGAAAGTAACTTCCACCAGGCGAGGACGCGGCCCCCAAAATCCCTTGTAGACGCCTGCATATTTCGACAGCACTTCAGGAGCGACCGCCACCGCGGTCTTCTCCTCGTCCGAAGCCTTCCCGACCCAGTTCTCGGGCCTGTTCTGATTCTGACTATGGTCGCAATACGTTTCGAGCATTTCCGTGTCCGCAGTGAAAACTGCGCCAACCCGGGTCGTCCAGGGTTTCGTATACGCGCCCACGTCTTCAAACGTAACTTCCAGGTCCAGGTGCCCGAAATCGGGGCGTCTGTAGCGCTCTGTCATATGGAGTGCTTCGGTGTGAGGATGGAGTTCGTCAAGCCAGGTGCGGTCGCTAAACCCGTTACTCTCGACTACAAGCGTGTCTCCCGCCCAGTGGCCAACCGAATATCCCATCCAACTCGGGAATGGATCGGTCTCCAGTGGCCGGCTGTCCATGAAGATCCTGCGATACGTAAGATCGTCGTTCAGAATAAGAATCATCGCCGGAGTTTGGATGATCTGTTTCGACGAGACCTGGGCGGTGCTGTAGCCGGGCCCCTGCGGTAGACATTGGAATGCCGGATTGTCTTTCCCATAGTTCTCCGCGCGGCGTTGAACCAGCGCCTGCACCCAAGGCTTGCCATAGTCGGACTTGTAGTCCGCGAGGCTGCTACGAACTGCCCAGGTGCCACTCAGGTCCGGCTTCCCATCGACGGCACGCGGGGCCGGTGCAGTGAGATTCGGCTTTCCATCGGCCGTTCGGGGGATGCCGGGCGTGGGGCGTTGCGCCCACTGTGCGGCGAGTGGCAGCGACAATTCAGTCAGGACGATCAGGAGGATTGCAATTCTCATCAGCATCAGATCGCTCCGGGCCCTAAGTATACTCCGAATGCCGGACCGTTATTGCCTCTTTTGGAACCGCGCGTTCGACCGCCGCCACCGTGGAGATTGGACGATCATGTCGGGTACTGGTGCCTTTTTGATGATCTCTTGTATTTCGCTCGGAAATAGCAAGACCGCTGTGTGCAGCCGGATAGCTTCCGGGTACGTCGTCATCCAGGAGTAAACCGGCCCAATCGGATACACTTAGCTAGACCAAGCATATGCAAGCGGGAGATGGCGTTAGTACGTCCTACTTTCACGTTCCAAGGACAATCGGAGTAGACGCGGAGGCAAATAACGGAGATGGCACTGAATGTGCGGAACGCCGAATACTTTTACGTCAGAATTGAGAATACTCGGGAAAGTGCCTACGAGCTTCTCGCGCAGCTAGCTTCGGAAGAGGTCAGCCTGCTTGCCTTCAGCGCCGTGCCCTTCGGCCCCAATTACGTCGAGCTGACCATCTTCCCGGATCGCAGCGATACCTTCATTCAGCTTGCCAAGAAGCTGGGGTGGGTAGTGGCAGGTCCGCAGCATGCTTTCCTGGTCCAGGGTGACGATCGTCTCGGGGCTTTGGCGGACATCCAACGGTTGCTGTTGGAGGGAGAAGTCGAGATTTACGCCTCTAGCGGAGTCACTGATGGCAGCGGGCGCTTTGGATATGTGATCTATTTCAAGGAAGAAGATCACGAAAGAGCTGCGAGGGCGCTTGGAGCTGTAACGCTGCCGAAAACGGCATAAGTTAGGACGCTCTCCTCACCGAGGGGCAATGGGTGCGCTAGCCGAGTCCTCTGTTGACACAGAGGTGGGGACAGGAGAACGGCTCGTGACCGACACTATTTATGGGATTCCCGAAAAATCCTCTCGCGCCGCCCCGCGAGGGTTTGGCTGGCCGCGGACTGTTGGCAAGTCTTCCATTATCAGTTCTGTCCGGATACGCCGTGATCCAGGGATAATCAGCCCAGGCTTGATTAAAAGCGACTGGCGTCTACGTCTTGAATGAAGTTGATGATTCCTCCGACGTAAACCTTCTGGTCATCGTAAATCGCGAGGTGACTGCCGTTCGGACAAAACAGGTAACGGCCCTTCTTCACCTTTGGCGATCCGCTCCATCTGCGCTGGTTCCATGGTGTCGTAGCGAGCACCGATGGCGAGCGTGGGCACGGCGATTCTCCCCAAATCAGCGGTCCGATCCCATTTGACCAGCTTCCCGCTGGCGCCAAGCTCGCTCGGCCCCTGCATCGGGATGTAGATCTTCTTGTTGATCTTGTTGAAGGCGCGATTCACCGGGTCCGGCCATTGGTCGGCTGGCATGCGCAGAATATGCTGCACGTAGTGATGCTGCATCAGCAGCTCCATGTAGCGCGAGTTGTCGTACTGTCCCGTGGCTTCGAGGTGTTTGATTTCCGCCAGCGCTTTCTGGTCCATAGCCGGCATCAGCACTTTTTGGGCGTATTCGTTATACGCCGGGATACTGGCCACCATGTTGGAGATGATGAGGCCTTTCAGATGTTGCTGGTACTTCAGCGCATACTCCATTGCGAGGATTCCGCCCCAGGACTGCCCTAAAAGATAAAAGTTGTTCTGATCCAGCCCCAGGGCCTGCCTGACCTGCTCCACCTCCTCAACAAAGCGGGGCAACTCCCACAGTTCCGGAATGTCCGGCTGGTCGCTGTAGGCCGAGCCGAGCTGATCGTAGTAGTAATATTCAATGCCAGCAGCGGGGAAATAACTATCGAACGCCTCGAAGTACTCATGCGTCGCACCCGGTCCTCCATGCAGAAGCAGCACCTTGACCCTGGGGTTGTTGCCGACGCGCTTGGTCCAGACGTGGAAGGTGCCTTTCGGCGTTTGAACCGGAATCATCTTGACCCCGCCCGTGAGTACGTCGTCACGGCCGGAATTGTCAAAATAGTTTGTCTGGCTGGTAGCCGCCCGAGGTGCCGAACTCGTGCAGCCTAGCAGGGCAAACAAACAGGCGCTGACTAGAATGAATCGCATCATCACTATTAGAAATCCCAGGCTCCACCGATTATTTCAGTAAGGGGCAGACTAACACAAAAGGGCAAACCGGACAGGGAGTGAAGGGTCGGCAACCCTTCCACTATTTCTTGCGGATTGTCGGCGAAAGCTAACTTCGTATGCGCGTCACTCAGGGCGCTAGTCATAACCACGGCAGCGCGCTAGTGAACCGTTGGTGCACGGCCAGGAGATCGTGGTAAAACCGAAAACAGCGGCTGGGAGGGAGTGCGATGAACGCGGAAACACTGCTGGATATGGCGCGCCATCAGGCCTGGGCCGATGCAGCGCATTGGAAGGTGCTTCGTGAGAATACGACGCTGCTCGAAGATGCCGAAATCCGCACGCGGCTGAACCACATGATGGGCGCCTTGAAAATGCTAACCACGCTGGCACGCGGGGAGACGCCGGACGCCGGTGTGATGAAGGCAATCGATTCCGCGGATGAACTGGAAGCAGCAATGGGGAAGACTCACGAGGATTTGGCGGCGCTCCTGGCGTCCGCCGATCTCGACAAGAAGATTGCCTTGCCGCGGGGGGCCCAAGGGCCCGTTTGAAGCTCCGGCCGGCGTCCTCCTGCTGCAGGCGCTCACGCACAGCCAGCATCATCGGGGGCAAAACGCCTCGCGGATGCGTCAACTGGGGGCAACGCCGCCCATGACGGACTTCGTCGTCTGGTATGCATTGGGGCGGCCCTAGTTAGCTGAGGTCGGCAACCGGTAGTTAGTTTTTGCAGATCGATGGCGGCGGATAGTTTCCGGATACGCCGTAATCCAGGAGCTAACCGCTTTCTGATCGGCTAGACTTAGCTCTGTCACCCAGATGCCGCTCCAGCCAGGCGAAAACTCGGCCCGTATGAAATCCTCGCGCCCATCGGCGCGGGCGGCATGGGAGAGGTGTATCGAGGCCCGCGACACGCGCCTGAATCGCGACGTGGCGATCAAGGTTTCCAGCTGCTCAGTTCAGCGAACGCTTCGAGCGCGAAGCTCAGGCCATCGCGGCACTGAATCATCCCAACATTTGCCAGCTCTACGACGTCGGGCCGAATTATCTGGTGATGGAGTATCATCGAGGGCACGCCGCTCAAAGGCCCTCTGCCTCTCGATCAGGCGCTGAAGTATGCCGCGCAGATTTGCGATGCGCTCGACGCCGCGCACAAGAAGGGCATCACGCATCGCGACCTGAAGCCCGCGAATATTCTCGTCACCAAAGCCGGCATCAAGCTGCTGGACTTCGGACTCGCCAAGCTGGAACGGCAGGCATAGGGCAAGCGCCAAGGCAGCGACGCCACGCTCACCATGGCGCTCACCGGCAAGAACGAGATCGTCGGCACGCTCTACTACATGTCGCCCGAGCAGTTGCAGGCGCAAGCCAACGGCCAGGAAATCGACGCCCGCAGCGACATCTTCTCGTTCGGCTTGGTGCTGTATGAAATGCTGACGGGCAAGCGCGCGTTTGAGGGCTCGTCTCCGGCCAGCGTGATTGCGGCGATCATGGAACGTCCGGCGCCTTCGATCGCGGACATCGCGCCTCCGGCGCTGGATCGCGTGTTGAAGACGTTGCCTTGCGAAAGATCCGGACGAACGCTGGCAAACAGCGCGCGATTTGAAGCGCGAGTTGGAATGGATCGCGAGCGCGCCCGAGTCTGGAAGCGCGTCAGTGATCTCCGCTCCATCACTGTCGCGGCTCGGAAAGGTTGCCGTTGCTGCTGCAGCCGTGTTAGCTGCGGCGTTGGCTGGGGTAGCGTTCGTCGCTTACCGCGCAACGCAGCCCGGGGAACTCAAACCTCTAATGCGGCTAGACGCCGACCTCGGCGTCGACGTTTCTCCTGGTGCCGGGGAGGGCTCCGTGTTGGCCATCGCGCCCAATGGCTCGCGACTCGCATTCGTTACTCGGAGTTCCGATGGGAAGGATCACCTCGCGCTGCAGCTTCTCGATAGCGGTCTGTCGACCGTCATCCCAGACACGGAAGGAGCGGCTATTCCGTTCTTCTCGCCGGATAGTCGATGGGTCGCGTTTTTCGCCGGTGGAAAACTCAAGAAGATATCAGTGGAAGGAGGCAAGCCAACAACCCTGTGCGAAGCCCGTAATCCCCGCGGAGCGTCGTGGGGCGAAGATGGCAATATCGTGTTTGCCGCAGAGAACCGAGTACCCCTGTCCCGTGTTTCCTCCTCTGGCGGCGATCCGAAACCCGCGACGGAGCTTGACGTGAAGAACGGCGAAATAAGTAACCGCTACCCGCAAGTTCTGCCGGGCGGCGAGGCAATCCTCTTTCAGTCTCGGACAGCCCTAGGCTCAAACAGGGAAGCGACGATTTACGTTCAGTCCATCAAGACGGGGCAGCGCAAGACGCTCGTCGAGGGCGGCTCATACGCACACTATCTTCCAAGCGGCCACCTAGTCTATATGCACCTTGGCGAATTGTACGCCGCTCCCATGGACCTCAAGCGCCTGGAACTGACGGGACCGGCATTGCCGATTGTAGAGGACATGCGCGTTGGGTTCAATGGATACGCGCACTTTGATTTCACGCCCTTCGGAATTCTTACCTATGTTCCCGCGACGAACGGCGAGCGCTCGCTGTCCTGGATGGACAATTCGGGAAAGCTAACTCCGGTGCAAGGAGTGCCTCCGTCTAACTACAGGACCCTCCAAGCATCACCCGACGGTACCAAGCTAGCACTAGTAGCGAATGATGCCGCGGGTAGGAGCCTTTCGGTTTACGACGTGGCCCAGGCCCGCATGTCGAAAATCGGATCGTTTAAGGGCCCAATTTTCGGTTTAGGATGGGCTTCAGACAGTCGGCACCTGGTTTTGGGCATGACGGCAGATCAATTGGCGGGACCAGGCCTCTACTGGGTACGCGCCGACGGCGCGGGCGAGCCGCAAAAGCTATTGGGTGGCGCAAACTGGGTATTTGGATCAACTTCGCCTGACGGAAAACTACTGGGCTATTGGAGCGCCGCTCCTCCGTACGGGCTCTGGACGTTGACGCTCGATCTAGCTGACCCAGATCACCCAGTGCCCGGCAAGCCGGAGTCTCTCCTCAAGTCCAAGGTGGAGGTGCGAGGTCCTTCGTTCTCACGGGACGGTCGATGGATTGGATACGACTCCTATGAGTCGGTCCGGTTGGAAGCTTTTGTGCAGCCGTTCCCCGGCCTAGGAGGCAAATGGCAAGTTTCTTCCAGAGGTGCCAGCTCCCTCCGATGGCTTATGAACGGCCGCGAGCTTACCTATCGGGCCCCCGACGGACTAATATGGGTTGTCGACTTTAGCGGCAAGGGAGACTCGTTCGCGGCAAATCCTCCCCGACAGTGGTCGGAGACGGGCGTGCCCCCAGTAGGTCCCCAATCACTTGACGTGATGCCCGACGGCAAGCGCATCGCGGTTCTGGTGCCTTCAGCGGATGCGGAAGTCAAGCCGCAAACGCACGTCGTCTTTTTGTTGAACTTTTTCGACGAACTGCGGCGGAAAGTGCCGGTCGGGAAATAGCGTCACACGCCACTAATGGCGGAACTCCCGCGTAAGCAAGTCATTAGAAATGTGGTGTTCAGATAGCGCCAGGATGGTCGGCCACTCTTCCACTACTTTTTTGCGGAACTTCGACTCTGCGCGAACTCCGATTTTGAAAAAAGTGAACGAGTGCGTCATCCAGGCACGACGCGCTCAGCGGCGTAACCGGCTGTCGAAGCCGTTTTTCAGGATTTCCAAGAGCAGTTTGACGATGTGAGGCGGCGGGTCGTCAAAATGGGCGTCGTTCAGAACTTCGCGCCTGCGATGGCGGTCACAGCGTTCCAGTAAAACTGCAAGTGCTTGTAGACGGACTCTTCCGGAATGCGCTCCTGATCGCTGTGCGCACCGAAGCCTTTCAGCACGTCCTCATCGTCGCGCATGGCGCCGATGCCGTAGCACTGCACGCCGCGCGGGCGCAGTTGCGACATGTCGGTCGCGCCGGTGCCCATCAGGGGAACCGTCGGAATACCGTAGACCTTCTGGAACGATGCTTCGAGCGCTTTGAAGACATCGGACGTGATGCTGATGGGCACGCCTTGCGGGCGGCCTCCGGCATTCGGCACGATCTCCACTGCGGGATCGTTGATGATTTTGCGCATCAGTTCGTAGAACTCCGGCATGTTTTCGTCGGGCAGCGCACGGATGTCGAGCGTGGCAGTGGCTTCAGAAGGGATGACGTTGCTCTGGAACCCGCCCTGGATGATGTTGGGGGAAATCGAAGTGTGAAGCATCGAATATAGGTTCGGTTCGTTGATGGCGAGATGCTCCCGGGCAGCAGCCGATTTCTGCGGGTTCAGCAGATCTTTGAAGCGTTGTGCTTCCTCCCCTTCGCTGAACTGGCTCATTTTTTCGAAGAACGTCCGCGTTGTGTCGTTCAGGCGCATGGGGGGATCCCAGTAGGCCAGCTTTTCCACAGCGCCGGATAGGTGTGCGATCGCATTGCCGCGCATGGGCCGCGAACCGTGGCCGGAAGGACCCCTATGGCGAATTGATAAATCATGCGGCGGGAGTCTGGTACAACCCTCGACAGTGAGTTCGCCATCGGTAGGAGCCGAAGTCTATAGCGGATGCAGATTCGTGGATACTCGGTTCGGGCAGGCGTCCTGCAAGTCCAGCATGCGTTCGATAGGCATTAAAGTAATGTTGGAAGTCAACCAGCTTCGCCTCTAAGTCTGTGGTGGTCCAGAATAGAATCCTGTCCAGGTACTCGCGCCGAACCGTACCGATCAGTCGCTCGACAAAGGGATGCGAAAGCGGCACATAAGGAACCGTCTTGATTTCGGTGACGCCGAGTACTCGAAGATTGGCCTGCCATTGGTGGAAACGGTACAGCGGATCATGATCGGAGCTGAGGTATTTAGGAAGGCTGGGCGTTCTAACCGCTCGCTGAAACATGCGGCACAGCGCCAGGCCGTCAATTATGCCGCGGTGGACGCCAAACCCAACGATTCTACGCGTAAATTGATCCATTACAACCAGCACCCAATGGGTTCTCAAGGTTGCGGATTCGCATCGGAACAAATCGCAGCTCCACAAACTGTCCTTCGTGTGGCCGAGAAAGGTGAGCCAGGAGGGACCTTCTGAATCCGATCCCGGCCGGTAATGAACGCTTAGGATACGACGGACTACATCCTTATCGATCTCGACACCAAAAGCTAATGCAATCTGCTGAGCAATGCGGGGACAACCCCAGCTGGGATTACGCCGTTTCATCACGACAACGGCATTGATGAGCTCTTTGTCTGGTCCCTTGGGTCCAGGTCGACGACGGCGCTGAGGTGAGAACAACATGCGGTACTTCCGCTTCTTCAGAAGATGGTGGAAATACAGCAGAGTGGAAGGCTTCAAAACGATGGCGGAACGTAAGAGGCGGGCCGGAGGCATGAAAAGAGTGCACAAGCCAACGATGATCCGATTCGCAGGGCGCAGGTTGGGGGCACGTTTGCGGCCGCGATTCAAGATCAGCAGCTGATGGCGGACCAGCACGGATTCGGCAACTACACTCCGGAGACCGCCCGGCTTTGCCAGCCGAAACAAAGTGACGAGCGAATGAACTAAGAGGACGATGAACTCGCGCATTTTGGCAATGGTATCAAGGCATCAAGACGCCGGATTGAACCCATTTTTGTAATTCGCCATGGACAGGGCGGTTCGTCACCATGAAACTGCCGCTCAAGACGACGAACTGCGAAAACTTCTTCATCACATTATCTTGGCCAACCGTTTTTGGATTGCCCTGATCCTCGGTCTTCCATTCAGACACGAAGAAGAGTCGCGAATTCCAGAATCGCTTGAGGCCATTGCGGAGCAATACCGAGAGACCCACGCTCTGGAGTTGGAGTGGATATCCGGCGCTCAGGAGGCTGACTTAGCTCGTATGCTAGAGACGCCTTTTATCCCTGGGCGCACTTTTTCAGTCACTCAAGCACTCACGCAGGTCCGTTTGCATAGCCATGGTCACCGTGCGCAGTGCTCGATGAGGTTGAGACTGCTAGGCGGAACGCCCCCCGCAATGGATTTCCTTTACTGGCTAGGGGAGCGTCCGACGGCGGATTGGCGGTAAGAAGAGATCGCGCTAAAGCGCGCCCGCACAGTACTTGATGAAAACTACCTGATTCGCGGTCAACGCACTTTTCAGGCACTACCACTCCAGTCCTTCCACGCGTCGAAATGCACTCGGAAGACCCAATCCACCTGGAACTCGCGCGTGCCACCCCGCGGCGTTGCCCGCGCCGGCCCCAATGAGGTACAAGGGCAACATGATCAAGTTCCGTCCTGTCAAAGGGAAAACATTCTCCGATTGAGGTCGCATGAAGGCCGTTATCATCTCTGATATTCACGGCAACTTGGAGGCGCTGCGTTCGTTATTGCCCCCATTTGGAGCAAGTATGCGTCAGCGCCGTCCTAGGACTCCAGTCGTCGTCAATGATTCCGCAGAAATGGCATGAAACGGTTGCGCCTTGCACTTCCTGTTGGGGGTAACGGGCAGGGCTATTCCGAGTCAAATGCAGAGTCGTGGCGTACGTTCAAACGAACCGGCGGGCTGACTCATTCCTCATAGAGGAGATCTGGCGCTGCAACCAGGTCTCCTCGCGGAGTCTCCACCGGCTGGAGGGAAGTTGAACTTGGAAAACCAAAAGGACTACGCGCGCCCCATTGAGCCATGAGTGGGTTCCTCAGCGAGAACGCGGATCATGACACCTCTAGGATGGGAACTCCGAGCGTGTGACCAGCTTTCTGCAAATCGTGATCGAGTGTGGCTAAGTTCATCCGCTCCCGCTGCGCAAGTTCCAAATACGCCGCATCGTAGGCGCTGAGCTGATGCTCGCGGGCTAGGGGTAGGACCGCCTGCCAGAGCCAAAACGCCTCTCGGCGTTCGATCTGAATCGGAAGTCGTCGAAGTGTCTCAAGGAATGCTGCTATGCCTTCCTGTGTGATACGTTGACGGCGCTCTGCAAGCGCGAGAACGTTGGCAACCTCGAACGGCCATAGAGCTGGAACGACGGCGTAAGTGTTTTGGAGTGCGGCGAGAACGCTAAGGCTGTAGGGTGTTGCCTCATCTGCAAAACACCAGCTCAGTGTGAGCGAGGTGTCCACTACGAACGGCCCCATCAGTACTTGTGGCCTTCGTGGATCAGGTCTCGAATGCGAAGGCCTTCTCCGAGCGTGAAGCGGTGTTTGCCGGCGAACTCCATCATCTCTTGAACGGCCTGGCGGCGTTCCTGCTCCTCCCAACGAGTTGACTCTCTCTCAGCTAGCGTTTCAAGCGCACGGACGATGACCTCTTCAGGAGAGTGGTAGCGACCGGCACGGAGTTGCTGCTCGATTAGGCGCTGACTGCGGGTATCGAGATGAACGTCCATAGGACTTCAGTATACCGGCAGGGACCGACCGTCGGCGTTGTGGCCCCGATGACGGGAAGCTGGCAACGCTGATCGTCGCAACCGTTGGGCGTGAGAAAAATGTAGAGTCCAATAAGAGTCCATTAACGGACCGCCGAAATCGGCTCCCGTAAAATCAGTGGCTTGGGATCGTCAGCAATCAACCCGGTAGACGCCAAATTTTGTATTATCAATCTACGGTCAATTTCCCAAGCTGGACGTCGCGGGTTCGAGTCCCGTCTCCCGCTCCAAGAAATCAATAGGTTGCAACTCCCCTTCCAGCGACTGGCTCCGTTTGGCTGTGGTCCGCAAAAATTCCGTCGGATGTTAAGCGGCCTCCTTTTCCAGCCGATAATCGTGATGCAATCCACCAAAGACCGGCTTTGAAGTGATTCGGTGACCGACGGGAGGCTGATGCCTATGGTGGCTGGCCGGAACACTTGGCTGGATTGGTTCGGGTGTCCCAGGGCCCAAGGCGGAATGAGGGCGTCCCCGATTGTAAAAAGCAACGAATTCTCGAAGCGTCAGCCGCAAGTGCCGCTCGCTGAGGGGAATGAGATCGTCCAAGCACTCCCGTCGGATGGTCCCGATCAGTCGTTCGCAGAAGGCATTCGCTTTTGGGGCTTGGACAGGTGTTTTCAGCACTCGCACTCCGAAATCATTCAGCGTCAAATCGAGCGAAGGCGAAAAGATCGAATCGTGATCGTGAATGACGAACCGGTACGGATGGACGTCTGCGAGAACTTCTCGGAATTGCTGGGTGGTCCATTCCGCAGTGGGATGAGCCGTGACATTACAATGCAGAATCCGCCGTGAGCCGATCTCCATGGCCACGAATACATACAGAACCCGAAAGGTCAGCGTGATGGATATGAAGAAGTCACAGGCGACGATCGCTTTCGCTTGGTTCCGAACGAAAGCGTTCCAGTCCTGATCGTGGCTTCCGCCACCCGGACGTTGTCGATTCAAGTACTTCCTGACGGTTCGCGGTGAGACCCGGATGCCGATGAGTTTCAGTTCGTCAGCGATGCGTTCCTCGCCCCACGTCGGATTCTCGTGCGCCATCTCCCGGATCAATTCGCGCAGGTTCTTCGGCAGTCCCGGTCGGCCTCGCTTTCGAGACTTCCATCTCCAGAACGTCCGGTACGCAGTTCGATGCCACTTAAGGAATGTCTCTGGCTTGACGATGACCAGAGCTTCACGCCAATCGAAGAACCTGGAGAGCAAAACCATGAAGGCGCGTGTGGCAGCGTTCGAACGTCGAGGCCTCACCTTGCGCTCTTGAAACAAAGCGAGCTGTTTGCGAAGGAAAAGATTCTCGGCCACGACGGCGGATTGTGAGGAAAGGAGCAAGCGGATGAGCGGGAACAAGCCACATTCTACAAGAGCTTGCAAAATCTCTTAAGGGTAAGTGAAGACCGGATCTCTTTTTTGCGGAGGACAAGCCAAGCGATACAGCTCGAAAGCGTGAGTTTGGCTCTGCAGAAACACGGGTTTTGCGATTTTTCTCTCAAGAACCCTTAATGTTATCGGGGGCCCGATGCCGCACTCGTTACGCGAAGTAGAAACCGCGTGGCACCGCTGTATGTGACGTCGACGTATCCGTCCCCGGGCTTCAGCGCGAAGCCAGTCGCATCCGTTTCGACGCCCACGCTCAGTCCTGGGGGCTCCCATCGGTCGCGTTGGATGGATTTTGCGTCCAATTCCGGGACGGCAATCCGAAAGGTTGAAGCGCCGATCGCGGCTAAGGAAATTGCACCTTCTTGAGCGGTCGCATCCACACGAGGACACTGCATCAAGCGTATCCATGCAATCTTGCCGCCCGGTGTTCTCCAATGGGCAGTGACCGGATGGCACTGATCTCCGGATGTGCCGGCCTCCTTGGTCAGGCTGGTGGATTCCGCGCCCAGTATGAAATCTTTCCCAATCCACGCGCTCGCCACACGTTTCTCCGTGATCACGCGTCGAACCAGACGCTCGCCGGCGAAGCGCTTGAAGTGCTCGATCGCGTCAGTCGGGATTCTAGTTCCAACTATGGCAAACACGGGAGCGTAAACCAGATCAGCCGAGTGGTTGAGGCGCGGCGCAATCTGTGGAAATGGCGCGAGTTGCGGTCCCAAAGCTAGACGAAGCCAGAGACCCGTGAGGCTCACGTAATCCTGCATGTCCATTCCATAGGAACGATCATAAGGTCCAGCCACGTTCTTCAGGCCGGCATGGTAGAACAACGCGATGTCTTTCCACAACGCGGCTTCCAGCTCTGAGCCCATGCGCCTCAGACCGGGAGTTGATCCGTAAGCCCGCCAAAGTCCCAAGCCATAGAGATCCACGCCATAGTATGTCGGCGAATTGTATTCCTCGAAGGTACCGTTCTTTTCGAACAACCCGTAAACCTCGTTAGCGAACCTCTCGCCCTCCGAAATCCAGGACGCCCGCTGGAGGTGGCGCCCCGCCCAAGTCCACAGGAACGCGTGCATCAGCGCGATATTGGTGTAGTTTGGCTTCAGCCGGCCTTCCTGTATTTCTCCGTTTACCGCGCGACCAATAGAAAGCTCCATGCGCCTCCGCAACGGCTCCGGCAGGTGGTCCGAGAAATCCTCCAGGATGACAGCGAAGGTGGTGCCGATGAATTCTCGCCAATTCGGATCGTACTGGACGAACAACTGCGTGTACCTGGCTGGAGGACGCGGCTCTTCCGGGCTCCGCTGGAAGGTGCCGTCATACGGCTGTCCGGGCTCATCTATCTGCTGTTGGAGAACCGCTTCGATGGCCTGGATGGCGCGCTCGAGGTCGCCGCGCTGATTGCGCAACAGCAGTCCCACGGCATACCAACTCGTTTCCCGCACCAGATGGCGACGGCCCATGCGCCCGGAGCGGCTGGCCGACTCAGAATCCGTGTCCCAGATGAAGCCGGCACGGGCATCCCAGAATTGATCGGTCCATTTCATCGCGGCCAGTGTAGTTTCACGCACCGTCGGATCGAGCATGTCCATGGTCTTGCGGACCTCGCCCGTCAAAGGAAGGGAGAAGGCCAACGGTACGAACAGGACCATCGGCCGAAGCGCAGAAAATGGGTTGTGATCACGTCAAATTCCAGCTTCGCCGATCCAGACGGCTCGATTGCTGTTAGCGCTGGTGACTTTGCCCACCGTCGCAGGGTTGGTGATCGCCGGCGCCAGTTTCCCGAACAGCGGATGATGGAAGGCGCTGAGTGCATCCAAACGGAGCAGCGGACTTAATCGTTCTGTGAAGGCATTGTGCTTGGCCAAGCTCATCTCCCAGTTATCGGCGAATGTCCCACAGCATATCGTGTGCCGTACTCCCGAGGTGAGATTGGCAGCTGTAAAACGCCTGGGCGATGCCTGCCACCGGGACAGCCAGTGGCAAATATGCAAGTTGGTGGATAGACTCGTCGCGCATAAGAACGCGGTGGAGGTGAACTCTACTCCACCATCGCCTGCATAACGGCATTCTCGAAATCCCGGTCCAGCTCTCGGTTGGGGTTGTTCGTCTGAATCATGAGGATCCCGACCACCTTCTCCTTGGGGTCCACCCAGAAGTGCGTGCCGAAGGCACCATCCCAGCCAAAGCTGCCGTCGGAGACGCGGAAGCCGGCCGCTACCGCGTCGTTGACCACTTGCACGCTTAGCCCGAAACTGCGCCCCTTCGGGCGGCCTGGCAGCGTATCGGGTGCGTGCACCGACGCCATCAGATCCACCGTCTTGGGGCTCAACAGCCGTTTGCCGTTCCACTGTCCGCCGCTCGCCAGCATCTCGCCGAACTGCAAGTAATCTTCGGCATCCGTCATCAATCCGCCCGCACCCGAAAAATAAGTGGTGTTGCTCAGCCGGTCGCGCGTGTCGGCCTTCTCGATCGTGTTCGCCCCGCGGTGATACATCGTGGTGATGCGTGGCAGGCGGTCTTCGGCGGGGTGAAAGACCGTGTCCTTCATCCCGAGTGGATCGAAGATGCGTTGCCGCAGGAATTGGTCGTAGCTCTGGCCGGAGACGATCTCGACCACTCGTCCCAGCGTGTCAAACCCTGCGCTGGGGCTGTAACTCCATCGCGTTCCAGGCTGGAAGTCGAGAGGCACCGCACCTAGCCGCGGAATGTAATCGGCCAGCGTCTCTCCCGACTTGCGCGCAACCTTCTGCACCTCGGCGCTGCTCGCCGGTCCGCCGCTCACCAAGCCGGAGGTGTGGGTCAGCAGATCGCGGATGGTGATCTCACGCGTAGCCGGAACCGTGTAAAACGACGGCGTGGCCGTGTCTCCCGTCGAGGCGGGCGCCCCCGGCGGCCCGGTGCGTTCCTGGATCATTGCCACCTTCAACCCCCGGAACTCCGGAATGAACTTCGAGACCGGATCGGTGAGGCGCACTTTGCCTTCTTCCACCAGCATCAGAATGGCGACGCCGGTGATGGGCTTCGACATGGATGCGATCCAGAACAGAGCATCTTTGGTTATCGGCTTCTTGGATTCGAGATCCATCACGCCCTGCGCCTCGAAGTGCGCGACCCGCCCTTTGCGCGCTACCAGAGTTACCGCGCCTGAGATATCGTGTGCGGCGATGTGGCGCTGGATGGTCTCGTGAATTCTCCCGAGCCGCTCCGCAGAGAGCCCGACCTCCTCGGGTTTGGCTGCTTGAATGGATGCCGCCGCCAATGGTACGGCGAGCAGAAAGGACCCAACCGCGGCTTTCACCGTCAAACGCAGGTTCATAGCATGCGCCTCCTGTTGCGCGGTGATGGAGACATTTTATCTTATATATATGATGTGCCGCCTGCGCTGAAGCTGTTCAGCAGTAGGTATGCGCTTCAGGAAGGCCGCATCAGTTGGCCCTTTGCGCCGCGCTGACTTCGACGAAATGAATAGAACCAAGCTAACGGTCCAATGAGTGGCCCGATTACATTAAGCGCCGTGCTGAAGGCATTGCAAGTGGCCGCTGGATCGGCGATCGCCTCCAGCTCTGGCAGAGTGTCACCCACCCACGCCTAGCCATCAACCTGATCTAAACTCCCCACACTCGGCAGCGAAAGTGGCGTGTTCGCAGAAACGGCCGCCATCGCTACCGCAGCTGTAAAGCACGGCTTCGGTCCAAGTGACGCAACAGCGAGTTGCGGTCGTGACTTAACCGCGCCAACCGGCCGCCACCGCGTCGTTGACCACTTGCACGCTTAGCCCGAAACTGCGCCCCTTCGGGCGGCCTGGCAGCGTATCGGGTGCGTGCACCGACGCCATCAGATCCACCGTCTTGGGGCTCAACAGCCGTTTGCCGTTCCACTGTCCGCCGCTCGCCAGCATCTCGCCGAACTGCAAGTAATCTTCGGCATCCGTCATCAATCCGCCCGCACCCGAAAAATAAGTGGTGTTGCTCAGCCGGTCGCGCGTGTCGGCCTTCTCGAGCGTGTTCGCCCCGCGGTGATACATCGTGGTGATGCGTGGCAGGCGGTCTTCGGCGGGGTGAAAGACCGTGTCCTTCATCCCGAGTGGATCGAAGATGCGTTGCCGCAGGAATTGGTCGTAGCTCTGGCCGGAGACGATCTCGACCACTCGTCCCAGCGTGTCAAACCCTGCGCTGGGGCTGTAACTCCACCGCGTTCCGGGCTGGAAGTCCAGAGGCACTGCGCCCAGCCGCGGAATGTAGTCAGCCAGCGTCTCTCCCGACTTGCGCGCAACCTTCTGCACCTCGGCGCTGCTCGCCGGTCCGCCGCTCACCAAGCCGGAGGTGTGGGTCAGCAGATCGCGGATGGTGATCTCACGCGTAGCCGGAACCGTGTAAAACGACGGCGTGGCCGTGTCTCCCGTCGAGGCGGGCGCCGCTGGCGGCCCGGTGCGTTCCTGCATCATTGCCACTTCCAACCCCCGGAACTCAGGAATGAACTTCGAGACTGGTTTAGTATAAGCTTAAAACTTCCTTCGCGCAATCTGTCCAGGTATAGGTGTCCAGGTATAGGAAGTTCTTGTATTCCATGCTCATCCTCTTGGCCCGCAAGTACTCGGCTGCTCAAATCAGCCAACCTATTGCGCCGGGTATCCTCGGATTCAGAAAATTAACAAGCGAAAGCGGGCGGTCACCGCGAAATGCATGCTAAGAAAGTATCATAAAACGCTGTGACTGGAGTCTCGGGCGCAAGTGAACCGGATTGCCTTCTTTCCCAGAAATTGACGCGATATTTACGATGCGCGAATCGACGGACGGGATTCTGAGTAGCTAAGCGGAAACATGCCGAGCAGGGAGCCTTGTGTGCCTGATCACCTGTTCGACTGGTCCCACCACGAAAACGAAGCACGTCGCGCCTGTGAATGCGACGCCTGTCAGGATGACGAAGGCCCAGTAAAACTGTCCGGTCCGATCGAGAACGAATCCGGTGATTAATCGAGAATGTGAAGGGTCTGAGTATTGATGATGTCTTAGTGAACAGAGGGCGACTACAGTTGTAAACTCTCCGGCCAATATCAAATGGGGCGAGCATCAACTGCGTTGCTCGCACCTGATTTGTCGCTCGCATTCCGATCGGGTACCGACCACCGGTCACCAGGGTTGTGGGCGCTTCATGTACTTCCGTCCGATCTCGGCCGCTTCCGCACTGCCGGCGCCAATCATGACGCCTTCCTTGATCATGTCGATGACATCATTCGGCAACATTGTGTTTAGGAAGAAGATATGGTGGGCCTTGCACGCGGCCAGCACTTTTCCACGAGCGGCCAGCATCTCAGGCGGATAAGGTGCATCGTGGTTCTCAGGAAAACCTAGTGAATAGCCCATATCACCCGGGCCCCACTCGGCGAAGGCGATCCCTGGAACACTCAAGCTTTGACTCACCTTGGCCAGCGCCCGCTTGTCTTCAATCTTTAACCCCAGCATGATTTCTCCATTCGGATTCAACGGCCAGACATCTGCTCTCTGGGCATATTCTTTCGGAGAAATCCCCCAGATCTCGGCTGCTTGGGCGGTGCCATGCGCGCCGCGGCGGCCTTCATCAAGGCCTTCATTAACTCCGGCGTGTTGGTGCGGAAACCGTGCTGCTTCGACAAATGCTTTTACGGCACCGGGATCGTCGGCATGACAGAGCAAGATACCGTGAACGCCGGTAGCAAGCACCTGCTTAACCATCCATGCGTTGGCGAGCATGACAGCCTCATTTGTTCCGTCAGTGGGTAGCGTTACGATAACGGTTGGCGTGCGATGGCCGCTTTTGGTGGGGCCTCCCTTCACTAGGCCACGCATGAAGTCAGCCAACTTGGCAACATCAAATGGGCTATGTTCCATGTCGTAGGTGATGTAGTCGGCCCACGTCTGGGCCATGCGTACTCCATCCTCATAGCCACCTTGGCCGCCGTCGTACCAAATTGGCTGCCCCTTTGATAGCAGGTCAATCGCTTTGTTGATGTGCTTAGGATTTGGACTCTGGGCCGCAGCAATCGCAGCCACGAATGTGAAGACCATACTCAGGCGCATGCTAACCAACTTACCCATTTGTGCTCTCCAATCGGAAACAGACTATCGATTTCTGGTTCGCGATTCAGTATATACCCCGTGGACGTTTTCAAACTCATACGAAGACGCCGACGCCGCCAGCAACTCACGCCGGAGGTGTTCAGGACGCGTTATTTTCTGACGGGGAGTCCAATTGTGCTCAAGGCGCCGCAGCAGCTTCGCCCGCGGTGAGTTTATGGTGGACAAACGTCTCCCGCGCGTTCAAGAATAACGCGCAGTTTTCCACGTTAATTCTAAGCGGCAGGCCCGTTCCGATTGCGATGCAACTCGGCCTGAGCGGGCAACGGTCCGAAAAGAAGCCGAATTTCAGCGTCCATTTGAAGAAGTGACTTCACCAGCACTGATTCTGAGTCTTTCCTCTGGCGTGGAACAGGCCTTACGTCACTGTATGACTTACGTCATAGCTGGAGGGGGCGCGGAACGCGTAAAGTGAAGATAGGGTCAAAAGGCATGCCTGTAGTCATCGGCGCGAATGCAGAACACATTCGCCAATCCAGTCGGGCTATTGTCCGATTGTCATCGCCGGATCGAAAGCTTTCTAAGCACGTTATTGGCGGTAGCGAGCCATGCCGACGGCGCTTTGGATATGGAACGCCGGAACGCGCTCGAGACGGCACTGAAATACTTCCGCGAAGCTGCGCCGATGCATACCGCCGGACGAGGAAGAGAGCCTCTTCCCGTTGCTCCACCTCCTGGGCAGACCGGATATCTCGGGAGTTTTGCAGCAACTGGAGCGGCTGGAAAGCGATCACAAGACCGCGGAGTCGTGGCATCGTGAGATCGAGGAGATCGGCCAACGCTGGCTTCGGCAAGAGCAGATTTGCCCGCAGGAGGCCACGCGGCTCAAAGATCTTGTGGTGTCGCTTTCAGAGCTGTACGCCGCGCACATTTCGATGGAAGAGGGCTTGGTTTTCCCGATGGCCGAGGCTGAGTTGTCCGAGTCGGACAAGCGGGTACTGGGACGAGCCATGGCTTCACGCCGTGGACTCCTTTCGCGTCCATAAAGCACTGCGGTCGGCTGTACAGAATGATATAAGCTGTGCTGGGAGGCTGAAAATGCGCGGACCCTATTTCGCTGGATTCGCCGCTGCGGCACTTAGTTTTCTGTTTAGCGGCACGCCGGCAGTTTGTCAAACGGAGGCACCCAAATCTCCCCGATGGTATTTGGCAGGCACTGCGCCCGATCCTACAGGACATTTGCCCGTCGGACCAGGTGGAAAGGTACTTCCCGCTCCGGCAGGACAATCGATCGGCGGCGGCGGATTTATCGACGCGTGCAAGGAAGACTCGGAAAGATACTGCAACGGCCGGCGCGGTTTCAGTGCTCGGATTTGTCTTAGCCAAAACTCGACAAAGCTCTCGGATGGTTGCAAGGCCGCGTTGGCTGCGCTTCCCATCGAAAGTGTCCCGGCTTGCGGCCACTCGCCGGTTTGCGATAACCCGTTCGGCGGTACGCGCCGCGAGTTGCAGCGCGTCGAATGGGAGCAAACCCTAGGGTACAACTACGCATATCCAATGGATCTGCCCGTCGGAGGGGGCGGCGTCTCGGCGGTTGGCATCACTTCGAAAGGCGAGTTTTGGGTCTTCCAGCGCAACGCGGTCGGAAAACCGCAGCTTTTTGAATTCGGCCCCGATTACAAAATGATTCGGTCTATTGGTGACGACGTAATCGGCCACCAGGAAAAGGCGCATGGTCTGGCCGTCGATGCGCATGACAATGTCTGGATATGCGATGCGAACGGCGCCACAATCGAGGAAATCAGTCCCGAGGGAAAACTGCTGAACACGATCGGAGTAAAGGGACACCGAGGAGATTGGGTCGAAGAAAAAGGACAAAGGCTCCTCTGGCAACCTCTCGATCTGGCGTTCGCGCCGAATGGCGATATTTACATCGGCGAGGGTCATGGCAACGAAAGCCCGAATGACACGGATTCAAATGATCCCACCAACAACATCGGCGCGGCGCGCGTCATCCACCTCGATAAAAACGGAAAATTCATTGACCAGTGGTACGGCAATGGTGTCGGACAGGGAAAATTCAGCAGTGTCCACGGCCTCGCGGTAGATCCGAAAACCGGCAACGTTTGGCTCGGCGATCGCGAGGAATATCGACTGGTCGTCTACACCGCCGAAGGCAGGTTCGTCAAAACGATTCAAATGAGAAATCTGATGTGCACGGTCGCGTTTGATCCCCATGGCAATCTGTGGGTGGCGAGCGGCCAGGACGGCCAATTGTTGAAGATCGACGAGAACGGGAACGTGCTTGGCGCTGTTGGAAAGGGATCCGGTTTGGGTACAGGTCAGTTTATCGAAACCAATTACATGGTTTGGGATAAGCAAGGCAACCTGTACACAGGCGATACCAGCGTTGGCCGCGTGACCGAAATGCTTGCGCCGAAGAAATGAGGAACTGAGCTACGTTCCAGGTGCACTAGAAGAGTCACATAGCGCCACTAGAAGAGTCACATAGCGCCTTCTGGGAAAGGGATCCCGACTGCGCACAGGGGAACATTTCCCTGGTATTTGCGGCGCAGCGACCCGACGCGAACGTGATGCCGATGCAGCTGCGCGCGAAGGCTTGGGTGAAGACTTCAACTCCTGAAGGAGAGTGGCGTTCAGGCCGAGGGATAAAGCGCTCCTGAACGCCCCAGATATCGAAAAGGTTCGAGGCAAGCGTGATCGTGCAATGCTGGCAGTCTTCCTTGGTTGCGGATTGCGTCGATCCGAACTCGTCCACCTCAGTGTGGATCATTTTCAGCAGAGAGAAGATCACTGGGCCATTGTTGACCTGATTGGAAAGGGTGGTCATATTAGAACCGTTCCAGTTCCAGATTGGGTCAAAGCGTCCGTGAATATTTGGACTACGACGGCGCACATCAGCGCCGGACGGATATTCCGGTGCGTAAACAAAACGGGTTCAGTCTGGGGCACAGGTATCACAGAAAAAGCCGTGTGGAGCGTTGTCAAAGAGTTTGCAGCTCGGGTGGGCATCGAGCAACTGGCTCCTCATGACCTCAGACGCACGTACGCCCGGTTGTGCCATTCCGCTGGTGGAGAGCTTGAACAGATTCAATTCCTGCTGGGACATGTTAGTGTGCAAACCACTGAGAGGTATCAGGGCTGCAAGCAGCGATTGCGCGGAGCCGTCAATGACCGCATCGGAATTGAACCGCCCGGCTGAAGTCACCCGGATCGGTCCGGTTTCCCGACGAGATCCCGACATATCAAGCGGAATCCGCTGAACACACGTCAGATGAAACCGCGTATCATCCCTGCCGGCACTTCCGCAATTCGTCGAAGAAGGTGCCGGGCACGATCACCTGGTTCTTTGGCGACTTCGTCCGATGCTCATTTCACACAATCGTGGTTTGACGCGAGGTAGCGTGAGATTCCTGGCGAACAGGAGTCCGAGTATATAATGGGAGCCCCTGGGGAGCCGAAACCGAAATCCTCAGAGAAAGGACATTTTATGCAAGCGAGACTTCCCCTTCCTTTCTGCGCCGCCGCTGTTGCGCTGGCGGTCAACCTGTCAACGATCTGCTTTGCGCAATCCGCTTCAACCACCGTTCGGGCCACTGTAACGCACGTCAAAGCCGACATGCTCAATGAATGGCTGGATCTGCAGAAGAACGAAGTTGTCCCCGCGCTGAAGAAGGCCGGTGTAAAGACGCGGACCGTGTATGTTTCAGGTCTGTTTGGGACCGCTGGTGAGTATGTGACTGTCCAGCCGTTCGAGAAGTATGCGGATTTCGACGGTGAGAGCCCAACTACGAAAGCCTTGGGTGCAGCCGGTGCCGCAAGGCTGAACGAGAAGCTGCGGAAGTGTCTTCTCAGCCAGAACAGCTACGCCCTCAACCGGCTCGCAGACATCAGCAACGTGATCGATGGTCCCCCGGCTCCGGTTCTCGTAACGGTGCGGTATCGCATCGCTCCGGGCCGGATGCAGGATTTCCAAAACCTAGTGAAGTCTGACATTCTGCCTGTTTACAAAAAAGCAAAGGTTGGCCTGATAGTGAACCAGAGGGGACCAGGCGCTAATACGGCTGATGTGACCATGTCGACGGCATACTCCAAGATGGCCGACCTGGACGGCGGGCCATTACTGGTAAAACAGCTCGGCCAGGATGGCGCGAACAAAATAAACGCAAAGTTCCTTGGCATCCGTACCCTGATCGAGGTGGTTGTCAGGAACCGGGTAGCGGACCTAAGCTTCTAGGACAAACAGAGGATAGCCAAGGACCGCGATGTCGGCGAAGGTGTCTCGCGCCCGCGAGGCCAAGTAAGCTGCGACGACAATTGAATCTCGCCCAAGTCACGCGGGCCGATTGACGCAAGGATCTCACACGGACAACGCGGGTGCCTGCCGGATGCCATCGGCATCGAGTTGGAACGATTCTGCTCCAATCGAACGCCCAAGTCCTTGTCAATGCGTTCCACACCCCGATCCTGCCAAGAGCAGGTCGTTCAGGGCCACACGACGAGATCCCGACTTCCCGAGCACTGGCCAAAACCGTTTCCTAAACACTACGGCATTACAGAGGTTCTCTGCTGCTTGGGCCGTTCACATCTTCCGACTGTGCGTTACAGGGCCTGAGCGCGCGTTCGAGATATCGGGTGTCTTCACGTGCTCCGGACGGATGCCGACACTGATGAAGCGTGTGCGAAGCCTGCGCGGGAGCGTGGTACGTTCCAGGAGCCGTAGAGACCACGCGAGCCGTGTTGGTCCCGGGTTGAGGAGGCCACGCCCCATGAGGCGTTTCTGGATCTGGGCCTGCACGCGCTGCGTGAGCCGGGTGGGGAACGCCCGGCGGCGTTGTATTTTCGCAAGATCATTGGCGCTGACAGCACCTTTGCGAAGTGGTCCCACCAGTATGTTGGCCGCGGCAACGGCGTCCTGAATGGCCAGATTGATCCCGACGCCGCCCACGGGAGACATGGCGTGAGCCGCGTCGCCGATGCACACCAAGCCAGGGCGATGCCACTGCAGCAGGCGATCCACCCTAACGGTTAATAGTTTCACGTCGCTCCAATCACGCAGTTCCGTCACGCGGTCGCGGAAGAAGGACGCGAGTTCGACAATGCACGCGCGGAAGTCTTCGATGCCTTTGGCCTGCATCTGGGCCACTGCTTCTTTTGGAGCCGGAAATCCGCACTGCCAATAATCTCCGCGGTCGGTCATGAACAGGGCCTTGCCGCGATCGGCGTAGCCCAACAAATCCGGGTCGTCGGCGTGCCTGGACAACCGCATCCACAGCACGTCCGTGGGAGCGCCAACGTCCTCAGCAGCCAGGCCGGAGCAGCCTCGGACAACGGAATTCCGGCCGTCCGCGCCCACCACCAGGTCCGTGTGGACTTCCAGCGGACCAGCGGGGGTGTTCCCCCGAATGCCCGCGATCCGCCCATTCTCTTCGATGAGCCCGGTGACCTCGGTCTGCATTCTCAGGTGGAACGTGGGATAGCGTCGCGCTTGTTCAGCAAGGAAGTCCAGGAACTCCCACTGCGGCATCATCACCATGAATCGACATCGCGTCGGGAGGTTGGACATATCACCCAAGACGACTTCATCGCATCCTATCCGAGCGCGGACCTGGCGAACCTGCCTTTGATGCGGCCGCTTCAGAAAGTCATCCAGCAGCCCGAGCTCGTGCATCACTTCCAGCGTCGACGGATGGACCGTGTCACCACGGAAGTCACGCAGAAAATCAGCGTGTTTCTCCAGAACCAGTACCTCGATTCCGGCACGCGCCAACAGATATCCCAGCATCATCCCGGCTGGGCCACCGCCCACGATGCAGCACGTTCCCGGCGATAAAGAGGCTGCCTCCATTTTTAGCATCTCTTGGCTTTGTGGTTCACTGGCAGTCGTTGTGCAGCGGGTCCTTGGCGTCAGTCGGACCTTCGATGCACGGAATGGCGCTCAGATATTCGTAGATCGCCCGGATGTCGTGGTCAGTCATGTTTTGAAAGGTGGGCCAAGGCATGATTTGCAGAAGGTCGCCGTCAAATGGAGGCGGAAGACACTTGCCATCGGGAGCGCCTGTACAGGTGGGATGGAGGTGATCAAAATCTTTGCCGGTCCTCAAGATTGTGAGAAACTCGTCAAAAGTGTGGCCCCCTTCAGGCCGTCCGGTTTTATCGGGCGTCAGGTTGCGGGAGACGATGTCAGGAAAACCTGGGATTAGCGTGAAATGCTGGCCGCCACCCAGGTAGTACTGCGGATTGACTACTGTCGGGTGCTGCCCAAAGTACGGGACTCCACCCGGGAGCCATTCGAGAGCGGGGTTGTTCAGAGGGGCGCTCGTGTGGCAGCCGTTGCAGTCGGCCTGCGCGTTGACGATATAGCTCCCTAGTCCCACCAGTGCGCGGTCTTTTCCATCCAGATTCAGCTTGACCGGTGCGATTGCGAGACCTTGCTGGATCCTTGATTCATCGTCGTTCCCCTCGTTGTCCGACGCTTGTCCGCGCCTGGGACTAATTAGCATTCCTCCAAGAACGAGCGCGGCAAGTGCTGTGCCCGTTCCAATCGTCTTGAGAGATTGTCGTTGTGTCATTTCGTTAATCCTTTCTTGTTTCGGTTGTTACAGAGTCTTGAGAAACGCGATCAGTGCAGCTTTGTCTTCGGCATTGAGCTTGAGACCGAATTCATGTCCCGGCACAGCCCGGTGCGTCACCTTGTAGCCTTTGAATCCCGAAGGAACGTAGGCGTCGCTGAGGCGAGCCGGATCGAACCACTCTTCAAGGGTTGTGACCGAGCCGTCATGGTCGAGCAGACCGCGATACCAAACGCCCCGGAGCGAAGGGACCTTGTAGAGTCCCGTCCCTTTGCGGGTCTTGAGCGCCAGATTCGGGTCTGTGCCAACCGAGATTGGGAGAATATCCGCGCGGAGCGGATGGTCCGGCGGAGGCGTGAATCCGGCGGCCAACGTCAACTTGTTGTTCGTGTAAAGAGGCGGCGCATGGCAGCCGGCGCAGCCTTCGCGATCGAAAACCTTCTTGCCGGCAGCAGCCCGAGGATCGCCCAGGTTCGGATTCGCAGGCGGCTCCAGCGAGTAAATGTACTGCGCCAGCGCAAACATTAGCTCGTCCGGGAAGCGGAAGACGATACGTCGCCCCTTGTCGGTCAACATGCGATACGGGCCGAAGTCGGCGATATCGCAACATGAGACTAGTGCTGCGTATCGCATCAGATCGCCCGGACCCCGCAGTCGATGCGTAGCCGTGTGGTCAATATACTTGCGGTCTTTGACGCCGATCAGGTCGGGAGTTTTCGTTGGGTAAAAGGGGCTGCTGTTGAAACGCGGGGCAACACCGGGCATGAAACCGAAGGCTCGCGGGTCGAGTATCCGGTACGGGGACTTCAACCTCTCGTTGATGTCGTTCGGCACCCACGGTGCGGCCCAAAACCGCCACGCCACCATGGCCGGTGTCTCGCCCGGCGAATAGAACTCCAGGAACCCGGGCGTATTGTGACTGGTGAACGCCGCGCATCACTCCATCTCCCGGATCAATGGGGGGAGCGCCGTCTTGCGTGCTTCCATCCGGACATAACTCTGCTATGGCAGGAAGCACAATCCTGAAGGCTAAGAGCCAATCCTTTCGCAGTCGGAACCCAACGAAGTCCCCTGACTGTGCCATCCTCCTGCGGATGGCCTCCCAATGGCTCTATACTTCTCCGGCGTCGCGAAGGACTCCGACAAACTTGGGATCGTAGGTTCTCAGGTAAGGAATGTCGATCTCGCGGAAAACGCGCTTGCCCTCTTTCACCCAATCCGCCATCGCGCGGGCACCGGGCGTGAATGAGTGGTTCCGGCTTGGCATTCTGTAACATGTCCCAGTACCCGGCGGGTTCGCGTCCGGGGAAATAGACCGGGTAAGTGCGCACCAATTCGCCGGGCGGTGCGGAATAGTATTCCTTTTCTGAGTAATTGCCGGGACGCACGTTGAGCCCCGCGACAGGCGTCGCCCAATCGGAGAGATCATGATCATTCCAGAATCGCGGCGCTTCAATCCGTTTTTCGCCGGATTGGCCAAAAGCGCTCGAGAGGGCAACGGCAAGAAAAACGCCAACGTGTCTGCTCATGATGCGAGAGGCTCCTCTTCGCTTTTCAGGGCTAGTACAGACCGATCGTGCTTACACACATCGCCGTCAACAAGGAATGAAGGAATTCACGCAGGTTCATCATGTGTTTAAGGATGCGCCGGTAGACGCGCGGAGTGGGAGTACAAGAGCGTTAGCAGCTCGTATCGTACGTCTGTGTACGCTGTGGATTCAAGGGCTTATGGAGCACTGGTTACCAAGGAATGACGGCGGTGATCACGCCCGATCCGGTTTCCGGAATTCGGCGGTTGAAGAGAAATCGTTGCCCGTCGCGTGATACGGCATATTGATTCATCCAAAGTGTGTACAGCGTTGGGAACCGAAGACCCGTCGTGAAGAGCGGTTGCGAAGCCCCGAACTCAAAGCTGGGGCCGGGATTCACCGCGACCGACATCAGCGTTCCATCCAGCTTTAGATAGAAGAGTTCGCGGCCGTCCCGGCGCCAGTGCGGTTGCAGGCCGCCCTGGTTCGAAACCTGCCACTTATGACGGCCGTCAGGAAAGTCTCGAACGTATACTTCGTACCGCCCGGTTTCTTGAGACGTATAGGCGAGCCATCGCGGTGCCTCACTCCCCTCCGGCGGCGAAAATTGTGCACTGTGTTCTTCATAGGAATGCTGCAAGAAGGGGCGCGGTTTCGGTTCGTTCTCCAAGCCGCCGAGCGACACGATCCAGGTATGCATGTAGCGGTAATCGGGGACCTGCGAACTGTAGGAAATGAAGCACCCGTCCGAAGACCAGTCCGTCGGAAATTTCGGGCCCTCCGCATCAAGCACGCACTTCGCTATTCCGCCGCTCAGCGCCTGGCGGAAGAGGCGCATCCGGCGTTCATCGCCACGGCTAAATAGAATTTCTCTGCTATCAGGCGACCAGACGGGAGTGAATTCGGGCTGGCCAACATCCACGTCCGTAAAACGGAAAACGGCGCCCTCACGCAACAGGTCCATTATCCAAATCGTCGGCAAGACGGTGTCCGGGTCATCGTGCCTGTGCAAAGCCACGTACCGGTCGTCTGGTGACAGAGCAAATGAGAGGCAATCGTTATGGGGGCCAACTGCTGCCAGCAGCTTCCCTTGCCGATCGAACCAGGAGAACTGTTGGTGCTCGGGGTCTTGGTAAAGCAATACGCCGTTGCCCGAAACCGAGAACGAGCACTGCCGCCACCGCCGGTGGCGAACCTGCGGAACGACAACCATTCGTTCGCCGCTCAGTTCCAGACGCCGCGAATCGAACGCCTGCGCCATGAGAGCGCCATCGTGCACGAACAGCAAAGACGCCGGGTGCCCGCGCAGAATCGGAGCATATGCCGCGCCGGTATCGGCGCTTACGAGCACTTTCGAGCTGGTCGAATCGAGCGAACCGGCGCGAATTGAAGACTCGCCCGGACGGGAACTCGCGGCGAGATACAGAAACTGGCAGCCGTCAGGTAAAAACTGCGGGAATCCATGCGCAACCTCGGCGCGCGCCTCATCCAGCGAGGTCACGGGAGAGGGTGTACCGCCCGCAGCCGAAATCTGATACAGAGGGCCCATCGGTCGTGGGCAGAACAGGATTACTCCTTCCTGGCTCCAGGCGCCGGCTCGTCCCACGATGATGTCCGCGATATCCCGAGCGGGTCCTCCGCTGATCCCGACCGCTTTCAACTTGTGCGGCGCGAAGAAACCGATTGATAAACTGTCCGGTGACCAGAACGGCCAGGCTGCATTGTCAGTTCCGGCCAGAGGTTTTGCCTCCACAGAATCGAGCGCTCGAACCCAGAGGATCAGCTTCCCTTTCAGAGAGGCGGTAAACGCGAGTTTGCGGCCGTCTGGGGAGATGGCAAAAGAATCGAAGGCCGCGTTTTCGGGCGGTAGGATGGAAAGCCGCAGCACGGCGGTTTCCTTTGGCGACGCAGACGACCGCCGCTCCGAGAATTCGGGCACATACCCGCCCTTCGGCAGAGAGATCACAACAGGGTTCGCTTCCCCTTGGTCTTCGTAATAAGAACTGAGGCGGTCTCGCAGGCGTCCAGCCTCGACCCGAACGATCGGATCGGATCTCGAATCAAACGACGGATTCCGGCCTAAGACTTCGACGGCGATCACAGACTCTTTGATCTCGCTGATGCGCCCCGCTAGTGCGCGCTCTACGACAAAGCGCAGGAAACTGCTGGCGCGCTCTGCATCGGCAAAAGATGCGCTGGCCAGAATCCGGTCGAGCTGTGCCCGCACTCGCTCCGCGTCCATAGTGGATGAATCTCATTATGCTCCACCTACCTGCCAGGGCAGGATGCTTCCTCGTCACGAACCAGAAGAAGGAAGCCTCTCGTAGAAATGCCCAGCCGCAATGAGACGCCGCCGTACACGCTATATGTTGCTAGTGTTTACGGATGCCCGCCACTGCCTGTTCCGGATTAGGCCTGGGAAACGCGCTAGCCTGAGTGTGGCTGAGGCGGCGCCCTTGATCGGCCACAGTCAGCAAACCCGACTTCCCAAGCAGATTCTTAAAGTCACCTCAAATGAGACCATCAGCCAGATTGTCCGCACGCCGATCGTAGCGGAGACGCGTTTGCTGCCGATCGCCTGAGTGATCATGTCCGCGCTGGCGCGTGGCCAGGAGACGCTGCCCTTTGGGGAATTGACAAGGTGAAGAATTCTCGAAAATAAGATGCTCCACTCGGATTGATAGAATCTTCGAGGGGCTAGTGGAGACTCACAGAAGTTCCGCATGCACCACATGAAACGTCACCAAGAATACCGACGCTAGAGTGGCCCTTGATCGCTCCCCTCCTGTCGATTACGATTAAGTAGCTATTTCATACTTGTGCCGTGAAGGAGCGTGGGCGATGAAAGCTGGGAACTTCTGCTTGGCATTGAGAATTGGGTTGGTATTGCTTGCCCCCGCCGTTGTTGGCATTGTGGCATCCTCAGCGCTGAGGGCTGCCGAACTGCCCATCGTGAAGGGCGAGGTGACATTCTCGAAAGACATCGCACCGATTCTGCAGCGAAGCTGTCAGAACTGCCATCAACCGAACTCGGTGGCTCCGATGTCGCTCATCAACTACAAGGAAGTCCGGCCGTGGGCGCGGTCGATCAAGGAGCGGACCGCTCTGCGCGACAAGCGCGGCGTGATGCCTCCCTGGTTCATCGAGAAGAATATCGGGATCCAGCATTACAAGAACGATCCGTCGCTCAGCGATCTCGAAATCGCCAAGATCGCCAAGTGGGCTGACAGCGGCGCACCGGAGGGCAATCCGGCGGACCTTCCGCCGCCCATCCCGCTCATAGACGGCACCAAGTGGAACTTGGGCGAACCGGATCTCGTCGTGTCGACGCCGGAGATTACGGTAAAGGCGGGCGCGCCGGACTGGTGGGGCGAACTTGAAGCGGCTCCAACTGGGCTCACCGAAGACCGCTGGGTGAAATCGGTCGAGATGAGGGAAGTGAATGACATTCCCCCAGACACGGGCGGGGGCAGAGCCACAGTCGGCGCTCGCTACGTTTTGCATCACATGATTTGGACCACCACCGTTCCGGGGCAACAGGCAGCGCTCGGCGAAGACGTGGGCGAGGGCAGCGGGACTTGGCCGATCCACGAAGTGGGCCGCAATGCGGACCTTTTCCCCGATGACGCGGGTAAGCTCCTGAAGGCGGGTTCGAGCCTGGTGTTCGCTTCGGCTCATATCCACTCGAACGGCAGGGACACTAAGGCGCACCTCCTGTTTGGCTTCAGGTTCTTCCCGAAGGGCTACAAGCCGACCGTTAGGTATGCGCGGCGCGGTCTCGGCAATGGCGTCGACATCGATATGAAGCCGAACGAAGCCAACCAGCGGCTGGATGCTTACAAAGTGCTCGACGAAAACACCAAGATCACGTCGTATGAACCGCACCTGCACGCGCCGGGCGTACGAATGTGCCTGGAATACATCTGGGGCATCAACATCCAGACGCTCTCATGCTCCGGCTACGACCACAACTGGGTTCGCGTGTATGACTACGATGACGATTATGCACCGCTGCTGCCGAAGGGGACCATCCTGCATATCATCGGCTATATGGACACGACGCCCGC
The DNA here is from genome assembly GCA_963780485.1 of Bryobacterales bacterium. Taxonomy (GTDB): domain Bacteria; phylum Acidobacteriota; class Terriglobia; order Bryobacterales; family Bryobacteraceae; genus Palsa-89. Next base: position 173,087 of record CAWACO010000025.1, read on the forward strand.
GAACCGGAATGTGCCCGACCCGAGAAACTGGTCGGGAGCCGGGAACCGCTCCATCGCCAACATGTTCATCGATCTGGGGCAGGGCCTCGCGCTCACAGACGAGCAGTTTTATGCGGAGATGGCCAAACGGCGCGAGAAACTCAAGCTGAGTCCGAACGACGTTCTGATCGGCTGCCCGCTCTGTGGCGGCGATCCGATTCCTCCTCCGGCGATGAAGAAGCCGGCAGCTACGCCGACCGGAGGCGGAGGGCAATAACGGCTTCCGGCTGCCTTGAGCAGCCTTTTGTATAAAGGGCCACGATGAAGGAACGAAGTTTTCGTGTTGGGCTGCTGCTAGTGGCGGTCACGCTTCTCGCTTGCCAAGCAGCCCGCGCGCAGCTCTCCTATTCGAAGGGGCAAAGCGTAAATGCCGCTTTTGAAGGTTGGGAGCAGAATGCCGACGGGTCTTATAAATTCCTCTTTGGATACATGAACTCGAACTGGGAAGAGGAGTTCGATGTACCCATTGGTCCCGACAACAACATTGAGCCCGGCGGACCGGATCGCGGACAGCCGACGCATTTCTTCCCGCGTCGCAACCGGTTTGTGTTTTGGGTGAACGTGCCCAAGGACTTCGGCGACAAGGAACTGGTCTGGACCCTCACGACGCACGGCAAAACATCCAAGGCCTACGCGACCCTTCGGCAGGACTACTTCCTCGACAACATGGTCTTGACTTCCGAGACCGGCGCGATCGGCGCAGGCGTGAGCAGCCCGGAGATTCGAGCCAACAAGCCTCCGGTATTGGAGGCTGCCGGGGACCGCATGCGAACAGTGAAGGTGGGGCAGCCGCTGACGTTGTCCGCGCATGTGACCGACGATGGCGTGCCCAAGCCGCGGCCGCGAGGAGCCTTCCTGGACCGGGCCCGGACGAAAGACATTAAGGACATTCGGATGATTCCTCCGATTCAGGTGACGGTCGGCAGCGCGACAGGGTTGTGGACTGCCTGCTACCTGTACCGAAGCAACGGTTCAGGGAAGGTGCACTTTAGTCCCGACCAGCCCAAGACGTGGGAGGATACGCGCGCGGGTGCAAACTCGCAGTGGTCCCCGCTGTGGCAAGCTCCGCCTCAGCCTCCGGATGGGAAGTGGACGGTCCAGGTGACCTTCGACGAGCCAGGAACTTATGTGCTGCGTTGGCACGCCTCCGACGGCGCGCTGTGGGCGGACGAAGATATCACCGTGGCGGTGACTCCCTGACGGCCACGATTGGACTCGCAAGCGAGCGCCTCGGAAACACTTTTGACGCGTACGTACGGCGATCCGCATCTGGGTCGCCGCTTGCCCAATAACTTGATTAGTTGATGCGAACGGTCTGCTTAAAACTGAATCGTCCGCCGACCTGGAACGCTCTGGGTCCGGCGGAACCGAAGGTCTGGAGAGCCCGCTGGGTCGGCTGGCCAAAGGCGTACGTCTGAGTAGCCGGATTGGAGCTCCGCTTATCGAGAGTTGTACCGTAGCCCCTCAGATTAGCGATATTGAAGGCGTTAAACGCCTCGCCAAAGACGGCAAACTTGTACCGCTCCTTGAAAACGACGTTCTTGGTTAGCCGAAAGTCCTGGTCGATGGTGGGATCGCCGAGCTGGTAATGCGAACTCAAGCCTTACCACCATGCCGTTCTCAAGACGCGCCAATTCGTCGACCAGCTCGCGGAATGGCCTCTTCAGGTCAAACTCGCTTACTGTCCTTGAGACTCTGCGATCAACTGCTGGTAGACCTGCCTCGCGTGGTCGTACGCTTTTCGCGCCGCTTCACGCTCGGATCTGGAGATGGCGACCACTTTCTGGGTCCAACACTGATTGACCGCCGCCAGGCACCACTCGGCGCTGCGGCGAGAGGCTCGAATCGGCTTGCCGTCCACGATCGAGAAGATCGGATTTGTGTGGGATGACTGAACGATTCGCAGCGCGATCCAACTGCTTTTTTCGATGGGAATATCAAACGCAACCGGGCGGATCTGGCCGTCGGCGGTTATGAGCTTTCGTGCCCTGGCAACTCCATTTACCACGACTTCTAGCGGCACATCGCGAGTGTTTCCTATCCTGGCGCGCTCTAACGCCCAATACGGTTTCTGCAGGAACGAGAGTCTACGGATGGATTCGTCGGGCAACGGGTCTAGATAGGCCGCCACGTTGACCTCGATATGGGCGTTCGTTCCGGAGTTCACCTGCACCTCTCCTTCGCGCCCGTTCACCTTGAAGTCCATCAGATGGCTCCTGCCGTCAGAGACATAACTTCGGCCATCACGCATAGCCTTTAGCCAACCGGAATAACTCAGCTTTCCGTCGATCTTCGTATAGTCCCGTCCGATGCCGACGCGCCCGTCATAAATGCACGGAAAATCCGTTTCTCCGCTAATCCTGGTGCGAAAACCGACGTTCAGGGTGTGGTACCAGATGTTCAGCTCCGCCGAGTAAGGTGTGTCGACCGCGGAAATGAAATCGACGGTGTTGGGGTAGGTCACATCCACGATGAATTCGTTGGCGCCGATGCCGTCGAAGGGAGGCAACTCGTAGTTCGGAAGATCGTTCGTTTGAACTTCCAGGCCCCAGCCGGAGTGCGCGAATCCAACGACCGCGCCCTGCTTCTTGCCCCACTGCAGTATCGGAAGGTCCCAAGTCGGCCAATCTTCGATCCGCTTCGTGCCGGGATAATCCTGATCCTTCAGCCCGAGGAGAACAAGATGTCCAGCATGGCTGGAGGGGAACCCGGAGACCTCCAGGTCGTAATGCATCAGCCGGTCCGAAGTCGAAAGTGGATTATCCTGGCCCGAAAAGAACTGCTTCTGGTAGTAGTAACAGGGGCCCCAGGTCAGAACGGCGCCAATGTTCAACGACTCGCCCAGCAACTGCCGCATCATGTCTTTGGGCAACACGCCCTCAGTTGGGTTTTGGTAGTGCGAGCAGCCGGCGGCGTGCACATGATGGTCACCGGAGTACCATCCGAACTTTGATGGATCGATCCAGCGCTCAAGAGTAACGGAAAGTTCGTTAGGGCCGTTTAGGTCGAGGGATAATTCCTTGGTGTGAGTCAGATATTCCGGGCCGCCCGTCGATGCGACCGTGTAGTAGCCCTCGGGCAAACGCAGCGTTTCACCATCAAGGCGATATACCTGCGGCTGGAAAGGGAAGTCGGGCGCGAGGCGCTTGGAAGGATTCGGATAGATGCGCTGGTACCGATCCTTCACCAACAATGAGGCCGTGGAAGGCTTACCATTTTCGTCACGAATCCTCAGCTTGACAGCGTGCGCGGGCAGCGCCGTGAACAGAACCATGATCTCACTGCGAAAACCAAGGTCCTGGCTGGTCTGGCCGGTATCGAACTGCATCACAGCTGAACGTTGACCACCGTCCCGACTGTAAACTTCGACAATCATATACTCGAGTCCGAGCCCGGAAAGCCTTCTGGCCATGGGCGGCTTATCGTACATTGAGATGCTCGCCCATCGTTCCTGCGCGTCGCGCGGGGAAAGCTGTAGCCTGGGTTCAGATGCGCCATTGGAAGTGATGTAGACATCGCCGCTATTCGGGCTGGTAACGCGGAGTGGAGCAGTGACACCCGCCTGGTTCAGGACCTTTACCAGAAAGAGCCGGGTGCCGCCTTCCACCAACTCCGGCTTGGCAAGTCCTTGTTCCACCCTCACGCGGCTCTCCGGATTGATCTCGACTACGGCGAGCGTGTATTTGTCGAGCGTCCGCTCCAGCCGTTTGACGGCCGCGATATCGTCGGCATCCGCGATAGCGTTGTTGATCTCCTTCTGATCAGCTGTGAGCAAAGGCTGGCCGAGATAGTTGAGCGCGGTTTCTAGTCGGCGCACCTGCTGGGCGAGCGGTTGTAGAGGCACTGGAGCGTGGGTGTTCAGAGGTTCTTGAGCGGCGAGCGTCGGGATTAGAGCGAGCATTAGGAGTAACTTGTTCGCCATGATCGTTACTATACGCCACTTGACGGTTCGGCGGGCTCGCGGCCGCGCTCTGTGCTATAGCCGCACTGCCGCCCTGCACCAGCCTGGGAATGATTCGAAGTGCGTCGCCGCGTTTGATGAGGCGCCCCGAGGCGCGCGTTTTGTCGAGTTGATATAAAAAAGGGACTTCGCCCGCCAAATCGCCTTATTCCAAGCCGTCATTCGCCTCATCACTTAATCACTAAGATTCTGCTTGCTGTTTCTCCGACCTGCGTGACGTTCGAATCCATCCCTGGGCCCCCAGAAACATTAAGGAATGTTGAGAGAACAATTTGCAAAACCGTGTTTTTGAGGAGCCAAATTTCCAAGTCGCGCCATAACCCAGCGGTCTCTTTTTCCTTTCTATAACTCTCCTGATTCGACGGGCGCAGGATGTCAAACGGTTCGAACAAGGTCATCCGCAACGCTCCGTCCTACCAAGCGGCCCTTTCGACAACCACCTGGAGCAACGCCAGGAGACTGAACAGCGTCGCCTGAACTCCCACATCGCCAGATGGCCGCTGCTTCGCCGTTGCCCGCGAGAAGCGACTGCAGTCGGGCGGTGCCTGAAGTCACGCCTGCCAATTTGACCATCAGTCCCCATCTCAGCGATTCTAGTTAGACGGTTGTTCATTGGATCTTCAAAGGGAAGCTTAGCGTACGTCTGCCCATAGTCGAATGCGTAAAAGAATAATTGCCCTCGTCACCCTGTTGTGGCTGAGTTTTGGGAGCCTTACTTTCGGCCAAACGGGTGGTGTCCGAGGCATTGTAGCGGATACTTCGGGCGCTCCGATTCCCAGCGCACAGGTCACCGTTTCCAGCGATGCGGGCGTGAACAAGCTGGTCATGACGAGCGACAACGGCGCATATCTGGTCGATGGACTTCTTCCAGGCAAGTACATTGTCAGGGCTTCGTTTCCCGGCATGCAGTCCCAGCCCGCCACAGTCGAGATCTCTGGCGGGATCGCGACTCTGGATATTACTCTGCGACTAGTTCTCGAAAAGCAGGAGGTCACGGTACAAGACAGCGTCGGCCCGCAGGTCAGCACGGACCCCTCGGCGAACGCCGCTGCCGTCGTATTGAAGGACGACGCGCTCGACTCGCTGTCGGACGATCCAGACGATCTGCAAGCGGATTTGCAAGCGCTGGCCGGCCCCTCCGCGGGTCGGCCAATGCTGGCCAGGTTTATATCGATGGCTTCACCGCCGGCGACGCGGTATTGCCGAATAAGGACGCCATTCGGGAGATCCGCGTCAATCAAAATCCATTCGCGCCCGAATTCGATGCCATCGGATACGGCCGCACCGAAATCCTCACCAAGCCCGGCAAGGACAGGTTCCGCGGACAGGTCTTTTTCAATTACGGCAACGATATTTTCAACTCACGGAATCCCTACGCGCAGCAGAAGCCGCCCTTCGATCTGAAAGACTTTGGAGGCAGTGTGGGCGGTCCTTTGACCAAGAACGCATCGCTCTTCCTGGACGCCGACTGGCGCCACATTGACAATGGCGCGGTGGTCAGCGCGATCACGTTGGACCCGAAGACGCTGGCCTTGATCGATCCGTTCACAGCGGTGTTTTCCGCGCCACAGACACGCTGGCGGGTCAGCCCCCGGCTCGACTATCAGTTTGGCTCGAACAACACGCTCACTTTCCGTTACGCGATCAGTGAGAACGCGACGTTGGATAACGGTGCGGGTGGCTTCAACCTCCTGTCGCGCGCCTACGACCAAAGCAACCTGGAGCACGCCTTCCAGGCGACCGAAGCGGCCGTGCTCAGCGCCAAGGTAGTGGACGAGACGCACTTCCAATTCCTGCATCAACACTGGCATCAAAATTCATCCGATACCGACCCGTCCATTATCGTTTCAAACGCCTTCAATGGCGGCGGGCCCGCCAACTCGGCATACCAATACATTCACCACCACTATGAATTTCAGAATTATCTGACCATCGCCGGGGGAGCGCATACCTGGAAGCTGGGGATTCGTGTGCGGGCCGTGTCGATTCAGGATAGATCGACCCAGAACTTCGACGGTACTTTCAGCTTCGGCGGTGCTTACGCTCCGATCCTGAATCCGAACAATCAGCCGGTGGTCCCGGGCATCGTCTGCAACCCCCAAGCTCCCAGCGCGGGTTGTCAAACGATCACTTCGATCCAGCAATACCAACGCACGCTTATCTTCCAGCAGATGGGATTTTCGCCGGCGCAGCTCCGCCAGCTCGGCGGGGGAGCGTCGCAGTTCTCTCTAAACACGGGAAATCCACTGGTGTTGGTCGGCCAGTCCGATACTGGCCTTTTTGTAGGCGACGACTGGCGTCTCAAGCCCAACCTGACCCTCAGCCTCGGCTTACGATACGAGACGCAACTGAACATTCATGGCCGATTGGACTTTGCTCCCCGCTTAGGATTCGCCTGGGCGCCAGGCGCTACCGCCAAGAGCGCCCGTCCCAAGACAGTGTTCCGTGGCGGCTTCGGCATCTTCTACTATCGGTTCAACGAGCAGAACATCCTGGTCGCGGAGCGTTTCAACGGAGTCACGCAACAGCAGTCTGTGATCGGCGATCCCGATTTCTTTCCGTCCATTCCGCCTCCCAGCAGCTTGCAGGAGTTCGCCACCACGCAAGCGATTCATACCGTCAGTCCGCTTCTCGTAGCGCCATACGTGATCCAGTCGGCGATCGGTGTCGAAAGGCAGATTCCGGGCAACACCACCGTCTCGCTGACCTACACGAACTCGCATGGTCTACACCAATTGCTGTCGCGGAATATAAACGCGCCCTTGCCGGAAACCTATACCGGTGTGCCGGGCAGTGGGGTTTATCCCTATGGACAAGGCGGTCCCATCTACGAGCAAGAATCCGGCGGACTCTACAACCAAGACCAGGTGGTGATCAATGTCAACTCGCGAGTGACGCGCAACGTCTCGCTGTTCGGGTTTTACATGCTGAGCTACGTCTGGAGCAACACCGACGGGATCGGCACGTATCCGGCGAATCAATATGACATGAACGGCGAATACGGACCTGCGGCCACCGATGTCCGGCATCGGGCCTCGCTCGGTGGCACCATTACGGCGCCCTGGAATTTGCGATTCAGCCCCTTGATTGTGGTTCAATCGGGCGCGCCGTTCGACATCATTACCAGTCAGGATGTATATGGCGACACCTTGCTCAGCGCGCGTCCCGCTATTCCGAGCGATCCGAACAAGCCGGGTCTGATTCAGACGCCCTACGGGCTGCTCGATCCGAATCCGTCACCGGGCGAGAAAATCCTACCTCGCGATTTCGGGAGAGGGCCGGGACTGTTCAGTGTGGATCTGCGCCTGGCCAGGACCTTCGGGCTCGGGCGCCTTAAGAATCCGGACCGCGCGAATCGCAATTCGTCCAACCCCGGGGCCGCGGCCGCTCCAGCCGCGCCGGCGGCGGGGCCTGCTGGGCGCGGGGGCATTTCAGGATTCGACAATATGAGCAGTGGAGTCGCCGGCAGCTCGTCCGAGCGGCGCTACAGCCTCACCGCTTCCGTGTCGGCTCGCAACATTTTCAACCACGTCAATCCAGGGCCGATCATCGGAGACATCAACTCGCCTTTATTCGGGCAGTCCAATCAGATCGCCGGCGGCGTGGGCGCGTATTCGGGTAACTCAAGCAACCGGCGTCTGGAGTTTCAGCTTCGGTTCGGATTCTGATAGTAAGCATCTCGTAGAGCACGCAGCCAAACGCCCATATATCCGCGCGCTTGTCCACCGCTTTGCCCCGCGCCTGCTCAGGCGACATATAGGCCGCCGTTCCCAGGATCATCCCCGCGCGAGTTGGCGACATCGTCATCGTTGGTGAATTCTGCGCATCGAAAGGCCGTTCCTCCGCCGCCTTCGCTAGCCCGAAGTCCAGCACTTTTACCACACCCTCCGGAGTTACCCTCACATTGGCGGGCTTCAAATCCCGATGGACGATGCCCTTCTCGCGGGCAGCTTCGAGCGCCTTTGCGATTTGCGTTGCGTAGGCGAGAGCCGTCTCCACCGGCAGAGGTCCTTTGAGATTCTCGCCTTCCACCAGCTCCATCACCAGTGCACGCTCTTTGGCGTGATTGAGCGCTGCCAGCACCTCCGCCTCGCGCCGGAACCGGGCCATCCGCTCCGGATCGCTGGCAAAGGAATCGGGCAACACTTTCAGCGCCACGTTGCGCACCGCTTGGTGTCCTTGGCGCGATAGACTTCGCCCATGCCGCCGGTACCGATCGGAGCAAGGATCTCGTCGGGCCCCAAATGAGTTCCGGGAGCCATAGACATAGGTTAGTTAGCTGATTTTATCCCTGTCGTTCGACAATAATCCGTCTGCGTCCAATCTTCGAAGGTTCAACGAGATAACCGACTCTTGTGTTCGTTCGCAAAGCCGGATTGCAACGAGCTGTTACGAACAAGAAACCGAATGTTACTTGCTCGTAGCAGCCACCGTCGACTGCCTTTAGCACCATCCAAGCGCATGCTCTTTAGTCGTGGAACTTTCTGATTTTACAAATGGATGGATTTTTGGCGACCGACAGGTCCACTTTTCTCGGCGCCGGAGCGGGCTTCGCTCTTCTCGCCGGATTGACCTTTGCGCTGGGAAACGCTCTACTGAAGCTTCGGATCCAGGGGCTTCGACTGGCCGTTGGAGCGTTGCTTCTTATTTTGGGCCTGCAAGTGGCTGAAAAAAGTGCTGCTACGGATCATCCACGTGCAAGGAGAAAAGCGGCGTCGAACTGAAGACATGACTGGCCGAATACGATTCCACGCCGCCTTCAGCAAAGCGTTAAAAGGAATCTTTGGTGTTCCACCCAGGAGTTTGAACGAACCGCCAGGGTACAGTAAGCAGGAGCGGCGGTTAGGCTAGCGACGGTTGAGTTCGGGCAGCAGCTTATGCTGTAAAGTATTTTAGAAACGCGAAGACGATGACTCCCGTGACGGAAACGTACAGCCAGATCGGAAAGGTCCATCGGGCGATGCGCCGATGGACGCGGAATTGACTCCCCAGCCCAAACCAGAGCGCGGCGAGGATCAGCGGCAGTGCGACCATCGACAATCCGATGTGGCTGATCAATATGAAGAAGTACACAGGTCGGACCCATCCATGGCCAGGGAACAGAGTATCCCCATGGTAGAAGTGATACGTCACGTACGAAATCAGGAACAGCGCCGAAAATACGGTCGCCGTCAACATGAAGCGTTTATGTACAACACGATTTCCGCGGCGGATGTTGATATAGCCGAAAGTCAGGCACAGCGCGCTCAAAGAATTGAAGGAAGCGTTGGCGGCTGGCAACGCTCCCACCCAATCCGGGGCGGCTACCTTACCCTTGAAGTAGATCAGCCAGATCAGGAAGAGCGCGACGACGACGCTCAGCGAAACAAGCGCTACCATCGGCTTGCGAATGGTCTCCGGAGAATCGACAGAAGTGGTCGGCGTCAACACCTACCACTTTACCAGCCACGCTGTTTGACAACCAACGGACAACCAACGATTGCCAGAACAGCGGCAGGCTGTTCTCCGGTGCCCGCACCAGTTTCCGTCAATGAAAATTATCGACCAACATCAGATCAGCGACTTGTTGATCGTGTTGTGAGTATAGGATCGATTGCTCATCAGGTGACACGCTGAGACCCAGAAAAACTGGTTTCTCGATAATAGCGATCATGTTTGCCTTTCCAGTCGCAAACCGGTAAAACTGAATCGAACTGTGACCATGCTCAGGAGGCGCGATGAAATAGATGCCTTCATTGACTACTGAGTAGCCTCGTTGCGCCACGGCTGGAAGTATCTGACTCTCTTGGCCACCCGCTACAGGGACCCTCCATAGCGTGCTTGTTACATAAGACCGCGTGTAGTACAGATATTTGCCGTCCGGAGACTCGAACGGCACAAAGCCGCCGTTCCTGGTGACCTGGACGGCTTCTCCTCCATCCGGCCGCACTTTCCATACCTCGTACCGTCCGCTGCGGGTCGAGCCGAAATAGATCCAGTTCCCATCTCGCGACCAGCTCGGCGCGGCATCATCCGCCAGGTTGGTGGTCAATCGACTTGGCTTGCCTCCATTGGCGCTCACGACATAGATCTCGTACTGTCCTTCTACATTTGAATCGAATACGATGCGCTGGCTATCCGGAGACCAGCGGGGGGTTCCGCTATAGGCGCCGATGGACGTTAGTTGCACCACATTCATACCATTACTGTCACAGGCCCAGATCTCATAGGTTCCCGATTGATCGGATGCAAAAGCGACCCTTTTGCCATCCGGAGAAAACTGTGCGGCCGTCTCAGCGCGTGTTGAGGCGATGAACGGAGCACCCTTTGGAACCGGTGAACTATGCTTGCTTTGCAGGCCAGGTAACTCGAGGCGCCAAATATTTGTGTCTACAAAAGACCGCGTATACGCCAGCCGATTCCCTTGCCGGGAGATCGAAGGATAGATGCCATCCTCGCCCACCGATGCGAGCCGCGCGGGCTTCCCGGATCCTGTGACGTCGATGCGCCATAAGTTAAAGCTGCCTCCCGCTCGGTTGGACGAAAAGATAATCTCGCGGCCGTCTGCAGTCCACGCTGTATTGAGGGTGTGCCGGTTGTCAAACGTGATGCGTTTCGGTTGACCGATTGGCGCCATCTCGCGAGAAAAGGCCAGCAGGTGGAGATCTCCAGCACCGGAGCCAGAAAATCGACTGAATGCCAGAGTTCGGCCATCCGGCGAAAAAGCGGGACCGCCATCGCCTTGCGAGTTTGCCGGCGGCGACGTGAGCCTCCGCTTTTCTCCACTCTCGACCGAGAGCAGGAACAAACCGAAAGGCTCGTCTGGTGTGCCTTTGTCCGCTATTGCCAGTGAATTCCCATCTACCGACCAGAAGAGCCCGAGAGGAAGTGCAAACGTGGCAGGCGGACGATAAATCTCGGCCAGTTTCCGCTCCGTGCCGCCGAGAGCCCCAATCAACATCACAGCCGCTTTCTCTTCATCCAGCGTACGCAGGAACGCAATCCACTTACCGTCGGGAGACCAGGCCGGGCAGTAGTCTGGCGCCGGATCGCTGGTCAGACGCAAAGGCGTGCCAGCGCCAATGAGTTTGATATAGATGTCGTAGTTGTCCTGCTTTTCGCCGTTCCAGGAAAACGCCACCTGGTTGCCCTCCGGCGAAAAGCTCGGCTGAAGTTCACTTCCTGGATATGTAGTAAGAGGAGCCGCGCTCATCGGCAGCTGCGGCGCTTTGTTGCGGGTCAGGACCATCCAACCCGCCGCCACTGCGGCCACCAGAATCACTAGCGCGGTGACCCAAATCGCACGCCACTTACGCTTGCGCCGTACAGGCGGGGTTACGAAAAGCGTGCCGGAATCCGAATCGTCTTTCAATTCGCGCAACGCCACTTTCAGGTCGTCCATGTGCTGAAAACGGCGCTCCGGATCTTTACGCAGGCAGCGCGCAATGATCCTCTCCAGGTCCCTGGGCACGGTCGGCACCAGCCCGCTCACAGACGGTGGTTCATCGCGCAGGATGGTCGTTAGGGTAGACAATTTCGAATCCCCATCGAACGCTCGCCGCCCGGTGACCATCTCGTAGAGAACCGCTCCGAAGCTGAAAATATCCGACCGGTGGTCAACCTGCTTTCCCTCGGCCTGTTCGGGCGACATATAGGAGATCGTCCCCAGAATCGTTCCTTCCGCGGTTTTGGGAGCGCCGGCCCACATCGTCCGTGTGGCATCCTTTTCGCTCGCGGCTTCGCTGTGGTTGGCTAATTTGGCCAGCCCGAAGTCGAGTACCTTTACGATACCGGGGTGACCACTCTCGGGTCCGGTAACCATGACATTGGCGGGCTTCAGGTCGCGGTGAACAATTCCAGCCGCGTGAGCCGCGGCGAGGGCGTCGGCGATTTGCATCGAGTAGTGCAGCGTTTCGCTAAGCTGCAAGCTTCGGCCGGTGATTAGTTGGTTGAGCGGCGTGCCAGAAACGTACTCCATGATGATACAGTCGCTGTCCTGCTCGGAAACAATGTCATGGATGGTAATGATGTTGGGATGATTCAGACCGGAGGCGGTCTGGGCCTCCCGGATAAACCTGAGCTTGCGTTCCGGGTCGCTTACTTTCTCAGCCGGCAAAACCTTGATTGCGATGATCCGGTCGAGGCGCATGTGCCTGGCGCGATAGACCTCGCCCATCCCGCCCGCGCCGAGCAGGTCCATGATCTCGTATTGGCCTATTTGCGTACCTGGAGGGAGCGGCACTGTTTTACCGGAAGATGATAGTTTACCGCGCTGGCTACGGGTGGGCGTTGACGCGCGGTCGCGGCAGAGCCTACAGCGGCGAATTCGGGAAGTCGGCGGATGCTCGCCGACTTGTGAGGAGTAATCCTGCGCTGACTCCTCGAACGACTATGCGTCCAGGTGGGGCTGGCCTAACTGCACCGTTGCGCCGGTCCATTCTTCTCTTGGACGAGACGCAGTCTGGGTGCGACGCGCGAGCGCGCCTCAGGTAGGGGACCGCTCGTACCAGCTGAGGACACGCAGTGCTCGCAGCGTGTTCCACCGGCTGGGCCGACTGTCACCGTCCTCGAGCGCAAAGTGGACCTTGCCGGGATGCGTGTTCTCAAGTAGCCAGGTATCGTTGGGCTGCTGTCTGGATCGGAGCAAATCAATCGCTTCGTCCATCCGCGAGTCCGGCGCATCCCCGACCGAGCTGAAGTATTCAAGGGCACGGAGCACGTCGTAGTGCCAGCGGGTTGGAAACGAGAATTGTAGCCAGGCTGGGTTAACGACTTCGCCGGTACTCTTACGTCGGACCAGCTTTCGCTCCAGAAGGTACTCCTCACCCCGGCGCCGAGCCGCAATGGATTTCGCAGAGCCACCGGTTGCGCGCTCGTACGCCATGAGTCCTTCCAGAACATTGATCGTGGTCGCGAACGACGAGCGGACCGAACCATTCTCGGCCTCGCAGTTCCACCCGCCGTCCTCGAGCTGCTCACCCAGCAGGCGGACGACCACCGCCTCCACATCTTGATCAAAATAGATGCCCAATGAGACGGTCCTGCCGTTGATGCACGGCTCGACCTCGCCGCTGAAGAACGGCTGCCCGGCGTGCTCCCAACGGCAGCGATCTCTGACCAGCGCCACCGCCCGGCGTACCCGCTCAGAGCACGGGTCGACGCCGAAATCACCCAGCAGTTGGAGTGTTGGCAGCGTGGCGGTCCAGGGCTGGCCCTGGTTCTCATCGCGCCAGTTGAAGCTACGCGCCGGGAAGCACGCACCTTCGGCCCACTGACCGTCTTCGCCCTGCAACGCCAGCAGTCTGGCGCCCCAGCCCTCGGCGGCCACTCGCGCGCGCTCCGCCGCGACAACCTCAGCCGGCGCATGGACAAGATCACGCAACACCTGCCAGCGGATGGCGGGGTCCGAATCGAGCAGCCAGTCCAGGACGGTCATGCGGCTGAGTCTAACACGCGTTTGGGCCGCTGCAGCTAATCCGGTCGAGTAACTGGAATCGATTCGATGGCAGATATTCACGGCATCCGGCCATATCAGCGGAACGATTTCTCGCTCATGTGGATTGCTTCAGGCTTGCCGACTATCCTGGCATGATCGGTAAAGGCAACGCCGATTTGCGTGATCTACCACTAGGAGGAACCTGAATCGGGATCATTCGGAAATTGGCCTGTCATAGCTTCGGATCTCGAAGTCGATCCATGCCAGCGATATGATGCAGAAAGGTAGGACGGGTGGCGACCAATTTGAGACGTCGGCCGCAGCAGATCAGCAGATGAACTGGTGGGTCACTGATACGGACCGACGCAAAGACCGCGGCCGTCGCCCTGATCGAGCACAAGGAGCACACGAACATGAAGCCAAAGAACACGATCTGCCTCTGGTTCGACAGAGACGCGCATGAGGCGGCGCGCTTCTACGCCGTCACCTTTCCGGATAGTAAAGTAACCGCTGTTCACGAGGCTCCCGGTGACTATCCGGGCGGTAAGAAGGGCGATGTGCTGACGGTGGAGTTCACCGTCCTGGGCATTCCCTGTCTCGGCCTCAACGGCGGCCCGGCGTTCAGGCACACCGAGGCCTTTTCCTTCCAGATCGCGACGGAGAATCAGGAAGAGACGGACCGTTACTGGAACGCGATCGTCGGCAATGGCGGCACGGAAAGCGCGTGCGGTTGGTGCAAGGACCGCTGGGGCCTCTCCTGGCAGATCACCCCGCGCGCGCTAACCGATGCGCTTGCGGCTGGTGGCGGTGAGGCAAAGCGTGCCTTCGAGGCGATGATGACGATGAAGAAGATCGACCTCGCCGCCATCGAGGCAGCGCGGCGAGGTTGAAGATTCGCCAGTCTGATTGGATCTATCTCTAGGCATGGCAGGCTTAGCCTGACCCGCCTATCAGCATAAAACTGTACGGCAAGTTCTGGAATATGCTAGAAGCGAGTGTAAACACAATGGGTTGTCGGCGACGCTTCGTTTTTAGGCCGTCCATGACCGGTTGTATCTAGGTCGGTCTAAACACGAATTAGTCCGCAGAAGGGGACCCGATGAAGCGCACGTGGACGATCATAGGAGTAGGCGACGTGCCGGGCAGCTTCATATGGTACCGGGCGCTGTTCGGTCAGCCGGCTACCCTTCCTGCCCATGATTACTTTGGGCAAATCCTCGATTCAGATGGAACTGTCTTGCTCTGCCTCCACGAGTGGGGCGCCCACGGGCATCCCCCATTGATGAGCCCCGATCACGGGACACCCGGCAACGGGCTCCTGTTGTTCTTCCGTGTCGATGATTTCGATCTGGCGCTTCAAAGGGCACGCTCTCTCGTCACTCGGCTCGAAGAGGAGCCACACGTGAATCCGAACACTCAAACCAGGGAGTTCTCGCTCCGAGATCCGGACGGATATTACGTTACGATCAGTGCAATCTCTGCGGCCTGACAAGGCGCTGCTCCTACCGAGCGCTGGCGGGGGCTTCGTGGGGCAGCGCCGCCTGACCTCGCTCCCCTCGCCGCGCGGCTCTTGCCGTCTGATCGCCCGTTCCATTAGGGAACGTATCGCGGAGTCGATTATTCTGATGGTGTCACGGTCAAACATGAAGTTGAGCGGGCAAGGCTCGCCGACGGATCTCAACTTCCCGTTTGCCGACAACACACTCGGAATCCGGTAACCAGATCCGCGGCTAGGGCTATACGGCCAAGTGCAAAGGAATCCGTCCGGAAAGGAGGTGACTTTCGGTCACGCGCCCGCTACCTTTCCAGCCGATGAAAAATTGCATCTTGCAAAAGCCGACCAGAATCGCATGAGCTGAGCATGTCCTACAGCATATCGACCTTGCTGACCCGCAATCTTCAGGACGTCTTCGGTGAAAACGACCCCGCGCGCCGACGCGCGGCCATCAACGAGATCTTCACCGAAGATTGCGTGTTCTACGACCCCAACGGGGGCGTCTATCGTGGCCGCGACGAGATCGATCGCATCGCGGGCGCGATCAAGGGCACTCATCCTGACTTCCGATACCAGCCGATTACCGAGCCCGAGGAATTGGGCAATGGCGGGCGCGTCCAATGGGTATCGGGCCGCCCCGGTGAGGCGCCAGCTTACGCCGGGACTGATTTCATCATTACCCGGTACGGCCAGATTGCCGCCGTTTATCTGTTTTTCGACAAGCTACCCTGAGCTGGGCTCTGTCGTGTGCGACAGTCACTCCTCCTGATCCGTTCGAACTTCCATCTCACCTGCCCCGATGCCGAGCGCGGGTATGGCCACGCCATTGACGAATTCGTGGACTGGTACCGCTCCGACCCACGGTTGTCGTTCAGCAAGACTGTGATTGTTCTCTAACGCATGCATCTCGAGTCCCGCCATTTGCCCCAGGAACAATCAACCTCCGGCTTGGGGCGGTTCGCCGCCTGGCATACGAGGCGGCAGAGTGTGGCCTCCTCAGCGCCGATTTGGCCGCGGGAATCAGGCGCGTCAAAGGTGTAAAGAAACTGGGCGCCAGCTTAGGCAACTGGCTGACGGCCGAACAGGGGCAATAACTTTGGCAAGCCCCAGACAGAGAGCGGATCAAGGGCAAACGCGACCGTGCGCTGCTCGCCCTCCTGCTCGCTTGTGGACTGCGGCGTCACGAGGTAGCCGAGTTGACTGTTGATCACCTCTAGCGTTTACGAGGACATATCCTGTTGTGCCGATGCAAATCACCCTCGATCAGCGCAGTGGCGGGCCACTGAATTGTGAGTAAGGGGTTCGGGCGCAGTTGTGTCGAGCCGCTCTGTTTGCTAGTTTGGCGTGGATGCCGCCTGTATCCGAACAGCTCAGCAGGACCATTGAGACTCTTTACCGATCGGAATCGGGCTGGGTACTGGCGACGCTGGTGCGCCTCCTCGGAGATCTGGATCTCGCCGAAGAGGCGATGCACGAGGCGTTCGCTGCTGCTCTGGAGTCCTGGCCGCAGGCGGGCATTCCGGACAAGCCGCGTCCCTGGCTGATTTCAACGGCACGCTTCAAGGCCATCGACGGGATGCGCCGGCGCGCGCGCTTCGACGGAGCACAGAGAGATCTTGCTGCCTACATCGAGGCGCGCATCGACGAAGCGCCCCTCGATGAGGAGGAGATTGAGGACGATCGCCTCCGCCTGATCTTCACCTGCTGCCATCCCACTCTGCCTGCGGAAGGACAGGTTGCGCTCACCCTACGCGAAATCTGCGGCCTGACGACGGAGGAGATTGCCCGGGCATTTCTCGTTACGCTCGCAACGCTCGCCCAACGCATCGTGCGCGCGAAGGCTGTCATCCGTGATAAGGCAATTCCTTACCAGGTGCCAGTCTCCCAGGAATTATCGGCCCGGTTGGGAGCTGTCCTCCAGGTCGTGTATCTGATTTTCAACGAAGGGTATTTGGCCGAAACGACAGGCGCCGAACTCAGCCGCGAGGCGATCCGTCTGGGGAGACTCCTGCTCGACCTGCTCCAGGAACCCGAGGTGATGGGCCTGTTGGGGCTCATGCTGCTGCAGGAGTCGCGTCGCGCCGCCAGAACCTCTCCCGACGGAGACTTGATCCTGCTGGAGCAGCAGGATCGGTCGTTGTGGAACCGGGATCAGATCGCCGAAGGTATCTCGCTCACCGAAAGCGCTCTTCGATCACGCCGCTTCGGTGCCTACACTCTGCAGGCGGCCATTGCGGCCGTTCACGCCGAGAGTTCCTCCGCGGCATCCACGGACTGGCGCCAGATTACCCTGCTCTACGACCGGTTGCTTCGGATTCAGCCATCCCCGGTTGTCGAACTTAACCGCGCAGTGGCCATTGCCATGTGCGAAGGTCCGGAGCAGGGTCTTTGTGTTATCGATGACTTGCTGGCGCGCGAGCACCTCACCCACTATCACCTCGCGCACTCTGCCCGAGCGGATCTGTGTCGCAGATTAGCGCGGATTCCGGAGGCCCGTGCTTCGTATGAGAAGGCGCTCGCCCTGGCGCGGCAGGAACCGGAGCGCCGTTTTCTCGCGAGGCGGCTCGGGGAATTGAAATAAAAATAGTTCGCCTCTGCTGTCGATTTTTTCTGTGCGCGACGACTATAGGATGAACGATCCAGCGCGCAAGGCTGTGCTGCTGGCTCACACCACGAGGAGAAGAACAATGAAATACATCTGTTTGGGATACATCGAGCCAGGAAAAATCGAAGGGATGACCGAGGACGAGCGACACGCAATGCTCGACGAATGCTTTGAGTACAATGACCATCTGCGCGCCAACGGACATCTTCTTGCCGAAGTACCTCTTCAGCCTCCGGAGACCGCGTTGACCCTGTACTGGAAAAACGGCAAAGTCGCGACGACCGACGGCCCCTATGCGGAAACCAAGGAACAGCTCGGCGGCATTCAAATCCTTGAGGCGCGAGACCTCAATCATGCCGTTCAGCTTATCTCACAGCAACCAGGCTTTAAGTATGGACTTGGACCGATTGAGATACGGCCGGTTGCGGATTTGAGCGAAATCATAAAGGAGAGCGAGCAGCGACGGCGAAAGGATACCTCGCGATGAGGGCGGCCCGACAGAAAAAGGATCGGTTTGCCCTGCGCCACGAGGGGGTTCCGCTTACTTTTATGATTAGGGCTTCCAGGTAAACGAATTGTCGCGAGATCGGCTTCCAGGAAGTTGGGGACGGGTGACGGCAACTCGGAGAGTACATTGCGCCTCGCGCTCACCAGCGGCCATTCTCCGGACAGGCGATTCGGGAGTTAATGACGACAACGGCCTTTCTCGGTCCTGATCGGGGCGGTCCGGTTGTCGACGGACAGCGGACCCGCGGAGATGAACTAGTAGATCGCAGCACGCAGGATCTGTCTAGTTTCTGGTTCCGACGCTGAGTTCAGGCGTCGGGAAGCGACTTGACCAGGCGCCTCACGAGAGATCGTTCGAAGTCGCCGTCGGTGTTGAGCCCCCCGGAGCCGGGCCGCCTGCGCCAGCGTCGCCGGGCGGCGAAACAGCTCTAGAGAATCGTTCCACGGCGGGCCGAGCTCGCTATTGTCTGGCAATGTGACCTGGTCAACGTAGGACCGTATTCACGTCGAACTCCTAAGTTACATTCGAGGCTCTGTCGCCAATGACGATTACGTCTTATTCGTTCACAGTGGCTCTCACTGAGCGCCTTCTATGTGCAGCTTGGCTAGTTTGGCGGCTTCTTCGGGCGTCTTCCCGTCCTGTCGCGCGACAATGTATGCGGCGTACCACCTCGACCGATGGTGCTTCGGGGCGGTTGGTTCGTACTCGCCATGATGCTGCTCCGTCTCAAGTAAAAGGTCTGTCAGCGTCGAGACGTCCAAATTGCTGAGTCCACGTCCGGGCAGACGCGTTGTGATCTCCTGGAACAGCCAGGTGTTGCCATCCGGGTCGCTGAACGTAGCAAAGGAAAAGTAGCTGCGGTGCCAGCAGTCCGGAAGCTACTCTCGCCTTAAGGGTGATGTTTGAGCATGTGATTTCCCGAGCCGGCGATGGAGTACGCGAGGGCTGCGACCACCGCGATGAGCAAGAGGAAAAGCGCCCCGAGGGCGGCACTGGAGGCCGTCGCCGCCCCGCGCCAACCGTCTTGTCCCGCATCCGCCAGGGCGTCCTTGAGCGCTCCCTCGAACCACATGGGATTGAGGACAGCCAAGCCGTAAAATGCGGCCGCGATCAGAATCCGCATGCGATCGCCGTCGTAGAAGTCTGCCAGTGCTTCGGCCGATGCGCCGACCCGCGGCTGATGGTCGTAGACGATGTACGCGACTATGAAGCAGAGGACGGACTGGATGCCGACTGCCCACCACAAGCGTTCCCAGAACGGAGGGTTGTGTAGACGCTGGCGGAAGAAGTCGTGTCTGTGGATGCGCTCATGGTCGGCTGGTCGGAATTGGAATCTATGTCGCGCTTGCTGGCCCTCGATTGAGGGCGGATCACGCGCTACTCGTACCGTAGGTCTCTGGGGACCTTCCGGGACGACGATCTCGGTACGTGTTGCCGACGACTCGCCCGGAGACGCAGGTGGCGCGACCCGATAATACTCGGGCGCGAGGCCAACAAACTCAGCGCAGGCCTTAGCCGTCAGAGACTCCAGGGAAAGCTAGTGATGATTTATTTTCACCATTAAGACACGTAAGCCTTTGGAGGATAATAAATCTGGTCCAGATAACCAGATAAAGGAATTGGCCCAGACTGAACTGCATAATGAAAGTTTTGGGTAACGAAAGGTGTCCTGAACAAACATAATGGAGGAGGAACTATGAAATCCACGAAGACGGTTTTGATCGCGGTTGGACTGACGCTGGCGTGCGGTCCCGCCTGGTCCCAAGCAGCCGCGCCCGCCCCGGCCCCGGCACCGGCAGGCGGCACGCGGGTACCCCAGGCGAATTGGTGGTCTGAGGCTGGTGGCGATGCAGGTGGTCCGACCCGCATCGTCTGGGCGGCGCAGAAGACGCCGGAAACGCCGTACACCGGACCCAACAAGCCGATCTGGCATATCGCCGATATTCTCAAGGCGCATCAGGGTCAGGCGCGCTGGGAACAGAAGGTGCTTCTGAACCGCGACTTCGACGGTCGCTACGTCCAGATGGCGCCGGGCGACAAGACCAAGTGCATGTTCTACGCCGACGACCGCGTCTGGGGCTGGGTCTATAGCGGCCAGCTCAAGGTCACCATCGACGGTCAGGAGTCCAAGACCCTGCCTAAGGGCTGGGTGTTCAACGTGGCGCCGCGCCTGTCCTACTGCATGGAAACCGTTGGCACGGAGCCGGTTGTGTATTACCGCACAACGCCGGCCGGGCAAGTACCTTCCTATCCGGAAAACGAAACGCCGACGCCTGTTCCCGGCTACAAATATGTCAAAGTCAGGATTACCTCGACCGGCGGGTATGACTCATTCAACGTGCCGTTCTTCAATGTTGACGAGTATGGCGCGTCGGATCGTAGGGGTGAGCGCTTCCTATATGATGGCCATACCTCCTCCAACTTGAACATCGGGAATAACCTCACGGAGCTGCCACCCTCCACCAGTTGGGGTCATTTTCACGAGAATATGCAGGAAGTGTGGCTCAATGTTTACGGCAACGTCTGTGCGCTGATTTCCGGTGAAGGGGTAGTCCATGGCGAATATGGCGACCTGATCAATGCCAATGAGGAGCGTTGGCACCGTGCCACCAGCTGCCCCAACACCGGGCGAAGCATACGCATGGCGATAACGCCGCGATCGAAGGAAGGCCAGGTCCATTACTTCCAGACCGACCAGCCGCCGGGGAATTGAGGGCCGCTCATCCGCGCGAAGGCCTCAGTTTGGCTTACCTGCTTAAGCCAGCGGCCCGGCCCCTTGCTCCGACCATGGCTTTGGCGAAATCCATTGCTGATCGATTTGAATCAGCCCTCATTGACTAAGTTAACCAAACGCGCACCGCTTGGTGGAGACACTGAGAGAGTGGGCCTGGAGTGTGCGGTTCGGGCAAACCGACGGGCAATAGCGGCAAACTGAGAGCGCTTTCCCACATTACTGGCCACATTGCGCAACTTCGGACGGTCCGGTTGTTAACCGGAAGTGCAGAGAGTTCGGCCTAGTGATCCTGTCTATTCTGATCTATCCGATTTACACAGCTCCTCAGACACGCCGCCGAATCGCACCAGCTCTGGCTATGGCTGTTTCCGCCCGTCTGGTCTGGTTCACCGGCCTGTACGATCCGTTCTTTCCGGACGCGCACGGCCTCTTCGCTTCCCTCGGCGCCCATTCCCTCCGAATGCTTGCAGCCGCCGTCGGGCTTTTCATAATCACCTGGACGACCGGTTTCCGGCGGCACTATCGTCGCACGCTGGAATCGGAAGATACCCGGCCCCGCATAGGCTCCAACCGAAGATCGAATCGCCTGGTCCGATCACCCGAAGAGCGCGCCATCCGAAGTCGCAAACACCAGGTGTTTCTGGTCACTTACTTGAGCGTCGGAATCGCTCTCGCCGTCAATTTCGCAACGGCAGTCCACGCCCGGCGAGATCGTTCTCTGGAAGATGGAGCTCGCGCGCCCCCTTTTCTGATCGCGTTCTTTGTAATCTCCGGTCTCCAGGCCCGTTTTTCAATTCCGGCCGAACTAGCTTCCAACTGGCGCTTCCGCATTACCGAAGTGCGATGGGCGGAAATCTCGCGCAGCGTCACTCGTGAGCGGGTGCTGTTGAGCGGCTGCTGCCCGGGCGCTTTTCTCCGAGTTTCCGACAACACAACCGGAAAGTTTGAAAGCAAGACATCACAATGAGCGCATTGCCCTATAGTTGCGACGACACTTTCGAATCGATCACCGGCGTTACGTTCCGCGATTTGCGCCATTGCGACAGCGGAGTGATGACATACCCGTCCTGCACGTCATCGAATGCTTCGTGGTCGTTGAGACCATCGTTCTGGGTCTTACGGACAGTCCGGGGAGAGGCGGTCGATTGACGCTCTCGTACTCGGGTCGTAACTGACCCTCCATCCCGGTAAAACAACCGCTACGTTGCTCGGCTTCGTGCTCGATGCGCGTTTTCTTCGAGGCACTTGGTGAACCAAACGGTAGTACGCTCTACGAGGTGCGCCCCCATGCCTGCGCATCTATCTTCCACTCCTGGCCATGCTTTGAAAATGTATACGCGAGCGTGCCGGTCCGGGCGACGGTTTGGCCCTTAATTGTTACGCTAAGAGTCCCCGCTATGACAGCGTACGCAAAGGAGCCCTCCACGTTCCAGAACCCCATCTCATACGACAGATGCTCCTGCGAAACCCCGAGGTTTTCACGCCACTTCTCCACGTCAGCAAGCCAATTGGCCGCAGCATTTGGGTTCAACCAGCGATAGGGTGCGATGCCATCAATGATGATGGCGCTGTCCCCAAAAACACCGAGGAAAAGCTCGGCATTATGCGTGTTGAAACCGTTGATGTGATTCTCGATAAGGGTCTGGATCTCACTCGGCGGTTTGCTAGTCACGTTCGTCGAATGGTCATTTGCTGTTGCTGGTTTTGCCATCTAATCCTCTCCCAGAGTGCTTTAGCGAGCGTCGCGTATGTGTGTACAGACGGCTGCCTTGGCGCTTTGCTCCAGTACGAGAGATGCAACCGGAAGATCGGACTATTTCTTTTATTTTGGGCTTAAATGTGCGGCCGTACGCTATGCTTCGTCCCACGCCGCCGATGGCAAAGACGATGAATGACGCGCTACTCGTAGGAAGGTCGCCGCCCAAACTTCATCCCCACAAGCCTTGATACGTATCGCTGACGATCCACTCGAAATCCAGCCTACCGACCGGACCCACAATCGTGTCATTTTAATACATACGGCCCGATTCTTTCTGCAGTCGCACGAGCAATTCGGGTGCGACGACCCGGCCCATCTTCAGCGCCCGATGGACCATCTCCCAAGCCTTGTCATATTCGTGGGTCTCGGTCGTGAAGATGGCGATTGAATTCCCGAAGGGATCATATGGGCAAGATTTGTCGTCTGCTATACCGAATTCGGTCGACTTCTGGTAAGCGGCCGCTGCGGCACCAAGCTCCTGTTGTTGTTGATGTTGGAATCCGATGTAGCAATACGCGGTGGCCAGCCTTGACTTGCCCAGACGACGATCAAGAGCCATTTCTCTCGTATAAGCTTGGATGGCTTTGTCGGGCTGGCTATTCTGCTCATACGTCAGGCCAAGCATGTCAAACGCCCGGGAATTCTTAGGGTCCTTTTCGATGACCTTCTCAAAGTTCGCGGCGGCCGCGTCAAACCACGATTTGCCGTCTTTGCTCTCGACCAAGTCCCCTGCGCCTCGATCGTAGTATGCCTGTCCACGATTGAAGTAGACTTCGGCATTGCCCGGATTGAGCGCGACAGCTTGGTTGTGATCCTTGATTGCAAAGGCAAACAAGCGCTCGTATTCGGCGTTGGAAACCCGCTTAGTGATCCGGCTGTAGCGGGCTTTTTCCGAATATGCGACGCCGCGCGAAGAATAGGCTTTCGCGCGCTGGTTATCGTCGCGCGCCTTCTCGATGGCCTGATTTGATTCCCGAATGTCGTTGTCACGGCTGGCGAGGAAATCGCCACAGCCAACGAAGGCGAGTAAGCTCGCAATTGAAACAAGGCCAGCAAGTGAGGAAAGCGGGAACCGACGCAGAGGGCTCAATACTTTGGCCGATTCCCTTACCATATAGTCCATCTCTCTTCGTAACTCCCTTGGTTCATTGATTTGGCACGCCCCATGGAACGGGCTCTACGGAACATCGGCGGAAATCGTAACCATCTGCATGTGCCCGTGGATTCAGGAGCTTATTCCAGCGGCGCGCTTCTTGGCCTCGCCGCCTGAAGCTGCTCGCTCAACTTTTAACCTACATTAGGGCACGGAGGTTACGGGAGCGGGTGGTCACCGGCTCGTTTCCTTCGTCCGTGCAGGTTTTACTTTTTGAATAACGCACTAACCGGACAGTACTTTTCGACGATCCCGATTACGCGACGCCCGTATCGGCGTGGAATGATCCTAGGCGTTCCAAAGATCACTTCACCTCGACAGCGCTAGGCCGAGTTCGGCCACCGGCGCACTGTGGGCCCTCCGACAGAACGTTGAAAGCGTTACTTCGAGGCGATGGTGGGGTTCACCCAGCCGTTCTTCATCACGCCATGCGACGGACGGAAGCTGAGATAGTCCACATGATCGGGAATATCGGCCCAGCCATGTATTACGCCCGGCGGAACGATCAGCACGTCACCGACCTTCAACTCGACTTTGCGTGAGCCAACCGCCAAGCCGCCGCAGCCCGGACCGTTCGGTCCGCCGTCGGGGTTGGCCGTGCTGTGCCGGCCATTGACGACATGGCCATCAATGAACGCCGTGCCGCCGCCGGAGACGATGTAATAGCCTTCGGTCTGATTATCATGCGTAATCGCGCCCGGAATTGCATCCGCCGGCGGATTTGCCATTTGTTCTCCACACGGGATGGTTTGGGCCGCTGCTTTGCCCGCCCCGGCGGCAGGCGCGGGCGGCGGGTTCCGAGTGGAGGCGCGATGAATGATGCCCAACTCCATGCTCCAGCCGTCGCCAATATCGACAACCTTGGCATTCTCGTCACGGACCCGCTGAGATTGTTCCGTGGCGCTGATCTTGTCGATCTCAGCTTTGGTGATGACGGTAGCGGCCGTCGGGTTTCCCGGCCTGGGCTGGGCGTAGACCGCCACAGGAATCAGAACTGCCGCCGTAACCAAAACTTTCAGTGCAGTGTTTTTCATAGTGTTCCTCCTGAACCTAAGAACCTAGGTAGATCGGATGACGGAGAGACTTGCCCATAACATGGCCTATCCGAATGGACCATGCGATTATCCGTCCTTCGCAGTCGCTTGTCAAAGGAGGTGATCCCGCAGCGCAGTTCCGCCTGCGTTACGCGCCACACGGAGAATGGTCTGGTGCGAGCGTCTGCAGCGCCGCCTCTGTACGATTTGCCGACCCTCCGGTCAGAACAGTTTAGTCGGCGGGCGCAGCGGTCACGGTTCTAGGTGAAACCAATGGACGAACCTCGAACTTCAGGCACAATTGTCTACTCGTCTATCGAAGATCACGAGTCGTTGGCTCAGACCGCCGACGCGATACCGAGATGCTTCATCGTCTAAATGCCCACGCCACCATCAGCGGGAATTCTTCTTGCCAGAACGCGCCACCGTGCGACCCATCTCGCTCATACATGACGACATCCGCATGTGCACTGCGCAGTGCGTCCGCCCACCTCCTTGCGTTCTGCAGGAAGAACGGCTCCTGTGTGCCAGCGACAAGGTATGTGCGCGGAAGCGGACTCGGCATAACTCCAGGCGGCTTGTAGCCGCCGCCCGGCGAGGCGCAAAAGACCGCACCGTAGACGTCTGGATGCCGAAGCCCAAGCGCGAGGGCCAGCTCTCCACCCGCCGAGGCGCCGAACACTGCGGTACGTTCAGGGGGCAGCGCCACACCAAACCGCAACTCCGTCCATCTGCGAACGTCCTCGACGAAGAACTGATCGTGTGCAGCAAAGCGCTCAGGCGCAAAGCCCGGTGAGTACTCCTGGAGCCGCAGCATCTCGTCGGTCAGCCCATGTGCACCGACGATCATCGTGGACGGCACGTCGGCCTTCTCGAGCATCCGGCCCCACTTCGAGATTCGCTGACCGTCACCGGCGAAGATAATCGCTTCGGGCGGATCCGGTGGAACGTACACCGTGACCTGCCGTCCACCCTCGTACGAGAACATCTCGGTGACAAACTTTCCGGAGACTGCACCGGCGGGCTTGCGGGCTTGCTTCTTCATGGCCTTGCCTTAATTTATAGAACTCTGCGGGGCACGCGCAGCGTCCGGCCGGCGACAGCGGCTTAGTCCGAATGACGCGCAATTCCGAGAACGGTCTGGCGCGACAGGTTGCAGCCTTACCCTCCGTACGGTTTGCCGACGATCCACCCAGTGGCGACGGTGAACGCTACGCCGTTTAGCAGGTGAACTCCCAGAAGCGGACTTGGGCAATTAGCGTGCGAAAATGATTTCTTGTTCCTAATCCGGGCACGCTCCCTCGCACGCCATTTAGGGGAGGCCAAGTACCGGAGAAAGCGAGAATCTCCATGAATCTACTCCGCTTCAGGCAGGCTGCCCCGATGGTCACGGCCCTCTTACTCATCCCGGCTTCCTTCGCGCAGGCACCAGGAGGCGACAAAGTCGATCTGGACGCCCTGGCCCAGATCAAGACCGAGGCTTTCCAGCACTCGCAAGTGATGGAAAATCTCTTTTGGATGTCCGAGGTGTATGGTCCGCGCGTCACCAATAGCCGCAATCACAAGCTCGCCGCCGAATGGGCTATGAAGCAGATGCAGGAGTGGGGACTTAAGAACGTCCACCTGGAGAAGTGGCCCTTCGGCTATGGGTGGCAGATCAAGCATTTCTACGCCGCGATGGAGACGCCGGTCTATGCTGCTTTTACCGGGTTCCCGCTGGCGTGGACGCCTGGGACGAACGGCCCGATCACCGTCGAGCCGGTGTGGGCGCCCATTCACTCCAAAGCAGATTTCGCCAAATACCATGGCAAGCTGAAGGGCAAGGCGCTGCTGATGTTTGACCCGGCTCCGCTCACGCTCCACACGCGGGCGGACGCGCAGCCCTCTCCGACGGATGAGGAAATTCTGGCACGTGGAGGCGTGCGCGGGGGTGGTGGTGGCGGCGGGCGGCGGAGCAGCAGCCGGCGCTGCAGAGAATCGCGACCCCAGCAGGCGGGGGCGCCCGGGTGAAGGCGAGTGGGAGTACACGCCGACGTCGCTTGCCCTGGCCAACGCGAAGAACGGGGTCCTGCGCAACGAGGTCAACGCTTTCCTGAAGGAAGAGGGTGTGGCCATTTCCATCACGCCGGGTTACAACGGAGACGGCGGTACGATCTTTTCCACGTATGGGGGGTCGGAGAATCCCAAGGATCCAATTCCGCCTCCGATCGTCGCCATTGGGGCAGAGCAGTATAACCGCCTCGTCCGCCTGGTGCAGCACGGTATCACGCCGAAGCTGAACTTCGATATCGCTGTCGATTATCAGAAGGAAGACCAGAACGCATTCAATGTCATCGGCGAGATTCCGGGCACCACCAAACCGGAGGAAGTCGTCATGCTCGGCGGTCACTTTGACAGCTGGCAGGGCGGCACCGGCGCCACGGATAACGGCACGGGATCCTCAGTGGCGATGGAGGCGGTGCGCATTTTGGCTACGCTGCACAAGGCTGGGTTGATCAAACCAATGGCGCGTACGGTTCGCGTTGCCCTGTGGGGCGGCGAAGAGGAGGGCGTCTACGGCTCAACCGCTTACGTGCAGCAGCACTTCGCTCAACGCACAACCATGGTGAAGACTCCCGAGTACGACAAGCTGGATGTGTACTTCAACGACGACGGCGGCTCCGGCCGCTTCCGCGGAGTGTCGGCGGGGGGCAGTCCGCAGATGGCGGCCATCTTCAAGTCCTGGATTGAGCCCATCAAGGACCAGCATATGGTTGCTGTTTCTGGCGGGGATCAGTTCAGACCCACCGCGAGCCCCGGTGGCACGGACTCGTCCGCCTTTTCGTGGATCGGCCTGAACGGCATCGGTTTCCAGCAGGATGGGTTGGAGTACGGTACCCGTACCCACCACTCCAACGCGGACACCTATGACCGCGTGCAGAAGGCCGATGTGATGCAGAGTTCCATGATCGAAGCGTGGTTTGCCTACAACGCAGCCACCCGCGCAGAGATGCTCCCACGCATCCCAACCCCGGCCCCTGACCCCGATGCGAAGAGCCACGAGTAGTCCACAATTTCTAATTCAAAGCAAGGGGTGGATTCTTTCACGGCTTCCTGCGTGCGAAGATCCAGTCGCGGGGAGACGGAGATCATTCACAGGAAATTTGCGCGTGGCCGGCAAGCTCTTTTGGTGCCTAAGCGCCAATTTTAGGTAGTGTCTCGGCGCGCAGATAGTGTTCAACCTCACCTCCGCGCGACGTCGGCTCAAGCTATTCTGAAGAACGTGGGAGGGAGATCTGCGGCATGGCAAAACTTGTCTACGGATTGAGCCAGTCCCTGGATGGCTACGTCGACCACACGAAGCTTGGGCCGCCTGTGCCCGCGGCCTTCCGTCACTTCATCGAGCTGGTGCGTGGCCTGACGGGCGTCATCTACGGTCGCCGCATGTACGAGATCATGCGTTATTGGGACGAAGATCTTCCTGATTGGGACGCGGAGGATCGCGACTTCGCGGTAGCGTGGCGGAGCCAGCCGAAGTGGGTCGTGTCGCGTTCGCTCAAGTCAGTTGGCCCCAACGCCACGCTTGTCGCGGATGACTTCGAGACGGTGATACGCAGGCTGAAGGCTGAGCTGGCTGGCGAGATTCAAGTTGGCGGACCAGTCCTGGCGCAAAGCCTGACCGAGGCCGGTCTTATCGATGAGTATCGACTCTATCTCCGCCCCGTCGTGCTTGGTGGTGGCAAGCCATTCTTCGCCGGCCCCCGGCCGCCACTCCACCTGGTGGCCAGCGATTTAATCGCCGATGACTTGATTCGGTTGACGTACGTTCCTGCTTAATCGCGCGACTTGCCCGACGGGCTGCGCTCAGAAATTCAAACTGAGACACTACCAATTTTAGGGCAGAATCGATCCGACAACGTATGACGCATGGCACTGTCCATTTCCTGAGAGCGTTGTGGCACCCACTGGATTCGCGCTGGAAGGACTACGAGATGCGAAAAGGGTTTACGAGAAAACCACAAGAGGACGAGCCCGCGACACGATTCAAGAACTACATAACGCCGAGCGGGCTACAGCGCCTCAAAGATGAGCACCGGTTTCTGCTCACCAGGGAACGCCCCGCCGTGACGGAGGTGGTGGCGTGGGCTGCTAGTAACGGCGATCGCAGTGAAAACGCCGACTATCAGTACGGCAAGCGGCGGCTGCGGCAGATCGATGGGCGGATTCGCTTTCTCACGAAGCGAATCGAAGCCGCGGAAGTGGTGGACCCGGAAACTCCGAGAGCGGGGCAAGCGGCGACGAGGGCATTCTTCGGAGCGACCGTGCGCTATGCCAATGGCGCGGGAGCGGAGCGAGTGGTGAGCATCGTGGGCACCGACGAGGTCGATCTCAACCGCAACCACATCAGTTGGGTGTCGCCTCTGGGGCGCGCGTTGATGAAGTCGGCAGCGGGCGACAGCGTAGTTCTCCAAGCGCCGCGCGGTACAGAATATCTGACCGTGCTGGACGTGTGTTACGAGCGCATTTCTGTGGAACCGTTCCGTGAACCACCTGGCTCCGAGGCCTCGGCAAAGGGACTCCCTCGCCGACGCCAATCCACCTGACGAAGGTTAGCGAGACAGCACATGAAAATTCCAGGCCAGAGCAAGGACGAATTGCGAGCCGACTCCAGGGCTATTCGTTCGGCTATAGTCCGACCCAGTCAGGATCGTTCGCGTGTAACGCCGTAGTGTTTCACCCAATCCGCGCTCGTATGCGTTCAGCAACTCCCGAGAAACGCGCTCCGGTCCGCCCATCCACATGGCCGTCCAGTCCGCAAACCCATATCACGGTCCAACCATTTTCGGACTCCCACTGACGACCCTCTCACAAAATCTCATTTCTAAGAAAGGCCCTGGCGAGTCACACCGCCACCATGTCCTTTCCTCCGTTCTCCTTCAGCAACTTCCCAAATTCCTCCGCGCTTCGCCCTGTCTACGCATGTTATTCCAGAGTTGTGAATCCTATTACGAAATCAACCAGTCCTAATGGCCTCGACCGCGCCGCCGATCCTGCCGCCATCAACCGCGCCGCCGTGAATAAAGCCAATGCGCAGAAGTCCACCGGCCCCCGCACCGAAGCCGGTAAACAGCGCTCCTCACTCAACGCGCTCCGCCACGGCCTGACAGGCCAAACCGTCGTCCTGCCCACCGAGGATCACTCCGCTTATGAGCGCCACTCCCAGTCCTTGCTCGACGAATGCAAACCTAATGGCGCCATCGAAACCCAGCTCGTCCAGTCCCTCATCGATACCTCTTGGCGCATGAACCGCGCCGCCACTGTCGAGACCAACCTCTTCTCGCTCGGCATCATTGAAATGGAAGACCGCATCCGCGCTAACCATCCGGAGGCCGAATCCGCCCTGGCCATGGCCTCGGCATTTCGTGAACACATGCGTGCCTTCGCCAACATCAGCATTAACAGCCAGCGCCTTGCCCGCCAGTTCGAGCGCACCCTCGCTCAGCTCCGCCAGATCCAGGCCGAACGTCGCGCCAACGAAGAGCGCCAGCTCGATAACGCCGCCAAGATTTTGAAGATGCACAAACACCAACACCGTTCATCCGAGCCCGCCCCATACAATCCTGCCGACGATGGGTTCGTTTTTTCGAATGCTGAAATCGAGACCTTCCTCCACCGTGAAGAACGCATGCAGCAGGCCAAAATTCACGACTTCTACGCCCATGCCTGAATGGCTGATGCTTTACTGGCTGCTCACGGTGATGAAGCCGCCGGCCGGTGACGATTCGCCGCCCACCGTGACTACGAGCGATTGATCGCCGTTCGTCACGCCATCCGGAACTCGCAAGTTCACTTGATACAGTCCCGCATTTTGTGAAACACCGGTGTACAGAATGTCGGATGGATCCAAGGTCACTCCGCCAAATGAGATCGACCCAGGAGCCGTCACCTGTGCCGCCACGCTCGGCAATACGCCAGGGTCGAAAGCCGGATTGGTCGCGCCAAAGCCGGTGCCGAACAGCGTAAGGACATCGCCGGGCTTGGCTGGTGTGAGCGAAACTCCCGACAACAAGCCGGCGGCGCCAACGAACGTCCCAGTAACAGCATTGATAGCGGCGATTGGATTATGGCCGCTCCCGTTGTGTTGGAAATAAAAGAACTCGGGCGCAGTGGCTTGTAAGGTTACCGGTACGGCGTTGCTCTTCTGGGCTTGGGGTGTGTCACAGTTTGTGGTCACCAAGATTGTCGAGCTGCCGGCTGGAAGCGAAGGCACTTGGAAATTGATTTGCCCGGGATAGACCGCGAAGATCGGAGCGCGCACAGCTCCAAGCGGGTTACCTGCAAACCCCACGCAAACGCCGGCCAGATTGGTAGGGACGTTTCCATTTACAAGATCGTCCGGACCGGCCTGCCGAGCCGTTCCGTCCGGCGCGAATTGAGAACCGAAGATAGTCGCAATCGCATTCGGCGCGAGCGCTTGAACCGGCGGACTACTCAAACCTGCACTTGCCACTCCTCCCGCCGAGATGCTCGGCGCCGTGGGAGATATCGCCGTGAGAGAGAACGTCGCGACACCCGAAAGCCCGGCAGCTGACGCCGTCACAGTCACCGCCCCTGCAGTTGTGCCGAGCGTTGCCGTTGCGCTAGCGGTCCCGTCGTTCAACGTAATGGCGGGCGATGGACTCACTGTCGCCGATCCCGCCGGATTCGCTGTGAAGGTGACGATCACGCCCGGTACTGCCGCCCCGCTGCTATCGACAACTTTCACAACCAGCTGGGCTGCCAACGCCGCTCCCGTATTTCCACTTTGATTGTTCCCGCGAACAATGCTCATGCCGGTGACGCTTACGGCATTGGGCGTGAGCTTGCGAACGCGATCGTTGATCGAATCAGAGATGTAAACCGAGCCCGTGCTATCCACCGAGATTCGGTACGGCGCAACTGTCGCCGAAATTGCCGGCCCGCCGTCGCCGGATATTGGAAGGAAATTTCCATTGCCCGCGATGGTGGTGATCAGACCGCCGGAAGTGACGCGTCGAACCACCGAATTGCCGTTGTCGGCGATGTAGAGATTCGCGGCGTTATCCACCGCGATACCAGTCGGCGTGTTCAAGAGGGCCGAAGTCGCCGGCCCGCCGTCGCCCGCGTAACCTGACGCTCCTGTGCCAGCGACGGTAGCGATGATCCCATCCGGCGTGATCTTGCGAATCCGATTGTTGACGTGATCGGCTACATAAAGGTTGTTCTTGTTGTCCACCGCGACGTCTAACGGATCTAACCCGGCCGAAAGTGCGGGGCCATTGTCTCCGGAGAAAATGAATCTTCCATTCCCGGCGATTGTGGTGATGGTGCCAGACGCGCTGACTCTGCGGATTCTGTTGTTATTGTAATCGGTGAAGTAGACGTTGTTTCCGGAGTCCACTGCGACGCCGGTTGGCATGCTGATCATGGCGGCTGTGGCGGGCCCACCATCACCGCTGTACCCGTCTTGCGAGATTCCCGCGACGATCGACGTAACACCGGCCGGCGTTATCTTGAGAAGCAGTGGCTCATCGTCGGTGACGTAAAAGTTGCCGCCTGGGTCCACCGCTACACCGTGCGGAGCCGCTTGTACTTGGCCGATCCTGCTGATCGCGCCTCCCACGCTAAATCGACGGGCCGCCATATCTCCCGTGTCCGCTACCAGGACGTTGCCGGCTCCCGAAATAGCCAGTCCTTCCGGGAGATTGAGGAACGCTGCAAGGGCGGGGCCGCCATCGCGATCGCTCGTTCCGGCATACGTCGTAATGATGCTTCCGGCCACCTTCCGAACCCGTTGGTTCAAAAGATCCGCGATATAGATTTGATTATTGCTGTCCACGGCCAGGCCCGCCGGAGCATTCATCTCGCCATTGATCGCTGCCCCGCTGTCGCCCAGGAAGCCGGGGTTTCCGTTGCCGGCGGCTGTGAAAATCAAGCCCGTAGACAAATCTACCCGGCGAACCAGGTTCAAATTGATATCGGATATCAGCAAATTTCCCGACCCATCGATGGCAACGCCGTCTGGCAGCATTATTTCGCTGGTGGCGGGCAACCCGTCGTCAATATAGCCGAAGTCTCCGCTCCCGGCGATCGTTGTTATCATGCCCGCCGTGTCTATTTTCCGGACCCGCTCGCGAGTAAGATCCGCTAGATAAAGATTCCCAGCCATATCTACAGCAAGACTGGTTATCAGACCGATAAGAGCGCTGGTCGCAGGTCCATTGTCGCCGGAGTATCCAGAGGCGCCCGTGCCTGCGATAGTGGTGATGGTTCCGTTTGAATCGACTTTACGAATCCGATAGTTGGTCCCATCGGCGATAAAAAGATTCCCTTTATTATCGACGACAACGGCCAGCGGTGTGATTTGAGCCGATAATGCCGGGCCAGTATCGCCGGAAAACCCGGCGGTCCCATTGCCAGCCACGGTGTTGATTGTCCCGTCAAGCGAGATACGCCGTATGCGAAAGTTGTCGCGCTCAGCGATATAAACGTTACCGCTGCCGTCAACCGCGACGCCGGTGGGCCCGCTCAGTTCAGCCAGCGTTGCGTTCCCCCGATCGCCAGAGAATCCAGGCACTCCTGTTCCCGCGTAGGTGCTGATGATTCCGGAAAAATTCACCTTTCGAATCCGATTGTCGGACGTGTCGGCGATATATAAGTTGCCGGCCGGGTCAATTGCAACCGAACGTGGTTCCCGCAGCGGCGCTGAAGCGGCATTGCCCCCATCCAGTAACCGGTTGGTTCCCGCAACCGTGCTGATCGTATAACGTTGGGCCGAAATGTCAAAAACAGAAAGACAAAGAAATCCCAGTGAACTGATTATGCGCATCATAGAAAGTGCGCGTTATTTTATCACGACGAAAGAGTCGCTTGCTGAATTGAGATTGTCTTTTCTCAGGAAAGTCCCAGTGCCTTGGCCGCTTTTCGAACGTCTTTCTGCGGAATAAAAATGATCGCTCCGTAGCGGCCTGCGCCTCCGCACACCGCCTGCACGGCGCCGACGTTGATCTTTGCCGCCGCAAGTTTCCCCAGCGAATCGGCCACAACGCCCGGCCGATCTTCGCCATTCACAAAGAATGCGGCCTGTTTCTTTCCGATCGAGAGTCCAGCTTTTTTGGCCACTTTCACCAATGCGGCGCCGTTCTCGGGAATCATTTCCAGTTGGGCCTTCCCGGGCTTTGAGGGATAGGCCCACAATGCAATCAAATTGACGCCGCTACCTTTCAGCGCGCCCAAGATCCGCGCTCCCTCGCCGGCCTTGTTTGCAATCGCCGCCGAATAGTGATCTACCTTGGTAACCGTTTCTTTCATCTTTTTATCTAGCCCTTCCACGCGCCGAGCAAGCGTCTCAGCAGGACCAATTGTCCAATGTGATACGCATTGTGATCCGCCATCAGGAGTGCTTCCCGTAGCACCGTCTGGCCCGTGCCATGCGGAATCGGCGCTAAGAGATCGGTCTTCTTGGACGCCACCAGCTTCTCCATGGCCTTCTGGTCCGACTGCGTTTTTCGGATGCTGGTGTTCCAGGCTGCCGCGCTAGACGGAGCTTCGGTCTTGGGCCAGTAACCGTCCGGCCACTTCGGTGAAACATGTTTCGAATTGCGGCTGAATTCCAAAATATCCCACTGGGCGATGCGGATGTGCTCCAACAGTTGCCAGGCCGTGTGATCCGCTCCCTTGGGCTTTTTGCCCCGAAGCCGGGGCGGAAGGCCCGCCAGAGCTGTCTTCAGATCGACGTGCGCGTGCCCGCCGGCGAGCAATTCCAGCACATGACGGCGTAGAGCAGTGTCGTTTTTCATTTCGATTTCTTGGGAGTAGCCTTGGCATCCTTCGCCGGCTCAGCGGGCTCTTCGCGTTTCGGCGTCCAGAAGGCCGGATCTCCGGCGATAATCTGCTGTGATACGTAACTCATCTTCGGATCGATCGCAAACAGCAGCGTCTCTGTCTGGGCGATCGTCTCGCTGGCCATCTTCGTAAACCGTTTCGCCCCGGCGTCACCCATCGCCTGGAACATATTGTGAGAACGCTCGGGTGCGGCATCCAAGGTCTTCAGCGATGCGCATGGCTCAAAAAAAATATAGGTGCCGTTGGGCGCGCCGGAAACGATCTGGTAAGTGGCCATCGGCTGTTGGTCCATCGAGCGCTCGAAGGCCGCCACCGCCATCTTGCCCAGCTCCGCGAAGTCCTGCTCGTGATCGGGCCGCGCTCGCATCGTGATGACGTTGAAGTAGCGCATCTTCGGCAACGTCTGCATCAATTGCTGCCCGTGAAAACTCAATTCCGGCCGATAGACCGCAATATAGGAACGGCTGCCTGATCTGAATTCCCCATCCAACGTGTCCAGCGTCGCGAGTTCGGGATTCTGCATAGCCGCCATCGTCTTGCCGATGGATTCGAACGAATCGTGCGCCTCTAGGAACCAGGCTTGCGAAGTACCCGTCAACGCCTGCAATCCCAAAACATTGGCCGGGAATTTAGTGGCCGCCGCGGCACGCATGAACCGGCTTTCGGACTGTTCGTGTGCCGCGCCCTTGCCTTCCTTGATGTCCTCACGAAAAATTGCTAACACTTTGGGCGGCTGCGGCGCGTCCTGGGCGATGAGCAGCGATGCCGTGGCCACTAATAGGCCGGTTCCCAGCAAGTATCCTAAGGTTCTGGTCATAAGTTAAGACTACCGCGCCACGGCAGTCACGAGGATTTTTCCCGGGGTCAGCTTTCCTCTGGCGACGCGGATGGATTCGAAGCCGGCCTGGCGCAGCCAGCTCGAGTATTCGTCGGCATGGTATGCCCCGCCGGTCGAGGTCAGCGCGAAATAAAGCGCCGCGCCATCGCCCACCGTGACGTTGCTGCCAGGCCGGGGGCATTCCAGCTCCCACACCGCGACCACGCCCTTCGAATGCAAGGCCGCCGCTGCCTTCCGCAAAATACAGGCGATCTGTTCCGGCAAGAAGTGATGGAGGATATTGAACAGCAGAACGACGTCGTACCCGTCGCCCCAATCGCCCTCGAGCAAACATCCCGCGCGATGCTCGACAATGTCGTCGATTCCCTCGCTCGCGGCCAGACTCCGCGCCCCAGCTAACGCCTCGGGCAATTCGATCACTGTCGACCGCATCGGCGGATGCTTCCTGCAAATGGCCGCGCCGAACAACCCATGCGAGCCGGCCACATCCAATAGACTCCGCGCACCGCGCGGCACCGGAACTTTGCGAGCCACAGTCGCGGCTTCCAGACGGGCCAACTCCAACATTCCCCGCTGATAATTCCCCCATGCCGCCGGATCCTTCAGCGTGGTGTGAAAATCCAGACCGCGGCCGCGACGCACGGCCTCATCGAGCCCCGCCACCATCTCCCACTGCTCGTAATTCCAAAGAACGTAGCCGAACATCTCCATGTCGCCGCCGGGAATCATCGTGCGCCGGCCCAGTTTGGAAAGTTTGTACTCATCATCTTTTTGGTTTAGGTATCCAGCCAGCACCAGATTTCGCAGCAATAGATCCAGAAAGCGTTCGTCCAGTTTCAGCCGACGGGCCAGCTCGCTCGATTTCTGAGGACCCGCGCCGAGTGCCTCGAACACGCCCAGCCGGACTCCGGCCATCAAGGTCCGAGCCTTCAAAATGCCGTACAACGAATCGAGCAGCGGAATCGGAACTTTGCCGAAGGCCAGTGCCAGCCGCTCCGTTAGATCCGTGGGAATGACACCATAATTCACGCTCCGATGATACGGCACCGTTACCGCATTGTGCTTGGGTAGAATCAAAACTTCATGCCTCCTTCAGCCGACGTCGTCATCATAGGCGCGGGCATCGTTGGATCCAGCATCGCCTTTCATCTCACCGAAGCTGGAGTCAAGAATGTCCTCGTGATCGAGCGCGAGACACGCCAAGGTTTGGGCTCCACCGGCAAGAGCATGGGCGGCGTGCGCGCGCAGTTCGCGACCGACGTCAATATCCAGATGTCGCTCTACTCAATCCCGTTCCTGAACCGTTTTGAGGAGGCCACGGGCTACCCTTCCGGATACAAGCCGCATGGCTATTTGTTCATGGCCACCACCGAGCGGCACATAGATTATCTGCGGACCAACTTCGCCCGGCAGCAGGCGCTTGGATTGAAAGGCATTCAGTGGCTTCAGCCCGACGACATCCGCAATGTCCTTCCCCAATTGCGCTCCGACGATATTATCGGGGGCACCTTCTGTCCCACCGACGGCTTCGTCGACCCGAACAGCGTTATGACTGGCTTCATGGCGCGAGCGGCCGAGCAGGGTGCGACGCTTTGGCGCGGCGTCGAAGTTACCGGCATCGACGTGGACCACGGCGAAGTTGCCGGAGTGAAGACCACCAACGGGTCGGTCTCGACACGCACCGTCGTCAATGCGGCCGGTCCCTGGGCCGCCGGAGTCGCGCGAATGGCGGGCGCCGTATTGCCGATCGAACCGCTCCGCCGCATGCTGGTTCCTACCGAACCTTTTCCAGGATTGCCCGAACATCTTCCCATGATTATCGACATGTCCACCGGCTGGCACTTCCGGCAGGAAGGGCTAGGCCTGATAATGGCCTGGGCCGATCCCGAGCAGCAGCCCGGCTTCCGCACCGACTTCGATCCGGCCTTCATCGAGAAGATCCTGACCTACGCCGCCGATCGCGTGCCGTGCTTCGCCGAACTCGCCGTCAATCCGCGGCGCTGCTGGGCGGGTATGTACGAAATGTCGCCCGACCATCATTCCATCCTCGGCCCTGCGCCGGGCCTGCGCGGCCTCTTCTTCGCCAACGGATTCAGCGGGCACGGCGTGATGCATTCTCCGGCCACCGGGCGCATTCTTTCCGACCTGATCCTGCACGGCCAGACCGATATCATCGATGCCAATACCCTCAATGTCCAACGCTTCGCCGAAGGGCGCGCGATTGAGGAAACGGCGGTCCTGTGACCGCAGGCTGCCCAACTGTTGCGCAGGTCCGGGAAGCGCGCCAGGCTATTGCCGGAGCTGCGATTCGCACGCCGCTGGTCCGGCTGAATACGTTCGATACTCCGGCCGAAATCTATCTGAAGCTCGAAAATCTGCAGCCTATCGGATCGTTCAAGATCCGCGGCGCAGCGAACGCCATCGCCCACATGACCGCCGCCCAACTCGAACGTGGCGTGGTGACGGCTTCGGCCGGGAACATGGCGCAAGGCGTAGCCTGGCGGGCTCGCGAATTAGGCATTCCGTGCACCGTGATCGCGCCCGACACCGCGCCACAGACGAAAATCAGCGCCATCGAACGGCTGGGCGGCCGGGTGCTGAAAGTTTCGTTTGATGATTGGTGGCGCGCCTTCGAAGAGCGCTCCTATCCAGGCGTCGAAGGTACTTTTATCCACGCTTTTGACGATCTTAACGTGATGGCCGGGAACGGTACTATCGCGCTCGAAATTCTAGAGGATCTGCCGGAGGTCGACGCGGTCGTGATCCCTTGGGGAGGAGGCGGGTTGACCTGCGGGATCGCGTCCGTGCTGCGGGAGCTGAAACCGAAGTGCAAGATCTTCGCCGCCGAAGTTGCCACCGCCGCGCCTCTGCTGGTGTCCTGGAAAGTAGGCTCGCCGCAAGTGATCGAGCCGCGACGATCCTTCGTCGATGGAATCGGCGGCAAGTCAGTCTTCCCACAAATGTTCCAGCGGGCTCGGCGTCTCATCGACGGACCCCTGGTGACCCGACCCAACGACGTGGCAGCCGCTTTGCGCTTGATAGCCGAACGGAACCGCGTAATTGCCGAAGGCGCCGGAGCAACCCCGGTGGCCTGTGCTC
The DNA here is from genome assembly GCA_963780485.1 of Bryobacterales bacterium. GTDB lineage: Bacteria > Acidobacteriota > Terriglobia > Bryobacterales > Bryobacteraceae > Palsa-89. The sequence continues at coordinate 211,570 of CAWACO010000025.1, forward strand.
TGGCGGGCCTGGCCGGGTCAGGAAAGGTGGTCTGCGTCGTTTCCGGGGGTAACATCGACCTGGCTAAGCTGGGCGAAATCCTGGCCGCGGGCTAAGCTTTTCTTGGAACAAACTTTCTTCGGAACAAAATGAACTTTCCTTCGTCTTTAACCAGGTAAGGAGGCTGGATGAAGGCTATCGTCGGTGGTGTATTGATCCTCGCTATGCTGGCGGCAGGCACCGCTTTTGCATACGTCGTTGACGACTCGGACTGGTGCTGGCAACTCCGGTCGGAGGCCCGCGAAAGAGCAATGGAAGCGCGGCAAGCCGCCCGTGAAGCGCGCGAGACGGCACGTGAACAAATCTTCGAGGCGAAACACGAGGCAGCCCGAGCTCGGTTGGAAGCCCTTCGCGAGGCCACCCGAGCCCGAATCGATTTCGCCCGGGAACGCCGCGACATCCTGCGCGAGCAGATGCGCGCCCGCCGCGAGATCCTGCGAGACGTCCAGCGCGAGCTTCGCCGCGACAGAGTGTACTAACTACGTTTCGTTCATACATCACCTTTCCGCCCACGATCGTGTAGTCCACTTTCGCGGCCGGGATGTCGTCTTCCGGAATCGTCAGGATATCTTTGGAAAGCACTGTGACGTCGGCCAGCTTGCCTACTTTCAGCGACCCCTTCACACCTTCCTCGAACGCCGCATAAGCATTGTTCACCGTGTACGACTTCAGCGCTTCCATGCGACTCATCCGTTGATCGGGAAAGAACACCGATCCATCCTTCAGCTTGCGGCTGACCGAGGCGTAGAAACAGGCGATCGGGTCGACATCTTCCACCGGCGTATCAGTTCCGTTGGAAACCACAGCGCCCGATTTCATGAGCTTCTGCCAAACATATGCGCCTGCTTCAGCGCGCTTCGTCCCGAGCCGCGCGATCACGTAGGGTGCATCCGAAGTGCAGTGGATGCCTTGCATCGACGCGATCACTCCCAGTTGGCCGAAGCGCGGGATATCGGCCGGGTCCAGATGCTGCGCATGCTCGATCCGCCAGCGCAGATCCTTTTTGTCGGGATGCTCCTTGAAGACCGACTCATAAATATTCAGCACTTCCCGATTCCCGCGATCGCCGATGGCATGTACGCACAGCTGGAATCCGTTGTTGATGGCCAGTTCGGCGGTCTTCCGTATATCTTTCGGGTCTTCGGTTGCCAACCCGGACCGGTTAGGGGCGTCGGCCGGCAGATCGGAGTACGGCGCCAGCATCCAGGCTCCGCGCGACCCCAGCGCGCCGTCGATCTGGCGCTTGATCGCCCGCACCGTGAGATGATCGTTGCCCGCGCCGATCATGTAGTATTTCTTCAAATTCGGAGCGAGGATTTCGTTGGGCTGGCGGAGCATCATCCATATCCGCAAGCCCAGTCTATCTTCATTAGCCAGGGTCTTCAGCAGGTCCACCACCGCAAGAGGAGAACCGGCGTCTTCGAAAGTCGTTATGCCTTTGGACAGCGACTCACGCACCGCGAGTTGCACCTGCTGCTGCGCTTCCGCCTCGGCCTCTCCAGCCGGCCGATGCGATCGATACGCATCCAGCGCCCGCTCCACCAGCGCCTGCGCATGCTCGTTCATCAATCCGATCGGATTGCCCTGCTGATCCTTAAGGATCTGACCGCCTGGCGGATCAGGTGTGTTCCTATCGACGCCCGCCAGACGCATAGCCTCGGCATTGGCAAAGCCCGCATGTCCGCTGGCGTGTTCCAGCCAGACCGGATTATGCGGCGAAACCTTGCTCAACTTATCGTGGATCGGGAAACCCTGCACGTTGGGCGATGGTGGCGGATCCCACTTGGCCTGATGCCAGCCCCGCCCCAGGATCCAGGTTCCGGGCTTGGCTTCGCGCGCCGCCGCGGCAACCATGGCGACAATCTCGTCCCAGTTCTTGGCATCCCGCAGATTCAAAATCATTTTGGAAGAGCCGAGGCCCATGAAATGCCCGTGGCCTTCGATGAATCCCGGAATGGCGAGACGCCCGCCCAGGTCGATCACTTTGGTGGCCCCTCCAATGTAAGGTTGCATCTGCTGATTCGTGCCGATGGCCACGATCTTGCCGCCCCGCGCCGCCAGCGCCTGCGCCTGGGGACTGTCCGATTCCATGGTGATAAGTTTGGCGTTGCGCAGCACCAGGTCAGCCGGCTGAGCGCCTAGGCAACCCGCCGACAGGAGCGACACGAGACAAGACCAGCCTAAGTTTTGTATCTTGAATAGCATAGATGCCTGGATTCGCACCATTATGTCGTGCTTGCCAAGTCTGAAGCAAATGCGGATTCGTAACCAAATAGTTGGGCCAAGTGTCTAGCGTACGAGCCATGAGTTCTCGAATCTGCCCTCGCTGCGGCCGGAACGATGTCAGACAGTCGGGCCGGCGCGGTATTATTGACGGGCTCATGGCATTGATCGGACTGGCGCCTTATCGCTGCCGGGCCTGCCGGAACCGCTTCTTTCGCATCCCCATTGGTAATGGCAACAAACTCCAGGCCGATGAGCCGGTCGTCGTTCAGTCCGTTTTCCCGGAGCCTGCTCATCCCCCCAGCCCGCTAAGCGACCATCCCCTGGCGCATATCCCGATCGCTTATTCAATCTTGGTAGTGAGCCGGGATCCGGCCATCCGAAAACTGCTTTGCAAGCTGCTTGCGCAACCCGCATACCACACTCACCAGCTTGCGGAAACAGCACAACTCCCTTCGGAACTTCAGGCGCGAAAAGTGGACTTGCTCATCACCGATCTGGAACTGCCGGAGCAACAGGGACTGGAAACTGCGGCGGCGCTGAAAAGCAAGTACCCAAGATTGAAGATCATTGCGCTCTCGGGGCTGTGCGTTGCGGAAGTGCCGGGATCGATTGTGCTGACCAAACCTTTTCGCCGGGAGGTGCTACTGGAGAGCGTGCAGAACGCGCTGGCCGAAGCGGCTGATACCAGGCACAGGCTACCGGTTATCTGAAACGCGCGCTCTTAAGCCGCATGCCTGGTGGAGTGCTGACGAATCGCCCGCCGCAACCGATCGCACTTCCGTCTGGCAATTCGGGTAAACTCCAAAAGGAGTTCTCGTTCGGCCTTGGACAAGATGCCGGTGGTGCCATTGAGATAGTTAACCAGCATACGGCGTTCAGCAACCGCTTTTTTGTACTCGTTTAGCAGGCGCTGCTTCTTTGTGCGCGAGACCCTTACTTTTACTTTCCTCGCCATCTATTTGATTAGACGCTAGATCGTCGCGGAAAGGTGCTAGGATAATGAGGTGCGGCCCGGAGGCGTGGACTAGCAGGAATAACCTCCAGGCCTAGTTCGGTTTAGCGTGACATAAAACGGGCTTGTCAGCGTCTAAAGGACGAAGTGGAAAATCCCCCGACCCCAGTCGAGATATTACTAGTCGACGACAATCCGGGCGACATCGAGCTGACTAAGGTGGCTCTGCGCGATGCCAAGATCATGAACAAAGTGCACGTCGCCAGGGATGGCGCGGAGGCGCTGGCTTTCTTGCGATGTCAGGGCGAGTTCGTCGATGCGCCGCGGCCCGACCTGGTGCTGCTTGATTTGAAGATGCCGAAAGTGGATGGCTTCCAGGTATTGGCCGAAATGAAGGCGGAGCCAGAACTGCGAAGCATTCCGGTGATCATCATGAGCAGCAGCGACGCGGAGAAAGATCTGGTCCGCGCATACGAGGCGCAGATCTCTGCCTATCTGGTCAAGCCTTCCAACTTTGACGAGTACTTCAATGCGATTCGCGCCGTGAAGGAGCTATGGTTCCACGTCGTAGCCCTGCCGCCCAAGACGCGCTCCGCCACGAATTGAGACCGGTTGACTAATCCGTAGCCGCGGCGTGTGCCCTCTTTGCCATCGCAGGCATGCCGATAGAGCGCAGGACCTCAGCCTGGATCGGTGCGGTGTATTCGTTGAGGGCGATGGCGCCGTAGTCGGGTCCGCACACGGTCCGCAACGGACGTTTTCCAGCCGGAGTTGCGACGAGTTGCACGATAGCGTCGGCGACATCCTGCGTATTCGAGCTTTGCTCAGAAGCGAAGAACTTCGAAAAGGTATCGGAGAAGACCTCGCGGATTTGGGCGATGCTTCCATAAGCTTCCGCGCGCGAGCGATCGGCCGGCTCCGGGCTGTTGGGAAGCAGGCGCGACGGGAAAGGGCCCGCTTCCACGATCACAGATTCCACGCCGAGCTCGCTCAACTCCAAGTGCAACACCTCAGCATAAGCTTCCAGAGCGAATTTGCTGGCGCAATAGACGCCGCACGCGGGAAACAGCACCCGGCCCACAACCGACGTAACGTGAATGATCAACCCTTGTCCGCGCAGGCGCATATGTGGGAGCACGGCGCGGCATAGTCGCACGGGGCCGAGAAAATTCACGTCCATAGTCTGCTGCACTTGAGCTTCGGTGAAGGCTTCGGTAATGCCAATCGGCATGTGCCCGGCGTTGTTGACCAGAACGTCCAACCGCCCGGCTTCCCGAATGACGGTTTCGACCGCATGGCTCACTGATTCCGGCCGTGTCACATCGAGATCGATCACACGAGCCGGCAGCTTAGCCAGAGCTTCGGCTGCACCGCGGTTTCTGGATGCGGTCTCGCGCATTGAAGCGTAGACGGAGTGTCCGGCGCGTGCCAGAGTTTCCGCGGCCAGACGACCGATCCCCGAACTTGTACCGGTAATCAGAATGACTTGCGCCTTAGGGTTGTCGGACATGGCATACATTCTAACTCCACTACAGAAATCGATTGAAGGCCTAAGCCGCGCTTTTAGGCTTTGTATTTTGCCAGCAGCTTGCCGACGTTCTCGCTGAAGATCACCTGCAGCTCGCGGGCGTTGAATACGCCGGATTCCTGAAGAAGCCTGCGCTGCTCGGCCGAATTGATAAACGGGAAGTCGGTGCCGAAGAAGATTTGAGACAACGGGACCATTTTTCGAAGCGCGCCCAAGGTCACCGGATTGGTTGATCCGGCGGTGTCGTAATAGAACTTCTGGAGCTCGGTCAGGCGAGGGGAAGGCGAGGGCGCACCGGTCCGCATGGCGCCGCCGTCTTCCAGATAAGTGGTGCTGGCTCCGGCAATCCGCCCCACCACCCCGGTGGTTGCGCCGCCCGCGTGCGAAAAGATAAATCGTACTTCCGGATATTTCGTGGTGGTGTTGTTGGCCAGCAAGCTCATGATTGTCCGGGTGGTATCCATCGGGTATTCGATGGTCGCGCCGTTGACGCCCGGAAGACTGTCGTGGCAGCAGGCGGGATCTTTGGGATGGGTATAAATCACAGCCCTCCGCCGGTTGAGCTCCTGGTAAATCGGCGCGAGGGCCGGATCGCCCAGATACCGGTCACCGTAAAGCGCCTTGCCACCCCAGTTGGTGAACATGTAGACGCCGTCGGCTTTCAGCGTATCGAATCCATATTCGATTTCGCGCAGGCTGCCGTCGATATCGGGCAGCGGCAACATGGTGAAGATGCCGAAACGGCCGGGATAATCGGCCACCAGCTTGGCGGCGTAGTCATTGCATTCGCGGGCCAGGCGCCGGGTCGCGGTGAGATCGCCGAACCAAATGCCCGGACCGATGATGGAGCACAAGGCCGTGTTGATGCCCGCCTGGTCCATGTCTTCGAGGCCCTCGGCCGCCGATTTATTGGGAAACTCCCGCACCTTATTCTCGGTCAGGAATTTGACATACGCGGGCGCGGTGAGGTGATGGTGGACATTGATCACGCGCGGCTTGGCGGAGACGGGCTGGGCGCCGGAATTCGTTCGTGACAGGAGCGCTCCAGCGCCGAGAGCCGTGAGACCGTGCAGAAAACTTCGCCGCGATGGCGCTGGACCGATGCCCGGCATGGCTAAGTTTTATAACGCGGCAAAATACGCTCAGCGTTGCTGCGATTGATGGCTCGCAGCTCTTCGGCCGAGAATACTTTGTCAGTCATCAGACCTCGCGACGTTTCCGCAGCGTTGCGGTACCAGTAGTCAGTTCCGTAGACTATTTGCGCTACCGGGACCACGGTTCGCAGCGCGCGCATGGCCACTGGGTTGGTCGATTGAGCGGTATCGAAATACATTTTCCGGAGCTCGTAGAGCACACCTTTTGGCACATTCGCGGGCGGATTCTCCCCTTGTCCCTTGGTCACGATGCCGGGCACGATTTCCGTCTTGGTTCCCGACACAAAGCGTTCGATCACGAACGGCATCATTCCGCCGGCATGGGAAAAAATCCACGTTATATCCGGAAAGCGCGTGGTTGAGCCACTCAAGATCAGACTGGCGATGGTGCGCGTCGTGTCAGCCCCATATTCGATGACCGTGTCGGGGACGTCCTTGACGAGGTTCATGCAGCACGCGCCTTCGATGGGATGAACATAGACCACTGCTTTCCGGCGATTCAGCTCCTGGTAAATCGGGTCAAAGGATGCGTCCCCCAGCCATTTGTCTCGATAGTTCGAGTACAAGCCAATGCCGTCCGCGTTCAAGGTGTCTAGCGAATACTCAGCTTCTTTAAGCGCGCCGTCGGTGTCGGTCATCGGGATGGAGGCGAAACTGCCAAAGCGGCCCGGGTGATCGGAGCGCAGCTTGGCCGCGGCGTCGTTGCACGCGCGAGATACTTTGCGCACTTCCTCTACACTGCCAAACCAGAAGCCCGGCGTAGTGATCGAAAGAATGGCGGTGGCGGTGCCATTCTTGTCCATGTCGTCCAGATCTTCTTCGAGTTTCCAGCCGGAAGAAGCGGAGCCCAGACCCGCACCTCCCCGGCCGGCCCCACTTCCGCGCCCGCCGCCGCGGCCAAATCCGCCAACTCCCGGATGTGCGGCCGTGAAGGCCAGGTATTCGGCCGGGGTAAAGTGATGATGCACATCGATTCGCCGCGCAGAATCGCCGGATCTTTGAGCCAAAGACTTGGCCCATGGCATCAGTGCGCCCGCGCCGAGAGCCGCGACCCCTGCGAGAAGATCGCGCCGCGAGGTTTGATCTTTGCGCATGCGGGCAATTAACTCAGGAGCGTCCATGGGTCGGAGTATGGACGAAACGCGAGTCCGCTGTCAACAAGCCTGCTTTCAACAAGCCTGCTTTCAACAAGCCTGCTTTCAACAAGCCTGCTTTCAACAAGCCTGCTTTCAACAAGCTTGGATGCGGCAGTACTCCGGCTGCCACATGGCATCCTGCACTTGCTGCACGATGTCGAAAAATTTGATACCGGCCAAGTCCTCGGCCACAGCTGCCTCGGCCACCGCTACGGCGACGGTCGCCGACACGCTGCGCAAATCGTCCACCTGTGGCAGCAGTGACGCGCCGGGCTGGCGCACCGTCACCAGGCTGGACACGGCACTGGCGGCAGCGGCGAACATACCGTCGCTGATGCGCCGCGCTCTGGAGACAATCGCCCCGAGGCAAAGGCCGGGGTACAGCATGGCATTATTCACGTGCCCGATGACATAGGTCACTCCTTTATGAGTGACCGGGGCGAAGGGACTGCCGGTGGCGATCAACGCCCGCCCGTCGGTCCAGGCGATCAGGTTGGACGGCGTCGCTTCAGCGCGCGCAGTGGGATAGGAAAGCGCAAAAATGATGGGCCGCTGAGTATGCGCGGCCATGTCCCGAACGATCGCTTCGGTGAAGCTGCCTGCGACGGTCGAAGCACCGATCAGCATGGTCGGCTTCACGCGGTGCACAACCTCGGCCAGGCTCACGCCGTTGCCGTCGGAGTCATGCTTCCAGGCCTTGCTTTCTGTGGCGGGGCGGGCATAGGCGACCTGATAGTCGCGCAGACCAGTCATGCCGGCGATGAGCAACCCCTGCCGGTCGACGCACCAGAAGCGGCTGTCGGCATCCTCTTTCGATAAACCTTCGCGCAGCATGGCGTCGCGAATCTGGTCCGCGATTCCCATCCCGGCCGTACCGGCTCCGAAGATGACTATGCGCTGGTTGCGCAGCGGCGCCCCACATACACGGACGGCCGAGATGACGGCTGCCAGCGTGATGGCGCCGGTGCCCTGCATGTCGTCGTTGAAGGTCGAGATCCGGCCGCGGTACTTATCGAGGATGCGCCGTCCGTTGCCGGGGGCAAAGTCCTCCCACTGCAGCAGCGCGTTCGGAAACAGCTTGGTCACGGCTTGGACGTAAGCGTCGATGAAGGCATCGTAGCGCTCCCCGCGGATACGGGCATGCCGGTTGCCGATATACATGGGATCTGTCAGCAGGCTTTCCCGGTTGGTGCCGACATCCAGCATCACCGGGATCACGCGCCTCGGATCGATTCCGCCGGCCGCAGTGTAGATGGCCAGCTTGCCGATCGACACCTCGATGCCGCCCACACCCCAATCGCCGATGCCCAGGATCTGCTCGGCATCGGTGGCCAGGATCAGGTCGATGTCGTCAGGACCGGCACCCAGATTGGCAAACGCCTCCTCGATTCCGTCAGCATGGTCGATCGACAGATACACGCCCCGCGGGCGCCGGCACTCGTGATGGTATTGCTGCATCGCCATCCCGACGGTGAGATCGTTGACGATGGGGATCATTTCCCGCAGGTGCTCTGAAAACAACCGGTAGAACAGCACCTCATTGCGGTCGTGCAGGGCGGTGAGGTAGACGTTCTTGCTGAGCGCATCGGACAGCCGCTCGTATTGGATGTAGGCGCGCTTGACCTGGCCTTCCAGCGTACTGATGTCGGGGGGGAGCAGGCCGGTGAGGCCCAAAACTTTTCGTTCATCCGCCGTAAAGGCGGTCCCTTTGTTCAACATCGGCGAATTGAGCACCGCCAGCCCGCGAGCCTTGGTCTGGTGGCACCCGTCCCCGTTCGGCTGGGGCCTTGCCTCGGGCGCCAGTAGCGGGATGACTCTCTGTCGCATGTTGTTACCTTTTCTGTTCGATCGCTATCTGCCTGGAGCGGCGCGTTGGGATGGCCGCGCCGCCGGACAGGATCACAAGCGCCTGACTAGACGCGTTTTGCTACTACATGGATGGCTAAGGCCGCACTCAGCGCCAGCAATCCGAACAGCCCGATGAGCGGGAACGGACTGGCGGTCTTCGGCAGCTCTTCGGGTTGCTCGGCTACCGTCGATGCGACTTCAGCCGGCGGCGGAGTAACCACTTCGGCCACTCGCACTGCTTCTCCCGTGGGCTGGATGGCCATGACGGGCGCCTGCTTCAACTGCACGACTACCGGCTCGTCGGCCGTCTTGATCGGCACGGCAACTTCCAAGGGAATCTCGACTTCGGTGAAGAGCACGGGCGTATTGGTGGCCTTGGCAAGCTCTATGGCTTTAGCCTTGGGATACACGAATTCCTCGCCCCAGTTTTTGCCGGGATAAAACCAGGCCCGCAGCGCTTCCGGCTCACCAGCCGGCCGCTCTCTAAAGGTCATTACGGTTTTGTCGGTCGCCTTGAGGCGAAAGTTTGGGATGGCCAGGATGGTGGCGTAAACGGTCAATTCATCCTGACTGAAGATTTGAACGATGTGGCGGTCCGACGCCGAATCCAGAATCTTGAACACATAGGTGCCGGCCGGCAAGACGCCCCATCCGGCCAAGTGAACCCCTGGGATCTCGACCGGAGCGCTAAAGGTGATTACGGTCTTCCGGTTCCAGTCGTCCGCTCGCACGCTGGGTGCGAAGATGACGCTGGCCAGCGCAAAACTGCATAACGTCGCTACTGTTTGAAAACGATTCATTTAGTATTTCTCCTCTTGTGCTACGGGTGAATGAAGGCATTCCGGGGTCCGTAAGCACCAAAGCGCCGTTAGTCTTTATGTGGCCACGCCGAAGCGATCACCTGGCGTCTGCGTAATCCTTTTGGAAACTGACCGTAAGGGGTCATGTGGCCGAATATGGTCACATCGGGTTCGCCGCCCTGCGGATGATTCCGGGCGGTATCGTTTGCAACCATTGTCTTAGCGTGAGTCCTGAGTCTTGGCCACTAATTTGCCCCTATGCCTACGCCGGATCGGAGGATACGGCAGCGAGGCTTCTTCGAAAGACGGAGCCTCGCGGTCCTCGTCGGGAGAAAGGAAGGATCAGCATGCTGCTCCTCATTATCATTTTGTTGTTGGTTTTCGGAGGCGGTGGAGGCTATTACGGCTATGGCCGCTGGGGTTCCCGAGGTGGGGCCGGCATCGGTTTAGGAACCATATTATTGATTCTCCTCATAGCCTACATGTTGGGAGTTTTCCACTAAAGCCGAACGCGTTATGGGCGTACTAGTAGCGCCTGTTTCTTATTTTTCGCCGGCTTCAAAAACGACTCGCGGGTGTATACTATTCGCGACGTAATACGGTCGCAATCGGAGGATTGCAATATGAAAGTTCACGCCATCTGTTTTGTAACTCTCTCGTTCTTACCGCTGAGCGCTTATGCCACCGCCATAAACGTCGATCTTGGAACAGCGGATCCGTTTGCGGTCCTGGCGGGATCAACAGTGACCAACACTGGCCCGACCATTGTCGGTGGGGATCTGGGGGTCTGGCCGGGTGCCGCAATCACTGGCTTTCCTCCGGGGATCGTGAGCGGAGGAACGATACATGCTACAGACGCCGTCGCCATGCAGGCTCAGAATGATCTGACGACCGCATACAATTTTGCCGCCGGCGAATCGTGTGGGACCAACTTGACCGGTCAGGATCTAGGTGGACTCACTCTCACGCCAGGAGTCTACTGCTTTACGTCGTCGGCACAGTTGACGGGAGCACTCACTCTCAACTCTCAGGGCAATTCGAATGCAGTCTTCGTTTTCCAGATCGGCAGCACGATTTGACCACCGCCAGCGCCTCGTCCGTTCTTTTTAGCAATGGCGGTGAAGGCGACAACGTCTTTTGGCAGGTCGGCAGATCGGCCGCTCTGGGCACCAGCACTGCGTTCGCAGGAAACATTCTCGCGCTCACAAGCATTACCCTGAACACCACTGCCAGTATTGGGTGCGGCAGGGCCTTGGCGCGCAATGGCGCTGTGACGATGGACACGAATGTCGTTTCGATTAACACGGAAGGTTGCGAAACAACCAGCGGCCCGAGCCCCGTACCCGAGCCCTCGACCGCCTCATTGCTGCTCCTTATCGGCGCGCCTGGTCTCATGTGGCTGCGCAAGTTAAAATCAGCCCGGCGTTAATCTGACGTCCGGAGGCGGGTTCTTTCACGACGGAAATGACCGCCATTCCCCTTAAAGAGATCGTTTCGCTCATCCGGTTGACAGTCCGGAACTGGATCGACGATAAAGTTCCACGCCTGGGAGCAGCGCTAGCTTTTTACATAGCGCTCTCGCTGGCGCCGACACTGGTGATCCTGCTCGCTATTGCGGGCCTGGTGTTCAGCGCCAAAGCCTCGGAGAACCGGTTGATCCTGGAGGTTCAGGGCCTGGTGGGACAGGAAGGCGCCAAACTCATACAGGCCATGATCGAGGGCGTGCACCGGCCCAGAAGCGGCATCGCGACCATCTTGCTGGGACTGGCGCCGCTTTTTATCGGCTCCTCGGCTGCCGTCAGCGAGCTAAAGGATGCCCTGAATACCATCTGGAGGGTTCCCGACGACAAGACTTGCAGCACGGCTCGGAGCGTTTTCAATGTCGTGAAAGCGCGGTTTCTCTCATTTGCCGTTGTATTGGGCGCCGGCCTGTTCTTACTAACATCTCTAACTGTAAATGCCGGGATTTCAGCCGCGGGCCCTTACTTCAAACCGCTGGCGCTGCCAACCGCTCTCATCCAGACCGTCGACTGGGTAATCTTCTTCGTCGTTATTACGGTCCTGTTCGCCTTCATCTTCAAGGTCCTGCCGAGCGTGTCCCTGGAATGGGGCGATGTAATCATTGGGGCAGTCCTCACCTCATTCTTATTCACCGCTGGAAAGTTTTTGTTGGGAGTGTACCTCGGACGGGCGGGCTTTGCGGATACCTATGGCGCGGCGGGCTCACTGGTAATCCTGCTGGTGTGGGTTTACTACTCGGCCCAGGTTCTATTTTTCGGCGCAGAATTCACTCGAGCGTATACGTCTCGCTGGGGATCTCTCAGTGGCCAGAGGCCGCGCGAATCTCGGCTTCCGCTCTCGCTGCGCTAATGGTGAAACAAAACGTCGAGCCTGCTCCCGGCTCCGATTCCACCCAGATGGCGCCACCCCGTTCTTCAATAATTTTCTTGCAGACCGCCAGACCGATACCCGCGCCGGGAACCTCGTGAGTGTGCAGACGCGTAAAGAGACCGAATACGCGCTGATGGTGCTCTTTCGGGATTCCGATGCCATTGTCGTGGATTTTTATCACCCAGTCCGGCCCCGACCGTCGGGCGGTAATGCGAATCTCCGCCGGCGCCTTACTTCGATACTTCACTGCGTTACTGATCAAGTTCTGAAAAAGCCGGATCAGATCGCATTCGTTGGCTTGCACGGCCGGGAGCGGATCGACGGTTATGACGGCCGCACTGGAAGCGATCGTCTCCCTCAAATTTTCCATCGCCTGGCGCGCGGCGTCTTCCATTTCCACGCGATCCAGCGTACCCTTAAAGCCGTAGCTGGCCGACTCGAGCAGGTCCTCCAGTAACGTCGTCATACGACTTACGCCGTTGACGATGAAATGGGCGAATTCCTTCTCCTCCGTATCCAGTTTCGCTTTCCGGACCAAGAGCTCGGTGAACGAGGAAATGGTTCTCAGAGGCTCTCTGAGATCATGCGCCACGTTTTGAGCAAACGCCTGTAACTCCGTATTGGAGCGGGCCAGTTCCTCCGCATGCCGCCTCCGTTCGTCTTCGTCGGCTCTCCTGGCGTTGATTTCCCGAGAGTTTATGACGATGGCCTGCACATAAGGTTCATGCAGCAAGTTAGAAGCTGTGCTCTCCATCCAGCACCACTCTCCGTCTTTCTTGCGGACGCGGGCATGCATTTGAAGCGGGCTGTCGGGCTTGGCAAGCACTTCCTTCAGTGCGCGGCTGGAATGTTCACGGTCCTGAGGATGGACGAGTTCTAAGCCGTTCCGTCCCAAGAGTTCTGCTGGCTGGTATCCGAGAACCTTGGCTGTGGAGGCGCTCGCGTACATTATTTCAGTTTTTGGATTTACCAAGAAGATCGCATCGGAGCTGTTCTCGATCAGAGCTCGAAAGCCGTCCAAGGTTGCGGTAGCCATGTGTTCACCTCGATACTGTCTGGCGCGGGAGGCGCATATGTTCAGGAAGCGTTCCTATGAGCAATACACAGTCCAAACGCAATATACTACTGGGTGGCTAGTTGGCGCGGTCTGTCGGCTGGCGCCCTGACCGCCGGATGTCACCTGACGGAATAAGGTCAAATAAAAGGGGGGCAACACCCGATCGATGATATAATCAAGTCGATCGCCCATCTTGTCTAGCGCTTCTTGTAGACATGCGGCGAGGTGTCGGCAGGCGGTCCCGCCTCCTGGATCGACAGGGGAAGGAGTAGCCTTTGGCCACCGGAGCCTTACAGTCGGAAGCCACTCGCTGGCTGGTGGAAAACGGCCCGAGAGAACTCGAGTTGCTCTTCCGGGCAATTGTATTCCATCCCGCTGCACCAGTCCTGATTGCGGACAACGACCGCAATTATCGGGACGCCAGCGCCGGCGCCGGTAAGCTGCTGGGACTTCCGCGCGATAAGATCATCGGACGCCGGATGGATGACTTCGCAGCGCCCAGCTCCAAACCCCAGATTTCTCAGCTTTGGCGGGCGTTCTTGGAGCAGGGCGAGCAGCAGGGCACGCTCCAGCTAATGCGCCCGGATGGAAACCTGCGAGAAGTCGAGTACATAGCCAAAGTGAACGTTTTGCCGGTGCGCCACGTCGTGGCTCTGCGCGACAAGACCACACCGGCGGGACTCGGCCAGGCCGAAAAGGAACGCATTCCTGCCTGGGTGCAGGACTACGCGCTCTTCATGCTGGACGTGAACGGATGTGTAGCGGCCTGGTATTCGGGAGCCGCGCGCATTTACGGCCATAACGAAGATGAGGCCCTTGGCCAGCACGTATCTTTTCTCTATCCGGGCGAAGACACTCTCAGCTTCAAGCTGCAGGAGGAATTGAAAAGAACCGCTGCCGAAGGTCATTTTGGAAACGAAGCCTGGCATTTGAAAAAGGACGGATCCCGATTCTGGGCGAACGTCATTACCATGGTTCTGAAAGACGAAAACGGGGAACTGCAAGGCTTCGCGAGAGTGGTGCGCGACTTTAGCGAGCGTCATGAGAGAGACGAGAAGTTGCGTCGCAGCCGCGCTCGCATCCGGCCTACTCCCGTGGAATCAACCATCGCCGGTATCGTATCCGGTGAGTTTGACCGCATTCCCGAGGTGAATGACGCTTTTCTCGAATTGGTGGGTTACAGTCGCGAGGATTTGGCGTCTGGCCGGCTACAGTGGCCCGATCTCACTCCGCCGGAATACTCTGCCCTGGACGAACTGGCGCACGAAGAAGGCTTGCGGTTCGGAGCCTGCACGCCCTATGAAAAGGAATTACTTCGCAAAGATGGGACTCGAGTCCCGGTTCTGCTTGCTACCGCGGTATTGAAGCTCGCTCCCTTCCGATGGATCACATTCGTGCAGGATCTCCGGGAACGCGACCGGCTGGAGAGTATCGAACACGAAGATATCGAGGTCAAAGATGACTTCGAGGAGATCGTAGGCACCAGCGCGGCTCTGCGGCGGGTTCAGCAGCAGGTGGAAGTGGTTGCTCCTACCGATGCGAACGTGTTGATCCTGGGGGAAACCGGGACCGGGAAGGAGTTGGTGGCGCGCGCCATCCACCGGTTGAGTCCTCGCAAGAAGCTTCCTTTCATCACGTTGAACTGCGCCGCCATCCCGACCGGATTACTGGAAAGCGAGCTGTTCGGCTACGAGAGAGGCGCCTTTACCGGCGCCTTGTCGCAAAAGATCGGCCGTTTTGAGATGGCGCACCGGGGGACCTTGTTTCTGGATGAGGTGGGCGATATCCCCTTGGATCTGCAACCCAAATTGCTTAGGGCTTTGCAGGAGAAGGCGTTTGAGAGGCTGGGCGGCACCAAAACGATCCCTATTGACGTCCGGCTGGTGGCGGCCACAAATCGGAATCTGACACAGATGATGGGAGACAAGCTTTTCCGCAGCGATCTCTATTATCGGTTGAAGGTCTTCCCCATCACGACCCCTCCGCTGCGCGATCATCCCGAGGACATACCGATACTTGTCCGGCATTTCACGAAGAAGTACGCGGGGAAGATGAATAAGCAGATCGACAAGATCCCTGCCGACACGATGAGAGCCCTGGCGAGTTGGTCGTGGCCGGGGAACGTCCGGGAACTGGAAAACTTCATCGAGCGGGCAGTTATCCTTTCAGGAGGCCCTAACCTCCGCGCGCCGCTGGCCGAAATACGGGCAGATGCATCGGAACCGGCCAGCAGCGACACGCTGGAGCAAGTGGAGCGGGAACACATCATCCGGGTGCTGCGCGAGACCGGTGAGGTGGTCAGCAAGGCAGCCGCTCGTCTAGGCGTGCCACGCACTACCTTGAACGCCATGATGCGGAAACTGGGGATATCCCGCAAGGACCTCTAACGACCGCACACCGTCGTTTGACCACCTGCGGTCGGGCAAAACAACGGAATCCATCCCGATAACCTAGCGCTTGCATACATCGCGACCGGCCAGCAAAGTGCCCATCTGCAAGGTCAGAGGATTCCAACATGCATCGATTCTTAATTTTGAGCGCATTCGTACTGAGCGCCTCTTTACTAGTTCCGGTCGTAGCGCGAGCTGACGACCATCACGACAAGCGGTACTATGATCGAAACGGCAAAGACTACCACACCTGGAACAACAATGAGGATCGCGCGTACCGCCAGTATCTTGGGGAGCAACACCGCGACTATCGCGATTTCAATCGAACGAACCGTAGCCAGCAACAGCAATACTTCACGTGGCGCCACACACATCCAGACAACACGCTCTTCAAGGTTGAGATCCGGTAAGCCTTCCGGTAGGGGGCGGCGAAGTCCGCCCTCAGCTCGGCTTGTGAGCTTGTGAGAAGGAGGACCCCATGAATTGGGATCAAATCGAAGGCAAGTGGAAACAGTTTACGGGATCTGCCCGCGAGCGGTGGGGGAAGCTCACCGACGATGACTGGCAGACGGTCGCCGGCAAGAAGGATCAGTTAGTAGGGCGGATCCAGGAGCGATACGGGATCGCCAAGGCGGAAGCCGAAAAGCAGACCGACGAGTGGTCTCGCGCTCTGAAGGAACCTGAGAGTGACAGCCAGCTGGCGCTCCGTTTATAGCCTGCGGTTGATTCTGGCGGCCTTGCTTTTGGCCCCAGTCTCATACGGCTACACGGTGCTCACCCACGAAGCCATCATCGACTCCGTTTGGGACGCTTCCCTGCAGAAGTTACTTCTCAAACGATTCCCCGGAGCGACGGCGGAGGAGTTGGAGCAGGCGCACGCCTACGCATATGGAGGCTGCATCATTCAGGACCTGGGGTATTATCCGTTCAGCAGCCGCTTTTTCAGCGATCTGACTCATTATGTCCGAACCGGGGATTTCATTTCGGAACTGATCCGCCAATCGCAGGACCTCAACGAATATGCGTTCGCGCTGGGCGCGCTGGAGCACTATGCGGCCGATACGGAGGGGCACCGCATCGCCACCAATCGCGCGGTGCCGATGTTGTATCCCGAGCTGCGGCGGAGGTACGGGGGTTCTGTATCGTATTGGGAGAATCCGGCGGCGCACATCCGGACAGAGTTCGGCTTCGATGTGCTTCAGATTGCGTCGGGGCGATATGCGCCGGAACGGTATAAGAGCTTCATCGGGTTCCAAGTCTCCAGGGATGTGCTGGAGCGCGCGTTCCTCAATACGTATGGCATCGAAATGAAGGACGTATTCGGGAATGTCTCCCTGGCGCTGGGCTCCTACCGCTACGCTGTCAGGTCGATCGTTCCGGGCATGACGCGAGTTGCTTGGAGTCTGAAGCAGGCCCAGCTCAAGAAAGAGATTCCTGGCATCACGCGCAAGAAGTTCCTCTACAATCTTTCGCGCTCAAGCTATGAAAAAGAGTGGGGACGAGAGTACCACCAGCCCGGCTTTGGCACCAAGATTCTGACGTTTTTTTTCCGAATTCTTCCGTCCACGGGCCCGTTCAGCGCGCTGCAGATCCGTCCGCCGACTCCGGAAGTGGAAAAAATGTTCATGGCTAGCTTCAACGCCGCCGTGGATCACTACAAAGCGGAGCTCGCCAACGTCGCCGCGGGCGGGCCTGAACTGCCGAACGAGAATTTCGACTTAGGCGAGCCGCCGCAGGCCGGCAAGTACAAGGGAGCCGATGAAGCCTACGCGAAGCTGGTCGGAAAGCTGGCGGAAAAGCAATTCGCCGGTATGTCTATGGATCTTCGGCAGAATATCCTAACTTTCTATCGAGAATCGAATCCACCGATTCCCGCCAAGTCAAGCGTGAAAGAGAGCGCCGACCGGGCCAAGCTACTGGATCAGCTCGATCGGCTGAAAGCTATCCCGGAAAGCGAACAATAACCCGAGCGGGTGCCTAAGTCGCTGACTTGTTTCGCTGGATGGCCGAGCCGGCCAGGAAACCGATACCAGCGGCCAGAAGAAGGAACCCGGTGGGGTGTTTGGCAATCACTTGCCCGAGGTTGACGAGCATATCCCCGACATTGTGACTGCGCACATAGGCAGCGGTGGAATCCAACTTGCCGGCTGCGCTCTGTGACAGGGTGTCTATTCTTTCGGCGCCTTGGCGTCCGCTGGTTCGAACCGAAGTAGCGACGCTCTCGAGAGCATCGGCTGTTCCGTTTCGAGCGTCCAACCCTTCAGCGGCAGTTCGTCTCAAATCCTCCATGCGCTCCTGCGCCTGATCCAGCTCTCTGCTGGCGTTTGATGTGGTCTCCACGATGTTCATTTCGTTGCCTCCAAATTCGTTTACCACCAGATCTCTTACCATTCATTCGTCGGGCGCCCCAGGCTAAAGCACGACGGTGATCGCCATAGCCTCGCCGGGATGCATACGGTTATACAGGTAATACCCGTTGCTGTAGCCAACATAAACGTCGTCGGTGGCATACCAGTTTGGCGCCCAGTCGCTTGGCCAGGGGTCAACCATCATGAACGAATAGCCGCCGTACTGGAAGCGCGGGTATCCCGCAACTATGAGGGGTTGGCTCTGAATGCGAAACCAGTGCCCCACGCCAAAGTAGAGCCCGAAACTATCTTGCGGAATGTAATAGCCGCCATAACCGCCGCGCTCTCCCCAAGTGCGGTGATCGGTCTGCCAATGTGAGGAGCGATCCTGCTGCCAAGTGGCGTGTTGCTGCCAAGCGCCTTGCTGGCTCCAACCACTTTGCTGTTGCCATACGCGAGCCTGTTGCTCGGTACGCTGCGGAGCCTGCTGAGCGCGTTGCTGTTGTTGCGGCGGCTGGGCGCGTTGCGGCTGCTGAGCACGTTGTTGTTGCTGTTGCGGCTGCTGGGCACGTTGTTGCTGCTGGCCTTTGTTGCGGCTGCTGGGCACGTTGTTGCTGCTGTTGTTGTGGCTGCTGGGCGCGTTGTTGCTGCTGCTGTTGTGGCTGCTGGGCGCGTTGTTGCTGCTGCTGGGCGCGTTGTTGCTGCTGCTGTTGTGGCTGCTGGGCGCGTTGTTGCTGCTGCTGCTGAGCCCGTTGCTGCTGCTGTGGCTGTTGAGCCCGTTGTTGTTGCTGGGGCGCCTGCTGTGCACGTTGCTGCTGGGGCGCCTGTTGAGCGCGCTGCTGCTGTGGTGGAGCACCTCTCTGCTTTTCAGACTTATCCTGCTCTTGTCTATCGTGGCCGGGCTGGGCGTAGGCAGGAGCAATCGCTCCGAAGAGCAACAACATCGGCACGGTGCTGATAAGAACGAGTTTCATAAAGATCACCTGCCTATTGCCTGTGCACTCAGACCGCCAAGTATTGCTTGCAGGGGTAGATCGCCGGCTTGAGGAAGGCTTTTGCCTCGCCCGCAGAATTGCCGCGTGTTCCCACTCGTAACGATATACGGTCACATGACCGCTTATCGTCGAAGAGCCGGTCCAAGACTATCGGACGGCCATTGTAACGCCAAGTCACCCAATGGCCGGTGAGTTGCTTCGGAGCTAGTAGCGGAGGATTAATGACATGCATCGTTTTCTGATATTAAGCGGTCTGCTCTTGACCGTAGCCATCATCTCACCAGTAGCGGTGAGAGCCGACGACGACCACCATCGCGAAAGGCGATATTATGATCGGGAGCATCATGACTATCACGTATGGAACGACCACGAAGATCGTGCTTACCGCGCCTACCTGGTTGAGCGGCATCGGGAGTATCGGGAGTGGCATCGGGTGGACCGCGACCACCGGCGGGAATACTTCAGGTGGCGCCACGAACACCCGGATCGCGCGCTTTTCAAGGTGGAGATCAGATAGGCGTTTTCTTTGAATTGGAGGGCTCCATGCGAAGCATTTTGGTAGTTATTCCAGTTCTTGTTCTCGGTATCGGTTTCGGCCAGACGGCCGTGTCCGACCATGATCTTGCTCGCGGTTTTCTCGATGCCTCATTGAAGGACAAGAACCCGGACACTCGTAAGCAGGCGGTGGAAGCGCTCGGCCTGGTCAGCGTCCGGGAGCCCTATCTTTCGCAGCTTGAAACGATGCTGAATGATAAAGACCTGGATGTAAAACTGGCAACGATCACCAGTCTGGTCGATTTGAAAAACAGGCGCACGGTCCCGACGTTACGTAAGGCGCTGGACAGTGATGTGCCGGAAGTGAGCTTTGCCGCTGCAAAAGCGCTCTGGACGCTCAAGGATCCTGAGGGACGGGAAGCCCTGATCTCGGTTCTCTACGGCGATGAGAAGACGTCTTCGGGGTTCATCACCAAGCAGAAACGACAGGCTCTGAGAATGCTCCATACACCCAAAACGATGTTTATGTTCGCGTTACGCAGTGGCGCGAGCTTTGCTCCCGTGCCTGGCTTGGGCGCCGGTGTTTCGTCGCTGCAAGGTATCCTTTCCGATCCTAGTGTTTCCGGGCGGGCGGCGACAGCGCTGCTGCTTAGCACGGACCCGGATCCGGAGGTATTGCACGCGCTCGAGAATGCGCTCGGCGATAAAGACTGGTCCGTGCGCGCGGCCGCGGTCCATGCGATCGCATTGAGGAACGATCCCGCCTTGGAGTCGAGTCTAGTGCCGTTGCTCGAAGACAAGAAAGAAGCGGTGCGGGTCCGGGCGGCCGCGGGCTACCTGCGGCTGGAGTCGATCCAGTCTATGCGGCTCAGGAAAACCACGGCAAGCCCAAAGTGACTAAAGCCGGAAGCTGGTTATCGGTCCCCACAATCCGACCACCCTCAAAACCCAGATTCCAACAGCTACAACAACGACTACGTTGAGAATAGTCTTGATACTGGCGGCCATGGGGATGAAACGATTTATCATCCACAACGCCAATCCGACGACGATCAAGGCCACGACGAGATTTACTAAAGGCATTTGTGTATTCCTCAAAGGAGTAAGAGCAATCCGGAGCCCACTAAGGCCCCGCGCTCATCAGCGCAGCCTTTCCTGCCTTCCATACTGAGAGCGAAGCGAAGACGTCAAGTTCGGTTATTTTTCGATTTGGTTCCAACCTGGCGCCAAGCGCTGCCGCCGGTCAATCCGTAATCCGAAAACGACCAGACTGTTCGTGGTTCCTACGTAAACCTTGCCGTTGGCGATGGTGGGCGTTGAGAATTTGACGTAAGAACCAATGCTGGCGTGGTACAGTTCGTCCGCGAGATTACTGGCATCATAGGCGTGCAGTTGTACGCTGGTATCGACAATCCAAAGGATGCCATTTGTCAAACCGTTCGCTGAGATGCTGGGCGCCGAACCGAGGTATGGAAAAGGGCCAACGCTTTGCGAAACGGGTTGCGCAGACAGAAGGCCGTTGGAGATGGAAAAAGCCTTTACTGCATCGCCCTTGGCGGCAAAATACACGGTGTTGTTGAAATAAACAGGGGTCCCAAACAAAGGGCCAATCGCGGATGTAAGGGATTGAACAATCTGGCTATCGCCGCCGGGTTGAAAATGGCCCAGGTTGTCGCGGTCGAGCACATAGATACCGCCTGCTTTGCTTCCGCTTACCAGCAGATGCGGATGTGCCGGGATCCCGACCGCATCGGGTAGCAATAGCGTTCCACTCGATCCCAGATCCTTATCCTGTAGGCTAAGCGAGTCAGCGTTGAAGGGAGTGAAATAGTCTGCGACCGAAAGAGTGTTCGTGGTCGAGAGTTTGATGATGCTCTCTCCCAGATCCGAACCGCCATGATCGGCGTCGAAGGTCCCGTTTGCGCTGACAATGTATATGTTGCCGTTCTCGTCCGCCGCCGGCGCTGCCCCGCTCTGCCAAAAGGAGCCCGCATACCAATTCGGGGTGCTGGTGTAGACGGAGACCCGTTGTAGAGTCTGCGCGTCATAGCCGATCAGCCAGCCGTGGTAGTTCCCCGCATCACAGTGGGACGTCCACGCCGTGTAAACCACACCATTTAGCAAAAGCAATCCGGCACGTTCTTTGTACAATCCAGGCTTGAACGTCACCATCGTATTTCCATCACCGGTTCCCGGCACCGATGCCTCGATATCCACCGGACTGCCCGGCCGCTCGGCGCCAGTGGCCAAATCGAGCGCATGCAGCCGTTGAACATACGTTTGGCCGAATTGTTCGAGCGTCATCGCAACTACGTACAGCGTTCTGCTGGCGGGGTCAATCACCGGTGTGCCGGTAATGCCGATCTCAGGCGCGATCACGCTACAAACCAAGCTTTCCGCGGGCACGGTTGTCACTCCGAGCGCGGTATTAGTGAAATTTACATGCCAAAGCGGGGCGGCGGCATTGCCGTCGGCATCAAACGCGTAGACACTATCATGCTCGGTTACGACAAATACGACGTTGTATACTCCTTTGCCCGGAATATTCACTGCCGGCATGTACAACGGCTGGGCGTAGACTTGACCGTCCACCGCATCGCTAAAGAGCTGCCCGAACTCGCCGGAGCGTACCGTGGATGGCGTCAGGCTAGTCTCGTTGAGGTTCTGCCCGGTTCGGGCCAGGTCATTGTGATACGTGAGAACGCTGACTTGGCCATAAGATGCGATGGCACACAGCAGAATCGTCGGGGCGAGACGCACGGCGTTTATTATAGGCAAGGACATGGACCGGTTTTGCTCTACGGGTATGACGCATTTGTCGGGATTGTTTGAACTCAGAATGTAGTGCTCTCTCTACAAAGTTCTTCTCAGTTTTATCGAAAGTTGCAAGTATTCCCCGTGAAACCATTGAAACGAAGGCAGAATAGTTGTAGAATTTTGACATCTGGAGTTTAAAAGACCCTGGATGAAAGGTAGGGGTAGTGAACAAGCTAACAGCGCTCCTCTTATGGTCGACGCTCTCTCTTAGCCTGAACGCTCAAATCAGCCTGGGACCCACGGTTGCCACTTTTGGGGTTCTGGCCGGCTCGACGGTGACCAACAGTGGTCCTACTGTGGTTACGGGGAATCTGGGTGTTAGCCCAGGAACGGCCATTACTGGATTCACCGGAATCGCGCCCGGTGGGCCGGGAATTGTGACCGGGACGATAGATTCGGCGAATGCGGTAGCAGCGCAGGCGCAAAACGAGTTGACTGCGGCCTATAACGCCGCGGCCGGGGCAGCCGTCACTGCCACTAAGGCTGGAGACTTGGGCGGGCAAACTCTATTTCCTGGAGTTTATATGTCCACGTCCACACTCGGGATAACGGGGACTCTCACGCTCGACGCCCAGGGCAACGCAAACGCGCAATTCATCTTCCAAATCGCAAGCGCACTCACCACCGCGACCAGCAGTAGCGTGGTGCTCATTAACGGCGCCAATCCTGCCAACGTGTTTTGGCAGATCGGAAGTTCGGCGACGCTCGGAACCAGTTCTACTTTCGCCGGAGATATCCTGGCTTTTTCATCCATCTCGCTCGGTACGGGCGCAGTTCTTAATGGAAGAGCCTTGGCGCGCAACGGTGCGGTAACCTTGCTCAGTAATCCAATTACCGCGCCGGCAGGACCCGGGGGCCCTCCGCCTACGCCCACACCCACTCCATCAACGTTGATCTTGGGCGCCGCAGCGCTGGCCTGCATCGGGATTTACCAAACACGTGAACGGCTATTAAAGGCTTTCAGAAGGAATTGACCGGGCATTGTTCCAGAATGTCGTGGCGACAAGCTGTTGTCGTTCTAACGGCCTTGGCCCTGGTGGTCTGTTATGCTCCAACACTTCGAGGAATGTTTGAGCAATGGTCGAATGACGAAGACATGTCGCACGGTTTCTTGGTTCCGATCGTAATCCTTTGGGTCTTATGGAGAGAGCGCGGTCGGTGGCGGGGGCTCGAAATTGAGCCGAACTGGTGGGGCTTTGCGATCCTGACAGCAGCCGCCGGACTGCAGTTCGCCGGCGTGCTCGGCGCGGGCCTCTTCGCCAGTTCGGTAGCGTTAATGGTGTCGGTTTCGGGCGCGGTCCTTTGCCTGGGCGGCTTGGCCTGGCTGCGGGTATTGGCTTTCCCTCTCGTATTGTCGATCTTTATGCTGCCCAAACTGGCCGTGGTCTACAACCAGGTAACCCTGCCCCTGCAGTTGACCGCCAGCCGGATCGCCGCTGATATCTTGACGTTCGGCGGGATTGGGGTCATCCGGGAAGGTAATATCCTTGACGTAAGCGGCCACAGGGTCGCCGTGGTGGAAGCCTGTAGTGGTATCCGTTACTTGCTCTCACTCGGTTTCATGGCGGTGGTATTCGCGTACCTGTCGGACTCGAAGCCCTGGATGCGGTTAGTGCTGCTCGGGGCCGCCGTACCGGTTGCAATCCTGGCGAACGCCGTAAGAGTGGCAGCCGCTGGGTGGCTGCCGTCGCTCGAGGGAGGCGTTCCGCACGCGGTCTGCGGGTTGTTCATCTTTGTGCTCTGCATGGCCACGCTGATGCTCTTTCGGCAACTGTTCAATAAAGTGTATGTCCGTTACCAGTCCTAAGTGGCGCGGGGCTATGGTTCCGCTTTTTCTGGGCGCCCAAATGCTGGTGGTGCATGTCGCGGCGAGCGGCGAGCGTCGCCCACTGCCTCCGGCCCTGGCCCGTTTTCCAGCCGCGTTCGGCCAATGGAAGCTGTTCCATGACGATCCGATCGATGCGGCGACCAGGAGGGAACTCGGCGCCGACCGTCTAGTGAGCCAGACCTACATCGAAAGTCCAACCGGGTCGGTCGCCAGCCTGCTTGTGGCCTGGTTCCAGACGCAGCGCGAAGGGGCTCGACAGCCGCACTCGCCTAAAGTGTGCTTGCCGGCCGGGGGCTGGACGCCTCGCATTGTTGACCAAATCACAGTCGCCACTTCCGCGGGGGCTATCACGGTCAACCGCTATATCGCGAACAAGGGTGAGCAGCGCGCCGTGGTCCTTTACTGGTACCAAACGCCGCGGCGCGTCATCGCCGGTGAGTGGGCGGCAAAATTCTGGCTGGCGGCCGACGCTTTGCGGGACAAGCGCACCGATACGGCGCTGGTTCGGGTGATTACATGGCCGGCCCGCGGAGGGGATGAGCCGGCAACAGCCGCCGCCGTCGGATTCGCCCGTAATATGTACCCAATGCTGCGAGAATACTTGCCCCGGTGACGCATTCCACGAGCATTTTGTGAGATGCTCGAAGGAAATGAGGAAGTTGGCATCCCGTTGCTGGGCGCGTTGGCGACGATCGCCACGGCGGGTGTCAGTGCGGCGTGAGCACTATCATTTCTACGCTTCGTTGGGCCGGGGTAATCGCGAGATTTAATTCATCGCGGAGACGTTCCAGAAAATCGTTCTCAGCGCTTTCGCTGGCCTTTTACGCGAAATGCGAATTGACCCTGAAGATTGGTTTCATTGACCACCGGGCGATCCAGTGCGATCTCTAGCGTTCGGCATAGATCGTCCGCCGTACCATCGACGAAGATGCCGCAGATGGCGGAGATGCCAACCGCCATTGGAAATCCAACCAATTGATCAGGGCTGGCTGCGGCTTTTGGAGCTTGAAACTGGACGCGGCCCATTTTTATCCCCGTTTCTGAATCTTCTAACCAGGTCTTTTCAGGTGGCGTTCCATTTGGCGCTGTCACGACATAGACGTCCAGCAGGCGTTCCTCGCGCTCAACTGTAACGCGAAAGTGGTCCTCGATCCCCTGCCGGATGCGATTGTTCATGCTCTCCTGACTTTCGGGTTCCGGCAGAACCAGCGCGAAGTCGTAAAGTTGGTCGTCGTCCAGGGCCGGCGGCAGATGGATACGGATGGGATTTATTTCGTACAACTGGGAAATCACGACTTTCAGCGTGAAGCCTCGAAAACTGTGAAAAATGCCGTTGCTGAAGTCACCGTTGGCTTCATCCTTAGCCGGCGAAATGTGGAGCGTTTAGGATGGCGGAAAGTCCGGTTTGTGCTCTTCGGCGCGCGGCATGCGCGGTGGCTCCGCATCCAGATGTACAGACCGGCGACCGTGAAGAGCCGCGTTAATCGTATCTGGTTCCGGCACGATCATCTGGTCGAAACCGATGATCCTGCGATCGTTCCCTATGATCACGGCCGAGAGGTCCTCCAACCCATAGGACCCGCCGGTGGCTCCAAGGGGATCGTGAAACACCCAACCGTTGACTGGATGCTTTTGCAGCCAGGGTCCGAGCGACGATTCTGCTTCCCCGGTGATCCATACGAACTGAACCAGCTTGTCCGCAAATTGATCCACCAACGCGTTCCAACTGGATACCGATTGAAGGTTATGCGACGTGTCGGGAAGGAAAGCGAGCACAGTCAATTGTCCGGACAGATTCGCTGAACTCCAGAGAGCAGCGCTTGGGGCGTTCAATATTTTTGTGAAGACGAGATCCGGGGCGAGATCTCCGGCTTTGAGATGGGCGGTTTACGGGTCCGAAAATGCCAGTACGTCCGAAAATGCCCTGCTTACGGCCAGGGTACCTTAAGTTTCCGGAGAGACGCTACCATGGTGGAAGCTGGAAGCTAATTCTCCGCGATGTACAACGATTCTAAACACAACACTTTTCTCACGGCGCGAGCTTTTGTTTTTGCCGCCTTCTTTGTTCGTGGCTCAAAAGTTGCTGGCCGCTCAGAGCGATGGCGCCACCTTTTCCACCGACGTTAAAGTGGTAAACGTTTTGGCGAACGTGCGGGCGAAGAACGGCGAATTTATCCGCAACTTATCCAAAGACGACTTCTCATTGTCGGAAAACGGGCATCCTCAAACCATCCGCTATTTCTCTCGACAGACGGACCTGGCGCTCACGATCGGGCTGATGGTGGACACCAGCCTGAGCCAGGAGAAGGTGCTGGACGCGGAACGCTCCGCCAGTTTCCGCTTTCTCGATCAGGTGCTCAGAGACAACGTCGACCAGGCGTTCATCATGCAGTTCGATTTTGGCATTCAAGTGCGCCAGCGGCTCACTTTCTCGCGCCAAAAGCTGCAGGACGCGCTCACTATGGTTGACACTCCCAGCCATAAGGAATTGGAGATGCAGAGGGGCGGAGGAACGCTGCTCTTCGATGCAGTTGTGATGGCTTGCCAAGACGTCATGAAAGGTCAAGGGAATCGCAAAGCGGTGATCGTCATGACCGACGGCGTGGATTTCGGCAGCGAAGCCACGGCGGATACCGCCATCGAAGCGGCTCAGCGCGCCGACACGCTGATTTACTCGATTTTGTTCTCCGATCCGGGCGCGTATGGCTTTGGCGGGCCGGATGGCAAGAAGCCGCTCATGCGGATGTCGAAAGAGACCGGTGGAGGATTCTTTGAGGTATCGAAGAAGCAGACCATCGATCAGATCTTCGACATCATTCAAGACGAGCTGCGCAGCCAATATAATTTGGGTTATGTATCCGATGAGCCGGTGCGCGTATCGGAATTCCGGCGCATTCAGTTGGCCGCGAGACAAAAGGGACTGGCGGTGCAGGCCCGCGACCGGTATTGGGCTCAGCGCTAGGCGGACAATTTTCGCACCAGGGTCCGCAATTCCGCCGCTAACGGGGGGACGTCGGTCTCGGCATTGTCAGCTTCGTATTCAAACCCGACGTAACCCTTGTAATTCGATTTCCCGATCATGGTAAGCAGGCGGTTCCAATCCGCTTTCTCGGTTTTTCCGTCGGGTGTGGTGATATCCCGCTTCAAGTGGAAGCTGGTCGCGTAGGGGAGCACCATCGCGAACTGGGCATATCCGTTGTCGCGGAAATTCCCCGAGTCGGCATTGATCCCAACCCAGGGCGATGCTGTTTGCTTCACGATCTCGATAGTAGGTTTAGCGGCGATGGTCACCCCACCATCGTCTTCGACTCCCAGGATGATGCCTCTGCTGCCGGCATATTCCGCGCCGCGTTTCAGCACCTCCACGGACCACGCGATAGCCTGTTGCTCAGTTGCGCCTTTCGGTATCGCTCCACCGAAAACACGCACGTGACTGGCGCCAATACGCTCTGCGACGTCTACCCATTTCTTTATATTCTCGAACTCCGCGGCGCGCAGCTCCGGCGTGGGCTGGGCTAAACGCACCCGAACGCCGGCGTTATAGATCTGCACGCCATTCCTGAAGGCAGCCTTTCGAAGCGAAGCCAGGTATTCGTTCGAGGTATCCGGAAACCAGTAGACGGTGCAATCCAGCCCGTCGAGACCCCAGTCCGCAATCCGTTCGATGAGGCCCACATAGTTCAAGGACTTCGATTCAAATTGTTTCCGATAAGAATAGGCCACCAAACCGGCGCGCAATCGAAACTTTGGCTCGGATTGAGCATGCAGTTGCGATACGGCCGGAAGGGCGGCGATGGTGGTGAGAAGTTGTCTACGGTTCATGGGGCTCCTTCGAAATTCTACCGAGAATCGTACTCCGTTGCCAGGAGCAAGGCCATCGCTCCGCCCCGCGCGTCCCGATCCAGGATCGCGGCACGATGAATATAGTCTTTCAGTGACTTCTGTTTCCCGGTCGATTCGCAGACGTCCATCAACCGGCCGTCGGCGCCTGTGCGCGCGAGGATGGCCCTCCACGCCCGGTCGATTCGGGGCTGGTATGTAGCGGATTCCAGCCAGCCGTGCTCGATTCCGATCAACATGGCGGTCGCGATCATCGCGGTCGCCGAGTATTCCGGATACGAACCTCGTTGATCGATTACCTCACGCCACATGCCGTTGGCGTCCTGAAACGGGGCAAGTGCGGCCATGTGCTCTTGGAGCGCTCGCAGCATCCGCTTGAATTCGAGGTGCTGGCTCGGGAAATAGGACAGCGTCCAAGCCAGGCCCAGCGCCGGAAAAGCATTCCCGCGTCCCCAAGCTGCTTCACTCAGCGGCGAATGACGATATAGGCCGTCCGGCCGGAGGCAGAGTTTTTGCATGAACGAAAAATGGCGCGCGGCCATATCGAAATATTTGGACTCGCCCGTCAACTTGCCGGCGCTCGCCAGGATCGGGCAGGCCATGAACACCGAATCGCTCATCTCATCGTGCAGGGGCATCGATTCTTTCATTTCGCCCGACGGCGTGAACGCGAGATCCGCAGTCTTTCGCACCAGGCCGACGTAGCGCGGATCGTGCGTACGATTCGCCAATTCGGCGAACACCAGGTGACCGGCGAACGCGGGCCCAGTTGGCTTAGCGAGGCTATCCTTAGAACCATCGACGAATGGCGAAACCAGCCGCTCGACATCAGCCTGATGTCCGAGGCGAAGTTGGCCGATTAGCGCGATCGCCTGGATGTACGCCGGCTGATCGAAATCATGGCCATAATACTGCGCCAATTCCGCGGCGAGTTGGCGGGGCGTGCGATTGAGCCGCCGGTCGATCTCCTGGCGTGCTTCGGAGCGCGGCGGATCTTTCACCGATTTTAGAATCCCGGGTTGCGCGGGAACGCTAATGAGCCGCGACGGAATGCGGCCTACTCCGGCGACCGCATTTTGAGATAGCGCGAAGGTCAAACCGAAATCCTGATTCCCGACGATGATCACCAGGTCGGGCGCCTGGATCGCGATCCATCGCCAGAGCGCGTGCGATCCCGGATTGTCCCGGTAGGCGATGCCGACCGGGGGAAAGGCAAGAGTCGCGTGGTCGGGATTTGCGAGGGGAATCGCCAGAAGGCGGAAACGCCGGCGATCCGATTTGATGGCTTCGAAGGTTTGGAGTTCCTGCCTGACGATCCCGACCGATCGGTCGGCTCCCGCTAAGCCGCCGATCAGGAGCACGGTTGGGACCGTCGTAGAGCCAGCCGGTACCGAAGCTGCCTCGATAACGGTTCCGTTTTCAGTCAGGCCGACATCCAACACGTCGGCGGCAATCGGCAAAACAGAAAGCAGAGCGGCGATGGTAAGTGAAACGGAAGGCACCCGGAAGTCAGAGTAGCATTTGAGGTCGCGCAGCAGGGAACCTTAGTTAAGCAACTCTTCGGAAGTTCAGCAACTCTGCGGATACCTGGATTTCGCCGCTCGTGAGGTCCCGGTGAAGGTGGAGGAGCCTCGAGTTCTCTGAGCGACTCGCCCTGAGTCAGGTAATCCGGAAACTCTTCGAAGTAGCCAAGCCACATTTCGCCGTCTTGCCACCGGATATATCGGGCAGTGCTCATTCTACTGCTTGTCGCCGCTGCTCCTGATAGCATGATGTAGCGTGGATAATGCATTCGATCTCATCGAGCAGACGGCGCGACAAGGCGGTGCGAATTCCGCACTCGACTTGCTGGTGACAATTGCTCAGAAAGACAAGAATTATCCGCTGTTATTCGAGGCGCGGCTTATGCAGGCGCGTCACAAAATCGGCGTGCCGCTTATTTTCAATGCTTCGCTCGACGATCTGCCCGAAGAGCAACGCCGGGCCTATGAGGAGGCGATGAGAGAAGCCGCCCGGGAGACAGGCAATCTATTTCTCGCCGACGGAGACATTCCGCGGGCGTGGCCGTATTTTCGGGCGATCGGCGACCCGGCGCCCGTCGCGGCCGCTATCGAAAAAATCGACAAGTCCGATCAACTGGACGGGATCATCGAGGTCGCATTCGGGCAGGGTGTTCATCCCCGCAAAGGCTTCGAGCTGCTTCTGAAAAATCATGGCATTTGCCGCGCGATTACATTCTTCGAGCAGTACCCCGATCCCAAGACCCGCGAGCAATGCGCGCTTCTGTTGCTTCGCGCTCTGCATACTGAGCTGGTCGATAATCTAAAGCACGCCATTTCCCGGACCGAAGGCCAGCAGCCGGACGGCAGCAGCGTGCCCGATCTCATCCGCGGCCGCGACTGGCTCTTCGGCGACTTAGACTACTACGTCGACACCGCGCATCTGACCGCGATCATTCCATTGGCGCTCGATTTCACCGATCCGGAAGCTCTGCAACTGGCGCGCGAGTTGTGCGACTACGGTGCCCATCTGTCTTCGAAATTTCAATACCGCACCGATCCACCGTTTGAGGACTTTTACAACGATCATGCGGTATTTCTCAAGGCGCTCCTGGGGTGCGACGTCGATACCGCGATCGCGCACTTCCGCAACAAAGTTAGCACCGGCGCCCCCAGTACAGGTCCTGCACAAATCCTGGTGCTGCTTCTGACGCGGTTGAAGCGATACCGGGAAGCTATCCAGGTGTCGCTCGATCATCTCGGCGATCAGAACCAGAATCAACTGGCCTGCCCTG
Organism: Bryobacterales bacterium; assembly: GCA_963780485.1. Classification (GTDB taxonomy): domain Bacteria; phylum Acidobacteriota; class Terriglobia; order Bryobacterales; family Bryobacteraceae; genus Palsa-89. Next base: position 242,208 of record CAWACO010000025.1, read on the forward strand.
CAATTCCTCAGCTTTGCCAGCTTGCGGGAGATTACGATTCCCTACGGGAAGTCGCCCGGCGGCGGGGCGACATGTTGAATTTCACGGCGGCCGCGATCAGTACGTAGTGCACGCATCGTTATGATAGTGTGGTCGATGATCCTATGAATTTTCGTCTCTCGGTCATATTGTTTTTGCCGGCGCTCGCGATGCTGTACGCCCAGCACGGAAGCAGCCCCGATCGTCCGTTTTCAACGCCAGAAGATGAAGCGGCCGGGGCGCGGTCTTTCCGTTCCCAATGCGCCGCTTGCCACGGCGGGGACGCGACCGGTGGAGTCGTCGGACCCAGTTTGGCCACTGGTAACTTCAAGAGCGGCGGGTCTGACGAAGCATTGTTTCGGGTGATCACCAAGGGCATACCGGGAACCGCCATGACCGCCTTTGCGCTGAATGGCCGCGAGGTCTGGCAGCTCATTGCTTACATACGAGCGGTGAATATTGGAAAGGCGGCCGAGCAGGCCAAAGGCAACGCCGCAAAAGGCGAGCAAGTCTTCGACGCCAATGGCTGCGGCCATTGCCACACGAACGGGAGGGCTGGCGGCTTCGTGGGTCCGGACCTGAGTGACATCGGATCGCACCGGTCACTGGCTCAGCTTGAAAGCGCGATAGTCGATCCTGACGCCGACGTCGGCCCTGATTATTGGTCGCTCCGGGCGCGAACGAAAAACGGTCAGACGATTACTGGCATCCGCTTGAATGAGGACATGACTTCATTTCAGATCCGCGAGGCGTCGGGACGTCTGCGTTCCGTATGGAAGACCGATCTGGCAAATTATGAAATCGTGCGGACTTCGCCGATGCCGTCGTTCAAAGGAAAAATCAGCGGCGGCGATCTGGACGATCTCATAGCGTATCTGGCGAGCTTACGGGCGCAACCCACTTCTGAGGTACAGGCGAAATGAAACACTTTTTGGCGATAGTCACGATCTGCGGTCTATTTTGCGCATCAGCCCCTGCTCAAGTATCGTTCGACCGCCTGGTTCGGGCGAAGAGTGAACCTCAAAACTGGTTGACCTACAACGGAAACCTTGGCAGCACGCATCACAGCGCCCTCGATCAGATCAATGCGGCGAACGTTGGGAATCTGGATCTCAAGTGGGTTTCGCAAGCGCAATCGCTCGAAAAGTTCGAGGCTACGCCGCTGGTGGTGGATGGCGTCATGTACGTCAGCGAACCGCCCAATACCGTAGTCGCGATCGACACACGCACCGGGCGTCCTTTCTGGATCTACGAGCACCCGATGCCCGAGACCACTTATGTGTGCTGCGGAAATATCAACCGCGGCGTCGCGATCCTGGACAACACGATATTTGTCGGCACTTTGGACGCGCATCTGGTAGCCATCGACGCCTCGACTGGCCGTAAAAAGTGGGAGACCGTAGTGGCCGATTATACCCAAGGCTACGCTGTCACCGTCGCACCGCTGGTGGTTAAGGATAAGGTCATCGTCGGACCCGCGGGCGGCGAGCGCGGCATCTCGGGATTTCTGGCGGCGTACGATGCGCAAACCGGCAAGGAGGTGTGGAGGTTCAATACGATTCCTCATCCGGGCGAGCCCGGCAACGATACTTGGCCGGGAGATTCCTGGAAGACCGGCGGCGGCTCGGTGTGGGTCACCGGCTCGTACGATCCGGAGGCGAACCTGATCTACTGGGGCATTGGAAATCCGGGACCCGACTGGAATCCGGCAGTCCGGAAAGGCGCGAACCTCTATAGCGATTGCGTGGTCGCGCTCGATGCTGACTCCGGAAAACTCAAATGGTATTACCAGTTCACTCCCAACGACGAATGGGACTTCGATTCGGTGCAGGTTCCAGTACTAGCGGATCTTTCCTGGAAGGGCAAGCCGCGCAAGACGATGTTGTGGGGAAATCGCAATGGATTCTTCTATACGCTCGACCGCACGGGCGGCCAATTCCTGCAGGGTAAGGCGTTCGTCAAGCAGACCTGGGCGGTTGGAATCGATGAATATGGCAAACCCATCAAGGCTCCCGGGAAGAGTCCGAGTCTAAGCGGGACGGATGTATGGCCGGGCGTGCAAGGCGGGACGAACTGGTACGCGCCATCGTTCAGCCCGCACACCGGCCTGTTCTACGTGACGGCGTGGGAAGATTACCACACGAATTACTTCACCTGGGACCAGGAATACGAGGCCGGCAAATCGTACACCGGCGGGGGTGCCCGCGGCCCGATCCCATCGCTGAGCCGCCAGCCGTTCATCAAGTGGGGACCGGAGTGGGGATATGGCGTCGTGCGCGCTTTGAATCCAGTCACTGGAGAAAAAGTGTGGGATTACAAGATGCGCGATGTCAGCGACGCCGGCATTCTCACCACGGCAAGCGATCTGTTGTTCACCGGGAACCGCGAAGGATATTTCTTCGTTCTGGACGCCAAGACCGGCAAAGAGCTTTGGAAGAAATACCTGGGCTCACAGGTGGCGGCGTCGCCGATCACTTACACCGTCGATGGCGTGCAGTACGTCTCGGTCGCGGCGGGCCACTCGCTATTTACGTTCGGGTTGAAGGCGGCCCGCTAACGAAGTTTAGGAGGTTGCTGAAAAAGTCGCTCACAGGTCAGAGACCTGTGCCACGTGGTCACGCAAGTCATTGGTCTGGAGTTGTGGGGCAGGTCGCTGACCTGCGAACATAACCTCTTGAACGACTTCGTCAGCAACCGCTTAGAAGCGGACCTCGCGTGCTAGAACGCCATCTTCAGGCTGAACTTGACGGTTCGCTGATCGATACCGTCGCGCCCGGTGTTCGCAATGTTTATAACTTCCATAAACGCGGCGTTTTGCACGTTGTTAAAGCTGGTAGTCCCGGTGGAAGGACCGTAACCAGGGCTAGCGTGATGCGGTGTATTCGAGACGTTATACATTTCAGTCCGGAACGCAAAGATGAATCGCTCGTGGATGGCGAATTTCTTCTCCAGGGCAAGATCCCCGTTGACCAACCCGGGACCCCTTAAGACGCCCATGCCGCAAGTTCCGAAGCCGGTAGACGACGGCGCAGAGAAGGCGGCCGGGTTATACCACTCCAGGAGCGCCCCGACCTTTTGGGGCGTTCCATTACAGTTGGCAAACTGGTATGAACTTACCGCGTTGAGGTTGTTGTTGGCGACAACGCTAAACGGCCGTCCACCGAAGTCGCTGAACACGCCGCTGAGTTGCCAGCCGCCCAGGATATTCGAGGCCTTGCCAGTCGAAAGCCAAGGTTTGCCCTTGCCCCAGGGCAAGTCGTAAATCGCCGTCGTCTCGAAGTTGTTCTTGATGTCGAGCTGGGGTATCGGACCGTAGTTATAGGTTCGGTACAACCAAGGCATGGCTGCGCCTCCTGTGACTCCCCCGGGATTAATGAATCCCAGGTTCTTGGCAAGGGTATAGCCTATGTTGAAAGTTACTCCGCCAATGCGAGCGTTGGTACGCGCCTGCAAGGAGTTGTAATTGGTGGTCCCAAAGGTTTGGAGGCGATAGGTAGCGGCAATGCGTCCACCCGTGCCTCCGGGCGAAAAACCGGTAAGCGGTTGGCCATTGACGCCAGGAGTATTCAGTAGCTGCCCGGCGGTACCCGTGCCGATTGGAGACCAGTTTTGGTCCGTATAAACCATCGGATCTATCTGTTTTGAGCCGGCGTACGCAACCGAAGCGGTCCAGCTTGTCCGGATACGTTCTTCGACTGTAAAGTTGTAAGTCTCGACGTAACCCCGTCTCCAGTCGCCCGGGTCGTTATTGAATATGCCGACAGTGCCGGGCACCGGAATTGCACCACTAGACGGAGCCGGGAACGGGTTCGTAGGCGGCGTGATGCCCTGAGCCAGGGTTGTTATATAGGCGTTAGTTTGGGGAGGGTCCAGGACATAGCTTGATATGTACGGGAAGTTAATCCGGCGTTCGCTAAGCGCGAATAGGTTGGTCGGGTCGGTTGAGATGCCATAACCGGCTCGGATTACCATTCTGTCGCCGATCCGGTAAGCGGCTCCTACGCGGGGAGCCAGATGCCATTGGGAGTTGTTAAAAATACCGCAGGAACTAGGGACGCCCCCGAGCCCGCAAATCTGCATATTATTGGTAGCGATGTTGTAGTATTCCATGCCCGTGCCGTTGCGTAACGGGATCGGGAAGAAATCAAGGCGCAGTCCGACAGTCAGTGTGAGCCTGGAGTTAACTTGCCACTGATCGCGGGCGTAACCGGCGAAATACTTCGTATTGCTATAGTAAGTCGGCGTCGTCTGATAGATCGCGCCTCCATTGTTCACAACACCCAGCAGGAATGAGGCAAACGAGTTGTACTCGTTCCCCGCGGAATTCGAAGTGCAGACTCCGGCGTTGTTGACAGCTTTACAGAGCTCCGTGGTTTGCTGTTGAAACTCAAACCCTCCCGCGCCGCTGATGACGCCGGCACCGGTACTTTGCCACTGCGTCTCCCTTGAATTCTGAAAGTCGGAGTCGAAACCGAATCGCAGGTTATGAGAGCCCTTGATCCAAGTGAGATTGACGTCGACGTTCTTCTCCGGATCCCAATAGTCCTGGGGTTGGAACCTGCTCACCGAACCGAGCTGGCTGAAGCCCGTGTCGAATATGAGGGCCGGCAAACCGCCTTGCTGTTTCTGGATATTCGCTGGCTCGCCGGCGGTACACAATCCAGGAATTAGCATAACTGTACAGCCAAGGTTTAAATTCGCGCCTGCTTGTACGCTAAACGCGCTGTTCACGTCATACCCGTAATGTGCGTCCAAGACCAAGCTGGGACTGAAAATGTAGGTCGCGGAAACGGTTCCGCTATAGACGCTGGCGCCACCGTATCCCTGGGCCGTGTTGGTCTGGGATAAACCAGGTCCGCCCAGAATGCCGAACTGAGTCGGCGTTGTCCAGTAATTATTGCCCCAACCGAAGCGGACAAACGTGCTGAGTTTCTGGGTCGGGTTCCAGTTGGTTTTGAAGTCCGTTTGGTGGCGTTCCAAGTAGGTTTCGCCGTTCGTGTTTAAGTTGTTGGCGAGCCCCAACGATCCAGTTCCTGGCTGGTTCGGAAGCGACCATAGGTTGCCGTTTGCCGCGCTATAGTTGAGCAAGTTCTGCACGCCGGGAGTGATCATGCTGGTTGGAATCATGTTTCCGGGGAAGGGCGTCCTGCCTAATCCATTAGCGGGATTGCCGGTAAACGGGTTGTAGATCGGCTGGGGATTGCCGCTCAAGTCGCCCGTTCTCATCTGCCGCAGTGGGGACTTCGGCCAGAAACGGAGCGGTCGCGATCAGGCCGGTACCCTCATAACTCAAGAAGTAAAACCATTTGTCTTTCTTGATCGGTCCACCGATCGTACCGCCGTACTGATTGTTGATGTATCTTGGGTTTGGAAGCGAACGACTGGCCGCCCAAGGGTAGGCCTCAATGTGCTGGTCGGTATGGTCTTCAAAGAGCACCCCATGTATGGTGTTGCTGCCGCTCTTGACTGTAATGTTTACGGCTCCGCCACCGGCGCTTTGCTCGGCATCGAAGGAGTTGCTCGCGATGCTGACATTCTCGATGGCTTCGAGAGCCGGAGTGTACTGGGCCTCGGCATTCGCGGTCATATCGAACGTGCCGGTACCGTCCACACGGATGCTGTTGTAGCCTGTGAGGCCGCCCCCGACGGCGAAGGTCAGTCCGCGCTGCGCATTGGCGGTAAAGGAGTTCGAATTGGTCGGTGGCGAGACACCTGGAAGCGTAATAAACAGCCTCTGGTAGTTCCGGCCGATGGGTACCGGCAGCATTCAGCAACAGGTTGCGCGTTGAGATCGTCCCGCACATCGGCGCGGTCCGACTGCAAAGCCACTGCCTCGGCCTTGCACTTCCACGGTTTGGTTCACCTGCCCCACCGCCAACGCAACATCGCGTCGCGTCACTTCTTCGGGCGAGACCACGACGCCGGTCACGGTGGTGGTCTGGAATGAAGGCGCACTTACGGTGACGGTATAGGTTCCGGGCGGCATGGTCGGGAGGTTGTAGACGCCTGAAGTGTTGGTGGTAGTCTCGCGAGTGAAGTTGGTTTGTTGCTCCTTGGCCACGACTTTGGCGTCAGGAACCGCAGCCCCGCTGGCGTCGGTTACGTTGCCGGTGATGCTGCCCTGGAGCAACTGCGCCTGGAGCTCGACTAACTGCCGCCGAACCTCCGAGAAGGGCGAGGCCCATGAAAATCAGAAATCTGAATCTTACGTGGAAACAGCGTTTCATTCGCCACCTCGTTGTAATAGTCCCGATTGATTATGCGAGTATACACCCGGTCGGCTTTTTTGATAACCTTTTTTTCCGGTCAAGAACAGGCAGCTTAACAACCTGATTGCAAGTCACTTATGCAGGTCAAACAAGACCCTTCCGGTTTCTCTTGGTATCGTATACACTTTCCTAGTAGGTGTTTAGGCACCCGCTGAACATCTACATGCATCGGGAAGGGCGGTTGTTCATGATCCCAAAAGGCTTATCGAGAGTCGCATTGAGACTTCGTCGCATGGCAGGGATTGCGGGCATCGCCTCGCTCGTTCTGTTGACTCTCCATTCCCAGCCGGCCGCGCAGAAAGCCCAAGTCACCGATAAAGAAGTTCGTCCGATCCTGGATAGGTGCCTCCAATGCCACGGTGAAGCCATCCAGATGTCGAAGCTGGATTTGCGCACCCGCGAAGGAATGTTGAAGGGCGGCGAAAAAGGTCCCGCCTTGATTCCGGGCGACGCGTCGACGAGTTTACTCTACAAGAGAATCACAGGCCAGCAACAGCCAATCATGCCGATGCCTCCGGTTCCAGCGCTGAACTCCACCGAAATCACGCTGGTGAAGAATTGGATCGATCAGGGCGCGCAATGGACTTCGGCCGCTACACCCGCGCCGGTACCAGCCCCCACTTCTTCCTCGACCGCTGGATATAAAGAGAAGCAGCTTACCGACAAAGATCGGCAATGGTGGGCCTTCCAGCCACCGGTTCGTAATCCCGCGCCTCAAGTGAGCGATGCGCGCTGGAGCCGCAATCCGATCGACGCCTTCGTTCGCGACATGCTGACGAAGAAAGGCTTGGACCCTGCGCCTGAGGCCGACAAAAGAACGCTGATCCGCCGCGCGTATCTTGACCTGGTGGGTCTGCTGCCGCCGCCGGCTGAGGTCGAGAAATTCGTCAACGATCCATCCCCCAAAGCTTATGAGAATCTGGTCGAGAAGCTGCTCGCCTCGCCGCATTACGGCGAGCGGTGGGGCCGCGACTGGCTGGATGTGGCTCGCTACGCCGACAGCTCCGGGTTCGAGTACGACCTCACCATAGAGAACGCCTGGCGATATCGCGATTACGTGATTAAGGCCTTCAACGAAGACAAGCCCTACAATCAGTTCATCGTTGAGCAGTTGGCCGGCGATGAGGTCGACCATCCTACCTTCGATAGCCTGACTGCGACCTCGTTTTATCGAATTGGTCCGCGTGTGCGGTTCCGCGAGAAGAACTACCCTTCTTACCGCTACGACTACATGGATGACATGATCCGCACCACCTTCCAGGGCTTCATGGGGCTGTCGGTAAATTGCGCGCGGTGCCACGACCATAAATTCGATCCTATAACGCGCATGGATTATTACCGGTCCGTGGCGGCCTTCTGGGGCTATGTCGAATACGACCATCCCCTGGCGCCCAAAGAGAAGGTCGACGAATACGAGCGGGTCAAGAAAGCGCTGGAAAACGAAATCACACCGCTCAAGCAGGAGATCGCCCGGATTGAAAAGCCTTATCGCGATAAGCAGCGCGAGCAGCAGATTCAGGATGCGCTCAAGAAGTTCCCCGAGGACATTCAGATCGCGATCAAGACACCGGAAGACAAGAGAACGCCAGGCCAAAAGCTTTTGGTGGCACAAGTACTGATTAGTCCCGAGGACGCGAATCCGGACATGGTCGTGGCGGACCTGAACGCGAGCGCAAAATCCAAGGCGCAAGCCAAGGCGAACCAGGTTTTCGGCGGCTCAGCCGACAAAGACTATAAGAACCGCGGTTTGAAGCTCAATCCCGAGGACGAAGCAAAGCGGAAGGCGCTGCAGGCCAAAATCGACGCGATCGAAGAGCGGCTGCCGGATCCATTGCCGGTCGCCGACGGCGTTCGCGATGGGGATTATCGGTTGACACCCGACGCCTTGGGCGATTCGACCATACCGGGCACTGGACGGCCGACGTATGACGTCAAGTGCTGCTATGTTCCGCAGCCGGGTCAAAAATATGAAGTTCCACCGGTTTACTTCGCAGCCGCCGGAGACGACATCAAGTACAACGAAAGCACCTTCCCAGTTCAGCCGGGCTTCCTGCAAGTGTTGAGCAAAGGAACTCCGTTGCCTACTGCTGATCCGCCCAACCGGCCCGATTATGTTACCAGTGGCCGCCGCCGGGCCCTGGCGGAAGCGATCGCTTCCGCGGACAATCCGCTGACTGCACGGGTGATGATCAATCGGATCTGGGGTTGGCACTTCGGGCGCGGCATCGTCTCGACGCCCGGCAACTTCGGAAAGATGGGCGAGCTGCCCTCGAATCCGGAGCTGCTCGACTGGCTGGCTACAGAGTTCGTCCGCCAGGGCTGGAGCAATAAGCAGATGCAGCGGCTGATTATGACTTCGGAAACGTACAAGATGGCATCCGCTTACTATCAGGCGACCGACATGGAGAAAGATCCCACCAACATCTACCTGTGGAGGTTCCCGATCCGGCGCATGGAAGCGGAGATCATGCGCGATTCGATCCTCAACGCCAGCGGCGATCTGAATCTGAAAGCGGGTGGGCCAGCTTTCTTCCCATCGATTCCGGAGTCGGTGCGCGCGGACCAGCCGCGAGGCATCTGGGAGCTTACCAAGGAAGGACCGGACACCTGGAGACGTAGTGTTTACGCCTACGTCAAACGCGGCCTGAAGTACCCGATGTTTGAGGTTTATGATTTGCCCGACCTCAACACTACCTGCGAGCGTCGTTTGGTGAGTACCGTTCCTACTCAGGCGCTGACGATGCTGAACAACGAGTTCATGCTGATTCAGGCCGATCACTTCGCCCAGCGGGTTTTGAAAGAAGCGGGCAGCAATCCATCCGAGCAAGTGAAGACCATGTATCGGATTGCCTTCAGCCGCGATCCGATCCAGAAGGAACTCGACAGCAATCTAGCGTTCCTTAAGACACAGCACGACCACGAGATGGCTACCGGCGCCAGTGAGGACAAGGCGGCACTTGACGCTCTCACCGACCTGGCTCACGTGACAATTAACCTGAACGAGTTTGCGTACATACAGTAGGCAGGAGGAAATCCGATGAGCGACACTATGGCAAGCAGCAGCGACCACGGACGGAAGCGAGAGTTCATCTCGCGGCGGAAATTCTGGATGGAAGCCGGGATGGGGATCGGCGGTCTGGCGTTGCTCGACCTGTTGGCCCAGGATGGTTTGTTGGCTGCAGACGCGTCGCCCAGCCCCGCAGCGTGCAGTGCGTCGGCCGGCCCAGCGGATTCGCTTCTGTTGCCCAAGCAGCCTCACTTCAAGCCCCGCGCGAAGTCGGTGATCTCGCTGTTCATGAGCGGTGGCGTCAGCCACGTCGATACTTTTCAGTACAAGCCGGCGCTGCAGAAGTACAACCGGCTCCCCATGGAAGGCCACGGCGAGTTCAAAGTCCGGCAAGGTTATCCCGGACCTCTGATGCAGAGCCCGTTCAGCTTCAAGCAATACGGACAGTCAGGCGCGTGGGTCTCGGAAATCTTTCCCAACATCGCGACCATGGTGGATGATCTGGCATTCGTTCACTCCTGCCAGGGTCTTTCCAACGACCACGTGATTTCGCACTACGAGTGGAACACCGGCTCCATCCAGATGGGATACCCGAGCGTTGGCGCGTGGGTGACGTACGGTCTGGGCACTATGAATCAGAATCTGCCTGGCTTCGTGGTTCTGCTGGATCAGAAGGGCGGCCCGTATGCCGGTCCTCCGAACTGGCAATCGGGTTTCCTGCCCGCGGCATATCAAGGAACGGTATTTCGCTCCAAGGGCGACCCCATCCTGGATCTGTCGGCGCCGAGCGGTTACATGTCGGCGGACCGCGAGCGAGCGCGGCTGGATCAGATGGCGAAGACTGAATGCGAACTTCGACGAAAAATATCCCGGGCATCTCGGAGCTTTCCGCGCGAATCGCGTCCTATGAACTCGCCTATCGAATGCAGGCCTGTGCCCCAGAGGCGGTGGACATCTCCAAAGAGAGCGATGAGACCAAGCAGTTGTACGGACTCGATGACCCGGTCACGGCCTCCTATGGAAGGCAGTGCCTGCTCGCTCGTCGGCTGGTGGAGCGCGGTGTTCGATTCGTCCAGGTGATCAGCGGCGCGTACGTCAGCGGTGAAGACACCTGGGATGCGCATGCGAATATCGTGAGTAACCACCGGTTACACGCGAAGGAAGTAGATAAGCCAATCACCGGGCTGATCACGGATCTGAAACGGCGGGGATTGCTGGACGAGACTGCGGTGATGTGGCACAGTGAGTTCGGACGCATGCCGATCTCGCAACGTGGCGTCGGCCGCGATCACAATCCGGGAGCCATGACGGTTTTCATGGCCGGAGCCGGCGTTCAGGGGGGCCAATCAATCGGCGCCAGCGACGAAGTTGGATTCAAGGCCGAAGAGCAACCCGTCACCAATCATGACGTGCATGCGACGCTCCTTAACTTGCTGGGCATGGATCATAAGCGGCTGACCTATTATTTCAATGGCCGGAACATGCGGCTCACCGACGTCGCCGGCGAGTTGATTCCGCAGATCATCGACGGCTCCAAATCGGCCAAGGCGTAACATCGAGCCCGGCTTCGTGCCGCCCTTCGACCCCGTCGGTCGCTATCTACCTTGTTGTGCGTTCGGGAGAGGCATGACTTCAACATTTCGACTGAGCACGGCCAAATTTGCATTGACCTTTAGTTTGATAGCCGGGATAGTCGCGGCGCCGGCCTGGGCAGCGGCCGAAGAAGGCATCCCTGTCACTGATCCATTGGTGAGAGCTAAATGCGCAAGCTGCCACGCCAGTGATGAGCGCGGGAATATGCAGCAAATCTCCTGGGAGCGCACTACGCCGGAAGGTTGGCAAGAAGTGCTGAAACGGATGATCCTTCTGAATGGCGTCGGGCTCACGCCGTCAGAGGCGCGATCGATGGTCAAATATCTCAGCGCAAACCATGGCTTGGCGCCCGAGGAAGCCAGGACTGTGATGTACGACGCAGAGCGCCGGATTCACGACGAAACCAAGATGGCGAACGAGAACCTTCGTAGCGCGTGCGCCAAGTGTCACGCTCTGGCCCGGCCGCTTTCGTGGCGGCGTTCGCTCGACGATTGGAAGCAGCTCGCCGATACGCATCTGACCCGATACAAGGCTCCGCCAAACCAGGAAGCCGTGGCTTTTCTCGCCAAGACCGGTCCGCTTCGTACCCCTGAGTGGACGGCGTGGAGCGCCCGTACGCGCGCGCCGAACCTGACCGGCCGCTGGCTGGTGAGCGCCTACGTCCCGGGCCGCGGCAAATACTACGGTGAGATGAAAATCGATCCAGCGGGCGACAACGAGTTCGACAGCAGCGTTCAGCTTACGTCGGTCAAGGATGGATCGGAGATCGTTCGTTCCGGCCACAGCGTGGTTTATGCCGGCTATGCGTGGCGCGGGCGGTCCAAGGGAAGCGTTCCCGCGAGCTCCACTCCGGACGATCTTTCGAGCGAAGCGCGCGAAGTGATGTGGATTGCGCCAGATCAGTCGAGGGCCGAGGGGCGCTGGTTCTGGGGACAGTATCAGGAATTCGGCATCGACGTGAAGCTTCAGCGACCATCGTCTGATCCAACACTATTGGCTGTGGATCGATCGTCACTGAAGACGGGTTCCCTGACCAACCGCATTCGCCTGATCGCGGACAATGTTCCCGCCCAGGTTCGTCCGGCTGATCTGGACCTTGGTCCTGGCGTGAGTGTGCGGCGCATTGTTTCACGTACTCCGGGCGAGGTAATCGCGGAAGTGGACGTCGCCGCCGAAGCACCACTCGGCAGCCGCGAAGTTGCCTTTCGCCGTTCCGTTATACCGAATGCCATTGCAATCTATGATCGCGTCGACTATGTGAAAGTAACGCCCGACTCGGCGCTGGCAGCGTTCGGCAGCCAAACACGCACCCGGGGCTATCAGCAGTTCGAGGCCATTGGATATCACCGGGGCGCGGATGGCCGAGCCCACACCGCCGACGATGTGGAGCTGGGTCCTGTCGATGTAACATGGTCATGGAGATTTTTTACGCAAAGGAAGGCAGCAGCACGGATTTCGTCGGCAAAGTGAGCGACACGGGTTTCTTTACGCCGGCTGCCGATAACCCTAATAACAATTACGATACTTGGATGATTGCGACCGCTAAGAGCGAAAAAGACAAGAATGGCAAGCCGCTGGTTGGCAAGGCCTTCCTGGTGGTGACGGTTCCGACATATACGTTCGAGGGCCGCCAGTACGTTCGAGAGCTCGATCGGTGGATCGACGATGGGCCGGCCCGGGAGACAAAATGAAAAACATGCGTTTGACGTTTCTGGCAGTCGCTGCCAGCTTCTTATTGATGCCGGGTGTGGCTAGCGGGCACCACGGATGGGCGGCGTTTGAATCGAAGACGACGGTAACGTTCAAGGGAACGGTAACGGATTTCCACTTCGTCAATCCTCATAGCGTCGTGGATTTCGACGTGAAGGACGATCAGGGCCAGGTTCAAAGTTGGCAAGGCGAACTTACCAGTGCGGCCCGTTTGGCTTCGAAAGGATGGACCGCGACCTCAGCTGGAAGCCGGGAACGAAGTCACCATCACCGGCTATCGCGCGCAAAGCGGCGTGCGGACACTGCGGATCAGTAAGATCATCTCGAACGGTACGGAGCTCAAGATCGAAGTCGGGAATTGAGATTCACCGATTCATTCCGGCGAAGGCTTTCTTAAACGACTCGGGCGCGGTGGCCGCCACCAGATTCTTGGCCAGTCCGATCGCAACCTCGTCTGAATCCCCAGCGAGTTCCTCCATCGTTTCGTTAATAAACTGATCGAGCGGCATGGGAACCGGCGCGCCGCTCGGCACCGTCTTCGAGGGCCCACCCAGCTCGGTGTCGACGTACGGAGGGATCAGCTCAAGCACCTTCACGCCGGAATCTTTGAGCTGCTGGCGAAGCGAAACAGAGAACGAGTGCACAGCGGCTTTGGTTGCGCAATAGACGGGAAAACGAGCCAGCGGGACGAAGGCCAGCCCAGACGAAACATTCACGAGCGTCGCGTGATCTTGCTTCCGCAGGTGCGGGATGAACTCGGCGCTAACCCGCATCAAGCCGAGGACATTGGTATTCAGCTCCGAGAGCAGCGCTGCGTCGTCAATCGGTTTGGCGGCCGAAAAATCGACATACTTCTGCACGCCCGCGTTGTTGAATACGCAATTCAGTTTTGGGAAATCAGCGATGACCTTCCCGGCCACGCTCCGTATCGAACGGAGATCCGTCACATCCAGCACGTAGTAGCGCATTCCCGGATGGGAACCGCAGATCTTCTTGAGCGCTTGCTCACGACGGCCAGCGATGATCACCTGGTTGCCGAGTTTGTGGAAGGCTTCGGCCAGACCTTGGCCGATGCCGGACCCGCCGCCGGTGATGAAGATCGTATTGGAATTCATTTTCACTTTTCTTGCTCCGATGACGAAACTCAGCGCGGCTGCGTGACTACATCCACCAGCGCCGGCTCACCTCGCTTGACCACATCGATGGCGCGCCCGATGGCTGGGCCAAGATCTTTGGGATCGGAGATCGGTCCTTCGGCGTGAATGCCGAAACCCTGCGCCAGCTTTGCGAAATCGATATTCGGATCGTTGATCGTGGTACCGATGTAGGCGCGGTCGATGCCGCGATTGCGCCGTGCCGCCAGGCTCTGGACGCCCATGATTTCCTGATGATACGCACGATTATTGTGCATGATGCTGAGCAGCGGGATGCGGTGATGTGCGGCGGTCCAAAGGATTCCGGGCGCGTAACAGAGGTCGCCGTCAGTCTGAATACTGACCGTAAGCCGCCCATGTTTCTTATTGGCGAGCGCCGCGCCCAACGCAGCCGGCGCACCGTAGCCGATTCCGGCGCCGCCCTTGCCGCCGATGTACTGATAATGTTTGTTCACGTCCCACAGGCGCAGCGGCCAGTTGCTGAAAAAGAGCGCCTCGGAGACTAGCGACCAGTCTTCGTTCTTGATCTGCGCGCCCAGTTCCGCGGTGACGCGTGCGGTGGTGATCGGGCTCGCGTCCCAACCATAAGACGCAGCGACGCGAGTGTCCGCGAGCGCCTGCCGGCTGCTTTCCGCAAGTTTGGCCCCACGCGCTTCGAAAGTCCGCTTGCGATCATCGGTAATCAGGCGCTTGCACGCCTCGATCAGCGCAGGCAGCGTGGTCTCGGCGTCGGCGGCGATCGACAAATCCACCTCGGTGTAGCGCTGGAAGTTTTGGTAATTGCTCTTGATGTAGACGTCGCCGCCGTTGATGCTGATCAGCTTGACGTTTTTCTTCTGCCTCACCGGGCGAAGCGTATCGTAGAAATCGCTGACTTCCAGGCCCAGGATCACGTCGGAGTCGGTGTACACGGCTGGACTCGTTACGCGGCCGTCCCGCGTACGGAGGCTTTGATTGAGCGGATGACGAGACGGGAAATTCATTCGCAGGTATTGATCGACGACGCCGGCCTGCAATGTTTCAGCAAGCTCGATCAAAAGCTTCAGCCCTTCCGGCGTGCGCGCGGCGCGTCCGGCCACGATCAGCGGATTTTCCGCAGCCACCAGAAGCTTCGCTGCTTCGGCGACCGCGCCGGAATCGCCCGACGGAGGCGTGGACAAGGACAGTTTCGGTATCCGCAAGTCGAGTCCGGCGGGAATGGCTTTTTCCTGCAGCTCGGTGTCGGCCACCAAAACCACCGGCGCCATCGGCGGAGTCATCGCGATCTTATAGGCGCGCACGGTGGACTCGGCGAAGTGCTGGAGCGATACAGGCGTGTCGTCCCACTTGGTGAAATCGCGAACCATGGACGAGGCGTCCTGCACGCTATGCAGCCAGCCGATTTCGCCGCCGCGTTCGGTAGCGTCCAGGCTATTGCCCAGCATGATAATCACGGGCACGCGGTCGCACCAGGCGTTGTAGATCGCCATGGTCGCATGCTGCAATCCGACCGTTCCATGCGCCAGCGCAAGCAATGGCTTGCCTTCGATCTTGGCGTAGCCATGCGCCATGGCGACCGAAGACTCCTCATGCATACAGGTGATGAACTCGGGGTCCTTATTGGGGCTGTAGTTGATCAGCGATTCATGGAGCCCCGCGAAAGACGAGCCGGGATTTGCGCAGGCGTACTCGAAGCCGAGCGACTTCAGGACATCGACCATGAAGTCGGAGCCCGGACGATCGATAGATCGAGCTTCGACCGTGGGCGCCGGTGCGGCGGCTTCGTCCGCGTTTCCAGCGGGGGCCGTGGCGCGAATCTGCTGTGCCGCCGCGACGGTAGGCTTAGCCACGAACGCTGCCGCGCCGGCCGCTGCGCCTTTCAAAAAACCGCGACGATCGAACGGGAGCTTCTCAGAGTTGGCCAAGCTGTGAACCTCAGTCTACTGACCCTTCGTCTTTTTTCCAACATCCGGCCGCGGATCCGCGACGAAGCCATTGCGGTTCGGCATCTTCACCTTCGGCAGGCTCTTGGCATCCATCACCTGATCGTTTCCGATAATGCCGTTGAGATTTAGTATGTAAGCCACCACCGCGTAAACTTCCGGCGGCTTCAGCAGACCGGGCTGATCGAAGGGCATCGCGCGATTGACGTAATCCCACACCGTCGTCGCATACGGCCAATAACTCCCCACCGTCTTGAGAGGCTTGGCCGTATTCAGGGTGCCTTGTCCGCCCACCAGAGCCGGCCCCACATCTCCTTGCGCCTTTTCCCCGTGGCATTTGGAACATCGGGCCGCGAAAATCTCGCGACCCGCCGCGACCGTTCCAGAGCCTTCTGGCAGCCCGGTTCCATCGGGCGCAATCGCGGTGCCCAAGCCGCGGATCTGGTCCTCGGTCGGCGGCCGTCCTACTCCGTATTTCGGCGACTGCGCCGACCATCATAACCGCGCCCGCCAGCACCAATAGCGCTAAGCTTCCACATTGGTCACCGTTCCGTCGGCTTGCACTTTCCAAAGCTTGATCCCGTTGAAGTGATAAGCCGGAATTCGTGCCGCGCGCGGCGATCAGAGCTTCGCGCGTGGGCTGGACGTATCCGGTTTCGTCGACAGCACGCGATGCGATCACAGCTTCGCGGCCGTCAAAGCGCCAGGGCAACCGGAAGCGCGTAAACGCAATGGGAAGCCGCGGCTCCTGCAGTTGCGCTTTCACCCAACTACGCCCGCCGTCGGTTGTAATGTCGACGCGCTCGATCCTGCCGCGCCCGGACCACGCCAAGCCGGTCAGCTCATAGAGACCGGGGCCCGGCAACGCCTGCCCGCCCGATGGAAACGTGATCACCGATTTCGCTTCCATTTGATACGTAAAGATCCGCGCCGTGCCGTCCGGCATCAGATCCGTGTACTTCGCGGTTTCGTCCCGGGCCATGTAAGCCTGATCGGTGAGCTTCAGACTGTGCAGCCATTTCACATTTGCATTTCCCTCCCACCCGGGAATAATCAGACGCAGCGGATATCCTTGCGCGGGACGAAGCGCTTCGCCGTTTTGTCCATACGCGAGCAGGATGTTGTCCATCGCTTTCGCAATCGGGATGCTGCGCTCCATCCGGCAGGCGTCCGCGCCTTCGGCGATCACCCAGGCCGCCCCGTGCTGGGCGCCGGCTTCGGTAAGCAGCAGTGACAGCGGGCACTCCCGTCCACTCGCTGCAACTGGCCAGGCCGTAACTGCGCTGGACGTCGGGCCCGTTCTTGGCCGCCCATTCCGATCCACTGTTGCCGCCGCATTCGAGCACCAGCGTTCGAGACACCGATGGCAAGCGCCGGATCTCGGCCACGGTTAAAGAGAGCGGCCGGTCTACCATGCCGTGGATCACCAGCCGATGCTGGGCCGGATCGATGGTGGGTATCCCCGCATGATGCCGCTCGTAATGGAGCGACGAAGGTGTGATGGTGCCGACGGAATCCGCCAGCGGCGTGAAGCTGGAACCTGTCTCGGGTGTTTTGGTGTCCCGTCTCCAGCGGACCGCCTTCTCATAAGGCGACCGCTCCCCATAAGGACCGAGCGGAATGCCCAGTTGACCCGGGCGTTCCATCATCGGCATGTACTTTCTCGCGCGCTGCCACAAGTCCGCCGCCCAACGCAGCGCCCATCCGGAGCAGTTGCCGGCGGCTGGATCGCTTAGAGTCCTTCCCCGATTGTTTAGAGTCCCTCATGAATACACCTCGCCGAAATTGTACTCTACTTGGAGGCGGAGTGCGACCTGTTTCTGTTATCCTCAATCAGTGCTGAAGCCGGTCAAACGGCTCCAACCGCGGTCCTATCATGGCTTTCGTTGCATCGGCGCCGAATGCGAGGACACCTGCTGCATCGGTTGGATCGTCAATATCGATAAACTTACGTACGAAGCCTACCAGGGTTGCGATGATCCGGAGTTAGGTCCGCGCCTTCACGAACTAGTGACCATCAGCGCCGCCAGTAACAGCGACGATAATTATGCTCGTATCACGCTTTCAGGACCCGGCTGCCCCTTTCTGGCGGAAGGCCTATGCGGCATTCAAAAGAAGTTGGGCGAAGAGTACCTGTCCATCATGTGCTCGACGTATCCGCGCGTCATGAACGTAGTGAACGACGTTCTCGAGCGATCGCTCGATTTGTCGTGTCCCGAAGCGGCTCGCCTGGTGCTGCTCGATCCCTGCCCAATGGAGTTCGACGAGGAAGAAGGTCCGCCGCACGACTCACGTCTTGGGAATCTATCGGTGCTGACGACCATATCGAACGAGACTTCCGGGAAACCCTATCACTATTTCCGTGAGATTCGCAGCTTGGTCATTTGGCTGCTGCAATATCGCGCCTATCCGCTATGGAAACGTCTTGTGATTCTCGGCTCTTTCTGCGACAAGCTGCATGCGATGGCTGCGGAGGGCCGGCATTCACAGGCCCTCGAAATTGTGGAGGCGTACCGAGATGCCGCGAAACGCAATCTTTTCGACCAGGCCGTGGAAAATCACTATGTCCAATCTGTGGCCCAACTGGAGCTGATACTGGAGTTGATCATCGGACGCATCGGTTCCGACTTCACGCCCCCGAGATTCCTCGCTTGCTATCAGGAATTTATGCAGGGCATCGAATGGACAACAGAATCGAGCATGGACGACATCGGCCGGAATTACGCGTCAGCTTTCTCGCGGCACTACCAGCCGTTCATGAGCCAACACGAGCACATGCTGGAGCATTACCTGGTGAACTATGTCCATCGGACACTGTTTCCGTTGGGCCCGCAAGAGAGCAATCGAGGGCTGAGCGTACATCACATCGCTACCTCGATTCGCGACCAGTGTATGCGCATGATGGTCCACTACGGCATCATTCAGACCGTTCTGATCGGGCTGGCCGGCTTTCACAAAGCGGAGTTTGGCACCGGCCACGTGATCAAAGTGATTCAATCTTTCACCAAGGCTTTTGAGCACAGCCTGACCTTCCCCGAGCGCACGCTCAAGATTCTCGCGGAGAAGGGCGTCAAGAATTGCGCCGGCCTGGCGATCCTCATTCGGAACTAATTCGGTCGCGGCAGCACGTCGTCGTCCGTGACATCATATTATGGACGGGGTTATAACTATGAACGCTGTTTGCCTCCTGGGACTACTAGCCGCATCGACATTGGCGGCACAGACCGACTCGAAGATATTCTACGCCCCCAAGCCCATTCAACCGATGCCGTACGCGGCGCCCATGAAGCCGCTGGTGCGCCTGGCTGATTTGAAAGCCAAACACAAGGGCCAGGCGAATTGGAGCGAGTTGGTAGTTTACGACAAGAACAACCGCGCGGAAGTGATTTCGGCGGCGCCGGGCTCGAAAGTGCCGCGTCACTTGCACTCCGACGCGCCCGAGTACTGGGTTGTGCAGGAGGGCCGTATTCGATTCGAGATTGAAGATCCGCCGGGAAAATTCCAGACCTTTGAAGCGGCCCCGGGAGACTTGGTGCTGGCGCCGGAGCGGCACCTCCACTCCCTGGAAGTGATCGGATCTGTGCCGGCCATCCGTTTTCAAGTTACGCTACCGGACACGACCACAATTTACGAAACCAAGCCGGAGCAACCCGAGAAGGGCATGGAATACACGCCCGTGACTTTGTCGACCGGCAACAATCCGGACGAAGTGCCCAACGAAGGCAAGCCCGATCGTGTGTTCTTCAATTTAGACGAACTGCAGAAGGAGCATCCCGGACGCCGGTCCTGGAGCGATCTCGCCGTTCGAAAGAACCGGGCGCATGCCAATATCATCTGTGGATACGCCTCGGATGTGAAACATACTCCGGGTGATCTCGGGCACTACCATACGGATTTCGCCGAGATCTGGATCATTATGCGCGGCCAGCAATCCTTCGCCATCGAAGGGCTGGATCCTTTTGTGGCATCCTCTGGCGATATCGTCTACGCTCCCGCAAAACGGTGGCATCTTCCGGTACCTACCGGAGAGGGGATGTCGTGCCGGCTCGCCATGACACCCTATCCGGCCGGCAATCATTTGTATCAGCCGCGGCAACCGAAAAACACCGGGTCAAACTGACGGCACGATATTGTCAATGCAGTCGACACGACAACGAGTAGAAATGCTGATCGCGATGGCCGAGCAGGGCAATTTCCTGGAAGCGATCCAGGAGTTTTACGCCCAGGATGCGACCATGCAGGAGAACAATCAGCCACCACGCGTAGGATTGGCCGCGCTACTCGAAAACGAACGCCAGGTGCTGGCTTCGCTCAAAGAGATACGCGTCAACCGGGCGGCCTCGTTTATTGTCGAGGGAGACCGGGCCGCGATCAATTGGGTGTACCATTTCATTGATTCTCAGGGCCGCGAGCTCCGGAGGAATGAATTGGCATATCAAATTTGGCGGGACGGCAAAATCATCAGCGAACGATTCTTTTACGCTGGCGAGCCGATGAAAACATAATGCGGAAGAGAATAGTAGGTCCAAGCCGGGCGAGTGGGCGGCCGAAGACAGGACAAGCTTGGCTTGATCTCGAACAAATCGCCACTATCGAAGTCACGTCGGAAGAACCCAACTTCCCGGTCGAGTCTGTCTTCGGTTCGGAAGATGGGGTAGGCTGGCGCGCTTCTCAAAAAGGCGTACAACAGATCCGGATAATCTTCGATCAGCCTGTCACCCTGCACCGCATTCAACTGCATTTTCTGGAACCTGACCTGGAGCGTACTCAGGAATTCAGCGTTCGATGGTCATCCGCGGAGGGCGGGCCGCCCAAAGAGATTGTACGGCAGCAGTGGAATTTCAGCCCGGCCAGTTCAACCAGCGAAGTTGAAGATTACGAGGTGAGTCTCGATGGTGTGGCCGTACTGGAACTAGCCATAACACCGGATCTCACGCGGCGAGAAGCTCCCGCTACTCTGGCCAAGTGGCGAGTGGCATGAAGCGCAGTCACAGCCTTTCCACCAATATTCCTCACGGCGAAAGCCTGCCAATTCAAAAGCTTCCTGGCCTAGCCGCCCAACAGATCGTGCTGGATTCCCGACCTCGCGCGCTAACCTGAAGCCGGATTTGTTTCCCGATCCATCTTGATCTTTCAGGCTTCTGGAGGCAGCATGTTCAGCTTCAGACGGTGGCTTCTGTTGGCCGCCTTGGCGCTCGGCTCGCAATTGGCCGCGCAACCCCCGCTCACAACCGTGCAGGACATTCTTTATACCGCCAACGGAAGTCTTTTCAACGGCGTGGCGACCATTACCTGGATTACCTTCGAAGCCTCGGATACATCCAATATTTCCGGCGCCGTAACGAGAGTCCCGATCGCTAATGGCAATCTGTTCGTCCAATTGGCGCCGACCACCACCGCGAATCCGGCCGCCAGTTACGCCGTTGAGTACAATGGCGAGCACCGGACCAAGTTCGCCGAAACCTGGATCGTCCCTCCCAGCACTACGCCTTTGCGGGTACGCGACGTGCGCTTACCGCCAGGAGCCGTGACTACGCAAGGGCCTCCGCCGGTGATGCTAATCCCGATTTCAGATGTCGTCGGCCTGCAAAGCGCGCTCAATCTGCTGCTCTCCATGGGTCCCAACTTTGGGGTCGCGCGCACGGCCGTGATCAACGCTTCCGGGTCCATCGATGGCGCCATCGGGACTCTTACCGATTGCGTGCATGTCGACGGAACCAGCGGTACATGCGGCGCAGGCGGCTCGAGCGGTACCGGCTTCATCGACGCAGAAATTCCAGCCGGAACGGTGGACGGTGTGAACGCCACGTTCACTCTAGCAAACACTCCGAACCCGTCTTCCAGCACGGCAGTCTACCGCAACGGCCTTCTGTTAAAGCAAACTGGAGACTACACCATCACCACCAATACCATCCTGTTCGTCGCTGGCGCCATACCTCAGCCTACCGATTCGCTGCTGGTGTCCTATCGGATGGGCGTCTCGGTTTCAGGCGTGGGCTTCGTGGACGGCGAAACTCCTACTGGCTCCATCGATGGCGTCAACACCTCGTTCACTCTGGTCCAGAGTCCCAACCCGGCGGGGAGTCTGGCCGTTTATCGCAATGGGATGCGAATCAGGTCAGGCTTGGATTACACCAGTACGGGCAGCTCCATCACCTTCTCGTCAGGCTATGTACCGCAAATTGGGGATGTTATCCAGTGTTCTTACCGGATCGCCCAATAGGCCTCCAGTACTAATGACTAAGATTGTTTACTCAGGTGACTACGGTCTTTTCTTCGTTGCCGTCACGCCTTGTCTGGTACATGATGGAAATGTAAGACGCCTTGGGAGGAGTTCGATGCGTGCGCTATTTGTACTAACGCGGCTGTGGAGGGACGAGCATGGTCAGGACATGATCGAATATGCTCTATTAGCCGCTACCTTGGCAATCGTCGTGGCCGGCTTCCTTCCACCCGCCATCATGCCGTCAGTGAGTACGATCTTTTCAAAGCTCACCAGCAGCTTCTCCATCAGCTAGTTCAGCGGCCAACACCGGCAGCGGTCGCAATCTTCACTCGAGATATTTCTTCAGATCGGGGTGTAATTGCGCCTGTACGTCCGAGGCGTTCAGATTCTGGCGGTCGATGAGCCGCGGCTCCAGGTCGACGATCTTCGTCACCGGTTCGCCCTTTAGATGTTTGACGGCGGCCATAACCGCCTGATAGCCCATCTTGAAAGGGTCCTGAATTACTAGCGAATCCAGCAAACCCGAGCTCAGATCTTCCAAAAGCGTCGGGCTCCAGTCAAATCCCACCAATTTGATTTTTCCCGCCCGGCCTCGCATAGCCTGCGCCGCGCCGATGGTGCTCGATTCGTTAGAGGCAAAGATGCCATCCAGGTCTGGATGGCCGGCCAGCATATTCTCGGTGACCGTCATGGCCTGCGCGACCATCGCCATGCCATAGCGCTTGTCGAGAATCTGGATGCCGGGAAACTTTTGATGGATGATATCTTCAAATCCCTTTTCCCGCGCTTCGGTGGAGGCCGCGCCCGGCTTGACCGCGATGATTACCACCTTGCCCTTGCCATCCAGTATCTTTCCCATCCTCTCGGCGGCCATCTGCCCGGCTTTATAGTTGTCGGTGGCGACCTGCGATACGAATTGCTGGGTGTCGATGGCCGAATCGAAGATGACCACCGGAACGTTCCGGGCGGCAGCGCGTTCCACCACCGTCACCAGAGCTTGCCGGTCGGTGGGAGCGAGCGCAATCGCGTCGACGTGGCGGTTGATCATCGCGTCGACGATCTGGATCTGCACCGTGAAATCGGCTTCCGACGCCGGCCCGGTC
This sequence comes from Bryobacterales bacterium, assembly GCA_963780485.1. Taxonomy (GTDB): domain Bacteria; phylum Acidobacteriota; class Terriglobia; order Bryobacterales; family Bryobacteraceae; genus Palsa-89. Next base: position 265,210 of record CAWACO010000025.1, read on the forward strand.
CATAACACATCGACGCCAGTCTCGCGGCCGGCCTTTACCGCGCCGGCATGGACAGACTGCCAGAAAAGGTCGGCGTTGCCTTTCGGAATGACGGCGATGACTCTTTTGTGGTCTCGATTGCAGCTCGAAAGGAGAATAATGAGCAGGCCGGCGGCCCAAAAATACGGCTTCATTTACTGCCAGCCTCCGCCCAGCGCACGATAGAGCTGCACCACCGATTGAAGCTCTTGGAGGCGCAATTGCGCCAAGGTAAGTTGGCCCCCGAAGAGGTTCCGCTCGGCGTCGAGGACCTGCAAGTAACTATCCAGGCCGCCGCGATAACGAAGATTGGACAGCCGTACACTTTCTGACAATGCCGCGACCAACTTCTCTTCCTGCGCCCTCTGCTCACGCGTTCGATCATGCACGATCAGAGCATCAGAAACCTCGCGCAGCGCGCCATAGATCGTTTTCTGGTAGGTCGCCAGCATCTCGCGCTTCTGTGCTTCGGCGAGCTGCACGCCGGCTCGCAGACCGGGTTGAAAGATGGGTAAAGTAACGGACGGTCCAATGCTGGCCAGGGCGGCAGGTCCCGTAAACATCGCAGTGAGAGCCCGGCTCTGGCTGCCGTACGCCCCGGTGAGCGAGAGTTGCGGGAAAAACAAAGCCCGCGCCGCGCCGATCTGGGCGTTGGCTGCGACCAGGTTTTCTTCCGACTGCCGGATGTCGGGCCGGCGCTCGAGCAGGGACGAAGGCAGGCCCGCTGGAAGCTCCGGCGCCGACGTGATCTCCTCCAGTTTCTTGCCGCGCGGCACTTCGGCCGGCACGCTGCCGAGCAACAGATTCAGCGCATCCTCAGACTGCCCGATGGATCGCTGGACACTCGGGATTTCCGAGGTGGCCGTGTAAAGGAACTGTTCGGCCTGACTGACATCCAGACCATTGGCCGCGCCGCGATCGTGACGCAGGGTGATCAGCCGCAGGTTATCGGTTGCGATGTCGCGCGTTTGTTGGGTGATTTCCAACTCGAGATCCGCTTCGCGCAGGGCGAAGTAGGTGTTCATCACATCGGAAATCAACGAAATGGTCACGCCGTTGCGCGCTTCTTCGGAAGCCAGATATTGCGCTCGCGCCGCTTCGGTAAGCCGGCGGATGCGGCCCCACAAATCGATCTCCCAGTTCAGCGAAAGATTAGCCTGGGTGTAGCTAACGCTGAGATTTGTCCCCGCGGGGATGAAGTTAAACGAGCCCACCGAGGAGCTGCGGGTAGCCGTGAACTGGCCCTGAGCGTCGAGTGTGGGGAACAGTTGGCCACGGGTGATGTGGTATTGCGCTCGCGATTCAAGTACACGCTCGGCCGCAATGCGCAGATCGAAGTTGTTCGCCAGCGCGGTGGTGACGAGCTGCTTCAGCGTATCGTCCTGAAACAGGTCGAACCATTTCGTATCGGCGAGCGAGTTCGCCTCCGCGGCGGGCAGCGCGTTTCGGAATTGATCCGGAACAGCGATCTGAGGCCGGTGATAGTTCGGTCCGACAGTGCAGCCGGCGAGAAGCAGCGCCCCAGAAGCTACGATCAGCCAGCGCAGCTTCAATCGGCGAACTCCGGCTCTCTGGTCTCGGTAGGGGTCGGCCGGCGCTTTTGTCTTCGCTCGATAATGTTCTCGATGACGTAATATTGCACGGGGACGAAGAAAATGGCGATCAGCGTGGCGGCGAGCATACCGCCAAACACGGCTGTTCCGAGCGACCGGCGCGAGGCGGCGCTGGCGCCCGTGGCGACGAACAGCGGCACGACGCCCAGGATGAAAGCGAAGGAAGTCATCAAAATCGGCCGCAGCCGGAGACGCGCGGCATGCAAGGCGGCATCTCGCGCCGACATGCCCTCTTTGTCGTGACTGTCCTTGGCGAACTCGACGATCAAAATCGCGTTCTTAGCCGCGAGCCCTATCAGCGTGACAATGCCGATCTGAGTGTAAATATCGTAGGGATAATTGCGCAAATAGACAGCCAGGAGCGCGCCAAACAGGCCCAGCGGCAGCGACAAAATCACCGCGAGCGGGATCGACCAGCTTTCATACAGCGCGGCCAGGAACAAGAAAACCAGAACAGATGCGAATCCGAAGATAATCCCTTCGTGACCCTGCGAGAGTTTTTCCTGGTAGGTTGTGCCGGTCCATTCGTAGCCGTATCCGGAAGGCAGCGTTTCAGTAGCGACCTTCTCCATGACATCCACGGCGCGGCCCGAACTGACGCCGCGCGCGGGCCCGCCCAGAATCTGAATGGCGCGGAAGCGATTGTAGCGGTACACGACGTCGGGGCCGGTGGTGGGCTGCACGGAAGCAACCGTACCTAGCGGCACCATATTTCCCTCGGTGCTGCGAACGTAGAAGCGATTGATATCCGACGGCTGAGCGCGAAACTCCGGTTCGGCCTGGACGAGCACCTGCCAGGTGTGGCTGAAGCGGTTGAAGTCGTTTATATACAGACCGCCCAGGAAGGTCTGCAGCGCGTTATACGCGTCGCTCACCGGCACTCCCAGCGTTTGAAGCTTGTCGATATCCATGTTCACGGCGTAGCCCGGTACGCTGGAACGGAAGGTGCTGATGATGTTTCCAATCTCCGGTTGTTTGCGAGCGTCATCGACCAGTGAATCGGCCACCTGGCTCAATTGCGTCAAATCGCCGCCGGCCCGGTCTTCGAGCATGAACTGGAAACCGCCGGTGATGCTCAAGCCCAGAATCGGCGGCAAGCCGAAAGCGAAGGTGAAGGCCTCGGGAACTTTTGCGAAGCCGGCCTGAGCCCTGCCCAGGATAGCGTTCAGTTGTAGATCCGGCGTCTTGCGCTGATCCCAAGGAAGCAAAGCGACGATGATAGTGGCTACGTTGGAACCTTGGGTTTGAGTGGCGAAGTCCGTACCGCCGATCACAAACCAGGAGGCAATTCCTTTGATTGGCCGCAGCTGATCTTCGATCTTCGTGACGGCTTCTTCGGTGCGCTGCATGGAAGCGCCATCGGGCAAGCGAATGGATACGAAAATAGCACCTTGGTCTTCATCGGGAAGGAATCCGGTGGGTAGTATTTTGAACAGCCAAGCGCCCGCGAACCAGAAAACGGCTAGTGCCACTAGCGCCAGCGCGGATCGCCGGATCATCATGCCCACGCCGGTTAGATAACGATCGGTGGTCCAACTGAACGCGCGATTGAAGTAACCAAAGCAGAAGATCAGCGGCCCCCGCGATTTCTTGTGCGGCTTCAAAAGCATGGCGCTGAGCGCCGGGCTCAAGGAGAGAGCGCTGAAAGCGGAAATCAATACCGAGGCAGCGATGGTCAGCGCGAACTGCCGGTAGATTTGACCAGTGACACCGCCGAGAAAAGCGACGGGAATGAACACGGCGGCGAGAATGAAGGCGATCGCGATCACCGGCGCCGATACCTGCTCCATGGCGCGAATGGTGGCCTCGCGCGGCGGCAGCCCTTCGTCGATGTTGCGCTGGACGGCTTCCACCACCACGATCGCGTCGTCCACCACAATACCGATGGCTAGCACCAGGCCGAACATGCTGGTGATGTTGATGGTGAAACCGAGTAGGGGAAAGAGGGCCAGGGCGCCCACCACGGCGACTGGCACTGTGAGCAGCGGAATCAAGGTGGCGCGCCAGTTTTGCAGGAAGATGAAGACCACCAGAATCACCAGGCCGACCGCGGCGATCAGCGTCAGAGCGACGTCGGAAATGGCGGCGCGCACGAACATGGTGGAATCATAAGGAAAAGCATAGTCGATACCCGCCGGGAAAGTCTGCTTGGCTTTCTCCATGTAGGCCTTGACCTGCTTTTGAGCGGCGACCGCATTTGCGCCGGGCGAAAGAAACAGGATGACGCTGCCGGAAGGCTTGCCGCTCAGGCGGCTGAATCCACTGTAAGTTTGGGCGCCCAGCTCCACCCTGCCGATATCGCGAATGCGAACCAGAGATGCATCCGGCTGCGCGCGCACCACAATATCGCCGAACTCGCTGGCATTGATCAGGCGACCGGGCGCGCTGATGGCGTATTGGAAATCGGTTCCAGGCGGCGCCGGCGCTTGGCCGATGGAACCCGCCGGATTCTGGCGGTTCTGCGCATTGATGGCGTTGCTGATGTCGGTTGCGGTAAGGCCGAGCTTGGCCATTTTATCCGGGTCCACCCACACGCGCATCGAGTACACCAGTTGCGAGGAGAGCCGTGTGTCGCCGATGCCGGGCAGGCTTCCGAGCTGATTGACGAGGTTAATCTGCGCGTAGTTGGTGAGAAACACCGAGTCGTAACGGCTATCGGGCGAATAGAGGCTCACTACGGCTAGGAAAGCGGTGGATACTTTCTTCACCGTGACGCCCTGGCGCTGGACTTCGGGGGGCAGACGAGGAAGCGCGAGGTTGACGCGGTTCTGTGTCTGAACGGTGGCGGTGTCGGGGTTCGTGCCTAGCTGAAACGTGACTGAAATGGTGATGGCGCCCGCGTTGGAGCTGCTCGAGAGAAAAAACAGCATCCCGTCCAGGCCGGCCAGTTGTTCTTCGATGGGCTGGGCGACGGTTTTTTCAAGATCGATGGCGTTGCCGCCCAGATAGCTGGTCGTGATCTGCACGACTGGCGGGACCACCTCCGGATAGGTGGCGATAGGCAGATTGGGAATTGCGACCGCGCCGAGGAGAATGATAATGATGGCGATGACCATCGCGAACACAGGCCGGTCGATGAAGAATCTCGCCATGACGGATTAGGTCCCGCTCTTTTTGTTGCTACTGTGGAACGGGCTGGGGCTGACGACCATGCCGGGCCGGACGCGGAGCAGGCCTTCGACAATCACGCGATCGCCGGGTTTCAGACCTTCCAGGACAATCCACGATTCGCCAACTCGTTCGGCCGTAGTGACAGGGCGCAATTCGACCTTGTTCCCCGGTCCAACGGTGTACACGGTCTGCATGCTCTGCAATTGCTGAATGGCGCGCTGCGGAACCAGGACTATGTTCTTTCGCACTTCGGTTTCCAGCCGAACCTTGCCGAATTGACCCGGCAGAAGCGTATGTTGCGGATTAGGAAACATAGCTTGCAATTCGAGAGTGCCGGTCTTGGGGTCGACCTGGTTGACGGTGTTCTCGACACGGCCCCTGTTGGGGAACTCGCTGTTGTCCGCCAGGATGAGTGTAAGGGGCGATTGGGTCAAAGTTCCACGCTTCTTGAATGCCAGGTACTCCGGTTCAGTGACTTTGAATCGGATCCAGATGGGGTCGAGCGGAACGATGGTGGTGAGCGGCTGTTGCGAGGTGGGCGTGACCAGACCTCCGACCGGCACCAGGGTGTCGCCGATAAGGCCGCTAATAGGAGCGCGAATGGTCCCGTATTCGAGATTGAGCGTGGCGGTGCGCAGAGCACCGCGCAAAGCTTCCACTTTGCCCTGCATCGAATCGATTTGAGTGCGCGTGGAGAGCCGCGTCTGTTCGACGTTAGCCTCGCTGGATTTTACATTGGCCTCGGCGGAATGCAGCGCGGCGACGGCGGCATCGAGTTCCTGCTTGGCGGCGGCATCCTCTTTAACCAGCGGCGCCAGGCGATCGTTGTCCTGTTGCGCTTTGAGGAGGTTGGCTTGAGACACGGCCAGGTTGGCCTCGGCCTGCAGCAACGCCACTTGCTTGCGGGCGAACTCGAGATCGGCTTCACTTTGCGCGAGGTTGCCCTTGGCCTGTTCGACGGCCGCCTCCGAAGGTCGGGTGTCCAGGATGTAGAGCGCGTCCCCGGCATGGACCTCCTGGCCGGGCCGGAAAAGCCATTTTTCGATATAGCCTTCCACGCGGCCTCGGACATCGACGGTGTTTCGGGCGTAGGTCTGGGCCGGGTACTCCGAGAAGATCGGTACGTCGGACGCGGTCACTTCCGTGATCAATACTCCCGGCGAGGGCGGCTGTTGGCCGGCAGTTTTGTTCTGGGCGACGGACTGGCACCCGGAGACGGCGAGCGCCAGGCCCAGGGCTACAATGGCTGCCCAGACGGTGTTCCTGTTATGAATGCAGTAACTCCTCATGAATGGTATTGGCGCCCTACTCCAGTAGAGATGCAGAGGGTGACGCCGACGATCCGTTGTTCCTTCTGGGGAACGTTGCGTGCGTGACTTTATTCTACGACGCCGGCAGGGGAGAAAGCCAGACAGGAGGAGTGGGTTTCAACGGGACACGATAGATCCGCGGGATTCGTGGCGGCCGGTCCTGCGCTCGAATTGGCAAGGTCCTTAAGCTTACTCCTGCGGAGGCTTGGCTCCAATCGTTATGATAGAAATGCCAGTTGGACAAGAGATTTCGATGCGTTCCAGGTTGACGATCCCCGCTCTGGCGCTCTCCCTGACCGCCTGTGGCGGGGCGGTGCTCGACTATGACACCGCCATCAACTTATTGCGGGAAAGAGCGGCCGATCCGGTGCGGACCAGCATCAGCGCCTCCCCGCGTTTCGAGAATCAGGATCCCAAGGTGGTGCGAGCCTATCAGCGGCTCATCGACGCTCACGTGATCCAGTGTCAGACGACCTCGGTCGGCGCGATCTGCGAACCGGGCCCGGCCGGCGACACGCTCACCCAGAACGGCGTGACCGATCTTTCCGTGGTCGCGGGCCGTTGGATGCCGGCCGCGATTGTCGCCATCCAGCGTACCGGCCCGAACAGTGCTTCCGCCGACGTCCGCATGAACTTTGAGCCCAGCACACTTTTTCAGGAATTCGAAGACGCCTTCGACTCCATCGAGTCGCCCGGCTCCATGCTCGCGGCCACCACCCGAAAGCAGGGCAAAATGGTCCACGTTGCGTTCGAGCGTTACGACGACGGCTGGCACGTCGAAAATATCGAATAGGAGCTTTTATATTCCTGGCTGGAATTCAGATTGATAGGAAGGGTGCAATGGATTGAGCCCCTGGGTCACACTGTCGTTTGAGGGGAAGAGCAAGCTCGGCCTTGGAGGGGCGATCTAACGTGATACGCACGAAATCGCCGAAGAGGGTAATAATTTCCAAGGGGGGATTTTGCTTGGGTAGATTCTTCATGGTGGGATTGTGAGGGGCCATCCTTGGCCTTCCTCCAAACGATTGAATCCATAGCATTCCCAGGGGCTCTAATGTCATTGGACTCAGTTAAAGAAGCAATCCTGCTACCAAGTCACTCTCGATAACCGCAGAGGTCATCGACCCCGGTGTTACCGCCGCAAAGCACTAGAACTACCCGCGAATCGGGCCGGAACCGGTCGCGCAAACGGTCGGCCGCCGCCAGAGTGCAGGACGCCGCCGGTTCGGTCAGTACTTTGGCCCGCTCCAGCAGAAACCGCAATGCACTGACGGCTTCCGAATCCGGCACCACCGTAACGCATTCGAGGTGCTTTTGTGCCAGCGCCAGGGTTCGTGCTGAGACCGAAGGCGCCCCCAGAGTCCGGGCGATGGAGGTGATGGCGGAAAGTTGAACCGGCTTGCCCTGTGCCAAGGCCTTCGACATGGCGTCGGCGCCTTCGGTCTCCACGCCCCATATCCGCGCCCCAGGCTTTAGCGACTTCACCGCGGTTGCAACGCCGCCAATGAAGCCGCCGCCACCGATGCTCGCCACCACGTCGGTCACTTCCGGCTCATCCTCGACGATCTCCAGTCCGACCGTGCCTTGTCCGGCCATCACCAGCGGGTCGTCGAAGGGATGAATGGAAGTCCAGCCTTGGCTTTCGTAGCCGGCGATTTTCTCAAACGCTTCGGCCGCGTTCGGAACCAGGACCACTTCCGCGCCGTAGCCTCGGGTGGCTTCGATATAATTTCGCGGCGTAGCCTGCGGCATCAGAATCACAGCGGGGAGTCCAAGCTGGCGACCTACATACGCGACCGCCTGCGCATGATTGCCGCCGCTCACCGCCACCAGGCCGCGCCCGCGCTGCTTTTCCGGAATACTCAGCACCTTATTAAATGCGCCACGCACTTTAAATGAGCCGGTTTTTTGAAATAGCTCCAGTTTCAGGTAGACCTTGGCGCCCAGCCGCGCACTCAATGTCGAACTCGATACCAGCGGCGTTCTGGCAACACGTCCTGCGATGCGATCGCGGGCGCTCCGAATATCGTCGAGACTAATCAAGAAAGTATCTCCGATGCGGTGCGAAATGTGTTGGCGTGCGCTTCCGCCGTCAGCTCGATCGGCCTGGAATATCCTCCTCCCAGCGTGATGACCATCGGGATGGTATGGGCGCGTGCAGCAGCTATCACGCGACGATCGCGTTGCTTGAGCCCTTCTGGGGTAAGCGACAGGCGCCCCAGCGTATCGGAAGCCAGCGGATCCACGCCCGATTGATAGAAGATGATATCCGGTTCAAAGGCAAAGATACGCGGAAGCACGCCGTCGAGCGCGTTCAGATATTCCGGATCGCGCGTGCCGTCTTCGAATTCGATATCGATCTTGCTCCGCTGCTTGCGGAAAGGAAAATTGGATTTGGCATGCAGAGAGAGCGTGAGCACATTGGTATCGGACTCGAAAATCTGCGCGGTGCCGTCGCCCTGATGCACGTCGAGATCAATTATTGCCGCCGTCTCAATGCGCCCCTTGGATCGCAGCCACTGGATGGCCACCGCGATATCGTTGAACACGCAGAAGCCTGACCCTTCTGCGCGAAAAGCATGATGCGTTCCCCCGGCCAGATTGCCTCCCCAGCCCGAGTCGAACGCGTCGCAGATGGCGCTCAGTGTTCCTCCCACTGATGCCAACGTGCGTTTCACCAGCGCCTCCGACCAGGGAAACCCGATGCGGCGAATGGCGGCTTCGGGCAGCGCGCCGTTCAAGAAATCGCGGACATATGCGGCGTCATGGGCCAGTTCGATGACCGCCGGATCGGCAAATGGAGCCGCTTCGAAGCGGAAACAGCCGTCCGCGGCGAGCAGGTCGCGCAGCATCCGGTATTTCGCCATCGGAAACTTGTGGCCGGCCGGAAGCGGGATCGCGTAATGGTCGCAATAGAAGAGGCGGTGATCCACGTGGTTTAGCGCTTGGATAAATCGCGAATCAGGACGTCCTTGAACCGCATATTTCCCCGCCCGCCCGAATGCAACTGCAGCGCGATCCCACCATCCGCGCCAAACGGCTTGGGATCGGTGTAGTCCACCATCTGGACTGCGTTCAGCCGCGCTACGTAGCGGTTGCCTTCCACTTTGAGCAAGTATTCGTTCCAGTCGTCGGGCCGGATCACGGTTTCATTTTCCGGCGCCGGCCAAACCAGCCACTGACGCCCAACATCATAGATGCCTCCGGAATGCCGGCCGATGTTGCAATCGATTTCAAACTGCGGCCCCTGCACCACGTCCGCCGTCCCCGGCTTGAACTCGACGTGGAAGAAGACGCCGCTATTACCGTCGCCTTCGCACTTGAACCGCAGCGAGAGATGGAAATCCTTGAAGTTTTTCTCCGTCCGCAGGTAGCCGTAACCCTTGGTCATGGCCTGGCCGTGGATGGTTCCACCCTCGACATCCCATTTCTCGTTGCCGATATTGACCCACCCGCTGAGATCCTTGCCGTTGAACAGCGGGACCCAGTCCTCGCCGGGGGGCTTAGGCTTGGGAGACTGGGCGTTAAGCACAGCAGAAAACAACACAGGCAAGAATGCCTGTGCTACCAGCAATGAAGAATTCGTCATTGACCTTACTATTCTGCTCCCAACTCCGCCCGGATTTCAGACGCGATATGGTTGGCGAATTTTTCCACTCGCTCCAGGTCAGGGCCCTCCACCATCACGCGCGCCAAAGGCTCCGTCCCCGAGAACCGCACCAGCACGCGCCCGGTATCTCCAAAAGACTTCTCGGCATCGCGGATGGCCGCCTTCACGCCTGGCAGTTCCTCCATCGGCTTCCGCTCGCGCACCCGAACATTAACCAGGCGCTGTGGATAAACCTGCAGTTCACTGGTCAGCTCATCCAGGCCTGTGCCCGACGCCCGCATCGCCTCGAACACGCGCAACGCCGTAAGCATTCCATCCCCGGTAGTGGCGTATTGATGAAAAATGACGTGGCCGGATTGCTCGCCGCCCAGCACCGCGCCAATGCGAATCATCTCTTCAAGAACATATTTATCGCCCACCGGCGTCCGAATCAACCGGATTCCGTGCGAGGTCAGCGCGCGCTCCAGTCCCAGATTCGACATCACCGTGGCAACTACAGCCGGCGGCCCCTCGCCGCACGTCAGCCGGCCCTGGTCCTTCAGATAACGAGCTGCCACCAGCAGCACCGCGTCGCCGTCGACGATCTTTCCGGATCGTGAAACGAAGAGCGCGCGATCGGCATCGCCGTCGAAAGCCACCCCCACATCAGCCGATTCTTCGAGGACCGCCTGGCGCAACACCTCCAGATGTAGGGAGCCGCAGTTGAGGTTGATGTTACGTCCGTCGGGAGAACAATGCGTCGTCCGCACGCTCGCGCCCAACCGCTCGAACAACTCCGGCGCCAGAGCCGAAGCAGAACCATTGGCGCAGTCGCACACGATCCGCAACCCGCCCAGCCCTTCGGGCAGCGTGGACGCCAGATGCTGGATGTAGGTGCGATCGAGACCAGTATCCACGCGGAGGGTAGTAGCGGACGACTCTGCACCATTGCGAAGCAGCGCGAAGATTTCGCTCTCGAGAATCTCTTCCTGCTGGTCAGGGAGCTTGTAGCCGGAGTGCCCGATCAGCTTGATCCCGTTATCCCGATACGGGTTGTGCGACGCCGAAATCATGACGCCCGCGGCAAACGGTCCGGTCTTGGCGAGGTACGCCACGCCCGGCGTGGTGGTGATGCCGGCGAAATTCACGGACACTTCCTGGCTCTCCAGCCCGCCCGCGACTTCGGTCGCGATCCAGGGGCCGGATTCCCGGGTATCCATGCCGATCACGACCCGCGGCTCTTGATTCGATCGGCGCACCCACTTGCCCAGCGCGGTTCCAACGGCGTTGGCTGTCTTGGCGTCCAGCGGATATTCTCCAGCCACTCCCCGAATCCCATCTGTGCCGAAAAGCGCGCGCGCCATTACTGCGGCCCCTGGGGCACGGTTCTTTCGAGCGTTACTTTGAGCGTGATCGCGGTGGGCGCATCCAGCCGCACCTGCGCGTCGCCGACGTTGACATGGGTGTGGAATTCGACCGAGCTGACGACGCCGCTCAGATCCACAGGATCGGTCCACACGCGATCGATTCTTTTCACCCGCTCTTCGGGCCCGCGAATCCGGATGTTCTCCGGCTCCAGCACATAAGCCCGAACGCGATAGCCGGCCTGAGGCGGCTTTGAATATCGGGGAAAGATCTTCACGTTTTGCGACGCCAGATGGTCGAAAGTCAACGTGATCTGCGACGGAACGGTGCGATAGAAGATCACGCCGGAAGGGAGATTGAAGTTATAGGGATGGATGGTATAGGTCCGCTCGCCCGCGTGCGCGTCGGAGAGGTCCAGAATCAGCGCGATATCGGACAGATTATCGCGCGAAAGCCGGCCCGAGGGCCCTCGAACCTCCAGATGCGCACGATCCGGCACGTTGGCCCCGATGTCCAGATCATCGGGTATGTTTTTGAATTCGACCGGCACCGAAAGCGAAGTCGCGAGTTCGGGCTCCCGCGCCACCGCGATCCAAAGAGTAACCGCGATCAGCAGCGAAAGCAGCTTCCAGCCGGCATTGTGCGTGAAGAAATGTTTCATGGCCGGTCAAAACTCGACTCGCTGACCGCCGACGCTCGATGCGTCACCGCTGCCGAGGTCCGCATATCGCTGCGCTCCAGGCGCCCCGTGAGCAGCTGCTCCACCCGCTCCAGCGAAACATCCAGCTCTATTTCCGAAAATGCCGCGATTGAGATTCTGCCCGTCTCTTCAGAGACCACCACGGCCATGCAGTCCGACTCTTCGGTGATTCCGAGCGCCGCCCGGTGACGCGTTCCCAGTTCGGTGATCAGCAGCGGATTGGTAGTCAGCGGGAGGAAGCACGCCGCGGCAGTTATGCGGTCGCCCTGAATAATAACGGCGCCATCATGCAGCGCGCCGCCCGGATGAAAGATGGAGCACAACAGGTCGCGCGAAACGGCCGCATCCAGATTCACTCCACTCTCTACAAAGGTTCGCAGCCCTAACTTCCGTTCCAATACAATCAGCGCGCCGATTCTTTTCTGCGCCAGGTGAGCGATCGCCAGCAGGACCTCCTGCGTCAGTTCGCGCCGCTCCAATTGGGTGACTCCCAGAAACGGCCGGCGGCCCAGCCGCGCCAGCATTCGGCGCAGCTCAGACTGAAACATCACGATCAACGCGATCGCGGTGTAGGGCGCGAGCGTCGCCAGGATGGTGCGCAATACCTCCAGCCTCGCCCAGATAGCTACGAAATAAATCAGAACCAGTATCCCTATGCCAATCAGGATATGCACCGCGCGCCGGCCGCGAATGATCAGAAGAAGCTGATAGATGAGAATAGCCACCACCAGGATGTCGATGGCCGAGGTAACGGTGAACTTCGGCAATTCCGAAAACGGGAATGAAAGAAATTGCACCACTTACTAATTTATCGCGTGTGGCCCCTCACGGTACAAGGTGCAGCGAAAAACCTTAGTACCTATCCTTCAGTTCCAGACCGGCCGATAGGACATTGAAAGGTCCCAGGGTGTCGTCCATTTCCGTATTTGCGTGCGAAGCACAGCCTGTCGCCGTCGAAGGACTGCGGAAGGTCCTGGCGGATTGTGACGACCTGGTGCTCGCCGGTACGGCGTCAAAAATTACCGATGCGCTGGACGCCATCACCAGTCTTCGGCCGGACATAGCTTTAGTAGACCTGAGCGCCGGTCTCGCACCCGCCATCCGGCTGGTGACCAGTCTCAAAACCGCAGCGGTTCCCTCGCACGTCGTGCTATGGGTGGTGGACCTGCCCGAAATGGAAGCCTTTCGTGCGCTCCAGATGGGCGTTCGCGGCATTCTCAAGAAGACACTTCCGGTGGCCAAGCTGATCGAGTGCCTGCGCGAGGTGGGAGCGGGAAAAATCTGGATGGATGACTCCGAGCACGTGGCTCAGTTCATCCAGCGCAAAGAAGCTTCGCGGCTCACCCCCCGGGAGAAGGAAGTCGTGCGTTTGATTTGTCGCGGAATGAAAAACAAACAAATCGCGGAGAATCTGCATATTACAGCGGGAACTGTCAAGGTTCACTTGATGCATATCTTCGAGAAGACCGGCTTGAAGGACCGGCTGGCTTTGGCCGTCCATGGCCGCGAGTTGGTGGGCGCCGAAACCCAGTCCAAAGAAGCCGCCAACACTGGAACCTCTTGATAGCCCCTTGCCATTGCTAAAGCGCGCCGGTTAAGCAGTCGATCAACTAAAAGGCGCTTCAAAGCTCGGATTTTGAATCCCTAGGCATATCTCTTGGCAAGCTCCACACAATCGCTGCGACCGGCGAACGTATCGCACTCCATCGCCGAACACGCTCCAATTGCATCGACGCCCTGGAGCCGGGCTCTGCTGCCATCATTTTCCGACTGCTTCTTTATTGCTCTGCTGGCCTGGCTATTCGTGTGCGGCGCCAGCGGTTGGAAAGCGCTGCTCATGGACGGCGATACCGGTTGGCACATCCGCACGGGAGAGTATATCCTCGCGCACCATGCCGTGCCGACCCAGGATCTGTTCTCGTTCTCAAAAGCAGGCCAGCCGTGGTTCGCCTGGGAATGGCTCACCGACGTGTTGTTTGGAATTTTGTTCAGGATCGGAGGGCTGAAGGCGATAGTGCTGTTCGGCGGAGTCATGATCGCGGCCTTCGCCACCGTGCTTCTCCGGTACGCCGTTTGGCGCGGAGCCGACGGACTGCTGGCGGCCTGCATCTGTTTGTTGGCCGTGGGCGGCTCTTCGATGCACTTCCTGGCGCGGCCTCATCTTTTTACTTTGCTGTTGCTGCCGGCATGCCTGTGGCTGGTGGAAGCCGATCGTCGCAAGAATACTCGTTTCGTCTGGCTGCTCGTTCCCATTACAATGCTATGGGCCAACTTGCATGGCGGATTCCTGGTATTTATCGCGTGTCTGGCGTTGCTGGTCGCCGGTAGCGCGGCCGAAGCACTGCTCGGACGCCCCCGCTGGCCGGCCGTTCGCAGATATGCGGCGCTACTAGCCGGTTGCTCGGCCGCGACGTTGGTGAATCCTTACGGCATCGCTCTCCACGTCCACATCCTCGAATACATGCAGTCGAATTGGATCAAGAACCTCATTCAGGAGTTTCAAGCGCCGACGTTCCGGACCGAAGGCCAGTTCCAGTATGAAGTCCTGCTGATAGGCGGATTGATTCTGTCCGGATTGCTTTTGCGGAAACAGCGCGTCACCGAGGCGCTGTGGCTGCTGTTTCTGGCCCACTCGTCGCTCACCAGCCTGCGCCATGCGCCGCTCTATGCAGCCGTGGCCGCCCCGCTTATCGCTTCCGAGTTGAGCGTGGGATGGAAGACCTTGGCCGCCGGGCGCAAGAAATCGTCGATCCTGGGCATTCTCCACCAGCTGGGCGAGGACTTGACGCCCAACTTCGGCCGCACCAGCGTTTGGCCGGCATTGGTAATTGTGGCGCTCGTATTCCTGGACGCGCCTCTCAAGTGGCCCCGCGACTTCCCCAGCGAAGCTTTTCCTACGGCCATGGTGCATGAGAATGCTAAGGTTCTGGAGTCCGGTCGGCTCCTGACCACCGACCAGTGGGGCGACTATATCATCTATTCCTTCTATCCGCATCAGAAGGTATTCATAGATGGCCGGAGCGACTTCTACGGTGAATCGCTCGGTACCGAGTACCTACACCTACTCCAAGGAGCGTATGACTGGCGGGTGATCCTAGACCGTCAGGGCTTCGATGTCGCTCTCTTGCCGGTGGACTGGCCGCTCGCTCAGATGTTGAAACTCGACCCCTCCTGGCAAGTAATCAAAGATGATAGCCACGCTATTCTGTTTCGGCGTCTACGTTTACAAAGCCGATCCGACTAAGTAGATTCACCCCCCACCCGAGCATCCACCGTACTAAAGAAAACCCGGCTCGACGCTAATGAAAACCTCCCATTTTGCCGAATCAATAGAGCAGGAGACGGATGGGCATGAGAACCAAGCTGAACCTGGACGGTTCCAATCGGCGTGTTGCGCAAAGGCTGGGCATGTCGCCCGGTATGCCGCCTGGAATACCAATGGAGTGGCTGGATGCTGGGAACTGGCGGTTGCCTTCCGGCAAAGCGTTGGCTGAGTTCGCGCTGCAAGCCGGCTTTCTGGCGCCGCTGCTTTTCAAGGCGGAGCGGTTCGGCCCTGCGGAGCAGTCTGATGGCGCCGAGCAGTTTGATGGCGAGGTTTCTGTGGAAGCAGTACTGCCGTCGCGTGCCAAGCATTTCGGAAAAGGGAATAATCGGTGACGGCGCAATGCTGGATCGCGGGTGTAGTCGGAATCGCCGCCATCGTGGACGATCTGGCGCGGCGTCAGATCTCCAACTGGATCCCTTGCTCGGCTTTCGCCGCCGGGTTGATCCTTCAAACGGTCGAGGGCGGCTGGCGTGGAGCCGGCTCGGCGCTTCTCGGCACCGTAACCGGAGCCGCGGTTTTCTTGATTTTCTATTTACTCGGCGGCATGGGCGGAGGAGATGTGAAGTTGATGGCCGGGTTTGGCGCCGTCCTGGGAGTCAAACAGCTTCTGGAAGCCGCCTTGTGGACGGCTGGTTGTGGCGGTCTGATGGCGTTCGTGGTCATCGTCGCCAGTCAGCTTCGGCAATTCTGGACCGGAAGGCGGCGGGGTCCTGCAACCGAAACCCCGGCCTCGGGCTCAATGCCACGCGCCCGGCGCGAGTCCATCCCCTACGCTCCCGCGATCGCGGCGGGCGTCTGGCTGAGTCTGGTCCCAAAGACATGAGGGCGATTTTTGCATTCCGGTTCCTGGTAGGGGAGTGCAGGAGAGAAGGATATGGATCGTAGATTCTTAACCGTGTTGGGCGTGAGTCTGTTATTCGCGCTGGTGATTTCGAGCGTTTTTTATCAAATGACAGCGCGCGCCGGCAACAAACCGAAGCCGGAAAATACCGAAACCAAGGATGTCGTGCTGGCAGCCCGGCCATTGTCGGTGGGCACGACCGTGAAGCCGGCCGACATCAAGCTTGGCAAGGTGCCGACAGCGGCCTTCCCCAAAGGCGCCTTTAGCAAGGCCGAAGAGGTCATCGACCGCCCGTTGATCAGCAACATTCTGATCGATGAGCCGGTGCTCGAAGGACGCTTGGCCGTACGGGGCAGCGGCCTGGGCCTGGCGCCGATCATTCCGGTCGGCATGCGAGCCGTTACGGTGCGCGTCAACGACGTCACCGGCATTTCGGGTTTCGTTTTGCCCGGCATGAGAGTGGACGTGCTGGTGACCGGACGCCCGCCCAATAGCGATGGAACCATCACCACCACCTGTTTGCAAAACATGGTGGTCCTCTCCGCCGGCACGGCCATTCAGGCCGACGCGCGGGGCAATGCCATTCAGGCTGCCGCCGTTACGCTGCTGGCGACTCCCGATCAGGCCGAAACTTTGACGCTCGCCAATACCGAAGGCCGCATCCAGCTGGTTTTGAGGAACGGCAGCGACCAGACCATCGAAAAGACGCCCGGCCGCGAGGTGAGCGAGTTATATGGCGTTCGAGCGGTTCACAAGCAACCGGCCGTAGCTCCGCCGCCGCCGCGGCCTCGCCCGCAGCCGGTCGCCGTTGCTCCTCCGCCGCCGCCTCCTCCCCCGGATCAAATCGTCGTGATCCGTGGAACCACAAAGACCGTGGAAGTCGTGGGCGCGAACCGCCGAGAGGATAAGTAACCATGCAACGCAGAAATGGACTGTTCTTCGCATTATTAACGCCGGCGCTACTGGTTCTGGCAGCCGCCTCTTCCGCCTTAGCCCAAGGCGGGCCGGAGGACGTCAGGCTGACGGTGGGCAAGAGCATCGTCATTGACTATCCAGCCGACATCTCTCGAATCTCCACCAGCAATCCCGATATCGTGGACGCCTCTCCGGTTACGGGCCGTGAGGTGCTGGTTCACGGCAAATCCTTCGGAACGGTGACGCTGGTGGTCTGGAGCAAGCTGGGCCAGCGCAATTTCTACAACATCACCGTGGAGCAGAATCTGGAGCCGCTCCGCAAACTGCTGAAGGATACGTTCCCCCGGGAAGACATTCACGTTCAATCCTCGCGCGAATCTCTCTCGCTGACTGGCCGCGTTTCCACCAAGGACTACGCCGACCGTGCGACTGCCCTGGCGGCGCCCTTCGCCAAGACGGTGGTCAACAATCTACAGCTCGCTTCTCCGGCGGTCGAAAAGCAGATTCTGCTGCGCGTAAAATTCGCCGAGCTGGACCGGACTGCCTCTACGACCTTCGGCATAAATCTGGTTTCCACCGGAGCGACGAATACCATCGGCAGCGTGTCCACCGGTCAGTTTCCCGCTCCCAGCCCAGGAGGTACTATCGGGGGTGCCGCTGGCGCGGCCGCTTCGACCTTTACGATTACCAACGCGCTGAACATCTTTGCTTTTCGGCCTGATCTGAACCTGGCGGCACTGATCAAAGCCCTCCAGCAGCGCAATATCCTGCAGATTCTCGCGGAGCCCAATCTGGTCACCACCAGCGGCAAAGAGGCCAGTTTCCTGGTGGGCGGCGAGTTCCCTATTCCGGTTCTGCAAGGTGGAGCAAACTCCGGCGCGGTGACAATTCAGTTCCGCGAATTCGGCGTCCGGCTCACATTTAATCCCGTGGTCACGGACAACAATACCATCCGGCTGTATGTAAAGCCGGAAGTCTCCTCGCTCGATTATTCCAACGCACTATCCTTCAACGGATTTACAATCCCGGCGCTGTCCTCGCGCAAGATGGAGACCAACATCGAGCTGGGCGAAGGGCAGAGCTTTGTGATTGCCGGCTTGATAGACAACCGTCTGACCGAGACCGTCTCGCGCATTCCCGGTTTGTCCAGTCTCCCGATCCTCGGCAATCTCTTCAAGAGCAAGGAAGTGGATCGCAACAACACAGAATTGATTGTCGTGGTGACACCCGAGGTCACCATGCCGCTGCAGCCCGGAGAAGCCAAACCAATGCCGGTGATGCCGCGCGATTTTCTGATCACGCCCTCTAATCCGTCTGAACCGTTCGCAACCCAACCGAAGACCGGCGGGAGGTCCAAGTAGGACGTGCGACCCAAGCAGGCCATGAGGAGCATTCGATGACAGCCCGGGGACCGGTTCTGACCGCCTTATCGGTCATACCAAATCGCGAGTTGGCCGGCCAGTTCTCGCAGGCCATCGAGCACACGCGCGCCTTCCAGATCCTGTCCGATTTCAAGTCCTATCCTTCCCAGCCGACGCTCGAAATTCGCTTGCGTCAAACCAAGCCCGACGTCATACTGCTGGACTTGGTCAGCGACCTGGATGTGGCCTGCGAGCTGATCCGCAGCGTGAACGCGCTCAATCTGCAAACCCACGTCGTGGGCCTGCATGTCCGCAACGATTCCGACGCTATTCTCCGATCGCTGCGAATGGGCGCCAGCGAATTCCTCTACGCACCCTTCGATCCGCAGACCCAGACCGAGGCTGTGGCGCGCCTGAGGCGCCTGCTCCAGCCCGAACCGGCGGACGATGTTCAGCCCGGAACGATTATCGCTTTCGCCAGCGCCAAGCCCGGCTCAGGCGCGTCGACTCTGGCCGCCCAGACCGCCTTCGCTTTGCGGAGAACTACTTCCCAGCGCGTGTTGCTGGCCGACTTCGATCTCATGGGCGGAATGATCGGTTTCTACCTGAAGCTCAGCCATACCAAGTCCTTGCTGGATGCGCTCGAAGCCGCCGACCAGTTGAACGACACCCTGTGGCCTTCTTTCGTGGCTGCCGCGGACGGCGTCGATATTCTTCCGGCGCCCGAGACAGCCTATGCCGGTGGCGTCGACGCGGCCCGCCTGCACGCCGTATTGGAATACCTGCGCCTGAACTATGACTGGGTGGTTATCGATCTGCCGGTCGTCTTTCAACGCTTGAGCTTGATGACTATCTCCGAGTCCGACCGGGCCTTCCTGGTCTCGACCTCCGAGCTCCCGAGCCTCCACCTGGCGCGCAAGGCGGTCAACCTGCTCGACCAATTGGGCTTTCCCAAGGAGCGTTTTCAGATCATGGTGAACCGCATCAATAAACGGGATGAAATCGGGGGAGCGGACTTCGAAAAACTGTTCAATTGCCCGGTTCATTCGCGCATTCCCAACGACTATTTTTCCCTGCACCGCGCGGTGACTCTGGGCCAGCCGGTGGATGGACACTGCGAGCTGGGCAAGGCCATTCAGAGCCTGGCGGATCGGCTCTGCGGCGGCGGAGCCAACGACAGGAAAAAGCCGGCCATGGCCGATTTGAGGGCGGTGCCTTCAGCTGTTTAAGTAAACACTTTCTATGTTCCCGAACCTTGAAACAAAATCGACGCCGCAGATCAGCTGGGAGCAGCGTCTTCTGAAGAACGGCGGCAAGTCCAAGGGCGCGCTAAAGCCCGAATATCAAGAACTGAAGTTTACCCTCCACCGCAAGCTGGTGGACAAAATCAACCTGGAGGCGCTGGCCACCATCGATAACCAGCGGGTGCGGAGCGAGGTGCGCCAGGCGCTGATTTCGCTCATCGATTCCGAGCCGACGCTGCTCAGCTCGCTCGAGAAGCAACAGATCTGCGATGAGGTCCTGGACGAAGTTTTCGGTTTGGGGCCACTCGAGCCGCTCCTTCAGGACCCCACCATTTCCGACATCCTGGTCAATACCTACAAGCAGGTCTACATCGAACGCAAGGGC
Organism: Bryobacterales bacterium; assembly: GCA_963780485.1. Classification (GTDB taxonomy): domain Bacteria; phylum Acidobacteriota; class Terriglobia; order Bryobacterales; family Bryobacteraceae; genus Palsa-89. The sequence continues at coordinate 284,987 of CAWACO010000025.1, forward strand.
TTGTTGGAGCTGACTTCGGTAAGTTTCCGTGACAATCAGCACCTGTTGCGGATCATTGACAAGATCGTCTCCCAAGTAGGGCGCCGCGTGGATGAATCCACCCCCATGGTGGACGCGCGGCTGAGCGATGGCTCGCGCGTGAATGCTATCATTCCGCCTCTGGCTGTCGACGGGCCGCTGCTGTCCATCCGCCGTTTCAGCACCGACAAGCTAATGCCGCCCGATCTGGTAGACCGGCGCGCCACCACGCAAGGCATGATGGAGCTGCTCGAAGGCGCTGTCAAGGCCCGCTTGAACATCATCATTGCCGGCGGTACGGGCGCCGGTAAGACCACCTTGCTCAACGCGCTTTCGGCCTTCATCTCTCCCAAAGAACGTATCGTAACCATTGAGGACGCGGCCGAGCTGCAGCTCAAGCAGCCGCACGTGGCGCGCCTCGAAACCCGCCCGCCCAATCTGGAAGGCAACGGCGCGGTCCGGCAGCGTGAACTGCTGGTAAACAGCTTGCGTATGCGCCCCGACCGCATCGTGGTGGGCGAGGTCCGCGGCGAGGAAGCCTTGGACATGCTGCAGGCCATGAACACCGGTCATGATGGCTCGCTTACCACGGTCCACGCCAATAGCCCCCGTGACGCCGTCTCGCGCCTGGAAGTCATGGTGTCGCTGGCCAATTCGAACATGCAGCTGGTGTCCATCCGCCAGCAGATCGCCAGCGCCGTCCACCTGCTGGTGCAGGCTTCGCGCATGAGCGACGGCTCGCGCCGGGTGATCAACATTACCGAAGTCACCGGCATGGAAGGCGACGTGGTGACTTTACAAGACATTTATGTCTTCGAGAAGCGCGGCTTGAATCCGGACGGGCGAGTGGTGGGCCGCTTTGCCGCCACCGGCATTCGTCCCAAGTTCTACGAGAAGCTGCTGGCCGCCGGGGTCCGGCTTCGGACCGATTTGTTTGACGAGGTGGTGGAGGTCTGAACCTATGTTTCTGATCATTGCCATCGCGGTTTGGGTTTGCGCGCTCGTCCTGTGGTGGCTCTTTTCCAACGCCTTTCGCCATTCCGACATGGACCGGCTCAAAAGCCGCCTGCTCGGCACCAATAAGCCGAAGAAGAACAAAGCGGCCTCTCAGAATGCGTCCTTGATTCAAACCGACGAGAACAGCAATGCGCTGTTGTCGACGAAATTCCTGAAGCGCTTTCAGCTCCAGGCCAAGCTACAAGAGTTGCTGGAGCAGGCTGGCATGAAGTGGAGCACCCACCGGCTGGTCAACACCTGTCTGCTGGCGTTCGTGGCCGGCGGCGCGGTGGCGTGGCTCATGCTGCCCACCCAGTTCCGGCGGTTCGCCTACGTTCCGGCGCTGGCGGTGGGCTCTTTTCCCTTAATCATGGTGCTGCGGAAGCGCACCGCCCGAATGTCGCGGTTCGAAGAGCTGTTCCCGGAAAGCCTGGAGTTCGTGGCGCGCTCCATGCGAGCCGGACACGCCTTCTCGGTTTCACTCGAAATGATCCACCGCGAGTTCCAGGAGCCGCTGGCAGGCGAGTTCCGGCGAACTTTCGAGGAGCACAATCTGGGCTTGCCGCTGGACGTCGCTCTGCAGAAGCTCGCCAAGCGCATTCCATCCCTGGACGTGCACTTCTTCGTCTCGGCGGTGCTTTTGCAGAAGCGCACCGGCGGTAACCTGGCCGAGATCCTGGACAAGCTGGCCTATGTGATCCGCGAGCGCTTCAAGCTGCGCGGCCGCATCCGGGCCATCAGCGCACATGGCAAAATGACCGGCGGGGCGCTGACCTGCATACCCATCGGCGTGGCGGTGATCATGTTCTACGCCAACCCCGATTACGTGCGTTTCTTCTTTCTGGACGACGTCGGCAATCTCATGCTGGGCGGGGCTGTGCTATTGCAGCTGATTGGTTACGGCATCATCCGGCAGATCGTGAAAATCGAGGTTTGAGTCATGGTCATTCTCTTTAGCTTCCTGATCTTCGTGCTCTTCGCGGCCGGACTCTCCTTTGCGGGAATGAAGCTGTACGTCAAGCCCAAGGAAGCCATCGAGCGCGTGGCCGGCACGGGACTCGAGGGCCACGACAGCGCTCCGGTGCACCCCAGCCTGGTGTTCCATGATATGGTCAAGCGGCTGGGCGCCCTGGTTCCCGCATCGCCTAAAGATGTCACGGTGATGCAGCGCCGGCTGATCCGCGCCGGCTATCGCAATCCCAACGCACTGAAAGTGCTGTATGGCGCCAAGGTGGCGTTCGCGGTCTTGCTGCCGGTGATGGTTGGAGCGGCAGTGCTTAACTCCTCGGCCGATCAGACCAACAAGTTTGGCGCGATCCTGGCCTCTATCGCAGTCGGCTTTTTCGGCCCCAATGAGTATGTTCGGATGGCCGCCAAGCGCCGCCAGAAACAGATCCACCGCGGCTTAGCCAATTCTCTCGACCTGCTAGTGGTTTGCGTTGAATCCGGTCTGGGGCTCGATCAGGCGATTCTGCAAGTGGCCAAGGAACTGGAACACGCGCATCCGGAAATTAGTGAAGAGTTCGCCATTGTAAATCTCGAATTGAAAGCCGGCAAGCGCCGGGCCGAGGCCTTGCGCAACCTGGCCGACCGCACTGGAGTAGAGGACCTCAAGAAGCTGGTGGCGGTTTTGATTCAAGCCGACCGGTTCGGCACCGGCGTGGCGCAGAGTCTGAGAGCGCATTCCGATTATATGCGGGTCCAGGCGCGGCAGATCGCCGAAGAAAAAGCCGCCAAGCTGGGCGTCAAACTGGTCTTCCCGATCTTTTTTTGTATCTTGCCCTCCTTATTTGTGGTTACGGTGGGGCCGGTGGTTATGCGTATCATCCGGGAGCTAATCCCGATGATGAACAACATGTAGCGGAATTCATTTCGCGGGAAAGGAGAAAGAACGATGGATAGCTCGTTGATTCGCATCGTCTGCGCGGTAATGGCAATCCTGTTTCTGGGGTTGATCGTATTGCGCCGCAAAAAGGGCGCTGAATAGCACCTTGGGCGCACCAGGCGCCGGCACTTTACCACGCCATGCACGAAGGCATGCCATGGCGCTTGCTTGGTGCGCAAAGTTCGTGAAGACTGAGGCGCGGCCTGCCCGTCGTCGCGCCTCGATACCAGTTCCAGCTGGAAAACTGGAAATTTGTTTTCTGGGAGCTAATTGTTATGCTGAGCAAGTCTTATTGGTGGAAGTCCGCTTTGGCCGCTTCGCTGGCCGCCGCAGCCTGGGGACAAACCTTCGGTAACGTGGTGTCCATCGGAGGGCAGGCCTCCGACTTGGCGCTCGACGAACCCCGCGGTGTTCTCTACATCGCGAACTTTACCGCCAATCGCGTGGAGGTGATGTCTCTTGGCTCCAATACCATCCAGACGTCGATCAATGTGTCCGCACAGCCCAGCGCTCTGGCCCTTTCCCCGGATGACCGCTACCTGGTGGTCGCCAACTTTGGAAACGCCGCGCCGCCCGCGTCGTCGACCAACGCGATCACGGTGATCGACCTCACCACTAATGGGAAGCAAACCTTCTCCTTAGGCAGCCCGCCGCTGGGAGTCGCCTTCGGAATCGACGGTCTGGCGCTGGTGGTCACCACTACCGACTTCCTGCTGCTCGATCCGGCTTCCGGTACCACCACCGAGCTCGACACCATCGCCGGAGTCGCTGCCAAGACGCTGCCCCAGCCGGCCGTTAACTTTCCGAGCAATATCGTTTCTGCGTCAATGGGCGCTTCCGGCGATGGAACCAAGATCTATGGATACGGCAGCACCTTGCTGTTCAGCTACGACGTGACCTCGCGAACGCTTCACTCCGGTCTGTACACTTCCAGCCCCACCCTGGGACCGCAGGCCATCAGTGTCAGCCAGGATGGCTCCTATTTCACCGTCGGATGGGCGCTCAAGGATACCCATTTCTACAATATTTCCCAGTTCGGCAACATTTCCGGCGCTCTCAACGTCGGTACCAGCGCCATTGACTCGGTGAACAACATCATCTATGCCCAGATGCCGCCGCCCGGAACGCTGCCCGCTTCTCCGGTGATGCAAATAGTCGACTCCGACAATCTCACAGTGCGCAACTTGATCAATCTTCCCGAGAATTTCGCCGGCAAGAGCGTGCTTTCAAGCGATCAGAATACGCTGTACGGCATTTCCGACAGCGGCGTTATGGTTCTGCCGGTCGGTTCGCTATCGAGCGCGCATCAGCTCACCGCCACGCAGCAGGATATGGTTTTCCGCGGCAACTTCTGCGATCGCAACGTGGCTACCCAAACTCTGACCATAACTGATCCAGGCGGCGGGAACACGGCGTTCGCGATCTCCAGCGACACCACCGGATTAAGCGTGAATCCCAGCAGTGGTGTAACGCCCGCCATCGTCACCGTCAGCGTCGATCCCAACGTCTTCGCCAGCCAGACTGGCACCGTGATCGCGCACCTGAACCTGCAATCCGGTCAGGCCGTGAACGTGCCGAACGCGGTACGAGTGCTGATTAATTCCCATCAACCGGCGCAGCGCGGCACTTTCGTCGACATTCCGGGCACCCTGGTTGACATTCTGCCGGATCCTTCCCGTTCCCGTTTCTACATTCTCCGCCAGGATAAGAACCAGGTCCTGGTATTCAGCTCAACCAACAACACCCTGATCACCACCCTGCGGACCGGCAACACGCCCATGGGAATGGCCATCACGTTTGACGGTAATTACCTGCTGGTCGGCTGCGACAACTCGCAGTATGTGAACGTATTCGACCTCAACGCCCTCCAACCCAGCGAGCCGGTCCGGATGTTCAACGGCGATTACGTGCAATCGCTGGCCGCTTCTTCCAATGCCATCCTGGCGGTCACGCGCAACGCATCGGGCGGCAATCCGACCATACACCGCATCGATCTGACCAGCCTCCTCAGTACACGGCTGTCCAGCCTGGGCGTGTATCAGAACCAGGTGGCTTTGAATTCGGTGATGACCGCCTCCACCAACGGCTCCTCCATTCTGATGGCTTCCGCGGACGGCAGCGTCATGTTGTACGACGCCAACTCCAACAGCTTCACGGTCTCCCGCAAGGACTTCACCGCCTTGTCGGGCTCCTATGCGGCATCGAATTTCAATCAGTATGTGGTGGGCAACAATTTGCTTGACTCCTCCTTGGTTCCGGCATTCAAGTTTGAAACCGGCACCGGGAACCCCTCGGGATTCGCGTTCGTGGATCAGGGCGGGTTCCGCACCACTGCTCCCGCGCCATCTGCCACCGGCGCGCAAAGCACCGCGCCCGGGGTCATTGAGCGGCTGAATCTCTCCAGCCGGGCCACCGGTGCCAGTCTGGCGACTCCCATTGTCGAAGCGCCGCTGCTCGGCAGTTCCACCCAGGCCTTCACCCGCACCCTTGCGCCCATCTGGGACCGCAGCGCAATTATCAATCTCACCGTGTCCGGCTTTACGGTCCTGGCGCCCAACTACGACGCCTCGGTCGCCCCGCCCCAGATCAGCAGTGTGGTGAATGCGGCGGATTTCAATACCACCATCGCCCCCGGCGGTTTGATCACTGTATTCGGAAATCAGCTCAGCCCGGTCAACATGGCCACCGCCGAGATGCCGCTGCCCACCGCATTGGCCGATAGTTGTCTCACCGTGAACGGTCTGCCGATGCCGATCCTGTTCGTTTCTCCAACCCAGGTCAATGCACAGATTCCGTTTCAAACCGTCGGAAACGTAACACTGATCCTTCGAACTCCCGGCGGAACCAGCAACAACTATAATTTGCAAATTCTGCCCGGAGCCCCCAGCGTTTTCCAAGTTAACATTCCCGGGCAGAGCGACACTGTGCCGGCCATTATACGCAATGACGATGGTGGTCTTGTCACGGATTCGCATCCGATTCACCGCAAGTCTAACACTGCTTTGGTGATCTATGGCACCGGCCTCGGGCAGACCGCTCCCGCCGTACAGAGCGGGATGCCGTCGCCGGTCAGTCCTCTTGCCGTCGCGCTCAACCACCCGACGGTCACCCTGGGAGGCGTACAGCTTCCGCTCCTTTACTTCGGCCTCACGCCGGGCGAGGTCGGCGTGAACCAGATCAATGTCTCCGTTCCAAGCAACGTCCCGGTTGGGTTTGAGCCCCTCGTCATCACTCAGGAGGGCTCCTCTACTACTCTTACGGTGCGCGTTGTCGATTAGAAGAGGGTAAACAATGAAACATTTCCTATCCATTACGTTTGTTACGCTGCTGGCCACGGCGCCGGCGGCTTTCGCTCAAAAATGGGAAGTCGGCGTGGGTGGAGGCGGTAGCTTTTCCACCTCGCAAACTATCAAGAATGCCATCGGCGACGCCAATGGCGGCTTCTCTCCTGGCTTGGCCGTAAGCGCCTGGTTGGGCAACAACAGCAACGGCATGATTAGCGGCGAGTTGCGCTATGACTACGAACACACCAATCTCAAACTCTCCTCCGGTGGAACCAACGTCAGCTTCGGCGCCATGACCAATGCCATTCACTATGACGTCGTCCTGCATTTCGCACCCAGCGAATCGCATATCCGGCCCTTCGTCGCGGCCGGCGCCGGCGTGAAATCGTTTACGGGAACCGGCCAGGAACAGGAGTTCCAGCCGCTCTCGAATATCGCGCTGCTCACCAAGACCAGCCAAATAGAACCGCTCGTCTCCGTCGGTGGAGGCGTGAAGATCGCCCTCAGCCCCGGGATCCAGTTACGGCTCGAAGCGCATGACTTCCTCACTCCCTTCCCCAAGAACGTCATCGCACCGTCGCCAGGCTCCACGGTCGGCGGTTGGCTGCAGGACTTCGTAGTCATGGCGGGCCTGAGCTTCACGTTCTAACTAACTTCCTAGGACACGGCGGCGTCTTCCCTTGAACAAGAAAAAGACTGCCGCCGTTTTTCATTCTGCGCGATTAACCCCTCGCCCCGCTATACTGAACAGAGTGTCCGCTTTGAGGGGTTTCAGCGTCCTCATCCTGTTTCTCCCCGCGTTGCTCGGCGCTCAGACGCAGCCGCCGTCCTCTGGCTCCGGTTTCGTCGGCAGCAACGTGTGCCGCACCTGCCACCCCGATGTGTGGGCCAACTTCTACAAGAACCCGCATTACAAAAGCATCATCTCCGGCAAGGAAGCGCCCGAACGCACTGGATGCGAGGGCTGTCACGGTCCTGGAAAGGCCCATGTCGAGGCGCGCGGCGGCAAAGCTACCATCGTGGCTTTTTCCGAGCTTCAGCCTAAGCGGGTTCTGGACAACTGCCTCCGTTGCCATGCTGAAACTCTGAGCCGCGCCAACATCCGCCGCTCCACTCACACGCTGAACGACGTGGTCTGCATCAATTGCCACTCCATCCACAAATCGCCGGTTCCGAAATTTCTTCTGGCCCAGCGCCAAGCCGACCTCTGTTACGGCTGCCACACCGATGTTCGCGGCCAGTTCTCCATGCCCTTCAAGCATCGCGTCAACGAAGGGTTCATGACCTGCACCGATTGCCATAATCCCCACGGCGCCTTCGCCCCCACTTGGCGCATGGCCTCCCGTCCACGAATGATGGACCAGGCCCTCGGCAATGAAGAGCCATGCCTCAAGTGCCACTCGGAAAAGCGCGGCCCCTTCGTCTACGAGCACGAACCGGTTCGCGTCGAAGGCTGCGAGATCTGCCATTATCCGCACGGATCCACCAATTCGCGGCTGTTACGCCGACCGGTCGTCTTTACCTTATGCCTGGAATGCCACAACGGCGCCGACAGTTTCGGTCGCCAAAACGCCGGCATCCTGATCCTCACGTCCAGTCACAACCTGGCTGACCCACGCTATCAAAATTGCACTACCTGCCACGTGCGCGTGCACGGCTCAAACGCCGACCCCCTGTTCATGCGATGAAGCCCGTCATTCGCATCCTGTTCCCCGCGGCCGTCGTCCTCCGATTGGGCCTCGCCCAGCCGACCGTCGCTCCAACTTCCGAACCCGTCGGCCCCCCGCGCGGCAACGATTTGAGCGACTACAACATCGTCGACTCCTTCGAAACAGGCTACCGTTTCCGCACCTTTGGCGGCAGCTTCGATCAATATCGCAGTACGGTCAACTATGGCGATGGAATCCGCCTGCTATCCAGCTTTTTCACCATGAATTCCAAAGACGGCCACGGCCGATTCTTCGATGAAATCGTGCTCACCACCCAGGGTCTCGGCAACGATCCTTACCAGAACGCCACGCTCCGGATCTCGAAAAACAGGTTGTACCGCTACGACATGCATTGGCGCCTGAACGACTATTTCAATCCCGGCCTGGTAACGGATGGCGGCGCCGGCCAGCATCTGCTCGATACCGAATACACCAACCAGGACCACGACCTCACGCTCTTCCCTGAATCCAATTTGAAGTTTTTCCTGGGCTACTCGCGCGGCAATCAGGAGGGACCGGCCATCTCCACCGTCCAGTTATTCGACGCGCGAGGCAACGAGTTTCCCTTGTTCGAAAATGTCCGCCGCTTGCGCAACGAGTATCGGCTTGGAAACGAATTCCGGATCTTTGGCGTGCGAGTCAACTGGATGCGCGGCTGGGAGGATTTCAAGGAAGACTCCAGCTATCTCTCGGGCCAAAATCTGGGCAATGACCTGGCCAACCCAACCACCCTGACTTCCTTCCAGCGCAACGAGCCGATTCACGGCACCAGCCCCTATTGGCGAGCCGCCCTGTTCACGGATCGAAAATACTTCAGCGCCAGTGGCCGCTTCACTTACGTATCCGGACGCAACGCCTTCGTGCTGGATGAGACCGCCATGGGAACCGCCCTCTTCGGCGCCGCAAACCGACAGATCGTTACCTCGGGCGTCGCGCAGCGCCCGGCCCTCACCGGAAATCTCACGCTCAGCTTTTTCCCGACCTCCAAACTCACCCTCGTCAACCACACCGCGGTGAACAACATCCGCATCGACGGCAATTCGGTCTATGCCCAGTTCGACAACGCCACCCAAAGCCTGAGTTATCTGGTATTCGAATTTCTGGGTATCCGCACCATCGCCAATGAAACTGACCTGAATTTCCAACCGTCCTCGTGGCTCGGATTCTTCGGCGGCTTTCATTATTCCGATCGTCTGATCCGCTCCATCGAGGAGACCAACGTGCAAGGCAACATCTTCAACGCGCCGTCGGAGCAATCCAATCAGCTCCGCTCGGGCGTTTTCGGCATCCGGCTACGCCCCCGCAAGCCACTCTCCATCATTGTGAGCGGCGAACTCGGCCGGGCTGACCGTCCCTTGACCCCGATCTCCGATCGGAACTATCATGCTCTGGACGCTCGTTTGCGCTACAAGCTCAAGAAAGTTCTGTTCTCGGCATCCGCGCAGGAAAACTACAACGTCAATTCCGTCTCGCTTTCCTCCTATGCCTCGCATGCGCGGACTTACTCTGGCGACGCCTCCTGGGCGCCCAAGGACTGGTTCTCGCTCGATGCCAGCTATTCTAAACTGCATCTCAATACTGCCGGCGGAATCGCCTATTTCGCCAGCGGCCAGTTCTTCACCGGACAGCAATCCATCTACGTGAGCAACCTCCACGTCGCCAACTTCACCGCGCACTTCGATATCAGGAAACGCGCCGACCTGTTCGTCGGCTACAGCCACACGCAGGATACCGGCGATGGCCGATCACAAGACGCACTTCCCCAGCGGAAGTCACAGGCCAACTACACCAGACACTGCCACCGGCGGCGTTTTACTTCAGCCCAAACCTACCCCCTCCGCTTCCTCTCCCCCATGGCCCGCTTCTCGGTCCGGATCACTCAAAAATTACGTTGGAACGTGGGCTATCAATACTACGGCTACAATGCAAACTTCTACAACAACCTGGATTATCACGCCCACACCGGCTATAGCAGCCTGCTTTGGTCATTCTGACTTATGAAGACTGACGCGCTTACCGTAACAACCGCTTTGATAGTGGCTTTCGCGCTGTTTGTGATTTACACGCGATTCAAGAACTGGCTGGACAGCAATGTCCCGATATTCTTTTACGTGATTCTGATCGCCTACATGGAGTCGATAGATGGTACCGTGCCGTTGTGGCTGATGCTGACCGCATTCGCCCTAGGACTAGTGCTGCGCTTCGAGTTCATGAACGTCACCTTCGCCAGAGTGGTGAAGGTGTTCGAGCTATGCGCTCTGGGTGCGATTATCTATTTCAGCGTGCTGATGATCTTGGACTGATTCATTTTTCAACCGGCAATCCCGAACTCTGAATTGCCCGCCATCCTCCATCCAGCGAAATGACGTTGGTGTAGCCCATTTGCCGCAGCGCGTCGGCCGAGAGCGCCGAGCGGAAGCCGCCCCCGCAATACAGCACCAGTTTCGTATCCTTGCGCGGCACTTTGGTCTCGATGTCCCGCTCGATGATTCCCTTCCCCAATTGCATGGCGCCCGCGGCGTGGCCCGCCGCCCACTCGCTTTCTTCGCGAATGTCGACCAATACGTGCGGATCCTTGGACGCCACCATCTGCTTGTACTGCTCGATGTTGATCTCGCGAATTCGCGACTTGGCGTCATTCACCAACGCCTGGAACCCGGGATTATGTCCCTTCGGTGCGCTCATATCTTAATTCACCCGCTCAATCCGCGCGCCGGCGCGCGCTAGTTTCTTTTCGATTTTCTCATAACCCCGGTCGATGTGATAAACGCGGTCTACTGCTGTCTCCCCACGCCCCACCAGACCGGCCAGAACCAACGATGCGCTGGCTCGCAAGTCGGAAGCGATCACCTCAGCCCCCGTCAGTTCTTCCACTCCGGTCACATTCGCCTGCCGCCCTTCCAACCGAATGTCGGCGCCCATGCGCGCCAGTTCCAGCGCATGCATAAAGCGGTTCTCGAAAATCGTCTCGGTGATAGAGGAATTCCCTTTCGCCAAAGCCATCATGGCCATGTATTGGGCCTGCAGGTCGGTGGCAAAGCCCGGGTATTCTTCGGTCGTGATGTCGGCGGCCTCCAGTCTGCCTTTTGATCGCACGCGTAGCGCACCCGGACGCGGGGACGATACCTCCGCTCCCGCCTGCCGCATCTTGGCTACCAATGCATCCAGATGTTCGGGAACACAGTCCGAGATGACGACGTCACCGCGTGTCATTGCGCCCGCGATCAGGAATGTGCCGGCCTCGATGCGGTCGGCGATAATGGTGTGCTCGGTGCCATGCAGTTTGCTGACGCCCTCCACATGGATCGTCGACGTGCCGGCGCCCTCGATGCGTGCGCCCATCTTGCTCAGCAGCTCCGCCAGATCCTGCACCTCCGGCTCCCGCGCGGCGTTCTGAATCGTCGTCTGGCCTTGGGCCAAGACTGCCGCCATCAACACATCCTCGGTCCCTGTCACGGTGATGCGGTCAAACTGGACTATGGTTCCCTTCAGCCCGCGCCGCGCCTCAGCCTCCACGTAGCCGTGCGACTGCTTGATCTCCGCGCCAAGTTGCTCCAGCGCGGAAACGTGCAGATTGATCGGCCGCGCGCCGATCGCGCATCCGCCCGGCATCGAAACCCGTGCCCTACCGGTTCGCGCCACCAGCGGCCCCAACACCAGGCTGGAAGCGCGCATCGTTTTCACCAGATCGTAGGGAGCCTCTGGCCGCGCCAGCTTCTCGGCGCATACCGTCACCACCCCGCCGCTCGTCTCCACCCGCGCCCCCGCGTACTCGAGCAGCTTCTTCATGGTCCCGATATCGCGTACCTGCGGAATCCGGTTCAGTTTCACCGGCTCTTCGGTCAGCAGACACGCCGCCAGCGCCGGCAGCGCCGAATTTTTCGAGCCGCTGATCGCGATCTCACCTTCCAGCGGCCGCCCGCCCTGAATCCGAAACTTGTCCATCTATTCCTTCACCGCCTGCAATGCCTCGGCTACGCGCCCGCCTGCTGCCGCCAACCTCGCTTCCGCAGCCTCGCGATCGATCGCCAGCCGCGACATCACGATCGCCACTCTTACGTTGCCGGCGGATTGGTCTAACAGTTCCTCAGCTTTCTCGTAATTCACTCCCGCCGACTCGGCAATGATCCGCTTGGCCCGGTCCGCCAGCTTGCTGTTCTTAGGCTCGACGTTCACCATCAGGTTGCCGTACACGTAACCCAGCCGGATCATCACCGCCGTGCTGATCATGTTCAGCACCAGCTTAGTCGCGGTGCCGGCCTTCATACGAGTCGACCCGGCGATCACTTCCGGACCCACCAGCGGCGTGATCGCGATCTTCACCGCGCGCGAAAGTTCCGAATCCGGCGTGCAGCTAATCCCAATGGTAAGCGCTCCCAACTCCCGCGCCGCGGCTACCGCGCCCAGCACGTACGGCGTCCTGCCGCTGGCCGCGATGCCAGCCAACGCATCGCGCGATGCGAATTCACGCGCCATAAGATCGTGCTTACCTGCCGCCGGATCATCCTCGTTTGCTTCGGTGGCTCGCCCCAGCGCCGCTTCCCCGCCCGCGATAATGCCCTGCACCAACTCGCGCGGCACATGGAATGTCGGCGGGCATTCGGCTGCATCCAAAACGCCCAGCCGTCCGCTCGTTCCCGCGCCAATGTAGAACAGCCGCCCGCCTTTCCGGATTACATCCACAACGGCGTCCACCGCTTCGGCAATGCGCGCAATCTCAGCCCCCACAGCCCCGGCGATCTTCTGGTCTTCCTGGTTGATTATTTGTAGAATCTCGACCGTCGAGCGAACTTCGATGTCCCGCGATGCCGGATTCACTCGCTCTGTCAGGAGTTGATCAAGATTCATTAAGGTGTTTTAATCTGCACCGTCCTGGGCAGCCACCACAGACGAAAAGAGCGCCGGAAGAACCAATCTCCCGACGCTCTTCTGATCCGTGTGCGCCAGTATTTAGACGCTAAAGGAGCTGCCGCAGCCGCAGGTGCTCTTCACGTTCGGGTTGTTAAACTTGAACCCCGAGCCTTCCATCGACTCCACGTAATCCACCTCGGCTCCATCCAGGTACAGCATGCTGGCCTGGTCAATGAAAACCTTGAGCCCGTCGAAACTGTATGTCTTATCCAGCATATTTGGGGTGTTCTCGAAGGCCATTGAATAGCTGAACCCGGAGCAGCCGCCTCCCACCACCGAAATCCGGAGCCCGGCGGGCTTCGGCTCCTGACCACCGAGGATCTCCTTGACCTTGGTTATCGCGGTCTCCGTCAGTTGAACCATATGCTTTAACGTCTCCCTTTTTTAGAAACTAGCCCGAAATTTAATTATCCCCCGAAGCCACCCACCTGGCAAGCCCGGCGTACCAGCCTCGGGTCCTGTTCCTGCCTTTTGCCCGCTTGTCCCCTCTTTTTGCCCGCCTGTTCCTCTTTGTTGGATGCTAAACTCCACGTTAGGATGCGACGTTAGGATGCCAGAACCCACACGGATGCAACCGCTCAGCCGAGGAGCCGAATTCTGGCCCCAAATGCTTGCAACCGCAGATGGTTCGGATACGTCGGCTAAGATGTATGAACGGCGTTGCTGGCGTCCTTCCGTTCCCGGCCTCAAGTTCGCAGACTACTGCGGGACAGACTAAGGCTAAAACCCGAGTGGATCACCGCAATACTGAAGAAGCTGCTCTGGTGCGTCGCATCCAAGCCAGGGATGAAATCGCTTTCCGCGAGATCGTGGAACGCTACCAGGCCAAAGTCTTCTCCATCATCCACGGTATTCTTCGCAATCATAATGACGCCGAAGACATCGCGCAGCAGGTCTTCGCCAAGATTTATTTCTCGATCACGAACTTCGATTTTCGCAGTTCGCTGCTGACCTGGATCTACAAGATCACGGTCAACGAATGTTACGACTACCTGCGCAAGAAGCGGGTCCGCAAGCTGGTATACGAGAGCGATTTTTCCGAAGAAGACGCCCAGCGCATGCAAAACATCGATACCGCCACCTCGCAGGCGCCCGCGGTGGATACGCAGCTTGCGCAAAGAGATTTGGTGCTGAAGCTTTTGGACAAACTGTCGAATGAAGATCGTAGTCTGTTACTGCTCAAGGAAGTGGAGGGGCACTCCGTGGAAGAGCTGTCGCAGATGACCGGAATGAACGAGAACACGATCAAAGTAAAGTTGTTCCGCGCGCGTCAGAAGCTGCTTAAAGCTTCACAGCGGTTACTACGCGGGAGCGGACAAGCGAAAGTGTAATGTGATACAACTTATCATGTTGTAGGCACGATGTCGTTGGTACTTCAAACGGACGATCGATCCGTAATGGGTTTTGACTAGCATTTTTTGAGGGAAGAAGTTATGCATCAGCCAATCAGGGATAACCTTGAGGAATACCTGAAGGGTTCCACCCGGCAGGTTCCGCAAGCGTTTCACGCGCACCTCGCAGCGTGCGAGGAATGCGCCAGCGAACTTCGTCTGCTTGAAACACAGGCGAACATGTTGCGATCGCTACGGTCCGATGCCGGCGTCGGCCCTAACCCCGGTTTCTACGCCCGCGTGATGGAGCGGGTGGAAGAGCAGGGCCGCGGGTCCATCTGGTCTGTCTTTCTTCAGCCCAGTTTCGGACGCCGCCTGGCGATCGCTTCGGCGACATTAGTTGTTCTTTTGGGGACGTATCTGATCACCACCGAACCCGGCGACCAAAGTGCGGCGCTGGCTCCGACAGTAGTCACCGACCCCGTCAGCGGGCCTGCATCCGATCCCGGCGCTGTTCAGGACAGCTTGCAGCAGCAGCGGCGCCGTGATGCGGTGCTGGTGGATTTAGCCAGTTTCCACGAATAGCGCCATGTTTGCGGCCGAGCGTGCCTCCTGGCAAAATCCACGTGTACTCACCACCTTGGTGTTGGTGTTCCTGACCGGCGCTATGGCTGGCGCCATCACCATGCGTGCTGGCCTCCACGACAAGATGCACCGCAGCACTGCCCCATACTGGCGTGAGGGAAGGAACGAGTTCTCCTACGACAGGCTCAAGAAGGATCTGGACCTCACACCCGAGCAATCTGAGCGGCTTAAAACCATTCTGGACGATTTCGACAAATATCACGAGGATTTGCAGGCCCAGATCGAAGACGTGCGCGCCACCGGCAAAAACCGCATCATGCAAATGCTGGACGCCCGCCAGCGCGAGCGTTTTGAAAAGCTCTCGAACCAGCTTTCCCCTCAGTAAGTTGGCCTTAAATGGCCCTTTACTGGCTAGAGTAGCGCCAGTTTCCTATTGCATTCTCAAGATGCCGATGGTATTCTGGGGTCGAAACGTGGATTGATTTAGGTCCTGCCTGTGCGGGGCTGACTAATTGCAACCACGCTAAAAAGTGCTAAAGGTGAGTCGGTCTTCACGAAACTAAACCCCCTGTGGCACTCCGCAGGGGATTTTTATTTGTGGAGCCCGGGTCGCCGGAGAGGATCTCTATGTCTGTCCGGCCCGATGATTCCGGCCTTCCCTTTGCCCTGTTTGGCCTTGAAGGCGAACTGGTATCCTTGCGAATAACGGTAGAGCCGAAACTCCTCGAAGACTTGCTCGAAACCCTGTCTTCCCTCGATTTTCCGGTGAATCCCCAGCTCTATCACCGCCACGCTGAAGTCTCGGTCGAGTTCCCGGCCTACTCGGCCCAGGTGGACCACGTCCGCGATGCCCTGCGCCACAATGGCTTCAACCCCAAAAGCCTGGAATCGGCGTCCGTACTAACTCTTACGCACCAAGCTTGAGGCTGCCGGGTTAGGGGCTGGTGCCCGGCTTTCGCGCCGCCATCTTCCGCTCTACTGCCTTCATCAGCCGCGCCTGGACCTCCTGGGGGAGGACCTGCGGCTGCATGCCCTTATAAACTTGAATGGTCTTGCGCGTGGTGTCGAGAATGACAAAGCAATTCGGACACTCCGTGATGTGGACCTCGAGCTTGCGGCGGAGTTCGATGTCCACCGTCTCGTCGAGATAGTCATTCAGCTCCTGCATGAACTCCTTACAGGTAAGCAAAGACGTCGTCCCCTTTCCGCTTGAAGAAACGCGTCAGCCTCTCGCGAAGCTGTAGCCGCGCTCGTAGCAGCCGGCTCTTCACCGCTGGAACCGAGATCCCCAAGGCCTCGGCCGTCTCTTCGGTGCTCAATTCTTCGATGTCACGCAGCACGAAAACGGTGCGGAAAGCTGGCTTCAGGCTATCCACCGATTCCTCCAGGATTTTACCTAGTTCTTCCCGGGAGTACTGCTGCTCGGGGTTTTCGTCCCAAACCGCGATTTCACGAACTACCGTGTCCTCGCCCGTATCCAGCGGCTCGTCCAGCGGTACCGTCCGGTCCGATTTCCGCTTGCGCAGCTTCATCAGCGACTCGTTCACGGCGATTCGCACAATCCAGGTGTAAAACTTAGATTGCCCCTGGAAATCGCCGAGATGCTCGAAGGCCTTTAAAAACGTCTCCTGCAAAACGTCTTCGGCATCCTCGTCGTTTTGAGTGATATGTTTCGCCAGGCGATAGATCTTGCGGGAGTAGCGGCCTACCAGCTCGTTGAAAGCTGCCAGATCGCCCTCGCGAGCTCTAGCGACTAACGCTGATTCATCAAAGATACCCGTCTCAGTGGCGGCAGGCATTACCCTCATCTTAGCAAGCCCAATCAGAAACCCGAAACTAGAAACCAGAAACCAGAAACTTGTTACCCTGAGATTTACATGAGCGAGAGCTTTACCATCACTTTGCCCGATGGCAGCCAGAAGAGCGTCCCATCCGGCAGCGGCCCCATGGATATTGCCAAATCTATCGGCCCGCGCCTCGCCGACGATGCCGTGGTCGCGCGCGTCAACGGACAGCTATACGATCTCACCCGGCCGTTCGAATCCGACGCCAAGCTCGAGATCCTGACTTCGAAAAATCCCGAGGCTCTGCAAGTCTACCGCCACTCCACGGCTCACTTGTTGGCCGCCGCTGTGCTCGAGCTGTTTCCCGAAACCAAGCTCGGCATCGGTCCGCCCACCGACACCGGCTTCTATTACGACTTCGAGCGCGAGACGCCCTTCACTCCTGAAGACCTCGAAAAGATCGAAGCTCGTATGTTGGAGCTGCAGCAGAAAAATCTGCCTTACGAACGCAAGCTCACGCCTAAGTCTGAGGGTTTGCAGAAATACGCCGACGACTGGATGAAGGTCGAGCTCATCAAGGAAAAGGCCGATGAAGTTTTCTCCGAGTACACGCTCGGCCCCCATTTCATCGATTTTTGCCGCGGCCCGCACGTCCCCGGCACCTCGCGCATCAAAGCGTTCAAGCTGCTTTCGGTCGCCGGCGCTTACTGGAAAGGCGACGAGCACAATCCTAAGCTGCAACGCATCTACGGCACGGCCTTCTTCAACAAGAAGGATCTGGATGCCTACCTCGCGCGCCTGGAGGAAGCCAAGAAACGCGATCATCGCAAGCTCGGCCAGGAGCTCGATCTTTTCAGCATCCAGGAGCTCGCCGGCCCCGGCCTGATCTTCTTCCATCCCAAAGGCGGCCGCATCCGCAAAATCATTGAGGACTGGATGCGCGATCAGTACCTGGCACGCGGCTACTCGCTGGTCTACACGCCGCATGTCATGCGACGCGACCTGTGGAAAATCTCCGGCCACGCCAATTTTTACAGCGACAACATGTTCAAGCCCATGGAGCTGGACGACGCCGAGTATCAGCTCAAGCCCATGAACTGCCCCGGGCACATCCTGATCTACCGGGACAAGCTGCACAGTTATCGCGATCTTCCAGTGCGTCTTGGGGAGCTCGGCACCGTCTATCGATACGAGCGGTCCGGTGTAATGCATGGATTATTGCGCGTGCGCGGGTTCACGCAGGACGACGCGCATATTTTCTGCACTCCCGAGCAGATCGAAGACGAGATCGTCAACTGCCTGCAGTTCGCCATCGACGTTCTCCACACCTTCGGCTTCGATGACTACGAAGCGGAGCTGTCCACCTGGGATGCGGGGGCCAGCGGAAAATATGACGGAACGCCCGATCAATGGCAGCTTGCCGAAGGCGCCTTGAAGCGCGCCGCCGAGCGTCTCAACGTCAAGATCAAGCTCATCCCCGATGAAGCCGCCTTCTACGGTCCCAAGATCGACATGAAACTGGTCGACGCCATCGGCCGGCTGTGGCAGCTCTCCACCATCCAGTTCGACTTCACCTTGCCACGCCGCTTCGAGCTCGAATACGTCGCCGAGGACGGCAAAAAGCACCAGCCTTTGATGGTGCATCGCGCCCTTTACGGCTCCATCGAGCGCTTCTTCGGAATCCTGATCGAACATTATGCGGGTGCTTTTCCCGTGTGGCTTGCTCCCGTGCAAGCCGTCGTCCTGCCTATCACCGACCGTCACACCGAGTACGCCCAAAAAGTAACCAAGCGGCTCGAAGACGCCGGCCTGCGCGTCTCCCTGGATGATCGAAACGAAAAGGTCAACCTCAAAATTCGCGACGCCCAGCTACAGAAAGTCCCCTACATGCTCGTGGTGGGCGATCGCGAGGCCCAGAACGACAGCGTCTCGGTCCGCAACCGCAAACATGGCGATCAGGGAGCGCAAACCGTCGACGAGTTCCTGGCCGCAATTGGAAAGCTGATCGAAACCAAAGCCCGGACCGAGTAGTGCCCGCCACCGCGATCGTCTTCGCCTGCCTGCTGGCCGGATCGATCGTCTATTGCGTTCTGATAGTCATCGCCGCGCGCGATTATCTCGCGCAGCCCATTCCCCACATCCAGGATCTCCCGCCCATCAGCATCCTCAAGCCGCTCGCGGGCGTCGATCAAGGCCTCGAAACAAATCTTCGCAGCTTCTTCGATCAGGACCACCCGGAATTCGAGCTCCTGTTTGCCGTGCGCGAAGCCGATGATCCCGCCATCCCCGTCGTTCAGGCTCTTCAAGAGCAGTTCCCCGCCCGAGCCTCGCGGCTGATCGTCACCGGCGAACCGCCTTATCCGAATTCGAAGGTGTTTAGTCTGGACCGTATGCTGGCCGCCTCGCGCTACGACCTGCTGGTCATGAGCGACAGCGATATCCGCGTCGCACCCGGCTTCCTCACATCCTTAGCCGCCGAGTTCGCCGATCCCAACATCGCGCTCGCCACCTGTCCCTATCGCGCCGTCGCGGGCCGGAGCCTTTGGTCCAAGCTCGAAGCCGAAGGCATGAACACCGACTTCCTGGCCGGACTGTTAGTCGCGCGCATGATCGTGGGAGTAAAGTTCGCCGTGGGCCCGACGCTGGCCGCGCGCAAGTCCGTGCTTGCGAAGATCGGCGGGTTCAACACGCTCAAGAATTATCTGGCGGAAGATTTCGTGCTCGGTAAGTTTGCCGCCCGGGCGGGCTTCGGTGTCATTCTATCGCGCAACATCGTCGAGCACCATATCGGCAGCGAGCCTTGGCGCGTCAATGCCGCCCATCGTCTGCGATGGGTTCGCAGCACCCGCCGCTCCCGGCCGCTCGGTTACATCGGCCAGCTCTTAACTCATCCGCTCCCTCTCGCCCTCATCGTGTGCGCGCTCGCCCCTGCTTGGTGGCCGGCGCTGATCATAGCCGCCGCCTTCCGAGCCCTCGCCGCCTGGTCCACGTCAACTTGGATCTTGCGCGCCCGGCCTCGCTGGCGTCTCGTGATCGTGCAGGATATCCTCAGCTTTGCGTTCTGGCTGGCCGGATTCTTCGGTAACACCATCGTCTGGCGCGGCCGGCGTTACTATCTCCACCCAGACGGCCGCTTCGAGTTGCGTACGAGGCCCGCAGACCCGCCCCTAAAACCAACCGATGTTTGCAGATAAAAGCCCATCTGCGGTATCCTGAGGAACCAGTTCTAGCCGTTCAACGTTTTGAAGAAACCACAAATGCGTTCGCCCGCGCCCTTCACCATCGGAATCATTCTCCTTACCTTCATCGCGCTCCAAGGCTGTGGCGACAGGACCGTCTCGGCCGACAAGAGCGGCTCGGGAAAGGGCGGACGTGGCCGTGGCGGAGATCAAGGCCCAGTGCCCGTGCTGGTGGCCACCGTCGGCTCGAAAACTGTCCCCATCAACATCGATGTCATTGGAAACGTCGAGGCCTACTCAACTATTTCAGTCAAAGCCCAGGTTGGTGGTCAGTTGACGATCGTCTCTTTCCACGAAGGCGACTTCGTAAAGAAGGATGATCTGCTGTTTACGATCGACCCGCGCCCCTATCAGGGGCAGCTCAACCAGGCGATTGCCAATCTGGCGCGCGATACCGCCGCGCTGAGCCAGGCGGAAGCGAATCTGGCCAAGGACATGGCCAACGAGAAATACGCGCGAGTCGAAGCGGGCCGCTACCAGAAACTAGCCGACCAAGGCATCGTCTCCAGGGAACAGACCGACCAGATCGGCTCCAATGCGGATGCTCTCGCTCAAGCCGTACTGGCCGACAGAGCCGCGATCGAAAGCGCCAAAGCGCAGATTATCTCTTCTAAGTCTTCGGTCGAAAATGCAAAGGTCCAATTAAGTTATACCGCCATCCTCTCGCCAATCGATGGGCGCACCGGTAACCTTACCGTGAAGCAGGGCAACATTGTCGCGCCCAACACCATGGAGTTGATGACTATCACCGAAATGGAGCCCATCTACGTTACCTTCTCGGTACCCGAGGCGCAGTTAGCCGACATCAAGAAGTACATGGCGCAGGGAAAGCTGTCCGTATACGCGTCCCCTCAGGACAACGCCGCCCACCAGGAAGTTGGTGTCTTGACGTTTATCGACAACTCGGTCGATTCCACCACCGGTACCATCAAGCTCAAGGGCACTTTTCAGAACACCGACAAACAGCTCTGGCCCGGCCAGTTCGTCCGCGTGACACTGCGGCTCACAACGCGGCCCAATGCGGTCGTGATTCCAAATCAGGCTATTCAAAACGGTCAGGACGGTCAGTTCGTCTATGTTGTGAAAAACGACATGCGGGTTGAGATGCGACCAGTGGTCACCAGCACTCGTGTGGATCAGGAACTGGTGGTGGACAGCGGTCTCCGGCCCGGTGAGACGATTGTCACCGAAGGCCAGCTCAGGCTCGCGCCGAATACCCGTGTTCAGGTTCGGGAGCGCAGCGGCACTCCCGCTAAAGCCAGCTAAATCGATCGTGGCGCGCGCACTCTTGCGTGCAGTGTTCGCAATCATGCGGACACCTTACCTCGCCTCAACCACCAGCGTCGACTTTACGTCCACGTGCTGGAATTGCATCGGAAAGCTTCGCCCGTAATAATACGCGTCCCACTGGTCTTTATAATGCCGCGATAGTATCTGCCCGGATTCCCCGACCGTAATGTTGTTAAGCGACTGCTCCCAGTTTGAGAAATCCGCCACAAACCGCATCGACGGCCCCAACCCCGCGTTGATCTGCTTGATGGTTGTCGGCGAGCCGCTCATATCCACGGGCCCGACGTTGAAATATGATCCGATCAACGGCAACTGCGCACCCACCGGGTGCCGGATCGTAAGCTCGTTGTATTTTCCGTAATCCCAGTGTTTGAAGTCGCCGCCCTGCATTCGCCGGCCTTCCGCGACCGCATCCACCAGAGCGCTCATGAGCGTCTCGTTCTTGTCATGGAACCAGCCCTGTGGACTTTCCAAAATATCCTCGACGATCGCCGGCGCCATCTGCACCTCGTAGAGCCGCGAGTTACCCGGCGACGCTCGCTCGGCAATCCTCTTGCGAAGTTGCTGGTATACCAACGTGACCACCAGCGGCGCCGCCATCTGCTTTTCCATTTGCCCGTTCCAGTTTCGCAGCAGCGCTACGGCGGCCTGCATCTCCGCGCCGGCCGGCTTCTTGCGATCATAAGCCGCGACAATCTCACGCGCCAGAAAATGGGAAAAGCCGGAATAGACATCCTTTTCCACCGCCACCATCTCCGCCGGCTTCCAACCATCGTGGGCAGTGAGCTGGCTCCGAATCTCCAGCGAACGAAAGGGCGACGCGAAGTTGCCGTGAACGCGGTACTGATAGTTCTGAGGAAATGGATTCTGGTTGGCCGTGATGACCCAGCCCTGCGGAGGGTTGTAGAACGTGGGCAATTCGTCGAATGGAATAAAACCCTGCCATTCATAATCGCCTGAGCTTCCATCCACCGGAACATCGCCGTCGTAGGTCTTCCGAATCGGAAGCAGGCCGGTCGCGTGATAGCCGATGTTTCCGTCCACATCGGCGTAAACAAAATTCTGCCCGGGGCCTGGGAATCGCCGGAGCGCCGCGGTGAACTCCTCCCAGTTGTGGGCACGATTCAAATCGAGAAAGGGCAACTGGAACGATCCGGGTTCGGCGGCGGCCCAGCGCAGCGCCAGATAGCGACTGTCCTCGGTAACGCTCACCGGACCATGCCGCGTCACCCATTGCCGGAATTCCACCGGACGGGCGCCCTTCACGGGAATGTTCTCGGCTTCCAGACGCGCCTGCTCCAACTGGCCGCGAAAAACGTAACGGCCGCTCGCTGGATCCAATCGCTCGATGTACAGATCCTGTACGTCGAATCCCAGATTCGTCACCCCCCACGCGATGCGTTCGTTGTGGCCGATGATCACACACGGAACGCCCGGCAGCGAGACGCCGATCACATCCAGATCCGGCGCGCGCAAATGCACCTGATACCAGGTTGACGGGATTCCGAATTCGAGGTGCGGATCGTTCGCCAGAATCGGCTTGCCGCTGGCGGTGTGCTTCCCGGAAACGGCCCACGCGTTTGACCCAGGTTGGAATTCGAAGCCCGCGCGCGACGAAAACAGGAAATTGACTTTCGCCGGATCGCCCGCCGCCAGCATAGCTTGCTTCTGCAGTTCCGTCCGCCAGGTGGTCGTCAGGTTGCGATACATCTGCAGCCCGCAAAGGAGACTGTCCACCACCGTCCACGGCCGCGGATCGTAACGTAGCAGCGTAAACTCGAGCGGCAGGTTGCGGCGATGCGTCTCGATGAAATAGTTCACTCCGCGAGAGTAGGCCGCCATTACGGCGCGGTCGGCGGCGGGCAGCGTCCGATACTGTTCCTCGGCTATGTGCCGCATCCTAAGACGTCGCGCCTCGCGATCCAGCTCCAGTGTCGATGGCCCGATCACTTCGGACAGCTCTCCAGCTGCCAGCCGTCGCAGCGCATCCATCTGCCATAACCGGTCCTGCGCCGTAACAAATCCCTGCAGGAAAATTGCGTCTTCCCAGTTCGCGGCGACAATGTGGGGGATTCCCAGCGCGTCTCTTGAGACCGTCGCCCGTGACGAAATCGGCGCCGAAATCTGCCCCGACGTCTGCGGCAGCGGACGATACGCCACCCCGTAAGTCGCGGCCAAAACCAACACGA
The DNA here is from genome assembly GCA_963780485.1 of Bryobacterales bacterium. GTDB lineage: Bacteria > Acidobacteriota > Terriglobia > Bryobacterales > Bryobacteraceae > Palsa-89. The sequence continues at coordinate 308,208 of CAWACO010000025.1, forward strand.
GCAAAACCGCTATGCTCAAGTTGATGTACTTGAGAAATCTTCCGTGTGGCACTGGGAAAGCTCTAACGTACCATCATTGGGCCACCCGCCGCCCACGTTGACCATGCCCCTGCGGTTCATCATTCTCATTGCCATCCTGCTGTTGAACGGATTCTTTGCAGCTGCCGAAGTAGCGCTGGTTTCCGTTCGAAAGAGCCGCTTGCGTGCTCTCGCGGCCGAGGGACAAGTGGGCGCTCAGGCCGCGCTCAACCTTCTCGCCAATCCTGCGCGCCTGCTCTCGGTCACCCAAGTCGGCGTGACGCTCGCCAGCCTTGGACTCGGATGGGCCGGCGAAAACAGCGTCTATTCTCTCTTTCTATCGATCTTCCAGCCCTGGATTCCGCCTAAGCTGGACCCCGTGCTTCACGCCGTCAGTTTCGGCCTGGCATTCTTACTGATCAGTTTCGCGCACGTCGTGCTAGGCGAGGTGGTGCCCAAAAACCTGGCCATCGAGAAAGCCGACCGTCTCGCCATCCTCGTGGCTCCCGCGCTGCTCGCTTTCGATCGCATCTCCGCTCCCTTCGTCTACTTCGCGGCACGCTCGGCTGCGGCGATTTCACGCTGGATCGGGCTCCGCGGGCTCCATACCGGCGGCGGCCACTCGGCCGAAGAACTGAAGTTCATTGTCAGCTCCAGCCGTCTGGAAGGCCATCTCCATCGCTTCGAGGAAGATGCCATCCAGGCTCTCCTCGAACTCCCCAATTACTATGTCCGCGAAATCATGGTGCCGCGCAACGCGATCGTCTCGGTCTCGGTGGACGCCGGCCTCGACCAGGTGATGCGGCGGATGCGAGAGAATCAGTACTCTCGCTTGCCCGTCTATGAAGGGTCACCCGAGCACATCATCGGCTACGTTCACTACAAAGACATCATGCGGATTTGGGAGGAGCGCCGAATCGCGGCCGAGCGGAATCGCGCCCTGCGCCCATTTCATCTCTCGCGCGTTCTGCGCAAACCGCTGGTGGTCCCCGAAACCAAACCGCTGAACGACCTGATCGATGAGTTCCGCAAGACGCACAAGCATATGGCTATGGTGGTGGACGAGTTCGGCACTATCGTCGGCTTGGTGACGCTCGAAGATGCCCTGGAACAAATTCTCGGCGAGATCGGCGACGAGCACGATGTGAAGCGGCCCCGCCAGGCAGCCGAGTCGACAGTTCTGGAAGTGGAAGGAGCCACCACCATCCGCGACCTCGATACGCAATACGGGCTCGAGTTGCCTGGCGACGCCGGCTTCGAGACGCTGGCCGGTTTTCTGCTCTTCCAACTCGGCTACATTCCCAAGCCCGGCGAGTCGGTCGAGTATGGAGGCCGTCGCTTCACCATCCTGGAGATGGACCACAACCGCATCGCGCGCGTCCGCATCGAGCGCCTGCAGGCCTCGCCCCAGCGAACGGGCGAAAAAACTACCGCCGGTTAAATGGTTAACATGGACTCTCAGGCACCGTGCTCTTGACACCTCGTAACAAGGACATTCGCGCCCTCAACGGGATTGTCCAATCGCGCCTGAAAAAGCGGGCCGTCTCCGTGGAGGAGATGAATGAAGCGATTGCCGAGGGCTTTTCCAAACAATGAGAAGCCTGGACACGAATGTTTTGGTCCGATACCTCGCCGCCGATGACAAGAAACAACTTGCCGCCGCGGAAGAAATTCTTTTCTAGCTTAAGAAATTCCTCATTTTTGGAGCCGGACAAATTCGAGAGTCTCGAGCATCCGCACCGACCGCGCGCCCTCTTTGTCGTTTGCGCACACCAGCCGGAGCGGCCCCTGCGATCCAGATAGCGGCTTGCCGTCGCGCTGGTCGGCTACCAGTATCGGCTCATTCGCAAACTCTGGCGCCACCTCTGCGAGCGTAAAGACAACCTGGTAGCCATCGTGCGCCTTTGCAAGAACGTAGCTGGCCAGAGCCTTACCCCGCAGCTCCTTCTCCATCGGAGCACCTGCGCGCTTCAGAATTTCGCGAAGAGGAATGCCTTCGTAATCTACTTTGGTCCCATCCTTCTCTGCGATTGATACCGTCTCCCGAGGCATCTTCGCGAGATCCTCAGATCTCAGCACCAATCGAGACGGGATGTCGCCGCTGACTGTGAGGGTTGCGGCGGTCGTCGGCTGTTGGCCGGCTTGAGCGTATACCAGCGCAGCGCAAAACCAGATCAGAAGGGAAACGCGAAAAATCAAATTTAGACGATGCATAGGTACGCTCCTACCAAAGCAGTTTGACTCCAAATTGAATCTGCCGTGACGTTGTCGATGTGCTCGTGATCACGCCGGCTGTCGGCGAAACACCCGTCGGGGTAAAAACGATTGCGTTCGGCGTATTAAAGTTTGCTCGATTCAAAACATTGAACAGCTCCGCCCGAAACTGAAGATTCAGCCTTTCGTGAATCGGCGTGTCCTTGAGGAACGACAGGTCCCACGTCGCCAGACCGGGGCCGACCAAGGTGTCTCTCCCGAGGTTGCCATAGAATCCACTGCTGTTCGGGGGAGCAAGAAATGCTGCCGGGTTGAACCACTGGTTCGGGCTCCCCTCAATCACGGGCCCAGTGAACGCCGGATTCACGAAGGGGCGCACCGGATTGCGCGTGTCGCCGTTGTTCGAAGGGTTGTAGCTGAGCTGAGGAGTGAACGGGAAACCGCCTTGTACAGTCACAATCGAGTTGATCGTCCACCCGCTTGCTATTGCTTTGCCAATACCGCTTGGCAGCCGTCAGAAAACGCTTCCCCGGTCCGAACGGCAATACATAGCTAACATTGACAACGCCCACATTTCTGACGTCGAAGTTCGCCAGTCCCCGGTCTGCGCGGAGATCGAAAGGATTCGAGGCCAGAGCCGGCTCGCCTCCCGAGGTAGTGGCGTTCAGTGAATCTCCGTCGTCGATCGTCTTCGACCAGGTGTAAACTCCGCGCAACGAGAACCCCCCGGCTGAAGCGGTGATTCACGTCCACCTGCAGGGCGTTGTAGGAACTGTCGCCCTCCGAAAAATAGGTCCAGGTGTTGGCGAGCGCGGGATTGGCTCTCGTGGCAGTCGGAACATAATACGTTCCCGCAGCGACCGGTGTACCCGCTATTCCGGCCGGGAAGCTGCTGGGATAGGCTGCCGGACAAGGAGCCGTCGGACAAATCACCGGAAAAGGCTCGTTCGCGTCAATGCCGATGATTTCATGATATCCGTGAGACCCGATATATCCGACCGTGACAGCGGTATTGGCCGTCAGTTCCTGCTGGATTCGAAACGACCAGGAAAGCAATGTGGGCGTTTTCAAATCCGGCTGAACTCCGCCTGGAACCAACTTCGCGGTGGCCGGCACTGCGGCGCCTGGCGATATCGGAAGTTGCGAGACCGGAAGGTTCGGAAGACTGTAGGTCGGGTTAAACGGCGCGTTCTGATCGGTGCGATAGCCCAGCGCATCCTGAAGATCGTTGTACATGCCGAACCCCGCGCGGATCACGGTTGCGCGACTGCTGCCGAAAGGACTCCACGCCACGCCGACGCGCGGTTGTGGCAGGAATTTTCCATTGTTCACAGTGAAAGCCGAGCTTCCGAGATTTGGCTGAGTGGAGATGATCCCATTCGGGAATGTATAGGTGGATGCCCGGCCGTGGACTTCGTTCCACCCGTTAGTAAATTCGTCCCGGAAACCGAGCGACAGCGTAAACTTGGGACTCACCCGAATCACATCTTCGGCGTACCACGCTCCAAACCAGGAACGCCAGCCGAGCGGAGTAGGCGCGGGATCGTACAGAAAAGTGCCCACTGTGCCTTGCAGAAAACTTTGCAGACTCGCGAACGTTGCCTGGCCGAACTGGCTGAGCGCCAGATTCTCGTTCGATCGCAGACGCTGGAACCAGGCTCCGAAACTGAATTCGTGACGGCCTTTTGTGAACGATACGCGGTCTTCATAGGTGAACAGATTCCGAGCGACGTCGAGGTTGCTTCCGTTGTTGCTTCCGGCCAGACTCAATTGCGCAGTCGGATTCGACGCCGCGCTGCCTCCCACCACTACCGCGCCAATCGGGTGGCCCGCCAGGAAACCAGGCTGATCGGCCGCGGGAGTATTCGGTGTCGGTTCGCCCGTGAAGAAATAACCGGCGCGCGAAAAGCCGACCCGCGCCGTGTTGAGCAAGGAAGGAGAGAAAACGTGAGTTTCCTCGATGCTACCGACTTGCTCTCGAAGGCTCTCCACGTCGGTGCTATAGAGGTTGGTGCTGGTGGGCGTGAAGTCAGCGCTGTCGTCGATCGTGTAAACCGCGTTCAGTGAATCCTTGGCGGAAAAAGCGTGATCCAGCCGTACCGTTCCAAAGTCATCCCGTATCGTTTGCAAAGGATTGTTGAACGCCTCGGAAATTCCCCCGAAGTCTGGGGCACCGGAGCTTGGCGCGGGCCATGAGTTGATCAGCGGTGACACTCCAACGAACGCCAGCCCCGATCCCGGACAGGGACTTGGCGCCGGGCTGATAAGCTTGCAAGGCAGATAACCATTACGCGCCTCCGCGTCGGGAACCAGGTCAACGCCGGTTTGGTGCAGATGCTGGCGGAATCCCTCGTAGTTGACGAATAGGAAGGTCTTGTCCTTCTGAATCGGCCCCCCTAGAGAGCCGCCAAACTGGTTGCGTTGAAAGCCAGGAGCGGAGCCGGCGTCGAAATAGTTGGGAGCATCGAGGGCATTGTTTCTTAGAAATTCATACAAAGATCCGTGCCACTGGTTTCCGCCGGATTGGGTGACGATCAAAACCTGGGCGCCTGGACGTTTGCCGTACTCGGCGCCATAGGAATCGATGAGCAAGTTAAACTCGCGCACCGCATCAACGCCCAGCAGCTCCTGACTGGTTCCGCCCGGTTGCATGTTGTTCTCGGCCGCTCCCGTGAATTCCACGCCATTCAAAAGGAACAGATTTTGCTGAGGCCGATTGCCCGACACGGCGAAATTATTTCCGGCCGTCGAGTTCGACACGCCTATGCCGCCGGTCTTTTCCCATGTAAAATTGACGACTCCGGGATTGAGGGTCAGGAGTTCATCGTAACTTCGCCCGTTGAGCGGAAGGTTCTTGATCTGCTGTTCACCAACCAGACCCAATATGTTCGCGGTCGTCACATCCACGAGAGGCGCGTCGCCGTTCACCGTAACTTGCTCGCTCGACTCGCCGACGCGTAGATTCAGATCCACCGTGGCGCTCTGGCCCACTACCAAATGAACGCCGGTACGAATTTCTTCCGTGAACCCTGTTTTCGCTCCCCGAATCTCGTACTGCCCAACTGGTAATGCGAAGAACTGATAGTGCCCTTTGGCATCGGTTCCCGCGCCACGGACCGCGTGTGTATCTACGTTCTTCACCGTCACTCTGGCGTTGGAGATAACCGCGCCAGATTGGTCCGTGACGGTTCCCGAAAGAGTGGCGGATACTTGAGCACACACTGATGCCGCAAGAAGAAGCAACACAACCAAGCATGGGCGTGTCATGTAAGCATTTCATTGTATCGTAAAGACGACAAGCCTTGAAATGCCAGGAATTTATCGGGCTGCCAGAAGACCGCGCATACGAAACCAGTTCGCCAGCAGCTGCGGCCACATGGCGAGCGCCGGATCCCGGAGCGCCAGCCCAACACCGTGCGGCCCCCGTTCGAAGATGTGCATCTCCGCCGCTACCCCGGCCTTCCGGAGTGCGAGATAAAATAACACGCTGTTTTCAACAGGCACGGTCTTGTCTTCGGTGGTATGAAACAGGAACGTAGGCGGGGTCTGCGCCGTCACCTGCAGTTCGTTCGACAGGTTCTGCATCAGCTTCGGATCCGGATTGTCGCCCAGCAGATTGTGCAGCGATCCTTGGTGCGTATAAGGCGTGGTGAACGAAATCACAGGATAACCGAGAACCAGAAAATCGGGCCGGCTGCCCGCGCGCTGGATCGGATCGGGATCGGTCGCGTTTCCGTTATCGAAGTGCGTGCCCATGGTCGCAGCCAGATGTCCGCCAGCAGAAAATCCCATGACACCGAGACGATCGGGCGCGATGCCATATTCGGTGGCTTGCGCGCGGACGAGTCGGATGGCCCGCTGTGCATCGCCCAGCTCGATGGGGTGATGGTAGCGAGGTCCTAATCGGTACTTCAACACGAACGCGGCGATGCCGAGCGAGTTGAGCCAATTAGCCACCTGCCGTCCTTCGTGATTGCTGGCCAGCGCCGTATAACTTCCGCCCGGGCACACGATCACACCCGTGCCGTTCGCTTGATTCTTGACGGGCAAGAAAATGGTGAGGGAAGGGTGATCGCTATCTTCGTTGCCCAGCGCGCCCGGCGCTCCGTTGGACCACAGCGGAACAGTGGCCGGTTCTTGCGCGCAGGCGAGCGCCGCAAACAAAAAGAGAAAGAGCGCTAAACGCCAGTGATTTTGTGCTGCCACGGTTTGTGCGCGTCGCCTTCGTCGCGATGCTCCACGCGATCGTAGAGATGCAGATCCGAAGTCGTGCCCAGGCTCTCGTTGTAGAGGCTTGGCAAACCCAGCCCCTCCTTCAGATCTTCCTCGAAGTTGTGGAGGCTCTTCAGTTGGGACGCCTGCGCTGGCACGCGCCGTCCGCTCGGAGTTTTCCAAAACATCTGATAACCGGCGTTCACCAACAGCCCGATCTCATCGCCGATCATGAAACCAGCTCGATTCACATGCGGCCGCTGGCCCGGTCTATCTTCGACGATCGCACCGATTCCATCGCGGCTCACGCGCGCGTGCCCAGCGTTTAGAAAATTCACGGTGAATCCGAGATCCTTCAAACTCTCCAAACGCTCTTTGAATCCCGGCTCGCGCGGCGTTTCTCTACGGAAGAACATGTCACTTACTATAATGCCAGAGTGCCTTTTCTCTTGTCTCTAGATGAAGGAACCACCAGTGCCCGCTCCGCGCTGTATGACGAGCAAGGCCTTCGCTTCGCCCTGGAATCTACTCCCCTCGAGTGCCGCTATCCTCAACCCGGTTGGGTAGGGCAGGACGCCGAGGAGATCTGGCGATCGCAGTTGGACGCCGCTCGCCGCACGGTCGCGCAGGCCCAGGGTGGTCCGGGATCGATTGCCGCGCTCGGCGTCACCAATCAGCGCGAAACCACCATTGTGTGGGACCGCAAGACCGGGAAGGCGGTGGCGCCGGCGATCGTCTGGCAATGCCGCCGCACAGCGGACTACTGCGATAAGCTGGCCTCCTCAGCGTGGGCGGCTTCGATCACGCAAAAGACTGGCTTGGTGATCGACGCCTATTTCTCCGGTAGCAAAATCCAGTGGATTCTTACGCACGTCCCGGATGCCGAGCGCAAGGCGCGTGACGGAGAGCTGCTGTTCGGGAATGTAGACACCTGGCTGATCTGGAAACTGACCAACGGCGCGGTGCATGTCACCGACTATTCGAACGCTTCGCGCACTATGCTCATGAACCTCGCGACCGGCGAGTGGGATCATGAACTGCTCGACACTTTCGGAGTCCCGCCCGCGATGCTGCCGCGGATTGTGCCCTCCAGCTTCGTCGTCGGCGCCGCGGCGGCCGAACATCTGGGGGCTGAAATTCCGATCGCCGGAATTGCGGGCGATCAGCAGGCTGCGTTGTTTGGCCAAGCCTGTTTCCGGCCCGGACTCTCCAAAAACACTTATGGAACCGGATGTTTCGCGTTGATGCATACCGGATCGCGGCAGCCGGTCTCTCAGCACAAGCTGCTCGCGACTCGCGCTGCGGCCACCGATGCCACGCCGCAGTTCGCCATTGAAGGCAGCATCTTCATCGCCGGCGCGGCGGTCCAGTGGCTGCGCGATAAACTCGGGATCATCAAGACGGCGGCCGAGAGCGGCGAGCTTGCGGCATCGGTTCCCGATACCGGCGGCGTCTACTTCGTGCCGGCGTTCGTCGGACTGGGCGCGCCACATTGGGATTCACAGGCCCGCGGTATGCTGTCCGGACTCACGGCTGCGAGCGGCAAAGCGCATATCGCCCGGGCGGCGCTGGAAGCGATCGCCTACCAGACCCGGGAGTTGGTGGAAGCCATGGAGGCCGACAGCGGCGAACAGCTTAAAGAGCTTCGCGTGGATGGAGGCGCGGCCGCGAGCGATTTTCTGATGCAATTTCAGGCCGACATTTTGGGCAAGCGAATCGTGCGCCCGGCCGATGCGGAAACCACCGCGCTCGGCGCCGCCTACCTGGCCGGACTCGCGACCGGATTTTTCAAAAGCCTCGGCGAGCTGGAACAGTTCTGGCGCGCCGACAAAGTATACGAACCGGCCATGACCGCGCAGCGCCGCGAGGATCTCTATCGCGGCTGGAAAACGGCCGTAGCTCGCTGCCAGTACCGGCTACCTTAAGTGCTTGCCCAGAAAATCCGCAGAAGCCTGATAAGCTTGAATCCAGCGCTTCGTGGTCAGGAAGCCGTGGATCTCGTCGGGGAAGATCAGTTCTTCGAACTCGACGTGCTGCTTGCGCAGCGCTTCCACCAGCATCACGGTCTGCTGAAAATTGACATTGCGATCGTCATCGCCATGGATGAGCAACACCGGCGAGCGCCAGGTGCTGACCGATGCCATCGGCGACGATTCAAACGCGGTGCGAATATTCTGCTCTCGCTCGGCATCGGCGGGTGTGATCGCGCTGCGCAGCGAGCTCCAGTCGTGCACGCCGTGGAAATCGACGCCCGCGGCAAAGAGGTCCGAAGAGCGCGACAATCCGAGCGCGGTGAGATAGCCGCCATAGGAGCCGCCCCACAGGCCGATGCGCTTGGGATCGACATCCGAACGGCTGCGAAGATACAGACCCGCGCCCAGTACGTCGTTGAATTCGCTCGCGCCGGCAGCACCGTAGTTAAGCGCCTCGCGGAAATCAAGACCGTATCCGATGCCGCTGCGATAGTTCACCGCCAGGACGATGTAGCCCAGGCTCGCCAGATACTGATTCATCCCGTAGGAGTTGTGATAGTAGTCCATGTAATGCCAGCCCAGCAGCATTTGGCGCCGCGAGCCGCCGTGGAAGAATACCATCGCGGGACGTTTCTCGCCCGGCGCTAAATCGGGCGGCAGGAAGAGCTGGCCGTGGATGCGCATCCCATCGGCGGCGGAGAGGATCACCTGTTGCGGGGCCACCAAAGACGACGCGGGAAATTCGGCCGGGATAGAGTCCGGAGCGAGATCGCGAACATCGCGGCCGTCTATCTTGATGGCGGCGCGCGCCGGATTTTTCGCATCGGAATGCAGCATGGCAACCGCTTTGCCATCGCTCGTTTCCACCGGCGACCATTCGATGCCTTCGCCGCGGGTTAACGGTGTGAGGCCTTCGCCTAACACCGAGACACGCCAGAGATGCCGGCGATCGATATCGTCCTGGTTGGAGGAGAACAGGACCGTCTTGCCATCGCTCGAAAGCGAAACGTGCTCGGTCTCGAATTCGCCGTTGACGTTCAGCGGTGTGGGTGCGTCGCCGTGGATCGAAATCGAGTAGAGGTGCATATAGCCGGTCTTCTCCCAAGGGAAGACGATGCGATCGCCCGCGCCCCATAACAACTGATTTTCGGCGACCATGGCATGGAACGCGCTGCCCGGGCCAGCGGCGGCATGCCAGAGCTCGCGGCCATTTCCGGAATCGACCGCTGCGAAACGAATCGACCAAGGCTCCGCGGTGCGGCGCGGGCCGAAGAAGATGGTGCGCATCGAAGACGGCTGGCGGATGAAGGCTACCTGTTTTCCATCCGGCGACCACACCGGGTTGGAATCGTGATCGACGCTGGGGTCGAGGTAGAGCAGCGATTTCGCATTGAAGTCGTAAACTCCGACGAAGGAATGCTCAGAGCGATTGGTGACGAATGCGAGCTTCGAACCATCCGGCGACCAGCGCAGCTCATCGGCCAGGCCCTTGGCATGAATCAATTGCGCCGGCTTGGCATTTTCTTCGAGGCCCACCGACCAGATTTCATTCTTTCGGAGAAAGATTATGCGATCGCCTTTGGGCGAAATGGCCGGCTCGTTTCCCTCGGCGATCTTGCGCGGAGCGCCACCAGCGAGCGGAATAATCCAGATGTCCTGCTCGACGCCATCGGGAAGACTGGCTGGATTCGGATTATCGCGATGCGTTTCGAAATCGCCGCCGCGCACGTAGAGGATGGAGCGGCCGTCGGGAGTCAAAGGTGATTTGGTCGATCTCCTGGCCGTCGTCATCGCGATAGTTGGTGAGCTGCCGGCCCTTGTAATCCGGAGCTTCGGCGGCCCAGAGGTTGCGTGCGCCTTTTTGATTGAGCACCCAGGCGACCGCGCCGCCTTTGGGGGCTGCGGTAAGGTCGGTCGGGAACGGCGCGCTCATAATCTGTTCGAGCGTGAAGCGTTTCGCGGGCGCGGAAAAAGCGGCGGTACAGGCGACAATAGCGGCTAGGGAAATCCGGAAAGTCATAAGCTAATTGTTATACACTGCGGCGCAATTTAGGATGCCTCTATGCTGAGCTACTCAAAAGGGCCGGACGTGCCGCTCCTGGAGGAAACGATCCCGGAAGTCTTCCTGAAAACGGCCAAGCGATTTCCGAACCACGACGCGCTGATCGTTCGCCATCAAGGCGTCCGGCTGACGTTCGCGCAGTTGGCCATGGAGGTGGAAGGCGTGGCGCGCGGCCTGACCGGCTTGGGGCTCGGCGCCAAGGACCGGATCGGCGTGTGGTCGACCAACTGTGTCGAATGGGTGTTGTTGCATCTGGCGTGCGCGCGCATTGGCGCTGTGCTGGTGAATGTGAACCCGGCGTATCGGGCCTATGAGTTGGCGTTCGTACTTCGCAAGTCGGGGATGAAGGCGCTGTTTCTTTGGGAGAAGGACAGCCGCTCGGATTATCGAGCGATCCTGGAGGAAGCGATGGCGGCTCAGACGTTGCCGCTCGAGCATGTCATTTACTTCGGAACAGATTCGTGGCGCGAGATGCTGACCGAAGGCGTGGAGATCCCCGCGCGCGCCGCGTCGCCCGACGATGTCATCAATATTCAATACACGTCGGGAACGACCGGGTCGCCCAAGGGAGTTTTGCTGACGCACCGGAATCTGGTGAACAACGCGGTGATTTGTTCGCTGGGGATGAAGACCACCGAGCGCGATAAGATCTGCGTGCCGGTGCCGCTGTACCATTGCTTCGGCTGCGTGATCGGGACGCTGGTCTGCATGGTCACGGGCGCGACGCTGATCCTTCCGGCTCCGACGTTCGATGCGCTGGCAACGATGCAGGCGATCCACGATGAACGCGCGACCACGATTTATGGCGTGCCGACCATGTTCATCGCCGAACTCGGGCATGCGGAATTTTCGCGATTCGATTTCAGCTCGCTGCGCACGGGCGTGATGGCCGGCGCGCCATGTCCCATCGAAGTGATGAAGCGGGTGGTGAATGAGATGCACTGCGCTGCGATGACGATCGCGTATGGGCAGACCGAAAGCTCGCCGGTGATCACGATGTCGGGCGTGGATGACGGCCTGGAGCATCGCGTGTCTACGGTCGGGCGCGCATGTCCTGCGACTGAAGTCAAAATCGTTTGCGGCGCCGGGGAAACCGTTCCGGTGGGCGAGCAGGGCGAGCTTTGCACGCGTGGATATCTGGTGATGAAGGGTTACGATCAGGAGCCGGAAGCGACGGCGCGAGCAGTCGATAAAGACGGATGGCTGCACACTGGCGATTTGGCGACGATGCGGCCGGATGGATATTTTCGAGTGACCGGACGAGCGAAGGACATGATCATCCGGGGCGGCGAGAACATTTATCCAAGGGAGGTGGAGGAGTTTCTCTATACGCATCCCAAGGTGGCGGACGTGCAGATTGTCGGGCTGCCGGATGAGAAGCTGGGCGAGACGGTGGCGGCATGGATCCGGCTGAAGGAGCCGGCGACGGAGGATGAGATCCGGGATTTTTGCCGGGGGAAGATTGCGCACTTCAAGATTCCTCAACATATCCGCTTTGTGGATTCGTTCCCGATGACGGTGACGGGGAAGATTCAGAAATTCAAGATTCGCGAAGTCGAGATCAAGGAGCGGGGGTTGGAGGGGGTGGCGGAGATTCAGACGGCGTAGAATTCCTCAGCGGGGCTGGGTGACGACGTCGATCAGGGCCGGCTCACCTTTCATGGCGACTTCAATGGCGCGTCCGAGGGCGGGGCCGAGATCCTTCGGATCGGTGATGGGACCTTGAGCATAAACGCCCATGCCTTGCGCGACCTTGGCGTAGTCGATGTTGGGGTTGTCGAGCGTGGTGCCGATGCCGCAGTTATCAATGCCGCGCTGGTGGCGGTTGGCCATGCGCTGCAGATGCATGAGCTCCTGATGATACGCGCGATTGTTGTGCACGACACTGAGGAGCGGGATTTTGTGATGCGCGGAGGTCCATAGGATTCCAGGGGCATACATGACGTCGCCATCGTTCTGGAAATTGACGGTCAGGCGGCCGTGCTTTCGATTGGCGATGGCCGCGCCGGTGGCGGCAGGAGCGCCGTATCCGATGCCAGCGCCGCCCGCTCCACCAATATATTGGTAGTGTTTGTCGAACGCCCACAGCCGCAGTGGCCAGTTGCTGATGGACGAAACGGCCGAGACTACCGACCAATCCTTGTCCTTGATATGCGCCCACATTTCCGCTGACAAGCGCGAGGTACTGATGGGGCTAGCGTCCCAAGCATAGGTTGCTTCGGTGCGGGCACGCTCGACCGATTGTTGTTTGGCGGTGGCGAGTTTGGCGCCGCGGTCCTGATAGGCGCGCTTCCGATCGGCGTTGATTAAACGCTTGACCTCTTCGGTGAGAGCCGGCAGCGTGGCTTCGGCGTCGGCCGCGATGGCGAGGTCGACCTCGGGGAAGCGTTGGAAGTCCTGATAATTGCTTTTCGTATAAAGATCGACGGAAGTGATGCTGATCAGTTTCGCGCCGGATTTGGTCATCGGCTTCGAAGTGCGATGCAACTGATCGCGGTAGGAATTCACGGTGCCCCAGAAGTCGGTGAGCTCCAAGCCCACGATCACGTCGGCGTTGGCGATCAGCGCGCGGCTGCGGTCGGTGTGGTTGAGCGCGTGGCGCGTCGGGAAGTTCATCCGCTCGGCTTGATCGATGACGGGCGCCTGCAGGACTTCCGCTAGTTCAACCAAGTGCTTCATGCCGGCCGGAGTTCGAGCGACGCGACCGGCTACGAGCACCGGATTCTCGGCGGCGACCAGAAGCTTTGCAACTTCGGCGACGGCACCGGAGTCACCTTGAGGCGGGGCCGGAATCACGAGCTTAGGAATGTGCAGGCGGGCATCAGGCGCGATCGGATTCTCCTGCAGATCGCCATCGGCCACCAACACGACCGGCAGCATGGGCGGCGTCATCGCGATCTTATAAGCGCGCACGGCGGATTCGGCGAAGTGGGTTAGCGAGGCCGGATTGTCGTCCCATTTGATGAAGTCGCGGACCATGGACGCGGCATCTTGCACGCTGTGATTCCATTCGGCACCGGGTCGGCGCGAGGTGGCGTCCATCAGGTTGCCGAGAACCACGAAGACGGGCACGCGGTCGCAATAGGCGTTGTAAAGGGCCATCGAGGCATGCTGCAATCCGACGGTGCCGTGAGCAAAAACGCAGGCCGGCTTGCCTTCGATCTTGGCGTAGCCGTGTGCCATGGCGACGGACGATTCTTCATGGCAGCAGGTGATGAATTCGGGACTCTTATTGCCGCCATAGACGGTGATCGATTCCTGCAAGCCGCGAAAGCTGGAGCCGGGATTGGCGAAAACGAACTCGAATCCGAGCGACTTGATGAGGTCGACCATGAAGTCCGAGCCGGGGCGATCCGCGGTGAGCACTTCGACATTTGGCGCGGGATCGGTTTCGGCCGACACGGGGCGAGCGGCGGCAAAGCGCGGGGGCTCGGCGGCCTGTTGCGCCTGGACTCTTTGCTGGCCAGCTGCAAGCGCGGCCGCACCTCCGGCAGCACCCTTCAAGAAATTGCGGCGGGCGATCGAAATCTTCTTGGATTTTGCCATGGTGCTCCTTTACTCAGGCGACATGAGTTTCGAGCCGAATTGTGGCAAGTATAGCAAAAGGCCACAGACAGGAGTCAGAAGACAGGAGGCAGAAGGCAAGGAATCAGGTGGCATAGGCGCGATCGAAGGCCTGCTCGCGACGCTCGCTGCGGTGTATGTAAGTCTCGATATCCGCATTCGAAAAAACGAAGCCATCCTCGGCGGGGTCGTAAGGAAGGCCGTCTTCTTTGTGCATTTTGAGGAGGTTAGCCGCTTCGTCCAGTTGGCGGGTTTCTTGGTTGCGGCGTTCCTCCTGGATTTTGCGGAGTTGATCTAAGGTGCGCTCGAACTGGCGGGCGAGGCGCTGGCCGTAAACGCTGATTTGAGCGAAAGCGCGGGTGTGCTCGCGGAAGGCGAGGGCCATGGCGAGGGCTACGTCGGCGTCAGGATGGTCGGCCTGGATGCTGTTTTCCATTTCGGTGATGCCGAGCGAGAAGAGATTGGTCTCGACGGCGGCGGCGCGGTTCATGCGCCAGGAGGTATCGATGAGCGACTGGACGAGCTGGGTCTCGATGGCGCCATTAGGTTTGCATTCATCGAGCAAAAACTGGGAGTGGCGCTGGTAGGCGGAGTGGTCCTCGGTGGGCAGGACGACGGTTTGGCCTGTCAGGCCGTGGCGGAGCGCGTTCAATTTCGAACGCTGCTTACCAGCTTCGGTACGGGGGCCGGTGGATTTTGCGGCGTTAGCGCGATTGATTGCCGCGCGATCGTTATCAGGAAAATCGGAAGGGGACATTTCGTTGATCCTCGATACTGGAATAACACCCGGGATGAAGCGCGGAGCAAGCGAGGAGCGGGAAGTTGTTGATTGAGAGGGAGAGAAATCTGCATCGAATGATGTGACTCAGCAGGCAGTTTCCGCGTTTCTAGGTCGAGGTGGGAACTGAGGGGCGCGAAACGAATTGCTCAGCGAGCATCGATAGGACCCAGGTCCAGCCTTCCCGATGCCGATTTCCCATTTCGTCGTCCGGCACGCCGGAGTGGCGCAGAGTGACCTCGGTCTGGTCGCCACGCGGCTGGAACGTGACGGCCACGACGGATTCGACACCTTTTGTGGCTTCAGACACCCAGGTGTACTCCACCTTTTGAGGGCGTTCGATCGAAACGAAGCGCCCGTAATGTGGCCAGGTTCGTCCCTCGTGCTTGACGGCGAAATAGAAAAGGCCGTCCACGACCGGGTTTATGATTAGGCGCTCAGCGCCGAACCACGGCCCGCCGGGACTCTGAGGGTCGATCCAGACGTCGAACACGTTTTCGGCCGGCGCGGGAATCAAGCGCGTGACGGTAATGTCGATGAGCTTCATTGTGATTTCTCCTGTTTTGAGGCGAAGAATCCCTGGAGTCGATCGAGGCGTGCATTCCAGAATCGCTCATACCGCGAGATCCAACGCGCGACATCGCGCAGGGGCTCGGCGGATAACTCGAGCGTGTTCTCGCGACCGTGATGGGTACGCCGCACCAGACCGGCTTGCTCAAGCACCCGGACGTGTTTGCAGACACCTGTTAATGACATCGAGAAGGGAGCGGCGACATCAGAGATGCGGGCCGGTCCACGAGCGAGACGGCTGATGATGGCCCGGCGCGTCGGATCGGAAATGGCCACGATGACATGATCGAGATTGCTCGCCATGGACACTGAACCTATCGGTTCACTATTACACGGGGCGAGCGGCGAAGTCAACGTGGCCACCAAACCTATGTAGTTGTATATACTACTAATCATGATGGACTTCCAGTGCGCGTGCGCGACTTCGCGCCAACTCGCGCGCGTCTTGACCCAACTGTACGACAGCCGCTTACGCAGTACTGGTCTCGAGGCTCCTCAATTCGCGCTCATGATGACCCTGGAAAAGCAGGGACCATGCGGTCCAGTGGATCTTGGGCGCCGCTACGCGCTCGACAAGACCACGGTTTCCCGGAATCTCAAGCTGCTGGAGCGCAAGGGGTGGATCGAATCGTCGGCGGCGACGGACAAACGGAAACGCGAGTTCATCCTGACTGCCTCAGGGCGGAAACAGCTGGCGGCGGCCAAGCCCCACTGGAGGAAGGCGCAGAATCTGTTGCGGGCGGGCATGAGCGCCAAGCAGTGGGACGAGATGTTTCGTGTGTTGAGGACGGTCACCGCGACCGCGCAGGCTTTACAAGATGACATCAGGCAAAAGGAGAGAAAATCATGAAAGAACGCAGTCAGAGCAAATGGATGTTTCTGGCCGCTTTATGCGTCACGTATGCCGCGGCGCAGGATTTGGCGCCCGCCGGTCACGATCACAGCGCGACTGGCGGACGAGTGCTGTTGTTGCCTCGTGATCTCGAAATCCGTCTCGCCATCAACGCGCTGCCCAAGCAGTTGCGCGCTGGTGCGACCGTCCTGGTCATGGAATCAGCCGGATATGTGGAGGCGCGTCACGGTTCTAATCCGTTTACGTGTATCGTGAGCCGCCGCGCAGGCAACTTCTACCCCGTATGTTTCGATGAAGAGGGCACCCACACGATCCTACCGGCTTTTGCAGACGACGCGGTGCTCCGTCTAAAAGGGGTGCCGAATGAAGAGGTAGAGCGTCAGCTCGCGCAGGGCTTCGAACAAGGGCGTTATCGGCCACCGGCACGACCGGGGATCGCCTATATGTTGTCTCCCGCCACATACATGCTGGAAAAAGGAAAGCTTACCCGGAGCGTTCCACACACCATGTTCTACGCGCCGTTCTTAACGAATGCCGATATTGGAGGCGTCATGGGTCAGACGGCATTTGTCGATCGGCCTGGTCCACACGGGATGATCATTGTGATTGCCGGACAGAGGGAACGCGAAGCGCTTCTGGCGGAGTCGCAGGAGTTGGTCGATGAAGTTGAGCGGCATATCGGGTTGAAATAGCTGCGGAGCCACAGCACTAAGTCAGGCGATGGAGCGGACCACGCCGCCGTCCACGCGTAGGGCGGTGCCGTTGATGGCTGACGCGAGCGGGCTGCAAACGAATGCGACCGCCACGGCAACCTCCTCCGGAGTGGCGAAGCGCTGAATGATGGAGCTGGGACGGGCGCTCCGGAAGAACTCACGCTCGAAGGAATCGCGATTGGTGCCTTGATCTTTCGCAAGCTTGTCGACGAATTCGACGACACCTTCGGAGGCAGTGGGGCCGGGCAACACGGCGTTGACGGTGACGGCGGTTCCGGCGGTGGTTTCAGCGAGACCTCGCGAGATGGCGAGCTGCGCGGTCTTGGTCATCCCGTAGTGGATCATCTCAGCCGGAATCTGGAGGCCGGATTCACTGGAGATGAAGACGATGCGGCCCCAGTTGTTCTCCCGCATGGAACGAATGTAGTGGCGGCTCAGACGGACGCCGCTGAGCACGTTGACTTCGAAGAAGCGGCGCCAATCGTCATCGGCGATCTGATCGAAGGGCTTGGGCTCGAAGATGCCGAGGTTGTTCACCAGAATGTCGACGGTGGGGAATCGGGCAATCAACTGGGCCGCTCCGGCCTCGGTCCCGAGGTCGGCGGCGATGCCCTGCGCGGCGCCGCTTTTCTTTACGGCCTCATCGACACGCGGCTGGGTGCGGCCGTTGACGATGACCGACGCGCCCTCTTTCACCAGGGCTTGGGCGATGGCGAGTCCGATGCCGGCGGTGGAGCCGGTTACCAGTGCAGTTTTATTTTTGAGTTGAAGGTCCATGCTCAAGGATATAAGATGGCGTCGGGTGCAAAGCCTTCAAAGTCGGCAGGCGCGGGCCGCGGCGTGTAGTAACCGCGCAGACGGGTAGCAGGGAAATAATAGTGGATCATCGGAAGATCGTTCTGGGGAACGAGCAAGGCTTTGTCAGTGAGGTTGGCTTGACGGATGTGTTCGAGCACCGCGGCGGGATGCGGGTCGGGCTGGATAGGGTGGCTGGACACTTCATAAAGAGCGGTAGCGCACAGGCCGGCGACGAGCAAGCCGGCGATCCCGAAAGCGGCCGGTCTGCGAAGCGAGGCGAGAAATGGAGCAAGGGTGACGCCGGCGAAAAGGTCGAGAGCGGGCATGAAGGGGAGCGAGTAACGAGCGGAGTCGCTCAAAACGCGCGCGGTGGCGGCCAGCATGAGGATTGCAAAGATCAGGATCGGGTAGGCGAACCGATTGTCCTTCTGCCATGGCCGGCGCAGATAAAGAATCAGAGCCAACGCGATGAGGGCCCATTCGAGCGGCGAGCTGAGGAAGCGGTTGCGCCAGGTCCCGAAGAATCCGACGTCACCCCAAGATCCTTTTCGAGCCAGGGCGAGGTAGGCCATAAAAAGGTAGGACTTCACGAAGGTCAATTTAAAGATGGCGGCGGGCCAGACGATGACGACCGTAGCAATGAACAACGTTAGTGATCTGGCGGCGAACCGCCAATCCATCTGAAGGCGATCACGTTCGACGTAACCGCAAATGGCGAGGGTGAGAACGGCGACGAAAGCGACTTCCAGAGTGCAGAAGGCAAGCGCAGCCATCACGACCGCGGCGTACCAAGACGAGCGCCGGCCGGTGGCCACGGTCTTCGCGAGAAAGATCAGGCAGCAGAGATAGCAGAGAGCGAAGAGCTGGTGAGGCGCTAGCTCAGTGGAGCGGAAAACGGTAAAGCTCGACAGGAACAGGACGCTGGCGAGGAGGGCCGCGAATACTCCGGCGGAACCAGGGATGAGCCACAAGTATCCCAAATAAATCGCGAGAAGGGTCAGAGCGGGGATGACCAGCATGGCAGCGCGGACGTCGTGTTCGTTCAATCGCAGCCGCGAGACGGGGATGAGGAAGTAATGATAGAGCGGCCCGTGCCAGTGCCGGTAGAAGAGCACATCGTTGCTCTGGCGTATGAATTCCGACAGCTCCTGGCGGCCGGCCTGCTTGCCGCGGTTCAAGCCGATGCGCAAGAAAGTTGGGAGTGAGAGGGTGGGCGTATCGGTCCAGTTCGCAAAATATCCGAGCGAGGCGGCGTACATGTAATCGGCTTCGTCGTAGACGTAAGGATCGGGCGAAACCTTACCTGTGATCAGGAACAGCAGAAGCGCCACCAGCGCGGCGGCCGCAAGAAGGTGCTTCATGAAGGGACTGGCCGAGTTCCAATTTAGCATGCGAGGCTGGCGCTCAGCGGGCTGGGCGCGGGACACGGTTAGAATGGATAAATGTCTACCGCGGCCGATGCCAGCAAGCCGGGCCTGCATAATCTCTCGCGACGGCAACTGGCCGGAACCATAACCGGTTTACTGCTGACGCTGCTGCTGGCGGCGCTCGACCAGACCATCGTAGGCACGGCGATGCCGCGGATCATCGCGCAACTGAACGGCTTCGACCGTTACCCGTGGGTGACGACGGCTTATTTGCTCACGTCGACTATCGCGGTCCCGATCTTCGCGAAGCTATCCGACATTTACGGGCGCAAATGGTTTTTCTTGGCGGGGAATGTTTTGTTCGTCGCGTCGTCGGCGTTTTGCGGAGCGGCCGGTGAAATGCGCTGGTTGCCGGGCGACGGGATGACGCAGCTTATCGTGTTCCGCGGCGTACAAGGGCTGGGGGCGGGGATCGCAATGGGACTGCTGTTCACGATCATCGGCGACATCTTCGCGCCGGCGCAGCGCGCCAAGTATCAGGGACTGTTTGCGAGCGTGTTCGGTTTGGCGTCGATCTTCGGCCCGACGCTGGGCGGTTGGATCACGGACCAGTTTTCGTGGCGCTGGACATTCTATGTGAACCTGCCGGTGGGTCTGTTGGCCGCCGCATCCATCTTTTTCGAGTTCCCGTATTTTCGCCCGCAGGGAGTCCGCCGGAAGATCGATTGGTGGGGCGTGTTTACACTGACCGCAGGCTTGGTTCCATTGCTGCTGGCGCTGACGTGGGTGACCGATTACGGCTGGGGATCGCAACGAGTGCTGTCGCTGCTGGCCATCGCGGCGGCGATGCTGGGCGCGTTCCTGTTCGCCGAGACGCGAGCGGTGGAACCGGTGATACCGCTATCGCTGTTTCGCGATCGGATCATCGCGGTTTCGACCATCGCGGTGTTTCTGTTCGGCATGGGGATGTTCGGAGTGATCGTGTACGTTCCGCTCTTTATGCAGGCAGTCCTGGGCGTATCGGCGACGAGGTCGGGATCGCTACTGACGCCTCTGATGCTGGCGTTTGTGGTGGCGAGCATGGCGTCGGGAAACATCATGGCGCGGACGGGGCGATACCGCGTGATGGCGCTGGTGGGTTCAGGGCTGGCGATGGCGGGCATGTTTCTGATGGCCGCGATGGATGGGAACACGCCGCAGTGGGTGGTGATTCGCAATATGATCATTGCCGGGCTGGGGATGGGCATCGCGCAACCGATCTACACTTTGGCGGTGCAAAATGTCGCGCCGCCGGCGCAGATGGGCGCGGCCACGGCATCGACGCAGTTCTTCCGATCGATCGGCGCGACGCTGGGCGTAGCGGTTTTTGGATCGGTGCTGTTGACGATGTATCACGACCGCTTTCAGCACAGCATTCCGGCGGGGACACCGGCGCGACTAGTGTCATTGTTCGACAATCCGCTGCTGCTGCAACGGGGCTTGCCCGCAACGGGGGCGCTGCCGCCGGGTGCACTGGTGATGCTCCGCCAGCTTTTGGGGAATGTTCGAGAGGCGTTGCTGGCGGGGTTGCACTCGATCTTCGTGATGGGCGCGATCCTGATGGTGGTGGCGGTGGCGGTGAATTTTTTCCTAAGGGAAGTTCCGCTGAGGAAGAAGCATCATGCGCCGGTGGGGGAGGGATAAAAGGCGTTCACATGAGTGTGAACGCGGCACGCAAGAGTGCGTGCGCCACGAGAGTGCGTGCGCTACATGCGACGCTCGGCTTCCTGCGCGTCGACAACGGCGATGGCGGCGACGTTGACGATCTCGTTGACTTCGGCGCCGCGCTGCAGGACATGCACCGGTTTGGAAAGGCCCGTAAGGATCGGGCCGACCGCTTCGGCGGCGCCTAAACGCGACAGAAGCTTGTAGGCTACGTTCCCAGCTTCAAGATTCGGAAAGATCAGAACGTTGGCGCCCCCTTTGAGCGAGCTGAAAGGATAATCCTGCTCGATGATTTCCGGAGTAACGGCGGTGTCGGCTTGCATTTCGCCGTCGACCATCAGCTCCGGCGCTCGTTTCTTCACCAGCTCGACGGCTTTGCGGACCTTGTCAGCTAGCGGGTGACGGGCGCTGCCGAAGTTGGAGAAAGAAAGCAGCGCGACACGTGGCTTCACGTTGAAGCGCTCGGCGGTTTCGGCGGCCGAAATTGCGATCTCAGCCAAGTCCTCGGCGGAGGGCTCGATGTTCACGGTGGCATCAGCGAAGAAATAAACGCCTTTCAGCGTAATCATCATGTAGAGTCCGGCGACGCGGCGTAGTCCCTCGCGAATGGGGATAACTTCGAGACCGGGACGAATGGTATCGGGATAGTGCTGAGTGAGGCCGCCCACCAGCGCGTCGGCGTCTTCGAGGGCGACCATTATGGAGCCGAAATAAGTGTGATTCAAAATCAGTTGGTCGGCTTCTTTGCGAGTGACTCCTTTTCGCTGCCGCAGACGGAAGAGTTCGCCGGCGTAGCGGTCGCGATCGAGAGATTGGCTAGGATCGACGATCATTGCTGAGCTGAGAGTGATATGAAGGTCGGCAATTCGCTCCCGAATCACGGCTTCGCGTCCGAGCAGGATGGGCAGGGCGATCTTCTCGTCGATCAGAATTTGAGCGGCGCGAAGAATTTTGATCTCCTCGCCTTCCGGGAAAACGACGCGCTTAGGCTTTTGCTGAGCTTTGTTGATCATGATGCGCATGACGCCGTGTACTTTGCTCTGACGCCGCTCGAGCTCGTCGCGATACGCAATGAGATCCACGTGTTCGCGGGCGACCCCAGAATCCATCGCGGCCTTTGCTACCGCGGAGGCTTCGCGCAGAAGGACGCGGGGATCGAAGGGCTTGGGAATGATATAGTCCGGCCCGAACCGGAGGCGCTCGACGCCGTAGGTGCGGCTCACGGAATCCGGCACTTCTTCGCGGGCGAGTTCGGCGAGGGCGTGGGTGGCGGCGAGCTTCATGGCGTCGTTGATGGTGGTGGCGCGAACGTCCAGAGCGCCGCGGAAGATGAAGGGAAAGCCGAGCAGATTATTCACCTGATTGGGATAGTCGGATCGGCCGGTGGCGACAATGGCGTCGGGCCGGGTTTTCACCACCACGTCGTAGGGGATCTCGGGATCGGGATTGGCTAGGGCGAAGACAATGGGGCGATCGGCCATGGACAGCAGCATTTCCGGCGTGACGCAGTTGCCCACTGACAGCCCGATGAAGACGTCGGCGCCGCGCATGGCTTCCGAGAGCGTGCGCATGTCGGTTTTTCGAGCGAAGCGGGCTTTGTAGGGATTCATTTCCACGGTGCGGCCTTCGTAGACGACGCCGGCGATGTCGCACATGATGATGTTTTCGCGCTTCATACCGAGATTGATGGCGTGCTCGGCACAAGCGATGGAAGCCGCGCCTCCGCCGTTACATACGACCTTCACCTCGTCGATTTTCTTGTTCACCAGGATCAGGGCATTCAGCAGCGCAGCGCCAACGATGATGGCCGTCCCATGCTGGTCGTCATGAAAGACAGGGATGTGCATGGTGCGGCGCAGCTCTTCTTCGACGACGAAACAATCGGGGGCTTTGATGTCTTCCAGGTTGATGGCACCGAAGGTGGGCTCGATCATCTGGCAGGCGCGAATGACGTCTTGGGGATCGCTAGCGGCGAGCTCGAGATCAAAGACGTCGATGTCGGCGAAGCGCTTGAACAGGACACCCTTGCCTTCCATGACCGGCTTGGCGGCCAGGGGTCCGATATTGCCCAAGCCGAGCACCGCCGTCCCGTTGGTCACCACCGCCACCAGGTTTCCTTTTGCCGTATAGCGATATGCCAAACCCGGTTGTTTTTCGATTTCCAGGCACGGAATCGCGACGCCGGGAGTGTAGGCAAGACTGAGATCGCGCTGGGTGGAACAGGGCTTGGTGGGAGTGACGGAAATCTTGCCCTGCGGCGCGGAGGAATGGTAATCGAGCACATCTTCCGGGCGGATGTTCATGTGACTTCAGTTGTAGCAGGATGAGGCCACAAAGCGCTGGCGCGAATTCTTTGTATTCTGTGTTTTGGTCCGACGTGGCAGACGCACGATCATCCTCTGAACTTCGATGGCATCCATTGTTGCGGGAATGGGTGGCGGTGGCGACCGAGCGCCAAGGCCGTCCGCAATTACCGGAGGAGTGGTGTCCGTTCTGTCCAGGGTCGGGGCGAGTGCCGGACGAGTACGACGTTTATCTTTATCCCAACGATTTTCCGGCGTTCAGTTTCGAGAATCCGCCGTTTTCGCCGGAGCCGGGTCTGTTGAAGAGCACAGGTGCGAGAGGCGCATGCGATGTCGTGCTCTATTCTCCGAATCATAGGCTGCTTCCTTCGCAGTTGGGGGTGGAGCAATGGAGGAAAGTGATCGAGTTGTGGACCAAGCGCACGATTGAGCTGTTTGCCAATCCGGAAGTTCGGTATGTATCGGTGTTTGAGAATGCCGGCGTCGCAATCGGGGTGACCATGCCGCATCCGCACGGGCAGATCTATGCATTTCCGTTCATTCCTCCGCTGATTCAGACCGAGCTGGATTCGGCGCAGCAGTATTTTCGTGAGAAGTCGGCGTGCCTGTACTGCCGCATCCTGGCGGAGGAGATAGAAGATGGCCGGCGACTCGTGGCGGCGAACAATAGCTTTGTTGCACTTCTCCCGTTCTACGGGCGGTTCCCAAGCGAAATGCAGATTTGCGCGCGGCGTCACTTGGGCGCGTTGCAGGAGCTTAGCGTAGAGGAGCGCAGCGACCTGGCCGCGCTGCTGAAAATCGTGCGGCAGAAATACGACAACCTGTATGGTTTTCCAATGCCGCTGATGATGTTGCTGCGGCAGCGGCCGGCCGTCGGGGAACATCCCTATTTTCATTTCCACGTCGATTTTCTGCCGATCCAAAGGAGCGCGATGAAGTTGAAATATCTGGCAGCCGTGGAGAGCGGTCACGGAACGTTTTTGAATGACACTCGGGCGGAGGAAGAGGCGGCGTTGTTGCGGGAGGCGGAGCCGCGGACGGAGCCATAGCACCTACGTTTAAGTGGTGTTGGTAACATTACGGTAGTAATATCCGCATTGGATAGCAGTGCTACTATGTGATAGGCTAGACCAACATGGTACCGGCTCCTGGATCTCCACCATCGAAGGTTTCCACACACCAGCGGATTCTGCAAGCATCCAAGAAATTGTTCGCAAGCCGGGGCTACGAACACACCAGCACGTCGGCAATTGCGCGCCAGGCGGGGACCAGCGAATCGCAGCTCATGAAGCATTTCGGGAGCAAGGCCGGTCTGCTGGAGGCGATCTTCAACGAAGGATGGGGCGGGATCACGGAAGAGGCTCGGGCCGCCAGCCAGAATCTGACATCGCCCGTGGAGAAGCTGGGAGCGATCGCGGGATGCGTGTTGCGACGCCTGGAGTCGGACCCGGAGTTGAAGCTTCTCATGCTGCTGGAAGGACGTCGGATTCGCAGGGAAGGGCCGGTGGTGGCGCTGACCGACGGCTTTCTCGGCTTCGTCGGTTTGATCGACAGCGTGGTGGTGGAGATGCGCGCGATGCATCTGCTTCGTCCTGAGCTCAATCCGCAGGCTGTCCGGTCGGCGCTCATGGGGATGCTGGAAGGGATGATGCGCGACCGGTATCTGGCCGAACAGGTCCGGTTCCCGGCCGATTTCCAGGCGGTCCAACTTCAGGAGATTTTGGGGCTGGTGCTGGGTTCCTTCACAGTGCGTGGGGCGTAGGGCGGGCGGAAATCAGTATTTGAGTGTACTGTCCCTAATTAATGGGCGTCCAATATTGGACACTATGCACAATTCCTGGAAAGCAGCTCGCATACTACTTCTGTCGGCCGGCGCCGTGACACTGGCAAACGCCGATACCATCGTGTTCACGAACGGAGATAAGCTCGCGGGGCACCTCGTGCGATCGACCAGTTCTTCAGTGACCTTTAAGAGCGACGCACTGGGCGATCTGACGGTCGATTGGAGCAAAGTGAAGGAACTGGAGACCTCCGCCAAGGTCGCCGTAATCCGCAAGGGCGTGAGACTCCGCAAGAAAGAAATTCCATCGGATGTCCCGCAGGGAACGCTGGTGATGCAGGATCAGAAGCTTCAGGTCACTCCGGCTCCCGGCGCGCCTGCGCAATCGATACCCGTCGCCGATACTGCGGTGGTCCTGGACCAGGGCGCGTTTCAAAAGGCAATAACGCGCACGCCCGGGTTTTTGTCTGACTGGAACGGGACGATCACCGCCGGCGCCACGGTGGTGCAGGCAACGCAAACCGACCGGACCTTTACCGGAGCCGTCAGCCTGGTTCGCACCGAACCGACCGAGAACTGGCTAAATCCGAGCTATCGCACGTCGATCATTTTTTCGGAATCCTACGGCAAGCTGACGCAGCCGGCGACACCGGCCATCAAAACATCGATTTTCCACGCGGCTGGGGAGCAGGATAAATATTTCACGCCTTCCATGTTCGCCTTCGGGCAGGCGGATTTCGATCACAACTACTCACAGGGTCTCGATCTTCAGCAAACCTATAACGGCGGAATCGGCTGGACCGTGATCAATACTTCGGCGCAGGAGCTGGATCTGAAAGGTGCCATTAGTTACATCCGGCAACAGTTCGCGGCTGGATCGAACCAGAGCCAGCCCACGAGTATGAATCTGATCGGCGCGACTTTCGGAGAGCATTATCATCGCAAGCTGCCGCGCGGCGTGGGGCTGGATGAAAGCCTGTCGGCCACTCCGGCGTTCAACAACACGCACGCGTATTCGGCGGCGTTCACCACTCTTCTCACGATGCCAGTTTATAAGCGCCTGAGCGGATCGACGGGCGTGATCGACACTTTCTTAAACGACCCCCCGCTCGGGTTTAAGAAGAATTCGTTCCAGTTTACGTTGGGACTGACTTACTCGTTGCAGTAGCTAGGTGATGCCCAGAGGCACTACTGCAGATCGACCGTGAAGCGGACGTCAATAGTTCGAGGCGGCAGGCACTCTTTGTTGTTGCAGGCCTGGAAGCGAAGTTTTCCGGTCATCATGCCGAGCCCCGGGTTGGCGTTGGGAAGGGCTTTGAAGCGCGTTTCAATCTCGAAATTTCCACTAAACACCGAGACCGGGTTGGGGGAAAAGGCGTACTTTTCGAATTGCGGCTTGGGGTAAGTGACTTGCTCGGCTTCGAGGGGCTCCTTCGCCCAGGTGAGTTTCAGCGGGATGAGAAACTCGTCGGCGGGGGCATTGCTGTTGGCATGGAAGCCGGGCTGCAGTTGCGCCTTGAGCTTTACTACGGCGGTGGCGCCGCGCTTAATGGTTAGCTTTTCGGGTGGCGCAACGCTGAGTACGGAGTTACCTTGGGCTCGTAATGAAGCCGAAGTTGCCGCCGACAGGAGCAATAGAAGTAGTCCGAGGCGCGTCCAGCAGTTCAGTGATAGCATTTTTGAATTCGTCTTTCCCGGAGAGCCCGATGTGGACCGCAGCGATTTTTCCCCGGCGGTCGATTAAGAACGTAGTCGGCAGGGACTCGACGCCCCCGTAAATCTCGCCCACCTGATCGTTTCCAAGCAAAATACGATAGTTGACTTTGTACTGCTGGATGTAAGGCTTAACCACGTTCCATCCGTCTTCGTCCATCGACACGCCGACCACCGCAAAACCGCGGTCCTTCAACTGCTTCTCGAATTCCATAAACCAGGGGATTTCGATCTTGCAGGGGCCGCACCAGGTGGCCCAGAAGTCGAGGAGGACGACCTTGCCCCGATAGTCGGCAAGGTGAACGGTCTGGCCCTCGGAGTCTTTTAGGGTGAACTCAGGAGCAACTTTCCGAGTCCCTTCCGGCTTCAGCGAGCCGTCGGCTTTGACGGAATGATTGGCGCAGGCTGTCCACAACACAAAAGCCGCGATGGCAGCGCAAAGGGGAGCGAGTCGGATGGGCTTGGTCACGTGGAAACAGCCTCCATAGTCAATTATATCGATATTCGGCGGTTACGAAAGGTTTCAAGAAACCACTGTGCCCGTCGCTTCTTGGAGCGCGCGCCGAGAGTGAATTCACTGTGGCGACGGACGCCGGAATAAAGCCAAGCGGCGGTGTCGCAAAAGCTTTCGCAGATGTATTCGCGCCAGCGGAGAAGGCGGAGGGAGTTGAGAATCGGGAGGGGTAGGGCTGACTTGCGGGATTCAGCGGACCATCCGAGCTCGCCGCGGGCATGGCGTTTAAACTCCTGGCGCAGGAGACTCTCGAATGACCGGCGGGCGGGGTTGCCGAGCCGGACCCAGACAAAATGAAACAGTTCGTGGGTAAGAATGCGAGCCAGCTCATTGGGACGGCTCCATAAGTCGCGATCCAGAATGATTTCGCGTTTGCGGATGTAGCTTCCGGCGTAGACCGGCTGTCCGCACGAACGTCTGGAATAAAGCTTTCCCCCGCGGACCGTCAGCGCTGGCAAGAAACGGATTCGGATTGCGCGCCCTTGGAGCGGCGGCAGACGTTTCCGTATCCGCTCAACGGACCGGTTGGAGCTGAAGCGGCGGCGTGCGGGGCGTAAAGTACCCAGGGTTTTCAACTTTCACCTTGTATTGGGTCTGCATGCCGCTGACCCATTCATTAAAACGCTGCTGCTTGACTTCCTGGAAGATCTGCATGCTGACGTCGTCGAACGCTTCCTGGTTGAACTGGTCCACTCGGATCAAATAGAAGCCGTTGGGTTGCCTGACAGGTTCACTGACCTGGCCGGCCTGGAGCGCGAAGACGGCGTTTTTCACGGCATCGGGATAACTGCTCCCGCGTTTGATGACTCCGAAATCGCCATCTTTGGCGGCCGAGGCGTGGTCATCGGAGTTCTCGCGGGCCAGCTTGCCGAAATCCGCGCCGGCAAGGATCTGCTTATGGAGGTCGTCGATCTTCTTCCTAGCTTCGGCCTCGGTGGGCAGCTTGTCGGCCTCAGCGCCGGCCTTGGCGGGTGCGGGATTGAAGCTGATGTAGATGACGCGCACTTTAGCTTGACGATACTTGTCGGCATTTTTCTTGTAGTAAGCTTCCTCATCTTCGGTGCTTACCTGAATGAGGTTGCCGTGAGTGGTCAACTGGGCCTGCGCGAGGGTCTGCATTCGTTGGAACTCGAGCGTCGATTTCCAAGGATCCTGTTTGTCGAGCCCGGCCTTTTCGCCGTCCGCCGCCAACTGCTGGTAAAAGAACAGTTGACTGAACAACTGAGGCTGCATGCGGGCATTTTGCTGGAGCTGGGGCGGCAAAGACTCGATTATTTTGTCCATCTCGGCCTTGGTGTATTTCTTTCCGTTGGCCTCAAGCACGACGGTGTCGGGCGCAATGGGCGGAGCGGCGGTGGCAGGAGCGGGAGCTGCCGGAGCTTGGTCCTGAGGCGGAGCGGGAGTGCCAGGCGTGATCTTGGGAGGGAGCGGAGTCTGGCTGTACATGAGGGCGGAAAACAAAGCGGGCAATACAAAAGATTTCATTGGGGGCTTCCTTGTGTAATGCGGAAACTTCAGTCTAACAGAAGTCTAGTATTTCACAGGCCGGGGGCCTGCGCCACTGGCGATCTTGATTTCGAACACCGGCACGGCCAGGTCGGCGGCATCGCGCAGGTTGCAATAAGGATCTTTGCCGAAGCCATACCACAGCGTGGCGTCCTGAGGCAGCTTGCCTTGCACCGACAGCAGAACAGTGCTCGCCTCAGCCGGGTCGACATGCGACTTGTAAATGAGCGGCACCCATTCGCCGTCCGCCTGGTGAATGGAGAAACCCGAAATCGGACCTTCGGACTGGAGACGGCCGTTCACGCCGGAAAAGCTCACCTTGACGAAACCGTCTTGAAAAGTGGCGGCAACCGGCCGGGGACCGCGCTTCCGCTCTCCATAGTCCTTGATGCGAGGAAACAGATCGAGGCACACTAAATCGGCCAGGCGCCGCGAAAGTCGTTTGAGATCCTCGGTGCCAATATGGATGCCATCGTCAAGCTGCAGATCGACGGCAGCGACCATCGCGGAGTACGGAATTTCGCTTTCGGCGCGGAGCTGGGCGAGTTGCACGGCGTTCCACTCCGACACGTTGGTCTTGTCGATATGCCGCCCGATTTGCACATAGTAGAACGGAAGATCCGGCTGGTTGAAATCGGCGCGAACGGTCTTGACGAAAGCTTCGAACTTGGACAGGAACGCGGGCGCGGCCTTGGGATTGGCATCCGACTCGCCTTGATACCACAAGACGCCTTTGACACGCCCGCCGGCGGCCTGCACGCGGCCGTACATCGAACCGTATAGCGATTCGCCTTCGCGATCTTTCAAGGCGGGACTCCACTGATCCAGAGAAGTGCCGCCGTGAGCGCAGGGGATGAGACCAACTGGGACATTGGTGCGCGCGACCATCTCGACAGCGAAGGGCAAACCGAGGCCAGAGCCCTTCCTTCGATTGGTGACATAATTTTCGAGCGGCTGACCGGTCAACCGTTCCGGGACTCTTTCGGCATTCAGCGGCCAATGCACGGGATCGACGGCGCTGACCGTGGTGTGGAGCGGTTCTTCGGCGACGAGCCAGCGGTCGGCCATGTCAAAGCTATGGACCAATGGGGAGGGCTGCTGGACGTCGACCAGATCGCCGTGGCCTTCCATGTTCGACTGCCCGGCCAGGACCCAGAGGTCGCCGACCAGGAGATTGGCGATTGAAAGCGAGGAGTCGCTGCCTTGCAGTCGAACTTCGAGGCGATAGGGGCCGCCTACCGGCACGCCCTTCAGTTCCCCGCCCCATTTCAATTTCTGGATTTTTGCTACTGAGGACCAATCGAAACCGGGGACGGGAGTGGAGTCGGCCGCGATCAGGCGCGCCTCGACATCCTTGCCATTGATTTTCTTGCCGGACGCCGCGCCGCTGAAGCCGATGTCGGCGGTCTGTTCGGCGGTCCGCTGGAAGACCTGGTTATCGACTGGGCCGGACGTAATCCGGATTTCCTGGGCAGAGACCGCGCCCAAGAGCGCAGCAACTAGGAGTAACACCTTAGCCCACACGGATTGCATTGTAGCAAGGTGCTGCAAAGGCCTGCTGGCCGGCAATCGCGTTTTTGGCCCTTCCATTCAGGGTTCGCCAAATCGAAGCCGCCCCAAACTCGGAAACCAGCGCGTGTTTCGCCTCCAGAGTGCCGACCCGGTCATGGCGGCGATGTCATTGAGGAAGCCGGTGTCTTTCTTGAGCCATTCGGGGACATCCTGCAAGACGAATTTTTTTCCGAAAGGGATACGGCTCCCAACCGGCAGATTAAGATTGTGCAGCGGCACGACGGTAAATGATATCTGAAACAATTATAGGGCCATACGTTTGTAAGGAGATTTCCCGGTAGAATGAGAATTATTACGGCCTCACCGGGCTGTCTACCTCTTAAGCGAACGGGCCGTTTCCAGACACCCGTTCCAACCACAAGGCTTGTAGTCGTCATGTTGGACTTTGGCGCGCGGCGGCATCGAACAGATGTGAGAGCGATAGATCCTCGCATGTCGGCAAGTGTTCACGATGATTGCGCCTCCTCCCGGATTCCGCTTGATAAACGCGCGCTTTTCGCAATGAGGATCGGAGTCGCCACACGGAGGGCGTCGGCGATCCCCGGAAGATCGTCCTACGGGGACAACGGACCCATACACCCCTACGATGAATGAAGCACACCAGGGAGATTTGATCGCCATCGGGGAAGCCCGGCTGCGGCATTTGTATCATCCGATTTTGGTTCTGTAACGCGGATGGAACCCAGCGTTTCGAGGTATAATCTTTGCTACTGGCCGTGTAAACCACAAAATTCCGCGAGCGCGGACTCTGGTTGATGCTTAAACGCACCATCGCTCATTATCACGTCGTCGAGAAACTCGGCGAAGGCGGAATGGGCATCGTTTATAAGGCACGGGACACGCGGCTGGAACGGATGGCCGCCCTGAAAGTCCTGCCGCCGGATAAAATCACCGATCCCGACCGCAAGCGGCGCTTCGTGCAGGAAGCCAGGTCAGCCTCCGCACTGAGTCACCCGAACATCATCACGATTTACGAGATAGACTCGGATGACGGCGTGGACTTCATCGCCATGGAGTATGTGGCCGGTCGCACCCTGGACGCAATGATTCCGCGCCAGGGTATGCGGGCGGCCGAAGTCTTGCGGATCGGCGTGCAGATGGCCGACGCGCTGGCAGCCGCACACGCAGCCGGGATCATCCACCGGGATCTGAAGCCGGGCAATATCATGGTGGCCGATTCCGGGCTCGTCAAGGTTCTGGATTTCGGGATCGCGAAGCTGACTGAGAAGTTCGTGTCTGGGGACGAAACCATCACGGAATCGCTCGCCCCGCCTCGAACCCAGGAAGGCAAAGTACTGGGCACGCCTGCTTACCTGTCGCCGGAGCAGGCGCAGGGGCTCAAGCTCGACGCCCGCTCGGATATTTTCAGCTTCGGCGCAGTGCTGTACGAGATGCTCGCTGGACGCCGGGCGTTCAGCGGCGAGACCGGGATGTCGACCATCGCCGCCATCCTGAATCGCGAGCCGCAGCCGCTCGACAACGGAATGCCGCGCGACCTGGAACGCATCGTGCAGCGCTGCTTGCGCAAAGATCCAGCGCGAAGGTTCCAGACCATGGCGGACCTGAAGGTCGCGCTGGAGGAATTGAAAGACGAATCTGATTCCGGACGGCTGACGGCGGAGATCGTCCCAGCCGTGCGCAAGCGCCGATGGCCTCTCGTGATGGCCGGCTTGGCGATTGCGGCGTTGGCCCTGGCGGGTGCGTGGTGGTGGGGCGCGCGGCGCGCACCAACCGCTGGTCCCCGCAACCTGAAGCAACTCACCTACGATGAGGCTGACACCGGCTATCCGAGCCTCTCCCCAGATGCCAAGATGGTGGCCTATCATTCGGACCGGGCCGAGGCGGGCAGATATGACATCTGGGTGCAGCAGACCTCGGGTGGCACAGCGATCCGGCTCACCAAGGGGCCGGGAAATCACCAGCATCCAGTGTTCTCCGGCGACGGATCGAGAATTTACTTCGACTCCACAGGTCCGCCATCAGGCATCTACGTAATATTGACTCTGGGCGGCGAGCCGCGCCTGATCGCGCCCAACGGGACGTTGCCGGCCGTATCACCAGACGGCAAGAACATCGCCTATATCGGAGTGCCTTCGGCCCAGGTTATGGTGGTGCCGGCCTCGGGAGGCGAACCAAGCCCGGTCGCGCCAGGGTTTTCGGCTGGGCGGCTTAGGCCAGTCTGGTCACCGGACAACCAGCAGGTCGTGTTTTACGGTTTGAAAACCGGCCAACCCCTAACGGGTGAGTATTGGTGGGCGCCAGTCTCAGGGGGTGTTCCACAACAAACGGTTTGGGCGCATTGGGCGGCCGAGAACCGATTCCTTGGTAACGCTAGCGCTTTGCTTCCAGGTGGCGTGTTTATATCCTGGCTTGCGAGGGACGGCAATACGCAGATTTATCGAGGGCGCTTTGCTGCTTCCGCGGGTCGCAGGCCCGTGGGGGAGCCGGAACCGCTGACCTTCGGTGGCTCCTTCAATCAATACCCATCAATGGCGGCCGGCAAGATCGCTTTCCAGAGCGGAACACGGCAGGGCGAAGTCTGGAGCCTGCCGGCGGATACGAACAAGGGCCGCGTTACCGGCGCAATGGAGCGGGTGACTTCCGAAAGAGCCGACTACAGCTATGCATCATTGACACCCGACGGAAAGTTCATGACGTTCAGCTCGGACCGGACAGGCAGCCGGAACGATGTTTTCTTACGAGACATGACATCCGGCCAAGAGCGCGCCATTGCCGCTGAAGATCCGGACAAATCTAAGGCATATTCGCTGATCAACTCCAGCGGAACCGAAGTTGTGTATACCATGTCCGACGCCAATGCGCCGAACTATGTTTATGTGGTCCCCGTCCAGGGCGGCGCAAAGCGGAAGATCTGCGATTGCGGCCCGAGCAGCAGTCTTTCCCCGGATGGAACGCAGTTTCTCTCGAGTTTTCGGGATAACACACAACCGATGATTAACCTGGTTGACATTGCGTCGGGCAAGAGTACTGTGGTGCTCGAGCATCCGAAGTATCCGCTGAGCAGGCCGCGCTTCTCGCCAGATGGAAAGTGGATCGTCTTCCTGGTAACCCACAGCGCCGGCTCGCTCGAAGTCATGCTGGCGCCGTTTCGTGGGGCAGCCAGAGTTTCCGAACAGGATTGGATCACTGTCACGCCCGCTCTGGCAAACGTGAACCAGGCGTTTTGGTCGCCGGATGGAGGGCTGCTCTATTACGTGATCAACGCCGGAGGTTCCTATTCGCTTATCGCTCGCCGCCTCGATCGGAACCGCCATCCCACTGACCCTCCCTTCCGCGTCTTCGAGTTCAACGGGCGTCTTCGCCCTCAAGCAATTGAGGTGTACTCGGCGGGTGATGCCATTACTGCCGTGCCCGGCCGGTTCATCGGCGCGATGCCCGAGATGAGCTTCAACGTCTGGATCATGGATCTACCCAAGTAGGAAATCGGGCGGCGCAGACTGAATGAAGCAAGTTTAATCCGGCCTCAGTAACTATTTCAGCGGGTTGTTCTATCATTCAAGTGTGCGGCGTCTGGCCATCCTCCTGATGCTCGGCGCGAGCCTTTTCACGGGGTTCGTGTGCGCGCAGGAGACCGAACTATCGAAGAAAGACGGTTCCAAGAGCGAGCCTAGCTACGACGACACATTCTCCGGACCAGTGGTGGAATTGTCAGCCACCAAGATCACCGTTTCGCGAAGTATCCTGGGTAAGCCGGCCGAGAAGCACACGTTCTTGATCAAATCCGATACACGCATCGAAGGACGGCTGCGCGTGCGCGCCAAGGTTACGGTTGGATTCGTGACCAATGACGATGGCGATATCGCGCGCTTGATCGTGGTCCGCACGACGACGCCGAAACCGCCGCAAGAAAAGAAATAGTCACTTCTTCTTTTTTCTCTTGGCCGCCCAGCCTTCTTTCACCACCTGGCGCGCTCTGCCCAACGCCAGCGCGTCCTTCGGAACCGGATCGGTGATCACCGATCCAGCGCCGATGTAGCTTTGATCCCCGATTTCGATGGGCGCGACCAATGTGGAATTGCTGCCGACGAAAGCTTCCTTGCCGATCTTGGTGCGAT
The DNA here is from genome assembly GCA_963780485.1 of Bryobacterales bacterium. GTDB lineage: Bacteria > Acidobacteriota > Terriglobia > Bryobacterales > Bryobacteraceae > Palsa-89. The sequence continues at coordinate 342,498 of CAWACO010000025.1, forward strand.
GCTTCTGCGCTCCGTCGTAGTTGCACGTGATTGTGCCGGCCCCAATGTTCGTCTTATCGCCGATTTCAGCATCGCCCAGATAGGCCAAATGACTGGCCTTCGCTCCGGCGCCAAGCCTCGTGTTCTTCAACTCGACGAAGTTGCCTATGTGCGCGCCCACTCCGACACGGTTGCCGGGCCGCAATCGCGCGAACGGACCGATCTGAGCATCCGACTCCACTTGCGAGTCCACGATCGAAGTAAACGGGGCCACGTGCACCCGGTCGCCGAGTTTCGAATTTTCGATGATCGAGCAGGCGCCGATGCGGCAGTCCTCGCCAAGCTCGGTTTTACCTAGAATTTGCGTGAAAGGCCCCACGATCGAATCCTCGCCGATTCGCACCGCGCCGTCGATGGTGACCGTCTCCGGCTTCTCGATCGTCACGCCTTCCAGCATCAGCGCTCGCACTTTTCGCTCGCGAAAAATCTTGTCGACCGCCGCCAGCTCGACGCGCGTGTTGATTCCCAACAGCTCCTGGGAATCCGGGACTTCGAGTGCGGCCACCTTGTGTCCAGCGTGGTTGAGAATTTCGACGATGTCCGTCAGATAATACTCTCGCGCGGGGTTATCGGTGCGGATTTCGGCGATGTGCTTCCACAGAAGATCCGCTCGGAAGCAGTAAATCCCGGAGTTAATCAAGGGAATGGCGAGCTGCTGGGGCGTGGCGGCTTTCTGTTCGACGATGGCCTGGACCTCGCCATCCTTGCCCAGGATGATGCGGCCATAGCCAGTGGGATCGTCGAGACGCGTGGTAATCACGGTCGCGGCTCGATCGCCGGCCGCCTGGCGATCCACCAATTCCTGCAGCGTCGCGCGCGAAAGCAACGGGCCGTCGCCATAGGTAACCACCACCAACCCGCCCTGCGTACCCAAAGCCTCGCGGCACATCATGAGCGCATGTCCGGTACCCTTCTGCTCTTTTTGCTCGACGAACCGCACTCCCGAGTGGGCCAACGCGACCTTCACCTGTTCGGCCTGACATCCCACCACCACCGTGACGTGCTCGGGCGGCGTGATGCCGGTGGCCGCATTAACTACATGCTCGACCAGCGTTAGTCCGCCCGCGCGATGCAGCACCTTGGCGCGTTTGGATTTCATGCGCGTGCCCAGGCCGGCGGCCAGGATCACGACGTTGATCGGTGATTTCATTCGACTTCTCTTCACCGGCGTCAGTTTATTTTTGCCCAAGAATGCGGACCTTCCGGCGCGCGGCACGGCCCCTTCGAGCCAGCTCCATCGCGACTTCGGCTGTAGCCCGCGGGTCGTGGCGAACTATTTCGCCTTCACCCAGCAGATCGGCGGCGACCACCTGCAGTCCCATGCCGACCAGGCGGTCAACGTCGTTGACCACCGACTGCACTTCCTCGGCGGCGTATTTTCTGCGCTGCCGGGCGCTGATCGAGCGTGTGTTCACCACCACCACATCGAACAGGTTGAATCCCGCGTGCCGATTGATGGCGGCGACGTGATCGGAGGCGAGGAATCCGATGGTCTCGCCAGGCTGCCACATGAGGTTGACGAAATAGGCCCGCAGAGCGTGGCTGCGGCGAATGGCTTCCGGAATCCCTTTCACCAGCACATTGGGGATTACGCTGGTGAAGAGCGACCCCGGACCGAAGGTGATGACGTCGGCCTGCTCAATGGCCTCCAGCGTTTCGGGCAGCGGCGTGCACACGCGCGGCCGCGTTCGAATCCGTTTGATGCGCGAACGGCTCTTGCTGATCTTGGTTTCGCCGGCGATGACGCGTCCATTTTCCAGCTCCGCCTCCAGCATCACGTTGGCGCCGGTGGATGGATAGATGCGGCCGAGGCTGGCCAGCACTTCCGACGATAGCTTCACGGCCCGGGCAAAATCGCCGGTCAGATTGGTGAGCGCCGTCAGGAACAGATTGCCGAAGCTGTGCCCCTTCAGGCCGCGGCCGTCGGTGAAACGGTATTGAAAAAGCTTGGAGAGCAGGGCTTCATCCTCGGAAAGAGCAACCATGCAGTTGCGGATATCGCCCGGTGGCAGAACATCGAATTCGCGGCGCAGGCGGCCGGAACTTCCCCCGTCGTCGGTGACGGTGACCACGGCGGTGATATCGACGTCTCGCTGCGGATGAGCGTAGCGCTTCAGCCCGTGGAGGAGTGTCGAGAGCCCGGTTCCTCCGCCGATGGCGACAATGCGAAGCGGATCCATTATTTATAGGATCGCAGGTTCCGTGGCGGGGATGGCGGCAGGGGTAATGGTCCTCTAACGGGAGATGAGGAATTACGGCCGGGCCTACGACTCGGCGCCAGTGGTCAGGGTTGTAGCGGTTTCCGGCGCCGCGGGATCGCAGCAAGAGCGAGGCCAGCGCAGCCAATCAGCATAAAGACCAAGCTCGACGATTCGGGGATCGACGTACTGACGAAGTCTGCTTCTCGAAGTACATCGAACTCGAAGGGAGGGCCGCCGCCGGCGCCTGGTGGAAATGGCCCCGAGAGGAAGATTGTCAGCTCTCCAGGAAGGTCAACATTGACGTGGCCAACGAATGGTTGGCATTCCGGTTGGAAAGTGCTGCACTGGTCGTATTCCCCTCTGAGATGCACGGGAAACGTGAGCGTTGGATTTGGAGTCGAGGGTACTAGAGCCGAACCGGGGATTGGGTCCGCAATTCCCGCATCTCCCAAGCAGCACGGGGCAATTGGTCCCGGACCGCGAAGCACTTGAAGGTCAAACATGCAATCAAGCGCAACCGGCGCACAACCCTGAATAACAGGCGCTCCAATAGCAAAGAAGAGCGGGCCGCCCAGAAACAAGCCTTCTCCCTGCACAATGAGGGAGGGTCCGGTGAAAATTGAAAACTCGACGACGGAGCTCCAAGAAGCAGTGGCCGAGGTCGCAGTGAATGTGGGAACTTGGTCGATCGTGCTAGCGCTAAGCCCACACGCGACAACAAAACACAATGTGATTAGCTGGGAATGCTTGCTCATTCGACTCCTTTCGCGCGTTGGTCGCGCGCTGTTGATCAGACTTATATCAGGCGACCGCGCCTAGTGCAAGGCCCCGGTCTGGTTCCGCCGAAAGGCACGCGCGCTACGGATGGAATTACCGGCCGATTTGCTTCGTCAGCTTGCGATGTACGCGAATAGGCTCAAGAGGATCGCTACTACCCCAAGCGCTGCCAGCCACGGCTGCCTGGGAAGGTTCTCGTAATCCGTTTGATGCCGCGCCTTGATAGGGTATTGAGAAAAGAGCGAGTCGGAGAAGTCTTGTATTGCATATTTGAGTCTCGCCAAGAGACGTGGAACGAGCCCAAGGACAATAAACATGCCCCCAATTGCTATGGCCAACACGAGGCTTTCAGGATGCATCTTTCCCTGAGAATATCAGAACTGCTCTCTCTTACGTTCCGAGGCCTCGCGCACAGGATCTTGACCGCCTCTAACGTTCAGTTAATCTGAAGGTATGGCAGGTAAGACCACCAGACAAGAACCCATTGGCCGCGTAGGCCAGCGGCGCCAGGTGGTCATTCCACGGAAGATTTTCGAAAAGCTCCAAATGCGAGAAGGAGATTTCGTGGCGTTTGCCGAAAAGGACAACTGTGTGCTCATCAAACCCAAGCGTGTCGTGGATCCCGACGACGTCCTTATCTGTGAGGAGAGTGTTCTCGTTTCCAAAGCGCGCAGGGAAATGCGGGAAGGAAAGTATGTAAGCCTGGCCCAACTCGAGCAGGACTTATCACGCAACGACGCACCCTCAGCTCCCGAAAAGACTTAGAGCAGTCCGCCACCCCGCAGCGCTGCATGCGCCTTCACCGAGGCAAGCCTCTTCGTGGTCGGATTCGCTCAGGCGGCGGGTTGGTCGTCCTCTTCGTAGGCAGAGACAGATTCCAGATCTTCGGCTTCAAAGACCTGATCGCAATCCAGACAGCGCACGTAATCTACGCCGTCGCGCCTCGCCAGAATCTCGGTACGACTATGCTTGCAGGGCTGCATAAAAGTGGCAGATTAAACCCATTCTAAGCAGACTGAGCGGCTTGTCAAGCCCCCCTTTGCCCTAGGTGGCCAGTTTCGGCCCCACGGATACAGTCCTAGGACGCTCCGAGTACCATAAGAGATGCTCCCAGGTCGCGCTTCCACTCCAGCCACTGCCCGCTACGCCGCGCGTTTCCCCACCCACCAAGGCGTGGGTTTTTATCGGGACGCCCAGTCGTTTAACGTTTCTAACATTGGCATCGGCACCTATCTCGGCGAGCTGGACGAAGCCACCGACCGGGGCTATATCGAAGCCGTGGGTGCGGCGCTCTCGGCGGGCGTAAATTTCATCGACACGTCACTCAACTACCGGAACCAGCGCTCGGAGCGCTCCATCGGAACCGCATTGCGGCAGTCGGTGGAGGCCGGTCACGTCCGACGCGACGAGGCCGTGATTTGTACCAAGGCGGGGTATCTGGTCCCCGACGCTGTCCCGAAAGGCGTCATCACCGCTCGTGACGTGGTCGGCGGAATGCATTCGATGGCACCGGCCTTTCTGGCCGACCAGCTGGGCCGAAGCCGTCAGAACCTGGGGATCGAGACCATCGACGTGTTCTATCTGCACAATCCGGAGACCCAGTTGAGTTACGTCGGCCAGGACGAATTCTACTCGCGGATTCATCAGGCGTTCATTTTTCTGGAAGGGGCTGTCGAGCAAGGCGGGATTCAATTCTACGGAGCAGCCACGTGGGAAGGATTTCGCAAGCCGCAATCGCCGCAAGCGCTTTCGCTCGATCGGCTGGCAGATATCGCCCGGGAAGCCGGAGGCGACGGTCATCATTTCCGGTTCATCCAGTTGCCAGTGAACCTGGCCATGCCGGAGGCGTTTGGAAATCGCGTGGATGGCGAGAGCGTGCTAAGCCTGGCCGCAAAGCTCGGGATCACGGCGGTGGCGAGCGCAAGTCTGCTGCAGGCCCGGCTGGCGCGTAACCTGCCAAGCGAAATACGAGCCCAGCTTCCCGGCGCGCGAACCGACGCTCAGTGCGCCATCCAGTTCGCCCGCTCCACTCCCGAAATCACCGTGGCGCTGGTGGGCATGAGCAACTTAGCGCATGTGCGCGAGAATCTGGAACTGGCCAGCATCGCGCCGGCAGCCGAAGAACAGTATCTGGGTTTGTATAAGAGCTAGACGGCTCTCCCGATTTCATTCCAACATCGATGTGTTTTTTGTTTGTAACAGATCCATGCTAGAATGTTCTCGGTGGTTACGGACTTCGACAAGCTTCGCGTCGAACGGTTCAAGCAAGCTACGGAGGACAAGCTGCGTGATGTCCGTTGTCCGGACCACCATCAACAGCCTCGTCTCCGATTCCTTGGAACTTCGCTGCACGATATCACCATTTCGCTCAGCGGCTGTTGCCCCAAGCTGATGGAGATTGCCAACGCCCGCATTGGCTCACCCTGCTTGAGTCAGGGGCTGGGTGAGACGGGCTCCGCCAAAGCTTCTTAGCGCATTTTGCCGGATCGAAACGTCGCCGCGCCAGGCACCGCGCATCCAACCTCGCACGGCTAACTAATGTCGCGCTACTTCGTCTGAACACTCGCAAGAACGTCGCCGTATTCCTGACAGTTTGGGAGGCAGCATATGGCTCAAGACTTGAGTCTCAGCCGGAGGTGTGTCTTCGTAGTTTTCTTTGCGCCCTCGCTTTTGGCGGCCCAGGAAACAACGAAGTGGGACCAGGATTTTCAGGATGGCGCCAAGGCCCTTGCGGCCGGCCATTATGTGGAAGCCGTCGATTCTCTGACGGCCGCGCTCCAGGACGCGCAGGCGTTTCCACCCCTGGATCTGCGCCGTTCCTCCGCCGCGCACCTGCTCGCCAATTCCTATGAGTTCCAAGGAAAGTTCGATCGGGCCGAAGCGCTTTATATCGAGGCCAAGAATATCCGCGAGGCGAATGGAGACGCGGGACGCAAACTGCTCTGCGTCACACTCGACGCACTCGCTCAGCTCTACTTCGTGAAAGAGCGCTGGAAAGATGCCGAAGAGCTCGAGCGCCAAGTCATCGATCTGTGCCACCAGTCCCGCGGTGAACTCGATCCCTTCACCCTAACCGCCAATCGGCACTTGGCCGAAATTTACTCCACCGAGGGACGATTAGCGGAAGCTGAGCCTATATTGCTGAAGGTGATCGAAGCTGCTCGCCAGGACACGACCGCCGGGCCACAAGTCCTGCCACTCGCTCTCCGGGATCAAGCTTTGATCATCGTCGCAAGAGGGCAATACCGGCAGGCTGAGCCGCTATTGAAGGAAGCTCTGGATTTTAGCCGCAAGCTTGGAGAAGATCGTTCCGAAACCGCGGACAGCTTGTTGGCGCTGGCACTGCTGTATCGCACCGAGGGCGAGAACGCTCGCGCCGAACCGTTGCTCAGGAAAGCCGCCGGCATTTACGAGAAGTACAATGATCCGTGCCTGGCCCACGCGCTGCAAGAACTGGGATTGATTGCCATTACAGAAGGAAAATACGCTGTCGCCAAGCAGAATATTCTTCGAAGTGTCTCGATCTATCACAACTTTCTGGGACCGGATAGTGTCAATGTCGCCTTTGCTCAAGTTGGGTTGGCGGAAGCCTATCTGGGAGAGCGGAATTACGCCGAGGCGCAGTCGGTGATTGAGCATGCCCTAGCGAAAGAACGCACGGTTCTGAGTGATTCGCACGCCGAACTGGCCAGAGCATACTTGACCGCTGCTCGGATCAGCGAGGCGCAACGGCTCGGTGCCCAGGCGGCCGCTCACTATCGGCAAGCGTTGGATATTTACCGGCGCACTACTACCAGTGATAACCCTGCGCGGGTGATGGCCGAGCAGCAATATCAGCGGTTCTCCAAATCATTCCGGAAATGACGCCAAGTAATCACTTGGCGCGCGCCAGGATGCGGCGGATGCCTTCTTGAAAAATCTCGGACGGAGTAAGGAGGCTCGCCACCAGAAACGCCTCGCTCTCGAAGTCGAAGAAGAAACCGGGTTGGATCAGCACGTGATCTTCATCCAGTAAAGTGAGCACCCAGTCTTCCTCGGTGTGGATGCGCGGCGCTTGGATCACTGCATACCAGCCGCCCTCGGGCTCGAGCAGCCGCCACGGCGAATCGTGGCCGATTTGCATTTTGAGATAGGCGAGATTCCCCCGCACGCGTTCTAGAATCTGCGCCTGCATGCTTTCGCGCAGAGCTAGCAGCGGAGCGGCCGCCCACTGCACGGGAGTCCCGACCGAAAGGTAGGTGTCGGCAATCAGCTCCAGGCGTGCGAGGGCCTCCTGGCGAGCTTGCGCCGGTCCGCTGGCCACGATCCAGCCCAGTTTGAGTTGGGGCAGCCCAACTAGCTTGGAAAGCCCGCTCAACGAGAACGTCAGCACGTCATTCACATTCGCAAGCGACTCCACACGCCGCGGATCGTCCGCCAGCGCGTAGTCGGAGAAGACCTCGTCCGAGAGAATCGCCAGATCATGACGGCGGCACAGGTCGATCAGTTCGGCGAGCTCTGATTTCTTCAAATAAGAGCCGGTGGGATTGTTTGGATTCACAACGACGACGGCGCGAGTGCGGGGCGTGATTTGCCGGGCGACGAAATCGAAATCGACGGCCCAACTCCCGTGGTATACGAGCGGGTATTCGACTACGCGGACCGACTCCAGCGCTGCCAGGAAATCAAACAACGGATAGGATGGCCGGGGCACGAGCACTTCGTCGCCGGGGTCGGCCAGCAGCTTGAACAGCAGCGCGTAGGCTTCGCTCGTGCTGGCGGTGAGGAGAATGCGCCCAGCGTCCACTTTTCCGCCGTAGTATCTTGACACCGCCGATCGCGCCGCGAGTATTCCCGCCGGCGACGGTTCATAACAGAGCGATCGGGGATCGGCCAGCGCAGGGAGGATGCGGTCTACGGGATAAGTGAATCCTGCACTGGTTGGATTCGACTCGGTGAGATCGAGAATCGCGGCGCCTGAGGCTCGCTGCTCGGCGAGCAACCTGGACAGCGGATTCGCCGGAATGCCCCAGTTGAGCCGCGAGGAGAACATAACGCGAGTCTACTTCAGGTGGTACAACAGAACAATGAGACAACTTCAGAGTCTGGTGGCTCTCGCTTTATTTTGCACCGGCGCGGCAGTTAACCTGCATGCGCAATCTACACCCAAGACTGCCGGTTTTCGCGACATGTTCCTAGAGCAGTTAAAGGACGTCGAAACCAAGGTGACCGGCTTGGTCCAAGCCATGCCGGAAGAGAAGTACGACTGGCGGCCCGAGGAAGGCGTCCGTTCCGTGAAGGAAGTCTTCCTGCACATCGCCTTCGCGAATTACTTCTTGCCGAGTTTCATCGGCGCCAAGCCGCCTGCTGGGATCAGTCCCGCCATGGAAAAAGCTCCCGCCGATAAAGCGAAGGTTCTCGAAACAGTGAAAAACTCTTTCGCGCACATTCGCCAGGTGGTCACCAATCTTCCGGACGCCGACTTAGACAAACAGACCAAGTTCTTCGGGCAGGATATGACCTACCGCGAAATGTTGTTCTTCACAGCCAACCACATGCACGAGCATCTGGGCCAGTCGATTGCCTATGCGCGCACCAATCACGTGACCCCGCCGTGGTCGAAGAAAAGCGACTAGCTGTCCAACGAAATAAGTATCTACGATAAGTAACTACGGCCCGTCAGTTCTTATTCTTGGGTATGTTCGTTTTTTTCCGGCCGGAATTGCGCTGTGAACCACTGCGACTCTTGCCTCGGTTGCCTTTCTTGGAGGAACTTCCACTATTTTTCGTGCTGGCGAATGCTTCCGATGTTGTGTTCATCAGTGTCGCGCCCATCAGTAAAGTCAATGCAAGGAAACTGGAGAGAATTGTCTTCATACACTAGCAGTGCCCGCCAGCGGGGAAAGTTCGCAGTAAAATAACAATGGAATTCCACATATGACAGGAACCACCCAGGCCCCTCCGGAAGCCGCGGTCGAATCGATACCACCCGTTCCCCTCACTCTCGAAGGGGCGAGCGTATTGCATCAGATGATGCGGGTACGCTGGACGGCGTGGAAGGCTTTGGCCGCCGCGGAACGCTCCGAAATCGCTAGGGAAGCCGCCGGCGTTCTCCAGGGAATGGAGAGAAATGTGGGCGGCCAGAGCGCGGCGTTCTCCTTACTCGGACACAAAGGCGACTTGATCCTGGTGCACTTTCGCCGCTCATTCGACGAATTAAACCAGGTGGAGCGGCAGCTGGCGCAGCTTCGGCTGGCCGATTTCCTGGAACCCGCCACCTCTTATCTATCGGTGGTGGAGCTGGGACTGTACGATTCGAGTTTACAGACTTACAATTCGCTCGCTGCCCGCGGTATCGCGCCCTTCTCGCCGGAATGGAAGGCCGAGATCGAAGAGGTGTTGGCTCGTCAGCGTGAGGCTATGCATCCACGCCTCTACCCCGACATGCCGCCTCACAAGTACATCTGCTTTTACCCCATGGACCGCAAGCGCGGGGAAGAGAAGAACTGGTATAGCCTGCCCATGGCCGAGCGCAAGCGCCAAATGCATGACCACGGAATGATCGGCCGCCGCTACGCCGGCGAGGTTAAGCAGATTATTTCCGGTTCCATCGGATTCGACGATTGGGAGTGGGGAGTGGACCTCTTTGCCGACGATCCGCTGGTATTCAAAAAGCTCATCTACGAGATGCGCTTTGATGAAGTCAGCGCGGTCTATGCGCTCTTTGGTTCCTTCTATGTCGGTATCAAGTGCCCGGCCGCCGATCTGGCCCAGTGGCTCGGCATCTGATTCTGTATGCTGAGATTTCAACGCTTCGCGATTCGGGAAACCAGGAACAAATCCCCGTTCTGAAACTCAGTCGGAGCAACCAGAAGCGACTTGCGGTCCGGAGAAAACGAAAAACCCATGCCAATGTCCTTCGCCAAATCCCCCAGTACGCGATTTTGCTCCGCGGCGAAGTCGTAGAAATGGAGTGTGTGTGGCGCCGAACCCGGCACGTAGTAAATGCCATCGGAAACCACGGCGAAGGTCAGCCAGCCCTTGATCGTTTCGATGACTCTTTTTTCTTCGCCTCCCGCAAGCGGCAGCCGATAGACAGAGTACGGCCGGATAGAACGCCGCGCGTAGTAAAAATATTTTCTATCCGCCGATTCAAAACCCATGATGCCGCCGTTGTGCGTCACTTGTGCGGCCTGTCCTCCTTCGGCGGGTATCTTCCAGATCTCCAGGCGTCCGGTGCGATTGGATGTGAAATAGATCGTCTTGCCATCGCGCGACCATGTGGGCACGCGCTCGTCAGTCGCATCAGTAGTCAAGCGGCGCGGCTCGCCACCAGTTGAGGATATGACGTAAATGTCCGCGTTGCCTTGGATGGTGGCATCGAATGCGATTGCGGTACCGTCCGGAGACCAGCGTGGGGAACCGGACTCGGCTCCGTAATGCGTGAGTTGGACTGGCGCCGATCTGTCAGCGGCACTGGCCCAGATCTCCATGGCGCCGGTCCTGTCGGACGCAAACACGATTTTGGCTCCATCGGGAGAAAACGCAGGAGCCAGATCGCTGCGAGTGGAAGAAATCAGTCTTGCGGCGGCGGAGATGGAAGCGCCAGGCACCGCAATCCGCCAGATGTCTGTGTCGCTATAGCCGTTCGTATAGACAAGGAGTCGTCCATCCGGCGAGGCGTTCAGGTGATTGGAAAATGCATCCGGCGCAGGAAGTCGATGCGGCGTGCCTCCTTTTAGGGAACCGATCTGCCAGAGGAAGGGAGTGGGCCCGCGCGAAAAGTACAACAACTCTTTTCCGCCCTCGACCCAAAAAATACCGGTGATGTCCTCTCGCGCACTGGTGAGTCGTCGGGGAGCTGCGGCTGCGGTGTAGTCGTCAGCTAAGGGAAGGAGATAAACATCCCGGACTTGAGGACTCGCGCTCCGAGTGAAAGCCAGAAATCGCCCGTCTGGGGAAACCGCTGGCGTGGCATCGTCCCAATTGGCGGCCGGTGGAAATGTAATTTGTCGCTGTTGGCCAGTGAACGGAGAGACAAGGAATAGCCCAACACGATCGGAAGCAGGCTCACGGTTTCGCAGAATCAGCCATTGGCTATCCGGGGTCCAAGCAAGCTGGGGCAGGTAGCGGTCTGTCGGGGTGCGCACTTCGCCTACCTTACGCTTCTCCCCTCCCTTGGCGGGAATGACGTTAACAGAAGCGGTAGTCGCGATATATCCTTCGATACCGCCCGGATTGCAGTGCTCGAACGCGATCCATTTTCCATCGGGGGACCATGCCGGATAGCACTCCGTCGCTTCATCGTCTGTGAGCCGGGTCACATCGCTCTGGCCTATGGTTTTCACATAAATGTCAGGGTGGACGGGAGGATCGCCGGTCCAGACAAAAACGACCTTCTTGGCGTCAGGGGAGAAGGCGGGAAAGACTTCGGCGCCTGGAAGCGTCGTGAGAGGCTCGACGTTCCAAACCGGTTCTGTGGGAACGCCAGGCCGCGAGGCCACTCGCCAGGCAATGACCGTTAAACCGGCAAGCGCGATGGCGCAGGCTGACCAGAAGCGGACCTTTTTTGCAACTTTCGCGGCGGGCCTTGCGCTGGACGGCAGGCCGAGGCCGGCGGCCGCTCCGCCGTTCTGCCGGACTGGCATCGGGAGTTCGCTCGCCGGCGAATCCTGAGCATCTGCGGATGCCGTTAGTTCCGCAATAAATCGGTAGCCTCGGCGCGGAAGAGTCTCGATAAACTTCGGTGCGTTAGCGTCGTCGCGTAGAGCGTACCGGATCTGCCGGATCGACTTGTTGATGCCATGCTCAAAATCGACGAAGGTGTCGCCGTTCCAAACTTGCTTCTGGATTTGCTCGCGTGAAACAAGCTGGCCAGGGTGACTGGCGAGCAATTCGAGCACCCGAAATGCTTGCGGGGGAAGTTTTATCGGTCGGCCGCTTCTGCGCAATTCCTGGCTCTGTAAGTCTAGCTCAAAGACTCCAAAGCAGAGTCTTCTTGGAACTGATGTTTCCATAGATCAACCAAGCCACGGAAAATATCGCTCAATTATAGTCCTTGTAGCCCGTATCTTCAATCGTCAGCGTCCTGGTACCCGGCAAATGCAACAAATTCAATCCACTTCGCCGGTCACCTCGCGGTCATCCGAAAGTTACCATCCGGGCATTGCAGGCCCGTAGGCGCTTGGTATTCCTTCTAAGGCTGTCGCGAACGGCTGTGGCCGAAAGGATACCTAGATTGACACGTTTGAGAGACACTTACTTGTTTACGCCTTTTCTGGTCGCGCTCTTTGTATGCGCTGGAACCGCCCAGGCGGCGAAGATCAGCGGGATGATTTCCACAACGATGACAATCACCGAAGACAGCGATCTCGTCGGTGATGTGACTTGCACGGTCACTGGTGCGCCCTGCATCGCATTTGGCGCCTCCGGCTTGACGTTGAATTGAATGGGTTCACTATGACCGGACTTGCCGACCCGCAAACGACCTGTAGCGGCTGGCCCGACAACTCTTGTAGTCGGAACTGTAGAGGATGGGATTGAATTGAACACCCAATCAGACGCCGCGATTCATGGTCCTGGAATAGTTCAACAGTTTCGGGGTCCGGGTATCTTCTCAATCAACAGCAGTAACCCACGGTGACAGGCGTAACCACGGCCAACAATTGCATGTCTAGGCATTATCTGGTCGGTGGCGGCTCTCGCACAGCATTACAGACAACATTTCCATACGAAACGGAAGTAGCAATCCAGCTGTGGTGGGATATGACTGCGGTGGCGCCAGCCACAGCCGGCTCCGTGCGAACCGGTTAAGCGGAAATGGATTACTTGGCCCAGCTGAACAACTTTGGCATCGGTCTCGGAGGGCACTGGCGACCAACGACAACATGATTGAAAAGAATAGAGATTTTCGGGAATTCAAACGGTCTTTTTCTGACTGCCACGGTCCAGGGCAACATCGATTCGTCATAACATCTTCCTCGGGAATCCTGCCGTGCAAGTGTCGGTTGACACATCCTTCGGGCAGTGGCTTCGATATCAAGAACCTGGCCGACGTTGGGGCAAATGCATTCGAGGGCAACATCTGTGTGACCTCAGTCAACGCGCCTTGCCCATCGTCAGGACCGTCCCTAACCGCTAATCCCGAATCCAATACCGGTTACAGGCGCCGCCAATTTAGGAGATGACCACCTTGAGTTGGAGCGCACCGGATGCGGACGTCATCGAAATTCACGTCGGTAGCCCGAATGGTCCCCTGTTCACCCAAATGGGCACTCGCGGATCAATACAAACGGGTCCTGTGGGTATCTGACGGCCTGACGTTTTATCTTCAGGATGTCACGGGCGGGAAGCCGCTGACGTCGGATTATACGCTGGCCACACTGGTCGTCCATTTACAGAAGAGTGGCACGCGTATCTCGATTTCCGGGGAGGACCACATTGGTGGGGCGGCGCCATGGCGCCCTGCTCGGGACTTTGTCTTGTGTTGGGTATGGCTGGGTTGGTCCGGTCCTCGATGGAATCGCCTTTGCGTGGCTCTCCGTCACGCGGCGATGTTCGCAGGCATCGTGTTCAGCTTGTCGCAGATCGGCAGTGGCCCAAACTCAACCTCGCCACAACAGACGGGCGCCACACTGGACCGAATGATCGCCGCCCACAAAAGCCAGCAAGAACTTGCCCAGTATGTGTTTGGCACTCACGGTTGCAAGAAGTGCCACACCATGGGCAGTCAGGGCAAGCTGGGCTTTACGGAAGTAGGCAAGCAAAGGGCCCAGGGCTTTGAAGGATGCATTTCCATGCTGACGGCGATGACCGTGATTGTCCAGGTACCCGAGGATAAGCGTTCGGCCAAGCAGCGTCAAAGGGCGCAACGTTTCGAGGAGTTCGGTTGCACTGCGTGCCACAAGATTACTCCTGGAAAGCTGGATCTGACCGAGGTCGGAGCCAAACTGACGCACTTGCACCTAGGATGCGTCGATGTAGAAAAGTTGGTCGCAAGCCAGCCGGGCCGCAACAACTAAAGACCAATGAACGCCCGTATTTGTACCGACGGTACCCGGCAAATCCAACAAATTCGATCAACTTCGGCGGTCACCTCGCGGTCATCCGAAAGTGACCATCCGGGCATTGCGAGGCCCGTTGGCCCTTATGGCATGATTCCAGATCACACGAAAGGACACAACCATGAAATTTAAAGTTATGACCACAATCTTTGCCTTCGCCCTGGCGAAAAGTAATGACCATAATCTTCGCCCTCGCCTTCGCCGTAGGCTTGATTCTCTCCCTGAGCACCGGAGCGCCTTCGGTATCGGCGTCCTCCGAGCGAAACGGAGATCTCCATGTGACGAAGGAGTGCTCGCAGAACACGGGCATGCCCGGTACCTTCTGCACGATCACATCCTCGAACATCCCGGAGATCACGGTTGGCACCAGGGTTTACTATGACCAGCAGGCTGGCATTCCGATGGGCATGCTGGACAGCAACGTCGTCCTCCATGTCGGGACCGGCAACTGGGCGGTCGGCCGTTGCACGCTCGATGGGAGCACCGGTAGCGGACTTTGCACGTTCTCCGACGGGACCGGGCCGTTCACCGGCTTCCATGCCCGTGTCGATGTATCGCATACTGGAGGGCCAAATTTCGCCTGGAACGGAACATATGGATTCACGTCGCAGCATCCTCGAGGGGATGAGTGACTCCTCGGTTGGTTAGCCCGCGCCAGGAGAAGGCTGCCTAGTATTGCGGCAGGTAGTCGAACAGGGTCGTAGTCGGCTGCTTGGCTTCGGCCGACATCGCGGCATTCATCGCCGTGGTCGTCTGCGTTAGCTGGAGCGCCTCGGTGGGCACGTTGGCATCCTGCAGATTGCTCAACTGCGTCTGCGCCTGCACCTGGAACTTCTGGGCGAGAGTTATCGCGGACGAGATACGGTTCTCCGCCTCGCCATAAAACCCGAGCTGCTGGTTCAAATATGCGTTGGCGGTGTTGACCCCATCCACAGCCTGAGCAATCGTTGCGGTATTCCCACCTTGCAGCGCGTTCTGCAGGTTCTGCAGCGACGCAAAGACATTTTGAGGGGTGAAATTGTCGCTGGAATTACGGTTATCAAATAAGTCCTGGGCCGTCTTAGCGACCTGGAATGTTATGCCCGTGGGATCGGAAGCTTGAGCCGTGGCCTGCTGGGTCGTGATCAGCCGGTCCACGCCATTTGCGCTGGTCGGATCCACCTGGTAGGCCGGCGACCCGCTTTGGTCTCCACTGAAAATGTACACGCCGTCCACTGCGGTCCGGCTGATGGAAACCATTTGCGATATCAGGCTTTGGACCTGACTGGCGAGCGTGGCTTGCTGGGTGGGGTTGGCCGAGGGAAGGTCCCCCGAGCCCTGGAGGCCGAGCGAAGCCGCATTGTCCATGAGTTGTACGGCGGATTGCAGCGCGGAGTCAGCAGCCTGGGCTTGCGCTTGCACCAGGGTCAAGTTCTGGTTGACTTGGGTGGCGTTCCCGAGGTCGGCTCTCGCCTGGAAGATATCCCCCACCGACTGCGGCGCGTCGGAAGCTTTGTTCACGCGCAGCCCGCTCGATAGATCAGTCTCGGCGGTGTTCATCTGGTTCTGCAAGGTCTCTATCGACGCCAGGAATTGGTTGCCGGCTGCATTTAAGCCATTAATCATGATTGCGTCTCCATAATTCTTATTGGATGTCCAGAAGGGACTGAGCCAACTGGTCCACCACGCTGACGATTCGGCTGGCCGCCTGATAGGAGCGCTGTAGCTGCACTAATCGGATGGCCTCTTCGTCCAGTGAGACTCCGGAAAGCTGCTGGCGAAGGTTCTGAGCTTGAGTCAACATGCTCTGCTGCGCGGTCGCCTGCGTGTTCGCTGTAGCGGCGGCATTTCCAACAGTCGCGACCATGGAGCCGAAGTACTGCGTGAAATTCTGCCCGTTGATCTGGCTGCTGGAATCCAGACCAGCTAGATTGAGGGCGTTGCCGTTGGAGACCACCGGAGGCCCGATTTCGACGGGCGCCAGTTGACTGGCCGTAATGGAGGGATTCACCGCCAGAGTCGCGGCCGAATCGGTGGCCGAAGTTGCGTCGTAGCTGAACAAAGGTGCACCCGCCTGATATGGCGGCGTCGAAGTGGTCGAGCCTTGCGTCTGCAGCGTGTTGACGGCGTCCGCCAGACCTTTCGCCAGCACATTCAGTTCGCCGGTTTGGTTCGCTCCACCGGCCAGGGATGGGAGCAGATTGTTCCTCACCGACAACAGGCCCCCCAAACTGCCGGATGTGATCTGCGAGGTCACGTCGTTCCCGTTGCTATCGACAATTTCGGTGTTCGGCGCGCCGCCCGGGTTCGGAGCGCCGGCGGTATTCTCCGGCTGGACTTTCAACGCGTTCACCTGATCGCCGATCACCAGCGGAGTCTGGCCGCCCAGCAGTACGGTCACGGTATTGCCGTTGCCGTGGATTACTTGCACGTTGGCGAGGTTGGACAGGTTTTCAAGAGTGCTGTTTAACTGAGCCTCCAGTCCCGCATCCGGCGCCGTTTGATTTCCGATGGCCACGTTGTAGCCCTGAATGAGCGCCGCATCCTGATTGATCTGGGTGACGGTGGATTGAATGTTCCCGTCCGTGGACGACCGAATGGAATCGAGCTGATTGGCGGACTGCTGGAAGGCAGCCGATACCTGCGATGCCGCACTCAGGACCGCGCTTTGAGCGCTGGGGTCGGCCGGGTTCACGCTCCAGTTGGAAAAGCTTTGGAACAGCTGATTCATGGCCGAGGGAATCGGGCTGTTGGCTGAAACATCAAAGACATTCTGCAGCGGCGCGAGCGAAGTCTGAAGCTGCTGATACTGGGCCAGCAGCGAAGTCTGCTGCTGAACCGCCGTTTCCGCGAATTGGTTCGTGGTATCTTGCGTTTGTTCCTGCACGCCGCCGAGCAGGCCGTTGTGCGGCTGAAAGCTCAATGAATCGAAAACCGGAACCTGATCGGCGTAGCCAGGAGTGTTGGCGTTGGTGACGTTGTTCTGCGTGACGTTCAGCCCGGTTTCGAACGCCTTGAGCGATTCGCCTGCCGTGCCGAGAGCTGAAAAGAGATTGCCCATGCTGCTTATCCTTCCGCGGTCAGCCTGTTTACCAGAACCAGCGGAGCGGCCTGTCCCTGTTGGGTGTAGCCCGCGCGCTTGGTTCGAATAACCCGCAGCCAGTTGGAGAGCAGTTGATCGGCTTCAGCAAAGAATTGGGCCAGCACGGCGACTTGAGCCTGTAGATCTTCGACCTCGGATCTCATTTCCAGATCAAGCCGCGTGCCGCTCTTTTTCAGGATCGCGGCGGCGCAGCCCAACTGGACCTCAATGTCGCGTAGGAGGGCGGCGGAGCGTTCGGCGCTCTCAGTGGAAGGCTTCGACAGCAACTCGCGGACCTCACGCATGTGCGCCTTGGCCGCGTAAACACACTCCCGAGCATCGCCGTAAGCGGTTCCATCCCCCATGCTTTTTCTCAACTGGACCTGACTTACTCTCTCCTAACAGGTGCGCCTTAGTCTCCTAAGAGGCCCGCTTCTATCAACGCATGACCTACCGCCAAAGGATCGTAACGATATTGTTCTTTCACGATCGCCGTTCTCAGCTGCAGGATGCGCTCTAACCTGGCCTGCTGGCCGGCGTTGGACGCCTGCTGCACCAGGTTTGTAGCTAGCGACAGAGCAATCTGGTCGTTGACTGGGGTGGACGCTTTCGGGGCCGCGCTGCTGGCCGGAGCTCCCGGTGTTGCAGCGTTGCTGACTTCGCGCGATTGTTGGGTCCGTTCCAGGTTTACACCTGAAAGGTCGGGAATGTCTCCGTTTTTGACAATCATCGCCTCACCTCTGCCAGATCCTCTATCGAAGTTCCTTTCGCAAAATTGAAAGAATATTTTTAGCTCGCCTCGGGCCCTTCCGCCCCGGCGTTCACTTCTTGATACGGCCGCATCACGATCTTATGGACCTTTACTAACAGGTCCACCTCGCCCTTGGGTACCCGAAGGTTGTCGGCTATCCTCTCGATCGGCTGTCCCAAACGGTGCATTTTCAAGACTTTACTTCGCACTGTCCCATTCAGGCTGGCGGGCTTTCCAGTTGGCATTTCGGTGACGGGCGCCCCAGACTCCAGCTCCTCGATCCGGCTCTTCAACCCGCTGATGCCAGCGCTAAGCTCGGTGGCTTGTTGGACTTGGGCTTCGAATTTGCCCATCCGGCTACGCAACTTCTCGACTGTGCGGCTGAGTCCCGCAAACAAACCCAGAAATACGATAAGGCTAACCGCGAGAGCAATATACGGCAGTAGTTTGATAGCCAGTTGCATATTCACCCCCTCAACTTTTCTGAGAAATTGAGTAGTCCGCTGTGCCCCTGGAGCTCGGGTTTATCCGCCGCGCCGGCGATTCGCGTAATTCGAACCCCGTAATTCCCGCCTACCACCACCACCTCG
Source organism: Bryobacterales bacterium (assembly GCA_963780485.1). Classification (GTDB taxonomy): domain Bacteria; phylum Acidobacteriota; class Terriglobia; order Bryobacterales; family Bryobacteraceae; genus Palsa-89. The sequence goes on from CAWACO010000025.1 coordinate 360,959, forward strand.
CCGTGGGCGATCACCTTGTCGTTCACGATCACTTCTACAGGGTCGTCGGGAGTACAGTCCAGCTCCAGCACAGAGCCGTTGCCAAGCTGAGCCACATCCCGCAAACAAAGCTGCGTGCGCCCGAGCAGCACGCGGATCGGGAGCTTCACACCCAGCAGCAAAGGGGCGGCATGAGATACGGTCGAAGCCGGCGAGTCCGCACTTATTCCGGATGTCTCGGTCCCGTTCCCGGGCTGCGCCGGTTCGGTATTCTCGATTTGTTCTATGCCTTTATTTGATTCGCTCATTAGAGGATCCCTCGGGTGCTGGGCCATTTTTTGCTGACGTACGCGCGCAGGCGCAGCACCGCCTGCGACTTCAATTGGCAAACGCGGGTAGTGTGAATTCCCAAAATCTCGGCGATGTCCTGGAGATTCTGCTCTTCCTTGAAATAGAGAGTCAGGATGGTGCGCTCCAGCTTGGGCATTTTCTCGACGGCGTCCGCCAGGAGCTTCTCCAGCTCCGCGCGCTCCAGGATACGGGCCGGCTGGTTTTCTTCATCCTGCGGCACGTAGCGCAGAAGTTTGCTTTCCGAACTTCCTTCGGAGACTTCGTCCAGGCTTCCCAGGCTGATGCTGCGCAGCTCAGCCAAACTGTTTTGGTATTCGGCCAGTGGAATGTGCAGCTCGGCGGCGATCTCTTCTTCGGTGGGAGCACGTTGCAGGCGCTGCTCTACGGCGGTGATGGCGGCCTCCATCAGCTTCATCCGCTTTCGCTTGTGGGGAGGAATGCCGTCCAGCCCGCGAATGCTGTCCAGAATCGCGCCGCGAATTTTGTGCTCGGCGTAGGTTTTGAGCTTGGCATTGAAACCGGGGTCGAAGCTGTCAACGGCATTGATAAGTCCGATGACGCCCGCCGAAATGAGATCTTCCAAGGTTACTGATCCGCCCAGCTTTTCATGAATACGGATGGCGATCCAGCGCACGTTCGGCAGATGCTCGAGAATCAAGCGCTCTCGCTCATCGGTCGCCGAAACTTGTGCGTAAAGGGCCGCGTTCATGATTTCATCATTCATAGGGAGTGCCCACGTGCAATCATAGCGTGCATGCTCGATCTCGTTTAGGCAGCGGAAATCGCACCCGCCCGTTCACGCGTGAACAAAGGCTCCAGCAGCGTCTCCAGGTTGGCCGCTTCCAGATCCTCGGGGATACTTTGGCCATTGGCGAAGAACGATAGCGGCTTGGACGCCTCAATGGCCGTGGAAATGATCGCTCCGAACGACTCGGTTTCGTCGAGCTTGGTAAACAGCAGGCAGTCCGGCTTGAATTCTTCGAAGCGGCGGACCACGCGGCCCAGATCCGCGCTTTTCATCGAAGCGGGCAGCACCAGGTGGACTTCCTTGTGACTGAGTTTCGCCAGGAAGCCGCTCACGTCCCGAGCGCCTTCGAAATCGTTTCCGCTGTAGCCGGGCGTGTCGATCAGCAGGACGTTCTTACCGCGAAACTCTTCCACCGCTTCGACGAATTCCCGCATGGTGCTGGCCGCCGTAAAGCTGGTCCCGAGAATTCCGGCGAAGCTGCGCAGCTTCTCGTGGGAGGCCACGCGGTAGGGATCCATCGATATGATGCGCACCGAGACGCGTCGCGCGAGAAATTCCTGAATCGCGATCTTTGTGAGCGTAGTGGTTTTGCCGGCGCCGGGAGGTCCGGTGAAAACTAAGACCCGATTGCCTTCCTGTTCCTTACCTTCCGCCGGAGCCGCAATCCGCAGTTGCTTACGAATGCATTCTTCGGCAAAGCCGTGCAGCAGCTCGATTCCGGCCGCCGATCGTTGCGCTGCGGGAAGAGCCTGCCACAGCGTCGCCACCTGGTCGGTAATTTGCCGCGCCAGCCTGCTGTCGAGGTCGGCCATGGCGAGCTCGCGGTACAGTTCGTCGATATCCGGATCGGAACCTTGCGCGCGCGCATTATTCAGTTGCAACACACGTTTAATGTCTTCTAATTGCGCGCGGAGCACTTGCAGTTCCGCGCTGAGGTCTTTGGACGCCGGGCGCTGGGTCGCATTGGCGTGGGCGTTCTCTTCGGAATCCGGCGCGCCGAACACGACCTCGTACGCGCCCAGGTGCCGGGCCTCGATCGCGGCCCGTCTGGAAGTGACTAACATGGCTTCCGTCCCAAGCTCCTGGCGGGCCTTTTGGATCGCCTGCTCCACGGAGCTGGCAAAATACGATTTGATCTTCATGGAAGCTGCTCCTTGTTCCATTGCCGTCTCATCCGATCCACCCCAGCGACTTCACTTTGACTTCCGGCGGCACCTCGTTATGAGAGAGAACCGCCACCTCGGGAAAGGCCGTCTCCAGCAACTGCTTGACGAAATAACGTATGGAGGGATTGGTCAGTACGATAGCCGAGGAATCCGGCCGTTCCAGCTTGCGGGTGAGACGACCGACAAATTCGCGCGCCGCCTGCGGCGCAAGACTCAGCACGCTGTTATGCTCGCTATGCTCGACCGCCGATTCCACAGTCTGTTCGGCCGACGGCTCCACCAGGTACGCGGCTAACTCGCCCTGTGGATTGGCGTGCGATTTCACGATGGCTCTGCGGATGGCCTGGCGCACATACTCGGTCAGCAACACGGGATTCTTGCTCATCTGCGCGCCTTCACTGAGCGCCTCCAGGATGGTCACCGAGTCGCGGATCGGAACCCGTTCCCGCAGCAGGTTCTGAAGTACACGCTGCACCACGGAGTAAGAAAGCAGTTTGGGAACCAGATCCTCCACCACTTTGGGATTGCCGTGCGCCACCCGATCGCAGAAGCTCTTGGTGTCCTGCCTGGTAAACAGCTCATGGGCATGACGCCGGACTACTTCCGAAAGATGGGTGCCCAACACGCTGACATCATCCACGACGGTATAGCCGCGAGAGCGCGCGAAACTCGCCCGTTCATTGGGAATCCACAGCGCCGCCAAACCGAAGGCCGGGTCCTTGGTGGGCTGGCCTTCCACCTTGCCGTCCATTGCCCCGGAGGGAATCGCAAGCTCTTGGCCGGCCGGCAATTCATAGCGCGCGATCTCGACGCCCTTCAGCACGATCGAGTATTCGCGCGATCGCAGCGCCAAATTGTCGTTCACCTTCACGGGCGGCAGGTAGTAGCCCAATTGCGTGGCCAGGTTCTTCCGGATTCCCGCGATGCGCTGCAACAGAGGCGAGTTGGCGCCGCCGTCTACCAACCGCACCAAGCCCAGTCCCACTTCAACCGACAGCGGATCCACCTGCAGCAGAGCCTCCACATTTTCCTTGGCTGGTTTGCCGGCCGAATCCGTCGAAAGCGCGACACCGGCGTCACGTTTTCGACGCTTTTGCCAGGATATTGCGCCCAGTCCACCGCCCAGCACCAGAAATGGGATGGTGGGCAGGCCCGGCATCAATGCCAGAGCCATCAGGACTCCGCTGGCGAGCAGCAACGGCTCCGGCTTCCCGAACACCTGGCTATGAACCAGCGCTCCCAGCCGGTTGTCGGAGCTGGCGCGGGTGACAATCAAACCGCCGGAGATGGAGATCATTAACGCCGGGATTACAGTGACCAGCCCGTCCCCGATGGTGAGCACGGTGTAGGTTTGCAGAGCGTGTCCGAGATCCATGTGATGCTGCAGTACGCCGATGAGAAACCCGGCGATGATATTAACGCCGGTGATGATGATGCTGGCGATGGCGTCGCGCTGGGTAAAACGGGAAGCCCCGTCCATGGCGCCGTAGAATTCCGCTTCCCCGCTCAGTTCCCTGCGCCGGCGCCGCGCCTCCGTTTCGTCGATCAGCCCGCCGTTCAGGTCGGCATCGATCGACATTTGCTTGCCCGGCATGGCATCCAGGGTGAAGCGGGCGGTTACTTCCGAAATACGAACCGAGCCATGGTTGATGACGACATACTGGATAGCGATCAGCACGCAGAAGATCACCGCGCCGATGATGTAGTTGCCGCCCACCACAAAGCTGCCGAAGGCTTCGATCACCCGCCCGGCCGCGGACGTCCCGGTATTGCCGTTGAGCAGAATCAGGCGCGCGGAGGACACATTCAGAGCCAGGCGGAACAATGTCAGCAGCAGCAATACGGTGGGGAAGACGCTGAACTCCACGGGCCGGCCGATGTACATCGCCACCATCATCACGATGACCGACATCATCAGGTCCATCACGATCAGGAAGTCCAGCATGAAGCTGGGCATGGGCGTGATAAGCGCGATCACGATCATCAGTACCGCGATGGGGACGCCGAGTTCGCCTAAGTTGGATAGACGCGTGGCATTCAGCGCGGGGGATTGCGCTGGGGTGGCCGTCATTGCTTGCGCCTGAGCCATAATAAAACTACACGCATGCTTCGAGCGACTTGAATTTCGAGATCAAGGTAGTGCGTTTCATGTTCAACATGCTGGCCGCCCGCGCTTTGTTGCCGCCGGATTTCTGCAGCGCCCGCTCCAGCAGCCGCCGCTCGATCCCCATCATGAGTTCCTCGAAGTTGATGCCCGACTCGGGCACGTCCAGCAATGCCAAAGGATCCAGCTCGGCCGCAAGCATGTCCATGGGAAGATCAAAATCCTTCGGATACAGGGCGGACCGAGGGCCGCTCAACGCCACCGCCGATTCGAGCGCATGCTCGAGTTGCCGTACGTTGCCCGGCCAGCCGTAGCGCATCAGCACCTCCAGCGCCGAGGGATCAATTCGCTTGGGCGCCGCGGATTCCTGCTGGGCGACCTTCTCGAGAAAATGCTGAACCAGCTCGGGAATGTCCGAAATCCTTTCGCGGAGAGGCGGCATCTTCAGCGCCACCACGTTCAACCGGTAATACAGATCCTCGCGGAAGCGGCGTTGGGCGACCGCTCTGACCAGGCTCTGGTTCGATGCCGCGATCACTCGCACATCCACCGGGATCGGCTCCGAACTGCCGATGCGTTGCACCTCGCGCTCCTGCAAAACGCGCAGAATCTTGGTTTGCAGCTGCAGCGGCATCTCCCCGATTTCGTCTAGGAAAATCGTCCCGCGGTGGGCCTGTTCGAACAGTCCGACTCGTGCATTTACCGCCCCGGTGAACGCTCCCTTGGTGTGGCCGAAGAGTTCGGCCTCCAGCAGATGATCTGGCAGAGCAGCGCAGTTAATGGCGACCATTCTCGACGCCGCGCGATTGCTCGCCTGGTGAATGGCGCGCGCGGCCACTTCCTTGCCGGTTCCCGTTTCTCCGGTAATCAAAACCGTGGATCGGCGGTGCCCCACCAGGCCGATCACCTCAATGACTTCGCGCATGGGCGCGCTCGAACCCACCAGCAGATTGCTCCACGCCGCGGCGGAGTTCTTCGTTACGCATGTGGCCTGCGGGCTTCGATGGCGCAGCGCAACCAACAACACCTTGCGAAGTTCCTCGAGCGGCACGGGCTGGGAGATGTACTGAAACACGCCCGGGAGTGTCAGCGCGGCGCTCCGGGTGACCAGTCCATGCGGCTCGTACACCACCACTGGAACCTGTTCGCCGGTATTGCGAAGCTCGGTTAACAGCTCCTCGGCCGAACAATTCCCAATCGGCAGGTGAATCAGGATCGCCTGCACCGGATTCTCCCGCAAAATCTCTAGAGCGGAAGCGAGACTATCCGCAAAGAGCGATTGAAATTTACTCCGGTCGTCTGGGTCTCGGAAAGTATCTAGCGCTGGCGCATCGCTGGATATCCACAGTACTCTCTCCACACTACAACTCACTACCGAACAGTAGTCATCCACCTTGAGTTTTACCTTAAGACTAACAATCGGAGGTTCGGGTGTAACACTTGATACTTCAGCAACTTTTCTTATGCGGACGCAATTTCCCCTCAAATGCGGGGAAAGCGCTAGGATTTCCTCTAAAACTTCTTAAGTTCATCGATACAGAATGCGGAACATGACTCCGTCGACCCGCCAAAAAGAGTATCTTGCGATTCGGATTGCCACCGCGTCGCCGATGGAACTGGTGCGCCTCCTGTACGAAGGAGCCGTGCAATCGGTGCACGAGGCTATCCGGGCGCTTCACTCCGGCGACATTCTGGCGCGAGGTCAAGCCATAAACAAAGCCATCGAGATCCTGGCGGAACTGCGGGTATCGCTGCGGCGCGATGTCGAGGAACAGTACTCCAACACGCTGGCCGAGCTGTATGGCTATATCCAGCACCAGTTGATTCGGGCGCATGCCGAGCAGTCCGAGAGACTGCTCGAAGAGGCTTTGCGGCTGCTCACCACGCTGCTGGAGGGGTGGTCCGGAGCGATCGAGAAATCCAACGCTACCCAGGCAGGCGGGAGCGGCCAGGAAATCAACCACGCGGCGGACCCCGTTACCGCGGCGAATCCGTACTCGTCGGCGTCGCCTGGTTTGAGGCTGGAGAGCCGGACTTGGCAGCTTTAGCCGCGCCGCGCTCGAGCCCCGAGGTCACCAGCTTTGCAATTCCTAATCCTCCCTTCGCGCTCATCGCCTGAGCAAACTGCTGCTCGGCCATTTCCACGGCCAGCGACCCGGCCTGATCGTCGCCGGTTCCGAGCCAGCCGCCATCGGATGAATCATGCGAGGCTTTCAAAATCTGACCGAGCATGAGGGCTTCGAATTGCTTGGCCGCATCGGCGACTTTGGATGGGTTGGAAGAGCCGGATCGGCTGGCGGTGGCTGCCGTCCGCTGAAGGAGAGTGGAAATGGAAGAAGTAGGTTCAATATTCATGTGGCCTCGTAGCGCACGCAGCGCGCAACCTGTTTAGATCACCTGTATTTCTGACTCCAACGCTCCCGCGCTGCGTAGCGCCTGCAGGATCGCGATGATGTCGCGCGCCGTCGATCCGATGGAAGAGAGAGCGCGAACCAGTTCCTCCACCGTGGCGCCCTCCTTGAGGACCACATTGCGTGCTTTCTGTTCCTTGGCCTCTACATTCACTTGTGGAACAACCGTGGTGCTGCCGGTCGCCAACGGGTTCGGTTGCGAAACGTTGAAAGCGGTCTGAATTTCCACCGTGAGATTGCCGTGCATGATAGCGACCGGTGAAACGCGGACCTCCTTGCCCATCACGATCGTTCCGGTCCGCTCGTTGATGACGACCTTGGCCGGCCGGTCCGTTTCGACAGTGAGGCCTTCCAGCTCAGCCACGAATTCGGCGCCCCGCGATGAGAAGCTGGGCGGAACCGCAATGCTGACGAGGCCGGAATTGTCGGCGTGAGCGATGGATGGCGAGGCCGAGAAGTGATGATTCACGGCTTCAGCGATTCTCACGGCGGTCGTGAAGTCGGCCTGGTGAAGTTGCAGTTTGACCTGATTGGCCGGGGACGCTGAAGGCGCCAGGCGCTCGATGGTGGCGCCGGCCGGTAGGCGTCCAACGGTGGGGTGATTGACGGTCTGACTGGTGCCCGCCGCGCCGACAACGAACCCGCCGGTTACCACCGGCCCCTGTGCCACTGAATAAACTTGCCCGTCGATGCCCCGCAGGCTGGTCATTATTAGAAGACCGCCCTGCAGGTTGGATGCGTCGCCGATGGCGGCCACCGTCGCGTCAATGCGGGATCCGGGTTGTGCAAAAGGCGGCAGGGTTGCGGTGACTAAGGCAGCGGCCGTATTACGAATGAGGATCTGCAAAGGCTGAACCGTTACACCCATCTGCTGCAAGATATTCGTGAGGCTTTGCGCCGTAAATAACGTCTGGCGCTTGTCGCCGGTTCCATTGAGCCCCACCACCAGGCCATAGCCCACCAGTTGGTTGTCCCGCACTCCCTCCAGCGATACAAGTTCCTTCAGCCGTACGTCACGCGTTCCGGCCAGCGCCGGCAGCACCGCCGCAAGGATCGATAAAATTTGTTTGGATCGAATCAACATGTTAGAAGGGCAACAGGCCCAATAGCAGGCGGTACAGGATGAACGGCCTGTGGACCGAGTCTCCAATCACCCCCTTGCCGTTCACCAGCAGCTCCATCTGCGCGACGCGGTCCGAGGGGATGGAGTTGGTGGTGTCAATATCGACGGGCCGCACCACTCCACGAATCGTGATCACCTGGTTTTCCGCATTCACTTGCACGCGCTTGATTCCCTCCACCACGAGGTAGCCGTTGGGCAGCACGTTGACCACGCGCGCGCTCACGGTGGCGGTTAAGGTGGTTCCGCGACTGGTTTCGCCGGTGCCTTGCAGTTGTGTATTGGTGTTGGCCTTCGCCAGATTTGCCAATGGACCAGTGGCTTTGGTTATGCCTCCGGCCGCTGTGATGGAACTTTGGACGCCGGACGTCCGCTGGGTCTTTACATCGCCGGTGGCAACGGCTGAGGCCTTTTCGATAACGACAATGGTAACCAGATCGTCTACACGGCTGGCTCTTAGATCCAATCCCAAATTGGTGTAGATCGCGTTGGACGACCAAATAGCGCCCGGTGCTCGCGCCGCTTGCGACGCACTGTTATTCTTGTTCGCTTCCGTGATGTATTGCTTTAACGGAGAAGGCGTCTCTGCTTCCGGCTTTTTCTTCTTGCTGAATATGCCGGCCGACGCCGAAATCTCCAGCAGCAGAACGATCAAGAGGCGCGTCTTCATTGCACCCTCGCCAGCAAGCCGGCTGCGTCCACCATCACGATGGCCCGTCCCTTGGCCTCGATGCGCGCGCGAAACAGCTTTCCAGTGCTCGGATTGCGCAGAGCAATCACGTCGCCCTGCTTCCCGGACGCTTCCGCCACGGCTTCCAATTCCAGTTGGGCCGCTCCCGATACTACCGTCACTTCCACCATGTCTCCTCTTTCCACCTGAAACGCTTCTGCCAGGTCGGCTCGCCGGATCGGCAGTCCAGCGCGCACGGGACGTAGCGACATCCGGCCTATGACCTCCTCCAACGTCCGGACAGTGTCGTTCCGCAGCGGGAAGTCCTCAAATGTCTCGATCCGCACCTGGTCTTTTTCTACCGGTTTGCCCGCGGCCAAGCCCTTCACTGCGATTACGCGGGTCATAGTCGCCGCCATTCTCACGCGCGCCCACACGGAGAATCTCCGCGGGGATTGATAGAGGATATAGCCTCTCCACGTCACGGGCGTCGACGGATCGGTGTTAGTGGCCGCCGTCAACCCGCTTTGTGGAAAAACCAGCGTGCCCTCAGGCGCCGGCGCGTTGCTCATCGCCAGAATCTCCACGCGCGCTTCGGGAGTCTTGAGGGATTCACGAATCGCGCTGCGAACGGCGTCTTCGGTGAGGCGCTGCAACTTCCATTCGAAGCACGCCCGCGAGTCCGCCGGAACCGAGATGCCGTATGCGGCCCCGATGCGTTTCAACTCCGCGATTTGGAGAATCCGGCGCGCTCCTGGAGCGGGGGAATAGCCGATAACCGTGTCCCGGGGCATAGCCGCGAACATGGGCAAGGCCCTGGCTAAGTCGGCGCCGAATATTTGCTCGCCACTTACAAACTCACACCCGGGATGGCTCATCATCGTTATCAAGAAAAGCCAGGGCGTCATTGCTTGAGATTGTTAACCTGCTGGTACATGTCGTCGGCGGCCTTGACTACTTTGGAATTAGCCTCGTAGGCGCGCTGGCTGACGATCAGGTTGATGAACTCATTCACTACGCTCACGTTCGACTGCTCGGTATAGCCTTGCAACAACTGCCCAATGCCTTCCTGGCCGCCGGGCAGGCCGATCACCGGGTCGCCGGAAGCATCCGTCGGCTGAAAGAGATTGCTCCCGATGCTATTCAGACCGGAGGGATTGGCAAAAGTAGCGAGCTGAATCTGACCCGCCTGTTGCGATGCCGTTTGTCCAACCTGCGAATAACTGACCGTACCATCGGGGGCGATAGTAACTGACGTCGCGTTTTGCGGAATCGTGATTGGTGGATTGAGTAAGTCGCCGGCCGCATCTACCACCTGGCCGTTCCTGTCCAAGTGAAAATTCCCGGACCGGGTGTACGCCAGGTCGCCGGTGGCCCGCTGTATCTGGAAGAAGCCCTGGCCTTGTATGACCAGGTCCAGCGGATTGTCCGTTTGCGAGAAATCGCCTTGCGAGAACACAACCTCGTTGGAGACGGCCTTGGTGCCCAATCCTAATTGAAGGCCGGTAGGAACCGTGGTTTGTTGGCTTGCGGCGGCGCCGGGCTGAATCAGATTCTGATAAAGCAAGTCTTGAAACTGCGCGCGCCGCGATTTGAAACCGGTGGTGTTCGCATTCGCGATGTTGTTCGCGATGTTGTCCACGTTCAACTGCTCCGCGTTCATTCCGCTGGCTGCGCTAAAAAGAGCTCGAATCATTTTCTATCTCCTCTATCACTTTCCAATCCTCGGTTACGAAACCTTGGCTACTTCTTCGATCGCCTGACGATTCATGTCGCTCGAAAGCGATATCGCCTTTTGCATCATTTCGAACTGCCGCGTGACACTCACGAGCCGTACGGCGCCCTTGGCCGGGCTAATGTTGGCGTCTTCGATTTTTCCCTGATGCACCTCGATGTCGGTGGCATCCACAGGTTTCTGGTCGCTGGTGTTCTTGAAATAATTGTTCCCTTGCTTGGTCAGAACCGACGGGTCCTTGAAGTTGACCAGCTTGAACTGTCCCAGAAGCTGACCCCGCTGGTGGATACTGCCATCCGGCGCCACATCGAGTGGCACGGTGGTTTCGGCCTTGATCGGTTCTCCGTTCTGATCGAGCAGCGAGTAACCATCGCTGTTAACGAGCAGTCCCTTCGTCGAAACGTGGAAATTCCCGTTGCGCGTATAAAGGGGTCCCGATGGGCCGCTAGCGACGAAGAATCCCTTACCGGAAAGCCCGAAGTCGAACGGGTTATTAGTCGGCTCCAGCAAACCTTGCCCGAAATCCGTCCATTGCCGCTCGACCGTGGGCAGCGTGGCAGCGGGCGTGGTCTCGTCGCCGCTGGCCGCCTCGGACGTATACAGCGAATGGAACTCGGCATCGCCCTTGTAACCGCTGGTGGAACTATTAGCGATGTTGTTGGCTAGCAAATCCAGCGACTGGATACTTGCCCGCATGGCGCTCGCGGCTGTAATGCTAATCTGATCCATAGAGTGACTATTGCGTTTGCAAGTGCGCGGCCAAAGTAAGTCGTGAAAAGAAAGCTTATAAGTTGCTTTCACTTTTGCGATATGACCACTAGAACGCCCCTCCGTATTTCGTCGAGACTAAGTCGCCGGTCGGCGATTTCTCGACGATTCCGCGATCTAAGCCGCTGAAAACCTTGCCTGGTTTTTTGGCCGCGAACCTGCATTAGTGCCGCCGTAATGTTCACCGCTCTCGCGCCTTCTGGTCCGGTTGCGCAATCGGTCCCAACCTCTCCTCCGAGTACTACGGACAGTACGCAATCGGCCCGGCGCGAAAGCTTTCAAGATGTCTACCGGAATGTTCCTACGGACGACGAATCACACAGTGACGCAGCCCCGCAGCAGAAGACCGCCGCGTCACCCGTGGGCAAATCCAAGAAAAGCACCCTCGACGGTAACGACAAGACAGACGTGACAGCAGCTCCCACGCCGCACCCACTCGTTCTCCAGAGAATCCCTCTAGCGTTCGCGCTTCCGTCGCTGGGGCAAGAGGTTTCACAGCAGCCGGCGTCGGATCAATCAGCGAACGTGACCGAGAACCCAGCACAGCCTTCTACGCAGTCGGGCGGTAACGATGCCGCCTTTGCCGCTCTCCCGGGATTTAATCTGCCGCTTCCGAAGCCTGGCCCGGTGGCTCCTCTCGCTCTGGCTCCGACGGACGAGAAGCTCGCCTTTTCGGCTCGCTTAACGCAGACAGATGCGCAGTCGCCGGTGCAAGCTACACGAACGTCAACCCCTCCTCCCAGCCGGACTCAAACGACTGACGAAATCCGGACCACTGCCGAGCCAGCCGCGGTTCCCTCCGGTAAGGACCCGAATCAGACATCCGACGTCAAGAGAGCTGACGCCCCGGAGATTGTGCTACCAGTCCACGAGATTTCTTCCGCTTCCGCTCTGGATCTTCGCCCGGCCGCTTTGCCGCCTCAGCCGGCCCAGTCCACTCCTACGACACCGGCGCGCACTCTCGCTATTCAGGACGTGCAGCCGACTTTGCCCGAGATCCCCAAGCCTCCCGCGAGCACCGAAATTCTGCTGCAGCTCGCAGGCCAGAATCAGTCCACAGCTTCGGTGCGCGTAGTGGACCGGATGGGCACGATCAATGTCACCGTGCACGCCGCCGACGCAGATCTCCGGAGCTCTCTTCGTTCCAATCTGAGCGACCTCGCTTCACAACTCACCGGGCAGGGCTACAAGACAGAAATGGTAAAACCGGCGGTGTTGGCAGCCAACACGGATAACCAGCACGATTCGCGTCAGAGCGGCCGCGACGCTTCCAGCCAGCAGCAACAACACCAATTCACGCCAGACGGCCGCCAGCCGCAACGCGACCGGCGACCCAATTCAGAACTCTGGCGCGACGAACTTGAACAAAAAACGTCCGGCGCCGCCGGCGCACCAGGAGGTAAGAGCTAATGCATGTATTAAACGTCCCCGCCATTGCCGCAAATCCAGTGACGGCCCCTACGCCCACGACGTCCACGCCATCCACTTCGTCATCCAGCATCATTAACCCCAATGCGCCTGGCTCGCTCACCAACGAGAGCACGTTTCTGCAGTTGCTCATGGCGCAGGTCCAGAATCAGGATCCGATGAACCCAACTGACAGCACGCAATTCGTCGGGCAATTGGTGTCCTTCAGTCAACTCGAGCAATTGCTCGGCATCAACCAGGGAGTTCAGACATTGGTGACAGACGCGTCGACTCCAACGTCCACGCCGACGACGCCAACAACCCCGACAACACCGGTAACACCGATTTCGACGCCGGCTTCACTACCAGCGACGATCTCGAACATCACTAATAATCCAGTACTGCAATAAAACGGAGAAAAAAAATGGGAGCCTTTTCAATAGCTTTAACCGGACTCAACGCGGCCACAACCGCTCTGAACGTCGTAGGGAACAACCTGGCCAACCTGAACACGGTAGGTTTCAAGGATGTTTCGACGCAGTTCACGGACCTGATCGCGCAAGAAATCGGACAAGGTACCTCGCAGGTCGGCGAAGGAGTTTCCGCGCCCCTCACCGAACGGCAGTTCCTGCAGGGATCCATTCAGCTCACCTCGGGTGCGTTCGACGCTGCGATTCAAGGCAACGGATTCTTCGTCGTCCAGAATAGCGCGGGTTCCACTGAGTACACTCGAGCGGGCAATTTTCAACTCGCCGCCGATGGTACTCTCGAAACCGCCACCGGGGAAAAAGTGCAAGGCTGGACTGCTACTGGCGGCGTCTTGAATACCACCGGACCGGTCGGAAATATTGTCGTGCCCAGTAATGCCTTGGTAACCCCTTCACCAACCACGCGGTTCTCGCTCGACATGAACCTGAACTCGGACGCCGTGGTCGGAGATCCCACCACCGGCAGTTTTTCGTCTCCCATCCAAGTGGTCGATTCTCTGGGAGGCACCCATACGCTAACGGTTGACTTTACCAAGACCGGTCCCAATGCGTGGAGCTACAACGTCACCATTCCCGGTGAAGACCTGGCCTCTGGAAAAGCCGGAACTCCGTCCTCGGTGGCCAAGGGCAATCTCACATTCAACGCGCAGGGGCAGCTAACGGCTCCGGCGGCGGGAAGCCCAGTGGCGGTTGCAATCACGGGCTTGGCGGACGGAGCGGCGGACCTCAATCTTAACTGGAATCTATACTCCGCTACCGGCGCGTCCACTGTAACGCAATATTCTTCGGCGTCGGCCCTGTCGGGCAGTACGCAGGATGGCGTCGCGGCCGCCCAATTGACTCAGGTGGGCCTAGATACCAATGGCCAAGTGCTCGCCCATTACTCCAATGGAACCTCATTGGTGCTCGCTCAAGTGGCGCTGGCCGGCATCTCGAATCCCGAGACGCTAGTATCCGTCGGCAATAACAATTTCCAGGTGAGCGCCGGCACCGCCACACCGGTTGTCGGAACGGCCGGCACGGGCTCGCGCGGATCTATTGAAGGCGGAGCGCTGGAGTCTTCCACGGTAGACATCGCGTCCGAGTTCACGAACTTGATCGTCTACCAACGCGCCTACCAGGCGAATTCCCGTGTTATTTCAACCACGGACCAAATCGTTCAAGACCTGATTTCTCTCATCCACTAACCGATGAACGCTTCCCAGGCATTACAGCGCTTCGAGGATTTGCCCTTTCCGGCCGAGGTCGAGCTGGGGAGCCTGGTCATGACGATCGGCGAAATCTTCGAGCTTCGCGAAGGTGCCGTGCTGCGAACCGATCACCCCGCCGGCGCACCGGTGGCGCTGCAAGTGGGCGGCGTCGAGTTGGCGGCGGCCGACATCGTCGTAGTGGAGGATTCGTTGTCCATTCGAATCACCCGGCTCAGTGAAAACACAAAAGCATCCTCAGGCGGCAATGGAATTAGCTGAACAAATCGCGATGGTGCTGGCGGTCTTCGCGCTGCTGGGCGCACTGCTTTGGTTTCTGAAGCGCCGCGGATTGGCTTCGTTGAATATCTCCCCGCGGCGTGGCGGCAACGGGCGCCGCGTGGAAGTGCTGGAGCGCGTTCCGCTCACGCCTCAGCATGCCTTGCATCTGGTGCGAGTCTCCGACAAGGTTCTGCTGATCGGCACCGCGCCGTCCGGCTGCACACTTCTCCATGAGCCCGCTCTCAAGGATCAAGCCCCCTCCTTCGGCCAGGATCTGGCTCGCCTTTCCCAATGATCCGAATCGTCGCAGTCTTGCTCTTGCTGTTAGCGGCCGGGTCCGCGTGGGCCGCGCCGGCCGATCCCGTGATTCCGGTCTTCGGCGCGACTACCGCAAAAGGCGGCGTGAATCTCAGCACGCCCATGCAGATCGTCATTCTGCTCACCATGCTGACGCTGCTTCCGGCAGTGGTCATGTCGGTCAGCCCGTTCCTCAGGATTATCATCGTTCTGCACTTCCTTCGACAGGCGCTAGGCACTCAAACCACTCCTTCCAATCAAGTCACCATCGGTCTTGCTCTATTTCTTGCGTTCCTGATCATGCAGCCCGTGGTCATGGACATCTACCATCGCGGCTGGGAGCCGGTGGAGAAGGGGCAGCTCGCCTGGCAGCAAGGCTTCGACGAGGGGTCTAAACCTCTCAAAGCTTTCTTGCTGCGTTTCGCGCGCGAAAAAGATATCAAAACCTGTCTCGAGATCTCCAAGTCGGCTGCGCCCCGAACGCCCGCGGATCTCGATCTGAGCGTTTTGGTTCCGGCCTACATTCTTTCCGAAATGAAAGCCGGATTCCAGATCGGGGCGGTTTTGTTCCTGCCTTTCCTGATTATCGATCTGGTCGTGGCTTCGGTCACGCTCTCCATCGGTATGATCCAGTTGCCGCCGGTTATGATTTCCGCGCCGTTCAAGATCCTTCTGTTCGTTCTGGTAGACGGCTGGAATCTGGTGATCGGCTCCCTGATGAAGAGCTTCTATTGAGGAACCCATGAGTCCCGATTTTGCCGTACATCTTATCAGCCAGGCCTTCTGGACCACGGTCGTGCTCTGCGCTCCCTTGCTGTTGATCGGATTCGCGGTGGGGATCGTCGTCAACATTATTCAGATTGCGACCTCGATGCAGGACTCGGCGTTCAGCACCATCCCGCGATTAGCCGCGTTCTTATTCGGCTTTCTGCTCCTGATGCCTTGGATGCTGAAACAGATTTCGGCTTACTCGATCGCTCTGCTGGGCGATCTGTCGCGTTATGCACGGTAATCCAGTACTCCCAGCCTCGTTACTGTACGGGTTTCTGCTCGTCCTGGCACGAGTTTCGGGAATCTTCATTTTTATTCCGTTACCGACATTCAAGAACGGACCCAGCGCCGCCAAGATCGTACTGGCGCTGGCTTTGACCTTTGCTCTATTCCCGCTATGGCCCAAAGTGGAGCCTGTTCCGGCCACGGTCGTGCAGGTCAGTGGTTGGATATTCGTGGAAGCAGCCATCGGGCTGGCCGCGGGCCTAGCCGTGGCGTTCATCATCGAAGGCGTCTATGTAGCTGCGCAAGCGATCAGCATTCAGGCCGGCTTCTCTTATGCCGCCATGGTGGATCCTAATACGGAAGCTGACTCCACCGTGCTCATCGTCGTCGCTCAGCTCACCGCGGGCCTGCTTTTCTTCGCCCTGGGGCTCGACCGCCGGCTGCTCGAGATTCTGGCCCACAGCCTACAAACTCACCCTCCCGGATCGTTGCCACTGTCGCGATCGGGTGTTGAGACAGTGGCGATGCTCGGCTCCAGCGCCTTTTCCACCGGGCTGCGGCTGGTGCTTCCGGTGATGACATTGATGTTCCTGATCGACCTATCGATCGGGCTTCTGGGCCGGCTCAATTCCCAATTGCAATTGGTCGCGCTCGCGTTCCCGATCAAGATGGTGGCATCGCTGGCTGCTTTGAGCTTTCTGATTCTGTTGGTCCCCAAAATCTACCAGCAGTCCGCCGGCGTCGCTTTCGGCGCTCTCGCTAAGGTCCTTGGATTTTGATTACACGCGCGATCCAATATGCCGAGCTCCAGCGACCGAACAGAGAAACCCTCACCGCGGAAACTAATCAAAGCCCGTCGCGAGGGCCAGTTTCCTTCCTCCAAGGATTTCGTCAGCGGCCTGCAATTCGCGGTATTTGTCGTGTTGCTCGGCGAGATGGGGCCGAAGATGTTCGCCGGTTTCAAAGATGCCGCGGGAGCGGTGTTCCGGCAGGCGTTTCGCCCCGATATGGGGGACGCCACACTGGTGGAAGTAGTTCATCAGGCGTTCGCGCAAACTATATTTCCATTGTTAGCCAGCAGCGCGGTTCTGGTAGCGACAGGAGTGTTGTTCCAGCTCGTTTCCACGCGGTTTTCCTTCAGCCTCCATCGGCTGATGCCAAAGCCTGTAAACTTCAGCCCCATTTCGAAGCTGAAATCGGCCCCGCAGAAAGGCTTCGCCTCGGCTATTCAGGCGGTGGCGCTGGTAATTGTATTCGGCGCACTGATTTACTGGATCGTCGTCAAGAATGCCAGCCTCCTGCTGGCGCTTCCGCTCGCCAGCCTGCAAGTCGGGCTCGGGACCATGCGGGCGCTTTGTCTCGACCTGCTGTGGAAGGCGGTGGCCTTCTTTCTGCTGTTCGGAATGATCGATCTGTTCCGCCAGCACCGCAAATTCAACCAGCAGATGAAAATGAGCAAGCAGGAAGTTCGCGACGAGCTGAAAGACACCGAAGGCAACCCGCAAATCAAGATGCGCATCCGTCGCCTGCAACGCGATGCGCGCCGCCGCAGGATGATGGACGAAATCAAGACCGCAACCGCCGTGGTCGTGAACCCGACCCACTACGCGGTCGCCATCCGCTATCAACCCGAAATGATGTCCGCGCCCGTCGTAGTTGCCAAGGGCAAGAATTACCTGGCCTTGCGTATTCGCGCGCTGGCCATGGAACACCAGGTCCCGTTAATAGAGAATCCACCGCTGGCGCAGGCTTTGTACAAGTCCGTGGAGGTGGGGCAGCAGATTCCGCCGCATCTATATCGCGCGGTGGCCGAAATTTTAGCCTACATCTACAAGCTGATGGGCGCCAAGGCAATCTCGTGAGTTACGAAATGGGAGTGCAAATTCATATCAGGAGTAAAGAATCATGATTCAACTCAACGGCGTTTCGCCATTTTCAATCAACACGGCCGACCAGCCTACGCTGATAAATGCGTCCGGCCAGGCTGACGGCGCCAGTTTTCAAAGCCAGCTTTCAGCGGCCCTGAGCAGCACCCTGCAGCAGTTCGGCATCAATCCGAATACAGTGAATCTGTCGATAGCGCCGATCGTGAGTGGCAATGCACAAACGCCGTTCACCGCCGCCGCAGAAGCTGCCAGCGCGACGCCGGCGCCGGCCCAATCGAACGACGGCACGCTGGCTTCTCAGGACCCAGTACTGTCCTTCGACGCCGCCTACTGGGCCAGCCAACCGCCCGCCGTCCAAGCTTTGCAAAACATTGACGACCCAACGCAACGGTCGATCGCCGCCGCACAACTGGCTGCTTCCGGCTATCAGATTGATACTCCGATCATGGTCTGGGGTTGGGATCCCTCCAAGGTCACAACCTTGCGGCAGGACATGGGCTACACCTGGGTGCCTTCCGCTTTCCAGACTCCGGTTGCGGCAGCGCCTGGCCTTAGCAACGGCTCTCAAGTCTACGATCCCACCCATCCGCCCAGCGGCTCGATCGCGGTGTAGCCATGAAATTCCAGCTGGCGCTATTGTGCCTCGCAGGCGCGTACGCTCAAACGACTCCGAATTTCGAGGGTAGCGTGCACGCGGCGATGGCGGCGTCGCTCGCTCAACAGCGAGCATCGGTACGCGCACAGGCTGTCGCCACTGCAAAGATGGCTGCCGCGAGTATGGCCGGGCCCTCATTCTTTACCGGGGCGCCGCCGATCGGCCTCGGACTGCTGGCGGAGTGCGACCCCTTGCCTGCCGAGCAGCTCAACGGCATTATTACCGGAGCCGCGCAAAGAGAAAATGTGAGTTCTGAACTGATCAAAGCCGTAGTGGAAGAAGAGTCCGCCGCGCGGCCGTGTGCGATCTCGTTCCGCGGCGCCGAGGGCCTGATGCAACTGATGCCCGCCACCGCCGAACAGTTCAACGTTCAAGACCCATTCGATCCGAAGCAGAATGTAGAGGCCGGAGCCAAGCTACTCAAGCTACTGCTGGGAAAGTACGATAACGATCTGACTCTCACGTTGAGCGCTTACAATGCCGGATCGGGGCGGGTGGATCAGGAGGGCGGCATTCCGCCTATTCCGGAAACGCTCAACTACGTCACCGATATCTTACGCAAATTGCGGCCGACGGACGACAAACCGGTCGAGCCGGCGCCAACCGTGGCCGCATCGGAACACAAAGATCAATAGTGGCGAAGGCAAATCCTCCCGCAGTTTGAAGATTTTGCCTACAAATGCGGCCCGGTCGATACTAGATACGACCCATCAATAGAAGAATGATCAGGATCAGGACCACTAGTCCCAGACCACCACTCGGATAGTAACCCCAACCTCTGCTATAAGGCCACGCGGGAAGGGCCCCCAATAGCAGCACGATCAGGATAATAAAAAGTATCAGCGACATAGTCTCTCCTCTCTAACGCTTGCGTAACGTGCTCCAAAAGTCGGTCACACGTTACTAGCGTGCAACTCAACGCCCATTCTGCGCCTAGGGAAAATGCCAGCTCAAAATTGGGCGGCCCTAATTTTGGGCGGTTTTGGCGGATATGTCGGAAGCGAGGTGAATGCTGAGCATGCGATCGCCTCGCGAGTCGCGTTTCCGCGCGACCAGGATGCCGTCGATCCGCGGAAGCGCCTGCGACAGGCCTTTGGGCGTGGCTGGAAGGTCGGCGAGCGGGGCGATCTCGCGGAGCTGGCTGAGCAGCTCGGTGGCACTACCGGTCCAAGCGCCATGATCGCGAAGGAACTCAAGGATGGCCTCGTGAAGCGGATCGGAGCCGGCCCACATGGAGCTGGAATCGGCAAATGCGTCGACGATAGCGGATCGGTCCAGGGCAAGCGCCGGAGCGGCCGCGGCGGCCCAGGCCGCGCAATCGGGAAAGCGGGCCACGTTGCCAAGATCGATCTCGCGGATGTGGCCGAGTGCAGTCGCGACCGCGGTGGCAAGCGTCGCCAGTATGCCTGGCCGCAGTGCCTGGAACTGCCCCCATAGCGAAGCTTCCGGGCGCAACGCGGTGATGGGTGGCAGATCGATTTTTATAGTGCGATTGGAAAGATTTCGCGATGGACTCCAACAAGTGCGCGTTTCGTCGGTCGGTGTAATCAGGATCAGTGGCCGCGCGGCGCGCGCGATTTCCAGAGCATCGCCGGATGAGAGCGCACACAGCGCTTCCGACATTTTGGATGGCACGCGATACACCTGATCGAAGACCAATATCCAGTTTTGGAGGGCCAACTGGAGAAGTTCGCGATAGCGCGCGGGCAGGCGCCGCAGCGGCACTGTCGAGGGATCGATCAGGGCGCGCAGAGCACGAGCCAGTACAGATTTTCCGCTGGCGGCCGGGCCACGGAGCACCAGTACAGGATAAGGTCCGACGGGCCGGAGAGCGGCGGCCAGCCAGGTGAACGCGCGAGTGCGATTGGCCGCGGTGAGGCGAAAGATTTCGGCAAACTGTTCCAGAGGTTGCGAAGATAGCGACGAATCAGGACACGGCAGTGGAAGGGCGGTCGGCGACTGATGGAACGGATGACGTAAGTTGCCCGTGGTCTGCCAGCCTTGAGACGAAATTTCGAGAACTTCGCCCTCGGAGTTGGCTAGGTCGAGAATGATTCTCGAGGGCGTGAAGGGATCGCCTTCAAAGCTGAGCCGGCGATCAACCTTTTGAGCCGGCATCTCTCCGTACCGTGCTCGTGCTTCCAGCATCCGCAGCGCAGCGCGGAAAGCGGTGACGGAAGGCGCAGTCTCGTACTCGCTGTAGAAGTTGGCGGTGAGCCAGTCACGAAATGAGGCGGAACGAAGAGCGAGCACGCGTCGGGAGTCGACGGTCGACGGGATGCTGGCACAGGGCTCGCCGTCTTCGGAGCAGAACGGCGTGGCGGCGCGGGCATGATAGAGCAGCGCCTGGGTTTGGTCGATTCTGTGGGAACGCTCTGACATAACTGCTCGGCTTGAGCTTAGCGCGCGTTAGCGGACGGGCAGCGGGTTGGATTCCTGGAAGTAATTGATATAGCGGTGAAAATTCCGCGCTATCGGAAGTCACCGGGATTGTAGGATAATGCGACAATCTATGTGCCGCAGCATTAAAGTCCTACGCCGCAACGACGCTCTCGTGACTTCGGAGGAGATTTCCGCCGCCGCTTTGCAATTTGTGCGCAAGGTGAGCGGCTTCCATAAACCGTCCAAGGCCAATCAAGCCGCGTTCGATGCGGCGGTCCGGGACATTGCGCGCATCACCGAGCACCTGTTAGAAGGTTTGGGCCAGGCAACCAGGAAAGACCTGGCAAAGGAGGCTGTATGAGAAAACGAATCGTTCTGATTGGGCACATGGCCATGGTGGCAGGTGTGCTCGCGGCCGGAGTTGTGCTGGCCGACGATAAGGGTGGAAATGATCAAGGTAACAATCAAAACTCGTGTAACGAGCTGCCGAGTTACAGCGCGCTGAAGACCGCCTTGAAGAGCGTCGCGCCGGCAGCCAAGAGCGTGAACGGCGGTTTGGGTTTCAACATGTGGGGGACCATCGTGGATCGCGATGGGATTGTTTGCGCGGTAGTGTTCACCGGCACCGATCGGCAATCGCAGTGGCCCGGCAGCCGGGTCATTTCCGCGCAAAAAGCCAACACCGCGAACGCCTTTAGCCTGCCGGGATTCGCGCTGTCCACGGCCAATCTGTACGCAGCGGTGCAGCCTGGCGGCACGTTATTCGGTCTGCAGGAGAGTAATCCGGTCGACACTGATGCTGCTTATGATGGGAATTCCGCGAACTATGGCCAGACGAACGATCCAATGGTGGGGCGCAAGATCGGCGGGGTCAACGTTTTCGGCGGCGGGCTCGCACTCTATAACAGGACCGGGGTATTGGTGGGTGCTCTGGGCGTCAGCGGCGACACATCCTGTACCGACCATATCATCGCCTGGAAAACGCGCCACGCGCTGAACTTCGATGATGTGCCGGCCGGAGTAGGGGCTTTGAACACGGACAATATGATCAACGACATGCCGCCGCCCTTGCCTGGATTTACGACGTCGCCCAGCCCCAGTGGATTTGGCCATCCTACATGCGACGCGACGGCCACAGCCATTACCGCTGGACTGCCAACCAATTTTCCAGTGGGACCGAATCCGTAAGACTACGTGGCTCTCCTAACGGGCGCAACTTTTGTGCCCGTTCTTTCGAATTCAAAGTGCAAGACCCATTCGCGCGGGCGGCCGGGATCGGCGTCGGGCATAGGTGCGAATTTCCAACGCCGCGCGGTCTGGAGAGCTAGTTGGGCGAAGTATTTGCTCGGCCCGGCGGAATCTAGGTTCGCCTCGGCCACGTTGCCGGATGGGTCAACACGAACGCGAACGCTGACCTTCACTCTGCCCTGGATTGTTCGACGGGCTTGCGAGGGTACTTCCGGCAAAACGCGCTGAATAATCTCATTTCGAACAGCCGCTCGAGGCGGCGCCGGCGCTTTCGGTGCGGGTTGAGCGGGTGCGGGCTGAGCGGGCTGAATCGCCGAGGCCTTTGGAATCTGCGAGGGCTCGGCCGGAGAGACCGGCTCCCGGCGGTCGATCAGCCGGGGTGCAATTACAAAGGCGGCCAGCACCAATCCGGCCGTGGCGGCCAGCGCATAGGCCCACTTGAGCATCGGACGCCGAGCCGGAGGTTTAGCCGGCGGCTGCAAGCGAGCGGAGATGTCAGCGACAGTTGACCGGGCCTTCGGGTCAGAGCGAAGGCATTGACGAGCGATTTCAAGAAAGGGCTGCGGGAGGCTCTCAGGAACGATCGGGTCGGTTCCCTGGCTTCGGACGGGAGGATGCT
This sequence comes from Bryobacterales bacterium, assembly GCA_963780485.1. Lineage (GTDB taxonomy): Bacteria > Acidobacteriota > Terriglobia > Bryobacterales > Bryobacteraceae > Palsa-89. The sequence goes on from CAWACO010000025.1 coordinate 383,458, forward strand.
GGCTCATCGCTTCCACCAACGTAATGCCGAGCGACCAGATGTCGCCGGCCGGCGATGCGGTCCCCTCCGGCGGCGCGTAAGCATCCGGGATTGTGGGCGGACATTCCCCGATTCGGCACAGGGCGGCGCTCGAGAGCTTCAGACACTCCCCGCTCGCCATGATTTTTGCGGGCTTCAAGTGCCCGTGCACGAACCCCTCACCGTGAAGGTATGCCAGCACGTTGAGAGCAGGCTCCAGCATCTGGCGCGCCTCATCCGGACTGAGTGGCCGCACTGGAATCACTTGCGCCAGACTTTCATCGGCGTACTCCATCACTAGATAAGCCAGCGGCGTCTCGCCCAATTTCGCGCCGCCCTTGCTAAAGATTCGCAATAAATTGGGATGGGATAGTTTCGACGCCAGATGCCAATGGGAAAGTTGCGACTCGATGCTTTCCGGCGGCCCGAGAACGATTTTGATGGCGGCCTTCTGTGGCGCAGGTTGTCCGTACTCAGTGAGGAAGACGGCGTGGTCTTCGTCGCCTCCCAAGTACTGTCGCAAGGGGAACGCGTCAGCTATCACCTGACCTTCCCACCGTTTCCAGTATTCGGTCATCTTCCCTTCGTCCAGCGGGCTGAAGGTTCCTATTTCTTCTCGGCTGTGAAGGTCCCCGCGCCTAACTGCCCGTACTCCACCGTTCCCTTCATGGTGGCGCCTTCGAGTGTACCTTTATAGCTGATCTTGCCGGCATCGGCGTTGTCGAACGACCACTCCACTTGATTGCCTTTCACCGTTCCTTTGACGTCGGCATTTCCAAGCGCGCCCGAGTACGTGCCGGTCAACGCGTCACCGGCCTGTTTGAAGACGAAGGTAGCCGTACCGCTGCCCGCGTCTAATCGAACCGCAGCCGCCCAGGTCCCGGAGATATCGGCAGCATAAAGGGCCAATGCGGACAGAGCGAGAACGATCAGAAGTCTGCGCATACGCGCAGTGTAGCACTTGCTGACAGTGCGGAGTCCTGGAGCGTAACTTATCGTGGTTTCGTCTACGACGATGCACGAAAGATTGATGGCGTGTGGTACTATCGCGATCTTACGACGAAATTGATTCTTCGGTTTGCACTTCAGGATCGAGTGATACTGCTACAGAAGAACACCAGTACGGACGACGGGTAGGAGCGCTTGTGGACGCATGTGAGAAACGTTCCGTGATTTCCCGGCGTCGAACACTTTCGCAGGTCCATACTGAGCTGCCCCGATCTATCCGGTGGTCACCTGAACATTCGCCGGGTAGGTCGGGTTTTTTGTTTCAGGACACGAAGCCTCACTCGCACCGGCTGCGTCGTCGGTCGAACAGACGATGCCTACTTCCCGTTAGTGAACGTGCAGAATCACCCACGACACAACCGCTATCACTAGAATCAACCCTCCCGTGATCGCCGTTACCATCCACAGCTTTCGATTGGCACGCTTCGAGGGGGGTTGGTTCAAGATTGGATCGTCAGGCATGGGTGATCTCCTGGCACCGAAGGAGCTCATTTCACAGATGCTACTACCCGCCATAGCGGGCGGAAGAAAAAGGGTTCCTCGACGATCACGCCTCCTAGTATAAGCCGCCAGTTCAGAGTTCCGACGTGTATTTAGTAGTCACGCAGTCCCCCAAGAGGACGGCCACATGCAGACAATCGAGAAACCCCTGTGAAGGTCTTTTTCCAGTCCGATTCTACATCTTCACGTGCTGTTTGTAACCTAGATGAATTGCCAGTTTCCTGTGGAGATGATTCTAGGAACCAACGCGTCTTGCCCGAATGCGCTCGACGATCGGCTTCCAGTCCGGAGTAATCGGTTTCTTTAGGACTTCGACGACTCCGAGTTTCTGAGCATCTTCAGCACTGAGACTGTATATCGCGTTGGTGATTGCAATGATTTGAAGATCGGGAACACTCCGCCGCAGGGTTTTAATCAAATCAAATCCGGCCCCACCCGGCAGATCCAGGTCTACCAAGGCCACAGAGAACCCAAGATTGCCGGATAGTTCCAATGCACGGGCCGCATCTAATGCCAAGAAAACCTGACGCTCACGGTTCAGGATCTGCTGGGCTTGATCGAGGACCGTAGGATCGTCGTCAACTACAAGGATCATGGTGGAGAGTTAACCCTAGCAGAGTTTGCCGCAGTGGTGCAACTCTAGTAAATTCACTAGGAAAGACGAGCCATGCCCACGCCGCGAAGACCGAAGCGCGAAAATCTCGGAAAGGCGTCATACTTCGAAGCGGATCAAGCACGTTCTCCTGTCTGGGACGGCGGATCTACTCGGAAGCCGTGGTTGGCTCGCCGCAACCGTGCTCGGTGATGTGGCGCTCATAGGCAGAACGGGCATTTTTCAGCCGCGCCTTGGCCCTGTCCTTTTCGTGGCTGAGTAATTCATAGTCCGAACCCGATGCGCTTCCAGCTAGATCAGCGAGCGCTCCAACAGCTTGTGAAACTTCGAGCACAGCGCTATTGTACTCGTGAAACAGTCGGTCTCTTTCTTCACACACAAACGGCGTCCTAGTAAGTCATTTGGGTTGGCAACATCAACAAAGCCGTGCGCGTTCAGCGCATGGCTCCAAGGGCATTCGATGAGTCATTAGTAATTTCATAGTTCCGTAGCCGTGCCTAGCCGTTCACCGCGCTCACGAAGGTCCGTAGTGAACATCATGACCATCTTTCCGTCCCACTCGACATCCAGGAGCCTGTTGCCGTCCAGCGGTCCATCCACGACTTGAACTAAGGAATCCCTAATTCGTTTTCGGGCTGACTTTCGGATCGCGATAAGTGATGAAAGGACACCTGTTCGTCCGCGTCCGGGAGAAGTTCCGATTTTTTGAGCAGCGACTCTAGGAATCGAGTGGGTATACGCTGGCGATCATGGCTCATGATGGTCAGAATGCCCCGATTACAATTCCATCCGGTGACGTATCGCATGAAGACTCCTATCGTTGTCCGAGCAGTGCCGTCCAACGCGCTGGAGCCAAGATAGAAACCGATAACCCAGTTGGTGGCTGGCTCAGTAAGTATAACGGGTTTCTCTTCGTGAATCGTGCCGCGCCGGATCGAACAATCCGAGTCTTGATCGCCGAAGACCATACGTTAATGGCAGAGGGTCTTCGAACACTACTTGAACGTGAATTTGAATCTGTGACGACGGTTGGAAGCGGACGAGAGCTTGTCGATACGGTGGCGGTGTCAAAGCCACACATCGCCTTGGTAGACATCGCTATGCCGTTGCTCAACGGCATCGAAGCCACGCGGCGTCTCTGCAAGATTTCACCAGCGACGAAGGTGATAATCGTCACCGTGCACACCGAACCACAATACGTCGTCGAAGCGTTTCGCGCAGGGGCCAGCGGCTTCGCGCTGAAACGTTGTGCGATTGCAGAATTGGTGATCGCGATTCGGCGCGTGTTGGCGGGGCGTACGTACGTCACGCCGATGGTGGCAAATCGAGTAATCGAAGCCGTCCGGGAGCCTGCGCTGGGACCGACGCTCACGTCCCGGCAACGAGAAGTCTTGCAACTAGTTTCCGAAGGCTGCACGGCCAAAGAAATTGCCAATGTGCTGAAACTCTCGGTCAAAACGGCGGTGTTTCACAAGATGGCAATTATGGCCAAGCTGGATTTGTACACCACAGCGGAACTGACGCGGTACGCGATGGAGCATGGGATCGCCAGGACAACTTACAACCTTTTGGCAAAAGGCGCGAACAACGTTCCGACTTGCTAGAGATTCGCCTGGAACCAACCGTCGCTTCGACGCGGTTTAGACGGAACGCGTCGCGTGTTGTTTCTTCGCTTGAGTGGTCTTGGCCCGTCGCGCCGCTCGGTCGATCGACGGAGGGTGGCTGTGGTTGTACAACCGGCGCAATTCGTAGAGGTATATTCCAAACCCAACACCGCCCAGGAATAGCATGATTGTTTCGTAGAGATGATTGTGAGGCATCGTTGATACTCTCGTCGAGCTGCCGTGTGCGGTTTCTTGCGGAATATCCGCTAAGGAAGCGGGCGAAGCGATAGCAGGATTCGCCGCTGGCTCACGGACGACGCCTGAGCCTTGGGGTCCGCGAAGGAAACCCCGAGAGGAAGTATAGCCTGAAAACTATGCCAGGGAGCGGAATTGCGGTATTTGTTCGGAAAACCGAACAGCGCTGGGAACGGCCCGGTGCGATACAACTGAGACCAACAGATACCGTAGCGCCGCCCGCAGTGGACGTGCCCCGCGCCGGGTGACGGGGACCGGGAACGGGATTAAGCGGGGTTCAGACTCTGTTCCGGGAGGTCCAGTCGGGCGGGATCGGCCACCCAGGCGAAGTTTTCCGGTGAGATTCGGCTTCGCGAGAACCTCTATCTTATAGAGAGCCTCTATTAGCTCACCGCTTCGCGTGCCGGTCGAGCGCCGTCCCGAGGGTGGGTGCCGCATCCCCTAGTTGATAAACGTCCACACGCCGGATCTACGAAGCCCCTTTGCCGCTCGCCATCGGCAAAGCCCCGATTTGCTGCTGTAGGCTTAACCTGTCCCACACCATCCGTGCTTCTTTAACCTTGCCGTTCGCCAAACGGAATATCGCGATTCCAGATAAGGTGACGCGGTTGCCCGATGCGGGTACCGCGCCCAATTGTCCCTTGTGGGTGCCTGTGAAACTGTAGCTGACCGCCACGCGGTCAGCCTCTGTAACTGTGTCCTCAATCGTCAAACGAAAATCCGGGAACGAGGTTGCATAAACACCGTAAAGCTGCGCCACGCCTTGCACTCCTTTTGGGAGATCGCCGTCGGGAATATGAAAGGAACAGTCCGCAGCGAACAACTCGCCCGCGAGCGCTGGGTTCTTCTTGTTCCAGTAGTCTTCGATAATCCGGCGCACGACAGCTTTGTTTTGATCTGACATTCGTTACTCCTTGTGGGTGGTTAACTCAACGCGCAGGGGGTATCCGGCTGACGAAATTGCTCGCCGGATCGGCTGTGGTGGGTGAGGCTGATGGGAATCATACCATATGCGCTCCTCGGAGCTGGGATTTGATAAATATCCCTGGCGTTTCGAGTCTAATTTCAGTCGCGCTCCTGGCCTGATGCGTGCTCAGGTACCGCACGATGCACGGCGCGTATACGCGGGGTAAGCCGGTCGTGGCGATCCAGTCGGTGCCACACACGCGACCACACTTCCCAGTGGTGCCAGCGTCGAAAGCCGCACTACGCACAAACTGCGATGGTTCAAGTTCGATGGCAACACCATTCCTTCATGGTCCATCTTGCCGATCTGCTCGATGCTTGCAGTGTCGATTACTGGCGTTGGAAGTAGAGCGTGAGCGTACGATGGTCCGGCCGATCGATGACCATCATCAGCGTCCCATCGGGCTGCAGGCTGTAGCGCTCCATCTCAACACCATTGGTCCGCGTGGTCGTGACCTTCAGAACATTACCTTCCCATTTGGCTTTGCTCTTGAAAGAGGCGCCTTGATGAATGGTCGAGTTTTCCCGAGCGTCGGTATCGAAGGTAAAAGAAGCTGTCGTGTTTTCGCCTTCCGATGTGAAATTCCGCGAAATGGAGATGTTATGCTCGCGGTCGTTAATCGTAATGCTGGCGGATTGGACCATGGTCCCACCGGCGAAGTCGCTCCGGTCGGGAATCAGTTTCCAAGTTCCGTTGAGGCTGTGATGGTTGGCGGCAATGGCCGAAGCGGCAAAGAACACCAGTACGGCGGCGCTAGAAAGGAAAGTTTTACGTAATTGTGGTCGCATGGCTCCTCCGCGGCTGAAACGAGCAAGCCGGCTGCCATCGAAGCTGACGTGTAACAAAGTGAGTTCGCCGGGCGGGCGCCTACAAAATTGCGCGGGCCGGTGAGGACCTTGGCCGACCCGCGCATTTGCTCCGGAGTTCTAAGGCGTTCGACTTACTGGTAAGTGTTGTTTATCAGAATCCCAGTAAAGCCGAACGCAATGCCAATATCTAGATTCGGCGCCGAAAAAGTCTTGTACTGCGTGATGTTCTCTACTGCCAAGGTCCCCTTGCCGGCCGGAAGAGTATCCAAAACATAAGAAGGAACGGTGAACTGCAACGCGCTCTGTGGTGCATAGCAAACGAAGCTGCCGTTGGCCGAGTTGGAGCTCGAGGAACCCGAGATGTAGACCAAAGTTCCCGGAGCGCCACCGGTCCAGGTCACCAGGACCCCTTGCGAACGCGTGACGGTTGCTCCCGCGGACTGATTGGTCCAGCTCAGCAGCGGATTGGGAAGAACTACGGTCGCTGAGGATGCGCCCACGAAGTTTGTTCCCGATCCACCGGTCCAACTGAACGTACCTGTTCCGCCGGACGAAGGAATAGCGGACGCCGAGAGCATCGCGCTGTAGAAGCCCGGCAAGATCGGGATGGTCGTCAAGGTGTAATTACTCCCGTCCGGCGCTGTCAGTGAAACGGTCCCGGCATCCAGGCCGGTTGAGGTAACAGTGCTGCCGCCAGTCGACGAATACACCTCAGTCACGATGCAACTGCCTATCGATACCGAACCGCTCGCCGCACCGTAGTAAGAGCCCGTTACGCTCTGGAAGTCGGCCGACGCAAGGTTTTCGGTAATCGTCCCTGATCCGTTCGTATTCGGCATAATGAACTGGCCGAGGAACACATCCCCGCTCTTCACGTTTGTTTTTCCGCTCAGCGAGGTCAATTGAGAGCCGCTGATCCCGAACACCGGATCGCTGCATGTTCCGCCCCCTTGGTTGATGGGAGCCGTCGCGAAGTTGGAAGCAACGTTGTTTACGACCACCACGATCGAAACATTGCAACCCGTTAAACCCGCTGGTATAGTCACGTTGATCTGATCCAGGCCCGGATATCCAGAGGATCCGGCATAGCCGACTGTTGCCTGGGCCCCGCCGATCCATACCTGTACTGAGCCCTGATTCACAGCGTGCGGCGTCGTAGTAAACACCGTATCGCTGTCCGCCGGGTCGGAGCCCAACCCAGTGCCCCATAGCGTAATGATCTCGCCAGGAGCCGCTGAGCTGGTGTAATTGAACAGAGCGCCGGTCTGGGCGTCAGTTGCCGTGATCAGACCGTTTCCAGTGCCATAATAGGTGTCCAGTCCGAACGCGCTCGGTACCACTTGAATCGTGAAAGCGTTGCTGGCGACGTTGTTGTAGGTCACCGTGATCGTTCCGGTTCCGGTTGGCGTAGCGGCCGGAAGCACCGCCGCGATCTGCGTCGGGATCGCATAGTAGATACCCAACGGAACGGTTTTTCCATTCACGGTAACAGAGACGCTGGTCCCATTGAGGGCCGTCGGAATACCTGCCGGTCCGGCGCTGGATTGCAACGTCAAGGGGCCAGTCAAAGCAGCCGCCATGTTAGCGCCGAAAATCGTGATGATCGAGCTAGGCGTAACGCCCGAGTTTGAGAACCCGGACGGGATGAAGCTGTAGTTGTTCGTAACTCCCGTGACCTTGGGAGTACCTGGCCCCGTGCTGGATGCTCCATAGGTCGTGTATTGAAAGCTGATTGACGTTGAGCTTATGGCGGTCACCAGCAGCTTCGCTGCATTTCCGCCGTTGGTTCCCACCCCAACAATTGCTCCCACCGTAAGCGAACTGGCGGGGATAGGCGCCGTTGTCGCAAACGAAGCCAATGAGTTAAGAATCGCCTGGGTTAGCGAGTCAAATGTCGCCTGTCCCGAGCCGATGAGGGAGAGGGATCCTCCCTTGGCGCTGCCGATGAAGGTGAGGCTGGTTCCGGTGAACGTAATGTCTCCGGTACCGGACGTGTTTGTCGTGCCAGTGTCCAAGCTCAGGCTCTGGCCAACCGACAAGGTCGCGGTGGAGTTGATGTCCGCCAGAGCGGCGACTGGCAACAGGAAAGCCACGGCGGCCATTGCGCTAAGCGCTGCTATCTGTCTAGGGAGTTTCATATTCGAGAGCAAAGGTACAGATTTCATAAAGTCTCCTCCTCAGGAGTTGTAATCGAAGCTACGTTTTTCGGCTTCATTGTGCTCAAAAGAGATACGCGAGAACCATAGGCAGAAAGGATCAGCACCACTTGGCCTTGGCGCCTATCATAACAATTCGAGCCCGTAACTTGTTGGGCGGTATACTGAAACGAACGCCGGATTTCGTCGCTTGAGTGACCCTTCTCCCCAGAACGTAACTAAGCTGCTGGTCCAATGGAGCCGTGGCGACCAGGGGGCGTTGGATGCGTTGATGCCTCTCGTCTACGAGGAGTTGCGGCGCGTGGCCCGGTACTATCTCAAGCAGGAAAAACAAAGTCACACGCTTTCTTCCACAGCGTTGGTTCACGAGGCATACCTGCGGCTGGTGAATCAAAAGGAAGTGACCTGGCAGAACCGGGCGCATTTTTTCGGCGTGGCGGCGCAGATGATGCGCCGGATTCTGGTGGACCACGCACGGCGCCATGGCTATGCCAAGCGCGGCGGCGGCGCTGTGACGCTCGCGCTGGAGGAAGTGGTGGCCACTCCGCAGCGGCGCGAAATCGATCTGGTGGCGCTCGATGACGCCCTCGATAGCCTCGCCAAACTGGATGACCGCCAGAGCCGGATGGTGGAATTGCGCTTCTTCGGCGGCCTGTCGATCGAAGAGACATCGGAGGTGCTGGGCGTGTCAGTGCCGACCGTGAAGCGCGAATGGGCTTCGGCGCGAGCCTGGCTATTCCGCGAGATCACCCGAGGACCCCTTGACGCCTGAAGATTGGAGGCGAGTGCGCGAGGTCCTGGAGCACGCCCTCGAGCTGGCGTCCGACCGGCGGTCCGTTTACCTGCAGGAAGTTTGTGCTGGAAACACCGCGCTGCGCCTGGAAGTGGAAGCTCTGATCGCCGCCGACGAGCGGGCGGGCACCGGGTTTCTGGCCGGCAGCGCTGCCGAATCGTCGACTCTCCTGGCCGCGCCGGAGGAGCCCGTGTCGCTGGCCGGCGCCAGGATCGGTCCGTATCAGATTGTCGAGGAGATCGGGCACGGCGGCATGGGTACGGTCTACCGCGCAGTGCGGGCCGACGATCAATATCGCAAGCAGGTGGCTATCAAGGTGGTCCGCGGAGGGCTGGGCGACGAGTTCCGCGTGCACCGCTTCAGAGCCGAACGCCAGATTCTGGCCAATCTCGATCACGCCAATATCGCTCGGCTCCTGGATGGCGGCGCGACCGAAGATGGGCGGCCTTACGTGGTGATGGAGTACATCGAAGGCCGGCCGATCGACGAGTATTGCGACCAGCGCAAGCTCCCGGTGCCCGAACGCTTGAAGCTTTTCCGCACCGTTTGTTCCGCGGTGGCCTACGCTCATCAACGCCTGGTGATTCATCGCGACATAAAGCCCGCCAATATCCTGGTGACTGAGGAAGGCGAGGCGAAGCTGCTGGACTTCGGAATCGCCAAGATCCTCGATCCGGAAGCGGCGGGGGTTGAGCAGACCGTAACGGTGCTGCGGCTGATGACGCCGGAATACGCCAGTCCCGAGCAAGTGCGCGGCGAGGCGATTACTACTGCCAGCGACGTCTATTCGCTCGGCGTGGTGCTGTATGGTTTACTGACTGGACGTCGGCCCTACGGCCGAGCTAGCCGGGTGGCCCGCGACATCGTGCAGGCGGTGATTGAGACCGAGCCGGAGAAGCCCAGCGCATCGGTCACGCGGGCGGAAACCGTGACGGCGCAAGCGGTGAGCGAAACGCGGGACGAGATTCCCGAAAAGCTGCAACGGCGGCTGCGGGGCGACCTGGACAACATCGTTCTCAAGGCGCTGCGCAAGGAGCCGGAACGCCGCTACGCATCCGTCGATCAGTTCTCTGAGGACATCCGGAGACATCTCGAAGGGCTTCCAGTTATCGCGCGGCCCGACACGTTCTTCTATCGAAGCAGTAAGTTCGTCAAGCGGCATAAGGCCGGTGTGGCAGCGTCGATCACCGTGCTGCTGACTCTGGTGGTCGGCCTGGTGATCACCGTGCACGAGACTTACATAGCGCGCGCGGAGCGAGCGAAAGCCGAGCGGCGGTTCAATGATGTACGGAAACTGGCAAACTCGCTGCTGTTTGAAGTGCACGATGCGATCCAGACGCTGCCGGGCGCCACGCCCGCGCGGAAGCTGATCGTCGACCGGGCGCTCCAGTATCTGGATGCATTGGCGAAGGAGGCCAAGGGCGACCTGTCGTTGCAGCGGGAACTGGGCGCGGCTTACGAGAAAGTCGGCGACGTGCAAGGCGGATTCCGATCGTCGAATCTGGGCGACGTCCCCGGATCTATTGCGAGTTATCGCAAGTCGCTGGCGATTCGCGAAGCCGTGGTGGCGGCGGATCCGGCGAATATTGCGGCCCAGCGGGAGCTGATCACCTCGCATGGCAAGCTCAGTGACGCGCTGACGGGAGTGGGCGACTCCGCCGGCTCACTCGAGCAATTGGGTCAGCTACTGCCGATCGCCGAGCGGCTGTCGGCCTCCGATCCGAATAATCTAGCGGATCGCCGCAACCTGGCGCTGGCTTATTTGGACTACGGCTGGAAACGCGCGAACAATGCGAACTGGAAAAACGGCTTGGAGGATTGTCAGAAAGCCGCATCTATGCTCGAATCAGTGGCGGCCGCGACGCCCGGCGATAAACGAACGGGCCGGGTATTGGCACTGGCGTATGAGCGGATTGGCGATCTGCTTTCGACCTATGGGAAGCAGCACGCCGAGTCGTTGGCGATGCACCGCAAGGCGCTTACTCTCGAGGAATCGCTGCTAAAGCAAGACTCGCAAAACACAAGCTTACGAAGGCTCAAGGCCTGGGAGACGGTGGACATCGGCGACGAGCTGCGCGCGCAAGGTGACGCGGCGGCTGCGCTGGACAAATATCGGGAAGGACTGAATAGCTTGCGAACGCTATCGCTGGCCGATCCTAAGAGCATACAGTTCCACAAGGACGTCGTAAATGCGCGCGCGAAGATCGGCGACGCGCTGCTCGAATCGGGCAAGCCACAGGCGGCTCTGGCCGAACTCCAAGGCGCGCTGTCCGAACTTTCTGTCGACGATGTGCCAATGATGGCCCTGACCGAATTCCGAATCGCCAAAGCCTATGAACTGTTAAAGGACCGTCCCCACGCTGAGCTCTGGTACCAGAAGAGCATCCCGGCGCTGGAAGCAGCAAAAAAGCGTGGCTTAGACACGGATGAGGCATCCGCGCTCGACCAAGCGCGTCAGGCAATTAATCGCCCGTAACCGCTTCCGTCTCTTGCGCCGGCGCCGGGCCGAACTCCTGATCCTTGTACTGAAGCTGATACAGCTTCCAATAGATGCCGCGCAGCCCGAGCAAGTTCCTGGTGCGTGCCCATCTCGCGCAGCTTGCCTTTGTGCATCACCAGAATCCGATCGGCCCGCTGGATGGTGGAAAGGCGATGCGCGATGACGATCGAGGTGCGCCCCTCCACCAGGTGATCGAGCGCCTCGCGAATACGGAACTCGGTCTCGGTATCGACGCTGGAGGTGGCTTCGTCCAGGATCAAGTAGCGCGGATTGTGCGCCAGCGCCCGGGCGAAACTGATGAGCTGTTTCTGGCCCGTGGAAAATCCGCTGCCGCGCTCGCGAACAGCTTGCTCGAAGCCATTCGGAAGCGTGCGAATAAAGTCGAGCAGATTCACACGCTCGGCCGCCGCGGCCAATTGTTCATCGCTGATGCCCGCCAGTTCCCAGCCGGATGTTATCGGCCACGGTTCCGGTGAACAGATGCGGGTCCTGAAGCACTACGCCGAAATTGCGCCGCAGTTCTTCGAGATCGAAGTCGCGAATATCGATTCCGCCGATGCGGATCACTCCGCGCTGCACTTCATAGAAACGCAGCAGCAGGCTGGTCAGCGTGGTCTTCCCCGCCCCGGTATGGCCGACCACCGCGATCGTTTCGCCCGGCTCGATCCGGAAGCTGACGTCGCTAGAGCACCCAATCGTCATCTTTATAGGCGAACCATACGCGGTCGAATTCGATAGCCGCGGGCCCTTTGGGAAACGGAGTTGGCTGCGGCCGGCGAATGGATCTCAACCGGGGTATCGATGCAGCTTGAAGACGCGCTCGGACGCGGCCATGGCCGCTTGCAGGATGTTGTACTTTTCGCTCAGGTCCTGAATGGGCCGGAAGAATCGCAGGCCGTATTGGAAGAAAGCTACCAGGATACCGAGACTCAGCGCGCCGCCGCGGATGCGGAATCCTCCGTAGGCCAACAATAACGCCAGGGCCAGCATCCCCAGGAACTCCACCACCGGATAAAACCAGCCATACGCAATGATGGCGTCCTTATAAGCTTCCATGTGATCGCGATTGATGCGGTCGAATTCGGCGCGGCTGCGTTGCTTCGCGATTGAAGAGCTGCAAAACGGCGATGCCGTTGATGTGCTCCTGCAGATAGGAATTGATTCTGGCGATGGCGACGCGGATGCGGCGATAGCTTTGCTGCACCGAACGCCGGAACTGCATCGTCACCAGCACGACGATCGGCATCACCGCCAGCAGGAACGCGGTCATGCCCGGGACTCAATTTGAGCATCGCCAGGATGACGAAGCTGAGCATCAGCAGGTCGCCCAGAATCATGAGCAGCCCGGAGGAGAACAGCTCATTGAGGGCGTCGACGTCGGTAGTGAGCCGCGTGACCAGACGGCCCACCGGGTTGCGATCGTAGAAGGCGACATCCAGCCGCTGCAAATGCCCCATCAACTGGCGGCGCAGATCGAACATGGCCTTTTGTCCGACCCATTGCATCAGGTACTGCTCGCCGAAGTCGCAGAACATGGCGCCGATCAGCGCCGCGAGGTAAAGGAAGGAGATCTGGATCAGCCCTTTCCAGGGGTCGCGTGCGAGATAAGGATCGATCAATGAGTGCGACGGCTTTGCGGACGGCACCAGGTAGCGGTCAATCGCAATCTGGGTGAGCAGCGGTCCGATCACCTGCAGCGCCGCGTTGATGAACAGCAAGACCAGCGCCACCACGACCTCGACCTTGTACGGCCGGATGTAGGTGAGCAGGCGCCGCATCAGGCGCCCGTCGTACGCCTTGCCTAAGACCTCTTCTTCCACGTACCTTCAGTTTACGAAATCAGGGGCGTTCACTCAGCTCAAGTCCGCACTTGCGAGCCCTGAGCTGAACCACCCGCGAATTGGACTCACAGAGTGGATGCGCCTTCACGGAATCGATTTCCCACAAGGCCGCATCCTGGGCCCTTCAGCATTGCCGCAGGGGGTCCACAGGGCACAGATCATCGGAAGTTGGCAGGGCAGACGCGTGGCGGTTGGAGGAGTTCTCTTCGCTTGCCTCGGCGGTGACTCGGAGGCACAACAGCCAGCGTTTTGGTTTGTGATATCCTCACTTTCAAAGCTCAGGTATTCCGTGGAGCTAAGAGTATGGAGCAACTCCGCTGCGAACCGTCGCTCGCCATTGGGTTTTTTCCGTCAGCCGACGCGGAGACTCTACGGCTGCGTTGTAAAAGCCAATGCGCACGCGACACTACAGGCGTCATACCGAAGAGGACCTGGGCCAGAATTTCGACCTTGGGCTCGTCTTATCTCAGTTAAGTTCTTCACATCTGCGCAAGTTGAATTACCGATGAGGCGTTCGGATGGCCACCTTCGGATTTTGGAACGTTGATTCACTTCGAAAGCCACGGACGGATGAGCGAGACCTCCCGCGATTTGTGGCAGATTTTGCCTTTGAGCGCTCGCTAGACATCCTTTTCTTGATTGAATGCGGAATAGCTTGCGAGTTCTTGTTGGCAGCGTTCAAAGGGGGACCGGACTACTATCCGATTTCCTGCGGCGATCGCTTCAAGGTCCTCGCGAGATTTGATCCAAACTTTATGCGGCTACTCTCGCTGCCTGTGCCGAGTGACCGGTTCGACATCTGGCACCTCATCCTGCCCCTTCAAGAGGATGTACTCTTAGCTGTGGTTCACGGTCTTGACAAGCGAAACAATTCATCGGCGAAACAGGAACTCTTCCTGCAACAGGTCGTGGCCGCGCTCTCGCTCTTCGAAGATAAGATCGGACACGATCGCAGCATCGTGCTCGGTGACTTCAATTCGAATCCTTTTGAGTCGCCTATAGCAAGTGCTCTCGGCATGAACGCCGTGATATCGAGAGCAATTGCTCAAAGTGATCCTCGCCGGATGCTCAACCAAAGGTACCCCTACTTTTACAACCCGATGTGGAATTTGTACGGTGATGAACCTCGCAGTTCTGCGCCGGCGACATACTATTACCGAGGTTCTGATCCACACGAGTTGTATTGGCATATGTTGGATCAGGTACTGATCCGGCCGTCATTGCTGAACCGGTTCGACATCAGCACCCTCGACATTGTGACAGCAGTAAAAGACACCGAGCTAACTACTCCAGGGGGCATGCCCGATCGCACACGATTCTCCGACCATCTACCTGTAGTATTTGAAGTGGATCTTTCTGTTAAGAAGTGACAAAGGAGCCAACCATGTCTGAAAATTTGTGGCCGGACTTTGACGTCGGGAAAGCGCCTCGCTCCCCGAAATCCGTAATTGAGGAAGCGGGTAAGGGTCTGCTAGAAAGGACGAGAGGATTGGTTGAATTCTACCGGATGGATCTGTCGATCAAGAATAATAATGTTGAGGCATCCTACAGCCTCTATGCCGGATCGTTACGTTACCACTTTCCTTTCTTGCGAGCTAAATTTGCAGTTGACCCTGTTTACCCGGTCACCGTAGTCGCCGACAAGCTGGCTGACGTTGTAGCAAAAGATGAGAACGAGCTGACGGCGTCGCTCGCCAAGATTTTTAGCGCACCCACTACTGTAGAGACGATTCAAAGACTGATGTCTCTATCGCAGGAGGGCTAACGAAAATCAAACCACAGGTCGAGTGACTTCATTTCGCGCTTCCGAGAGGAGTGGGCGGTTCGCTGTAAGGTGGCGTTCGCCGCATGTCGTTTCCTTCGCTTGTGAGAAAGCTTAAGTTCGACCAGTGCTGATGTGGGGGACTGGTAGCAGTCACCTCGGAGGGTCCGCGTTCCGTGTACCATGGCGAAAACGTCATCGTGAGCGAGCGCGGAAACCGAAGTGCGCCTCGTAACCGCATACGACCTCGATGCCGCCCAAAAGCGCGATTATCTCAGCAGGAGAATCAAAGGAGAGTAAACAGAGTGAACAAGAACAAGGTTGAAATTCCCAAATTCAAGAACGAGAGCCAGGAAGCCGACTGGTGGGCCAGCAACCCCGGCCGCGAATACGTTAAGCAGAAATCCGCCTCCGCCAAATCGAAAGGAGTCGAGATGAAAGGGTCGCGCCTGATTGCCAAACTGAACAAGAAGAGCAGCGTACAAATCGCAATACGCCTGCCCGAACAAGACCTTGAACACGCCCGCCTAATCGCCGAGCGCAAAGGCATCGGCTACCAGACGCTCCTGAGGATACTCGTCCACGAGGGTCTCAGCCGCGAAGCCCGTCGCTCTTGAGATGCGCCATCTGCAGGCCGCTAGCCGCTTGCGCCGCCTATTTCATCTCTTCGACGCTTTGCAAGATCTCGCGAGCGTCGGTTTCCCTGTCCCGCGGCACCCGAACGTCCCACCAACCGAGAATATTCCCGCTCTCCTGGCGTGCCGCTGGATTTTGGTCCATAGCAAAGAAAGGTATCCCCGCTTCCCGCAGTAGACTCTTCGCCAGACCGATTGCGACAGGATCCTGAAAGCCTGTTCGGATCAGGACGACGAGGTCACCCTCACTTGCTTGTGTTTGTGCGTTTTGTAAGGAATCGGCAGGAGTTGCCGGTGCAGGTGGGTGGTCCGTTAAGGGAACATGGCAGTCGGAACACTCGACAACCCCATCTTGATACTGCACGCCGCATTGAGGGCAGAACACTGGCCTCCTTCCCGGAGCTATGGCACACAGGGCTCGCGCCGCGCGCCTCCGACTTACTTACTCTAAGTATCCCGAATCGCGTGTTTCCCGTGCTCCCTCGCAAACGGAGATCGCTCGCCGACCTCACGACCAGCGGCCTATCCAACCGCCCTCAGTTACGTCTCTACACCCTAGTTTCTTCTTCGCTTTCAATCCCCCATCCTCGCCAATATGGCAATGTGGCTCATTCAACCCTCAATGGTATGTTTTACCGTTGGCTTCCATGCGCTCACGACGCTCGACGGAGGCCGTACCGTTGACCCTCCCATCATTCTTACAAGCGAGCTAGAGGGGCCGATCTATTGTCATCCACGAGACCCGCATAATCCGGTTGAGCCCGAGCACATTATCAAGGCCGCAACGCTCTATGAAACGCTTGCGACAGTGCCGCGGAAGAACGCCGTTTGAGCTGCGCTCCGGGCTTTCTGGGCCGCGCTAGTGTCATACACGGCCGACTATCGATACCCTCTCTTCTGGCAGGGTCTGGAATCCCTGTTCGGTGCCGACGATGACACCCGCGGCATCAGCCGCAGGTTGCGCGAACGGATTTCCTTCTTCCTCGCGGATGACGTCGCAACACAGGAGAAGCTATGCGACATGGTGAAGAGCTGTTATAAAACCCGCTCCGAGATTGTTCACGGACGATGAGAGGAGGGCTGAGATCAATGACGGCATGGGAGCGACGGAAGCAATTGTCCGCACCGTCGTTCGGCATATCGCGGATAAGCCAGGGATGCTTGAAGCTTTCCTTTCATCAAAGCGCGACGGTTGGCTTGACGCACTGGGTTCAGTCGAAAGCCTTCATGCCACCGCCGTTGCGGTGAACAGCCGTCTGGCTCCGTTGCGCTAACGCCGGGCAAGATTGCTCCTTTAAACGCGTTGGCTTCGGGGATACGCTGAGGCGATCTCGGTGTAGTACTCCCGTGAAGTCCCGGTCACGTCTAACGAGGGCGGTGCCGGGGTTCATCACTTCGAACGTGACCGGCGTTTCGCGGGATGTATCCGGCCGCAGACAGATCCGACTTCCAAACGTCCTGCAATGAGACTTCCGGACTCATCGCGTTCGTGCGCTCACGGCCAACTTCCGGATGGCGCGTGAATCCAGGACCTGTCTGTTTTCTGATCGAGTATATTAAGCTAAATCAGTATATGCCGCTACAGCTCCTCAGGGCCAAGAGAACCTGTAGTAGAATCCCTTCGAACGATGGATCATACTCGCGCTTGGTGCTTCACAAACCGACGATGACAATGATCAAGGAGGACGCCGATTATGGGTTCGACCAGACGCACCATACTGGCAGCGGGCGCCGCGGCAGCGGCAACGGCCGCCGTGCCGCGCGTATTTGCTCAGCAGGCGGGCAAAAGAGGAACTGGCAAGTTCTATGAAAAAGGCTCCGTTCGCATCTACTATGAGGAGGCCGGGGCCGGTTTCCCGCTGATGCTGCTTCCCGGCGGGGGATTGAACTCGACCATATCCTTCTTCACCGGCAACTCGCCCTTCAACGCCATTGAGGAGTTCAAGGGACAGTATCGCTGCATCACGGCGGACCTGCGCAACGCCCCCAGCGGCCAGTCCACCGGCCCTGTCGAGGTCGACCGGCCGTGGGAATCCTACGCCGACGACCAACTCGGCCTGATGGATCATCTGGGCATCGACAAGTTCATGGTGATGGGTTTCTGCATTGGCGGCCCCTTCATCTGGAGTCTCTTGAAGCGCGCGCCCAATCGTATTGCCGCAGCCGTGCTGGCGCAGCCCGTGGGCTGGCGTCCGGAGATGCGCGACCCTAAGTACCCAGGCACATTTTGGAAGAGCTGGGGTCCGGCGCTGATTGCTAAGCGGCCCGAGATCACGATGCAGACGGCCGACCAATTTGTGACCAAGATGTTCGAAACCAACCCCGACTTCGTCTTCACCGTGACACGCGATTTCGTGCGTAGTTGCCAAAACCCAATCCTGGTCCTGCCGGACGAGGTCCCCGCGCACCCATACGCCGTCGCCATGGAGTGCGCGATGCTCGCGCCAAAGGCCGAAGTGAGCATGTTCCCCTGGAAAGAGCCCAAGGAGCGGATTCCCCTGGCGGTGCGCCAAATTCATTCCTTCCTCAAGGCGCATCGGCCTGCTTAGTATTCACCCAAACGTTGCATCCCGTGATCTAGGTTTCCGCAGGTTAGCGCGTTAGAACTAATATCGGTTCACATCCCCTCTCCTCTCCCCTTGCCCGTTGCTGACATGTGCAGTTCAACGGCGAGATCTATCGCGAAGTTGCTACAGAACCAGAATCGGATGATACAAATGCGGCAGCCGCGCTTCGCCGATGGCGATCAAGTCTCCTTCTTGACTAACGGCCTTGACGTGCTTCGCGCCCGCGCGATCGACAAACGGCGAGAGGCGGAAATCCTTGCCTTGCCGGATCTGTGTCACGGTAAGCGCATCCACGGTGGCGTTCGGGAAATGAGGCAGCAATCGCGACGCCGGAATGATCGCCTGGTCGAAAGTGCCAGCCGCCGCGAGACTACCCAATTGCTCTAGCGTGCGCGCCTGATCTTCGGTGAAGTCGCCCGAACTGGTTCGGCGCAAGGCTTCCAGATATGCTCCGCAGCCCAGTTTTTGTCCCACTTCATGGGCGATGCTGCGCAAGTACGTTCCGGTTGAACAATGCACCAGCACCCGCGCCGTATCGCCCTCAAACTCCAGTAAGTCGAGCGCGAAGACGTGCACTTCTACCGGCCGCAGATCCACCGCGATTTGCTTACGCGCCAGACGGTAGGCCGGCGTTCCCGCAATTTTCTTCGCTGAGAAGGCCGGAGGCGTCTGCAGAAAACTTCCACGGAAGGGCGCCAACGCGGCTTCGAGTTCACCACGAGTGAACCGCGGCGTCTCCGGCTCCGAAATCGGCTTGCCGTCGCGATCGTAAGTGTCGGTGGCCCATCCGAAGCGGATGCGCGCGTCGTATTTCTTCTCGCCGGTGGAAAAGAATTGAGCCAGCCGCGTGGCCCGGCCGATCAGCAGCGGCAGAACGCCCGTCGCCATCGGATCGAGCGTGCCTAAATGGCCCACCCGGCGCGTCCCCGCCATTCTGCGCACCCGATTCACGACATCGTGAGAAGTGATCCGCTCCGGCTTGTCGACCACCAAAACCCCGTCCACCAAACTAATCTAGCGGAAATCGGGATGCTAGCGGGATACATAATAGTGTTATGCGGAAATTTTCCGGCCCCGAGCTTAAGAAGGCGCTCGACACACTCCCCGGATGGAGCGTCGTCAATGCCAAGCTGCACAAGGAATACAAATTCGCGGACTTCATCCATGCCTTCGGCTTCATGACTACGGCCGCGCTCGCCATCGAGAAGATGGAACACCATCCGGAGTGGCTCAACGTCTACAATCGCGTGACTGTCGACCTCACCACTCATGACGCGCAGGGCATCACGCAAAAAGACGTCGATCTGGCTAAGCTTCTGGACGAGACCGCGAAAAAGCTGCAATGAGAATCCTGCTCCTCTTCGCTTGCGCGAGTTGCCTCTTCGCGCAGCCGACCTTTTCCGGCGCCGTCTCAGTCGATGAACAGATCAACCAGGCCGTCCAGGACGGGCTCATCCCGGGAGCCGTGCTGCTGATCGGGCACGATGGCCAAGTGGTGTATCGCAAAGCCTACGGCGAACGGTCATTGATCCCCACGCGCGAGCCCATGACCGTCGACACCATTTTCGACGCCGCCTCGCTTACGAAAGTCGTAGCTACAACATCGTCGATCATGAAACTTTTCGAGCAGGGAAAGATTAGGCTCGACGATCCGGTAACGAAATACCTTCCAGAGTTTCAGGAAGGCCACAGCTCGATCAGTATTCGCAACCTGATGACGCACTTTTCCGGACTGCGGCCCGATCTCGATCTGAAACCCGCCTGGAGCGGGTATGAGACGGGTATCCACCGGGCCCTGATCGATAAGCCCGCCGGTCCGCCGGGTGTCCGCTTCGTCTATAGCGATATCAATTTCATTCTTATGGGTGAGATCGTGCACCGGCTGAGCGGCCAGATGCTTTCTGACTTTGCCCGCGCGAATATTTTCGAGCCGCTGGGGATGAAAGACTCCATGTTCCTCCCTCCGGCCTCACTTCGCCCGCGCATCGCGCCAACCGAAATCGATCCTACCACCGGACGGCCGCTATGGGGCGTCGTACATGATGACACTTCGCGCTACATGGGTGGGGTCGCCGGTCATGCCGGCCTGTTCACCACAGCCGACGACCTGGCGAAATTCGCGCAGATGCTGCTGGATCGCGGCCAGACGAACGACGTCAGGCTGTTCAGCCCCCTGACAGTCGAAAAATTCACCACTCCCGAATCGCCCGCCGACCAGCCGATTCTGCGCGGCCTCGGCTGGGACATCGACTCGCCCTACTCCAGCAATCGCGGCGACCTTTATCCAATCGGCTCTTTCGGCCACACCGGATTCACCGGCACCTCGATGTGGATGGATCCCGTCAGCCGCAGCTACGTCATCCTGCTCACCAATGTCGTGCATCCGCATCGTGGAAAGTCGCTCAGTTCGCTGCGCAGCCGTGTCGCGACCATTGCCGCGGCCTCCTTCGGAATCGCCGCGCCCGAGGTCGCGCTCACCGGCTATAACGAGACCATCGTCGGACCGGGGCTGCACCGCGTAGTCGCGCCCAAGGATGCCGTGTTCACCGGCTTGGATGTCCTGGTGAAGGACAATTTCGCTGCATTGCGCGGAAAGCGCATCGGCCTGATCACCAACTACACCGGCCGCAGCCGCGATGGGAAGCGCAATGTCGACCTGATGCTCGCCGCCGGGATTAAGGTTGTGACTCTTTTTTCGCCCGAGCACGGCCTGGAAGGAACCGAGGATCAGCAGAATGTTTCGGACAGCAAAGACCTTGCCAGCGGTCTTCCGGTCGTCAGCTTGTACCAGGGGTCCCGGCGGCGCCTAACTCCGGAAATGCTAAATGGCATAGATGTGCTGGTCTACGATATTCAAGACGTCGGTGCTCGATTCTGGACCTATTCCTGTACCCTGCTTTACAGCATGGAAGAAGCCGCGAAAAAGCATCTGCCATTTTTCGTGCTTGACCGGCCGAATCCAATCACCGGCGTGCACGTCGAAGGGCCAATGCTTGACCCGGATCTCGAATCATTTGTCGGATGCCTTGAAATTCCCGTGCGCCACGGCCTGACGTTTGGCGAACTGGCAAAAATGGCCAACGGCGAGCGGAATCTGGACCTGGATCTGCACGTGATCCCGGTCGAAGGCTGGAATCGAGGCGACTGGTTTGACGCCACCGGCCTGGCTTGGATTGATCCCTCTCCTAACATGCGAAGCTTGAATGCCGCGACCCTTTATCCCGGCATTGCAATGCTGGAGGCCTCGCCGAATTACTCGGTCGGGCGAGGCACCGATGCGCCCTTCGAGCAGGTCGGTGCGGATTGGATCCGAGGTGCGGAGTTGGCTTCGTTTTTGAACAGTCGATATGTTCCCGGCGTTCGAGTCTACGCGACGCGCTTTCGTCCGACTTCGTCCAATTTCGGGGGAAAAACGATCGAAGGTGTCAGGTTCGTTATTACCGACCGGAATTCGTTCGATAGCACCAGGCTTGGATTGGAGCTGGGTTATGCGCTGGAAAAGCTATACCCTGGTAAAATCCCTTGGGACACGAACCGATTTTTGATAGGAAATCACGAGGTAATCGAGGCGGGCAAAGCAAACCTGGACCCTCGGGCGACGGTCCAGAAAATGGAGGATTCTCTCGCCTCTTTTGTCAGCAGGCGAGAGAAGTACCTGCTCTATAAATAAAGGTGCTAACTAGGCGGCTGCTGATTTCGTTGCGGAGCCCTTGGTTTCGTTTTTGGGGCGATTCTTGCTGCCCGGCGGACGCCCCCGGCGCTTGATCATCGACATCCAGGCTGGTGGACGCCCCCGGCGGCGCCCGCGACCCCTGGCTAATCGCTCCAATGTCATGATTGCTTCTTCGATCTGCTCCCGCTCATTTCTTAATTCGGCCAACATTTTGTTGATGTCCATATGTATCGGGTCCCCCAGGAATTTTGTGATGTGAAAACCAGCTTTCGTTCGGGAAAGCGAACAAGACAGTAATTAGAAATTATCTTGTAATAAAGGTTGTACTCCATTTTGTTTAGTTTTTCAAGCGGTTTGTTCGGAAAACAGAACAGAGCGGCTTTGGTACTGACAGTTTTAGCCCTCCGGGAGTAGCTCAAAAGGGCTATTCAAGCGCGCCGCTTCCAATAGAAATAGAAGGGCAGGCCGAGAGCAACCAGACCGAGCCCCATGAACGACTCGCGCGGGGATTTCCAGAGCGTCGAGATCACCAGGCAGGTTATTCCAAGCACAAAAACCACCGGAACGACGGGATAGCCTAAGGTCCGATAGGGCCGTGGCAGATCCGGCCGCTTGTACCTTAAGACAATAACGGCCGCAGTGGCCATCCCATAGAGGATGACGCTGGCGAAGATGACGTAAGTATAAAGCTGATCGTACCGGCCACTGAGGACCAGCACGGCGGCCCAAGCGCTTAATGCCAGAATAGACACGCTCGGAGTGCGGTGCTGGGGATGGACGTAGCTGACCCGGCGAAAGAACAGCCGGTCGCGAGCCATTGCAAATGGTACGCGCGAACCCGATAGAATGGAACCATTCAAAGCAGCAAAGATGGAGATCATGGCTGCAATACTGACGGCATTGGCGCCCGTCGAGCCCAGCACCCGGCGCATCGCTTCGCCTGCCACGCGATTGGTGGAGCCGACGGCACTCGCGGGTAATATGTAGAAATACGCAAGGTTAGTCAGTAGATAGAGGGCGATCACCGTCAGCGTCCCGACAATCAAAGCCAAAGGAAGATTGCGCTGCGGCTTTTGGACCTCTGATGCCACCATGCTGACATTGTTCCAGCCATCGTAAGCCCACAGCGCGGCTACCAGGGCTGCGAAAAAGCCCGTAATTCCGCCCGCTGCGGGGATGGAAGTACTGTAATTGGCGACGTTCCCGTGTCCCGTTCCCAGGCCAATCACGATAATCGCGAGGATAAGCCCCACTTTCACGAGGGTAACGGCTACCTGGACATTGCCTCCTACCTTCACGCCAAAATAATTGATGATAGCCAGCACCGCAATCACGGCCATTGCCAGCACTTGACCGTATCGGATTTGGAGCGGGGAACCGGCCTCGCCGAGTGGCAGTGGCACTACCAGCCAAACACGCTCGAGTTCCGGATGAAAGTTAGCCAAATAAATGAAAAATCCGGTAGCGAGGGTGGCGATCGAGCCGCTTTTAGCAACCCACATTTGCGTCCAGCCGTAAATGAAACCCCACAGGGGACCATATGCTTCGCGAAGATAAACATACTCGCCACCCGCTTCGGGAAGGGCGGCGGCCAGTTCGGCGTAGCTCAAGGCGCCGAACAACGACAGCATCCCGCCGAAGATCCAGACGGCGAAGACCATGAATGGCGAGCCGACGTTGTTAATCATGTCGCGAGGCACGATGAAGATCGCGCTGCCGATCACAGTCCCGACCACAATCGCGGCCGCGCTCCAGACGCCCAGATCGCGTTTTAGTTCAAACCGGCCTTCGGCGGCTTCAGGCGATTTTTCCGTCATTGGAAGATTCCTTCAACAGTAAGGATGCTAATAAACCGGTGAGGACCGTCACTGAGGTCCCGATCAGAACGTACCAAGTGAAGGCGATGTGCGTCCACTGTTTGACATAGATCATGACGGCGAGGCCAGCGATCATGGCTATCATGGCCGAATTCTCTTGCACGCGCCGGGTGAGCAGACCCAGCAGGAAGACGCCCAGCAACGATCCATACAGAATTGAGGCGATCGTCAGGCCGGCCTCGAGCACCGATCCCCAGTTTCGGGCCACCAGCCCGATCAGGAAAAGGATGACGCCCCAAGCTACCGTCGCCCAGCGAGCAATTCCAAGGAAATAGGACTCCGGCCGCTCGGCATTTCTCGCAGCCATCAAAGGCTTGTAAAAGTCCATGACTGTAGTGGAGGCGAGTGCGTTCAAGGCGGCGCTGAGGTTCGACATTCCCGCGGCGAGAATGGCTGCGATCACCAAGCCTGCCACTCCCGCGGGCAAATTTTGCCAGATAAAGGCGGGATAAATCGACTCCAGCGGTTTGGGCGCGGCGAGATGCGCATCGGAATAGTGGACGTACAGCAGGAGGCCGATGAACAAGAATAGTCCGAATTGGAAGAAGATCACCACCCAACTGGAGAAGAGCGCGGCGCGGCTTTGCCCTTCGTTCTTGGCCGCGAGCAGCCTTTGTACTAACAACTGTTCGGTTCCGTGACTGGCGGTGGTAAGAAAGCAGCCACCGATCATACCGGCCCAGAAGCTATAGGGTCGAGCGAAGAATTCGGCGGTGAAGGAAAATCGGAAATCGAAGGCCTGGAATTTATGGGACGTCTGGGCTACTTCAGCGACGTGCGGCCAGCCACCCGGAATCTGATGCAGAATGACGAAGAAGCTCAACACGGCCCCGGCCACATACAGGAACATCTGCACCACGTCGGTCCAGATCACGGCGGTCATTCCACCTTCGAAGGTATAAAAGAGCGTCAGACCGACGATCACGGCGATGGAGGCGACTTCGCCGGTGCCGAGAATTATCGAAATAACGATGGAGATTGCGAACACTCGCACTCCTTCGGCCAGGGCGCGCAATAGCAAAAAGGCGCCGGCCGTGAGCCTTCGGATTCGTTCTCCAAATCGGCGCCGCATTAATTCATAGGCGGTGTACATTTCGCCCCGGAAATAGTGTGGAAGGAACAGAACCGAAATCACGATCCGGGCCAGCAGGTACCCGAGGATCAACTGGAGAAACTCGAAATTCCCACCGAAGGAGAGCGCGGGAGTGCCGATAACAGTGAGCGTGCTTGTTTCGGCTGAAACGATAGACAGCGCGATAGCCCACCAGGGAGCGGTATGTCCTCCCAGGAAATAATCCTTGAGGCTGCGCTGGCTCTTGCGAAAACGCGCTCCGAACCACGTGATCGCGATCAGATAAGCGGCGATGGTGCCAAGATCGAGAAAGCGCACGAGAAAGCGGATGATAGCACGGGGAGGTGAGAAAGGACGATTCTACGTCACGAATGGTGCTCAGATGTCTCGATCGGCATCATGACAGGAGACGTCTGCAATCAAATACCGCATAAGAGCTGAGGTATCCAGGGAGATGGTCATTTCTTGAAGGCGTCGGCGAGGTAACGGTCATGATGTGCGCTTACCTCGTGGAGGCCGGATGAGAACCTGCCCGCCACGCCTAACGCTCTCTTGATAATTTGGTCAATCGGTCGCAACTTGTTTGCGACGGCGAAGTTCAACGGCCTTTCGGATTAAGTCGGCGACGGACCGGCCCACCATGACCTCGTCATATTACTTTTGACATCGTGTCGTCATTCGCCATCGGTTGTTGCATGGTCATGCAATGCAGCGTTCCCAGGCCCAGCACCAGATCTCCGCAATATATGCCGACCACTTCGCGATCGGGGAAGAGCGCGGCCAGAACGTTAAGCGCGACGCGATCCATGGGATCGTTAAAAGTCGGAACCAGCACCAGCCGGTTGGCGATGTAGAAGTTCGCATAACTGGCCGGCAAGCGCTGCCCGGCAAAATAGACGGGCTTGGGCATGGGCACGGTAACCACGCGGAGCCCGGTGCGCTCGAGCAGCGCAAGATTCCGTTGCAGAGGCTCGTAATTGGCCTCGTTCCGATCTTCCTCGACTACCGTGACCACCGTGTTCTCGTCCGTGAAGCGCGCCAGGTCGTCGATGTGGCCGTGGGTGTCGTCGCCTGCGATTCCGTTCTTGAGCCAAATGGTGCGGGTGATTCCCAGGTAATCCGCGAAGAATTGTTCCAGCTCCGCGCGCCCGAGTCCGGGATTTCGAACCTGGGTCGTTTCGCTCAACAGACATTCCTCGGTGGAGAGCAGAAGACCCGCGCCGTTCACATCGATGCTGCCGCCTTCAAGAACGATACCAGGCTCAAATTGACGGAGCTTCAGGCGCTTGGCAACAAACGCCGGAATTTTATTGTCATTCTTCCAGTTGTCGTACTTGGCCCAGCCGTTGAAGATCCAGTTGGTGATGGCTACCGCGCCGCGCGGGTTGCGAACGAAGATCGGACAATAGTCGCGAGTCCAGCTTCTATTGGTTGGGTAGCGGAAGAACTCGACGGCGGGCAAGTTGACGCCGCATTTAGCGAGAACGCGCCGGGCGCTCTTTTCCAGCGCTGCGTCCTCCACAAAAATTCGGACCTTCTCCACGCGGGCGAGCCGGCGCACGATATCGCCGTAGATCCAGGGAATCGGTGCGAATTTTCCCGGCCAGTCCGTACGCTCGTGCGGCCACGCCACCCAGGTGGCCTCATGAGGCTCCCACTCGGCGGGCATCCTGAATCCGGATCGCGACGGCTTCAGTCCAGCCATCGCTTCATAATCGGAGCATAGGCATCCACGCGGCGGTCGCGCAGGAAGGGCCAATTGCGGCGCACTTCCTCTATGCGATGTGGATCGCATTCGGCCACCAGGATCTCTTCGGCGCTGGAGGACGCTTCGGCGATCACCTGTCCGAACGGATCGGCGATGAAGGAGGAGCCCCAGAACTCCAGGCCGCGATCCACCGGCCCTTCAAAACCCACGCGATTGACGGCCGCGACATAAATCCCGTTGGCAATGGCGTGAGCGCGCTGGATGGTGCGCCAGGCATCCAACTGTGCGGCCCCGTACTGCACTTTCTCAGCAGGATGCCAGCCGATGGCGGTCGGATAGAAAAGGATGTTGGCACCGCCTATGCTGGTGAGGCGAGCCGCTTCCGGATACCATTGGTCCCAGCAGACCAGCACGCCGAGGCGGCCGAAGCAGGTGTCGAAATTCACGAAGCCCAGATCGCCCGGGGTGAAATAGAACTTTTCAAAATACAGCGGATCGTCGGGGATGTGCATCTTACGATAGAGACCCACGATCTCGCCATCGTCGCCGATGACCGCTGCCGTGTTGTGGTACAGGCCGGCGGTTCGGCGCTCAAACAGCGAGGCGATAAGGACGACGCCAAGCTCCCGAGCCAAGTGTCCCAGGGTGTCGGTAGTGGGGCCGGGGATGGGCTCGGCCAGCGCAAAAAGTTCGGCATTCTCCTCACGGCAAAAATATTGCGAACGGAAAAGCTCCTGCAGGCAGACGATTTGGGCGCCACGGGCCGCCGCCTCGCGAATCCGCCACAGGGCTTTCTCCAGATTCTCGTTGGGGTCGACGGCGCAGCTCATCTGCACCAGACCCACACGGAATTTATCCATGCTCATTTCTTTATTTTCCGCGCTCACATGTACAGCCCGCCGTTGACGTCCAGCACGTGGCCGGTGATGTAGCCGGCTTCTTCACTCGCCAGGAACCGCACGGCCGCGGCTACGTCGTCGGGACGTCCCATTCGCTTCAGCGGAATATTGTCGAGCAACCTCTGCTTCAGTTCTTCGGAAAGACCCTGCGTCATATCGGTTTCGACGTAACCGGGCGCGACTGAGTTCACCGTAATATTTCGGCTGCCCATTTCCTGCGCGATCGACTTCGTCAGCCCAATGAGCCCGGCTTTGGACGCAGCGTAATTCGCTTGTCCGGCGTTGCCCGCCTCGCCCACCAGCGAAGAAATATTTATGATCCGTCCCCAGCGCTCGCGCATCATGCCGGGAAGCACCTGCTGAATCGCGACGAACGCCCCGGTCAGATTGGTGGCGATCACCACGTCCCAATCCGGCTTCTTCATGCGCATCGCCAGGCCGTCCTTGGTGATCCCGGCATTGTTAACCAAAATGGCGATCGGCCCGAAGTCTTTGGCGGTTTTCGCGATGGCGTTCTTGATCGATTCCGTATCAGACAGATCCATGGGCACGACGAAAGCATCGCGGCTCTGGGCGCGGATCTCGCCGGCCAGTGATTCCAGTTGCTCGAGGTTGCGCGCCGCCACTGCGACCCGCGCTCCGGCATCCGCCAGTGCCAGCGCGCACGCCCGCCCGATGCCGCGGCTTGCGCCGGTGACCAATGCTGTTCGATTTGTCATCAGACCCGAGTTTCCATCATAGTAAAACCTGGGCACCCCACTTCCCTTATGGCATACAGCGACCTGCGCGACTTCATCGCCGCGCTCGAGAAGAATAAAGAACTGCGGCGAATTTCGTTCGAGGTCGATCCTTACTTAGAGATCACCGAGTTCGCCGATCGCGCCGTCAAGCATGGCGGACCTGCGCTGCTATTTGAGAAGCCCAAGGGCAGCCGCATTCCGGTGCTGATCAACAGCTTTGCGAGCGCGCGCAAGATGGAGATCGCGCTGCAGGTGGATTCGGTGGAGGAAGTAGCCGGCAGAATTTCCGAGTACCTGGAAATGCGAATGCCCGAAGGCTTGATCGGCAAGCTGAAGATGCTGCCCAAGCTGGCCGAGATGGGCTCGTTCTTTCCGAAGCTGGTGTCGAACGGCCCGTGTAAGGACGTGATCCGTCGCGATAATTTTTCCCTCGCAGAATATCCGATACTGCATTGCTGGCCCGAGGACGCGGGGCGTTTCATCACGCTTCCGATGGTGTTCTCGAAGAATCCTGATACGGGCAAGCGCAACTGCGGCTGTTACCGGCTACAGGTGTACGACGAGCGCACTACAGGGATGCATTGGCAGACGCACAAACAGGGCGCCGAGCATTACCGGCGGCTGGTCAAGGAGGGCAAGCAGTCGCGGATGGATGTCGCTGTGGCTGTAGGCGCCGACCCGGCCACCATGTATTCGGCGATCCTGCCGCTTCCACCAGATCTGGATGAGATGATGATCGCCGGTTTTCTGCGCGGTAAGCCGGTGGAGATGGTGAAGTGCGAAACGTCGGACCTGGAAGTGCCCGCGAACTCCGAAATCGTACTGGAAGGCTACGTCGATTTGGGCGAGCTGCGGCGCGAGGGGCCGTTTGGAGATCACACCGGCTTCTATTCGCTCGAAGACGACTATCCGGTGTTCCACATCACGTGTATCACGCAGCGCAAACATCCCATCTACGCCACGACGATCGTCGGGCCTCCGCCTATGGAAGATTTTTACATGGGCAAGGCGATTGAACGGATCTTCCTTCCCTTGATGCGCCTGCAATTGCCCGAGATCCGCGATATCTCAATGCCCGCCGAAGGTATTTTCCACAACTTGATCCTGGTCTCGATTCGCAAGTCGTATCCGCTGCATGCACGCAAGGTGATGCATGCCATCTGGGGCCTGGGACAAGCGATGTTCAGCAAGTGCATCGTGGTGGTGGACGAGGACGTGGATGTTCAAGACAGCCGTGAAGTGGCCTGGAAGGCGCTGAACAACATCGATCCGGAGCGCGACATCCAGTTCGTTTTGGGACCGGTAGATTCACTCGATCATTCCAGCCGCCTGCCAAACTACGGCTCGAAGATGGGGATCGACGCGACGCGGAAGTGGAAAGAGGAAGGCTTCAATCGCCCCTGGCCGGACGTAATTCGCATGTCGGCGGACGTAAAGCAGCGGGTAGACCAACTGTGGAAGAAAGCCGGGCTGGGCTGAAACTGCGCCGCCTTGAAACTCGAATGCTAAACTGGATGTAAACACGGCGGCATTAGCTCAGTTTGGTAGAGCGCCGGATTGTGGTTCCGGAAGTCGAGGGTTCGAATCCCTCATGCCGCCCCAGACAAGATCTTGGCGTGGACGTAATCTTTCTTACCGATCCGCGTCTCCTACACGGATGGTTCGCTCTTCTGCCTGCATTTGGGTTTTCGCAGCCGCAGCGTCGCTCGCTTCCGGGCAAACCACCCTCCTGCCGGCGACTTCTTCCAGCAGCGATCAGCCCATTACCGCCAGACAGCGGGCCGACTGGTTTGCGCTAAACACGCTTGGCCCGGAGAGCCTGGTTGGTGGCATGATTAGCGCCGGATGGGGAACGTTGTTCGACAAACCTTCCGAATACCGCGCCCACTGGCAAGGGTATGGGAAGCGCTACGGTATGCGGCTGACGGGTGTCTCGGTCAGCAATGCGATGGAGGCCAGCATCGGCTCAATCTGGGGCGAGGATCCTCGCTATAAGCGATCTCTATCGGAATCATTCAAAGGCCGCGTCGGGCATGTCGTCAGGATGACTTTCGTGGCGGAGAATCGACAGAGGCGTTTGGCCCCCGCCTATGCCCGCTATATCGCGATTTCGGGCAGCAACTTTATTTCGAATGCCTGGAGGCCGGACAGCCAGGCCACGGTGGGCAATGCAGCTTTCCGCACCTTGCTCGGCTTTATTGGGCGGATGAGTAGCAATGCCTTCCAGGAATTCTGGCCGGATGTTCGCCATCGATTTTCGCGCCAAGAATTGGACACGAAAGTATTGCCGACCGCGAAAAACCTGCCGATCTCGAATTCTCAGCCGGACCATTGAACATTTTACAGCGGGCCGTTAAGTCACGGCTGCTCATTCGATTCCGAGGAAGGACGGCATACGCTAGAAGTTGGAATTAAAACTGCGCTAAGAGCTGAGACGGGATCCTAACGGATAGATGTAACGTCTTCAAAAGGAGCGAAAGACATGAAGTATGGTGCAAGTTTAATGTTAATGTTATCGACGGCCATGTGGTGCGGTGCTGCGGACAGTCCGGAAAAGCACATTCGCGAATCGGCCGCCGTGCTCAGCGAAATCATGGGCGCAAAGGACAGGGGGATTCCAGAGGACCTGTTGCAAAAGGCGCAATGCGTGGGTATCATCCCCAACCTGAAGCGAGCGGGCTTCATTGTGGGCGCTAAATACGGCAAGGGCATCGTTACGTGCCGAACCGGCACGGGATGGAGCGCACCGGAAATCGTTCGGATTGAAGGTGGCAGTATCGGCCTGCAGATCGGGGCCGGTGAAACCGACGTTGTATTCCTGGTGATGAATGAACGTGGAATGAATAGACTCATGGAGGATAAGTTCACCCTGGGCGGCGATGCCAGCGTTATGGCGGGGCCGGTGGGACGGTCGGCGGAAGCTGAGACCGACGCCATGATGCATGCCGAAATTTTGGCTTACTCACGTTCCCGCGGAGTATTTGCAGGCATCTCACTGGAGGGCGCCACGCTGCGGCCTGATAAGGACGACAATCGAGCGCTTTATGGGGCTAATGTGACTCCGCAGGAAATCCTGCACGGCCGAGTGAATCCGCCCGCGGGGGCAGATCAGTTGTATGCGGAACTGAACCACTATCCCTCGAAGAACAGCGCTCGTAACCGATAGTGACCTTCGCGTAACGTCAGTTTGTCACCGTGAAGGCGGATCCGTTCGCGAAACCAGCGGCCATAACGGTGGGTCAAACGGGCGGACCGAAGTGTGGCGGGTGCCAGACCCAGGTCCAAAGTCCGTTATACGAAAGGAGTCATCAACCATGAAGAAAGACCCAGTTTGCGGTATGCAGGTAGACGAGAAGAAAGCTTCGGCAACCAGCACGCATAACGGTGAGCGCTATGCCTTCTGCAGCCAGGACTGCAAGACCAAGTTCGATCAGAATCCTGATCGGTATAACCAGTCCAAGCAACCACAGCAACAGCAGCCCCAAATGAAATAGGGAAAGTAAGGGCGGCTCCCGTGGCAAAGGCCGGGGAGCCGCGATTTTTGTTTTGGTCGAGAATGAACCACTAAAGCCGAATGAGCGCCAGGCCGCTGGCGGGATCGAATTCCCTTCTTAGATGGGCCGGCGATTCCGTCAACACGATCTCCAGTGTCGGCCGGACGGACCCCTCCAACAAGTGACCGCCCGCAGTGACTCCGCTCCGCTTCGCGACCACGACGTGCGCATGAATTTTCGGCTGGTCCTTTTCCAGGGCGACATCGCCGATCAGGGAAACCACCTCCACCTGCTCATCCACTGGGATCTTTAGATAATCTTTCGTTTCCCAATCGTAGTAGCCGAGGACGACTTGCGAAAAAGCTCCGATGCCGGTGAAGTGCGCACCCACCAGATTATGCTCTTTCGCAAAGGAGAGCAGTCCAGACATCGCTTCGTCGCCGGTGTCGAAGACCAGCGCAAAGTTTTTCGGCCCATAGGGCTCAAGTAGTTTCGATTTCATAGCAGCGAGATTAGACCAACTCGCGAACCTTATCCTCCAATATGTCCTCAATGATTTTCTTACGATCGGGTGTGCCCTTGGCGAGGGATTCGGCGAAGTGTGCCGCTTGACGCGCGGTAATCTTCGGCGGCATGGGAGGCTCGTTGGGATCTACAACCGCTTCGATGACTACCGGGCCTTCGGTTCTCAAAGCCTCGTCCAGAATGTCGCCGCAATCCGCCGCTTTCTCTATGGTGTAGCCCTTTGCATTACAGGCGCGCGCGAACCCGGCAAAATCGATGGGAGTCAGGTCGCATCCAAACTCGGGGTTGCCAAGAAATACCATCTGTTCCCATTTGATCTGCCCCAGGGTATTGTTCTTCATGATGACTACTTTGATGGGAAGCTTGTACCGGACCGCTGTCACAAAATCGCCCATCAGCATCGTAAACCCTCCATCGCCGACAAACGCTACGCACAGTCGATTGGGATAGGCGATCTGCGCGGCGATGGTGTAGGGCAAGCCGCAGGCCATGGTCGCGAGGTTGCCGGAGACAGTCTGCATCTGGCCTCGCTTGGTGGGGATGTGGCGAGCCCACCAGGTAGTGACGGTTCCGCTATCGCAGTTAACAATCGCATTGGTTGGCAGGCGCTTGCCTAACTCGGCGGCCACGACTTGCGGCTTCATCGGGCTGGTGTTCGCGGTGGCCTGCTTCTCCATCAGCTTTTTCCAGTCCTTCATGCCGGACTGGGCCTGCGACAGAAAACTTCTCTTGCTCTTCGTTTTCAAGAATGGCAACAAGGCCTGGAGCGATCGCCGGCAGTCTCCCACCAGACCGACTTCAACGGGATATCTAAGCCCAATGCGCGCCGAATCGAGTTCTATCTGTACGCCGCGTGCCTGGCCCGGCTTCGGCAGGAACTCGATATAAGGAAACGAGCTGCCAGCTATGAGAATGGTGTCGCAATCCTCCATCGCTTCCTGTGACGGTAGCGTGCCGAGCAGACCGATGGAGCCGGTGGTGTAAGGGCTATCATCCGGTACAGCCGCTTTGCCCAGGAGCGCCTTGACGATGGGCGCGGCAAGCCTCTCGGCGGTCTGTTCCAATTCGTCGGTGGCTCGCAAAGCTCCACGGCCCGCGAGTATGACGACGCGTTTGCCGGAGTTCAAGATATCCGCGGCGCGCCGAAGATCATCCTCGCAGGGAAGCCGCGCGCTATCGGCGTCAGCGTTTGAAACATGATTGGGAATATTGCGTTCGCTACGGCCATTCCCCTTGGTTTTTACTTCGAGTTCCTGAAAATCCACGGGGATGCATAAATGCGAGACGCCCCGGTAGGCGAGCGCGGTGCGGCACGCCAGCTCGGCGATATTCTCCATGTGCTGGGGACCCATGCAGCGCGCGTTATAGACGCACACATCCATGAAAAGCTTGTCGAGCTCCACGTCCTGCTGGCTGCGCGTATCTGACAGATCGTGGAACTGCATCCCGGTGATGGCCAGCACCGGCTGCCCATCCAGTTTTGCGTCATACAGGCCGTTCAGCAGGTGAATGCCTCCCGGACCGGAGGTGGCCAGACAGCAGCCTAGACGACCGGTATGTTTTGCATAACCGCAGGCCATGAAGGCGGCCGATTCTTCGTGCCGCACTTGAACAAACCTCACTTTATCCTGCCGCTTGCGGAGAGCTTCCATGATGCCGTTGATGCCGTCGCCTGGAAGTCCGAACACCACGTCCACGCCCCAGGCGTGAATGGTCTCGATGAGAACATCGGAAGCGGTTCTTGTCATAACGTCTAGACTGGGCGCGGCATTATAAGTTTCAGACGTCTGATCAATTCGGCAGCCCAATTGCGTCAATCATCCGGAACGCGATGGCAGAAAAGGCGACGACGACCGCAGCCGAGTTCATGCCCGAGCACCCCTCGCTGCGCGCCCTTCGCGAAGAGGTTCAGCGCTGCCGCGGATGTGACCTTTACCGCTACGCGACTCAGGCTGTATTTGGAGAGGGCCCCAGATCGGCACGGATCGCTCTGGTGGGCGAACAGCCAGGCGACGAAGAAGACCGGCAAGGACATCCATTCGTGGGGCCCGCTGGTAAGCTACTGAACAAAGCGCTGGAGGAGGCGGGCATCGACCGGTCCGGCGTTTACGTGACTAACGCGGTGAAGCACTTCAAATTCGAGGAGCGCGGCAAACGTCGATTGCACAAGAAGCCGAGCATGTCGGAGATCAAGGCTTGCAAGCCGTGGCTTGAAGCGGAGATGTCGCTCATTAAGCCCGAGGTGATCGTGTGCCTGGGAGCGACGGCGGCGCAGGCTCTCCTGGGACCAAAATATCGTCTGACGAAAGAGCGGGGCAAGTTTGTCGAACACCGCTTGGCTCCGCATGTAACGGCTACGATCCATCCCTCGGTTGTTCTGCGAGCGCCGGACGCCGAGCAACGTCACGAAGAGTATCGTAAGTTGGTCGACGATCTGAAAGGCGTTAGGAACTTATTGGCGCCGAAAAAATAAAACACCTTTGTCCGGGCTTCGGGTCTAACAACGGGAGCTATAGCTCCCTCTATTCCTCGAAACAAGGAGCATCATTTATGAAAATTGAGAGCATGGAAGACCTTTTTCTGGCAGAGATCGAAGACCTGTATGACTGCGAGAAACGGCTGACGAAGGCGTTGCCGAAGATGGCGAAGGCGTCAACTTCTCCGGAACTGCGGCAGGCTTTCGAATCGCATCTGCAGGAGACCCAAGGCCACGTAGAGCGACTGGAAAGAGTCTTTTCGGCAATGGGTAAGCAGCCCAAAGCGGAAACCTGCCAGGCCATCAAAGGCTTGATCGAAGAAGGCGAAGAGATGATCAGCAATACTGATCAGTCGCCGGTACGCGACGCGGGCATCATTGCCGCAGCCAATCGCGTGGAGCACTATGAGATGGCGGCTTATGGATCGGCCCGGACCTTCGCGCAGACGCTAGGGCTGACCTCGGCAGTCTCGCTTCTGGAGCAGACGCTCGAAGAGGAGAAAAAGGCCGATAAGAAGCTCACTCAGTTGGCCGAGACAAAGATCAATAGCGAAGCATTGCGGAGCGCTCCAGTCCACCACCGTTAAGTTGAAGGAGGCGGCGGGATTAGCGGTCTCGCCGCCGACCTGCAATGCTACCCCGGCGCAGCGCGGGTGCTAAGGTTTGCACCCTAGCCTCGAATGGCCTCCGGTTGTCGATATTGAAGATAGGTAATGACACCTACCGACTTGTCCAATCTGGCCGCTGACCAAGGGGAGCAACAATCCGCGCTCACGTGCTATCAGAGCGCCATCTTAGCGATCGCGAAATGCATGGCTGAGGTTTGCCCGCGGGTCGGCTTGGTCTACAATCATCGGCTGCTCCGGTTGCCACGCCGGCTGGGTTTCGACGCTACCCCGGAAGCGCTGGCCGCAAGCCGGGAAGCTGTGGAGGCCGATCTCGCCGAATACGGCCAAGCCGCCAGTGCGTGGATAAATTCCGGCGTGGAACTCGCGCAGGAGATTCTGGCTGTGGCTGGTAAAGCGACCGACAGCGACGGTCACACAGACGAATTGCATGCCGCCATGATGGAAGAGCTAGCCGAGCAGATGGAAATCTCAGCTGAAGTTGACGATGCTACGCAGGTGCGCACCGCGCTCAAGCGATACGCCACCGGGCTTCGCTCGTATGTGCACCGCAGAAAAAAGGAACAGCCCCCGGCCCTGACCGAACTGCAAGGCCGCGCCGAAGCGTTAGCCGAATGGCTGGGGAGCGCAAGTCCATCCAACATTATCGATTCTCTTACCGGGCTTCTGAATCGCGCCGAGGCGGAACGGCAGTTGCTGGCCTACTTGAAACGAGACAAGCCTTTCTGTGTTCTGCTCTTTGAGTGGACCGAAGCGCGGAGCGTTCCGCCGCAGTTCGGCCGCTCCGGCGCCGATCAGATCCTCAAGGCGCTGGGAGACCGTCTCATTACGCTGGTGCGGCCGCGCGACGTGGTTTACCGTTGGAGCCAGGACCAACTGGCGGTCATTTTTGAGTGTGCCGGTGAAGAGGCCATGGCGCGGTCCGTGAAGATCGCCGACTGGCTATCGAGCAAGTATTCGGCGGTGGTGGACGGTATAGTTTGGAAGGTGGAAGCGCAAGCGGCCGTCGCCGTGATCGAGCGTCGCTCGGGCGAAGCGCTGCAGGACTTCATCCATCGGATCGAAGCAGCGCTGAAGCCGGAAGTCGCGCAGCCCGTGGCTTAAAAGGCTGAAAAAAGTCTTTCGCAGGTCAGAGACCTGCGCCACCTGGGCGTCTCATCATCGATCTGCAGTGACTTCTTCCGCAACCGCTTACTTGGCGGGATGGAAATAGCCGCGCGCCAGGTCGGGCTTCGATTCCAAGGCTCGCGTCCAGAAGGTGCGGGCCTCTTCCTTTTGCCCGAGCGCTTCCAGGGCGTGGCCGAGATTTAACATGGCTTCCGGGAATTGCGGCTGTATCTCGATCGCTGAACGATAGAAACGGGCGGCATCTTCCAGCTTGTTGAGCTGCTGCGCAAGAAGCCCGCAGTTGTAAAGAATCTCGGGGGTTGATTGGCCGGCCTCGATCAGCCGCTGGTGATAGACCAACGCTTTTTGATGGTCTTCCCGCTTGAGCGCAGTTGCGGCCAGGCCTTTCAAGGCCTCTATCGACTCCGGATGCCGCGAGAGTAGTTTTTCCAGAGTAGCCTCCGCGCGGTCATACTGGCCGGCTTTGGAGTAGCCAATGCTCAGGTTGACTTCGGCTTCCGGCCAGTCCGGCTGCTTGGCGAGGCAAGCCTCAAAGGCGGCGACGCTTCCGCTTGCATCGTCGCGCCGAAGACGCAGATAGCCCAGGCGGAACCAGGCGTTTTCCAAGCTCGGATTCTTTTCCACCAGCTTTGCGTACAAGGCTTCGGCCTCGCTGGTAGAATCCTGACGCTCCGCAATCCAGGCCACCTGGAATTTCAGGTCATCACGGTCGGGCGCAATTTGGGCCGCTCGCTCGAACGCGCCGCGGGCCGGCTTCAGTTCTCCGAGTTCCTGGTAGACTACGCCCAGATTGATGTGCGCGTAGATAGCGTCATCCCGTATTTCACGCGCTCGCTGATAAGCCTGGATGGCATCCTGGAGGCGGCCCAATTTTTGATAGGCGACGCCCAAATTGAACCAGTTGTCGTATACGGTAGGCGCCAGCTCGGTGAGCCGCAGCGTATGCTTGGCGGCTTCCTCGAAATCGTCGTGGGCGAAGGCTGCCGAGGCGAGACCTTCCAGCGCAGCCGCGGCATCCGGCCGAAGCGACAGCAGACGCACCGCGTAGCTGCGGACCATCTTGTAGTCCTTACGCTGCATGGAGAGGCTGATCATGTTCACCAGC
This sequence comes from Bryobacterales bacterium, assembly GCA_963780485.1. GTDB lineage: Bacteria > Acidobacteriota > Terriglobia > Bryobacterales > Bryobacteraceae > Palsa-89. The sequence continues at coordinate 420,810 of CAWACO010000025.1, forward strand.
GAGTCTTCGGCTTTGGGATTGAGCTGCAGGATTCGCTCGTAGAGCAGCGCGGCCTCGTCAAATTCCCAGCCCATCTGCAGCGCGACGGCCTTGCCGAACAGTGCTGCCTCCGACTCGGGGGCCTGGGCGAGAGCGGCGTCGAAAGCCTCACGCGCCTCTTGTTGTTTGTTGAGATGCAGCAAACAGGCTCCGATGGCCAATTGCGTCTCGAGCTGCTTGCCGCCCAAGGGCAGCGCCGCTCGGAAGCTGTCCACGGCCTCGGTGTAGCGCCCCAGATTCTGCAAACAGAGACCCAGGTTGAACCGAATTTCCGCGCTCTCCGGCCGGATCTTGGCTAGCCGCGTATAGCTGGCGGCGGCGTCCTCATGACGGTTGAGCTCCAACTGGATATGTCCGCGAGCGGCGGTGATCTCCGCCAAATCGTTGGCATCGGCGTCGGCTTCGGCGCCCTCGAGCACCTTGAGAGCCTCTTCCCGCTCACCCTTCATATGCAAGGAGACAGCCCGCGCCAGGCGGCGCAAGGAAGAGCCGGTCTCCGTGGCTATCGGTCCTTCCGCGTGCATCTCGACTTCGGCCACGGCGCCGTCCCCGGTCTTAGTTTTCTTGAACATTGATACACCTCAAATTCCCGGCCAGATGAAATTCGCTCCGGCCGAGGTACTAAGTCAATTAATCGGCCCCCTAAGGCATTCTCTTCATAGTTGGTCCCATGCTTTTTGACAAACCTTAGCGGCCGGCGCCAATCAGGTCATCGAGCTGCGCGGTGACAACCGGCAGCTTCGGCCCCCGGCGCCTGGGCAAAGCGTTCCCTGCTAGAACTCCCGGGACCGAGGTTTGAGCGCCTAAATCCAACGAGATAGACGGTGGCTTCGGATTCAGGCGCAAAGTCGCGGATCCGCGGATCGCCGCGGAATCAACTCGGAGCGCAGCATGTAGCGACCGCAGCGATGAGGAGTTGGTGGCGCTCGAGGAGACCTGGACATCACCTTGCTTCGGCAGGCTCTGGGAAGCGACGGTAGCCCATCCACTGCTTGCCCGCCATCTGATGCCGCCAACAGGGATAGACAAAACCGGCAAGACCAGCATCGAGGCAGGCTGGATCCTTAGGGGCGATGGATGGGGCCGCGACGCTGCTTCTGTATTCTTGTGTTCGGCCAGCTCGACAGGCGGTGATTTCAGAGCCGCTGGTGACAATAGCCGGAACGAAAAAGTCGGGTCCGACGCAGTAAACTTTGGGAGCGCTATCATCGGCTGATGTTCGTCGGCGGAAGCGGATGCGGCAGCCGACGGTGCGACGCCTCTGGCGGCCGGATTGGCGATGGAAGTGTACTGATTGAGGTTGCGAATATAGCGAAGTGTAAGTCGCGTGACGAGCGGCTGCGGCTTGGTAACCAGCGACAGGGGGCTGGTCCGAGATGGCTGAGAGCGCGCCAAGCTCAGAGCCTCCTGTGCTTTTGCGGCCAGTCCGGTCTTCCATTCGCTCACGTTCAGTGCCAACTTGCGGACCATACCGTCGAATCCCAACGCAGGCACGTCCATGGAAAACGGCTCGGGTTCGAATCGGATCGAAAACAGGCGCGTGGCGGGAGCCCCGGACGGGAAGCCTTGCGTGGAGCAATCGCTTGCATGGAACCAACCAACAGAAGCGATGGCGGATCTGAGCCACGTTTCGGCGGACCAGCGAATCACGGGGAGCAGACAGTCTCGCAAAGCTTGCCGGGCTGGAGAAATTTTGCAAGCCCGGGAGCGGTCCTTGACTTGGACTTGAGCTAGAACTTTTCTCGCCGTGCGGTTCCTGCCGATCGCGAAGGAGCGCCGGGACGCGGCCACATCGGGTATAAAAAGAGGGCTGGAAACATCGGCTGGCTTTTTGGCCTTTGTAATTCCAAATGCCAGCGGCGTATCGCTCTCGCTAATGGTCAGATTCATGGGGGCAACCACTGGCCCTATTCCGGCGGGGGACTCTGGCAGTGCCGGCTCAACTGGCTGGACACATTCCCTCTGTGCCCGCATAGCCGGCGAAATCGCGCAATCCGGCGGACCCGGTGTGGTTTGCACGCCGGCAGTTATGCGATTTAGAATCTCGATCGAGCCGAGCGCGCTCACTAATCGGGAAGCCTGCGCTTGGGGTTGGCGGATCGCCCTAGCCAAACCGGCGCGCGTCATGGCGCCATGCATGTCTATTGCGGCGGACCTATCGGCATGGTCGACCTTCAACGTCGCAAAGGAGCGCCGCGGCAAACCGGCGGCTACTGTGGGAGGCTGCGCCCCACTCCGATGCATGGCTGGCGGGTGAGATACTTTTTGCTCTACCCGGGCGGGAAGAACTGCACGCCGGCGGTGATCCGGCGCCTCTTGGACGCCAGCTAGAATTGTGCGCGGAGCTGCCTTCACGCCCAGTGTGACTCGCAACTGCGTAGCGCTCGCGGAGGGCGCTGACACACTCCTGCCAACACCAGTCCGAGTCATGGCGCCGCCCATGCAGACGGTCACGTCGCTGCCCGCCTTGGCCTGCGGCAAATCATTCAACTCCAGCGCACCCGGCCGGGACAGGGCCGGCACTACGGATTTCGCGGCCGGCCACTGAACTGTTTCGCTGGAGGTCCGCACCTCCCGTTGAAGCGGGTTTAGCCGGGCTAAATTTCGAGAGTCCCTGCTGTCGAGCACGGCTTGAATCGCGAGTTGGAATCCGGAAGCGTTATCCGACGACACCAAAGGTGGGGCTACAGGTGCGAGCGGAAGGTTGACCGGCGAGGGCATCGCGAGGGCGATCGCACGGGGACGAACTGAACTGACGCTCGGAACTTCGACCGTTACCGCGGCTGCTTCGATTGCCAAAAGTGCAGGATCCAACCAGGAAGCGAGCGCAGGCGGTGGCTCATCTGCCAGCTTCTGAAGAGCTCCATCTGGCAGCTCCTCCAGCGCTCCACTTGTCAGATCCTCCGGATCTGTGGCGGCGATCTCGAAATTCAAGGAGGGCAACGCGGCCGGCTCAGCCGGAAAGCCCGCTTCCAGAATTTCAAAATTGGGGTTTAGACTCGTAACGGCCGGAGCGATAGGCTCAAGGAGGAATCCTGCCATTGGCGGATCAGTCGCCGATGGCTCAGGCGAAGCATCGGGAGCCTTGGCAGCGATGGTCTGTGGCACCGGCGCAGCCGGCGCCTCTGGTGCTGACGGCGAGGCGGGTGTCGCTGGCTGTTTATCGGGCTTCGTAAAAGGGGACGAAGCGGGCGCTGCGACGGGCTTGACCGGCCCGGATTTCGGGTCCTTTTCTACGAATTGGAGCAGCCGTTCAAGGCCCTTATTTGCTTCCGCCTCTTCGTAGAGCTTCTGGTGCTCTTGAGAACAGAAGGACGATCCACCCAGCGACTTGAAGAGGTTCAACCGTTTGTTACAGTAGCGACATCGCATGGAGAGCCTGACTGCCCACCTATCTTTACGGCTGTGGAAGGCTTCCACCCCAGATGGCAGATGTCCTATTTCTGGTGAGCCAAATCGGTCACCTACGAGCAGACCTAAGGGGGACCACTTAGCCCACCAGATAGGTGTGTGGGATAGAATCGTCCTTGCCTTGCGGCCTGGCCGCGATGTTCTAAACGATGACCAGCCCTTCCCGCCCACATCTGATTCGCGCGGTTGGATTGTTCAGTCTCACTGCCATCGCCGTGAACGGCACAGTTGGCTCGGGGATCTTCGTGCTGCCGGCGCAGGTGGCAAAATTTCTCGGCCCAGCGGGTCTGGCGGCTTATGTAATCGCGGCCTTGGCGATGTGTTTGATCGTGTTGTGCTTCGCTGAAGTGGCGACGCTGTTCGATCGGTCCGGGGGCCCTTACCTATACGCCCGAGCGGCTTTCGGGAACCTGGTGGGTTTTGAGATCGGCTGGATGCTTTTGCTGGCCCGGCTCACTTCCATAGCGGCCATCAGTAACGCTTTCGCGGCGTATCTCGGATTCTTCTGGCCCGCGGCCGCTACCGGCGCCGGACGCGTGATCGTGATCACCACCTCGCTCGCCATTCTGGCCGGGATTAACTTTCGCGGTGTAAAGCACGGCACTTGGATGAACAACCTGCTGACCGTTTCCAAGCTCGCGACCTTACTGGTGTTCGTCGTCGCGGGACTGTTCCTGTTGGATCCAAACCGTCCCCCGGCGTGGTCTCTGCCCCAACCAGCCGCACTGCAACAAGCGAGCTTCTTGCTAATCTTCGCGTTTGGCGGATTCGAGTTCGCCGTGGTCCCGGGCGAGGAGATCGAGCGGCCCAAACGGAATCTTCCGATCGCTCTGCTGTCGGCCATCGGCGTGGTCACAGTGTTCTATGTTCTGATCCAGTTCGTGGCGCAGAGTACTCTGCCCGATCTGGCGAACTCGGCGACGCCACTAGCCTCGGCGGCCCGCCGTTTTCTTGGTCCGCTGGGTGGTGTATTGCTGACACTGGGCGCAGTTTTGTCCACCACTGGTACCAACAGCGCCCTGATGCTGGTCACCCCGCGAATCCTGTTCGCGATGGCGGAAGGCCGTCAATTGCCGCGGATCTTTGCGGGAGTGCACCCGCGCTATCGGACGCCGTATGTCTCTATCGTGGCCGCGGCCGCTCTCGGCTGGGCCAGCGCTATGTACAGCGGGTTCGCGGCGCTGGCCGCCATCAGCGCGATCGCGAGGCTCCTGTACTACATGGCCACCTGCGTCGCTTTATTGGTGCTGCGTCGCAAAATGCCGGATGTGGCGCGCGGCTTTCGTGTTCCAGGCGGAGCAATCATTCCAGTCGCAGCGGTGGCGCTCTCGATTTGGCTGCTGATGGGCAGCACCAAGGTGCAGATATCGATCAGCGCGGCGACTCTAGTAGCCGGCGCCATTGTCTACTGGTGTTACCAGCGGAGTCTGGCATCCGCCGAGCGCCGCATGGCGCGCGCCGCCAAAACTACTTTTGGGTAATTTGCCTCAGGCGTGCGCCGCTTTGGTTGGGGCCTTGTAACCCGATTTGCCGGCTTTCTTCATCGCTTCGACTCCCTCGGCCATGCTCATCAACGGAGTCGTTTTGATAGCTCGAACAGCGCCGCCTGCCGATGCGGCGAGCGAGAATGCGGCCGCTTCGACATTGCTGGGCATTTCGACGATAGCAATCAGATCATAATCGCCAAAGGCGAACCAGCCCTGGATGATTTTCCCGCCGAGCTTTTCAACCACGGGACGGACCGCATCCAAGCGGTCATGAGGATGCGCGATCAAACCCGCCCAAGCTTCGGGCGAGTACGCCACCTGGAGTAAGAAATTATTGGCCATGTAGGCCTCCTTTCACCGACCCGATGATAGTCCTCGAACGCGCGGAGCGCAAGGCTACCGGCCGCTTACTCCTTGCAAGTCTCGCCGGTTGCTTCCCATTTCGTGACCGTGATCGGAATGCCCTCCATGCAGGCCGTCACGCCTCGAAAGTCGGTGCCTTCGATGCTGATCACGATGCCCACCTCCGGCCTGGGGTTGGCAAAAATGTTGTAGGTGGTCTCTCCATCCAGGGTTTTCAGCAGCAGACAACCGCCTTCCACCCCCTGCCGCACGCAGCCGATGGCCTTAACTTGACGTACTTCCTTCTTCTTATCCTGAGCGGGCAGGATCGAGGCCAGGATGGCCAGGATCAAAATGTTTCGCTTCATGGCTCTAGTATCCCGTGTGCGAGAAATCCGTGTGGCACGGTCAGTCAGTTCCCCAAATCCACGGTCGCCGTTTCGCCTTCCTGAACTGTGATTTCGTGCCCGCCACCTTCAGAAATGGCGTCAAACGATTCCCCTGCTGCCACGCGATATCTTCCAGGCGCCAGCCCCTCGATTCGGAACTGCCCGCTCTGATCCACCACTCGAGACTGACTGTGCCCTCACCTGGTTTTGTAGCGCGCAGATCGTATTTACCCGGCGGAAGGCCTTCGAATTTGAACTGCCCCGAGCTGTCGGTGCGGCTGGTTGCCCATGAGCGCGGCGCGCCCTGCCAGGTCAGAGTCACAATCGCTTTACGAACTGGATCGTTATTCGATGCTTCGATGACGCTTCCCGAAATGACTCCGGCGCCCTGCGTCTGGGCGAAAGCAGTCTTTGACCAGGGAACAGCGGACAAAATCGTCAGGGTCAGAAGCGCTTTGCTTACGATGGCGTGCACAAAGCTACGCTCTGTTAATGAGGGCCGACGGGGGCGTCGGCCGCACTCCAGGGGGACCGCCCCACATGGGATGCCTTCTAGTGGCCCGGCGTCATGATGTGGGCGGTCGTCGTGCCCGCATTCATAATCCAAACGCCGCCTTGCTTGGGATTGTCAGGCAGTCCCATTGACTGCGCGGTAGCGCCCGGCACGGCGATCGTCATATGCGCTCGAGCGTGCTCCTGGTCGGGACCGTTCATCATGTAAAACACCGAGCCAAACTCGGGCTTCACCCGGGTTCCATTCGCTTCGGCGGCATCGATCGCTGCCTGTTTAGCGGCCTTGTCAGTAATCGCCTCGAATTTCCGGTTCTGAGCCACCCGGTCAAGGTTGGCGATGCTGGTGCACTGCACCGCGAAGGGCTGCCGTCCGGGTTCGCCAGACCGGTCATAGCAGACCAAGCGATTGGTGCCCTTCTTCACCGTCTCGTAAGTGTAGTCGGCCTTCCACTTGATAATCGTAGCCCCCTCGCGCATCTGGGGCGGCGCGGCGGCCAGGGCGGGATCGGTACTTGGCGCTGCAGTTTGCGCTAGCGCGCTGGCTGAAACTGCCAGCACACCGAGAATTACCAGGACCATGAGTCTCATTCGTGACCTCCAGTTGATCTGCCGGGAACTTTCAAGAGACGTAGACGCGATTCGTTAGCAATTGTCCCGGCGATAGGATTCAGTATATCCTGACGCGGCCGGGGTAACCAACCTGCGATTACGAAACAAACCCGAGCCGCCTTCGAACGATCGCGCCGTTCGTACACTTCCTCGCGACTGTTCGGTAAAAATTTCTTGTAACGCATGCCACGCTGGAGGCGTGGAAGGACTTCTAGTCCTTAAGAAACCTTAACTTACACTCGTGGCAAGTCCCGTGCTCTCATATAGGCATCTATGCGCTTGAGCCTGCGCCTTATTGTCTCCCTGGTGTTTGCAGTCACTATTGTCTCGGTGGCTTTCGCGCTGTACCAGGTGCAGGCAGAAAACCGGTCGCGGAAGAATGAACTCGAGCGGCGCGCCCAGCTCCTCGCTGAAAGCCTGCAGGAGACCGTCGAGCCGCTTCTGGCGAAAGGTGCTCAGGAAAGCCTGCAAAGAATTGTGGAGCGCTTCGGCAACCGGGAACGATTGGCCGGTGTCGCCATCTACGACAAGCAAGCCCATCCGGTGGTGATGACTCCGAATCTGGCGGCGCGGCTTGGACCGGAACTGCCCGCGGTAGCCAAAACCTTGATGGAGGGCCACAACTCCAGCCTCTTTTTCCAGGCCGGCAAGGACCCCATCCATGTTTACGCGGTGCCCGTGCACCACGATGGCCAGCTCTGGGCTCTGGCGGTCTTTCACGACGCCTCCGACATTCATGGCCAGGATATGGCGATCTGGCGCAACACATTCAAACATGTCCTGGTGCAAATGCTACTGATCTCGGCGATTACGCTGCTGATCGTACGCTGGAGCATGGAGCGGCCCATTGCGCGCATGGCCCAGTGGTTAAAAGACCTTCGAACCGGCGAGCACGTAACCGATCCGGACCTTCCTGTTGAAGATGTCCTCAAGCCGATCACACGCGAAGTAACGAGCCTGGCCACCAGCCTGCGAATCGCGCGAGCCTCGGCCGAGGAAGAGGCCCGGCTCCGCGAAGCGGCCGATTCGCTTTGGACCGCCGAGCGGCTGCGCGTTTTTCAGCAAGCCACGCTGGAAGACAGCCGCCTCTTTGTTGTATCGAACCGTGAGCCCTACGAACATGTGCATCGCAATGGCGCGGTCGAGGTGAGGGTTCCGGCGAGCGGCCTGGTGACTGCGATGGAACCAATTCTGCGCGCTTGCGCCGGGACCTGGATCGCTCAGGGGGCCGGGGACGCGGATCATGAGACTGTCGACGCCAATGACCGGCTGCGCGTGCCGCCCGACGAGCCCCAGTACATGCTCCGGCGCGTTTGGCTGACGAGGGAAGAGGAAGAAAGATACTACTACGGCTTCGCCAATGAGGGCCTGTGGCCGCTCTGCCACATCGCCCATACACGTCCGATCTTCCGTGCCGAGGACTGGGAAGCGTACCAGGAGGTCAATGCGAAGTTTGCCGCTATTGTGCTGGAGGAGATGGCCGGCGCCGAAAATCCCATCGTTCTGGTTCAGGATTATCACTTCGCCTTGCTTCCGCGCCTGATCAAGGAAAAGCGGCCCGACGCGCGGGTGGCCATATTCTGGCACATACCGTGGCCGAACCCGGAGTCGTTTGGCATTTGCCCCTGGCGGCGTGAATTGCTGGAAGGGCTCCTGGGCGCCGATCTGATCGGCTTCCACATTCAATCGCATTGCAACAATTTTCTCGAGACCATTGACCGCACGCTGGAGTCGCGCATCGAGTGGGAACGTTTCGCTGTAAATAAGGGCGGGCACTTCACGCTGGTGCGGCCTTTTCCGATCAGTGTCGATTTCAAGGAGACGCAGGCCGACGGGCATAAAGCGATCCGGGTGGAGCGGGATGCGCTGCTCAAACAGCTCGGCGTGGAGGCCGAGTATTTAGGGATCGGCGTGGATCGCCTGGATTACACCAAAGGGATTCCGGAACGGTTCCGCGGCATTGAACGGTTCCTGGAGAAGTACGCCTCCTACAACGGGCGCTTTACCTTTGTACAAATCGGAGCGCCTAGCCGCACGCATATCGATCGCTATCAGGACCTGAATGCCGAAGTGGAGCGGGAAGCGGAGCGCATCAACCGTCGGTTCCAAAGCAAACACTGGAAGCCCATCGTTTTCCTGAAAAGACATCACAACCACGCCGAGATCGAGCCCTACTATCGCCTGTCGGACTTGTGCCTGGTAACTTCCCTGCACGATGGAATGAACCTGGTGGCCAAGGAATACGTCGCGACGCGCGATGACAATGGCGGCTCTCTGATTCTGAGCTGCTTCACGGGCGCCAGCCGGGAGCTTCAGGACGCTCTGATCGTGAATCCTTACGACACCGAGGAACTAGCGGACGCGATTCACAGGGCGGTGGCCATGGACCCGCGTGAAAGAAGAGAGCGCATGCTCAGAATGAGGCGGGTGGTGAAGCAGCACAACATTTATCGCTGGGCGGCCAACCTGATCGCCGCAGTGTCGGAGATCCGCGTCGAGTTACCGGAAGGAGTCAAGTGCCAGCCAGCTTGAAATGATGACGCAACCACTATTCGACCACCTTCCTCAGATTGCCTCGTCGATTCGTAATGCCTCCCACGTTTTTCTATCGCTGGATTTCGACGGTACTTTGGCGCCTATCAACGTGAACCCAGGCGTGGCCTCGATGCCGCGTGAAAGCCGAAGGGCCTTGATTGCTCTAGAGGCAGGCCACCGGTCTTCGGTGGCGATCATCAGCGGGCGCGCGCTTCCTGATCTCAGAGAGCGCGTCAGGATGGACGAAATCGTCTATGCCGGCAATCATGGCCTCGAAATTAGCGGTCCCGGACTGCATTTCATCGAACCGACCGCGGCGGGCAGGGTGGAAGCGCTGGAAGAACTGGCGCGGCATCTGCAGGTACGCTTGCGACACATTCCCGGCGTTGAGGTGGAAAGTAAAGTACTCACTGCCAGCATTCATTTCCGCAGAGCCTCGGAAAGCAGCCTGGAGGAAGTGCATAGAATCGTCCAAGCGGCGCTGGCTCCCATCGTCGATCTCTTTCAGGTCACCCAAGGGCTGCAGGTTTTCGAAATTCGCCCGCGCGTGAACTGGCACAAGGGGCTGGCGGTTCGGTGGATTCGGGAAGCGCTGGGGCAACGTGATGCGTTGTCCCTGTACATGGGTGACGATTTAACCGATGAAGACGCCTTTCGAGCGCTGCCGGACGGCATCACCATCAGCGTCGGCCGGGTCAGCGGCACCTCCGCGCGATATTACATCGAGCTGCAAGATTCAGTGCAGGAGTTCTTGCAGTGGCTGGCCAGGCAGCTAGGAAATGGCGCGACCGGTGGCTCGCCACCGCGGCTGAACTATCGGGCCGGAAGAGATTGAGTCCCGAAGAATCAGTATATATATAGCTTAATGGCATTTCGGCCGAAGAGAACAGGTGATGGGCCGGATTCTGCCATTTGTCCTCTTGATGGCCGGCGCGGTAGCGGGCGAGCGCGAGCGCGTGGTGGACAGTATTTTGCCGTCACTCGACTACGGCCCCACTTGCTGGTCCAGCCTGGAGATCCAAAATCTTGGCGACCGGGAGGTCACCGTGGACATCCAGCCGCACCGGGCGAGCGGCGGATTGGTCGCATTGGTGGGCCATGGGCAATCGATTGTGCGATTGAAAGCCGGCGAGCGCGCCGACTACCGGCTCGAAATCCCGGAGGAAGCCGGGCGCGCGTGGGTGAAGATCCGCGAAAGGATTCCTTCGCCCCAGCTCTCCTCGGTGATCGCCGTGTCGGGCCGGGCGGAATGCGCGGAAGAAAATCAGTTACGCAGCACGCCGCGCGAAGTCGCCTATCCCACTCGTAACCCCTGGTTCACCGGCGATATTGAAGAGATGCACGGCAACCTGATCTCGCTGGTCAATACTTCGGAGCTCGCGGCTCAGGCCTCGCTCTGTTACTCAGCGGGAAATCTTTATTCGCTGCCAAGTGACTCGCGCGCCAGAACTGAGCTTACCTTGATCTGTTCGGCCACCTTCGATGTTCAGATTCCGCCCTTCGCCTCGCGACAATTTCCCGTGGAGCATGAGGGCAATTCGCATTTCTCGATGAAGACGCAAGGTCAAGCCATCGTGCTGCAAATGCTGCGCCCGTTAGCAACCGGCGTGAAGATTTACTCAGTCGATTCGACCATCAAGTTCGGCGGAGAAGCCGACTCGCAGAAATAGGCACTGCTAGTGCGCTGCTAACCGGCGCAAATCCGGAAGCAACCCGGCTTCGTTCGCGGCGGCGTCATACGCCCAGGCCTTCACTTCACAGCCTCGTGGCAGTCTCTCGGGAGGCACCGGGATTTGCCAACCGGACTTTAGATATCGCGCATCGCCCAGCTCGCGAGCCACATCCGGACGACTTTGCCAAGGCTGGCCGGCGGCCACAATCGCGTTGTTGTCACCGCAAGTCAGCAGCGTCATGTCGGCGGGCTTGTGTTGGTTTAACAGCACAGCCCAGCCCTTCACCGTGAGTACGTCACCCGAGTCGACGGTGTCGAGGAAACCGTGGGCCCTAGGCGTGAAGCGCACGTTGGTCGGTGGCGCGCTCGAGATTCGCTGTTCACCGAACAGGAGAAACGCGCGTCCGGCGCGCGCGTCGTAGGTCCAAGCTTGGATACGATCTGCGCCCTGCGGAAGCTCGAACCATTTCTCCCAACCCGCTGGGTTATTGCTGGGGCTCGCTTTCATCCAGTCGGCCATTGCAAACGCGACTGGAGCGCCGTCCGCGCCAACATAGCTGAGAACCACGGAGTCGGCAACTCCTGAGCCGGAGGCTCTGTAGAAGCCACTGCCGGCGTTCGTCAAAGATTCGAAAACACCATATTGTTTCGACGATGGATCCGCGGAGCCCGCCAAAAGCCTCAGATCGGGTGATTGAACCAGCGGCGGATGAAAGAAGCCCAGGCGCTCGAGCGACTGCACTCGTTGCTTGAGGAGCATGGGGTCCCAATCCAGGCGCTGCGTCTGGCAGGGATCGTCGATGATATTGAAGAATGCGAGGCAGGCCTTGGATTCGAGCCGATCGGTGCGCATCTCCTTCATTTGCCCGATGGCGTACAACGAAGTGCAGAACTGTAGAAGCAGGATCACGCCCACCGAGCCCTCGACGCTCCAGCGCTTCCATCCTGGCGGTGGGGCGTCCGGTGGCGCGAACAAAATCGGCCACAGAAAAATCAGAGCCACGAACAAGTAAACCGAAAACGAGGTATAGCGCGATTCGAGCAGGCGTTGCGGAGACGAAGTGGCTCTTCCCAGAGTCACGATCACCGCAGTGACGAGCGCATACGCTCCGATCGTCAACCACGGCAGGCAGCGCCATAGCATGCCTGGCTTTCGGCGGGAATCGATGAATTTCAGGCCGGGTATCACGGCCAGCAGCACGATTGCGGCGCCGATGAAATGCGCCAGCCTCTCTTCGTTGATCCCTGTTCCGAAACTCAACGGTGCTCCCAGGAATCCGAGGAACGATATGATCACCAGTTCACTGTGCGCCAACAGATCTGAAAGCTCGGGACGGCTGCCGAGAAACCGATAGTCATGTAAGTAGGCAGCCAGGTTGACGATAGCCAGCGCGATCCAAATCAACGCGGCCCGCAGCTTGACCGGCCTGTTTTTGAACTGCTGCAACATCGCTGGAATCAGCAGAACCCAACAGATCAGTCCGTTTAAGTAGGAGTATCCGGCGACCGTCGCGAGCGCTACCGCGATCGCCAACTTGAGCCATGGTCCACGATTGGAATACAAGACCACGAGCGCCGTGCTCAAGCACGCCATGGGCAGCAGCATATCCACCTGCATGCCCCATAACCAGTTCTGGTATTGAATCGGACTGAAGATCAGCAGACTCGCGAGAAACGTTCCAGTGAGCAGTCGAACCGCGGTCCCTTGCAGAGTCAGCTTCGCCAGCCAATACACATTCAAGAGCACAACCGCAGCCAACAGCCACAGCGCCGCCAGTTCGTACTTGACGTTGCCGCGCGCGAGAGCGTCGATTCCCAGCAACAGCACGCGCGGGAAGAAAAGCCGGTGTTCGTTATACTGCGCGAACAATTGTCCAAATGTCAGTATGTGAAGGCGGAACGCTTCGGCCAATCCCATGACGGACCATTGATCCCAGAACGGGACATCTACGCCGTAGAGATACAGAAGGAGGGCCAGCGCGATGGCCGGTGAAACAATCAAAATCAGCGCAGCGATGGGAAGGCGCTTCAATGCCGGTCAATCCAGAGGGTTGCGCGGGAACTTCAGATAGGGGAGGCGGACACCCTGGTTGATGATCTCGTCGGCGCGGATGGATGCAGGGGCTTCAAAACCCGCGGCGCCGGCGGCGGTGACAAAGTCGTCCTGGTCCACTCCGTCGCCGCTTACGCCCAGCCCGCCGACCAACACCCCATTTCTGTAAAGCGGAAGACTGCCGGGGAAAAACACGATGCCGTTCTGATACGGGTTGGATGGCTGCGAACCTTGCGTGCAGGGATTCAAGGCATCGAACTGGTAGAGTGCGAAAAACGGCCCGGGCGTCGAATAGTCGATGCCCGGCGGAAAGAAAGGCTGCGCGCCGAAGCCGATGGTGCGGTTGGTGACCGCCGTGTTCAGCGGAACTCCAGGGAGATCGCTGCCACTGCGATTCGCGCCGCTGAAGAAGATGACATTGCGTGCCTTGGCGACTGCGACATCGATGCTGAAGACGGTGGCATCCGGCATCCGATGCAGCGCCAGAAGCTGGCCGTCGAGATCGGCCACGGCGATGACGAAGCGAGCGCGCGAGCCGATCGGCAAACGGATGACGGCGCGAGTCAGGTTACCCTCTGCCACCACCGCATTCACGATGCCGCTGACATCATCGCTCGACAAGCCGCCGAGGGGGCCGTCCTGCGGAGCGACCAGGTCGCCTTCCGGAGCCGGCCCAGGGCTGTCGAGCGGGCCAACAACATAATTGCCGTCGGATGTTCCTGGCCCGAATCCTGCCGGCATAGTGGTTTGATTCACGAACGGCAGGCCAATTCCATTGATGATGACGACACCGGGATCCGGCGGCGCCGGAAGGAATCCTGACCCAATACCACCGGATAGGGAAGCACCGGAAACCGCAGCAAACTCCGCTACGTTCGGGTCGACGCCCGCGACACCTACGCCGCCTACCAAAGTTCCTTGCTTGAACAGTGGAACACCACCGGGATTCACGGCGGTCGGGTCGCTATCGTTGAGATCGGCTTTGCCCGTCAGAATTCCTAGCCCGGGTTGCGTGCCGTCGATCGACAGCGCCGGCGGCACTTCCTGGCCGGGAATAAAATTCGTGTTGAACGGGCAGCCGCGATTGGTGTTCTCGATGCCATATAACGGGGCGTTTTCGGTGAAAGGGATTCCCGGCGGGAAGTGAATGCCGCTGATGAATCGGACCGTGCGCGAGGATAACGGCGCCTGGCTGTTGCTGAAAAAGCTTGCAGTGCGTGCGAGAGCGACGGCGACTTCATTTGAATCGGCCCGGATGCCGAAATTCGCGGCGGCGGTTGCGGGAGCGCCGGGAGTTTGGAACACAGCCAGGATGTTTCCCTGCCGGTCGGTCACCGCGATGACCATCGGAGCATTCACCGACGCGGCGGCATTTTGTACGACCGACTGCACGTCGGCGGCGGTCAAGATGGGAGGGGGATCATCCTGGGCCGGCGTTGGAACCGGGAATAGGAAGATGAGGCCGAGCGCGGCCAGTAAGAGAAATCCGAATCTCATTGCAGCAGCGAGTTGAGATTTTTCATTTCACGAGAGAATCTAAAGCCATTGTAAGCGGACGGATCTTCCAATTGTTGGAACAGCCCGTGGATCGCGGCCCGGATCTGCTGATCGTTGGCGAGTGTCCCGTTCTTGGTGTAGGCGATGAACAGAGAATCGAGCGCCATGGTAGCCTGCTCGGCGGAGCGCTCGCCTTGTTCGGCGATGAAGTCCGAGTCGCCGGAGATCCTTTTCATCAGGCGCAGGGTCATGGGCTGATCGTATTTCAACGCCGACGTGCTCCGCGCCAGCCGACCGGCCACTTCGGCCGCATTCGAAGCTTGGGCCGCAATCTGCTTGCGATCGGATCCTGGAGACGTCACGAGCGAGTAAACCTTGTCGACCTCCGATTTCAGTTGCTGCGCGGCGCTCGCGTCGGCCTCCTCCACCACGTGACGCAACACCACGTAGCGGGAAAGGTTCCATGGCGTGTTGCCCGGGCGCCGTCCCGCGTATCCGCGCTCCTGACGCCAGCTATCTTTGGTCGCGGTCAGACTGTGATGACAGGCGAAGCAATCGAGCTCGGCATACTCCGGCCAGATGCCATTGGTGGACTCGCGCGCGACGCGCTTGAGCTGCTCGCGCAATTGCACCGCTTGTCCGACACTCAGCGCCCGCACTCCCAGCCAGGGGTCCTTGTCCACTTCGTTCCAATGCGGCGGCATGACCGACATGAATGAATCCAGCTCGAAATACAGATCCGGATGACCGGCGGCGATCAGTTCATGGTCCACCGTTTTCTCCGAGGTCCCGAGGTGACACGAGAGGCACTTCTCGCTGCGCTTGATGAGGTCGCGCGTGTTATACATCCCGAGTTCAAGCGACTTGTCGTAATTCCAATCACGCGTGGTATGGGGACCGAGCCAGGCGGAGGCTGGCCCGTGGCAATTCTCGCAACCGACGCCGTCGGTGAGATCGAAGGTGCGGGCGCGCTGGTCCACCGGAACATCCAGCGCATGGCAGGCCAGGCAGCGTGGCGCCGTGTCGGGCTTCGGCAGCCCCATGATCTTGGCCATACGCGTCCCAACAGGATTCGTTAAGTTGGCAAACGCGTGTGCGTGCTTGTCGCGCACCACCCAAGTGCTGTATTCGTTTTGCAGACTGACGTTTCGCTGCGCTCCTGGACGCCCCCGTGACAACTGGGCGAACTGCACGAACCGGGGCCGGTGTACTTCGATGGCTGGGTTGCATCGGCGCCAAACAGGCCGAGATTAGCGGCCAGAGCACACACGACGATAAAAACATTCTTCATGAACAGCGTGTCGTTTCCTGTAGCGTAACAGATGTGAAGGCGACGGCTGAATTCACCTATAATGAAACCTCAAGATGGTTCCGATCTAGGGGAGGACTGCACGAAGGGGATAGTGTTTGATCTTCGACGATCTGAGAGCGATCCAGAATCAATTTGGCTATTTGCCGGGCGAGCAGTTGGAGGCGCTCTCCAAGCGCGCTCAGATCCCTCTCTACCGCATTCACGGCGTCGCCGATTTTTATCCGCACTTCCATCTGAAGCCTCCGCCCAAAGTCACGCTGAGAGTCTGCGCGGACATGTCTTGCCACCTGCGCGGCGCGGACACACTGCGAACCGGGTTGAAGCAGCGCTTCCAGGGGATGAGCGAGAGCGACGTTTTCATTGGCGAAGTCTCCTGTCTTGGCCAGTGCGATGGCGCGCCCGCAATTTCGATCAACGATCACATTTATCGGAGTGCAACCGGCGCACAGGCCGAGGCCTTGGTGCTGACCGCGCTGGGAGGGAGCAGTCTGCCGTACCTGCCCGCGGCAGAGAAGGCCGATGGTCTTGCTTCCGATCCGTACCACGATAGTGAGCATTACAGTGCGCTGCGGCTGATCGTCGCATCGCGCGACTGGGACGGCGTGATCGCGCAATTGAAAGCCAGTGGGTTGAGCGGACTGGGCGGCGCGGGTTTCCCCACCGGGATCAAATGGGAAGCCGTTCGGAAGGCCGCTGGTCCCGAGAAGTATGTCGTGTGCAATGCCGACGAGAGCGAGCCGGGCACCATCAAAGACCGCTTCATCATGCAGAATCTGTCCCAACCTGGTGATCGAAGGCATGATCCTCGCGGGCCTGGTGACCGGCGCGCAAAAGGGCATCTTTATATCCGGCACGAGTACGAGCCGCAGGAAAAGATCCTGCACGAAGAGCTCGAGCGCTGCTATCAGGAGGGCATCCTGGGAGAGAACGTGCTCGGCTCGGGTCTCACGTTTGACCTTGAAATCTTCGTGAGCCCGGGCGGTTACATTTGCGGAGAAGAGAGCGCGCTGATCGAAGCGATCGAAGGCAAGCGCGCCGAGCCGCGCAACAAGCCGCCGTTTCCGGTGACGCACGGCGTGTTCAACAAGCCGACCGCGCTGAACAACGTCGAGACCTTCGCCAACGTGCCGCAGATCTTGATGAACGGCGTGGATTGGTACAAGGCGCAGGGACAGGGCGGCGCGGCGGGTCTGAAGTTCGTCGGCGTCAGCGGGGACGTGCGCAGCCCAGGAATTTTCGAGATCCCGATGGGCCTGCGCGATGTCGGAGGTGATTTTCAACCGCGCGGGCGGGATCGTGGACGGAAGGAAGCTGAAGGCCTTCGCGCCATCCGGTCCTTCGTCGGGATATCTGCCGGCGTCGATGGTGGAGGTACGGCTGGATTTCAAATCGCTGGCGGCGGTCGGGTCGATGCTGGGCTCCGGCGCTATCGTGGTTTGCGCGGAGGGCCGCTGCATGCTCGACATGGCCCTGAACGCGGTGAAATTTTTCCGCAACGAGTCCTGCGGAAAGTGCGTGCCCTGCCGGATGGGCTCGCAGAAAATGGTGGACATCCTGACCGGCTGGACGCACGGCAAAGGCTCGGCCGCCGATATGGCGCTGATCGACGAGCTGACCGATGCGCTGAAGCTGACGTCCATTTGCGGGCTCGGCCAATTCGCGCATGCGCCGCTGACTTCGGTGTTGCAGCATTTCCGCGAGGAGATCGACGCGCACATTTACGACAAGCGGTGTCCGGAAGGTGTGTGTCCGATGCGCGAGGAGAGGGCGCTATGAGCGACGCGCAAGTGCAACTGACCATCGACGGCTTGCAGGTTTCGGTACCCGACGGCACCACGGTGTTCGACGCGGC
Organism: Bryobacterales bacterium; assembly: GCA_963780485.1. GTDB lineage: Bacteria > Acidobacteriota > Terriglobia > Bryobacterales > Bryobacteraceae > Palsa-89. The sequence goes on from CAWACO010000025.1 coordinate 438,521, forward strand.
GCGCATGAACGGCATTCCGATCCCACGCTGTGCCACCAGCAAAACGAGACGCCGGTGGGTGTATGCCGCGTGTGCGTGGTGGACGTCGGAGCGCGCGTGTTTGCGGCATCATGCGTGCGGCCGGCCGAGAACAACATGGTGGTGAACACCAGTTCCGACAAAGTGAAGCGGTCGCGGCGCACTCTGATCGAGATGCTGATGGCCGATCATCCCAGCCCCTGCGCGCGCCAGCGGCAGTCGGGCGATTGCGAGCTGGAGACGCTGGCGCGCCTGGAAGGCATCACCCAGCCGCGCTTTCCACGCCGCATTTCGCCGCGCGGGCAGGACAACTCGTCGCTGGTAATCGCGGTGGATCACGAAGCCTGCATCCTCTGCGATCGCTGCATTCGCGGCTGCGATGAGATCCGGCACAACGACGTGCTCGGGCGCAGAGGCAAGGGCTTCATGGCCGGCATCGCGTTCGACTACAACCTGCCGATGGGCAATTCGTCGTGCGTCTCGTGCGGCGAATGCATGGTCTCGTGCCCCACCGGCGCCTTGACCAACAAGAGCGTGGTGCAAGACCGTTCTGCCCGGCGAGCCGGTCGACATCGAGGAGCTCCAGGAGCTTTCCTACTTCCAGAAAGTCTCGGGAACTTTTCTGGAGCTGAACAAGAACGCCATCGTCCGCCGCCATTTCAAGAAGGGCGAGATCGTTTGCCGGGAAGGCGAGTATGGCTCGACCGCGTTCTACATTGTCGAAGGACAGGCCGAATGTTTTCCTCGCCACGCCGATGGCGCACGTCAAGACTGAAGGCGGGGCTACGGGATTCTTGAGCAAGCTGACCAGCCGCTTGATGGGGCGCCAGCAAGAACGGCGGGAAGAAGAAGAGCGAACGGCGCAGCATCCCGATTGACGCGCCGGTGGATCTGCCCTACGACAATCCGGTAGCCACGCTCGGTCCGGGCGATCTGTTCGGCGAAATGACCTGCATGAGCCTGTATCCGCGCTCGGCCACGGTACAAGCCGCCACCGATTGCGTGATGCTCGAAATGTTGCGCAACGTGCTGGACATCATCCAGCGCAACAAGACGCTCAAGGCGCAGCTCGACGCCAAGTACCGGCAGCGCGCGCTCGACGATCATTTGCGCAGCGTGCCGATGTTCGCCTCGTTGACGCAGGATTTCATCGACGTGCTGCGCAACAAAGTGGAGCTGGTTCGCTATAGCAAAGGCGATGTGATTTGCCGCCAGGGCGACATCGCGGACAGCTTCTACCTGGTCCGGCTCGGCTTCGTGAAGGTATCGGAGCCGCATCCCGGTGGCGACCTGGTGCTGGCCTATCTCGGCCGCGGCGGCTATTTCGGCGAGATCGGGCTGCTGGGCGGAGGAAGCCGAACGGCCACTTGCACCGCGCTCGATCACGTGGAGCTGGTCCGCATCCACGCTGACGAATTCCACCAGATGGTGGAGCAGTTTCCCGAAGTTCGCGAGAGCCTGGCAGCGCTGGCGCGCGAGCGCACAGGAACAGAACCGGCAGCGTCTCACGACCGCAACCAGCATGCCGCTCGATCAGCTTCCTCGCCCAGGGTCTGATGGAAGCGCAGAGCCTTCTGGTTCTGGATCTGGAACGCTGCACTCGCTGCGACGCCTGCGTGCGGGCTTGCGCCGATGCTCACGACGGAGTCACGCGATTGATCCGCGAAGGATTGCGGTTCGACAAATATCTGGTGGCGACCTCCTGCCGGCAATGCCGCGATCCGCTGTGCATGGTGGGCTGCCCGGTGGGCTCCATCCGCCGGCGCAATTCGCTGGAAGTGGTGATCGAGAACTGGTGCATCGGCTGCGGCCTGTGCGCCAAGAATTGCCCGTACGGCAACATCAATATGCATCCGTTCACGATGATGCAGGACGATCCAATGTCGCCAGGCCGGCAGATGGCGGTGGTGAAGCAGAAGGCGACTTCGTGCGACCTGTGTACCGAGCATGCCGAGCCGAGTTGCGTGTACGCTTGCCCGCACGATGCGGCGCATCGCGTTGAGCCGAACGAGTTTTTCCAGTGGCTCAGGGAGCCGGAGCAGACGGAAGCCAGGAGGTACTAGCCAGCCGGAATGCGGATCGACGGGAAGCAGCGGCCGTGGATGATCGCGACTATCGCGCTTGCGCTGGCAAGCACGATTGCATACATCGTCTATGCTGTCCGATCGCCGGATGGGCCACGCGGAGGCAGCGCTATGGGGCTCGCGTTCGGCATCGCGGGGTACGCTCTGATGCTCTACGCGGGACTGCTCGGGCGCGCGAAAGAGAGTTCCGGTCTGGCGCCTGGGGCGCGCGCAGACCTGGATGCGTGGGCATCTCTGGCTGGGATCGCTGAGCCTCTTGCTGATCCTATTCCACGGCGGGTTCGCGTTTCGTGGACCGCTCACGCTGGTTCTGATGATGCTGTTCTTCATCGTGATTGCGAGCGGCTGGCTGGGAGCGGCGATCCAGCATTACGTGCCGAGCCTGATGACCGCGCGCGTTCCGATGGAAACTATCTATGAAGAGATTCCGCACGTGCGGGCGCAGCTCCGCGAAGAAGCTGATCAACTTGCAGCCGCCATCTGCGGACCGCTGTTGGGCGAAATTCCCATGGAGCCCGCGGGGGCGGTGACCACGCTGGTCGAGATCGAACAAGAGGACCGGGTGCGTTTCCGCGAAATCTATTTGCGAAAGGTGCGGCCGTTTCTCGAAGATCCCGACGCTCCGAATGCCGAGCTAGCCGATCCACGGCGGGCCGCCGAAGTTTTTGAATCTTTCCGCAGGCTTCTAGTTGCGCCGGTCCACGGCGTTCTGGATGACCTGGAAAACATCTGCGAAGAGGAGCATCAGTTGAGCCGGCAGATTCACATCTATCGCTGGCTGCATGGCTGGCTTCTGGTGCATGTGCCGCTATCAATCGCGCTTCTGGTATTGGGTGGCGTGCACGCTGTCATGGCGTTGCGGTACTAAGGCGCAGCATGGCGGGACGAACGCGCACGACCAAAAAGCTGGCGCAGCGGATCAATCTCGACTACTTCAAAACGGTGCGCGGGATTCCTCGCTGGCGCCGGATTCTGTCGGTGGCGCTTACGGTCGCAGGGGTCGCGCTGGCTGGGATGGCAGGGTCTGCGAGGGAGTCCTAAGCCCTATAACGCCGGACCGGTCGCGCGCGCGCACACGCTGATAGGCCCGAAGTGCAGCGCCTGCCACGTTCAGCAAGGAAGCTTTCAGCAGACTGCCAGCGATCAGGCTTGCCTGGCTTGTCACGATGGTCCGATCCATCATGCCGAGCAGACGTTCGCGCCAGCATGCGCGAATTGTCACGTCGAGCATAAGGGCGTGGTGCGGCTGGCAGACACCAGCGATCGCGCGTGCACGCAATGCCATGCCGACTTAGCGGGCAAGGACAGGAATGTGCCACCGACGGTTGTCGCCAACATCAGCGGGTTCGATCAAACACATCCGGAGTTCGCCGTCTTGCGGTCCGGCCGCATCGATCCGGGCACGGTGAAATTGAACCACGCGGTGCACCTCAAGCCTGATCTGCGGAGTCCTCACGGGCCCGTCCAGTTGAAGTGCGTCGACTGTCATCGCGCGCCGGGCACGGAGCCCGTTAGTTATGAAAAGGACTGCGCCGACTGCCACACACTCGAGTTCGACCGGCGGTTTCAGGAACCGGCGCCACACAAGGAGCCGAGGGTGGTGTACGGGTTCGTGGTGCAGAGGCTGACTGATTACATCGCAGCCCACCCGCGAGAAATCCCCTTGGTGGACGAGCCAGACAAGCGGCTGCCCAGCCGGCCGCCTCAACCGCCGGCTCGCAACGCCGCCGAGTGGGTCCAGCAGCGATTAGCCGATGCGCAACTGTTGTTGTGGCGGAAGTCGTGCAAGGAGTGCCACACGCTGAGTTATCCGAACGGTCCCGACGCGCTGCCCGGAGGTTGCCAAAGCGATGATCACCGCGCGCTGGCTGCCGCACGCGGAGTTCGATCATGAGGCGCACCAGTTGCTGGCGTGCACGTCATGCCACTCCAAGGCGACGACCAGCCAGGAGACGTCGGACGTGCTGATCCCAGGCATTCAGGTGTGCCGCTCGTGTCATCATTCCGGGAGCGATGCGGCCGAGGCGCGCTGCTTCGAATGCCACGGTTATCACGACTGGAGCAAGGAAAAACGGGTGAGCGGGGCGTTCACGGTTCAACAGTTGATAGAGTAACGACCCGGACTGTGCTAAGTCACTCGTTTGAGCGCTTCGCCAATCTCTCTCTGCTGACTCTGCGTGGGATGCTTCTGCAGGGCCTGTTCCAGTTCCTTGCGCGCTTCCCCTTTGTTGCCTTGAGACAATAAAGCTACGCCGTAGTGGTAGCGGAAATCAACATCGTTGGGATACTTCTCGGTCAATCGCCGCAGCATAGGAACGGCGATCTGCGCCTGATTTTTCTTGATATAGATCCAGCCTGCCGTATCCAGCAGATGTGGTTCCTGGGGACTCTTCTGCAGGCCTTTCTGCACCAGTTGCAGAGCCTCGTCCAGATTACCGGCGCTCCGCGTCAATAAGAACGCCAGATTGCTCAGCAGCGTAGGATCTTGCGGGTTCTTCGCCAGCGCCTTGCGATAGTCGGCCTGCGCCTCCGCTAAACGCCCCAGCTCGGCTTCCACTGAGGCCATCATGGCGTCCATACCTTCCCGCTCGGGATTGATTTTCCTGGCGGCCTGAAGACTCTGAAAGCTGGTCTGCAAATCATTTCTCTGGCGGGCTACGGCGGCCAGTTGTATGCGCAGCTCGGCGTCTTGAGGATTCGCGGCGATCAGGCGGGTGAGCTGCTGCTGGGCGATGTCAGCCTGACCCGCTGCCATGTAACTGCCAATCAACATTCCCACCAACTCTTTGGAATTCGGCGCTGTCGCCATCGCTTTGTGTAGCAGTTCCACAGAGCGGAGCGGTTGTTTTTGAACCAGGTTCAATTGCACCAGCCCGCGCAGGGGCCGCAAATCCGGCTGCCCCGGCTGGTATAGTTTCAAGAACTGCTTTTCGGCCTCGGGGTAGCGTTTCTCGGCGAGATCTAAGAATCCCAGCTCTACTTGTGCGTCCATCGATTGCGGGTTGTCGCGCAGCAGCTCGATGAACTCGACGCGTGCCCTCCCGTAAGCTGACGTCCCCATCAAACCCACGGCATGCAAGAACCGCAGCCGGGGATTGGAGGGTTCCTCGGCAAGGGCTTGTTCGCTGTATCGCAGCACTCCGGCAAAGTTCCGCTGCGAAAGGCTGAGTTCGGCCGATGCCGCGGCGGACCCTGCTCCCTTGGTCTGGTTCTTCGCGGCTTCCTGGAACTGCATCTGTGCTTCGGCTACCTTGCCCTGGGCAAAAAGCGCCTGTCCCAAGCCAACGTGCAGGTCCGTATCGCCAGGTTTCTCCCGGAGCAAATCCCAGTACATAGAGACTCCACGGTCGCGATCGGTTCGGCTGTCGCTCTGCGCCAGCAGGTGCGCTAATGCGGTGCGCGCATGCACATCCTTGGGGTCAGATTCGAGGAGCTGCTCATAGGTTCGCCGCGCTAACTGATCTTTCCCTTGTAGCGCATAAACGCCAGCTAGTTTACTTAAGTAATTGATACGCTCCTGGGAGTCGACGTTCAATCCCTGCTGGAAGTCCAGTTCAGCGGCGGTCCAGTTCTTCATCGCGGCGTGAAAATCTCCGGCCAGTAAATGAGCATGCGGGAAGTCCTTCGGATCGTCCTGCAGTTTCTTCAGGATTGTTTCCGCATCTGCCGTCCTGTGCTCGTGCTCGTAAAACGATGCCAACTGCAGGAGGGCGCTGCTGTTCTTGGGATCATTTGCGACGCGCGTCTTCAGCAGGGCTTCGACGTCAGCAAATTTTTGGGCTGCCACGTATCGGCTCAGCAGCAGGTCGTAGGCCGGTGCGTAAGTGCCGTTGTGACGGATGACATCCTGGGCCACTTGCTCGCCCTCGGCCTCATGCCCGGCGCGGATGAGCGCCTCGGCCAAGCCGCTGGCAATCGCAGGGTCAGCGGGAGCGGCCTGGTTTGCGTGGCGGAAGCGATCCACCGCCTCCTCCGCTTTGTTCTCGGTCAATGCGAGGTAACCCTGCATGCGGAACGCTTCCGCACTCTTCGGATCGGCAGATAGCATCTGAGCTGAAAGGGTCCGAACCTGCTCGTACATCTTGGCGCTGCGCCGCGGATCCCGCAGGTAAGACGCCAGGCAGAGTTCGGCCAGTTCCTTCTTGGCATCCTGATTTCCTGGCGATAGTTGTACGGCGCGATTGAGGTCGGCGTAAGCCTTGGGGCCGTGGCCAAGCCTCAGGTCCACCAGCCCCAGGCGATAATGAGCTTCCCCGGAATTAGTGTCTTTCTGGATCGCCTTGCGATAATGCAGTTCGGCGTCCTGATACTTGCCCTTTTCGAAGAATTCGTTCCCCTTCTTCACTTCCTGTGCGGGGCTGGTACGGCAGCCGGTCGCGCTCAGGCCCAGAAGGAGAATTCCTACGAGGTATGCAAAGGCGGAGTGAGTTGATGACGACATGGCGTATGTACTATTAAAGGAAAGGCGCCGGTGCAGGAACCGGCGCCTTCTACAATCTAACCTTCAGCCCGATGCTCGGGTGGTAGCTGTTATAGCTCCTACGAGTTTTGCACCTTGCGACGCTTGTAAATCGCACCGCAGGCAGCCAACAGTCCCAGCAACAGGAAACTCCCGATCAGGCTGCTCGGCTCTGGGGTCGCCGCCGCAACGGATATGTCATCCAGACCCCACCAACTAGGGTCATTGCGTTCGAGGAAGTTGATTGTGTCCGAACCCGTGCCAGTCACAGTAAAGGTGTACGGAACATAAGGGCCAGCGGGGGTGCTGGTCAGTGAAAGCAAGCTCGTTCCGTCCCACTGAGCCGTGAAGTCATTCGGGAGGCCCCCATCGCTCGCCAGGAAAAAGCTAAAGGTGTAACTCTGGCCTGCAACTGTCGTGAGCGCCTGTGAAACGGTACCATCGGCGCCGACCGCTCCCAACGCAGCAAAATAAGTTCCGCTGTTTGGACCCGTATCAAAGTTACTCGCGACAAAGGTGTTATTGGTGGCATCCACAACCGTCCAACCAGTAAAGTCGCCTGTCTCGAATCCGCAATTGGCTACGAGATTGCCCGCTATACCGCCGCAGACACTGGGCGGGTCCGTATAATTAGGGGGAGTCGGGTTTGACTTCGCGGCAAAAAGCACCGAAGCCCCGAAAAGAAGTCCCAAAACAACTGTCGATCTCATCACGCTCTCCTTGAAATGTGGTGCTAGTCTTTGGTTAGTATAGCCGGTGTCCTTCTGGTTAGGAATACATTTTTCGTGTGTTGCTTACAAACGGTACTAGTACTCATTGCTATTTCGGGGCGTTGGACTGGCCGTTGGTCACTGTGTAGAGCTGGCCATTGCGAAGGTAGAGCCGCTCCATTTCCTGACGATTGAACGGCCGGGAACCACGGCGGTTGAATACGGCGAGCTGGTTGCCGTCTTCATCGACGGCGCGATCGCGATCGATGCCTTTCGACACGGCCAGCGCGGGACCTTTGGTGCGATAAGTGGCAATCAGTTTCGGCGTGGGGCGCGGGCTAAAGCCCAGGTAATTCGGCGTGTCGTTGGGAGCGAATAGCTGCACGATGCGCAGCCCGTTCTTTCCATCGGCCAGGTACGCGAACGCGCTGGCGTTGGTCATGCCGAGCTTGACATCACGGGCGTCGTTGATTTCGCCTCCGGCATTGAATACTTGATCAATGCGCGGATGCCCCGGCCGCTCGACATCCACAATCACCAGGCCTTGCTTGCCACCGGCGACATAGGCGTAAGTGCGGGCGACGTAAATGTTGCGGGCGTCTTCCAGGGCCAGCGACGCGCCGGGAACGATCCGGGGATGAGCTAGCGAAGTCACGTCCAAAACCTTCAATCCTTCGCGGTCGACCACGAACGCGTAACGAAACTGGACTGCCACCCCTTGAGCGTCTACTAAGCCGACTTCCGACTCGACCTTCGGCGCTAGCGGATTCTCGATATTCACAACCACCAGGCCGCGATTGCAGAGGATGTAGGCGTAATGGCCGGCGATGGTGATCCGTCGCGCGCCGTTCAGGACGCCGTTCGGATTAAACGCCAGCGCCCGCTTCAGGAAATTATTCGCGGGATTGCCATCCAGCAGCGTCAGCACGCCGGGACTCTTGCTCTTAAGATCTGGGTTTCCGATGACGACCAGGCCTTCCTCGAGATCGGTCACGTACAGAAATCCGTACATCAGCGCGATGGGCTGCTCCTCGTTGGCCGGAATTCGCGTGCGCAGCGGGTCTATAGCCAGGGTGGATGGCGAACCGACGGCAGTCGCGTTTTTCGTTTTCACATAGAACCGCTGGCCCAACGGTGAAACCGGCGCGGTGACCATTTTCTCGGAAAAATTCTTGTTGTCGATATTGGCGACGTCGTAGACGCGGAAGCCGCCCTTGCCGAGCGCGGCGTAGAGATACTCGCCGCGAACCTGTACGTCCAGCACGTTGCCGGCGTGATGATCGGCCTCTTCGAGCTCACGGTTGTGCTTCACCAGCTTCGCGTAGTCGTCCGAGTAAACCAGTTTGTGCAGATCGCTGCCGAAGACTGCCGGCGGATCGTCATGCTCGGCGACGGGAACAGCGTCAAAGCCGTTCGAACCCTCGGCGACGTAGACGTAGCGGCCCATGAAGTTGACGAGATTCGTCCCCTGCATGAGGAGCTGGGCCATCCACGCATTGTTGTCGCCCTCGCGCGAGACGTGACAATCGGTACACGTTTTGGTTTCGGTGGCGCGAACGGTATGCGGATAATACGGGCTGAAGCCGAAGCCGCTAAAGCCCTCGGCTGAAATGGTCTGCTGCATGTAATAGAGCCAATCGCGATTGGCGTTCTGCGAACTGACTACTACGGCGCAAGTGGATCGCGTAGGCGCGATGCGATGGTTGGTGACCGTGCCATCCACGCCCAACATATAGATGTCGTCGCGCAGCACTTCGAAATTGTAGGAAGTGTAGTTACGCGTCGTGAGGCCCTCGTTGTGGAGCATGGGCATTTTCTTGTTCGCGACCATGGGCAAATGGCAGCCGAAACAACTGGTGGTCCACGACGAGTGGCAAGTGTAGCAGGTCATGCGGCTATTGGCATGGGCCAGCGCGGATTCGCCGGTCGACGCGCTGCTGAAGTTCTGGCCATCCTTCAGCAGCGTCTTGGCGACGCGCGACTTCTCGCTGAAATGTGGATTGCCGGGCGTGATGGTGTCCATCACCTGCACCACTTCCCAGGGGGCCCGGTCTTGCTCGACCATCGGACGCTGATAGAGCTTACCGTCTTGCCAGTAGAAACGGCGCTGGCCCGACGGGCGTCCGCAGCAGCGACATGTCCGTGCCGCCTGGAGGCGCAGCCGCGGCCGATGTGCGCAGAGTAGCCTTCTGCGATATGGTGCCGTGGCAATCGATACAATCCACTTCCACCGCGTTGCGCGTCTCGCCATAAAGATTGCCGTTGCCATGATTGTCCTGCGCGAAGTGGCAGTCCTCGCAGTGCATGCCTTTCTCGAGATGGATGTCGCGAAGATGAACGGCCTTCTGGAATTTGTCCTTGTCGTCGGGCGCGACGGTGTGGCTCTCGGCGTCCAGCAGATTGCCTTTGCGGTCGCGCTTGTAGACGGCGCGGAAGACCCAGCCGTGCCCGTGGAAGTCGGCGAACTGCGTGTGTTTGAGCTGCGCGTTGAATTCGGGCGTACCGATTTTTTCCAGGAAGTCGAGGTCGCCCCATAGACCGCGCGCGGCGGCGGCTTCGGGATTCGCAGCCCAGCTCTGGTAGCGCTGATCGTCGCTCGGATTGTGTTGCTTGGGCGGGTACATGTGCTCGCCATCGGTCTCGTTGTCCCACCAGATGTAGCCCAGGTACGACGCCACCATGTTGGTGCCGGGATGGATGTGGCACACGATGCACTGGCTGGTGGGAATGGAGCGAGTGAATTCGTGCTTGATGGGATGGCCGGGCTCATTGCGAGGAATGGTGGGATCGATCTGCGCGCTGTGCGCTTGATTGCCGTACGCGGCGTAGGGGCCGGAGTGAACGGGCGAGCGATCGTTGGCGTAGATGACATGGCAGGCGGTGCAGCCGCTGGCGCGATAGTCGCCGGGGTGATCGTTGGTGCCGGGCAGGGAAAGGATCGGGTCGAACAGACGCGTTTTTTGCAGGCCGAGAAACACCGGGTCGGTGCGCAGCTCGGTGCCGAGGCCGCGATCGCTCAGCTTGTCGTCGGGCCGGCCGGGATCTTCGTTCGGATTGGGATTGCCGATTTCGGATCGTTCTCCGCCGCCGCGCTCGAAGACGCGCAGGATGTTGCCGGGCTGCGGAAACCTCCCAGCGGCCCAGAGGATCGAGATGCGGGAGCACGCCCTTGGTGCGCGTGAGATCCTGCGACGGCGGCGGAACCGTATTGATGCGCTGCGGCAAGCCGTCGGGCGAATAGCTTTCGCCGAAGCGCGCGTCTTTATACGGGAAAGCCCCGTTGTTATAGAGGGCCGCCTGCCAGAGCATCGCGCCATGGGTCATCATGCTGGTGCGCACGGCGCGGACTTCTTGTATGTGGCAGCCGCTGAGCCGCAGGTTCGGTCGGCGACGCGCAGGTCGCCGGGATTGACGAATTGGATGTACTCCTTGCTCTCTTGAAGCCAGTTGGCGAAGGGGCGGATCGGGTTGGCCGAAGAGCGCCACATCTCGGGAATGCGCGGTTGCGGATGCGCTTGCTTCTTGGCCTGCTCGTATGGCGCGGAGCCTGGCTTCGCACCCGCGGGCGGTTGAATATCGGCTTTTCCGCCATGGCAATCGGTGCAGCTCAGGTGCACGGTCCCGGTGTTGTGCATGGTCGGCGAATCGGTCTGGCCGTGGCAGGCGATGCAGTCGGCGCCCGCCTGGCCTGCAAGGAATAGGCCCAAAATTATTGCGCTGTGCCCAATTTTCATTTAGAAGCGGAAGCGGACATTTGCGAAAAGGGAAAACAAGAATCGATTGGTGGAGATATCCCGGAAGCCTTGGAATGGCTCGAAACCGTTCACGCCGCCGGTAATGACGATGTTCTCCGACAATGGTGGCCGGTAGGACACCCCGAGCCCGGAATCCGCGCCCACGCCCGCATGGATCCGGCTCTGGAACAATAGCAGCTCCAGCGGCTGAGTGTCCGCGAAACGAATCAAGTTCAGATTCACGAAGCCTCGCAGCTTGGGCGTAATGTCGATGTCCACCCCCGCATTGTATAAGAACAGTCCCGGATTGACGAAGTTCGATTGCCCCTCCAGCTTGCTGGTGCGCAGGTCGGGTACCAGACTCCCGCCGTTTTCCAAGTCCACGCCGGTGCCCGTCAGCCGTACGCCCTCACGATTCCAGAAGCTGAAAAATCCGCCGGCGAAATTCGGATTGTCAAAGATCGTGTCGAAGCCGCGCGCCGTTCCATCGCGAGGATTCTTGTCGCCGGATGCGTAGAAGAACGACACGCGGTAACGCAGCCAGTCTCTATCCAACGACAACTCGGCTGCGGCCATCTGCGCATTAATGTCGACGCGGCGGCCGGCCAGCTCGTTGAAGCTGTCATGGCCGAGCACCTGGTAAAACGCGTGCGTGAGGTTCAGCTTGCCGAAATGGCCGTCGCCGGTGAGCCCGTAATAGTAAGCGCGAATCGCATGCGGCTTCACCAGCCCGATGGGCGCCGGCCGCGCCAGGAAATTATTGGTATCGAACTGGAACGACGGATCGTCCTTGTTGTAATGAAAGCTCACCTGAATCGTGTAGCCGGGCTTCAAAAAATCCTGACGATACAGATTGGCGATCATGACCTGCTGGTCTCGATAAGCGAACGTATTCAGGCCGCTGTTGGTGTCTTTTTCGAGCATCGCGAAATAGGCCGCGTTGTATTGATACCGGTTGGAATCCAGGTTCCCGAAGATCCGGATGCCCGGTTCCTGGTCCGAAAAAATGAAGCCGCGGAAATCGCTATTGAAGCTCTGAATGCCGGCGCGCACCGAAATGAAATCGTAACTGCTGCTCAAGTCCTTGATCTTGGCTTCGACGAAGGCTTCCTGCAGCCCCAGGTGCGTATCCAGCCGCGTGTCTCCTTTGCGCACGTCAACATTGACGATGCCGTTTTCCTGGACCTGTAGATAGTTGATGTTGAGCTCGGGCGTGAACTTGATCTGCCAGTCGATCGGCCGGAACGATGTATCGCCGTGAAATAAAGCCACCGAGAAGGCCATGTTCTCGCTCATGAAATACTGGCCGAAGCGTCCAAAGAATTCCTGGCTGCCGGCACTCTCGGAACCAAGGCCGCTCGGGACCGGAAGCCTCCGGCCGTCAAAGAACGTATCGCTGGTGAGCGTCACGTTTAGGAACGTACGGTTGCCGATGATAGGCTCGTCGCCTTTCAGCTTGTTGCGATTGAACGGATCATACCAATGACTTTTGACGTAGGGCACTTCTCCGTTGGGGTAGCGATGATAATCGGTTGGAAACTGATAATTCCAGCGGTTCGGAATGACATTGAAGATCTGGTCGTCAGGCGGGAGCGGCAGCACCGGACGGCGTTCGGTGGTATCGGGGGGTGGAGGCGTTCCCAGCGCGTCGGCCATATGGAGAAGCCATGCCCGGTTCGCCGGGTGACTCAGGAGGCGCAGGGCCTAATCCCGGCTGGCGCGGCACCGTGCGGACCCCTTCCGCGCCTGTGGCGACCGCTTTCATAGTGAACTCGAGCGGGAACACAGCGCCTGCGGATAACTCGATCTCGCCTTGCGCGAAAGGCTCAAAGCCTTCACGGGTCGCTTTCAACTGATAGCGGCCAGGCGCGAGATTTAGGAAACGATACACACCATCGCCAGTCGTCGATGTTTTGAGGCTCCTGCCACTGGAAAGATTCTGGAGAATGACGGTGACGCCCCCGAGTCCCAGCCCCACGTCAGTGCGGACAATGCCTTGGATGGCGGCGGTCGCTGGGGCGGTTTGCCGCGGAATTCGCTGGCCTTGCCCACGCGCGTTAGTCGACAGCAGCCCGACGAGCAAGCACATCCCCGCTGCCTTGCACCATCTCCGGAGCCTATCTGTGCCAGACTGTTCCAATAGCCAGTTTGTTCCAATAAATTCAGATGAAAGCTCAAGATAGCAAAGCGGTGTGGATGGCGCTGGATTCATTTCGGATCGAGCTGCCATCGTGGGGTTTTGCGAACACCGGAACGCGGTTCGGCAAGTTTCTGCAACCCGCCGCGGCAACTACAATCGAAGAAAAGCTCAGCGACGCGGGCGAAGTCCACCGCTGGACAGGCGCCTGCCCCACCGTCGCACTGCACGTGCTGTGGGATTTTCCGAACGGACTCGACAGTGTTGATCAGGTCCAAGCCTTCGCGGAAAAATATTCGGTGCGGCCAGGCTCCATCAATCCCAACGTTTTTCAGGATCAGATTTACAAACACGGCTCGCTGGGAAATCCAGATCCGGATATCCGGCGGGCGGCGCTTGACCACATCTTGGAAAGCGTCGAGATCGCGGGGCGCCTCGAAAGCCGCGACGTTTCATTGTGGTTCGCCGACGGCTCCAATTATCCCGGCACGGCCAATATCCGCCAGCGCCGGGCTTGTTTTGAGGACGGGCTCCGGCAAGTGCACGCCAGGCTCGGTGCGAATCAGCGGATGCTGGTCGAATACAAGCCCTTCGAGCCGGCGTTCTATCACACCGATATCGCGGACTGGGGAATGGCGTTGGCGCTGGCTAAGGCTGCTGGTCCGCAGGCGAAAGTGTTGGTGGACACAGGCCATCATTATTCATCGCAGAACATAGAGCAGATTGTCGCCTGGCTTCTCACCGACGGCATGCTCGGCGGTTTTCATTTCAACGATCGCCGCTACGCGGACGACGACCTGACGCTGGGGTCCATCGATCCGTACCAGGTGTTTCGCATCTTCCACGAGATCGCAATGTACGAATGGGAGACCGCGAGGCGCGCCGACATCGCATACATGATCGACCAAAGCCACAACCTGAAGGGCAAGATCGAAGCCATGATCCAGACTGTCGCCACCGCGCAAGAGTTATACGCCAAAGCCGCGCTGGTGGATCACGAGAAGCTGGCGCGCCACCAGAAAAGCTGCGCGCTAGTGGACGCCGAAAACTGCCTGAAGGACGCCTTCTCCACCGATGTGCGACCAGCGATCGCGGATTGGCGGCGATCCCAAGGCCTTGCCGAAGATCCACTGGCGGCCTTTCGATCCAGCGGCTATCTGGAACGAATTACGGCCGAGCGCGCCGAGAAAAACCGTGCGACCGCATCCAGCTACGCATGAGACCTAAGGCTGCAGCCCTGGCGCGACATACGAGCTGCTTGGATGTTCTGCGAATCTGTGATAAATTTGTTCTCCATCTATGTGGCCTCAAAACTATTTTCCCCTCGCGGGCAGTCTGCCTCTTTCGACGCTGGCTGCCGCCGTTCCCATCCTGACCATGCTGGTCCTATTGGGCGTGCTGCGGAAACCGGCATGGGTGGCGGCTTTGTCTGGACTGCTAGCGGCGGTCCTAATGGCAGCTTTTGCGTACCAAATGCCTTTGCGCAATTTGATCGGCGCAGTAGGCTACGGCGCTGCCTACGGCCTGTTCCCCATCGGATGGATCGTTTTTAGCGCTATTTTGCTGTATCGCGTAACGCTTGAGAGCGGAAAGTTTGAAGTCATTAAGGACTCCGTCGGCCATTTTACCGACGACCGCCGCTTGCAAGTGTTGCTCATCGCTTTCGCGTTCGGCGGTTTCGTCGAAGGCGGCGCAGGCTTCGGAACGCCTATTGCCGTAGCCGCCACCATGCTCGCCGGGCTCGGCTTTTCGCCCTTCTACGCAGCGGGGCTATGCCTGCTGGCGAACACGGCCCCGGTAGCGTTCGGCTCCATCGGAATTCCCATTGTGACGCTTGCGGCAACCACCGGCTTGCCCCTGGACCGCCTCAGCGCTGGCGTGGGGCGTATGTGTTCGCCGGTGGCTCTGTTTCTGCCGGCCTATATGATTCTGATTATGGGCGGGTGGAAGGCCCTCAAGGGCGTTCTGCCGGCAGCCGCGGTTTGCGGCGGTGCTTTCGGAGTAATTCAGTTCCTGATCTCGAACTACGTCGGCCCTCAATTGACCGCCATTTTGGCCTCGATCGCCGCCATGCTTGGACTGGTGATTTTGTTGAGTTTCTGGAAGCCTAAGGATTCTTTTGCGCTCGCCGAACAACATGTTACTCAATCGACGGTCGCCGCGTCGCACTATCCGGCCCGCGAACTGCTCGTGGCTTGGGCCCCGTACATCTTATTGGTGATCTTCGTGCTGTTGTGGACTTGGAAGCCGCTTCAGACGCAGTTGAACTCACTTAGCGTAGTGATTCCCTGGCCCTGGCTGCACAACGAAGTTCAGCGTGTGCCGCCCGTAGTGGCGGCCGCTTCGCCTTACGCGGCAGTCTTTAACCTGAACTGGCTGTCGGCGGCCGGGACATCGTGCCTCTTCGCGGCTCTGTTCGCCGCTCCGGTGGTGGGTATGAGCGGGCGTCAATTCCTCAAAGCCTTCTTGAATACGTGCAAACAACTGATGCTGGCGGAACTCACGCTGGCCGCGGTGTTGGCCTTGGCATTCGTGATGAACTATTCCGGGGCCACCGGCACTTTAGGGCTGGCGTTCGCAGCTACGGGCGCAGCTTTCCCGTTTTTCAGCGCGCTGCTTGGCTGGATGGGCGTGTTCCTAACCGGAAGCGATACCTCTGCTAATGCGCTGTTCGGCAGCCTGCAGGAAGTAACAGCGAACCGGCTGGGAATGAATGCCGTGCTGATGGCCTCCGCCAATTCCGCCGGAGGGGTAATGGGCAAGATGATCAGCCTGACCAGCATTGCGGTGGCCTCAGCCGCTACCGGCATGAAACGCGAGGAAGAAACCAGACTGTTTCGGTTTACGGTGCGGCACAGCGTGTTCCTGGCGGTGGTGATGGGGCTTCTTGCTCTCTTTTACGCCTACGTGGCGCCGCAGTTTGCCCCGTAGCGGGGACGACCTCACCGAGGTGATCCGATCTGCGCTGCGGGTTTCAAATTCGGGGCCGTTAGGATAGAGGCTACGAGGATGATGTAGCCCGGGCGCGGAGGCTTGTCTTATAAAAAAATTGATTCAACGCATGTTCATTCTTTGATATCAGAGTTTCTTATTGTGGTGTATACTAGGCCCAAGTCACTGGGTCTGTAACAATGTATTAACCCGGTGCGGCTAGGTTCTAAGGGTAGCCGTTCCGTCGAAAAAGGTACAAGGGGTTCAACGCAAATGAGAAAAGCTATATCCACATCCGTTGTCATGGCGACGGTGCTAGGTCTTCTATGCGCTGGTTGGCTGTCGGCTTCCCCGGTGGGAAGCGTCGGTGGTTCCGTGAAGGACGCGTCCGGGGCTTTGGTGGCGGGCGTCAAAGTCTCGTTGACCAACACGTCTACCAACGCCAAACTGGAGACGACAACTAATCCGAATGGCGAATTCCAGTTCGTGCAACTCGCGCCGGCGACATACTCGCTGGTGGCGGAAGCTCAGGGTTTCAAGAAAATCGATGTTGCGTCAGTCCTGGTCGAAGTGGATCAGATCACGCACTTGGAATTAACGCTTGAAGTGGGAAGCCTCACCGAATCTGTCCAGGTAGAGGCGGTGGCGCCTCTGCTGGAGAACGACAAGAGCACGTTGAGCAGCGTGGTGGACAGCCGGAACATCGCTGCCATGCCGTTGAATGGCCGCCAGGCCTTGGATCTGGCGTTGATCACGCCGGGCGTTCTGCCGACCGCCGGTGGCACCCAGGTGCTTAGCTTCAACGTAGCTGGCTCGCGATCGCAGTCCAACATCTACTTGTGGGACGGCGTGAGCAACATGGATACGCAGGTCAACTCAAACCTGAACAATTTCCGCATTGCCGATGCCGTTCAGGAGTTCTCCGTTCAGACCAGCGTTTCGACCGCCGAATTCGGACGCGGCTCGGGCGGGCAGGTTAGCGTAGTGACCAAGAGCGGCACCAATGCCTTTCACGGGTCGTTGTTCGAGTACTTGCGAAATTCAGACCTCGACGCCACCGATTTCTTCATCAACAAAGCGGGCGGCACCAAGACGCCGCTCCATCGGAACCAGTTTGGCGGCACTTTCGGTGGTCCGATCAAGCACAACAAGACCTTCTTCTTCGCGTCTTACGAAGAGTTCCGGCAAGTGGCGCCCACCGTCAGTACGACGAGAGTTCCCACCGCCGCCGAGCGCGCTCAGGTCACCGATCCGATTTCACAGGCGCTCCTGAAGTTCTGGCCGAGTCCGAATGCCAGCAGCGCGAACAATTTCGTTGCCAATGTAGGCTCGACCACCTTCGATTACACCGGCTTGATCCGGGTGGATCACGATTTCAGCGATCGCGACCACCTCACCGGCCGTTTTGCCGACTACCAGGGCGCCACGTTTACCCCCGGAGCACTTCCGACCGAAGGCGGAAACGGCAATGTTCCTGTCAGCCGCAACGGAGTGATCACCGAGACCCATACCTTCTCGCCGACACTGTTGAACGAATTCCGCCTGGGTTACTCCCGGAACCAGACATTCATTACGGTGCAGGATATCGGCTTGAATGCCGCAACCATTTTCCAATCTAACGGGCAGCCATTGGCTGGAGTTGTCGATGGCACCAAGAACATCCAGGATTCCGGCCTGCCCACGGTCAGCATCAGCGGTGGCTATGCTCCTCTGGGCAGCACCACCAATCTTCCACAAGGGCGCATTACCAATACCACTGAGCTTTTCGACAATATGTCCTGGTCCGCACCCTTTGGAGCCAGCAAGCATTCCTTCCGCTTCGGTTACCATATCCGCCGCGAGCAGGCCCGCCGCTATCTGGACAGCACGGAACGCGGGTCGTTCAGCTTCCTGAGCTGGGCCGATTTCGCCGCCGGTCATGGTCAATAGTTCGACTTTTAAGACCGGGAGGACGCTGGCCTATTGGGACCGCTTCCCTTGGGATCTGTACTGGCAGGATCAGTATAAAGCCAAAGACAATCTGACCATTAACTACGGAATCCGGTACGAGTACCCATCGGCGATTTACCAAACACGCAACGACGCGACTAATTTTCTTCCAGGCGTCGGACCGGTTTTGTTGGGGACCAATCAGCTTCTGACCATCGATCCGACTAAGGTCGGGCCGGCTGCGCTGGTCCTGACGCAGGCGCCCCTCACACTCAGCAACAGCGGCGTCCATAGCGACAAGAACAATTTCGCGCCCATCGTCGGATTCGCCTACACCCCGCGCTTCTCAGAGAAGCTCTTCGGGAAGGACGATACAGTGATTCGCGCCGGATTCCGGGTCGGTTATGACGATATCTTCAACAACATTCCCGCCAATATGGGATTGAATGCCCCTTATAACCTGGGCACCACTCAAACGGCCGGCGTCACGCAACCCGGAAAGTTTTCTTGGGCCACCGGCTTCAACCAGAACGTTCCGCTGGTAAAATTCAATTCGGCCGGCCAACCAGTGGTCGGCTTGGTGGGCTTCAGCGCAGAAGATCCCAACATCCGCAGCGCATATGTGTACCAATACAACTTTGGAATTCAGCGGAAGATTGGCAACAGTCTTTCGTTTGAGCTGGATTACCAGGGGAGCACCGGCCACAAGCTGGGTCTATTTGTGGACTACAACCAGCCTCAAGTGATCGTGAATAATCCGGCCGTCCGCGGAAACCAGGCCCCCAACGTGCAGATCTACCCCTATCCCACGTTCGGCGCCGTCGGTGTCGGCAAGGATATTGGCAACTCCAATTACAACGGCATGGTAGCCACTTTGAAATACCAGTCGCGGCACGGCTACTTCCTGCAAGCTTCCTACACACTCAGCAAATCGATCGATAACAACTCGGCCTTCTTCGGCTCGACCGGCGAGCTCAGCGTCATCTCCGACGGCAATCACATCAATCTGGATCGAGGCCCGTCGTCGTTCGATACTCGGCAGCGTGCCGTGGTTGTATACAACGTGGATCTGCCGGTTGGCCCGGGCCACAGGCTACTCGGTTGGAATAATGGTTTCAACCGGCAAGTGTTCGGTGGTTGGCAAGTTTCGGGTATCACCAGCGCTCAGACCGGGCAGCCGTTCACCGTGTACGACACAGCCGCCGACTTCAGCGGATTCAATCAGACTGCGGACCGTCCGGATATCATTGGGTCGGGAACCTTGCCCCAGAACAACACCAATCCGGACGCCGCGTTCAGCACCAGCTACTTTTCGGCGATCCCGCCCACCGGACGGGTCGGCACCTCCGGGCGAAATCAATACTACGGTCCAGGCCTGGTGAACTACGACTTCACGGCGTTGAAGAGTTTCGCAATATGGGGCGATCGGACCCGTCTGACGTTCCGGGCGGACTTCTTCAATCTTTTCAATCACACCAATTTCTCCAACCCGGGCCACAACGAGTCGAGCACGTCTACGTTTGGCAAAATCACGCAGACCGTGGGCAGCGCGACCGCGACATCGGTGGGAACCACCGCCGGACCGTACGGCGGTCCCCGGCAGATCCAGCTCTCGCTGCGCCTGCAGTTCTAAGGAACTAGCGCGAGAACCAATCCCGGGCCACGCGCATCTATCTAGCTTGGCCCGGCACGCAGGTCATACAGATTCGGGCAAGAGTCCGCCGATACTCCGGTGAGGAGCATCGCGCCTCGACTCTACGATGACCGGCCCTGAACAAAGACGCCAAACCCGCCGGGATGCCGATCATTCTATCCGCGTCTCCACTACCCGCGGATCGGCCCGCCAGACCGAAACTGCCCGCATGGTTGATATCTCGGAAGGCGGCCTCTGCTTTATCGGCTCACGCTATCTCATTCCCGGGACATCCTTGGGAATCGAGTTCGGCGACTGCCGCATTGTGGCCGAGGTCAGGCATTGCCGGTTACGGGAGTACGGCTCGATCAGCCAGTTCTTCACCGGCGTGCAGGTTCAGGAGATTTTGGAAGGCGTCGAAACCTGGCTGGCGCTGACGGACTCGGCCAGCTGATTCGTGGCCCACGTGGGGCAGGTCTCCGACAGTCCCCGACCTGCCATCAGCCTTACCGTTCGCGATTCCAAATCGCCAGGAAAGATTCCGTCGCCAGGGTTTCCTGCTCCCGCGCCTGTTCTTGACGCCACGCTTCAAACTTTCTGGCTCGCAACTCCTCCAGCAGCCGGAAACGCTGTTGGGCCGCGCGATAACTCTTCTTCTGCTCGGAGAGGTCGCGTTCGCATTTCGCCACCAGCTTCACCAAATTGTCCGCCTGCCGCTTGAGGCTTGCGCTATGGGCGCTGACGGCCCGTAGGTCCGCCCCGCGAAGATCGGGCAACGTATCGAGCGACTGGTCCAGCTTCGATTTCTCGGCGCTCAGATCGGCCCGCATGGTTTGCAGTCTCAGCTGCTCGCGTAGCAACTGCTCCAGCTTGGCCTGTTCGGACGCCAGCTCGAGCGATCGCCAGCGGAGAACTTTTTCGAGAGAAAAGTGAAACTGCGCCACGCTCGGATTCCTGGGCAGCCGCTACCCCAGCGCAGCGACAAGTTTTTCTAAACGCTCCAGCGTCTCTGGAAGCTTGCAGAATTCGTGCGAATCCTGCTTCAGGAAATTCATGACCTCTGGGCGGCATCGGATGGATGCGTCCAGCCTGGGATTGGTGCCGGCCACGTAGGCTCCCAACTGAATCAGGTCGTGCGAGTCGTGATACAGCGCCAGCGCCTCACGCAGCTTCTGGATTTGCGAAATCTGTTCGGAGGAAGCAATGCGCGAGGTCAGCCGGCTGATGGAATGGCGAATGTCGATGGCCGGATAGTGCCCCGCCGCCCCCAATTCTCGCGACAGGATCAAGTGGCCGTCCAGAATACCGCGCACGGCGTCGCAAATCGGCTCGTTAAAATCGTCTCCTTCCACCAGGACCGTGAAGAACCCCGTGATGGAGCCTTTTTTGAAATGTCCGGACCGCTCGAAGATCTTCGGCAGGAGCGCGAACACGGATGGCGTGTAGCCTTTCTGGCTGGGCGGCTCTCCAGCAGCGAGGCCGATCTCGCGCTGTGCCATCGCCAGGCGCGTCACCGAATCCACCACCAACAAAACATTTTTGCCTTGATCGCGGAAGTACTCGGCCACGGCCAGCGCGACGAAGCAGGCGCGGATGCGCAACGGCGCCGGGCGATCGGAAGTCGCCACCACCACCACCGAACGGCTCCGTCCTTCGGGCCCCAATTCGTTTTCCAGAAACGCTCGCACTTCGCGGTTGCGTTCTCCAACCAGGGCGATCACGCTCACGTCGGCATCATTGTGACGGGCCATCGCTCCCAATAGAGTGCTCTTCCCTACGCCGCTGCCGCCGAAGATTCCGACGCGCTGTCCTTTTCCGCACGGCAGCATGCCGTCGATGGCGCGAACACCAGTAACTAGGGGTTCAACAATATGTTCGCGCTCCATGGGGCAAGGCGCGACGGCATAGAGAGGATAAGCGGCGCTGGTCTGAATCGGCGGGCCCTCGTCGATCGGCCGGCCGAATCCATCCAGAACACGGCCCAGAAGTCCCGGGCCGACGCGCAGCAGCGCATCTTCCTTGCGCGCGATCACGCGATCGCCAAGTTGCAGGCCATCCATTTCTTCCAAAGGCAGCGACAATACCCGATCGTTTCGAAAGCCGATTACCTGCGAGCGAATGGTGCGTCCACTGGATGTGCAAATCTCGCAAAAATCGCCAATCGAAACAACCGGTCCGCGGGATGCGATGAGCAGGCCCACCATCTCGGTCACCTCACCGACCCACGGCATTAATTCGATATCGCCGAGTCGAGCGCTGAGCCGGCCGAAGACGGAACTGGTAGCGGATGCCATGTCTATCTTTCCAGCCGGTCGATCAGGCCGCGTTCGATCTCTCGCAGTTGCGTATCCACGGAGGCATCCAGAATGCCTTGCGAGGTTTCTAGGAACACTTCGCCCGGTTTCAGTCCAGGGTCCGGCATTAGAACCAGGTTTTTCGGAGTTCCGGACTGTTCCAGCGATTTCTTCACCAGCGATTCCAGCCCCGGATGCATGCGTACGCGTTGTATCTCGCGCGATTGGACCTTCAGGAACGCGGTCTTGACCAGACCGGTGAGTGCGTCGGGATCCAGTGACACTTCGCGATGAATCACGCGTGCCGCGATCGAAACAGCCAATCGGACCAGGTCATGCGTAGCCTCTTCGCGGATCGTGTCGCGCAAGCGAGCCAGTTCGGCCAGATTGCGTGCCAAGCCGTCCATCGCTGGACGGATCTGTTCCTCGGCCTCGCGCCGGCCGGCGGTAACGCCCGCCGCAAATCCTTCCCGCCGCGCCTGCTCCAAGCCTTGTGCTTCTCGCTCGGCATCCTTGCGAGCGGGTCCCTGGCTGCGTGAGTCGCCAGGCGGTTCCACGACACGCCACAGCGCCGTCGCCGCCGAAGGCTTTTCTCCGCTCGCCAGAATTTCAGACGACATACTGGTCGCCACCGCCGCCCTTCAAGCTGAGAACGCCCTCCGACTCTAACTGCTGAACCACCGCCAGGATCTGCTGCTGTGCCTGCTCCACATCCCGGATCCGCACCGGTCCGGCCGCGTCCATGTCTTCGCGCAACATCTCGGCGCCGCGCTGGGACATGCACTGCATGAAATGATTCTTCAACTGATCGCTGGTGCCCTTCAGAGCGATGGTCAACAGCTTGCGGTCGATCTTGGCCACCAGTTCCTTCATGGCCGTGGCGTCGATGAGCAGCAGATCTTCGAAAACGAACATGTAGTGCCGGATCGCGTCCACCAGCGCCTGCTGCTCCTGCATGTTGGTCAGGATCTCTTCGCTCACCGCCGAGTCCATGCGGTTCAAGATCTCGGCGACGCTGCGCGGCCCTCCGTGCGGCTCGGACTTTACTTCTCCAATCGACTTCAATTTTTCGCCGATCACCAGCGAGATGCGCGCCACCACGTCGTTCGATACCCGATCCAGTTCCGCGATCCGAATCACCACGTCGGACCGCAGCGCCGGAGGAAGACTCGCAATCAGTGAGGCCGCCTGCGCCGCGGACAGATGCGATAAAACCAGAGCGATGGTTTGAGGATGCTCGCCTTCGATGAAGCGGCTTAACAGCGCCGGGTCCGCCTTCTGCAGCGATTCAATGTTTTTGTTCGCGCGAACGCCTTTGGGCAGCGCCTCGGCCAGCTTTCGGGCGCCTTCCGGCCCGAATGCGCTGGACAGCATTCTCTTGGCATAATCGAAGCCTCCTCGCCCTCCGCCGCCCATAGTCGATTGGCAGAATTCCTCCAGCACCGCTTCGGTCTGGTGCGGTGTGACCTTCTCCAGCCGCGCGATCGCTTTGCTGACCGACTTCACTTCTTCTTCGCTCAACTGCTTCAGGATCTCGCCGCCCAGTTTCTCCCCCAGCGTGACCAGCAAAATGGCCGCCTTCTGGGCACCCGAAATCTTGGTTCCGTCTTCGCCGTTAACAGTCATAGGTCAGATCAGCTCGCTTCCTCTTCGGCCAGCCAGCCACGCAGGACATTGGCCCACTGTTCCGGATTATTCCGTCCGTTTTCCTGGAGCTGAGCCAACAGCGCTTCAGTGCGCGACGGCATGAGCGCCGGAAGGTTGGACGGTGTGACGCTCGTCCCGGCATTTGCCGGCGGGAGAGATGTCGCGGACATCGAGACCGCGGGCGGCAGCGCCTCGCCCATTTCCACCTCCGCACGGCTCTTTCTTCCTCGGGAGAGGGCGAAGATCACTACGCCGATCATGAGGACTACTCCGGCAATGCCGCCGTAAAGCACCGGCTTGTTTTTCAGCAATGCGTCTAGCCCGGTGGGCGGCGGAATTTTCTGTACAGGCGCTCCACCGGCCGCCGGAGGCTCGGCATTCACGGTCATATCGAAGGGAAGCGTTTCCACCGTCAATAGATCGCCGCGCTGCGTATTCAACCCCACTAATGTCGCGACCACACTATGGATGGTCTTCAGCTTATCAACCGACGGTGGCGTTACGATGCGCTTCTGCTGCGCGCCTTGGCCTTGCCATTTCACTTCGTGGTCCACCAGAACGGCGATCGATAAACGCTTCAAAGCCCCCTGCGGTAATTTGAGATGCTTCACCGTGCGGCTGGATTGGTAGGTGATGTTCTCGGTGCGCCTCACCGACCCGGTGGTGTTTCCGCCCGGCTTTGGCGGCGGCGGCGGCTGAGGCAAGTTGGAAGCCGTTCCCGGCTGTCCAGCCGCAATGCGGGTAACACCGCTCGAGTCTTCCATCTTTTGCGAAGTCACCATCACGGACTTGGTCGGGTCGAAATTCTCCTCGCTCTGCTCTCCGCTCGACATGTCAACTTCGGCCGAGACGCCGGTCCGAAACTTATCCGGCCCGAGCAAAGGCTCCAGCGTATTGTTGATCTTCAACATCAAGTCGTGTTCGATGGCCTGCCGGTATTCCAGCGCCGCTTCCGTAATCTGCGCACCATCCGCCAGACCATCCCGCCGCGCCCGGTTCAGCAGGTTGCCCCGCATGTCGACGATGGATATCGCCTCCGGTGTCAGACCCTCCACCGCGCTCGACACCAGGTTCGCGATGGCCGCCACGTTCTGGGATGACAGGCTGGCGCCCGGACGAAGCCCCACTAGCACGCTGGCCTTGGCCGCTTCCCGCGATTCCAGAAACACGGACTCCTTGGGCAGAGTCACGTGCACGCGGGCCTGCTGCACTTCCGAGAGCGCCATGATGGTCCGCTCCAACTCACCCTCGACGGCCCGGCGATAGTTCACATGCTCGGCGAAGTCGGTTACGCCGAAGTTTGTTTTGTCGAAGATCTCAAATCCGATGCGTCCCTTTTGCGGAAGTCCCACGCCGGCCATTTCCAGTCGCAGCTCGGGAACTCTGTCTTCGGGCACCAGCAACGTGGTTCCGTTGTCGGCCACCCGGTAATCGACGCCGCTTTCTTTCAGCTTTTGAACCATGGCCATCGCGTCTTCCGGCGCCAGCGATGTATACAACGGCCGTAGGCCGCTCTCGCGCTGCCAGTGCGAGAACCAAATCACGCCTCCAACCACGGCGGCCGCGCAAATCACGATCGCCGTGAGCTGCTGAGCGGATAAGGACGAGAAAAGCTTTTTCACTTGGTTCATGGGGAAGCGGAAATGGAGAGCCGGTCACGCTCAGACTTGCATTCGCATAATCTCCTGGTATGCCGACGTGACTTTATTGCGAACCTGTAAGAACAACTCAAACTCCAGGGACGCTCGTTGCGCCGCGAGCGCCACCGAGTGCAGCTCCTCGTTTCCACCGTTCAAAAAGTTATTGGTCACCTGCTGCGATTGGGCCTGCGACTGCTCCACGTTTCCGACGATGCCCTCTAGAACGGACTGGAATCCGCCCGCGCTCTGGTTCGGGGAATTTACCGGCGCCACATCCGGGAGGCTAATGGGCGGGATAGAAGAGATGGGAGGGATCATGGGGATCAGCGGAACAGATCGATCGACTTCTGGATCATGTCTTTGACCGCCGATATGGCCGCCACATTCGCTCCATAACTGCGGGAGGCGCCCAGCAAGTCCACCATGTCTTCGGCCGGATTGAGCTTGGGATAGGCTACGTAGCCGTCTTTATCGGCGTCCGGATGACCCGGCATGTAGCGCCGATCCGGCTCGCTATTGTCTATCACGGTTTCGCTCACTCTCACGCCCTCAACGTTCCCGTCTAGCGCCGAATGGAAGGCCGACGAGAAGGATCCCGATCCCACCGAAGAGTCCGACTCGAACACGACATCTTTTCTGCGATAGGGCCCGCCTTCGGGCGTGCGCGTCGTCTCCGCGTTGGCCATGTTTTCCACCAACAACTCCGCGCGTGTTCTTTGGGCGGCCATTCCGGACGCGCTGACATCCAGAGAAGAAAACAGGCTCATGCGCTCTTGTCCTCCTCAATTGCCATCTTCACCGCGGACAGCTCCGATCGCGCCAGGTTGGAAGCTACGCTGAAGCGCAGGGCGTTTTCAGCCAACAGCCTGGCCTCGCGGTCGACGCTTACGTTGTTTCCGTCGTTCTTGGTCTGCAGGCCCGGTACTTCCATAACATCGGGATTTGAATTCCCAATCTGATTTTGCAGCTCGCTTTGAAAATCGATATCTTTGGTTTTGAATCCAGGCGTGTCGACGTTGGCAATGTTGGCGGCTACTAGCTTCTGTCGAGTGCTCAGAAGATTCATGAAGCGCTCGATGCCCGAGCCGAGGTTCTCCACCATGATGGCGTTGCCGCTGCAATTCCGCTGCCACAGAAACGCTGCTAGTTTTCAATGAGTTGCTGCGACGCGGTGTTGAAGCCGTGACGCTGGGCGTTGAGATCTCGACAGGCTCGGCTGGTTGCTCGCGCTAGCCCTTGACCTGCAGGCCCTGGTGTCGGCCCACCGCGTGGTGATAGCGGCTCGCCTTTTGAACGACACGATGCTGGTCGGCAGTCAGGTTACGCTGGATGAGCGTCATCTGGCGCGCCCAAGCCAGCAGTTCACAAGCCCTCGCGGGGATGGCCGAGACGGCGCGTTCTGGTTCCGGCAACGCTTTCCAGTTCTGCCGCACAGCCTCCACGTAACGATGCACAGCGCCTTCCGCCCGGGCGTGGTCCGCTGCAATCACCGCCGCACGCACTTCACGGGCAGCCCGCTCGAGACTGCCGCTCAAATCGTCAGCCGCCGGAGGTATTGTTACCAATTGTGCCATTCGAATTTAGGGTTGCAATCTGGAAGAGGCCATCGACAAACTGCGTCTGGTTTTGCAGTGTCGCAATCAAGGCATCCGCGGCAGCCATCTGCGCCATGAGGGTGGTGTTCAGTTGATTCACCCGATCTTGCGCGGCACTGATCGCATCTGCTTCGTGCTGATTCTGGGTTTGAAGGTTCTGTGCCTCGTTCGGGATCAGGCCCGTGGTTGGATCCAGCAGCCCCTTGAGAGTGTTAGCCGCCGACTGCAGGTAACCGCCGGTACTCGGATCTCCCAAAAAGGAAAACGCGTCCGAGATCTGCTGCGAGGAGAGCCCGCTTAACGCGGTGGAATCAAACGAGAGCGTGCCCTGCTGCGTAAACTGGATTCCCAACTGGGAGAGGGAAGTAATCGAGCCGCTTCCGCCCGAATAGTTCACCAACTGCCGCAAGGAATTCTCCATCATCTGAACGGTGCTGTCTCCGGCCAGAGGTCCTGCATTTTGGCCGTACTGTTTTTGTAATTCCGCAAACACCGCGTTGTAGTCGCTGACGAAGGAGTTCAGTGCATTGGACAAGGCGGATGTGTTCGCCGAAACGGTGACCGTAGCAGTTCCGGCCTTCTCCAAAGTCACGTTGAGCCCGGGCGCGATTGTGACCGTATCCGTATTGCTGGAAATTCCGCCGGACGGTTGCCCGTTGACGCTGTAAGACGCGCTGGCGCCGGCAGTAGGGTTGGTTAGAAAATTCGTCGTGCCGTCGTTCAATTGCAAGGCGATATTCCCGAGACTGGTGCTCTGCAACGCCAACCGGTAGTCCGCGGCCGACGGAGATCCCAGATTCACCACCGTGGCCTGCACGCCCGCGCCGCTGGAGTTGATGCCGGCGGCCAGTGCGTTCAGATTTTGAGAGCCCGGCGTGATGGTGTAGTTGCTGGTCCCGACGGTAAGCGTGAAGGACGTGCTGGAACTGATGTTCTGGCTGGTGGGATCGGTAACAGGAGTAGAGCCCGCGCTGCTCAGGACTGTCGTAGGCGAGCCGGGATTGAGCACTTGAATCGTGTAGGAACCTTGTAAGGAACTGCCGGTTAGACTGGCCTGCAATACGGTTTGGTCCGATACCGAAGCCGCCAGGCCGCTGCTTCCTGATCCGTTAGGAAACGATTGCAAATCGGACTGCAGAGTTGTAAACAGCCCACTGATGGTATTCAACTCGGTGCTTTGAGCCTGGATTTGCTGCTGCTCCGAGGTCATCTGCTGAATGGGCAGGGAAGCAATGGCGATCGCACGATTCAGCGCATTCTGTAAGTCGGGGCCGAACGTGCTCCCACCGATCGTTGTGCCAAGCGAGGGAATACTGCCGGTGCTCATCGAGAGTCCTCAAAAACGAAACTGGGCCGGTCTTGGTTAAGATCGGCCCAGATCTGGTTTAGCTTTAGGCTGCTGGGTTATTGCAGCAGCTTGAGGACCGCCGCGGGAGCCGCATTGGCCTGGGCCAGGGCTGCAATCGAAGTCTGCATCAGGGTCTGCGACTTGGTGAGGTTGGCGGCTTCAGTTGCGATGTTAGCGTCACGGATGCCGGATTGCGCAGCCGAGAAGTTGGTGATTTGGGAATTCGCCAGGCTGATGGCGTAGTTGAGCTGGTTTTCCCCGGAGCCCACTCGTCCTTGCACCAATCCGAGATTAGCGATGGCTGTGTTAATGGCCGTAATGGCCGCTTCCGCGTTCCCAGTCACTGTTCCGGTGCTGGCCGGAGCGTTGGTGGTCTGCGCGTTGGCTGCTGTGAAGACGCCGGCGGCAGCGGTAGTGGAGGCGGTGAAGTTGTTCACGCTCTGAAAGGAAATACCGTTCCCGGAGGCCACGGCATAGATGCCGTACTGCGCGGTCTGAGCATTGATAGAAGAAAGCGCCGTAGCCAAACTACCGCCGAGGGCGAGGGTGACGTTAGCGGTGCCCTGGCCGTTTTGGAAGGTCAAGGTTTCCGCCACGCCGTGGAAGGTGCCGGCGCCGGCGACGTTGTAGACTCCCGAGTTGGTCGCTGTCGTGGCCGTGGTTGCGATAGCGTCCGTTGCCGTGGTGGCGGTCGAGACGGTGAACGGTGTCGAGCCACCGAAGCTCAACTGGCCGTTACTTCCGACCGCAGCGTTGATCCCGTAGGGGGACAGTTGGCTGTTCAAGCTAGCGAGGACCTGCTGTTGGGTCAGAGCGCCCGAACCGCCGACGCTGACGTTGACTGTTTGCGCGCCGCCGTTCTGCGAATACAGGTTAAACGCGAAGGTCTGGGCCGCCGTCGCCAGGAAAGTTGCCCCCGGCGCGTCCAACCGTACCGTGTTACCGGTCAGGTCCGTCCCGCCGCCGCCCACGCTGGTGGTACCCAAACCCAGACCATTAGCATCCACCTGGTTCTGCGTGCCACTGAGATCGATTTTGACCTGAGAATTGGCGATTGTATTGCCGCCGCCGATATAAACGTTATTTACAACGTTCAGTTTGCCGTTAGCGGCCAGTCCGATGTTGCTGGCCTGCTGCGTAATCTCACCCAGCAGCGATTGATACTCAGTGTTCAGGGTGTTGCGGTCGCCGCTGAAGGTGCTGCTGGCCGATTCGGTGGCGAGCGTCTTCAGCCGGTCCAGAATGGTGGAGACGTTGTTCAGTCCGCCGTCCACAATCTGCAACGAGCTAAGACCGTTGTTGCCGTTCAGAACGCCTTGGTTCAGTTCCGCGATGTTGCTGCGATATTGGTTGGCCACCGCCAGACCGGCAGCATCATCCCCGGAACTGTTGATGCGATAACCCGACGTCAACTGCTGAATCGTATTGCTCTCGAAAGCCGTGTTTATGGCAAGGTTCTGCTCAGCGAACAGCGACGTGACGTTGGTTTGAATTGAAAGCATAGGTTTGTCCTTTTCCGTTGATCTGTCCGGCTTCGCCGAACCCACGCCAGTTTTCATTCAGCGTGCACTTACCTTGTCGATGATTTCCTGTACTCTTTCAGGTTTTTTTCGAGGATTTTGTAGTGCCCCCATACAGGGGATGCTGTACTATTGTCGAAGGATCGACGGCGGTGGTAGGAGCATGAGAAAACGACGGCCAAAGATCTATTTCCCCGCAGCGGGTTTGGCGATGGCTGCCGCAACTGCCGGCGCCGCGGCCTTGAGCTTCAGACTGTTTACGATAATCACATCCACGCGGCGGTTCCGCGACCGGCCTTCGGGCGTTTCGTTGGTGTCCACGGGCGACGTCTCCGCGCGGCCTACCACGGAGAAGCGGTCCCGTTTTAATTCAAAGGTATCGCACAGCGCCTCCATCACCGCGATGGCCCGGGCGCAGGACAGCTCCCAATTGCTTTTGAAGCGCGTGTTGTGAATGGGTACGGCATCCGTGTGTCCTTCCAGCTGAATGGAATTGGGCAACTCCCGAATCACGTCGGCAACCTTCTTGAGGGTCGGCAGGTTCGCCCGGTCAAGTGTATCTTGTCCGGACGGAAAAAAAGCCGACTGTTTCAGGCTGATGACCAAGCCTCGAGCCTCCAGCCGCATTTCCAGTTTTCCGGCTTTGACCTCGGCTTCCAACTCTTTAGTGAGTCTTTGCAGCGATGGTAACAGCTCAATCACGTTGTCCTGGGGGGTCTCCTTAGGAGAGTGCTGTGCGCCTCCCGGCCCTTTCATCATGGCGTTGCCCTGGCCCTTGTCGTCCACGGTACCGCCCAATATTTTCGCGACCGCGGGCGGCACACCCACCGACTTACCGTTCTCCAAAGCCTTTTCCACCGCTTCGGAGATTTGCTTGGCCCGGGCTTTATCGGTTTGAGAGGACGCGAACATCACCACAAAGAATGCGAACAACAGAGTGATGAAATCAGCGTAGGAGACCAACCATCGTTCATGATTTTCCGGCTGCGCCGGCTCCTTCTTCAGCGCCACACTTTACCCTTGTGCCACGGCCGCTTGAGCCGCCTGCTTCGGCTCCTTGGACTTACTCGCCGATTCGGACTCGCCCTGAGTAAAGGCCTCCAGTTTCACTCGAATCAGTTTTGGATTCATCCCTTCCACGATGCTGCAAACCCCTTCCAGCATGAGTTCCTTGGCTTCCATGGCGTGATGGAATCGCGCCTTGATTTTGTTGGCGGCAGGCAGAAAAAACAGGTTTGCTGAAGCCACCCCGTAGACCGTGGCCACAAAGGCGACCGCAATGCCACGACCCACTTCTTCGATATTCTCCAGGTGCTTCATCACCTGGATCAGGCCCAGCACTGCACCGATGATGCCTATGGTCGGAGAGTAGCCCCCAGCAGCTTCGTATACCTTGACGATCGCCTCGCCGCCCCGATGTTCCATCCCGATGTCCAGTTCCATCATCTTGCGCAGTTCCTGGAGATCGGTGCCGTCCACGCTCAGCGAGATCGCTTTCCTCAGAAAAGGATCCGCGATGTTCGGCAGATCTGCTTCCAGCGAAATGATGCTGTTCTTGCGGGCTTTGGTGGCGTAGGAGATGATCTCTTCGATCATTTGCCCGGGCTCCTGGCTGTGCTCGAAGAAAACGGACCCCAGACATTTCGCGGCCTTAATCAGCGTCCGCAGTGGAGTCGTGACCATGACCGCACCGATGGTTCCACCCAACACAATCATCAGCGCGGTGACCTGGGCAATATCGGTGAGCTTCCCGCCCTCCAAAACCAACCCACCCAGGATTCCTCCCGCCGCCAGCAACATGCCCCCCAGCGTGGCTATGTCGGGCCGGGTGGAGGCCTTCTTTGGTTTCGAGTCCGCCATGAAGTTTTCTTATTAGCCGCCGGCAGGCACAGTCTCGCCGGCCGCAAAGCGGTCATCCTTTTTCAGCGGACAGCCATGCTCGCTGACTATCGCCCGCCGGAACTGGATCACTCGTTCCACGACTTCTTCGGCAGATTCCAGGACCAGAAATTTCTGGCCTGTCGTCAAAGCGATGACGGTATCCGGCGTAACTTCGACGTGCTCGATCAAGTCCGAGTTCACAATCAACGGGACATGGTTCAGCCTGGTGAGCTGTATCATCTCTAGCTCCAATATGTTGGCTTCGCAGTTCTATCGACCGAGTGCGGCCAAACGTTTATGCTTCCACCCCTATTGCATCCCGCCTTCCAACATAAAGTGTGGGCTTGGTACCGCCGATCCAGAGTTTATCCCTCCAATGGAACCCACCTGGACAAAAGCGGACTTCAGAAACTATGGCAAGCTGCAGGGTGCTTCCAGCGATCTGCTGCGCTCCACCCTGGAGGTGCTGGCCCGCGAACTCGGGCTCAGCCTTTCGGCTTTCCTGCGCTGCTCTGTGACCTCGGTTCTTAAGGGCACGGACCAATGTCCTTTCGGCGATCTCCAGAAGAACGAGAGTCAATCCTGCCTGGGCACTGCCCTGGTGCGCCCGGGCGATCGCACATTGTTGGTCGAACTGGATTACTCCGTGCTTTACCAGCTCATCGGCATCGCCCTCGGCGCCAAGACCGGAAGCTTCGCTTCGCCGGACCGCCAGCCTACCGACATCGAGCTGCAAGTGGTGAATATCCTGCTCCGGCTCATCCTCTCGGAAGCCTATCGAGGCTGGCTTCCGCTTACAAAAGCCCAGTTCGAAACCGTGACGGTCGAAATAGGCCGCGCCCCTTCGCGCGCCTTCCAGTCCACGGACTCCGTGCTGGTCATCCGCTTTGATCTGACGGTGGGTGAGCACACTGGCTCGCTTTCGCTCATCGTACCGCCGCAACTGTTTCAGAGCGCGATCCAGCCCGAAGAACCGGTTCGCCGCGAAAAGACCGAAATGAGCGGTTCCGCCGAGACTACTTTGCAGTTGATGCTGCCGGCCAAGGTGACCGTCGACGTCTGGCTGGAGGGCTCGCAAATGCGACTGCACGACCTGCTGCAATTACGCGAGGGCCAGATCGTTAAGCTGGATCATCCCGTGGAACGAAAAGCAGTGTGCACCTTGAATGGTAAAGCGGGTTTCAACGGGCAGATCGTGAGCACGGGCGCGCGCCGCGCGTTCATGGTCGACGAAGCGTCGGGAACTCAGTCCTGAGGCAGGCCGGCCGGCCCTTTGGCCAGGTGCTCGAGCAGCCGCACCGCCGCGCGGAGCCGATCGGACGATAGTTTGTCCTGCTTCTGAAGAGACTCGACCACGCTTTCGAGCACTTCCATCCGCTCCGTCTCGAGGGCGTTCAGGTCCTGCGTCCTCCAATCCTGAAGACTGGGGCGCTGCCCGTTTTTCCACGCGCTCAAAACCTGGGACGCTGTGCCGGCAACCATACGTTGCCTATATCGAAGTCCCGCGCGAATTGTTGAATGTATTTTTCCTAGCCCGCCAGCGTCGAGATTTCGACGCCCACCCCTAGCGCCCCTTCTGCAGATCCGCGGCCGCTCCCGCCGCATCACCCAACCCTTTCCGCGCCACCGAGCGGTTGTGATAGGCATTGGTGTAACTGGGATCCAGCCGGATCGCTTCGTCGAAGTCTGCCGCGGCGTGCTGATAGTCGCGCTTCAACAAATAAACGTAGCCACGCGCGTTCAAGGCGCGCGAGAAATCCGGTTTAAGACGAATCGCTTCGCTCAACTCCTCGATCGCTTCCGGGTATTTTCCCGACGCCGTCAAGGCGCGGCCGCGCCGGTCGTGTTCTTCGGCGGAAACGGCGGACTTCGGAATGGGTGCGGGCGCCAGCGCCGGTTTTGGCGGCTCGATTATAACCGGCTGACGTGGCGCAGGGGGTGGCGCAGGCGCGGGCTGTGCTGGCTGGGTTTTGATCGGTGCCGGCGGCGGAGTCTGGACCGGCTCAGGTTTAACCGGCTCGGGCGCCGCAACCGGAGGTGCGGCCTGCGCCGTTACGGGCCGCTCACTCTTCTTCGCCTCGGCCAACTTCTCGCCAGCCTTCTCGAGAACATCGATCGCTTCCCGATAATCGGGCCGCAGGTGCACCGCCTGAGCCAGGTCCGCCCGTGCTCTCGCGAAATCGCCCAATAAATAATAGGCGCTGCCTCGCGCAAACCAGGCTTCCGGAAGATCGGGCGCCAACTCGATCGCCTTATCCCGGTCCGCCAAGCCTTTCTCGTGCATGCCGAGCTGGTGATACGATCCGCCCCGCGCCAGGTAGGCTTCCGCCAGGTCAGGCCGCAGCCGCACCGCCTGTTCGCGATCCTCGAGCGCGTCCCGGTGCCGATCCAGCCTTACCAGCGCGGCCGCGCGCGCCAGATACAGGTAGGGATCTTGGGGAGTGATCTTCAAACCCTCGGAAAAATCGGCGGCGGCCTTCTCGTTCTGATCGAGCTTCAGGTACGCGGCGCCGCGGAGCGTGTATGCCTTGACGTCTTGCGGCTTCATCTGGAGCACCGCATTGAAATCCTGAATGGCGCGATGAAAGTCACCCAACTGGCCCCAGGCGAAGCCGCGGTCGAGATAAGCATCCAGGTAATCCGGCTTCAGATTGATGCTTTGGTCATAATCGTCAATGGCGTCCCGATAGCGTCCCATGGCCGCATAGACATCGCCCCGCTCTTTGATGGGGATCGGATCATCCAGGCGCAGCTTGATGCCTAGCGTGTAATCGGCGATGGCTTCCGCATCTTCGCCCAAGCCGGCATGCGCCGCGGCACGGCTGTTATAGATGGCCGCCGAATCCAGCTTCAGTTCGATGGCCCGGTTATAATCGGCCAGCGCTTTGCGCAGATCCGGCAGTTTCCGGTAGGCATCGCCTCGAAACTGATAGGCTTCCGCTTTACCCGGATCGAGGTCGACCACCCGGTCGGCATCCTCGATGGCGTGCGGATAATCCTCCAAAACGTAACGGACCTTGGCGCGATGTTGATAAGACACAGCATCGCCGGGATCGTCTTGGATCGCTTCGGAAAAGGCTTTCTCGGCTTCCTTCCATTGGCTGGCAGCCTCGTAGCGAAGGCCTTCCCGAAACGCTTTTTGCGCTTTCGGATTAGCGGCCGGTAGAACAACGGCGCTGGCTAAGCAAAGGACGAGCACTAAACAACAATTGCGCATCGAAATGCTTTGAGATTAAAGGTAGCACATGTCGCGGCAAACTGGCCAGCGATCAACGGAGAGTTCTGAAACACTCAGCCTCAGGGCAGCGGAGCCAGCGCGGCGGTGGGGAATGAAATCAGCGAAAAGTGAGAAACCAGGCGCGCTAGGAAACTGTCCCGCTCCGATACGCTTACCCATTTCACCACGGACGATTCGCCGTCTTCGGAGAAAAATCCAATTCCGCCCCGGCTCAGGCGGCTGTCGGTCCAGGAGCTGACCAACTGGCCGTTCACGGAGGTCAGGAAATGATCTCCCCGTACACTGACCCGCACCCGGTAATCAATCCCGCGCTCGAGTGTGAGCGGCAGCGGTAACTCCACGCGCTCACGTTCGCGCCCATCCAGGACGATAAAACGCACCAGGCCGGCGTTCGGCAAGGGGCCAGGCTTGGTGATCACCAGTTTGGTCGCGTAATAGTTGCGCAGGTCCGGCGCGCGAAAAGCCCAATCCATGCTCTTGCGATCGATCTGCCCCATGAACTCCATTTCGTAATTGGAAAGCGTTGTTGAGGGCTTCCAGACCCGTAGCGCCGCCGGACGAACCTCGCCGCCCGCCACGCTCCAGTCCGCGCCCGTCTGCTTCAGGCCTTCCCAGTCCACGAAGCCGGCGCGAAAATCCTCGCGCATGGTGCCCGATGTCTTGCTCTGTATCAGATTGCTGAGCATCTGCCCCATTCCGTTCTGGCCGCCATGCAGATTCGCTTCCGGCGCCGACGAAATCGATCTCGGACCGGATGCGCCGGAGGGGAGTTGCGACAACGCCAACAGCAGAAATAGCACCGCGACCGAAGCAAAAATCGTGGCCGCGTAGCCGGAGCGTCGCTCCGTCTTATCCTCTGGTCTGGTTTGCGTGATGCTCCGCCAGGTCGGCAATCGAGTGTCTTCAAAGCCATACAGATCTTCGGCTTCGCGCAGCGCTCGGGCAGACCGCGAGGCCAGCTTCTGGCGATGGTCATCGCAGCAGAATTGCTGGTCCTTCAGCCTCCGGAGAAGCCCGATGTTCTTGCGGCAATACGCGCAGACCATAGTCCTGCCTATCAAGATGCCCCAGTGTATCAGGTGGGTTGCATCAAAGGAATGTACTAAGGCAAGAATCGAAGAAGGGTTGGACCTCCCGATGGACAAGACTAGGGGAAGAGCCTTAGAAAGGGGTCTGTCGAGCCAAATCACTGGAACAAGGGCCACGTTACCTGTCGTATAACCAGGGTAGGGTGATCATTCTATGCTGACAATCCGCTGTGTGGCCCTGGCCGGGGCAACCACGTTAAGCCTTTTGATAATGGCGGGGTGCGCAGAAGATTTCGGGCCGCCCGGTCCAACTCGCACCGAGACTCGTTCCATCGACCTCGATAACTCGGAATTAGTGCGCGCCGAGCTGAAAATGGGCGTTGGCGAACTCAACGTTAGGGGTGGCTCACCCAAGCTCATGGACGCCGAATTCACTTTCAATCGCCCTGTCATGAGACCCAGTGTCCACTACGACACCAGCGGATTTCGCGGCCAACTCCTGGTGGAGGAACCTTCCCACATACACCACGCGAATTCCAACTACCGCTGGGACCTTCGTTTTAACGACAACAAACCGCTGGATCTGATCGTAAACTTCGGAGTCGGCGAAGGCCGCTTGGATGTCGGCGATCTGAGGCTGCGGAGCCTGGAGATCCACATGGGTGTCGGTAAAATCCGGGTGGATCTTCGCGGTATGCCCAAAAACGACTACGATGTCTCCATTCACGGCGGCGTCGGCGAGGCGACCATCTACTTGCCGGAAGGCGTCGGAATTGTCGCCGAGGCCCACGGGGGCATCGGTGGGATCAATGCCCGAGGGCTCCTAAAACGCGACGATCGTTATGTTAACGACGCCTACGGACATTCGAAGATCACCGTCCGGCTGGAAGTCCATGGAGGTGTTGGCGCCATTAATTTGGTAGGTGGTTAAACCCAGTACCTAGCACGGCTCCGAGCTATAAACTCTCGGTTAACAAGTTCCATCTAAAGGCCTTATCTTGTGTTGCCGATGGGACTAGAGACAGCCTTTTTTTCGCTTCGAATCGGAGCCAACGCACTTGTCGGTCCTGCAACCAGTCGTATCGTTTTTGTGCTGTGTAGTGATGGCCATTTTGGGCCGGCACTTGTGGCTCTCGTTCCGCTTGCGCTCTCGAATTGGAGTTCAAGCGGAAACGTCCTCCTCGAATCCCGTCGACGGTCTGTTCGAGGCGGCTCCGATTGGCTATCTGGAAATCGATCCGAAGGGCGTGGTGCGTCGCGTCAATCGTAAGGAGTGCGAGTTGCGCGGCTTGGCGCGGCGCGAGTTGATCGGAAAGATTTGCTGGAACCTGCTTCCGCCCGCGGAACGGCAAAGATATCGCGAGCAGACCGAGCGTAGAATGTCCGGCCACCTGTCCCTGCTGCCCTACCAGCGTAAGTATCTCCGGCCCGACGGCAGCACCATCACGGTGGAAGTTCACGAGCAACTGCTGCGCGACCAGGCTAGCAGGGTGGTCGGCATGCGCCTGGCTGCCATCGACATGACCGAGGGAAAGAAGAGCGAGGACCAGGCCTACGAAGCGGCTTCGGAGCTTCGCGCGCTCTTTCAAACCTTTCCCGATCTGTTTATTCGCCTGGATCGAAACGGGCGGGTGCTGGACAGCACGGGAGGCCAGAGTTCGGACCAGTTTCTGTCACCCGATAAATTCCGTGGCAAAAACCTGGAGGATCTGTTGCCGGCCGGTGTGGTGGATCAACTGCGCGAGGGGCAGGAGAAAGCCCGCAAGACCAAAGCCCCGCAGATTGTCGAGTTCAACGTGGACAGCCGCGCCGGACAGCAGGTCTATGAAACACGCGTGGTTCCGCTCGACTGGGAACACTCCATCGCAACGTTGCGCAACATCACGGCCCGGAAGAATGATGAGAAGCGACTGCAGGAATACGCCCAGGAACTGGAGCGCAAGAACGAAGAACTTGAGTCGGCGCTAGTGACCGCGCGCGAGGCCACGCAGCTCAAGAGCCGTTTTCTGGCCAACATGAGCCACGAGATCCGCACGCCTATGAATGGAGTGCTGGGGATGACCGACTTCTTGCTGGGCACCAGCCTCACTGCCGAGCAACAGGAGTTTGCCGGGTCGATTAAGAAATCGGCGGACGCTCTCCTCACCCTGATTAACGACATTCTGGACTTGTCCAGAATCGAAGCGGGTAAGCTGCGGCTGGATCGCCTTCCGTTTTCACTGGCCGCCACGATCGAAGAGTCGTCCTCTCTTTTCGCTTTGCAAGCGCGTACCAAAGGTTTGGATTTCTCGAGCGCTGTCTCGGGCGATTTGCCGGAGATGCTGGCCGGCGACCCGGGAAGAGTCCGGCAGGTGTTGACCAACCTCATTGGTAATGCGGTCAAGTTCACCGATTCCGGGCGAATCGATGTGGAGGCCGAGCTGGTGCGCCCCACCGAGGATGGGTTCTTGGTGCGTTTCACCGTTCGCGATACCGGAATTGGAATTCCGCCCGAGCAACAGAGCCGGTTGTTTGAAAGCTTCACTCAAGGCGACGGGTCGAGCACCAGAAAATACGGCGGCACCGGCCTCGGCCTTTCCATCTCGAAGCAATTGGTGGAATTGATGGGCGGCGAGCTAGGCGTCGTAAGCCAGCCCGGTGAAGGGAGCCGCTTCTGGTTCACCGCCAGTTTCGGAAAAGCGGGCATCGTTGCACCTGTCGCGCCGCCCAAACGGGCCATTCCTGTGCCAGCGTCTCCTACGCCTGCCGTTCCCGCGCCGCCGGCGGCTCCCAAAGTCCCCATCCCATCCACCAAACCCGCCAGCGTAGCGCAGGAAAAATCAAATGGTGGCCCTAGAAAATTGCGAGTATTGCTGGCCGAAGACAACGAGATCAACCAGAGGATTGCGTTGCGGCTGCTTGAAAAACTCGGCCTCGGGGCCGAAGCCGTCGACAACGGTCGTGCAGCCGTGGAAGCGCTGGCGCAGAAGAACTACGACCTGGTGCTGATGGACTGCATGATGCCCGAGATGGATGGCTTCGAAGCCACGGCCGTCATCCGCAACCGCGAACGGGGCAAAGGCCATACGCCCATCTGCGCTCTCACGGCCAATGCCATGGAGGGCGACCGCGAAAAATGCCTGGCCGCAGGGATGGACGATTACATCAGCAAGCCGGTGGGTATCGACAAGCTCCGGGAAGTAGTTGAGCGACTGGTGCACCGCAAGGAATCTTCGGCCGACCTGGTTACAATGAGCAGGTCATAGCGCACTTCTCCACCGAAGTCCAGACACTTCCCGCTAAGTACTAGCAGGCTGCTAGCCGGTGCGGAATCTCTACTGGCGCGCGGATTGAGCAGTCTTCCAACGGCGAAGTGCGCCAACCAATAGTATCGCTCCGCTCGCGAACAGAAGAAGCGAGGACGGTTCTGGCACCGTAGTTCCAGAAAAAGACACTGCGCCGTTCAACCGCACGCCCTCTTCGAAGTTGTCGGAAGCCGTGATGTGCATCGTCAATGTGTTAACCCCGTCCACGAAATCGGAGCTTCCGGTTGGTACTGAAAAGGAATTCAAAACTGTCCAGGGCTGACTTGGAGGGGGAAGCGTTCCGATCAGATGTCCATTCAGAGTCAGGGTTCCCTGATCGTCAATCGTCCAGAAACCTGAGAGAGAAACCGTGGATAAATTCGCACCAGTCAAGTTGAAAGTTGTGGTGTAAGTTCCGGTCCCATTCGCGGTTGCATTCGGGTTAAACGCGATCCAGTCGGACGACGAATCGTTAGCAACCCAGGCAGGCGAACAGCCGTTAGAGGGCGTGCAGTAATCAGCGTTATTAGGGAAGACCGTTTTCGCCGGGTTGGTCCCAGTCTCGGAATCCGCGCCCGTCACCGTCCAATTAGCGTCGATCTGGTTTCCAGATCCCCAAATGTTCCCCGAACCGTCCTGGCCGGTTGACACATTTATGGTGCTGGCCGCTGCTGTGAACGAAACAGCCAGAAAAAACAATACTCCCAAGATGGAATACAGCACTCGTTTCATACAGTAACCTCCGCGTTGTTTTACGTGTCCTCCTCGAAGGAGCCCCATTGCGTCTAGTCCGGATCGGTCTGGTGATGTCGCTCCGTCGCGATCTGTCTTCGCACAAAAAAGTGTAACATGTCTGCCTTTTTTTTTCGAGCGTTGAAACCTGCTTTTTCTCCGAGCCCCGCACTATACCTCCAGCCCGACCGACCGCATCAAATCCAGCGCGTTGCTTCGCTCTACGATTCCCGGCTGGAGCCGATAGTCGAAGTGCAACCGGCCATCCTCCAGCGTATCGGCGAAATGGACATTCATCGCCCGGCCCGGAAGATCGTCCGCAATGTGAGCCAGCGCCAGATCGTGCGTGGTGATCATCCCCATCGCACCGCGATCGATGAGACTCCGCACGATGGCCTCGGCGCCGATCTTGCGATCGTGAGAATTCGTTCCGCTCAACAACTCGTCCAACAGGAACAGCACAGTCCGGTCCCCGCTCGCCAGGTTCACGATTTCCCGCAGCCGGGTGATCTCCGCGTAAAACCGAGACTTGCCGTCTTGCAGCGAGTCCATCACACGGATCGACGCGCCGACGGTCAGGGGCGACACCGCGAAACTTTGTGCCCGGACCGGCGCGCCGGCCCACGCCAGTACCACGTTCAATCCCACGGCGCGCAGCAGCGTGCTCTTCCCCGACATATTGGAGCCGCTCACGATCAGCAGGCGCAGGTCACCGCCCAGCCGCACGTCGTTCGGGACGCACTGGCTCTCCCGCATCAGCGGATGCCCCAGGCCTTGCGCCTCCAATCTGCCGCCCGCGACGTCCAACAGCTCGGGAAAACTGTCGTGCGGATGCTCGTAGCTGTAGCCGGCCAGTGCGACTAAGGCCTCGAACTCGCCGACCGCGCTGATCCATTCCGAGATATGCCGTCCCGAGAGCCTGCGCCAGCGCTCGATCGCCATCGCGATTTGCGCGCTCCATAGGATGGCCATCGCGATGGGCGTAAAGAAAAGATTCCGCTGCCAATCCAGCCGGGCTACCAGACCCTGCAGCCGGCCGATCTGGAACGACGCCACTAATCCGCTGGCTACCAGTTCCTGGCGCAAGCGCTGCAGCAAAGGCGCCTCGAAATGATCGCTCTCTAGGCGCTGGAGCAGTTTGGCTAAAACGGCCAGATCGCGCGCGGGCGAGTTCACCGCGCCGGCGACCTGCAAAGTCCGGCTGCCCAGAAAAAAGCCGTAACCGAGCGTAATTAGCAATGCCGCCAGGAATGGCGTCCGTGTGAGCACGCTCGCCATGTAGAGGCTGAACGTGACAACCACGGACGCCGCTAGACCAGCCGCGACAAAAGGAGCGCCCGCCGGGAATTTCACCAGCGGGGCCTGGCCCCAACGAGCTGCTACTTCGGGATCGATACCCGAGCGAATCGCGTCACCGAGCACGGCCAGTTCCTCGCGCAGATCCAAACGAGATCGCAGTTCGGCGATGGCCTGTTGCCGCTGGCCGGCCTCTTCCCGCGAAGCAGGCGCCAGCAGCCACCGGGCCAGTGTGTCTTCGCCGGCGCGCGTCCGAGCCGTGCACAACAGCTCGAATAGCGACCCCTTGCCGAAAATGTCCAGATCTTCTTCGTAAACGTGCGACGGATTGCGGAAGCGCTCGCCCGTTTCGCCGGTCCCAATCCACTGATTTTCCAGCCGCGCCAACCCGCGTTGGTAAAATTCAACCGCCCGCCGGGCGCGTTCCAGCCGTTCCACCACTCGGGCATGAATGACCACCAGTACTGAGAACGCGACCACCGGAATCGCCAGCCACCACGGCGACAGGACTGTCTCTCCAAAAACGAAGAATGCCACGATGACACCCGCGATGCCAGTCCCCAGGCGCGCGTTTCCGATCCTACGAAATTGTTGCGCTTGACGTTCCGCGACCTCGCTTCTTTCAGCCAGGCGGTGCTGGTACTCGGCCAGTGGATTCACAATGTCCCGTGGCTTCACAATGTTAGGCTAACAGCAGTGGAGCAACAAGAAGAGCCAGTCCGAATTCCAATTACCGATGTGTTCGACCTGCACAGCGTTCCCCCACGGGATGTCGAGCCTATAGTCGAAGAATACCTGGAAGAGGCGCGCCGGCTAGGTCTCAAAGCTTTGCGGATCATCCACGGCCGGGGAATCGGCGTGCAGCGCGAGATAGTTCGATCGATCCTGGCCAGAACCAGGTTTGTGAAAAGCTATGGCGATGCTCCGGCGGAGGCCGGCGGCTGGGGGGCGACTATAGTAACGCTTCAGTAAAATGTCGCGACGCTGCAAGTAAGCTGGCCTACAAATCCAAGAAAGTGGAACTTTTTCATGCGCGGAAATGAATGCTCATTAACAGACCGATGCAGATCGTCGAAATAAACTAATGTTGGAATCCCCGTCCCATAGTGATGACGATCTGCTTCGGCTGATTGCGAAGGGTCACGAGGCTGCTTTCGTGGTGTTTTATCGGAAGCATCAAAGCTCGGTGTATCGCTTCGCGCTCCACATGAGCGGTAAGACGGAAATCGCCGAAGAGGTTACTCAGGAAGTCTTTTTGACGGTGATGAGCGTGGCCAAGCAATACGATTCCAAGCGCGGATCAGTTGTCTCTTACTTGTACGGCATTACGCGCAATTTTGTGCTGCGCTGCCTGGAGCGGGAGCGGCCCTATGTCGCGGCGCTGGATGACGTCGAAAATGAACAGGCCGGTGTGGTCGCCGATGAACACGATCTGTTAGGCGAACTGGCGCGCAACGAACAGATCGAGTCGCTGCGTAAGGCGGTACTGGCGCTGCCGCCGGCGTATCGGGAAGTTGTAGTCCTCTGCGATCTGAACGAAATGGATTATGCGCAGGCGGCCGGCGCGCTCGGGTGTGCCATCGGAACCATCCGATCCCGATTGCATCGCGCCCGAGCGCTATTAATGGAAAAAATGCGTGCCGCTGAAAGGTGTGCTGTATGAACGCAGACGAACGAGATCTATTGGAAGGGCTGCAAGCGCTCGCCTCGGATGGACCACGCGAAGCGCCGCCAGGATTAGAAGCCCGGCTTCTGGCCGAGTTTCAAAAGCGATCCCGGCTGCGGCGTGCGCGAGTATGGATCTCTGCTGCAAGTGTTGGCGCGATCGCTGCTGCCATGGCAGTGCTGATATGGATCGGTCCGTTACGGCCTGAGCTTGGCGTGCTTCAGCCTGACGCCGCGGTGCAGGTGGATGAAACCGCCGCTGACTTTTATCCGCTGCCTGACGCCGATGGTTTGCCGCCGGTTGAAAGCGCCATGGTGGTGCGCGTGCAACTGCCCACGTCATCGCTCGAGTTGATTGGGTTTCCGATAAACCAGGATCGCGACTCCGATCCGGTTGAAGCGGAGGTTCTGCTTGGACAGGACGGCTTGGCGCGTGGGGTTCGATTAGTAGAGTAGTCCGAAGGAGAAAACAATGTTTCACTTACGTTCCGTAACAGCGCTGGCGCTCTTGATGAGTGGCGCCGCATTCGCTCAACCGGGTCGCCACGGAATAGGAATGGCGCCTGGATCTCCCGGCGGACCCGGTGACTTCGCCTTTGTGCGCGGCGAGTTCGGGATGGCCGGCAAGGTCGTCACGGGCGCTCCTTATTCGGCGCAGGCGGTGACGCAATTTACCCAGACGCTGGCTGACGGGAACCACATTCAGAGGACCACTACGGCGTCGATGTCCCGCGATAGCCAGGGACGAACGCGCACCGAGCGGTCGCTTCCAGCCATCGGCGCGCTGGCCGGATCCGGCACCGCATCCAAAGCCGTGTTTATCAACGACCCGGTAGCCGGCATGGGTTATATGCTCGATGCCGCGCATAAGACCGCCCGGCAAATGCCTGCCAATCGGCATCGGCCGCCTTCGGGATCCATCATTCTTGCCCGGGACGGGTACGCTGCAGCATTCTCCGATCAAGCAGCGGTCCAACGCCAACGTCAAGATCGACGATCTCGGCACTCAGGTGATGGACGGATTGAGCGTGCAAGGCAAGCGCAAGACGCGTACGATTCCGGCCGCGCAGGCGGGCAGTGCGCGGGACATCGAGATCGTCAACGAAACTTGGTATTCGCCGGACCTGCAGATGGTCGTGATGAGCAAAACCAGTGATCCCCGCTTCGGCGATTCGGTTTACCAGGTGACTAACATCAACCGCGTCGAGCCCGATCCATCGCTGTTTACGGTTCCTTCGGATTATCAGGTGCAACAAGGCCGGCGTGGCAGCGGCGGTCCTACTCAGTAACGCTGCTTTACGGCGGTTCGCTACCATGGGCATGTGAGACCCCTCAGCTTTCTTGCCAGCCTGATTTTCGGCTGCTTTTCCCTCCAGGCGGGTCCGGCGCTCGATCGAGCATTGGACTCGCTTTCTCTTGTTCACCAGTTTCATTCCGCGATCCTCTCGCCCGATGGCACAACGATCGCCTGGACCGAGTCTGTTCCAGCCACGTTGGGCAAGCCGCGGGAGTCGTTTGTGTACGTCAAGGATCTTCGCGATCCGGGCAATGCGGCCCACAGGATTGCCGGAGACGCGGGATCGGAGCACGCGCTGGCGTGGTCGCGCGACGGCAAACTGGCGTTCCTTTCGAGTGGCGATTCGGGCGAGCAGCTTCAGGTGTACGTCGCCGACAAACCGGGACACGGCAAGCCCAGAAAGGTGACCGATCTCAAAGGCTACATCAACGCTCCACATTGGTCGCCGGATGGCCGCACCATCGCCGTTCTGTGGATTGAAGGCCTGACTCGCGTGCCCGGCCCCACTGAAGCCACCCTGCCCGACAGCGGCGTCGTCTCGTCCAAAGTCTACGAGCAGCGGCTGGCCCTGGTGGATGTCTCAACCGGAGCGGTTCACGCCGTCACGCCTGCCGAAATGTACGTCTACGAATTCGACTGGTCGCCGGATGGCAAGCAGCTTGTGTATCTCGCCGCGCCGGGCGCCGGCGACGACAATTGGTACATCGC
This sequence comes from Bryobacterales bacterium, assembly GCA_963780485.1. Lineage (GTDB taxonomy): Bacteria > Acidobacteriota > Terriglobia > Bryobacterales > Bryobacteraceae > Palsa-89. The sequence continues at coordinate 483,329 of CAWACO010000025.1, forward strand.
CGAACTCTACGCCGTCGATTCATCCTCCGGTGCGGTGCGGCGCATCTTGAAGCCGCCCATGCAAGTGGCCAACGTGCGCTGGTCTCCCGACGGAAGAAACCTGGCCTTCATCGGCGGATTAATGAGCGACGAAGGTTCCACCGGCGGCGACATCTTCGTTCTTCCTGCGGCCGGTGGAACTCCGCGCGACCTGACTCCGAATCGCAAGTCTTCGCCGAATTGGTTCCGCTGGATGCCGTCTTCGAATCAAATCCTCATGACCGAGGATTCATCCGGTGAAATGGCGGTCGCGACGCTCGACTTGGCGTCCGGCAGTGTGGAGCAGATCTGGAAGGGCGCCGAGACGATCGCATTTTCGGGCGATGCTACCACCAGCGCCGTGATCCGAAATTCCTGGGCTCACCCGCCGGAAGTGTGGGCGGGACGAACGGGCGCCTGGCAACAAATCACGCATGCCAATGCGAGCTTTGGTCCGGAGTGGGGTCAGGCGAAAAGCGTCGAATGGGCCAGTGACGGCTTTCGCGTGCAAGGCTGGTTGCTGTTTCCGCAGCCCTATGATCCATCCAAACGCTATCCGATGATTGTTGTGGTGCACGGCGGTCCGGCGGCCGATACACGCAGCGCCTGGCCCCGGCCGGGGCTGCCATTGCAACTGCTTTCGGCGGAAGGCAACTTCGTGTTTTATCCAAATCCGCGCGGCAGCTACGGACAAGGCGAAGAATTCACGCGCGCGAATGTGAAAGATTTCGGTCATGGCGATCTGCGCGACATCCTGGCCGGCGTCGACACGGTAGAGAAGGATTATCCGGTGGACGACAAGCGCGTCGGCATTGCCGGTTGGAGCTACGGCGGCTACATGACCATGTGGACCGTTACGCAGACCCATCGTTTCCGGGCGGCTTTCGCGGGGGCCGGCGTTGCGAACTGGCAAAGCTATTACGGGGAGAACGCGATCGATCAGTGGATGATTCCCTACTTTGGCGCTTCGGTGTATGACGATCCGGCGGTGTATGCCAAGAGCTCACCCATCAACTTCATTAAGAACGTGACTACACCGACGCTAGTTGCCGTCGGCGAACGCGATGGCGAATGCCCGCCTCCCCAATCCTACGAATTCTGGCACGCTTTAACGACCCTGGGAGTGAAGACCGAGTTCGTCCTCTACCCTGGTGAAGGCCACGCATTCCACGATCCGGAACATTCGCGCGACCTGTTCGCCCGCATTGTTAAGTGGTTCCAAGACAACATGCCAGCCGCGGCGGTACAATGACCGCACGTTAAGGTCGAGACCATGTCGGCGCCGGGAACGTCGGTGAAACAGGCTCTGATCGAAGAGCTGAGGGATTACTACGACCAGTTCGAGAATCTCAAAGACGATGCTCTGGAGCTGAGCGCGCCGCTCAGCGACAGTCAGTTCAACTGGCAGCCAGCGCCGAAGAAATGGTCGATTTCAGAATGCCTCGCTCACCTGAATATTCTCGATGGGTTGGACGTGCCGGCCATCCGGGATGCAATCGAGGCTGGACGAGCGGCCGGGCTAACTGGAAATGGGCCGTTCCGGTATGGCTACCTGAGCCGCAGCTTCATCCGTTTTTCAGAGCCCCCGGTGAAGCTGAAGTTCAAGGCGCCCAAGGTTTACCAGCCTCCGCGCGGCCAGCCCAAAGATCCAGTGGTTGCGGAATTCATCGCGATCCACGATCAACTGTTGGAATTGGTTTCGAAATCGAATGGGTTAGATCTTTCGCGCGTCAAGGTAGGAGCGACGCCGTTCCCGCGTCTAAGGTTCAGCCTGGGCCAGCGATTCGCGCTATTAGCAGCGCACGACAGGCGGCATCTGCGGCAGGCCTGGCAAGTCCGGCGGCAGCCTGATTTCCCGGTTTAATCTACTTCTTCTTTTTCGATCTACGCGCGTGCTTGGCGCCAGGCTGATGTTGGGGCCTGCTGGCTTGTGGTTCCGCGTGCTCCATAGGGGCCCGCGGTTTTGCGATGCCGGTCTTCACGGCCAGGTTGCCGAGCGTGGAACCGATCGCCTGGGCGGTCGTTTCTAGCACGCCGTGTTCGTCTTTTTGAGCACTTTGATTCTTCACCGTGTCGCTCCTTGGGGAAGCAAGTAGCACGTCACGGGCCATGCGAAATCTCTAGAAAATTGGAGCCCTCTTTGGCCGGGATGCGTATCTTTTACAACGCGCGGCGGCTCGGGTTGAACCTTCCTTCCTGTTACCTTCCCTGTCGCTATGGCATCTCATGAGTATGAGACGTTTTGTGGTTTGCGCGTTTTTTTTCGCTGCCGGCTTGGTTGCTGAGAGCTTCCCGCCCGCCGATGTCAAGGTCATGGGCGACCTGAGCTATGGGCAGACGAGTAACGCGGTGGATTGTTCGAAAGCATCCCCCTATTACGCGTTCGTCTTCAATGGAAAAGCCGGCGAGCGCGTGGATGTGGTCGTAAAGTCCGAAGATCGTCAGGCCTTTGTCGCAATCGGTGACCCTAGTTTGAACCAGCTCGCCAGCGGAACCGGGCATGTGACCTTCACGCTGCCGAATCGAGGGCCGGATGCGGAGGGCTTCTATATTGTCTTTCGTGACAGCGAGAGCAAGGATGCCCGGTTCACGGTTGAGCTGAAGAAACTGCCGCCTGAAGCTTCACAGTAAATTGTGACGGCGCTGCTTTTCGAGCAACTTCACGAGATCGCCAACTTCTTGGGCGCGCGACCGGTCCGCGATCAGCAGCGCGTCGGGCGTATCCACGATCACCAAATCCTTCACTCCCACCAGCGCCACCAGCTTTCCCTCGGCATCAATGTAGTTTCCTGAACTGGCGTGCGCCAGCGCTTCACCACGGATCACATTGGCGCTTCCGTCCCGCGGAAGCAATTCGTAAAGCGCATTCCAGCTACCGACATCGTTCCACCCGAAGTCGTCGGTCGCGTAACCTACCACGCCGCGCGCTTTTTCGAGCACCGCGTAGTCGATCGAAATGTTCTCGCAGTGCGGAAAGGCGCCCTTCAACTGCGAGGCAAAACGGCGATTCGCGAACGGCGGCAGGCTGGCGAGTAGCGTGGCGGTTCTCGGCAGAAACTCGCGCAGAGCATCCAGCAGCACCGAAGTTTTCCAGAAAAACATCCCGGCGTTCCAATAGAAATTCCCGGACTTCACGTATTGCTTGGCCCTCGGAAGCTCCGGCTTTTCGCGAAACCGTCGGACCGCCAGAGGTTCGAGCGATCCCGCGCGAGCGCCCTTGGGGAACTCGATGTACCCGTACCCGGTCTCGGGCCAGCGCGGCTGAATTCCCAGCACCACGATTTTGCCTTCGGCCGCGGCCTTGAACGCGCCTCGCACGAAGCGCAGGTAGCGCGCCGGCTTCGAGATCATGTGATCGGATGGGAACACGCCCATGACGGCATTGGGGTCGATCGATTGCAGGATGTGGGCCGCCAAGCCTATTGCGGGGGCAGTGTTCCGTTGCGCTGGCTCAGCCAGGATCTGGTTCTTGGGAAGCTCGGGCAACTGGCGTACGATCTCGGCCCGCAGATGTTCGTTGGTGAGGACCCAAAGATGATCGGGCGGGATAACCGGGCGCAGCCGATCTACTGTTTGCTGAATCAGCGAGCGGTCGCCCAAAAACCGCAACACTTGTTTGGCGCGCGCGCGTCGGCTGCGCGGCCAGAATCGCGTACCTCGGCCACCGGCCAGAATCAGGCCGTAATAGGTAGCCCGACGCTGCATCAGCTTAGTGGATATCCGTGAATCAGTTTGAACGTGCGATCCCAGCGGGTCTTGGTGAAAAAATGCAGCCCCAGATCAACCATATGATGCAGGTTGTAATCCTTCAGATCATCGGTGGGGGCATCGTACGACCAGAAGATGATCAACGGCTTTCCCATGATGTTCTCGCGCGGCACCAAGCCCCAATAGCGGCTATCGAGCGAGTTATCGCGGTTGTCGCCCATCGCGAAATAGTTGCCGGGCGGCACCACCAACTCGCCGTTGACGACATCCTGGCGCAACATCGCGTAGGCTCGCTCCAACATTATGGGATCTGGAACGTAATCGGGCTCGCCCTGCGGGAAGTTATCGCGATAGTTCATGAAGTTGTCGAGGTGGATGGTGTAGGGCTCGGTCAACGGCTTTCCATTCACGAAGACTTGTTTGTTGACCAGCTTGACGTGATCGCCCGGAAGGCCGATCACACGCTTCACGTAATCGACGTTGATCAGCGTGGGATGGCGAAACACGATGATGTCGCCGCGCTTCACGTCTTCGTATGGCAGCAGGTATTTGCTCAACGGGCCTTTAGGCGCGTACGCCAGCTTGTCGACGATCAGGTGATCGCCCGTGAGGAGCGTATTATGCATGGACGAGGTCGGGATGACGAACGGCTGGGCGATGGTGGACGTGCCGAACAGCAGGATCAGGATGGTTATGGCCCACTCGGCGACCGAGCTGCGCTGCGTGGTTTCGGGAGGCTGGGCAGCAGGCTTGAGCTTCGGCTTAGTTGTCGCTGTGGTAGCCATGGATCAATCGGAACGTGCGGTTCCAGCGAGTCTTGGTGAAGAAATGCTCGCCGAGATCGATGAAATGCTGAACCAGCGTGTGCACCGAGGAGCTCGCCAGGCTTTCAGTATTGGCGTCGTAAGACCAATAAATGATCAGGGGTTTCCCGATGATATTCTCGCGCGGAACGAAACCCCAATAGCGGCTGTCGAGTGAATTATCGCGATTGTCTCCCATGGCGAAGAATGAGTTGGGAGGCACAACCACCTCGCCGTTCACGACGTTATTGGCCAGCATCTCTCGAGCCGGGTCGGACAGCATCAGGTTGGGCTCGCTGCTCGGGAAGTTGTCGCGAAATGAATCCGGATAAGGGTTCTTATGGTAGACGTACGGTTCGTTCAGCTTGACGCCGTTGCGATAGACCTGCTGATTGATGATCTTGATGTGGTCGCCCGGGACGCCGATGGTGCGCTTGACGAACGTCTGGCTGATGTCCACCGGATATCGGAAGACGATAATGTCCCCGTGCTGGGGCTCCTCGTAGGGCAGAATGTACTTACTGAACTTGCCCGAGGGCGCGTAAGCCAGTTTATCCACCAGCAAGTGGTCGCCGATGAGCAGCGTATCTTCCATGGACCCGGTGGGGATGACGAAAGCCTGGACAAGAGTAGTGGTCCCGAATAGCAACAGAAGGATGGTAATGGCCCACTCCGCAATGGTTCCGCGGGGTGGATCGGTTTGGACTGTTGCAGGCGCCGCGGCCGGTTCGGCCACAGCGGTCTTACCACGATCGGATGACGGTTTCATAGTACCGATACCTTCATTCTACCAGGAGGCGGCCGCCGAAGCCGAAAAACCTCCGCTAAAGAAATGCAAATATTGATCACACCCAGTCCGCTCAACGCGCCTCGAAAGAAGGGGCTGTCCCAAACCTCACGCATCCAGGGCGCAAGACTGGCGATCGAATTATTGTTCCAATACTCCATCCAGGGGAAAATCAGCAGGAAAACTCCCACCTCAAAGCACACTATGATGAACAGCAAACTCCCAGCTTCTGATACCAGGCGGTCTTGGCTCTTGCGTGGCTCGACCGGCGCTTCGATCGGTGACGGGGGTTCTACGGGTTGCATGCAGCGACTTCCTGAAACGCTTCGTCTTCCTCGGTCCATTCGGCCGGCGGCTCTTCGGGGGGAAATAGCTCCGCCTGCCGCGGATACCCAGTCCACACCGTATGCGGCGAATGGTCGCGCACCGGCCAGAAGCTGAAGCGGTGGAGCGTGGTGGGCCCATATTTTTCGAGGGCCTTCCAGTGCTCGTCGGTAGTGTAGCCCTTGTGGTTTTTCAAGCCGTATTGCGGGAAGACCAGATCCCACTGACGCATGCAGGCGTCTCGCTCCACTTTCGCCAGAATAGACGCCGCCGCGATGCACTGCGATAGGGCATCGCCGTGAATTAAGGCGCGTTGGGCGACGGGAAGGTCGACCGTAATGGCATCGATCAGCAGATAATCCGGCGCAGGATTCAAGCGCTCGACCGCGCGGCGCATCGCCAGGCGAGAGGCCTGGTAGATGTTGATGTGATCGATTTCAAAAGCATCGGCAGCCGCCACGGCCCAGGCGACGGCGCGCTCCCGGATCCGGCCGGCCAGCACCTCGCGCCGCTCCCGATCGAGCTGCTTGCTGTCGCGCAGTCCGCGAATGGGATTGTCCGGCGAAAGAATTACAGCGGCCGCGAAGACCGGGCCAAATAGCGCGCCACGGCCGACCTCGTCAACGCCGGCAATCCGCGTGAAGCCCTGGGCGCGGGCCTCGCGTTCGTATTTGGCCTGGCATCTCATCGAATATTAACAGCCACCTCGCTAGTAGAGAGCGCGGCAGCCGGGCTCGGTGGGTTCGTTTTAATCGCGCTCGCGAAGACGAGCCGCCTTGCCCTTCAACTCTCGAAGATAGTACAGCTTGGCGCGTCGCACGCGGCCGGTACGAATCACGTCGATGTGATCCACTACCGGCGCATGGATCGGAAAAATGCGCTCCACGCCTTGTCCAAAGCTGACTTTGCGCACGGTAACGGTTTCGCCTAAACCAGAATTCTTCCGGGCTATGACGGTTCCTTCAAAAGCCTGCAAACGTTCTTTGTCACCTTCTTTGATCTTGACGTGAACGCGGATAGTATCGCCGGGACGAAACTCCGGCACTTCCGCCCGTTTATGTTTGGCGACGATTTTGGTGAGTAGTGGGTGGGGCATGGTCACAAGTCCTTGAATTCTCTATTGTAATAGATCCGGACGGTTTCGTGCAGTCTTCTCCCGGGCAACCTGGCGCCGCCACCGCCGAATCTCCTCGTGATTACCGCTGAGCAGGACCTCGGGAACCTTCCAGCCCCGGAAGTCAGCGGGTCGCGTGTACTGGGGGCAATCGAGCAGACCGGCTTCGGTGAACGACTCCTGCAGGGCGGAATCCTCATTGCCGAGCACGCCGGGCAGCAGCCGCCCCACGCAATCCACCACCAACGCCGCGCCCAACTCTCCGCCGCTGAGCACGAAATCCCCGATCGAAAGCTCCTCGTCGGCCAGATGCTCGGCCACTCGTTCGTCCACGCCTTCGTATCGACCGCAAATAAGAAACAATTCTTTGTATTGGCTTAACCGGCGCGCGGCTCCCTGGTCGAACCGCTGGCCCTGGGCAGAGAGCAGGACCAGACGCTGGCCGGGTGTGCGTTCGGGCCAAATGCTTTCCACGGCTTCGAAGATAGGCGCGGGCTTGAGCAGCATCCCCTCGCCGCCGCCGAAAGGGCGATCGTCTACGGTGCGATGGCGGTCATGGGTCCAGTTCCTCAGATCGTGGATGTGGATTTCGATGATGCCCGCTTCGGCGGCCTTGGCGACGACGCCGTGGTGGAAGGGACCTTTAAAGAAGTCGGGGAAAATGGTGAGGATGTGAAAACGCAAATCTTAGTTTAGTTCGTCCAGGCCCGTGGGGAGATCGACATCGATGCGTTTGCTCGCCAGATCGATGTTGGTGAGCAGCGCCTTAGCGAAGGGGATCAACAGCTCCTTGCCGTCTTGGGTTCGTATTTCCAAAAGCGGGACCCCGCCGGTTTCCTGAAAGTCGAGCACGGTGCCCAGTAGCCGGCCGTTTTGATCCACAACTTGGCAGCCCACCAAATCCGATTGATAATATTCGCCCTCGGGAGTCGCGGGACGCTGCGCGAGCGGAACCTGCACATCCGCGCCAGCCAGGTGCTCGGCATCTGTAATCGTATCGACACCCTTGAACTTGAAGATGACGCGATCACCGTGAACCCAGGTACGTTCCACTTCCATCGGAGCATCGTTCACGATAACGTGTTTCACTTCAGCCAGACGACCGGAGAGAGGTAGGGCCGCGAGCTCGCCTTTGTTCCCGCGTGCTCGAAGCAGACGTGCGATGGTTACCAGCTTCGGATTGGAGGCTATTCCAGGATCTCCAGCGTGAACCTCCGATTCAGCTTCATCCCTGCGGCCCCCAACAGCGTTCGGATGGAGCGGGCGGTTCGGCCCTGCTTTCCGATGACCTTCCCTAGGTCGGTGGGAGCGACACGCAGCTCCAACACAGTGACCTGCTCGCCCTGCACCTCGCGGACGATAACCTGGTCAGGTATATCAACAAGAGCTTTCGCGATATCTTCAATGAGTTGCTTCATTTCCAGGTTGCCTCATATAGTGTAGCGCTGTGGCCGTCACTCCTCACTGGGATCATTTCCAGGTAGTCCCGCCGGGTTCTCGTGCACGCGTTCTCGAAAACGGCCCTTCAGCCCCATCGCAAGTGAGACGCTATCTTCGCCAAATCTTTCGCGAATCTGATCGACAGTATTAAGTGCCTTACGCCAGCGATTCGTCTTTTCTTCGCCAATCAAGTTGAGTTGGCCCTCATCGGTTTCGAGCGATGAGGCGTGCACGCCGAGCAGCCGAACCTTGGCTTCGTTCTTCCGATTCTGACGGAACAGAGCGCGGATCTCGCGGAAGATCTCGGTGTCGAGCTGGGTGCCGTGGTCGAGCGAGTGGGCGCGGGTGATGGTGGAGAAATCGGAGTAGCGGAGCTTGAGTTGCACGGTTCGGGCAAACAGTTTGTGTTCGCGAAGGCGGCGGCCGACCATCTCGGAAAGCCGAGCTAGTACGGCGTCCAGCGTTTCGAGATCGGCGGTGTCTTCGTTGAAGGTGAACTCGTGGCTGATGGATTTCGGGTTGTGCTCTTCGCCGACGATGCCGTCGAACCATCCGCCGGCGTCCAGGCCGCGCGATTTTCCGGCGAGCGCCAGCCCCCACTGTCCGAAGTGCTGGCGGAGGAAATCCTCTTCGAGCCGCGCGAGGTCGCCGACTTTGCGGATTCCCCAGGCCTGCAGATTTTTTTCGGTGACTTTGCCGACGCCGGGAATTTTCCGGATATCGAGCGGGGCGAGAAAGCGCGCCTCTTCGGTTGGGAGTACCCATAGTACGCCGTTGGGCTTGGCTTGATCGGAGGCAACCTTGGCGACCATGCGCGATGCCGCGATGCCGATGGAGCAGTTGAGCCGCGTCTCTTTCTTGACAGCTTCATGAAGGCGGTGCGCGGCGCGCATTGGAGGACCATGCAGGCGCTCGGTGCCGGTGATGTCCATGTAGGCCTCGTCGACCGAAGCCATCTCCACTTGCGGCGAGAAGCTCTTCAGGACTTTATAGACTTTGCGCGAGTAGTCGCGGTAGCGGTCGGGATGGCCATTGACGAAAATGGCCTGCGGGCAAAGACGGCCTGCGGTTCGCAGCGGCATGGCGGAATGCACGCCGAATTTGCGCGCCGCGTATGATGCCGCGGAAACGACACCGCGCTGGTTGGCCTGCCCGCCGACGACCACGGGCTTGCCGATGAGGGAGGGATCGAACAGCTCTTCCACGGAGACGAAGAAGGCGTCCATGTCGACGTGGAAGTAAGTGCTCATGTGGAGCCGTAGGCCAAGATTCTCAGCCTCTTTCCGTCGTAAACTCAGTCGACGCTGTCTCTTCCGATGTAATTTCGTTTTTCAGTTCATCAAATGAGAACGTCAAGGCGTGAAAACCCTCACGGTCTAAAGAGTGAACGTTGGATATGAACCAATTCCTGACCTTCGGCAGGGCTTCGGCAGTGAGCTTGCCTTGTATTAAGTGCTTCACAGGACGGGGTACAGCATGAACTCGAATGGCCCATCTGGGGTCGTAGTAACCCTTCTCAGCCATGCTCTTTGAAGCAGAGAAGAAATGCGTTGGGCCGGAATACAAAACACGCAAAACCTGATATGGAACGGATGTCCCGTTATCCTTTCCCCAGCGCCTCGGAAACCAGAATTCAATACTGAGAAGTTCACGCTGCGGCACGTCTATTAACGCGGCGGAAATCGCTTTAGCTCCCAGCGGATACGAATGCGTCTGTGGGATTTTCGATTTTGACCTGGTCGGAATCACGAAAATGTTATCGTCTTGTGCCATGGGTTAAGCAGCCTCGCGGCCAGCACGCGCGGCAGACCGGCCAGGTCGTGCTCGATGGCGATCTCGCTCCATCCGGTGATGGAGCATTGCACGTACGGGCTCTAGGGAATTGTAGCCGAGTTCGACGAGGAGCCAGCCTCCCGGGCGCAGGACGCGAGGGGCGTCGGCGATGAGGCGTTCGTAGATGTCGAGCCCGGTTGGTCCAGCGAACAAGGCGACGTGAGGTTCGTAATCGCGCACCTCGCGCTGGAGCGCTGGATGGTCGGTTTTGGGGACGTAGGGAGGATTTGAGATCAGGACGTCGATGCTATGGTCTGCGATGGCGTCGACTAAATCGCAGGCGAAGAAGCTGACCGGAGCCGAAAGGCGGCGGGCATTGGCGACGGCAACGCACAGGGCGGTTGTAGAAATATCGGCGGCAAGAACGCGGGCCTTGGTCTCGAGCGCAAGTGTGATGGCGATTGCGCCAGAGCCCGCGCCGACATCTAACACGACATCGCCCGGACGGATGCGGGCCAGGCTGGCCTGGATGAGATGCTCGGTTTCCGGCCGCGGAATCAGGACATCCGGCGGTGACGCGAAAATCGCGGCCGTAGAATTCCTGCCGTCCTGTGATGTACTGGGTCGGTTTGCCGTTGAGACGTTCGTGAAGATAGCGGCCGTAGTGGATCCAGGCGACTTCGGTGAGTTCTTCTTCGGGATGGGCGTAGAGATAAACGCGTTCGCGATGGAGTGCGTGGGCGAGCAGGACCTCCGCAGTCAGCCGCGGGGCGCTAATCGCTCCTTCCTGGAGCAGTTGCGTGCCCTGGAGCAGAGCTGTCTGAACCGTCATCAGACGGGAACCTGGCTAGGCGGCTTCGCCTTGATCTTTCAGCTTCTCGGTCTGGTAGTAATCGGTGGCCGCGGTAATGAGCGGATCGAGGCGGCCTTCCATGATCAGGTCGAGCTGATGCAGGGTCAGCCCGATGCGGTGGTCAGTCACGCGATTCTGCGGGAAATTATAGGTCCGGATCTTTTCGCTGCGATCCCCGCTGCCCACCTGGCTGCGCCGCTCGGCGCCAATCTGCTGGCGCTGTTTATCGAGCTCGATTTCATATAGCCTCGACCGGAGCACGCGCTCAGCCTTGGCACGATTCTTGATCTGCGATTTTTCGTCCTGGCAGGAAACCACCAGGCCCGTGGGCAAATGCGTGATGCGCACCGCCGAGTAGGTCGTGTTTACCGACTGGCCGCCGGGTCCCGACGAGCAAAAGGTATCGATCCGGATATCCTTGGGATCGATCTTGATTTCAACTTCATCAGCTTCCGGAAGCACCGCTACCGTGATGGCTGAAGTGTGCACACGGCCCTGCTGCTCGGTGGCGGGCACGCGTTGGACCCGGTGCACTCCACTTTCGTACTTCAACCGGCTGTAGACTTTATTGCCGCTCACCAGCGCGATCACTTCCTTGAGACCGCCGATGGACGACTCGCTGCTGGAGGTGATTTCGACCCGCCAGCGCTGCGATTCGGCGTAGCGGGTATACATGCGAAAGATCTCGGCCGCAAACAATGTGGCTTCATCGCCGCCCGTGCCGGCGCGAATTTCGATCACCACGTTCTTTTCATCGAGCGGGTCTTTCGGAAGTAGCAACACCTTCAGATCTTCCTCGATGCGGACTAGCTCGGGCTCCAGCCGATGCACTTCGTCGGTGGCCATCTGGCGCAATTCAGGATCGGGATCCTCCAGCATCTGCCGACCTTCGTCGTAGTTGTGTTTGACCTGCTTGTACTCGCGGTACTTGCTGACCACCTCTTCGATATCGCTGCGCGATTTGGCGGTTTTCCGGTAATTCTCCGAGTCGTTGATCACCGCCGGATCGGTCATCTGGCGCGTCAATTCCTCGAATCGTGCTTCGATGTCGTCGAGTCTTTGCGAATATTGCATCGGAAGGCTCCCGCTTTGAGCCAGCGCGTTAAGCGATGACCAGCTCGCCGCCCTGAGACTTCTCGAGATCCATGGCTTGCTCCAAGGCATGGATTGCCACCGCGGCCTGTTCATCGGCGGGCGGCTTGGTGGTGATGCGCTGCAGCCAGAGACCTGGGGTTACGAGAGTCGCGAGCAGCCCTTGCTGGTGTTTGGAGGCGAAACGGATCAGCTCGTAGCTCACCCCGACGATCAAAGGCAGCAGTGCGATCCGGGCCACGAACTTGAGCAAGAACGAATCGAACGGCAGGAACGCGTAGATCGGGATCGCAAGCAGCATCAGCACGATGAGGAAACTGGTTCCGCAGCGCGGATGGAAGGTGACGAACTTCTGGGCGTTCTCGACGGTTACGGGCTTCCCCGACTCGAAATTGAAGACCACCTTGTGCTCGGCGCCGTGATACTCCCACACCCGCCGCATGTCTTTCATGCGCGAGACCACCAGCAGGAACCCGAGGAACAGGAACATGCGGATGAAGCCGTCCATCAGATTCACCGCCAGGCGGCTATGGACAGCCGGGATCGCGTCGCCGATCTTTGTGGCCAGCAGCAGCGGCAGAAACTTGTACATGAAGAGGAAGAAGAGCAGCGAGAAAGCGAGATTCATGCCCATCATCCAGGGCGACAGCTCAACCGGTTTTTCGCCCTTCTCGGCCATGGTTTTGTTTATCGCTTCCAGGCCGACGTTAACCGAAAACCGGAGCGCTCTCACTCCCAGCCACATGGCGTGACCCAGGGTGCCGACGCCGCGGAAGATCGGAAGTTTGAAGATGGGATATTTTTCGGAAACGCGCGGCAGGGGGCTCTGCTCGGTGACGATTTCGCCGTCGGCTTTGCGCACCGCGACACAATAGCTATGCGGAGCGCGCATCATGACGCCCTCCATCACGGCCTGGCCGCCGACGAGGGTTTCCTCGCCGCTTTCCAGAATAGGCAGCATCTGCAGGTGCGCGTTGAGGCGCAAAAAGCTTCTAAGAGACAAGGGGATAGACTCCTTCTTGATTATAAACCCTTTGGGCGGTCAGTGCGGCAAGTCGCCGGCCGGCTTCTGGCTGGTGACCTCATTGAAGGCGTCTTTCACCTGCGCAGGCAGCGAGCCCGCGCTAACCCAATTCTTCACGCTATCGGGAAGCTGTAGAGCGGCCATCTGTTTGCCGTTCTCCGTTTTGACGAGGTCATCGATCTTCATGCCGCTCTTTACGGCCGCCGTCACCGCCTTATGCAATTCGATCATGAAGGCGCGCTGGCCCACCATGATGTCTTTGCCGCCGGAAGGGCCGTGTCCAGGAAGCACATGCTCGACATTGAGCTTCATCGCGGCGTCCACCACCTTAGGCCAGTTGCCGATGTTGCCGTCGGCGGTGTAATTATACGGGCCGTTGACGACCGCATCGCCGGTGCATAGGACCTTCTCGGCGGGCAGGTAGACGAAGCCGTCGCCGCGCGTGTGCGCCCAGCCGAAGAAGCGAAACTCCACGCGCCGCGTCCCATCGGTCATGACGTGCGGGCTGTCGGTGAAGGTTTGCTTGGGCGGTTCGGGATGGTCGGAGTGCATGTCGGCGACATCTTTGCGCTGTTTCATGGTGGCCTGCCAGCGGGCGGGCTCATAGCGCTTCATTTCGTCGGCGACACCTTGATAGGCGATGGTGACTGCGCCCATCTGGGTCCAGACCGCGTTGCCATAGGAATGGTCGCCGTGGTGGTGCGTGTCGAAGACGAACTTGACCGGTTTGGGCGAGACCTTCTTCGCGTCCTCGATCACCTTGCGAGCGCCGCTGGGGAAATTGGCATCGATGACGATCAGGTAATCCTTCATCTCGATGATGGTGTTGTTGCAGTGGCCCTCATTTTGAATGTCGCCTTCGCGGAACCAGACGCCGGGCGCGATTTGTTTGACGGTGTTGGGCTGGGCATCGCTTCGGGTGAGAAGGAAGGCGAGCGAGAGCAGGATCAGAAAGGCGGTAAGCAGCAACGGGCGGGTGGGTTTCATATTGGGAAGATTGTACCGAACTTGAGGGCAGGCTGGTTCGCTATTCTGGAAGCAATGCTCCACTATCACGTGGCTAATTACTTGCCGCGGGGGGACGATCGCATGGTCGTCGCGGAGGTCTTGGACTTTCCCGGCGTGGTCAGTCAGGGTTTTATCTCGCCGATGCTCGCGTAATGATCGCGACGCACTTGAGGATGTGGCGCAGATGCACCTGGAATAGGGAAGAGCCCTGCCTGTTCCGAATCCGGACGGCGACGGCCGATTTGATTGAACTCCTGCCGCTGCCCGTGGGTGTTGGCGCCGTTCGCAGATAATCTTTGGGTGCGGAATTGCTCGCACGACACCTAATGTCGAGACTTATACTGAATCTGATTCGATGTGGATGCTCATCAGGCTGATCCTCTTCCTGAGCTTATTGGTATGTGTAGGTGTAAACCTCTTCCTGACGAACCAATTGATTGACGAAGTCGAGCAGGACCTGCCGATGAATCAACGTCCGTCTTTGAAATTGTTGGTCAATCGCCGAGCTTATCTTTGGAAAGCGATCCGACAACACAGACTTCGATATGCAGCGAGCCGATTGCGTCGAAAGGTCATAATGTGGGATATCTTGACGGGCCTCAATTTTCTGGGCTTCCTTGCTTCGCTGCCGTGGTCGATTTCATGGCCACGTTAGGAAAAGCCTGCGCCACGCTACAATGAAAATTCCTGGGAGGTGGCATGGCGGCTCTAAAGCGCCGGGCATCGGTCGCGGTCAAGATTGGCAACGTCTGGGTGGGTGGCAATCACCCGATCGTGGTCCAGTCCATGACCAACACGGACACGGCCGACGTCATGTCGACCGTCAATCAGGTGATGGCCCTGGCGCAGGCCGGCTCGGAACTCGTCCGCGTGACGGTCAACACCGAAGCGGCCGCCCAAGCCGTTCCCAAGATCGTCGACACGCTGGATAAGTTCGGCGTCCGTGTTCCCATCATCGGCGATTTCCACTACAACGGCCACATCCTGCTCAAGAAATATCCCGACTGCGCGCGGGCGCTGGCCAAGTACCGTATCAATCCAGGTAACGTCAACATCGGCAAGAAGCACGACGACAATTTCCGGACCATGATCGAGGTCGCGATCGAATACGACCGGCCGGTGCGCATCGGCGTCAACTGGGGCTCGCTCGATCAGGCGCTGCTCACGCGCATGATGGACGAGAATTCGCAACTAGCCGAGCCGCTGGATGCCAAAGAGGTCACCATGAACGCGATCGTGGCCAGCGCGGTGCGTTCCGCCGAGGCTGCCGAGCATTACGGCCTGGGTCGCGACAAGATCATCCTGAGCGCCAAGGTCAGCGGAGTGCAGGATCTCATCGCCGTCTACCGGAAACTGGCCGCGCAGTGCGACTACACGCTGCATCTCGGCTTAACCGAAGCGGGCTTGGGATCGAAAGGCATCGTCGCCACCACGGCCGCGATCGGCGTCCTGCTACAAGAAGGCATCGGCGATACGATTCGCGCCTCGCTCACGCCATTGCCCAACGGCGACCGCACGGATGAGGTCATCGTGTGCCAGCAGATTCTGCAGGCGCTGGAGTTGCGGAGCTTCACGCCCCAAGTTACCGCGTGCCCCGGCTGCGGCCGGACGACCAGCACCTTTTTCCAGGACATGGCCGATCAGATCCAGACCTATTTGCGCGAGCAGATGCCGATCTGGAAGGGCAAGTACTCGGGCGTCGAGGGGATGAAGGTGGCGGTGATGGGCTGCGTGGTGAACGGGCCCGGCGAATCGAAGCACTCCAATATCGGCATCTCGCTGCCAGGCACCTTCGAGGAACCGGTGGCGCCCGTGTACGTCGACGGCAAGCTTTCGACGACGCTGCGCGGCGACCGCATAGTGGCCGAGTTCATCCAAATCCTCGATAAATACGTCGACCGCCGCTACGCCGAGCGTGCCGCCGAGACGACTTCGGTCTAGTGGGCTACGCGTTTCTCATCCACCGCGTTAGAGCCCAAAACGTAGCCGCCGAGTCCGACAATAAGATTCACGACGATCAGGTAGCCGCGACCTACGGCTTTCGCGGCGGATTGGTTCCGGGCGTAACGGTCTACGGTTATATGACGGCCCCAATCGTTGAAATGGCGCCGGAGTGGTTGGAGCGCGGATCGATGACGCTGCGATTGATCGAGCCATTTTATGACGGCGAAGAAGTTCTCGTGCAAGCGGAGCGCGGCGATGATGGGTCGATCGCAGTAACGGCTGAGCGGGACGACGGGACGGTATGCGCCCGGGGCACAGCGTCGATTCGAAATGCCTCTTTGCCTCAACCGCCGCGATTGCCAGAGCATGCGCTACCAGCCATGGAACAGCGCCCGGCGCCTTCGAGCGCCAACGTAATTCCCGGCGAGCTTTTGGGGACTGTGGTGGCGCCCCTCGATCTAAGTGGCGGGCGGCCCTATGCGGAACGTCTGCTCCAATATTCGAACGACATTCTGGCCCGCAACTTCCGGCTGGGGCCGTGGATTCACACCGGGAGCGAAATCGACAACTGGGGCATTGCGCGCGAAGGCGACGATATTTCCGCTCGCGGCCGCGTTCGAGAGCGATTCGATCGCAAGGGCCATGAGTTCGTAGTGCTCGATGTGACCCTAATGGCTGGAGACCGGCTGATCCAGACGGTGCGGCACACAGCGATCTATAAACCGCGAAGAATCGATGTGGGAACCCCCGAATACAACGCGGATGGCGTCGACCTCACGCTCATCCGCTGGATGCTTTCACTTACCCCGGCCGAGCGGCTCCAAGTGCTGCGACAGTTCGTCAATTCGGTTGAAGAGATCCGCGCGTGTAACGACAGTCCGACGAAGGATCCCGATTAGTGTCGGCACGAGTGCCGACCCGCCGCACGAGTGCGTGCGTCACGTTAACCTAAACTCGATGGCCGTGCTTCGACTCACCCTTATCTTCATGGCGCTGCTGCCCCTCGCAGCACAGCAATTTTCACCCGATCTCTACGCGGGACTTCGTTGGCGGACGATCGGGCCATATCGCGGCGGGCGGACCGTTGCCGCTGCCGGCATTCCCGCGCAGCCGAATGTCTTCTACATTGCCGCCAACGACGGCGGGATCTGGAAGACCGACGATTACGGCCGAACATGGAATCCGCTCTTCGATGATCAGCCCACCGGGTCCATCGGCGCGCTCGCCATTGCGCCGTCCGATCCCAACATCATTTATGCCGGCAGTGGCGAGGGACTGCAGCGGCCCGATCTTTCGGTCGGCAATGGCATTTACAAATCAACCGATGGCGGCAAAACCTGGCGGCATCTGGGGCTCCGCGACGGCCAGCAGATTCCGGCGATTCTAGTCGACCCGCAGGATCCCAATCGCCTGTTTGTCGCAGTGCTCGGCCATCCCTACGGCCCGAACGCCGAGCGCGGCGTGTTCCGTTCTACCGATGGCGGCGAGACCTGGCAGAAGGTGCTGTATAAAGACGAAAATACGGGCGCGATCGATCTCGCGTTTGATCCCGCGAATCCACGCACGATCTACGCCGTCTTGTGGGCAGCTCGGCAAGGCCCATGGGAGAACGGCGAATGGTCGGGCCCGAACAGCGGACTGTTCAAGTCCACCGATGGTGGCACAACCTGGCAGCAAATGACCGGCGGTCTTCCGACGCCCGCGCAGGGTCTGGGACGCATCGGCATCGCCATCGCGCCCAGCGATCCCACTCGGATGTATGCACTGGTGGAAGCGAAGCCGAGCGCGCTTTTTCGCTCCGACGACGCCGGCGCCAACTGGCAGCGGGTGAACACCGAAGCGCGGATCTCGGGGCGCGGCTCCGACTTCGCCGGCGTACGGGTTGATCCGAAGAACAAGGACGTCATCTATGTGGCCAACACGTCGACGTATCGATCGACCGATGCCGGGCAATCGTTCACGGCGATCAAAGGCGCGCCCGGTGGCGACGACTATCACACCATCTGGATCAATCCCGAGAATCCGCGAATCATCCTGCTCGCCAGCGACCAGGGTGCGACTATCAGCGTCAACGGCGGCCAGACCTGGAGCTCCTGGTACAACCAGCCGACCGCGCAGTTCTACCACGTCATCACCGACAACCAATTTCCATACTGGGTTTACGGCGGCCAGCAGGAGAGCGGATCGGCCGGAGTTGCTAGCCGTAGCGATTACGGTGAAGTGACGTTTCGTGAGTGGCATCCGGTGGCGGTAGAAGAGTACGGCTACGTCGCGCCAGATCCGCTCAATCCGAATTTGATCTATGGTGGCAAGGCGACGCGATTCAATCAGATCACCGGGGAAGTGCAGGAGGTCGGTCCGGCGGTGCTGCGCGGCGGCAAGTACCGATTTGTTCGCACTATGCCGATTCTTTTTTCGCCGGTCGATCCGCATGTTCTGTACCTGGCGTCGCAGGTTCTGTTCAAGACGGTTAGCGGTGGCCACAGTTGGGAAGCGATCAGCCCGGATTTGACGCGCGAGAAATACGAAATCCCTCCGAGCGTGGGCATTTACACCGAGGACGCTCGGAAAGAGGCGACGCGGCGCGGCGTGATCTATGCCGTTGCGCCATCACATAAGGATATAAACGTCATCTGGGCGGGAACCGACGACGGATTGATTCAGGTCACGCGCGACGGCGGCAAGGCTTGGAAGAATATCACGCCGCCCGAGCTGACGCCATGGAGCAAGGTCTCAATCCTGGAAGCTTCGCACTTCGACGACCTCACGGTGTACGCCGCCATCAATCGCTTCCGGCTCGATGATCTGAAGCCGCACATCTATCGCACGCACGATGGCGGGCAGACCTGGAAACAGATTGTCGATGGTTTGCCTGATGCTCCGATCAACACCGTGCGCGAAGATCCCGTTCGCAAGGGCCTGCTGTTCGCGGGCAGCGAGCTGGCCGTCTATGTTTCGTTCAACGATGGCGATAACTGGGAACCGCTGCGGCTCAACATGCCGGCGATTTCGATTCGCGACCTGACGATCCACGATAGCGACCTGGTGGTGGGCACGCATGGCCGCGGCTTTTGGATTCTGGACGACATCTCGCCTCTGCGCCAGATGAGCGCTCCGATTGCGGCTTCCGATGCGCATCTGTTCCGGCCGGCCGCCGCCTACCGCTTGCGTCGCGACAATTACCCCGATACGCCGCTGCCTCCCGAGGAGCCTGCCGGCCAGAATCCGCCCGACGGCGCGATCCTTTATTACTACTTGAAGTCGCCAGCGTCGGCGCCCGTGACTCTTGAAGTTTTCGACAATGCCAGGAAGCTGGTACGACGCTATGCGAGTGATGACAAACCCGAGCCGGTGGATCCACTGTTGAATGTCCCAACCTATTGGATCCGGCCGCCGCAGATTCTTGCGGCCAATGCGGGCATGCATCGCTTCGTTTGGGATTTGCATTATCCGCCGCCCGATGCGCTGCGGCACGAATATCCGATCTCGGCAATCTATCGCGACACTCCGCGCCATCCGCTGGGTCCGGCCGTGCTGCCTGGGCAGTACACGATCAAACTCACGGTCGACGGGATAAGTTATACCCAGCCTTTGAGCGTGAAAATGGACCCTCGCGTTAAAACGCCACCGGCGGGCCTACTGCAGCAGTTCACACTTGCGACAAAGGTGACCGCTATGATGCACCAGGATTTCCAGGTGCTCCAGGAGATCCGTGAATTGCGGTCGAAGCTCGGGCAGCAGAATCCGGATCTCGAAAAGCAGGCAGCGGCGCTGGAAGGCAGCAGCCGCCGGCCGCCTGGGGATGAAGACGAAGACGAAGATGCCGGCGGTCTAACGAAGCTCAACAATGACTTGAACACCGTGCTTGGTGTGATAGAAGGTGCCGATGCGACTCCCACCACGCAAGCGGCGGCCACAATCGGCGAACTCGAGCGGCGGCTACAGACGCTGTTGGCGAAATCGCGCGAGCTCCAAGCTAAGGTCAAGTAGTCCGCCGGATGTGCCAATTTGTCTCTGAGCGTTACAGCAAAAAGAGCGTAATACTGCAAGACAAGCTTAAGTTTCTTGCCTTTAGGGGGCCTTACCCTATTGGTAATAGGAATGCCGCCGAATAAGATGATGATGGCTGTTTCGTCGACCATTCCGCGCGATAGCGATCACCTGGCGCAGGCGATCGCTTTGGCCAACGACCTGCCTCCGCTGTCTCCACTTGCTCGTCACTTGCTCGCGACCATGGCCGCTCCCGGGGAGGGCCCGTCGCTGCGCGAGGTGGCAAGCTGGATTGAAAAAGACATCATGACCTCGGGCAAGGTCCTGGCCCTGGCCAACTCGGCTTTGTACGGCCGGCTGGTGCCGACACTTTCGGTGCGCAAAGCGGTGGCTCGGTTGGGGCTAAATCCCCTTCGCAATTTGATCTTCCACGAGTCGATGACCAAGGTTTGGAGCCAACTGCCTACTCCGGCCCACTGGTCGTCAATTCGTTTCAATACTCATTCGATCGCCACTGCGGTATTCTGCGAAATTATCGCTTCAGCGTTGGCGCCGGAACTCATGGAGCTTGCGTTTCTGGCGGGGTTGTTCCATGACACAGGCCGGCTAATCATCGCGGTTCTGTTGCACGATAATGCCGAGGCTTTGGCGGAGCTCAACCGGCATGAGCACCAGGATCTGGAAGAGATGGAGAAGGAGTTGGTTGGGTTTACCCACGCGGAAGTTTCCGCCATCGTCGCCCGATCCTGGAACCTTCCGGTCTCGATCGAGACTGCGGTTCGCTGTCACGAAAATCCGATTGCGGATCCCGTCCGGGATGAGTCCGATAAGATTTCGCTGAGCCACATCGTGAATGCCGCCGACTGGTTCGTAGACTGTCAGGGCTTTTCGATTAGCGGCGCCCGCAGACAAGAAGACGACAAGCTCCGGCTGTTGCGCCAGTTTGGTCTGGGCGCCGAGGATTCGACCGTCCTCGCCAGATTCGAAAACGAGCTGGAGATCCTGCTCGATATCCTCTAACCTGAATTTTCTCAACCGGGGTATACTAGCTGGCGAGCGGGCGTCAACAAAGAGCCCGGTTGAGGAGATGTGTCATGCGACGATTTGGTCTGGTATTCGCAGTAGGAATTGCAGCGCTGGCGTTGATCGGATTTGCTCAGCAGCCGGCCGGCGGACCCTATAAAGTCCTGAAGACGGCCAAAGTTGGGGGTGCAGGCGGTTTTGACTATGTGAATGCAGACGAGGCCGGCCGCAGGTTGTACGTAGCGCGCAGCGGTCAAGGAGCGCGAATCACCGTCTTCAACCTGGACACCCTGGAGCCAGTCGGCGAAATCCCCAACGTCAGCGCACACGGCGCGGTTGTTTCCCCGAAGACCAATCACGGATTCGCGAGCAGCAAGCCGGTGGTGATGTTCGATAGCAAGACCCTCGCGCCCATCAAGACTATCGATGTCGATGGCGGTCCAGACGGCATGCTTTACGACTCGTTCAACGATCGGGTCTACGTTCTCAGTCACCGGGCGCCGAACGCCACGGTGATCAATGCGTCCGATGGATCGGTGGTAGGCACCATCGACTTGGGCGGCGCGCCGGAAGAGGCGGCTAGCGACGGCAAAGGGCGCATCTATATTGATATTGAGGACAAGGGGAACATCGCTGTCGTGGACGCCAAAACCCTCACCGTGACCGCCCATTACGATCTGGAAGGGAAGGGCGGCGTGTGCGCGGGGTTAGCGCTGGATGCGAAGAACAACATCCTGTTCGCCACTTGCCGCAACCCGCAAAATATGGTGATCCTCAACGCGCGCGACGGCAAAATCCTGGATGCCCTGCCGATCGGCATGGGCACGGATGGCGCCGTGTTCAATCCCAAGACCATGGAAGCCTTCAGCTCGCAGGGCGACGGAACACTGACGATCATCAAAGAGAATAGCCCGACCAGCTTCGTTGTCGAACAAAACTTGGAGACGATGAAGACCGCCAAGACCCTGACGTTGGATGGAAAGACCAACCACATCCTGCTGATCGCCGCTGAGTTCGGCCAGCCCGCCACCCCTCCACCTCCGGGCGGGCGTGGCAGAGGCCCGATGGTGGCGGATTCGTTTTCGATTCTGGTTGTCGGCAAGTAACCTAGCGGCCGCGCGGCGGCGATTGATGGCCGTTGTGGCCGCCACGCTCGAGTGAACGGATCAAGCCTTGGAGCATCCTGTCCGTCTCGCGCTGCGAAGTCGCCAAGGCTTTTACCTGCGTTTGGGTTTCATTCCGCATCTTCATCCCCGTCAGGATGAGCTTTCGGATAGCGCCGATCTGGCGATCGTGCTCCGTGACGCGCGTCTCCAACTTGCTGGGCATCACAACCACGATAACAGGTGAACATGCGTCCGGGGACGATGCGTTTTCGCGCTAGAATCTATCATTGTCCCAACATAAACTTAAGCCTCCTCAGGTTACTCGCAGAGATTTATTGTCCCTGGCTGTTTGCGGCGCTTCCTCCGCTGCCATCAGCTCAGTTCGAGCATCCCAGCCTGCCGCAAGAACCGCCGCCGACGTCACCTTGAGAATCGGTGAAATCGATCTGGAAGTAGCGCCAGGCAGATTCATCAAAACGCTGGCCTACAACGGACAGGCGCCCGGCCCACTGCTCCGAATGACGGAAGGAAAAACCGTTACCGTGGATGTCATCAATCAAACCAAAGAGCCCGAGATGGTTCATTGGCACGGATTCCAAATTCCTCCGGACGTCGACGGCGCGCACGAAGAGGGAACACCCATGGTGCAAGGGATGGATCATCGCAGGTTCGTCTTCACTCCGCGCCCCTCGGGAACTCGCTGGTATCACACCCACGCCATCGCGGGCCACAATCTCCGGAGGGGCACTTATTCGGGACAATTCGGAATGGTTGTGATTGAACCGCGCACCAATCCGGCTCGCTACGAGTTGGAAGTCCCGATTGTGTTGCACGAATGGGACGGATATTTTTCCGCGGAAAACGCCATGGACGTCGAGTACAATGTCTATTCCGTGAACGGCAAGATGTTGGGAGCGGGCGAGCCGATCCGTGTGAAGAGCGGCCAGCGCGCGCTGTTTCGTGTCCTGAACGCAAGCGCGAACCGGCAGCATCGCATCGCGTTTGCCGGTCACACTTTCGAGGTGATTGCGCTGGATGGGAATCCCGTTAAAGCCGCGCGGCGGGTACCGGTGCTCGATCTTGCGCCGGGCGAGAGAGTGGATGCCATGGTGGAGATGGACTCGCCGGGAGTCTGGATCCTGGGAGAAGTGGCCGATAGCGAGCGCGCCTCGGGCGCTGGAATCGTGGTCGAATATGGAGGCGCGACTGGCGCCCCGCAGTGGATTGCGCCGCCGCCCTTCACCT
This sequence comes from Bryobacterales bacterium, assembly GCA_963780485.1. GTDB lineage: Bacteria > Acidobacteriota > Terriglobia > Bryobacterales > Bryobacteraceae > Palsa-89. The sequence goes on from CAWACO010000025.1 coordinate 506,581, forward strand.
GGAGTTGCACCATGTTCGGAGGGCAGTCCGAGAAGCCGGATCCGGAATCGATCCACCGTTTGGTTTTCGAGCGAAGGTTCGATGGGCACGGCTGGTCCATAAATGGAAAACCGTTTCCCCAGACCGATCTGATCCCCGCGGCATCGGGTCGTCCGAACCGTCTCATCTTCGATAACCGGAGCGATATGGCGCATCCGGTGCACCTCCATCGGCACACTTTCGAGATCACGAAATACGCGGGCGAGCCCAGCTCGGGTGTCTTCAAGGACGTGGTTGTCGTCCCCGAGATGAAGACCGTGGAGGTGGATTTCGTCGCGAACAGTCCTGGGCCCTCGCTGTTTCACTGTCATCATCAGTTCCACATGGACTTTGGATTTATGGCAGTGATGCAGTACTAGCTGGAGCGGGAAACGCTCGACGTCCCCAGGCGTCCAAGGTGTGGAGGATTCCCGTGCTCGGTTCATACCCCGTTATCGCCTGCATCGCCACCCATGACCCTGACCTCGCCAAGCCTTTTTACCGCGACGTTCTCGGGCTTCGTTTAGTCAGTGAAGATCAATTCTCGTTGATCTTCGATGCGCACGGCACCATGCTGCGGATTTTCATCGTTCAAGATCTCGTCGCGGGCAAGTACGCGGTGTTGGGCTGGCAGGTCCCCGACATTTTGGCTGTCGCCCAACAGCTTGAAAGGGCCGGCGTCCGGCTGCTGAAATTCCCGAATTTCCATGGAATGGACGAGCGCGGAATCTGGTCCGCCCCCAACGGCGAAAAAGCAGCGTGGTTCAGAGATCCGGACGAAAACATGGTGATCCTCACGCAGCGCTAGGCGTCCGTCCTTTCCCACCAGCGCGACTGTGCCACAATGAGCGTCTTATGGCCTTCAACGGACGTGTCGCGCTCATCACCGGCGCCAACCGCGGCTTAGGAAAAGCGATGGCTTTATCGCTGGCAGAGGCGGGCATGCGTGTTGCCTTGGTGGCGCGCGACGTTGCGCAGCTCAATGCCGTCGCCGATCAAGCCCGCGGATTGGGCGCGCAAACCGAAGTTTTCCGCACCGATATTACCGACGAATCGCAGGTGCGCCAGCTCGAACAAGATGTCCTCGCCAAGTTCGGTCCGGTCGACATCCTCATCAACAATGCCGGAATCGCCGTGCGCAAGTTCTGCGTTGACCTGACTCTTTCCGACTGGATGAGCGTGCTCAATACCAACCTCACCAGTGCGTTCCTGATGTGCCGCTCGTTTGTGCCCCACATGAAAGGCCGCGGTTATGGGCGTATCATCAATATCGCGTCCATAATGGCCCACATCTCCGTTCCGATGCGCAGCGCCTATTCATCCAGTAAGGCCGGATTACTCGGCTTCACGCGCGCTCTGGCGCTTGAGCTGGCAGCCGACAGCATCACGGTCGTGTCCATTAGTCCCGGACCCTTCGCCACCGAGATGACGATTCCGCTAATGACCAATCCCGAAATAAACGAGCAGTTCATGTCGAAGACTCCCATGCGCCGCTGGGGCAAGCCCGAAGAGATCGGCAAACTCGCGCTGTATTTATGTTCGGAAGACGCCGGCTTCATCACCGGAACCGACATTGTGGTTGATGGGGGCTGGTGTGCACAGTAGGCGCGTCCTGGCCGCGGCGGCGCTCTTGCTGGCATTAACGGCTTGCCGAGGCAACAAGACCAAACGAATCGCCGTCGTTCCCAAAGCCAACTCGCACGAATTCTGGGTATCGGTGCACGCCGGCGCCGCGGCGGCCGGCCAGAAATTCGGCGTCGAAGTGCTATGGAACGGGCCCGCGCAGGAGACCGAATACGATCGCCAGATGCAGATTGTCGATTCGATGATCGCCCAGCGCGTCGACGGCCTCGCGGTCGCGGCTACCGAGCGCAAAGCTTTGAATCGCTCTCTAGATCGCGCCGCCGAGCTGGGAATTCCCGTCACCGTCTTCGACTCCGGCGTCGATTCCACCAACTACCTGTCGTTCATCGCGACCAATAACTACCAGGGCGGCCAGATGGCTGCGCGCGAGCTGGCGCGCCTGGTCGGAGGCAAAGGAAAGGTCGCCATGGTCATGAACATCCCCGGCAGTTTATCCACCGTCGATCGAGAACGCGGCTTCGAAGATGCCATCAAGGCCGACTTTCCCAAAATCGAGATCGTGGCGCGCCAGTTCTCCATGTCCGACCGCTCTAAAGGAATGGCCGCCGCCGAAAATATCCTGACCGCTCATGCCGATCTCGACGGCATCTTCGCCTCGTCGGAACCGAGCAGCACGGGCGCCGCGTTGGCTCTCAAATCACGCGGCCTTTCGGGCAAAGTGAAGTGCGTCGGCTTTGACGCCAGCGATAATCTGATCGACGATCTCAAGGATGGAACCATCCAGGCGCTAGTGGTCCAGGATCCATTCCGTATGGGCTTTGAAGCCGTAAAGACTTTGGTGGACAAACTCAACGGAATTACGCCGCCCAAGCAAATCGACCTGCCGGCACGAGTGGTCACCAAGCCCGATCTCGACAAGCCCGAGATCCACGACCTGCTATACCCCGACGTAAAGAAATACCTGGGCAGCACGTAAACCGCTCCCTCACGGTCACGGCTCAGAACGGAAGAATCTCTTCCCGCTGCGGATCGAAATCGATCCGGCGCTTCTCCATGTACGCGATGTTCCCCAAATGCGACGCCTGCGCCGACCGATGCCCGATCAACACGTCTGCATTCGGCCGTTGGCGCGTCCGGCAGCACTCCAGGAAATTGCTCACGTGCGCGAAGACCATGTCCGGATCTTCCGCCTTCACCACCACCGGCTGTGCGCCCTTGCCCGCCGGATGAAATTCGTAATGTTGGCGATCGATCAGCAGCCGCCCCTCCGTTCCGCACAATTCCACAGCCGCCCCAGTGATTCCAGGCGCCAGTGTCGCGTCAAACGTCGCGGTGAACTCGCTCGGATATTCCAGCAGTACGTTGATGGTGTCCGGCGCGGTGCGCCCATCCTTGTACGCATACACGCCGCCCGCCGCCGCCGCCGACTTGGGCGTATCCTGCTGCAGGAACATATGCACTACGTCGATCCAGTGCGTGAACAGATCGGTCACTTGGCCGCCCCCGAAGTCCAGATAAGCGCGCCAGTTGTAATATTGCTGTGGATCCCAATCGCGCCATTTCAGCGGACCCAGAAAGTGAGCCCAATCCAGGTTGGACGGCCGGTTCTGCAGCGACGCCGGCGCCTTGCGGAGGTGATATGTATTGCCGTGCCACCAGGTGCGCGCCAGAGTCACCTTGCCCAGCCGTCCTTTGTCGACGTATTCGCGCTTGGCTTCGATGTAATGTTTGCCCGAACGCTGCTGCATTCCGACCTGGCAAACTCTGTCGTGCACGCGCGCCGCTTTGACGATACGCGGGCCTTCTTGAATGCGCAGCGTGAGAGGCTTCTCGACGTACACGTCGTGCCCTGAGTTCAGCGCATCGATCGCGATTGTCGAATGCCAGTGGTCCGGCGTTGCGATCAGCACCGCATCTAGTTTTTCCTCCAGCAGCTTGCGATGATCGGTGAAACTCTTGGCGTCGGGCGCCTTCTGCAGCGCGTGATCGATCTGCTGGCTGTAGACATCGCAAACCGCCGCGACGTGGACCTTCGGATCGTGCTGGAACTGCGTCATGACATAGTAGCCGCGATCGCCCACTCCAATCGCGCCCAGTTGAATGGTGTCGTTGGCCCCGAGAATTCGGGAATAGGACGCGGCAGTCATGGCCGCCGCGCCGCGGAGCAAGCTCCGGCGCGCGATCTGGTTCTGATTCATGTGCGAATTATAGCGCCGTCGCGGCACTACGTAGGCATGAAGAAAGCTTTCGCAGTTCTTTCGCTCCTGATTTGCTCCCTCGTCGCCAATGCCGGAACGCTCACTAAGTCCCATAGCCAAGGCAAGTTCAGCGATGAGGAGATCGAGGCCACTATCAAAGCCAAGCTGGCCAAATCCAAGATCGGTAAGGACGGCCTACAGGTGCATGTGAAAAACGGCATCGCCACCTGGACCGGCAGCACCACCGTAATGCAACATAAAGGAGCGGCCACTCGCATGGCCAAGACCGCCGGCGCCACGCAGGTACTAAACAACATCAAGGTTTCAGCCGACGTCACCGGCGATTTGAAGGCGCAGCCCCGCAAAATCGAAGTCAAGACCAACTAGCGCGATGGCACTTCCTACCCCTAAACCCGATTTGGCCCGGACGTCCATGCTAAAACCGGGAAGGGAGGAAACACCAAATGCAAGATTCGACATCCCTTGCCGGCGATGGGTTCGTTTTTTCAAACTGCCCAATCGGCAGCCACCAATGCCAAGCGATGCGTCAATCCCTCATCCTGAAATGGGTTCGTTTTTTCGACCGCCCCATTGCGCCGATGCGCGAAAATTGTCATTATACTGAGCTATGAATTGGCGTCTCCTGCTCGCCGCTTTTTCTCTCTCCTCGCTCGCAATGGCCGCCGGTCCCACATGTTCAGGCCTCATCAATCTGTTCATCACTAACACCACCATCACCGCAGCCGATGATCTGCCCGCCGGGTCGTACAATCCCTCCGGGACGCCCACATCTTTGAACTTGCCGGCCTTCTGC
>CAWACO010000026.1:0-475077 GCA_963780485.1 Bryobacterales bacterium
CTCAGGTTGATCTGGCTCGTGCTCGCAGCCGTCGCCGTGAGATTGCCGGGCGCTGTGGGAGGCCCTGGTGTCGTGGCACTGGCTACATTGGAGAACACACTCAGGTTGCCGGCCGTATCCATGGCTTGCACCTGATAGCTGTAGCTGGTGCCGGAGGTCAGGCCCGTGTCGCTGTAGCGTAGTTCCGGTTGGCGAGGCGATCTGCGCAAAGTTGGTGCAACCCGCCCCTTGGCAGCGTTGCACGATATAGTTCGCTCAGCCCCACCGTGCTGGTCGATGCCGTCCAGCCCAGATTGATTTGGCTCACACTTGTGGCCGTCGCCGTCACATTGCCCGGCGCCGTCGGCGGCGTTGTGCTTCCCGATGCGGCGCGGAAGGCAACCATCTGCATGATCCATTGGCCAGATGGACTGACTGATGCAGTCGCGATATAGCTGCCCCTGGCGGTCACCATCTGGTCCTCGGCGATGTCGCCAGCCGGGGACGTCAGCAGTTCTGCGGTGAAACCGCTGCCGGACCAGTGGTAAAGGTCTGAACCAGATTCGCTCCAAAGATCAGATCAGTCGCGTTGGTCGTTGTCAAGGAGCCGCTGCTGCTGGTGGCGCTATTGCCGGTATTCGCTGCCGCTCCATCCACGGGGTTGTTAGGATCTGCTCCGTTGTACTCAAGAATCCGAATGTCGGGGTAGACCGCAGCATTGGAGAAGGTCACGGTGACCGTATTTCCTCCGGCGGCTGCCGGTGTGATGTTCTTGGCGTAATAAATGGACTGTGATGCGATTCCCATCTGGACTGTGGGCCCCACGGCGAGCATGTACACGTTGCCACTTCCGTCAGTAACAGCATTGACAGTTGCCGTACTGTCTTTCCAGCCCACGACGACGACGTTGAGGTCGCCAGCCACCTGTGCGGCATTGAACGTGACGTTCACCATCGTTTGAGGCGTTTGCGGCGTGGCATAATTGCCTTGCACGTAACCGATGAATTGCAAGGTCGTAGCAGTCGCTAGGTTGGAATAGGCGCTCAGGTTCCCCACAGCATCGGTGTCGCGCACCCGGTAAGCGTAGTTGGTGTTGCCAATCACCGAGGTGTCGTTGAAAGCGGTGCCCGGTACGCTAGCAATCTGCGCAAATGTCGAGCAATTAGCGCCCTGGCAGCGCTCTACCAGGTAGGCGGTAACCCTAGCGCTATCCGTGGAAGCGATCCAGCTCAAGCTGACATGCGGAATCACTCCAGTAGCAACGTTCGAGGACGGGCTCAGGTTGCCGGCAACATCCGTAGCCTCCACGATATAACTGCAACTACCCGCCGCCAGGCCTGGATCGCTGTACGTTGTCCCAGTCGACGTTGCGATCTGCGCAAAGTTGGTGCAGCCCGGGCCCTGACACCGTTGCACCACATAGTTTGCCAGCCCCACACTGCTCGTCGACGCCGTCCAGCTCAGATTTATCTGGCCGCCATTAGCTGTCGCTGCAAGACTGCTGGGAGCAGTCGGAGGGGTCTGGGTGGTCGCGCCGGCCAGGTTCGAGAACGGGCTCATGTTGCCGGCTGTATCGATGGCCTGGACGCGGTAGCTGTAACTAGTGTTGAACGACAGCCCCGTGCCGCTGAAAGTCACCCCGGCCGGAGTCGCAATCTGCGCAAAGTTGGTGCAGCCCACCCCCTCGCAGCGCTGCACCACATAGTTCGCTAACCCCACACTGCTGGTCGACGCTGTCCAGCTCAGATTGATCTGGCTCGCGCTGCTGGCTGTCGCCATCAGATTACTGGGGGCCGTCGGCGGCGTTTGCGTGGTCGCGCTAGCCAGGTTGGAGAACGAACTCAGGCTCCCGGCCCCACTGATGGCCCGCACGCGGTAACTGTAAGTGGTGCTGGCCGATAGCCCAGTGTCGCTATATGTGGCCAAGCTCTGCGCCGCAATCTGTGCAAAGTTGGTGCAGCCCGCACCCTGGCACCGTTGCACCACGTAGATGGTCACACCCAGACTGCCCGCCGGCGCCGTCCAGCTCAAACTGATCTGGCTTGCGCTTATGACCATCGCCGTCAGATTATTGGGCGGAGGCGCTTGCGCATAATGGCTCGCTAACAAGGAGCAGTTATTGGCGTTGAACAGCAGCACATTGTTGCTACCATAGTTGGCGTCGATCGGAGAATTGTCATAACACAACTGAGCAGGGTTGCCATAAGAATATCCACTAACATCGGGTCCAACGGCGGGCCAAGGCATCGTGCCCCACCACAAAGGATTCGCGGACAGGTAAAACGACGCGGGAAGGTTGTGGCTGGTGGGCACCGGGTTCGCGTATTGGCTTAGTCCGCTTGGAACTTCAGAGGCATTCCATTGGACGGCGGCATTGAGGGTATCGTAGTTGCCCCAACGCATTAAAGAGCTCACACTCAGAGGGTCACCGGACAGGGCTACGAAGTCCGTACCCGTTCCAATCATGTAAATGGCAGGGGGCGATCCCCCAGACGGAGTGACCGCATAAGTAGTTTGGATTCCGCTTTTCCCCAGGACATTCCCGATCACGCTGAAATATCGTGCGTAAGGATCAAGAAAAACCGGTAGCAGGCCGTCTGTTTTCCCGAGCTCCCAGCCGTTAAACTCATTCCGAAAAACAGTATTCAAGTTGTGCGTGCCATGATACAGATCGGCGCGATAACTGGCCCCCACGTTCCCTTCGGCCAGGATGTTGTCAGTCCCCGCAGCGTTGATGGTAAGGCTGTTGTGAAGCAAGGTTGGGGACACCGTTTCAAAATCGTCGTTTGAGTAATTGTAGGAGATCACGCAGCCAGAGCAGGCGCCATTTACCATCTGAGGGCTCGTGACGTGTTGAAAAATGTTGTTCTCGAACAATGAATCTGAGCTTGAGTATGCCTCGATCCCGTTGCCCTGACTCTGAGCGTTCTTGGCGCCATAGAAATAGTTTTCGCGGACCACGCCGCGGGGGCTCGCCAGCAGCCAGACATGACTACGATCGCTGTTAACATCACGAATACCGCTGACCCAACATCCCAGGCAATTAAAAAAAATGGTGCCGGCTTGCCCATCGGAAGAAGAATGATCCATGGAAAGATTCTCGATGCCATCGCCATAGATAGGACTTGTCGCCCACCACGCACCAGGGTTCTTGGCCGCAGCCCAATTAGGCATGTAAAGGCCGGGGCTGAACGTCACCAAATTCCCGTCGATCGCCGTGACTGTGACGATCTGCATTTGATTTCTGCCGGTGCGTTGTGATCCCGATGCCCCTCCGGTACCTCCTAAGTCGTCACTGCATTTGTAGGCCGGGTTGCTGCTCGAACTGTCGCCGCAGACCCAGATGTTACCTGTATCCACGGGGGTGCCGGTGCAGGCAGAGCCGCTCAGACCATCGTCACACTGATCGAGAATGAGCGGGGCCCCCACCACCAGATTGCTGACATTGTCCAGCGTGATTTGTGTCAGACCTTTGACGTAACTGGTGGCCGTCCAGTTAGCGGTGTTGGATGGACTTGAGCTGGCGCAGCACCAGTTTAAGTCGGAACTGTCCGCGCATGCATCCGCACTCATTCCTCCGCAGGCGCCTGATTCTGTAAACACGATGAACGTCTGATTTGCCCCTGCGCCGCGCAGAGTGAGGTTGCTATGATGCCCAAACGTGATTCCACTGCTAAGACTAAACGTGCCAGGGCCTAAAAGCAGGTATTGATTCGAGGAACAGGCAGCCAGGGCGTTGTTGAGAGTATCCGCAGCGCCGGCGTAGGCGGCGATGATCGACCCACATTGAGTGCGGTTGGTCGGAATCCCACCTGGGATACCGACATTGGACCAATCGATGGCACGGCTAGGATCGATAATCCCGGACCAAGGTTGAGCATCCAGATGTCCCGAAACACAAAATAGGAAAAACAGTGTTAGATTAACCCAGCGGCACCCAAGCGTAGGCCGACCGTGGCCTGGCTGAGGGACAGAGCCGGTAGTCGCCGGATATCTCATTCAATTCTCGTACTTCATCACCTTGTAGAACCCGGGTTTGGCACGCCTGTCCCACTGTGATTGAAAGCACGCCCAATGGGCAAAGAATCCAAGCGCCCGATGTTAGACCGCAGGTGTTCTGTAGCGACTTTCCAGTCTACATATTTATCAGCTATAGCTATTTACGAAGAACGCAAAGAGCCTGTCAATGAGACCAAAGGGCAGGGGTACCGTGATCTTCGCTTCAACCGCGGCGTGTTTCGCCCGATGAAATGAACCGTCATTTACATACGATCCATGACAACAAAAGAACGCCCTCTATCCGATGCGCGTCGGTCGGAGGCCGCTGATAGAGTTTTCCCGCGAAGCAAACACAAATGGAATGTAAACGCGAGTACTAGGCGTCGCGGACTGATTGGACAGAGATACCTGAGATGAAATGGCAGCGGTTACCGATACTAAGTAAGCTGCAACAACCACCGAGCCTGTCTTTAAGGCTGGAGACTTTCTCACGGCGATCTTCAATGCACACAGAGGCCAGTTCTCTCACCCAACCGCAATAATTCCCTGCTTAAGCTGCAACTGAAGACGAGTGATAGGAGGATGAAAGCCGAACTTAGGGCTATTTAGGCAACTTTTTTTCCTTTCTTCGATCTCAGTGGCAGGCCCGTCCTGAACTTGGGTCCTTAGGAGTGTGGCACTAAAGGGCAAAGTGAGCTCGGTGTTAATTGCGCCGGCTTCAGCTTCTGAGTGTGTCCAGAAGTGATCTTCAACGCCTAACTACCATTCGATGCAGTCTCCAGATCGGACTTTAGTCTCATTAATCGGGAGCTAGTCCGAATCCTGTTCAGCCATTACAGATGGGTTTCGATTGAAAACGCTCGCAACTGCTTGAAACATCGATCGTTAAGTCCGAAGGAACTTGTGGCATCCGAACTGCATACTAACGGCCTTCCGAAGCAAAAACGAATGTTCCCGATGGGACTGAGAGGGCGGTAGCATGTCCAAAGACCGCCTGTAAAACGATCGGGGAAGACTATAAATGAACGCCGACAAATTCTGCGACGGTAGCAGCAACAGATGGTTCGCGCTCCGAGTGAAACCGCGTTTTGAAAAAACCGTCGCCACGATTGCCCGCAACAAGGGTTACCAAGAGTTCCTGCCGCTCTATCAATGCCGACGGCGATGGTCGGATCGCTTCAAGTCGGTGGAACTCCCGCTTTTTCCCGGTTACGTATTCTGCCAATTGAATCCACAGTTCCGGCTTCCTCTTCTGATGATACCTGGAGCTCTCCATTTTATCGGTATCGGGAGGATTCCGGCTCCAATTGAGGACGAAGAAATTGCTGCACTTCAAGCGACAATGCGATGCGGACTTTGGGCTGAGCCGTGGCCTTTCTTGAACGTTGGGCAGCGGGTTCGACTCGAAGAGGGGCCATTGGCAGGTTTGGAAGGCCTCCTCATTGAAGTTCGCAAGAAGCAGCGTCTTATCGTTTCTGTGACGCTTCTGAAGCGATCAGTCGCAGTGGAAATCGAACGCGATTGGGTTAGGCCACTCGATTGCAACGAACCTAAAACTCTAAGGTCATTGAAGCCCCAGTTGGCAGCAGCGGCGACAACTTAGGTTGGCTGTTCCGAAAAGTTACCTTTCGGATTGTTCTGATGCTAGCGCATGCGAAGGTCATTCTAACCGATTACCATCCGTACGCCTCCGAAGGGATCCCAAATCATTTCACAAAGAGATCATTAGTGCTGCGTGCCATAAGGTGGCGAATCAGATGAGTGAACTTGCTTCCGACCTCTTACGCTCTCGAGCCACGCTTCGATCGGCGACTCAAGACGTTATTCCACTTGAAGGATCTTCAACCTCCAAGCTTTTGGCTGAAGACGCCTTTACGATGATGCTCTCCTTGGAGCGAAAAAGAACGGCGCGTTCTCAGCGGCGGTTTGTGCTGATGCTTTTGGAATCGAGCACTCTGCTAAAAGGTGGCAACAATGTCGAGACTTTCGACAAGGTCCTCTACGCGCTGTCACGTTCAACCAGGGAAACCGATATAAAAGGCTGGTACAAGGACGGATGTGTCCTGGGGGTTATCTTCACGGAGATCGGCGCCGCGGAAGGAAAATCTGTGGCCACCGCTCTCTTGACGAAGGTCACCAACGCGCTTTGTAGCACGCTGGGCATCGAACACATTAACGAAATCCGCCTGTCCTTCCATGTGTTTCCAGAGTATTCGAGTGAAGAAGGGCCGGGTGGTCCGCCGGACTCGACCTTGTATCCGGATCTGGAGAAGTTCAACCGAAGTAAGACATCTCGCCTCATAAAAAGGGCGATGGATATTGCTGGCAGCCTTCTTGCCCTCACCCTACTTTCTCCTGTTCTCCTGGCCGTCGCCGTGGTAATCAAGCTAAGCTCTCGGGGACCGGTCCTCTTTCGGCAACAGAGAATAGGCCGGCACGGCAAGCGGTTTACGTTCTTGAAATTCCGGTCGATGTACTTTACCGAGGATCACACAATCCACCAGGAGTATGTGAAGCGCTTGATATCAGGAGTGAACGGCTCTGAAAACGGGAACGGACATCAGACCAATATTTACAAATTGACGAACGATCCGAGGATCACGCCCATCGGAAGAATTCTAAGAAGAACAAGCCTCGACGAAGTACCTCAGTTTCTTAACGTCCTGGCAGGACGGATGTCGCTCGTGGGGCCTCGGCCGCCGATCCCGTATGAGTTCGAAAGCTACGATTTGTGGCACGTCCAACGCTTACTAGCAGTAAAACCTGGGATCACGGGACTATGGCAGGTCGAAGGTCGAAGCAGAGTCTCGTTCGATGAAATGGTTCGCCTAGATCTGAAGTACGCCAGCTCGTGGTCGGCGTGGCTCGATCTCAAGATTCTCTTGAAGACACCTGGGGCTGTTTTTTCGGGTGAAGGAGCGTATTGATCGTCTGGCGAAGAGTGGCGGTGGGCCGCTATCGGATGAGACTTTTCGGCTTGATTTGGCTTCTGGCTCATGGTGGCTCGCTCATTGCTGCCGTTATTGAAGTGACGGGATTTTCCCAAATCACAGGTGCCCGGTTTTACCAGCCCCCAGCCAGCAATGCTTTGACGCCGGTGACAATGGGAGCGGTCGTTATCACACCTCAGATCTCGCTACTGAACGAATCCTTTGGAGGTGTTAACGCACCACAATTCGGACCAGATGTTCCGGGAAACGGTGCAGGCTTCGGCTCGGACTCCACTGGGTTTGGGGGCGCGACGCCACTGATGCTGGACTTCAGTCAGCCTGTGGCTGCATTCGGCGCAACGTTCGTACATTCTGACAATATCTCGGATGACCCTTCATTCATATCCCCGGTATCCATACAATTGTTCAGCGGACTGAATGGGACAGGAACCCTGCTTGGCATTGTGATCGACTCGACCGGGGGCGCCAAGCTCCAAGGGCCTCCGTTTGCGGACTTCAGAGGCTTGTGGAGCGATAGTCTTTTGATCCGCTCGGCCGAAATTAGCGCCAATACGCCTCAAAGCGGCGGGTTTCAAGTGGATGGCTATGCTATCTCGGTCATTCCTATGCCCACGCCTGAACCGCTGACTCTGGCACTAGTAGGCTCTGGGCTCGTTGGATTGGGAATAGTATGGCGCTACACAAAAAAGAAGTGATCCGAGCGATCTAACCAATAATGGACCGGCATTGGGGGCAATGTACGATGTCAATCGCAAACATCTACCAAGATGGAACATACCTTAAGAAGCACCCGACGTGGCACGCCGAGGAATCTCCATTCAAGGCGAAATACATCCTTCGCCTTATGCAAAGAAACGGACTCTCGCCCACAAGAATTTGTGAAGTCGGTTGCGGCACCGGTGAGGTGCTGAACCAATTGCAGCATGCAATGGGCCCAGACCACGAGTTCTGGGGATACGAGATCTCACAGGCCGCGTATGAGCTCAGCAAGCCGCGAGAGAATGACCGGCTCCACTTCAAGTTGGCGAATGTCGAGAAAGAACAGAACGCGATCTATGATCTAATGCTGGTACTGGACGTGATCGAACACGTTGAGGATTATTTTGCGTTCCTCCGAGAAATCCGCCACGTGGCCCGTGACAAGATATTCCACTTTCCCTTGGATATTTCAGTGCAGGCGGTCCTAAGGAAGAATGGAATGATGAAGCGGCGCGAGATGCATGCGCATTTGCATTACTTCACTAAGGAAATAGCATTGCAGACCCTCATCGACACGGGATATGAGGTGAAGGACTATTTTTATACGCCTCGCTCCAACGAGATCGGACCCGATCTCATCCAGAAGGTCTTTCGTCTTCCGCGATCGCTTTTTTTTGCCATCCACCGGGATTTGGCTGTGCGGGTTCTTGGCGGCTACACCCTGATGATTCTGGCGAAGTAACGTCTGTTGCCGGCTTTGCCACGCTCGCGCAAATCTGCTGTTCGAAGGTTCTGACCATTTCAAATCATGGGGTGATTGTTCGGGCGCCACATCCCAAGCAAGGACCTATCGTGGGGTTAAATATATGATTCGAATCGGTGTAATCGGTTACGGATATTGGGGGCCGCAGATCGTCAGAAACTTTCACAGTACTGACGACTGTGAAGTCGCCGTGGTCTGCGATAAGAGTTCTGAGTCGCTTCGACGCTTGAAGCAGGCGCATCCTCACATACAAGCAACTACCGATCCTTGTGAGATCCTGGCGTCGCCGAATATTGATGCGGTGGCCGTAGTGACACCCGTGTGGACGCATTTCGAATTGGCGAAAGCCGCGCTAGAACATGGGAAACACGTTTTCGTGGAGAAACCGTTCACTTCCAATACGGCGCAAGCGGAGGAGTTGATCGACCTGGCGGACAGCAAGAACCTCCAGATCATGGTCGATCACACATTCCTCTTTACTGGGGCCGTGAAGAAAATTCGGCAGCTCGTCGAGGACGGAACACTCGGGAAGCTATATTATTACGACTCAACCCGAGTCAATTTGGGGCTCTTCCAGCATGATGTCAACGTGATCTGGGATTTGGCGCCTCACGATTTGTCCATCGTCGATCAGCTTATTGACGACAAGCCCGAAGTCGTGATCGCGACCGGTCAAAAGCATTTGAACGGCTTCGAGGACCTGGCCTACATCACCATCTATTTCAGAAACAGCATCATCGCTCACATCAACGTCAATTGGCTCTCTCCAGTGAAAGTGCGAACCACGTTGATAGGAGGAGAAAAGAAAATGCTGGTGTGGAATGACCTGGACGCAGACGAGAAGATCAAAGTCTACGACAGGGGCGTCGATATAACCAATGGGCAGAGCGTCCGTGAGCTTCTCGTAAGTTACCGTTCTGGCGATATGTGGTCTCCGAAGGTAGAACAGACGGAAGCCTTGCGGGCCGAGGCCAAGTACTTCATCGATTGCATTTCGAACGACGAACGACCATTCAATGACGGGGTGGCGGGCTTGCGGGTGGTGAGGATGCTGGAAGCAGCTGACAAATCTTTGAAGGACAGGGGAAAACCGATTCGCGTATGAGTGCATACCTGTGTATCTCCGACGACGTTAAGCTCGGAGAGAATGTGAAATTGTCGAAGTTCATTAACCTTTATGGTTGCGAAATAGGAGATCAGACTAAGATCGGCGCGTTTGTCGAGATTCAAAAGAACGCAAAGATCGGAAAGAACTGTAAAATCTCCAGCCACACGTTCATCTGCGAAGGAGTAACCATAGAAGACAACGTTTTTGTTGGCCACGGCGTCACTTTCATTAACGACACCTATCCCAGAGCGACAGCTACGAACGGCCAGTTGCAAACCGAAGCGGACTGGAAAGTCGAAACCACTCTGATCAAAAAGGGAGCCTCCATCGGTTCAGGGGCCACGATTCTAGCGAACGTGGTGGTGGGAGAGGGCGCCATTGTTGGGGCCGGCAGTGTGGTAACGAAGAGCATACCCCCGCACGCGATCGTCGCGGGAAATCCCGCGCGGCCGCTCAGAGCCATCACCCCTATGCGTATTAGGAGCGCAAGATGAACACGATAACCAATGGCATTCCTTTCTTGGATCTGGTTACTCCTCATGAGGAGCTGAAGGAAGAGCTTTGCGACGTCTTCCGGACAGCGCTAGGAACCGCGGGATTTGTAGGCGGGCCTATGGTGGAGGAATTTGAGCGAGAGTTCGCCAAGTTCTGCGATACCGAGCACTGCGTTGGCGTGGCCAACGGAACAGACGCCCTAAAGTTCGCTTTTATCGCCACTGGCATAAAGCCAGGCGAAACGGTCATCACGGTTCCGAACACCTTTATCGCGACGGCCGAAGCGATCTCGCAAGCGGGGGCCTTGCCGGACTTTGTGGATATAGATGAGCGCACATATAACATGGACCCCGAGAAACTTCGGGAATACCTTGAAGTCGGATGCTACTTCGACGCGGATGCTCGAAAACCGATAAACCGGAGGACCGGAAAGCCTGTAACTGCGATCGTGCCTGTGCACCTCTACGGTCAAACCGCGGACATGGATCCTATCCTGGACCTTGCGAAGCGCTACAACTTGACTGTGATTGAAGACGCCTGCCAAGCACATGGCGCAGAATACTACTCGAAGAAAGACGACTGTTGGAAGAAAGCCGGGTCGATGGGGAAGGCCGCGGCATTTAGCTTCTATCCCGGAAAAAATCTGGGCGCTTGTGGCGAGGCTGGGGCCGTCACTACCAACGACAAGGAGCTTGCAACCAAGATCAAGATGCTCCGCGATCACGGTCAGGCCCAGAAATACTATCACGACATGGAAGGGTATAACGGACGACTTGACGCGATTCAGGCCGGGATTTTGCGAATCAAGCTCAGGTATCTTCCTGACTGGACCGAAATGCGTCGTGTAGCCGCATCCCGTTATCGTGAGTTGTTTGCTTTAGCAGGCGACAAAATCAGGTTACCGTATGAACCTGCATGGGCCAATGCTGTTCATCATCTTTTTGTCGCGAGAGTTCACAACCGGGCTAAGCTGATAAAACACCTCGGTTCGGCTAACATCGGTACCGGAATTCATTATCCGGTTCCCTTGCACCTTCAGAAAGCATACAAACGCCTAGACTACAAGGCCGGCGATTTTACGGTAACTGAGAGGCTCGCGCCAGAGATTCTTTCACTGCCCATGTTTCCAGGGATCACGGCAGATCAGCAAAGCAAGGTTGTCGATGAGATCCTGATTTTTGCTGCGGCTGAGTCTCAAGCATTGGCGGCGGCAGGTTAGCCGTCTCATGAATGGCGAAACACGCGCCATACCATCGATGCTGCGCGGGGACGCTCTAGCAACCCTCTACTTTGTCCGCCCACTGCGAATGCTCGCGCAATTGCATAAGGTGCGGGTCCCTATTTTGATGTATCACAGTATCTCCGATTCCGACGAGAGTTCAACACACCCGTATTACCGGACGGCGACTTCGCCCGCGGTATTTGAGCAACAAATGAAGTTTCTCCATAATAACAACTATGTGAGCATTGACCTCGGTGAGGCGCTGGGTCGCGTGCAGGTATCTGACCCAGGCGACGGCCGACGACCGATCGTTATTACCTTTGACGACGGATACGAAGACTTCTACACCCACGCGTTCCCTGTCCTAAGTCAATACCGGTTTAACGCTACGGTCTTTCTGCCGACAGCATATATTGGCGCGACGAATCGATGGTTCAAGGATGCTCGGTGCCTCACATGGGACCAAGTACGCAGACTTCGCGTGGAAGGTGTGCATTTCGGTTCCCATACCGTCACACATCCTCAATTGAAGGGTCTGTCAGCAAAAGCAATTGAAGACGAAGTGCAGCACTCCAAGGATAAAATCGAAGAGGAATTAGGATCTCCTGTAAAGTCATTTTCGTACCCTTACGCATTTCCGGAGACTGACGGGATGTTTAAATACAAGTTCCGAGAAATTCTCAGAGGGGCCGGCTATGAGAATGGCGTTTCAACGATTCTCGGAACTGCCGATCGAACGGGGGACAACTTCTTTATGAAGCGGTTGCCCGTGAACTCATGTGACGACCACCGGCTTTTCAAAGCCAAACTCGAAGGACACTACGACTGGCTCCATATAGTCCAGTACGGTTGGAAGGCATTTTATTCCCGATGAACAACGCTTCTAAGTTAAACTATATTATTATCTCTCCTGTCAAGGACGAAGAAAAGTACGTCGAGACCACCATCCGGGCAGTATTGCGGCAGACAATCAGACCGCTGAAATGGATTATCGTCGACGACGGGTCTCGAGATGCGACTTCTGACGTTATAGGACGCTATAGCAAGGAGTGTTCCTGGATTAGCACCCTGAGAATAGATCGGGACGCCAGAAGGCAACTTGGCTCGGCTGAAGTGCGCGCGTTTGATTGCGGGTACCGTCTGATAGAAGATGTAGCCCATGATTTCATTGTGAAGCTGGATTGCGACGTTGATCTGCCTACAGATTATTTTGAACGATTGATCTCAAGATTCCAGGAAGACGAAACCCTGGGTATTTGTTCTGGAGTCTATCTTGAGAGAAAAGCAGGGAGATGGCAGCCAGTGAAGATGCCCGCCTATCACGCATCTGGCGCGTCGAAGACTGTAAGGGCAGAATGCTTTAGGCAGATCGGCGGCTTCATTCTCTGCCCGGGTTGGGACACCGTCGACGAGATCAAGGCACGAGCTGTCGGTTGGAAGACTCGCTGCTTCGAGGATCTGACTTTCTACCATCTGAAACCGGAAGGCTCTGCCTCAGGTTATCTGAAGATTGCGTTCATGTGTGGAGAAATCGACTATCGGAGCGGCCTCCCAATCCCATTCTTTTTCCTGAAGGTCCTTTATCGGTTAACTGCCGGGCATCCGGTATTGCTTGGGGGGCTCGCTATGCTCGCCGGCTTTCTAAAAGCCCTGATACTGAGAAGGCCGAAGCTAGTCGAAAGGTCCGAGGCAAAGCTTTATCGACGAATGCTGAACGAGCGGATAGTCGAACGAATCAGCACGATCGCCACGAGAGTCCGGCTGATTGCGAGTCAACAAGTTTAACGAGGCGCCGATGAGAGAGCCGGCGAGCCCTGAACATGTTCCGAGAAATTAAGAAACTACAAGACGTGGTAGATTGGGGCCTCTGCACTGGTTGCGGCGCATGTTACTACGCGTGTGACAAGGGCGCAATCACTCTCGAAAACCTCCAGACCGTCGGAATACGGCCGCGCTTCACATCGGACGAGTGTGCATCGTGCACTAGATGTCTTTCGATCTGCCCCGGTTATTCTGTAGATGGAGATCTGGAAACTCAACGCGCACGTAACAGAACGTACGCAGACGACGAATTTGGGCCAGCGTTAGAAATCTGGGAAGGATATGCGCATGATCCTGAGATTAGGTACAAGGGTTCATCGGGCGGGATGTTATCGGCCCTTGCACTATACTGCCTCGAGCGGGAGGGAATGCAGTTCGTATTGCACACGGGCGTTGATAGCCAACAGCCGTTGATGAACCGGACGGTCATGAGTACCAATAGGGCTGAAATACTTGCTTGCACGGGGTCTCGCTATGCGCCATCCTCTCCGTGTGATGGCCTTCGGAGTATCGAGGAGAGCGAACGTGAGTGCGTGTTCATTGGAAAACCTTGTGACGTCGCCGCAGTCGCAGCTCTCCGTAGGCAGCGTCCCGAATTAGACAGAAAACTAGGGCTTGTGTTGACGTTCTTCTGTGCCGGAACCCCGAGCACTGCAGGCACCCTTAATCTACTAACAACCCTGGCCATCAACCCACGTGAAGTCGATTCGGTGCGGTATCGGGGCGAAGGGTGGCCAGGAAGTTTTAAGGTACAGTATGGTGAAAGAATAAAGGAGAAATTGATCTCTTACGAGGATTCTTGGGCAACGCTTACCGGCTATCGTTCCCGGAGGTGCAATCTTTGTCCGGATGGGCTGGGCCGCGTTGCTGACATTTCATGTGGGGATGCCTGGGAGAAACTCAGTAGCGACGGCGACCATGGCCGATCGCTTGTCGTCGTCCGAACCCAAAAAGGGAGGCACATTCTGCGCCGGGCGATAGCAGCACATTATGTGGAGCTCGAACGCGTGGGCCCTCGCGCCGTCCTTGCCGCGCAGCCACAGTTGCTTCAACGACGTCGAGAGCTATTTGGCAGATTTCTGGCCATGCGCCTTCTTGCAGTTCCAACGCCAAGGTTCGTCGGCTTCTCTCTATTTCACAGTTGGAGCGGTCAGCCCCTGCTTACCTGTGTCCGCACAGTTTTGGGAACCATCAGAAGGGTTATAACGCGAGAGTGGTGGAGGCGGCACCCTTTGTTTGGCGGCATGTGAGCGATGGGCCGACCAGGTTCGCCTCGCACGCTCCTTGCCATGCTTTGTGGATATCGGAGTGCCATTAACCTAGGAAGAGAATCGTCAGCGATTCAGAAGCATGGTTCGACCGTCAAACGCTTAACAGCAGCGTTCTGACCGAGAGTCGACCCTTGTGGTTAGAAAGAGTCATGAAATACGGGCGGAGCCGCTATTAGATGTGCGGGATTTGTGGAATCTACAATTTCGATGGATCGCACGCGGATCGACATTTGCTGGGCAAGATGACATCGGCGCTCTCGCACCGGGGCCCGGATGGTGAGGGAGAGTTTGTGGCGCAACGGATTGCATTAGGTCACCGCCGTCTGAGCATTATTGATGTAGAGGGTGGTGCACAACCTATCGCCAACGAAGATCAGACACTGCAGGTTGTCTTCAATGGCGAGATCTACAACTTCGTGGAGCTCAGAGACGAGCTGGGAAAGGGAGGGCACGTCTTCAGGACGCGATCCGATACCGAAGTCATCGTTCACGCATATGAACAGTGGGGCCCTGATTGCGTCAGTCGGTTCAATGGGATCTTTGCATTCGCAATTTGGGATTCGAAACTTCGGCGCCTATTCATTGCGCGAGACCATTTGGGAGTCAAGCCCCTTTACTATATAGATCTCGGCAAGAGGTTGCTGTTTGCATCTGAGATCAAGTCCCTTCTCGTTGATCCGGCGTGCCCAAGGGAAGTAGACCTCAATTCTCTTGCTCAGCTCTTCACGCTCAGGTACGTCGCGTCTCCTGACACCATGTTTGATCGTATCAAGAAGCTACCACCCGCCCATTACATGCTTGTGAATTCCGAGGGATTCCAGATTACGAGATTTTGGAATTGGAAGCCCCAGATAAGACGAGTGGTCGACGAGCCGGAATTGATTGAGACTTATCAGTCCTTGGTCGAGGATGCGGTTCGCCTGCAAATGAGAAGTGATGTTCCCGTGGGACTCTTCTTGAGTTCGGGTATCGACTCTGGCGCCCTGCTCGCGCTCATGACCAAGTGTGGAGGCAATCCAGTTCATACGTTCACGATCGGATTTCAGGACGGAGAGAAGTCCAATGAGACCGATGACGCAAGGGCCTTGGCTAAAAGTTTCGGTGCGGATCACAACGAGATGATCGTGGGATCAAAGGAGTATCAGGATTATTACGAGCGGTACCTATGGGATCTGGAAGAGCCCGTCGGAAATGAGACCGCAGCCGCCTTCTATTTTGTCAGCCTAATGGCTGGCAAGAAGGTGAAAGTGGCGCTGACCGGTCAGGGAGCTGATGAGCCCTGGGCCGGCTACTCGCGGCACATTGGAGTTAAATTATCGTCGGTTTATAGCCGATTGCCATCGCTGCTCACCCAGCGCATTGTCAATCCCGTCGTCAGTCGCCTTCCGAGGAGCGAAAGACTGAAGCGCGGGGCTCTCTCGCTGAATGAACCCGACTGTCTCAAGAGGTTTATTAAGATATACTCCTTCTATAGTTCGGAAATGCAACAAAGTCTGTTCCGGCCCTGGCTAAAGCAACATCTGTCATCGGACGGAGCGGAGGCCCGACACGTGCTAGCCAGGCTGTATGCGGATGTCGACGGGCTGGATCCACTTTCCCAGATACTCTATATCGACACCCGTGCGAATCTTCCTGATGACTTGTTGATGGTGGCCGACAAAACTTCTATGGCGAATTCTCTTGAAGCGAGGGTGCCATTCCTTGACTATCGCCTGGTTGAGTTCATCGAGACTCTACCCCCCAGCCTGAAGTTGCGTGGCTTCGAGGCTAAGTACCTGCATAAGAAGGCGGTAGAAAAATGGCTCCCCAAGTATATGATTTACAGAAAGAAAAAGGGATTCGCCAACCCTGTGCATCTGTGGTTGCGAGGTCGAATGCGAGGATATGTTCACGATTGCCTTATGAGTGATGACGCTCGTGTGAGGCGATACTTCAACATCGATTACATCCGTGAACTGATTCGCAAACATGAACTGGGCAATGAAAGTTACTTGCGACACATTTACCTGCTAATGTCGTTTGAGCTCTGGCACCGAAAATTCATAAACAACTAGTTGGAAGCTGATGATTCATCAGGACGGAGCATCTGTGGTGGTCAATGACAAAGCTCTCTCCATCATCATCGTGAACTGGAGATCCTGTGACTTCCTCCGACAATGTTTGCGGAGCATCTACGCCAATGCGAAAGGCATGAGCTTCGAAGTCATTGTAGTGGACAACGCCTCCTACGATGGAAGTAGAGAGATGCTCGCAAGGGAATTTCCGGAGGTCTATTTCATTCAGAGCGCCAAGAACTTGGGTTTTGGAAGGGCAAACAATCTGGGGTATAAGAACTCGTGTGGCAGGAGTCTTCTGTTCTTGAACCCTGATACCGAGATTATCGGAAATGCACTGGCAAAGCTGGAATCTGCTTTGCAATTAGTTCCGGACGCGGGTATCGTGGGAGCTCGGTTATTGAATCCTGATTCTTCTCTTCAGACGAGTTGTGTCCAGGCGTTTCCATCAATTTGGAACCAGGTCCTGGATGTGGAAGCCTTCCGGCAGAGGTTTCCGAAAGCATCCTTGTGGGGCACACGAGTGCTATTCGAGAATCGCCAGGGGCCCGCCCAAGTTGACACCGTTTCTGGCGCCTGCCTAATGATTAAGCGGAAAGTGTTTGAAAGTGTCAAGATGTTCAGCCCCGAATATTTTATGTATTCCGAAGACTTGGATTTATGCTTCAAAGTGGCGAGGGCAGGTTGGAAGAATTATTACCTCAGCGGTGCTATGGTGATTCACCACGGGGGGCGCAGTTCAGGAGCAATGAATGAAAGTAGTTTCGCCACCGTCATGATGAGGGAGTCGTTGCGGAGGTTTTTCAGAATCCGAAGAAGCAAGGTCCACGCCGTTCTGTATCAATCAGTCATGGGAATCGTCGCAATTTGCCGGCTCAGCTTAATCGCCAGTATCCTTCTCGTGACACCTGGAAGACTACAGAGGGACTCACGTCTGGGGGCGCTCGCCAAATGGTTTAGCGTGTTGCGCTGGTCCGTAGGTCTTGAGGCTCGGGGGAGAAGGCCAGCGTAACGAAGATTCTACAAGCCGCACCCATCTATAAGATTCCAAAAGAGCCTGGCCTTGTTCCGATAGGTAATAGGCCGACACAGCCGTGTGCGAGGATAACAAGTAAGTATCTGTCACAACAATACAGAAGGTCCACCGCAAAAATCGTATAGTAGAGAGGATCTGTTGCTAAAGCCATAGACTTGTCAGAACTCGGGGGATTTACGGGTTCAACTAGGGTATCCTGACAATGGTAAGCCGGCTGCCAAGGTACTATCCTGTAGCTTGGGTTAAACATCCCGGTGACACACATTCTTTAGTTTTCAGAAGGTGGTTGAGATGCGATTGCGTGCGGAATATTTTAAGTTCTGGGCTGATAATATGTCCCCTTCGAGAGGGCCCCGTGTTGGTGTTCGTGCTGTAGGCTTTCTCTTGTTGTTGCCGTGTGCAATCCTTATCTCGTCAGCGGTTGCATCAGCTAGCACGTACTACATCGACTACGTAGGCGGGGCGGATGCCAATAACGGGACCAGCAAGTCGACGCCATTGAAACATGCACCAGGTATGACCGGCTGCACCGGCATCTGTAGCTCCATTACGCTGCTCAACGGCGATATCGTTATGTTCAAAGGTGGCGTTACCTGGACTTCGAGTTTCCCCTGGACCTTTCAGGGAGGCTCAAGTAGCACAATCACATACACAACAGATCATGCATGGTTCAATGGTACAAGCTACAGCCAGCCGGTCTTCGATGACCAAGCGGCGCATCCGGGTGCCACTGGTATGGGAAATGCCAGCGACGTTGGGTTCATTACCGTCAATGACCTCAAGTGGGTTAACTGTGGTGCCCCGCAAACAGCCAACGGCGATAAGTGTCTGGTGTTCACTAATACCCACGACATTACGCTCACGAATTCGACTTTCCTGACGGAAAGTTGGATCGGCGTCTATTTTGTTTTCAGTTCGCCGGGCAGTTACAGCAATTTCACCTTCACCGGTAATGACTTCTCCCATACTTCTGGGGCGATCTGGTTCGCTTCTGCGCAAGCCAACACCTCAATGCACAATGTGACCTACAATTCCAATTATTTTCACGACTATTCCTCCCAAATTGGGGGCGGAGTTCACGGCGATGGCGCGTGGCACTACTTCTCAGTACCATCTTCTGACTCTACGCAGTATATTGACGGCTTGACGTTTTGCAATAATCACTTCTATGGCGACTTCAGGAATTCTTTCGCCGGCGGAGGAGCCATGACAGCCTTTTTCTTCGCGGAGGGTAGTTTAAGCGGAACGATCTGCAACAACGACATGAGCTTTAGTCCTGTACAGGCAAATATGTTTGAGGGCTTGATCGTGCTCTCAGGAAATAATAATGCCCACCCCATGACAACAGGCATCTACAACAATTCGCTAGCGAATATTGGGACGAACGCAATGTCAACCGGCATAGATCTTAGTTCGGGCTTCAATAATGTCACGGTAAGAAACAACATCGTATCAGGGATGGCATATCCGGTGTATGTGGAGGACGGAAACCCAACCTTTGTCAGTGATTACAATGTATACAATGGGACCTCTGGCCAGCTGATCTTCGGCTCTTCGTTTCAAAGCTATTCCCAATGGCAAGCGGCTGGGAGAGACACCCATAGTAAGCTTGGCGTGGATCCATCTTGGGTCGCTGCTCCCGGCAACGAGCAGCTGAACTCGAACTCTCCCGCTATCTCCGCTAGTTCCAATCTTACAAGCATTACTGTTCTGGACTGGGACATCAATGGTGTCGCCCGACCGACCTCTGGTGCATGGGATTCTGGCGCATACAAGTTCCAGGGCTCCGGCGCACTTAATCCCCCAACTTCCCTGACGGCAATAGTGCATTGACCCTGGTTGATCCAATCAGGAAGCGCAAGTCTTCTGCTCTCTGGAAGTGTAGTTCCTGCTGTTATCCACGCACGAGCTAACTCCATCCGCCAAGTAGCATCTTTCAAAAACGTGCAACTCAAGACCTCGGTAATAAAAGGTGGCTTGCATTTGTCCCTTGGCCAAGCCGCAATTCAGGCGAGTTCGTTCTTGCGGAATATCTTTCTGGCCAGACTAATCAGCCCTGCCGACTTTGGAATTGCAGCCATATTCGGCATCACACTCCAGATGATAGAGATGCTCAGCAATGTATCAGCCGAGATGTTCCTGATTCAGTCGGCGGATGGCGACAAAGAGCGTCTTCAAGCAACTGCGCAATTCTTTCGCGCCGCGCGTGGAACAGTCAACGGCCTGGTCATTCTATTACTAGCGGGGCCCATCGCGAGGCTATTTGGTGTGCCGCAGGCAACATGGGCCTTTCGATGCCTCGGGTTGTTGCCATTACTCCGTGGGTTGTACCACCTTGACATGAGTCGTTTACAGCGTAGCCTACGTTTTGCGCCGACGGCCATCGCGGATGCGGGTTCCAGCTGGTTCGCCACGCTTGTTGCTGTTCCCCTAGCCTTTTGGTTCCGCGACTATTCCGCAATGCTATGGTCACTTATCATACAAGTGTCTGCTGCGACGATTGTGTCACATATTCTTGCAGAGCGGCGTTATGCGTGGGCGTGGGATAGCGGATATTGGCAACGGATGGTTTCGTTCGGTTGGCCCTTAATGATTAACGGCATATTGATGTTTGGAATCTTTGAGGGTGACCGGTTAATCATTGGTTCCGCAGAACGTCTTTTTCCGAGAAGTTCGTATGACCTCTCTGATTTGGGCATCTATTCCGCAACGTTCTCGCTTACGATGGCACCAACTCAATTCGTTGCCAACATTTGTTCTTCGTTGTTCTTGCCTCTGTTGTCGAGGACTCAGGGCATGCCGGACCAGTTCAGGCGGCGATACCGCGCATGCTCCCAAGCAGCGTGCTTGGCGGCCGCGATCATCTCTATTTTCTTCATCACAGCAGGCGGTAGGCTCGTTGCTGTGGTCTACGGCTCCAAGTATGCTACTGGCGGCCGAATTATCGGGTGGCTGGCGGCCATGTGGGCGCTGAGGATCATTCGCGTGGCACCGACGTTAGCTGCGATGTCGCTGGGGGACACCAAGAACACGATGCTCTCAAATTGCGTCAGGACTTTCGCCCTCGTCGGGATGGCCGGCGCGAGTGCAATTGGAGCACCATTGGTGTGGATAGCAATCTCCGGATTCAGTGGTGAATTACTGGCGCTTGCGGTGAGTGTCTGGCGTCTCCATCGCAAAAGCGGAATTCCAGCAAGCCTTTGTGCGAAGCCCATTGCGGCTGCGGCAGCAGGAATGCTGGTAGCATCATTCAGTGCGTGGGGACTCGGAGCCAGTCTGGTAGCGACGATAGCATCTTGCCTTGGCTGCATCTTGCTCGTCACCGCCGGTATGCTCGCCGCGTTTCGTACGCTTCGTCACGACGTTTGGTTCTCATTGTCAAAGCCGAGTACTAATAGCGCCCTGGGAATGTAACGGCACGGAGATCAAGCCATGATTGTGGGACATATACAGGGGCTAGATGTCTAGGCTTCGTAGCTATGCGCCGGGCTGGATTAAGAGGCTAGTTTGGGACTGGAAAAGTATGAACGCCAGTATCGAGCCTGCGAAGTGCCCACATTCTCTGTTGGAGTGTCTCGGTACGCTGCTGGACTCAAACGCAGGAGTACTTGATTTGGGATGCGGCCCTGGGAATCTTCGAGCGGCTCTTCGATATCGTGGCTGGAAAGGTCACTACATCGGTGTCGACGTTTCCGCGCGATCGATAGACGCGGCCAGACAATCACAAGACAACAACGCCCAATGGCATGTTAGCAGAATAGAAACGTTTCCCATTCCCAACGAAAAAGTCAGCACCATCTGCCTCAGCGAATCCATTTACTATGTGCAAATTAAGCTTATTCCATCTTTGATTGCGCGCTGCCGTCAGTGTCTAGTCCCCGGAGGCCACGTCGTAATCCGCATTTGGCACGCTGATCTTCACCGCGAATATGTCACTCTTCTCAGGCGGTTGGGAGCTCATTGCGAACCACCAATTTACATCTTGGCTAAGCAATGAAACGTAGGATCCGTCATGCAGTTGCGCTCGCCGAGTTAACCACGGAAAACCAGTAACCCCCGTCACCGACCTTGATGGCTTTTGCCCAACCCGTTCTCCGGAAGCGCGTTTGAGATGGAGGCAGATCCGATTTCCGTTGTTTACTGGGACAAGAACGGGGGTTGATCTCATCTGCTGTCAGGTGCCACCGGCGGATCGCTGCTAGATTGCCGAGACCTATACACCCCGAGCGATCTCCATCCTAGTCCGACGTTAGAAGTGACGGAGGGGTGGGCCTCTGGAACGATATTCTTAGTATGAGTGAACTACGGCGCTGTCTCTTGGCTCCTTGGCTACTTAGTATTTATAGGTGGCAGCGCTTCCGCTGGCTGTCGCTAGGCGTGATTCGCCGTCTCGAAGGGAGCGACTTCTATTCGGCGACACTGCGAGACATTCTTGATAAGTATCACGGCGTTCGGGTGGGCGCTTACAGTTATGGAGAATGCATGATCCCAGGGTCTTTTCCTCCTGGCGTGACCGTGGGAAGGTACGTGTCAGTAGCATCGGATGTCAGAGTATTCTTGAGAAATCATCCTTTTGAGCGATTATCCCTTCATCCGTTTTTCTACAACAGTCATCTCGGGTGGCTTAAAGAGGACTCGGTTTCGAGCGGCTCGCTTAACATTGGCCACGACTCCTGGCTGGGGGAGCGCGCTATCATCACGCCGAGCTGTAAGCATATCGGAATTGGAGCAGTTGTCGGAGCGGGCTCGGTGGTTACAAAAGACGTGCCAGAATTCGGGATCGTCGCCGGTAACCCGGCGCGGCTCATTCGCTACCGTTTCCCTGAAGAATTGCGAGAGCTTATCAAGGCAAGTCGTTGGTGGGAGAAATCAGTAGACGAATGTGCGCTATTCATCAGGCACATGACTGAGCCATTATTAGCTACTTCGCTGCATCACCCGCTGCTCACCAACTGGTCATCCACGGGTGCAAAACAAGATTCCGAAGAAACGCCGTTGATGTCTTAAAGATAATGAAAATAACAATGTTGGGAGCCACATTCAACAATTACAACCTGGGTGTCGGGGCTCTGGCGACGGGTGTTGTCACCTGCATTGCCGAATGCGCCCCAGATCCGCAGATTTCGCTGCTGGATTATGCTAGGGAACCGCACTTGTTTCACCTAAACCTGAAGGGTCGGATGATCCCGATTCAGACGGTGAACGTGCGGATGAAGCCATATCCCGCAAAGAACATCGTATTTCTAACCCTGCTCGCGCTCGCGCTTCGGTCGCTGCCTGTGAAAGGAATCAGGGCATGGCTCATCTCCAAGAACCGCGTTCTCCATCATATCCAAACGAGCGACGTGATCGTTTCTATCGCTGGGGGAGACAGCTTCAGTGACATATATGGCCTGAGACGATTGATAGATGTGTCGTTGCCTCAGGCTCTGGTGCTCATCCTCGGCAAAGAGCTGATTCTCCTTCCGCAGACGCTTGGCCCCTTCAAAGGACGAATAGGCAAAACCATAGCACGCTCCATTATGAGACGCGCAGGAATGGTCTATTCGAGAGATCGTGAAAGCCTTCGTGAGGCGACGGTAATGATCGGGGGAGATGCCAAGCCGGGGAAGATGAAGTTTTGTTACGACGTCGGCTTCATGGTCCAGCCTCAGCGACCGCTGCATCTGGATTTGGTCGGTTTATCTCTGGAGCGAGAGGCGGGCTCTCTGGTGGGCTTGAATCTCAGCGGACTGCTGTTTATGGGCGGGTACAAGCGGGACGATACGTTTGGATTTCGAGATAAGTACATAGAGTTCGCCTATAAAGTAATTGACCTCATGATTAGCAGAACCAAGGCGCGCGTTCTGCTGGTACCGCACACGCTGGGCAGCGGCTGTGAAAGTGATTCGGATGTATGCACACAATTCTACGAGGAGCTAAAGACCAACTTCCGTGACAGAATTGGGTTTGTCCGTGGGCTGTATACCACCGCCGAGATGAAGTACGTGATTGGTCAATGCAACTTCTTCATTGGCTCACGAATGCACGCATGTATAGCTGCCCTTTCGCAGGGCATTCCCGCTGTTTCGGTTGCTTATAGCCGGAAGTTTGTCGGTGTGCTAGAGACATTAGGCATACCTGAGCTTTTGGTGGACCCCCGGGTAATGACAGTTAACGAGATGCTGAACATCATCGGGGAAAGTTACGACAGACGCGAGGAGATCCGAATGCTGCTTGAGGCGAAACTTCCAGAAGTGAAGAAATCACTTCTCAGCCTCATGCCAGCGATTTTCAACCACATTCAACAACCCGCTCTGCATTCAGTCGGAGTCCTGCTCGATTCAAGCGAACGGACATAGCCTGGCTAGGAGTGGGAATCGTTCCGCTGGAGGCTTCGGAGTACACCTCCCGCCGATGACACGTCGATGAGTTGCCGCGACAACCGCATTCGAGTTTTATACAGCTTTCCGCACAAAATAGGCGCGGACAGAATATGCAACACTGCCTGGCATCAGGTGGCCGGGCTGATCACTGCCGGGGCAGAAGTCCTCGTTTGTCCTGGCGTCCTTCACCGACCTTGGCGCGACAATCTTCAGGTGTGGCCGACGCTTGCCCGCGGGAACGTTCGCATACCCTACAAGGTACTGGGTACCCTGCGTGCGTGCGCCTTACATGACTGGATCGTGTCGCGCCGGATCAAGGAACTAGCCGGGCAGATCGATATTATCCACACTTGGCCTTTGGGCGCACTAAACACGATCAAAGAAGCTGCAGCATTAGGAATTCCAACAATGTTGGAAAGACCGAATGCACATACTGAATTTGCGTTCGAGGCAGTGCAAAGGGAATGTGCACGCCTCGGGATGACGATGCCGCGTGGTCATGATCACGTGTTTGACGCGAAGGTTCTGCGTAAGGAAGCGCAAGAGTACGATTTCGCAGACCGCCTTCTATGCCCATCTGAATTTGTCGCTCGGACGTTTCTCGAAAAGGGGTTTGCACACGAGAAATTGGCGCGGCATCAATATGGATTTGATGAGAATAAGTTCTACCCGACTTCTGAGCAGCGCGACCGAAGGCTCGGCTTGGCGGTACTATTTGTTGGAGAATGCTCGCCCAGAAAGGGATTGCACTATGCTTTGGAAGCTTGGCTGCGGTCGTCTGCTTCTGCCTGTGGCAGCTTTGTCATTGCTGGGCATTTCATGTCGGGATACGCCGACAAACTTTCTGAGCATCTGTCGCATCCTAGCGTGCAGGTACTTGGGCATCGAGACAATGTTCCTGAGCTGATGCGGAACAGTGACGTGCTCGTTTTGCCGAGCGTTGAGGAAGGGAGTGCACTCGTTACTTTGGAAGCTCGTGGCAGCGGATGCGTGCTACTCGTATCGCAAGCCGCTGGAGCTATCTGCCATCACATGGAAAACGCCCTCGTGCATAACGTCGGAGATGTACAGACTCTCTCGGATCATTTCACAACGCTGCAACGTGATCGCACGCTCCTCGAGAGACTGCGTGCGGCGTCTTTGAGTACTATTGGGGAAATAACGTGGACTGCTGCTGGGGTGAAACTCATGCAGGTTTATCGCGAAGTAATTGAGGAGAAGTCAGGGAGGACGGCAAGAGCAATCGCGCTTCAGTGAGCATCTGGCAATGGATCGCTAGATTTTCTCCACTTTGAGCAGGCAACCATCTTACGCGATATGAACGAGCCTATCCCTAACCGTCTGAAGGAGAAGTTCTCGTGTGTCTTCGATAGTGGTACTCTTGAGCACATTCTTACTTTTCCACAAGCTATCAAGAACGCGATGGAAATGGTTTCGTTTGTGGGCCATTTCCTGGGAATTGGGCGAGCGAATAATTCTTCCGACCACGGCCTCTATCAGTTCAGCCCGAGCTCTAGTACCGCATTGTTTCCGAAGATAACGGCTATATGGCTGAGACAATAATGGTCTCTACGAAACTTACCCCGATGCCCCTTTGTACCGCGCCGCAGATCCCGATAGACGCGGAGCTCGCGTCGAATTCGTGAACAGTCGGGCTGCCTATCTGATGGTCAGGGCGTACCATAAGCACCGTGCTGAGATCTTTGCGAAACAGCCGCAGCAGTCTGATTTTGTAGCTATATGGTCGCGTCAAACCATCGGCGCGGCCTCAAGACTGAGGCGCCAAAGATTGGACGACCGGATAAAGGGGCTAACACCAGAACCCATTAAGAGAGTCCTGAGGCCACTGCTGCCGCGGGACGTCCGTTCCGATCCGCGGCTTTTGAGAGAATTTGATGACTCGGTGAGGTCGATCCTCTCGTGTGACGAGGCTGGTCGAAGTCTGACACCCTTCCCGCAGCGATAAATGATCCATAACGAGGACTTTCGAAATCAACTCAGGCGGAGAAAAAGAGGTGCGATTAGGATTTGCTGCGAGTCACTCTTCAGCAGAAGGATGAAGCAACTCAGGAACGATGTCGTGTTGAAATACGCCGAACAGCTACGAGCTGCGAATGGCGGCGCGAATCATAGCTGGAAGCCGAAAACAATAAAAGAAGAAAGCACATCAGATGTATAACGGTCCTGGCAATCTAAGAATTGGTGGCGGCTCCACGGAGTCGTTCTTGCACCCCATCGTTCTAGTGTGGATGCTCATCGCGATCGCATTAATCTTCCTGCTGCCCCGGAAATCTGTGGTCGTGCCTCTTTTACTCACGTTAATTCTTGCCCCGTTTGGCCAACAAATATATGTTATGGGTGCGCACGTCTTCGTCGGTCGAATCCTCATTTTGTGTGGATGGATTCGACTGTGTTGGACGAGAATGTCGTCAAGAACGATGATCGCTTCTGGCGGATTCAATCCGATCGATAAGATCTTCTTGCTTTGGGCGATTATTCGGGCTGCTGCGACATTCCTTGAGTTTCAAGAGACGCAGGCCGCCATAAATCAATGTGGCTTTCTCTGGGACAGCGTTGGTGGCTATTTTCTTCTTCGGTTCTTGGTTCGAGATGAGGAAGATGTCGTGCGCGTGATTAAAACCTTTGCTTTTATAGTGTCCGTCTTGGCGTTGACCATGACCATCGAGAAAGTGAGCCACCAGAACGTATTTGGGTTCATGGGTGGTCGCATGATTTCGTTCGTGCGGGATGGTGCGGTTCGAGCCCAGGGCCCTTTTACTGGCCCGATTCCCGCCGGCACGTTTGGCGCAACGCTCCTTTGCTTGTTCGTTTGGCTATGGAGGAGCGGAACGTCACCTTTCATCGGAGTCATAGCTGTAACTGGATCTGTGGTAATGGCTGTGACGTCTGCGTCGAGTACACCGCTAATTGCTCTTCCAGTGGGGATTCTAGCGATATCATTCTGGCCGCTCCGAAAGGAGATGCGCATTGTGCGCTGGGGCATCGTCGGGTTATTAGTCTCGTTGCAACTCGCCATGAAGGCGCCGGTCTGGATGCTGATTAATCACATTGACCTGGTTGGTGGGAATTCGGGATATCACCGTGCCATGATCATCGATCAGTTCGTACGACATTTTGGCGACTGGTGGCTCATAGGAGTTCAGTCTACCGCGACGTGGGGCTGGGACATGTGGGATGGGGCTAATCAGTTCGTCGCTGAGGGTGAATCGGGAGGTCTGGCGACTCTTGTTTGTTTCGTTTTGCTGGTTTCTCGGAGCTTCCGTCGCCTTGGAACCGCGAGGACGCTTGCTCGCGGTGACCGCAAGAAGGAATGGTTGTTTTGGCTTTTTGGTGGCGCCCTCTTCTCACATATAGTATCCTTCTTCGGCATCAGCTTTTCTGATCAATCAATAAATGGCTGGTTTGCGCTACTGGCAATGATTTGTGCGGCAACGGCGCCAATTGTTGCAATGAAAAGAGCAGAGGACGAGAAGCAGACCAGCGGGCCTTTCAGGGATCCACTATTCGGTTGTCCGTCCGACCCAGAGCTGCTCGCCTGACTCGGTGCGCGGCGAGACAGCGTGGATGGGGAATCAAGAGCCGGATGTTCCGCAAGGTCAAGTGTGATGGCTTTCGATCTAAATCGTGTTTATACCACGTTAGGGGCCACGGAAGTGGACAGATGTGGATCAAAAACGGGTTATACCAACTGGCCCTTTCGAGTGACTGGCCACTATCAATGAGATGTTCTTTCGGCATTGCGCGTAACGAGAGAGTATGTTTACGAAACTCACTCAAGTGACTGCATGGCACCGAGGAAGGCAACTGCTGATGGACCACTTTCGTTGCTCGGAAGATATTGTCGACTTCGTCGTTCGCGGTGATCTATCCCAGGACTATGGATATTTCCGAATGGGAGACGCCATTTGTTATGGACAGTGTTCCTCTGGGGCTCCCGCGAGACTCGTGACCGATCCCCTTCATGATGCTCGGCCCCACGTTTCTTTCAACGGATTACAGGTTGAGCTTACATTCGATCCTGCGCAGACCCTGGATAATCTTCGTTGCGAACTATATTGCAAAAACCCGACGGGACAGAAGAGAACCTTCTTAAGGGCAAGCGAGACTATTCGAAGCGCCTACTACCGCCTGCGTCCGTTCATGCCAGTTCAGGTGCGTAAGCATTTTCAAAAGCTCTATTTCTACAATTGGGACAAGGTCCCGTTTCCAGAGTGGCCGGTGGATCGAACAGTCGAAAATATTTTGGAACAGCTCTTACTCTTTTCAATGAAATCTCAGAAGGTCAACAGAATTCCCTTCATTTGGTTCTGGCCAGATAGGAATCAAAGTTGCACGATGTTGACGCACGATGTCGAGACATCCGCTGGCTTAGACTTTTGCCCCGATCTGATGGATTTAAACGATTCGTTTGGGATCAAGTCCTCCTTCCAGATCGTGCCCGAAAAGCGATATCAGGTTTCACAGAACCTCCTCAACTGTATTCGGAAGCGAGGCTTCGAGGTGAATATCCACGACCTGACTCATGATGGCCGTCTCTTCGCCAACCGGGTGGAGTTCTTGCGGCGCGCCGAACGGATCAACCATTATGCGCGGCAGTTTGGAGCTCTAGGATTCCGATCGGCCATAATGTACAGGAATGTTGATTGGTACGATGCGCTGGATTTCTCTTACGACATGTCCATTCCGAATGCGGCCCACCTGGATCCGCAGCGAGGGGGTTGTTGTACTGTTCTGCCCTTCTTTGTCGGTAATATCCTGGAACTCCCGCTGACAACAACACAGGATTACTCCCTTTTCCACATTCTCAATGACTACTCAATTCGGCTGTGGGTGGAGCAGATCTCCCTGGTTCGCGAGAAACACGGCCTCATCAGCTTTATCATTCATCCGGATTACATCATCGCCGACGCAGCGCGTCGGGTCTATATTGAACTGCTTCATTACCTTGCTGAATTGCGGTCAAAGGGGGACACCTGGATCGCCTTGCCGAGCGAAGTGGCGGCATGGTGGCGGCTGAGAAGCGAGATGAATCTCGTCAAGGTGGGAAGCTCGTGGCGCATTGAAGGTAAGGGGAGTGAGCGAGCTAGGCTTGCCTATGCCGAGATGGCCGACGACAGGCTTACTTATGACCTCGACTCTGGCTGTTGAGATCGAAAGTTCTAACGCCTCCTCCCCTTCCATTCATGCAAGTTTGCTAGAACACGTGGCTTTGAGTAGTCTTGACCAGATCTTGAAGGTGAATTAACGATGACGCGGTGTGACGTAGCTATTATCGGCGCCGGCCCTTATGGACTTTCAGCGGCCGCACACTTACGAGCTATCAAGGGTTTGGAGATTGGTGTTTTCGGTGAGCCCATGTCCTTTTGGGAACGCAACATGCCACTTGGGATGTTTCTTCGTTCCAATTGGACGGCGTCACAGATTGCAGACCCAAAACGCTCGTTGACCCTGGAAGCGTATCAGGCGGCAAGTAATGATCATTTGTGGGCTCCAATACCGCTCGATCGTTTCGTCCAATACGGACGTTGGTATCAGTGTCAAGCCGTACCCGATCTTGACCAACGCAAGATTGCCCGCGTTGAGCCCGATCACGAGGGCTTCCGACTCATCACTGAAGACAATGAGATGGTAAAGTCACGCCGCGTGATTATCGCGGCAGGCATAGCTTCGTTCGCTTGGCGCCCACCCGAATTTCAAGACCTCCCGTCCTGCTTGGCGTCACATACATCAGAACATACCGACCTGCGGCAATTTGCGGGAAAACAGGTACTCGTCATCGGCAGTGGACAGAGTGCATTGGAGTCGGGCGCTTTGCTACATGAAGGCGGCGCAGATGTCGAGATCATTGGGCGTTCACAGCAGATTCACTGGCTTCAAGGACGTCTCTCTAAGACACTTCACCATCGCTTAGGTAGCTTTACCAGAAGGCTGCTTTACGCGCCGACTGACGTCGGCCCTGCTGGCATCAGCCAGCTCATGGCCCGTCCTGACTTGCTGAGGCAACTCCCCCGCAGGTTCCAAGACAAGCTCAGGAAGCGATCCGTGCGACCTGCTGGCGCACGATGGCTAGTGGAAAGGCTCCAAGCTGTGCCTATCAGGCTCGGGTGTACAATTACGTCCACTTCCCGGGTCGGCAAGCGTGTGAAGATCAGGCTTGATGACGGAAGCGAGCGAACCGCAGATCACGTTCTTCTTGGAACAGGGTATCGCGTGGACGTTTCCAAGTACCAGTTTCTGGCGCCAGAGCTCTTGCACTCCGTTCGTTGCTTCAACGGCTTTCCCGTCCTTCGGGAAGGGCTTGAAACATCTATTCCTGGTCTGCACATTCTCGGTGCACTGGCCGCCTGGAGCTTCGGTCCACTAATGCAATTTGTGTCCGGGACGCATTATGCTTCCCGCGCAGTAACGCGCCGAATCAACGAACAAATCAGTTGAGAGGTCAAGGAAATGCATGATCATCAGAGCGCCACATCCTTCAAAAGCGTCTGAGCTCACGGAAGGTTGTCGGGTAAGACCATTGGGAGTCATCGTCGTCGGCGGTGATTACCAAGGCCTTGGGATCGTTCGCAGTCTTGGACGGCGGAAGGTGCCCGTGTGTATTGTTGACGATGAGCGCTCTGTCGCACGCTTCTCGCGCTACGCCACGCATGCTATAACTTTGCAGAATTTACGCGATGAGAGACAGACTGTGGATAGCCTCCTGGATATCGGCCATCGACTGGACCTAAGAGGTTGGCTGCTCTACCCAACACGAGACGAGACGGTGGCGGCCTTCGCGCGATATCAAACAATACTGGCGGAATTCTTCTGTGTGTCGACACCAGAGTGGAACACGATGAAGTGGGTGTGGGATAAGCGCAATACCTATCGGCTCGCAAATGAGCTGGGTATTCCTACGCCGCGGACGTCATATCCGCGCGACCTCGACGAGCTGGAACAGATCTGCGCGGACTTTCCCCTTGTGATCAAACCGGCAATCAAAGAGCATTTTTTTTACGCGACGAAGGCCAAAGCGTGGCGTGCAAACGACCGCTCCGAGTTAAGAGAGCTCTTCCGGCGGGCAGCTAAACAAGTGGAGCCAGGCGAGGTGATGATTCAGGACTTGATACCTGGTGACGGTCGCCAGCAGTTCTCCTATTGCGCCTTCTTTAAAGACGGGCAGGCGGTCGGGAGCATGGTGGTCCGGAGGAGTCGGCAGCATCCGCCAGAATTCGGTCGAGCCAGCACATTCGTGGAAACGATTGAGCTACCGCTATTAGAGGAACTGTCCGAGCGCTTCTTGAGAGCGATCAACTACTATGGCTTGGTAGAGTTAGAGTACAAGCTTGATCCCCGCGACGGCCAATACCGCTTGCTTGACGTCAACGGGCGCACTTGGGGTTACCATACTCTTGGGTTGGCCGCCGGTGTAGATTTCCCCTATATGTTGTTTGCCGACCAAGCTGGTGAAACTGTGGAACCGAGCCGGGGTCGTCCCGGAATCAGCTGGATTCGCTTAATCACCGACGTACCGACCGGAATCCTGGAAATCCTGCGAGGTCATCAAGACTGGCGGGTTTACGTACAATCTCTTAAACGTTTCGATCTAGAGTCGGTGTTCAGCCGCGAGGATCCGCTCCCTGGTCTTGTGGAACTCGCCCTTCTTCCGTACCTATCTGTCAAGCGTGGTTTTTGAACCAGTGGCCGCCTAGTAAGAGTCCCCCGAGCACATAATTGCTCGTATCGTCCGCAGACTTGAAAGCACGCCATGGCCCAATATGGAATACACTAGAAAACCTCCCGACAGAATCGGCTTGTCGAATCAGCCGCTGCAAGTCGCCGACGCGAAGATTTCTAGCCAGGAAGAGACGCAAGTGAGCGGCAAAGATCGGTCGCGCAAGCGAAGTCAGATCAGAGTCTGCATGTTAGCCTACACGTTCTACGAATGCGACAACCGCGTGATGCGGTATGCACAGACGCTCCAGCGCAGAGGCTATCACATAGACGTCATCGCTGCACGACGAGTAGGGCAGGGACTCTCTGAAGTAATCGGTGGCGTAAATGTTTTCAGAATACAGGAAAGGATTGTAAACGAAAAGGCGCGTTCTACATACCTACTAAGACAGTTGTGTTTTTTCTTCAAGGCAATGGCATTTATCACCAGGAATCATCTGACCAACCGCTATGACATCATCCATGTCCATTCCGTTCCCGATTTTCTCGTATTTGCAGCTTGGGTCACCAAGCTAACTGGATCCAAAATCATATTGGATATTCATGACCTGCTGCCGGAATTCTATGCCAGTAAGTTCAAGACTAGCCAGGGATCGCTCGCATTTCGGTTCTTAAAAGCGATCGAACGGATATCAGCGGCCTTTGCAGATCACGTCATCGTCGCCAACGACATCTGGCTCAAGACCCTCGTTTCTCGGTCTGCCCGAGCAACCAAGTGCACGGCAATTCTAAACTTCCCTGATACGTCTATCTTCTTTCGACGTGGACGAACCAGAGTCGATCGGAAATTCATCATCATCTATCCGGGTACTCTAAATCATCACCAAGGAGTAGACATTGCCATTCGCGCATTTGCCCGAATCAAGAGCCGAGCGCCCAACGCCGAATTTCACATTTACGGTAGTGGTCCTTTAAAGTCGGTTCTGGCTAACATGATCGACGAGCTTAATTTGCGTGGCGAGGTTTTCTTGAATGATATGGTACCCGCCACTAAAATCGCATTTATCATGGAGAACGCAGATCTGGGACTCGTGCCCAAAAGAGCAGAATCCTTTGGAAATGAGGCCTTTAGTACCAAGATTCTTGAGTTCATGGCGGTTGGTATTCCGGTTCTCGCGGCCGAGACAAAAATTGAGAGATATTATCTTAACGAGTCCCTGATCAGATTCTTTCGAAGTAACGACGAGGAGGGGTTGGCAGACTCCTTGCTTGATATGATCGGTAATAAAAGTTTCTGCTGCTCCTTGGTGAAGAATGCTGAGGAGTTCATTCGTCATAATAACTGGAAAGTCAAAGAATCACTCTACCTAGAAATTGTCAAGTCTCTCTTGGACACGTCGCAGAGCGATCCTACTTGTCGGAAATGACAAGGCCGTGCGATGAGAAATAAGCTCCGATAGGAAGGGTATTACCTTGCCTGAAACTGAACAAAGTCTGAACGAAACGATTAACAGAGCGCTGAGCACCTTCAGCAGACATCGATGGTGGGTATTGCTGCCGGCCTGTGTAGCGACGTTTGCAACCCTCGGCGTGTTATGGCGGATTCCCAACCGTTACAGCTCAGAGGCAACTCTTCTTGTTGTGCAACAGCAGGTTCCACAGCGCTATGTCCTTCCAACCACAACTACGGACATTAGGGAAGCTCTTCAGGCTACCACACAGGAAGTTCTTTCGCGTACTCGGTTGCTTCAAATAATCGAGGAGTTCGGCCTCTACACGAAGGAGAGAAAGAGTCTTTCGCCGGAAGGGCTTCTTGAAGTAATGCGGGCCGATATCTGATCCAGCCGCTCGAAAGTCAATCTGCGGCACAAAGGATGTTAATTCCTTTAAGATCTCGTTCATAGCCAACAGTCCCCAACTGGCTCAGGAGATTACTAGCAAATTAACTTCGCTGTTCATTGAACAGAACCTGGTGACCCGGGAGCATCAAGCCACTACCACGACCAACTTCTTGCAGGAACAACTGGAAGCTGCGAAGAATAAACTCGTGGAAGCAGAAGAGCAGGTGCGAAGTTTCAAAATGCAGAATCTCGGTGAGTTGCCGGAGCAGCAGCCAGGCAACTTGGCGATCCTCAGTGGTTTACAGTCACAACTGCAGAGTAACATGTCGAGTGTAAGTCGGGCACAGGAGCAGCGGGAATACTTGCAATCCTTAAGTGGGTATCGAGCTCTCACAATCGAGGGTGATCTTGCTCGCCTAAAATCCGAGCGAGCGACGCTGTTGGGCCGCTACACTCCTCAGTATCCAGCCGTGGCGAAAGTCAACGAGAAAATTGCACAAACGGAAGCTTTGCTCAGGACGTTGAGAGGCTCGGCAAGTCCGGGAACAGCAAAAGCTCAAGCGAGGAACCATTGTCCTCGATCGGCACCGATCAAGATCCCTCCGCCGCTCTTCAGCTTAAGAGTCAACTGGAAGCTAATCGACTAGAGATCGAGAACCTTTCAAGAGAAGAAGAGAAGCTGAAGGCTGCCATTGAGCAATATCAGAAACGGCTCAATCAGACTCCGGTGCGGGAACAACAGCTAGCAGGAATTCTCCGCAACTACGAGCAATTAAAGCAAGACTATACGGACCTGCTGAACAAGGAAAACCAGTCCAGAATGGCAGGGGATTTGGAGAAACGGCAAGAGGGTCAGCAGTTCCGTCTAGTCGATCAGCCCAGTCTGCCGACCGTACCTTCCAGCCCTAAGCGCATCAAAATCAGCCTCTTCGGTGTCGCAGGTGGCATCGGCCTGGGACTGGCGCTGTCAGTCCTTGCGGACTTTCGGGATCGCTCCTTTCGTGCTGAGAAAGATCTGAGCCAGCGCTTTCCATTACACTTGGTCGTAGGTGTGCCTTTGATGCTCACGCCAGAGGAGCAACAAGTGCGGACTTGGAGGAGAAGGTTCGAGTGGGTGGCGGGATCGGCGTTGGCGCTGGCATTGTTCGTCGCTGAGTTCTATGAGGTTTATCTGTATCGGCACGGCTAGCTTCAGTTCGACCGCACAGAGTTCTTCAATAATGTCAAAGCGCATGCAATCTTTTATCGAGTCAAGCAGATGAGTCGTTTCTTCGACCTTTTGCAGCGGCTCAACCAGCAAACTGACAACTCATCGTCAGCTTCCATCGGGACCGCTTGTCAGAGCACGGGGATAGCATCCGAATTAGACCAAACGCTTTCTATATTGCTTCCGCAGGATGCAAGCAATCAGGAGAAAACCGAGAATGGCTCCGATTCCCGCCAGATACTGTCGGTGCTTCTGCCAAAAAATGGCGCTGGCGGTCATCCTGAGAATCTTGAGAAGAGCACTGAATTCCAGTATATCCGGGTCGAGGAGGTGGA
This sequence comes from Bryobacterales bacterium, assembly GCA_963780485.1. Lineage (GTDB taxonomy): Bacteria > Acidobacteriota > Terriglobia > Bryobacterales > Bryobacteraceae > Palsa-89. The sequence continues at coordinate 34,821 of CAWACO010000026.1, forward strand.
TATCGACCCTACGAGCCGCATCGTTTTCCATACCGATCCTAACAGCCCAGGCGCCGACCGCTTCCGGTTCCTGCGAATGCGCCTTCGAGAGCTCTGGAATACAAAAAAACTAAGGACACTTCTAATTACCAGCCCGTTGCCCGGGGATGGGAAGTCTACAATCGCCTTGAATCTTGCGACAGCACTGGCCGAAGGGGGAAAACGTTCCGTCCTCTTGATCGAGGCTGACCTCCATCGCTCACCTTTGACCACACAACTGAGACTTAAGACCGAGCCAGGATTGGCGGAATGCCTGGAAAGTGGCTTGAATCCCGTATCGGCTGTGCGGCGCCTCGAACCGCTGGGCTGGTACTTACTAACGGCTGGACAGCCACACGGCAATCCGACGGAATTGTTGCAAGGAGACGCGCTTTCCATCGTGATGCATAAGCTCTCGCCTCATTTCGACTGGATTCTGATTGACTCTCCGCCAGTAACCGCTTTTACTGACGCCCTCTCACTGGGGCGGCAGGCGAATGCCAGCTTGTTGGTAGCAAGGGCCACGCATACATCGAGTGAAGCGATCGAGAAAGCCATCGTGCTTCTAGGGCGAGAACACGTGCTAGGTATTGTGCTCAATGGCGTCGAAGAACTCAATTGCCTTTATTCAGAATACTATCCATATTCCGCAAGAAATAATGGCGGGAGAAGGGCCAAACGGATCGAGAGACATAACGAATCGGTAGCGGGGCCTGCAATCGATGCAAAACATTCAGCCACGGATCCGCGGCAACAGTAGTCATGGTTCTCCGCATGCTCTGGTGGCTCACGACCTTAGCATGGGCTGTGGAAATCTTCTACCTGTCGACACCAAGCTTCGGCGGGACCCTGTCCCGGTCACTCTTAGCCCAAATGCTGGACAGCCTGCACTTAAGTGTCTCACCGAATACCTTATACGTGCTTGATTCCATGCTCCGCAAGCTCGCTCATCTCACCGAGTACAGTATCTTCGCTCTCCTCCTTTATGGGTGCTTTGCAAGCCGGGATGGGTTTTATTGGCGTCCCCGTCTAGCGTCCTGGTGCGTGACGGTGGCTTCGGCGTATTCGCTCACCGACGAGTTTCACCAACTGTTTAGTCCCGGACGTCACGCTTCGCTCATTGATTGCGCCATTGATACAATCGGGGCAGCAATCGCGATGTTAATGGTTTATGGAGGCTCTAGATTCTCTGCTGCGACCAGCAGCCAAGGCCTCCACACTAGGCTCTGCCTTTAAGCCCTACTCAAACTAAGAACCCAGCCACTAGCGCTGGTAGAACCATTCTCTCTATGGTGAATCCGTATGGACAATAATCTCCATCCCATTCGAATTGTGATTGCCGGTGAGGAGGCGGACTTTCGCAGCAGTTTGCGTAGATTGCTCGAATCCGAGCAAGGTCTTCTTATCTTGGGTGAGGCGTCTGACGCCCCCGGAACCGTCAAACTTGCACGCGAACTTAAACCACACATCGTTTTATTGGACCTCACCTTGCCTCGACAGTTCAAACTTCAATGCGCGAATAGCTTCGCGAGCTATCTAGGTCCGGCGCGGACTCTGGTGATGCTAACAACTATCGAGAAATCCCACATCGTGGAGGCCTTTCGGCTGGGTGCCCATGGGATAGTCCTGAAAGCATCGCCAGCGCAAGTGTTGCTCCAGTGTATTCGGAGCGTAATTGCCGGCCATTACTGGCTGGAAAGTGAAGGTCTCGGTATCCTCGTCGAGGCTCTTCGGGACTTTCTGTCTCAAGGTAATGGGGCCGCGTCCACGAAGGAATACGGACTTACTCCTCGGGAACTAGATATTATCGCCAAAATTACCAGCGGACACTCGAACAAGGAGGTTGGAGAAGATTTTTCCATCAGTGAGCGCACTGTCAAGCATCACCTGACCAACATCTTTAGCAAGGTTGGTGTCTCCAGCCGTTTGCAATTGGCGCTCTTTGCAGTCAACCACCATCTCATGAGCGATCCGCCAGCCTCCTTGGCGTTGCAGCCTCTACAACAGGACGGAGAAGTTTAACCGTCCGATCAAGCCGACGATCAACCAACAATGAATGGTCAGCACGTAACGGTGGAACATTTGCCCACTCTGTCCGTAAGGTTGGCGGGACGAAACCTGTGGTTCTTACTGTTTTGGGCTCTTTCCCTCGTTCCGTTCTACCTGCCGTTGAGCGGTCTAGTGAGTCTTTCGTTCCACGATGAAAGATACTCTCACGTCGTTCTGATACCGCTAATAAGCGTGTCACTGGTTTGGCTGGAACGAAGAATAATCTTCCTCGAGCCGCGTTATTGCCTCGGCGTCGGGACACCTCTGCTCCTGCTTGGAACTGTACTCTACTTCATTGGTAAAGCCAGATCGGCAACTCTCGGTCTGAATGATAGCTTGTGCCTGATGGTGTTCGGAATGGTTCTAGTATGGATCGCGGGATTTGTCCTTTGCTATGGTACGAGGGCCGTCCATGCTGCCATGTTTCCATTGTCCTTTCTTGTGTTGATGATTCCCATCCCCACTATTGTGCTGGACAATACCGTTCTTGCGTTGCAAAAGGGCTCCGCTCAAATGACCTACGCGCTGTTCAAGCTGCTGGGTGTCCCCGTCTTTTGGCAAGGCTTCAAGTTCTCACTACCTGGTGTAGAGATCGAGATTGCAAAGGAATGCAGCGGCATACGGTCGAGCTTGGCCTTATTCATCACTGGTGTCCTAGCGGCCCACGTGTTCCTTCGCTCCAGTTGGAGAAGACTGCTCTTGAGCCTATCCATGATCCCCCTCGCAATATTCAAGAATGCGGTACGGATTGTCACGCTCTCGTCGCTCGGAGTCTATGTAGATCGAAGTTTTCTCTACGGCAAGCTTCACCACGAGGGCGGACTTCTGTTTGCCATTATAGCGCTTGCGATTTTCGTGCCGTTGCTCTTCGCACTTCAAAAATCAGAAAGCCGTGCAGAAACGAGTCAGTCAACACAGTTCCAGGACAATCAGGCGGCGAAGTTAAAGCCCCCAACTTCGCTGAGTCCTGGTGCTGAGAGGATTTGAGACATTCAAAATTCAACGGGCGCCACGACTATAATGATTCGAAATCTCGGCGTTCCCGGAAGGACAAGGTATGCAACTAGCAGTAGCGACATCGGCAGCTAGTCTACAGAATAAAATCAAGGCACGCACCGCGCGTGTGGGCATCGTCGGTCTCGGTTACGTCGGGCTTCCACTGGCAGTTGAGTTTGCCAGAGCCGGATTCTCCGTGACGGGCATTGATGTCCGGAAGGACAAGGTTGCAAAACTGAATCTAGGTCATTCCCACGTGCGGGACGTGCCTTCAATTGCGCTGAGCCCGCTTGTCGACGGCGGAAGATTCAGCGCCACAACCGACTTTTCTGTAGTTGAAGACCTGGATACTATAAGCATCGCCGTTCCCACGCCGTTACGGCAGACGAAGGACCCGGACATGAGTTACATCGTTTCCGCTTGTCAAGAAGTAGCGAAGTACCTCGGCCCAGGAAAACTGGTTGTCCTGGAATCGACGACGTACCCAGGCACTACGGACGAGCTTGTTCTGCCAATGCTGGAACGGCAGGATTTAGCGGTGGGCGAGGATTTCTTCCTATGCTTCTCCCCAGAGCGAGTTGATCCCGGTAATCTGCGGCATCATACCAGGAACATTCCAAAGGTAGTTGGCGGAATTACGCCAGCGTGCACAAGGATGGGCTGCCTCTTCTACTCGCAGGCTCTTGACAAGGTGGTCCCCGTCAGTTCGACGAAGGTAGCTGAGATGGTCAAACTGCTCGAGAACACATTCCGCATGATCAACATCGGCCTCGTGAACGAATTGGCAATGATGTGCGACCGCATGGGCATTAACGTCTGGGAAGTGATTGATGCTGCCGCCACAAAGCCATTTGGTTTCATGCCATTTTATCCTGGACCGGGCTTGGGAGGGCACTGCATCCCGATTGATCCTTTCTATCTCTCCTGGAAAACTAAGCAAGCCGGTATCGAAGCACGTTTCATTGAGTTGGCCGGATACATTAATGGACAGATGCCACATTTCGTCGTCGATAAGGTTCAGAACGCGCTGAACGATGTTGGCAAGCCCCTGAGGGGGTCACAAGTTCATGTGCTAGGAGTGGCGTACAAGCGAGACATCGATGATGTGCGAGAGTCGCCTGCTCTCGACATCCTTCTGCTTCTGGACCAGAAAGGCGCACGGATCACTTACAGCGACCCGTATGTTCCCAAGATCCAACTTAACCACCGGCAACTCTCATCCGCCGATACGCTTACTATGACCGAGGAAGCCGACTGCGTGGTCCTGGTGACGGATCATGTCAGATTCGACTATCCGGCCATCCTGGAACGGGCCAAGCTTATTGTGGATACTCGGAACGCGTTCAAGAACCAGTCTTCCGTGAAGATCACTAGGCTGTGACGGTCGAGTATACATCGAGCCTGTCTGAAGCACGGCAGCGAATGTTTGGAGCGGCCGCAAAAAAGCACAGGAAAGCAGCGAAGAGATGAGAAATGGCGCTTATTACTTGAAGCCAAACATAATGGCCGAGCCTCTTGTGGACGGCTGGTACGCATGGGCACACCTGATTCCCCCGGCTACTGCTGCGAGAAACCTTACCGAGCGGCATCTTCGCATTATGGAGTCTTATATCGAGTCACCGGAGTCGCACGAATCAGCAGTGAGAAACCCAGTTCTTCGCGGTGGTCCGTACATGGACTTTGACCGAAATCGCGTCGCGGAGGTAACCCGGTTGCGCGACCAGACTCTGGAACAAAGCAGCCATTTGGTGAATCTTTCTAGTGCGATCGAGCGACTCGATTCCCTGCTGCGCGCAAAGGCAGCTGGATACAGTCTTGAGTCATTGTATCCGGAAGTGCCGGCATGCCTTCAGGGATACGTTGAGTTAGTATACGACCTAAATAGCAACCCATCGTTCCGGCTGATCGAGCCGCTCCTCTATAAGAGTTCGTTCTATGACACTTCCCTTCAGAGCGTTATGCTGTCAGAGGTGAGCGGGGATGATCGCCCATTTGTTCTGAGCACACCGCGGCTTGATAAGGGTCAGGCAATACAACTAGGGCTCCCGTTTGTCAGCGAAAAACTTGATGCTCTATTCCGCATGAAGACCGAACCGTCGTCCCTCCACGCGATCGAGGACACGCTCGGTCTTGACCGGGAAGACGCCGAACACCTCCGCTCATTCTTTACGACTGAGAAACCCCGGTCATATAGCAAATACGAAGGCGAAGGTGCACGTTGGCGTTATTTCGGACATGCCTGCATTTTGCTAGAAACTAAAGAGGTGAGTGTGTTGCTTGATCCTGTTCTCAGCTACACATACGAAAACGACATCTCGCGTTACACCTACGAAGATCTTCCAGAAGTGATTGACTACGCGCTGATAACGCACAATCATCAAGATCACATTTTGTTTGAAACGCTCCTCCAACTTCGACACCGTATCCGGAACATTGTCGTGCCGCGAAACAGCGGAGGCGCACTTCAGGACCCCTCCCTTAGACTCATACTGCGGCAGTGCGGATTTCGCAGTGTCATAGAGGTATCGGAGATGGAGGAGATTCCGATCGACCACGGCTCGATTACCGCTGTGCCGTTCCTCGGTGAACATGGCGACTTAAACGTACTGACAAAATCCGCGTATTTGCTAAGAGTGAACCAGCACACGCTGTTATTCGCCGCCGACTCTTGTAACATCTCGCCCAAAATGTACCAACACGTACACCGTGAAATCGGTAACGTCGATGCAATGTTCATAGGGATGGAATGCGACGGCGCCCCCGTTTCCTGGATCTATGGTCCCCTTCTCACTCAGCGGCTCGAGTGCCCCAAGGATCAGTCGCGGCGCCTCGCTGGGTCAAATTACGCGCGCGCCCTCGGCATGGTTGACCAATTCAACGCTAAAGAAGTGTACGTCTATGCAATGGGCCAAGAGCCCTGGCTCAATCATGTGATGAGCATTAAATATTCCGACAAATCTAACCCTATAGTTCATTCAAATCAGTTGATTCAAACTTGCCGAACACGCGGTATCACAGCCGAGCGACTATTCGGTGAGAAGGAGATTCTCCTACCGTAAAAGTGATCCGCGACGCGGATCGGCTGGAGGTGTGATTATGACACGCGAGTCGTTCACTCTGAGTTCCGTACGTCCTGAAGTGTCCCAGTTGACTCTGCCGGAGCCTTTGCGCACCTGGAACGATACACGCACGGATTATCCCCGCGACAAGAGTGTCGCGCAGATCTTCGAGGAAGTTGCAGCGGCATATCCTGAGTCCATCGCAGTCGTATTCGAAGCCCAACAACTCTCGTACGCAGAATTAAACTCGCGTGCCAACCGTCTGGCGCACCGTCTGAGACGCATGGGTGTGGGCCCTGAGACGATGGTCGGATGCTGCATGCAACGCTCGGTCGAGTTGATAGTAGCCCTTATCGCGGTGGTGAAAGCCGGTGGTTCTTATGTTCCGCTCGATCCCTCCTATCCGAAGGAGCACCTCGACCTCCTGCTGGAAGATACTGGCACGCCTGTGATGCTTACACAACGTTGTCTGGCGTCGACCGCACTGGCTGGACGCGATCTACCGATCATTTACGTAGATGAGCTTGATAGCGTTTGTTCGGCAGCTGACAATATAAACCCAGCGATTGTCGGTGGACCGACAAGTCTCGCGTACGTGATGTTCACATCCGGATCTACCGGGCGGCCGAAGGGTGTTATGGTTGAGAACCGCGCTATTGTGCGGCTGGTTTGCAACACTAACTTTTGCCGGTTCGGACCCGACGAGAGCTTTCTCCAATTTGCTCCAATTTCCTTCGATGCGTCTACCCTCGAAATCTGGGGTCCACTTCTGAACGGTGGCCGATTGGTACTTATGCCACCGGGTGCTGCCTCGCTCGAAGAAGTTGGCCGGGTGATTCGCGAGCAGTGTATCACTACGCTCTGGCTCACTGCCGGGCTCTTCAATTTGATGGTCGAAGAGCGCCTAGATGACTTGCGATCCGTCCGTCAGCTTATTGCCGGTGGGGATGTTTTGTCACCTCGGCACGTTCGAATAGTTCTCGAAAACCTGCCCAACTGTCGCTTAATCAATGGATACGGTCCAACTGAGAACACCACCTTTACCTGCTGCCACACGATGCGTCCGGGCGAGCGTGTACTGGGGTCGATCCCAATCGGTCGGCCGATTTCGAATACTCAGGTGTACATCCTTGATGCACAGCTTCGCCCGATGACACCAGGACAGACAGGAGAGCTCTACGCAGGCGGCGATGGCGTGGCCCGGGGCTATTTGAATAATGCCGATGCAACTGCTGAGAAATTCGTGCCGAATCCGTTTGCAACAGGGCATGCGACGAGCATGTACCGCACGGGCGACTTGGCGCGCTGGCGGGAGGACGGCGTTGTCGAGTTTGTGGGGCGAGTCGATAGTCAGGTGAAGATTCTGGGATACCGCATCGAACCAGGAGAGGTCGAAGCGATCCTGCGGATGCACAAGGATGTGAAAGATATTTGCGTGGTCCCCCGCGTCGACGAACACGGCTCGAAACGTCTGGTGGCGTACTACATTCCTTCGGAAAATACGACCGTCTCGCCGCGCGACTTGCGAGGGTTCTTGCGAGGAAAGCTACCCCAATATATGGTCCCAAGTCTATTCGTCCCCGTGGCATTTATGCCACTCTCTCCAAACGGAAAAGTGGACCGAGCTGCATTGGCAGGGCGTGCAATCGTGCTGCAAGATGACGCGCCGACAGAACAGCCCGCGACTTATCTAGAACAGACAATCGGGGATTTGTGGAAGCGCATTCTGCGCCTCGAGCGCATAGGACTTGATGACAATTTCTTCGATATCGGCGGTGATTCACTACTGCTCGTTGCAGTGCACTCAAACTTGCAGAAGGGCCTGGAAAGAGAAATTCCCGTGACTGACTTGTTCGAGTTCACTACAGTTCGAGCGCTTGCCAAGCACCTCAGTGAGAACACATCAGCTGCGTCTTCGCTCTGCCAGGTTCAGCAACAAGCGCAGAAACAGCGTGAAGCATTTGCCCAGGCACGTCAAAATCGGGTTGGAAGAGGATTGTGAGTTCGTTTGAAACCCAGGGCCCTCTGGTCGAGGGCGTAGCGCTTATCGGAATGGCAGGCAGGTTTCCCGGTGCGCGAAGTGTCCCCGAGTTCTGGCGCAACCAGATGAACGGCATCGAGGCTATTTCCTATTTCCCAATAGAGGACCTTGAAGTTCCCAACCGGGCCGAGCTCGCCAGCGACCCAAATTACGTTCGGGCACGTTCGATTCTGGACGACGTCGATCTCTTCGATGCTGAGTTTTTCGGCATGTACCCGCGAGAAGCCGAGCTGATGGACCCACAGCAACGGCTCTTTCTCGAGTGCCGCTGGGAAGCCTTCGAAGATGCAGGCTACGATCCTGCAAATTGTCCGGGCCCGGTCGGTGTGTATGCAGGCTGTAGTACAAGTACCTATTTTCTTTCGCGGCTCTGCGCCAAGCCGGGGTTTATTCACAAGTTCACTGGCGGCTATCAGGTTGAGAACTACCCGGAAATGATGGGGAACAACCTGGACTTTCTCTCGACGCGGGTGTCCTATAAACTGAACCTGCGCGGGCCGAGCTTCACCATGCAGGCCGGGTGCTCCACTTCGCTGCTCGCTGTAACGCAGGCGTGCCAATCTCTGCTTACTTATCAGAGCGACATGGCGCTCGCGGGAGGAAGTTCCATCACGTTTCCGCAGAAGCGTGGATCGTATTATCAGGAAGGCGGGATGGTCTCGCCCGACGGCCACTGCCGCACCTTCGATGCCGACGCCCAGGGGACTGTTTTTGGTAGCGGGGTTGCCGTGGTTTTGCTGAAACGCCTGGAAGACGCGCTTCGCGATAGGGATCAGATCTACGCCGTGATTCGAGGCTTTGCAGCCAACAACGATGGTTCCGCCAAAGTCGGTTATACCGCGCCTAGCGTGGAAGGTCAGACGCGTGCAATTGCGCTAGCCCTGGACGCTGCTGGTGTGAATCCGGAAACCATCGGCTACATAGAGGCGCATGGCACAGGCACACCACTGGGAGATCCGATTGAACTCGCAGCACTGACGCGTGCGTTTCGCTCGCACACGGAGCGAAAGAGATTCTGCGTCATTGGCACTGCAAAGACGAACATCGGTCATGTGGATATTGCCGCTGGCGTAACTGGCTTGATTCACGCCACGCATATCGTTCGTCATGCCACGCTGCCACCCACGCTACACTTCAATAGCCCAAATCCACAATTCAATCTCGAAAGCAGCCCATTCTTCGTGAATACGAAACTTTCGGAATGGAAAACTGAAAAAACCCCGCGACGAGCTGGTGTCAGCGCCTTCGGTGTCGGCGGGACAAACGCTCACGTCGTGTTGGAACAGGCGCCAGCTAGCGCGCCTGAGCCTTCCCGGCGGCCCTCACAAGTTCTGGTCTTGTCTGCTCGTTCGGAGAAAGCGCTCGAACGAGCCACGGATAATCTCGCCGAATATTTTCAAGGTCATCCTGACTTGAATTTGGCTGACGTGGCCTGGACGCTCCAGGTCGGCCGCCGCGTGTTCCCCTGGCGCCGCACCGTTGTCAGTCGAGACCTACGTGAGGCGATTGGAGCACTTTCGCAGCGTGATCGGAAATCGGTTAAGACGCGTTTTCACGCGAACGAGACACCCGAAGTAATCTTTCTCTTCCCGGGTCAGGGCGCGCAGCACCCTAATATGGGTCGTGAAGTCTACGAGGCGGAGCAAGTCTTCCGTGACTCGGTGGATCGCTGTGCCGAGATCCTACTTCCCCATCTCGGAGTGGACCTTCGCAATCTACTTTATCCATCAGAACGTGCATCTGATGAAGCGAAGCGACGCGTCACGGAGACGGTTATCGCGCAACCTGCCATCTTCACGGTCGAATACGCTCTTGCGCAGCTCTGGATGAGCTGGGGCGTGCGCCCGAAGTCAATGTTAGGGCATAGCATCGGAGAATTTGTAGCGGCGTGCCTAGCGGGTGTCTTCTCGCTTAAAGATGCGCTTTCATTGGTTGCGGCTCGCGGCCAAATGATGCAGGAGCTGCCGGAAGGTGGCATGCTGTCGGTTAGGCTTCCGGAACCCGAAGTTCATGCGCGGCTCAGTGGCGATCTTTCGCTCGCTGCGGTAAATTCGCCTTCACTGTGCGTCGTGGCCGGACCGTTCGGCGCGCTCGAAAGACTCGAGCAGCAGCTCAGGACTGAAGGAATTGCATGCCGGCGGCTTGCAACGTCCCACGCGTTTCATTCGGCCATGATGGATCCCATCATAGAACCGTTCACTACGCTCGTGTCGCAAGTGCGCTTGAATCCGCCGCTGATTCCTTATGTGTCCAGCGTCACCGGTTCATGGATTGCGGCGCAGGATGCGACCGATCCGGCATACTGGTCGCGACACTTCCGAGAGGCAGTGCAATTTTCCGCGGGTGTCAAGGAACTACGAGAGAATCCAAACCGAATTCTCTAGAAGTTGGCCCGGGTACCGTACTTAGCACATTGGCGCGTCAGCATACCGGCGCCTCGGCTGCCCATATGATTGTTTCGTCACTGTCGGACGTTGCTTCAGGTGAGAGCGATGCGGCGACATTGCTGGACGCTCTAGGCTCACTATGGTTGGCAGGAGTTCAATTAGATTGGCCGGCGTTCCATGGGGCTGAACAACGGCAACGTGTCTCACTTCCAACATACCCGTTTGAACGCCAGCGCTATTGGTTGGAAGTGCCCACAGTCGAAGTGACGGGAGCTTCAGTTTCTATGGCGCCGGAATCCGTTATCCAACCGGCTTTTGTCGCGCTCCCCCCAACAGAGGAAACAGAATCAGTGAACACCATTAAAGAATCTCCCGCAACACCCGGCACTCCGAGCCGTGCAGCTAGAATCTCCAGGATACTCGCGGAGATTTTTGAGGAACTCTCCGGCGTTGACCTTTCGCAGGCTGACGGGTCAACGACGTTCCTGGAAATGGGCTTTGATTCCTTGTTTCTTACACAAGTAACCCAGGCTGTGCTGAACAAGTTCGGATTGAAGATTACTTTTCGACAGCTTCTCAGCCACCAATCCACTTTGGATACGCTTGCCGAATACGTGGATAGGCAGCTCTCGCCAGACGTACTCTCCGAGCCTGGCCCCCTTGCGACGTTACCGGCGCCTGCGCTTAGTTCCTCCCGAGCTGGACAGCTTGGCGAACCGACGGGACTCGCTACCCCCGCTGTAAACGGAAATGGAGATACTGCAATGTCTGAATCCTCTGTCGAACGCTTGATGCGGGAACAGCTCCAGGCTATTAATCAACTGTTCGCGAAGCAGCTCGAAGCTATACGCAGTTCGCCAACGACATCAACTCTACCTGCACCTACGACAGCAGCAGTTCCAAGATTATTTGAGCCGACAATCCCTGCCGGAGCGCCTGTGGCCCGTATGACCCCAGCTGCATCCGTGACCCACATGACAGATAAGCGGGTGACAGATCAGAAGGAAGAGTTCAAACCCTTCGGCCCCTATAAGCCGCCTCAGAAGGGAGTTTCCGAAGAGCTTGCCGAGCTCCAGAAGAAGGGTCTGCAAACGTTGATCGAGCAATACGTGAAGCGAACAGCAGGATCGAAGGGCATGACGCAGGAATTTCGCCAGTCACTTGCAGATCCACGTGTTGTCTCGGGCTTCCGCTCGCAATGGAAAGAGATTGTTTACCCAATCATCACTGTGCGCTCGAAAGGTTCGCGATTGTGGGACGTGGATGGCAACGAGTACATCGATATCTTAAACGGTTTCGGGCCCATCATGCTCGGCCACCGCCCTGATTTTGTCGAGAAGGCGATCGAACAGCAACTTCATGAAGGTTTCGAAATAGGCCCCCAGACCCCTCTTGCGGGCGAGGTCGCGAAGATGTTCTGTGAGATGACGGGGAATGAACGCATGACTTTTTGCAACACGGGCTCGGAAGCCGTCGTAGCTGCGCTGCGGGTGGCGCGAACGGTGACCGGCCGCAGCAAGGTAGTGCTCTTTGCAGGTGCATATCACGGAATGTTTGATGAAGTACTCGTGAAGGGATTTAAGAACAAGGCGGGTGTGCCGCAATCGGCTCCTGTTGCCCCGGGAATTCCGCGCGAGAAAGTTGCCAATGTTACAGTTCTCGATTATGGCACGCAGGAATCGCTCGAGTGGATCCGCCAGAATGCGAACGACCTTGCAGCAGTGCTGGTCGAGCCTGTCCAAAGCCGTCATCCTCATTTGCAGCCAGTGGAATTTCTGAAAGAGATTCGTAAGATCACGGAACAATCCGGCGCAGCGCTGATCTTCGACGAGGTCGTGACCGGATTCCGCGTTCACGCGGGGGGGTGCCAAGCCCTGTTCGGCATTCGCGCAGACATGGCCACTTATGGGAAGGTGATTGCAGGCGGTATGCCGATCGGTGTCCTGGCCGGCAAGTCTAAGTTCATGGATGCACTAGACGGCGGAATGTGGCAATTCGGCGACGACTCCTATCCGGAGGTAGGCGTTACGTTCTTCGCTGGAACATTTGTGCGCCATCCTCTTGCGCTCGCGGCAGTAAAGGCCGTCCTGCGCCACTTCCAAGAGCGAGGTCCCGCGCTGCAGCAGCGGCTTTCTGAGCAGACGATGCAGATGGTTCGATCCATCAATGAGTTTTTCGAAGTGAATTCGATTCCCACGCGCATCGAGAGCTTTGGGAGTATCTTCTACTTCAGCTTTCCGACTGAAGAGCGTTTCGCCAGCCTGTTCTATTATTATCTCCGAGCGAAGGGGATTCACATACTCGAAGGCTTCCCGTGTTTTCTGACGACTGCACATACCGACGCCGACATTGCGCAGATAATCACCGCATTCAAGGAAAGCGTCATCGAAATGCAGAAAGCAGGCTTCTTCCCGCAGCCAGCCATTACGATGAAGCCTGCTGTGCAGGCCGTTGGAGCGAGTATGGCAGAGCCCGATCCAGTTCGTGAAGCCCCCTTGACCGAGCCCCAACTGGAAGTGTGGCTTTCCGATCAGCTCGGCGAAGAGGCATCGTGCAGTTACAACGAATCCTTCACTTTGCACATGCGCGGCAAAGTGAACGAATCTGCCCTCAAGGAAGCGTTTCAATTCGTTGTTATGCGCCACGATGCGCTACGGGCATCTTTCAGCGCAGAGGGGGACTTTCAACGTTTTGTACCGACGTTTAAGCTCGAGATCCCAACCGTCGACCTGACTCATCTTAGCCCCGTCGAACGGCATGCTCAGCTCAAACAAATCATCACCGATGATGCCCACACTCCTTTCAAGCTCAGTGACGGTCCGCTCGTTCGCGCTCAGTGGGTCAAGATGGAATCTGATTACGACCTGCTTATCTTTACTTCTCACCACATCGTTTGCGATGGCTGGTCCACGAATGTCCTGTTGGACGAAGTCTCCAAAGTCTACAACGCCTTGAATTGCGGGACCGCCTGCGATCTTCCTACACCAATGAGTTTTTCGGCCTATGCGAAGTCCCAGAAAGTTTTCTTGGACGGCCCGGAAGGCGCAAAGGTAGAGCAGTATTGGTTGGAGCAGTTTCAACAACCGGCACCCCTGCTGGATCTTCCGACAGACCGCCCACGTCCTTCCATGAAGGCGTTCCACGGAGCCAGCTATCGGCGAAAAATCGGCGCCGAATCCTACAAGAACATCAAGAAGGTAGGGGCGAAGCAGAAGTGCACCTTATTCGTCACTCTGCTTTCTGCGTTCCAGATCTTGTTGAGCCGCCTCACTGGCCAAGATGATATCGTCGTCGGGATTCCAACCGCAGGCCAGTCACTGTTGGAAGACGCAGTGTTGGTCGGTCATTGCGTCAACTTCATTCCGTTGCGCGGCCGTGTCTCTAACAACTCGACGACCACGGAATTCCTGACGCAGATGAAGCAAACCGTTCTTGCCGGCTATGAACACCAGAACTACACGTACGGCAGACTTGTTCGCAAGCTCTCCTTGCACCGCGATCCGAGCCGTCTACCTTTGACGGAAGTACAGTTCAACCTCGAACGCCTTGGAGAGGGCATCCACTTCGACGGATTCGCACCAGAAGCCGATCCGAACCCGAAGAGCTTCGTCAACTTTGATATTTTCCTTAATATCGTCGAATCAAAGGACGGCCTCGTTTTGGATTGCGATTACAATACCGGGCTGTTTAATGAGGAGACGATTGCGCGGTGGCTGAGACATTATGAGGCTTTGCTGGAAGGAATGGTGTCTGATGTCAATCAACCCACTTCGAAGCTGCCGATGCTTACCGCGAGTGATCAAGGGCAGTTACTGGTCGACTGGAACGCAACAAGAGCCGAATACCCACGGAATGTTTGCGTCCATCAGTTGTTTGAGGCGCAAGCGCAAGCGACGCCGGATGCCGTTGCGATCGCGTTCGAAAGCGAAGAGCTGACCTACGCGCAGCTGGACCGCCGGGCAAACCAGCTAGCAAATTACCTAAATGGACTCGGCGTCAGGCAAGGTGTCTTGGTTGGAGTGTTTGTCGAGCGTTCCTTGGAAATGGTCGTCGGATTACTGGGTGTGCTGAAGGCGGGCGCGGCATATGTTCCAATGGATCCAACCTATCCTCTGGAACGCATCTCCTTTGTTCTTGCGGATGCAAATGTGCCAGTTCTGTTGACCCAGCAACGATTAGCACACAACCTGGCAACCGCAGGCGCTCAATTAGTCTACCTGGATGCCAACTGGGACGATATCGACCGGGAGCGTGGCAATGCGCCAGATGTAGGCACTAGCTCCGATGATCTCGCTTATGTCATCTATACCTCTGGTTCAACGGGGAAGCCCAAAGGAGTTGAAATCAGCCATCGCGCTGTCGTTAATCTGCTCAGTTCTATGCGTAAGAAACCTGGGTTGGAAGCGCGGGATACCTTGGTCGCAGTGACAACGCTGTCGTTCGATATCGCAGCACTGGAGCTTTTTCTGCCATTGTGCGTGGGTGCGAAACTCGTAGTCGCCAGCCGCGAATCTGCCGCAGACGGTAACCGCCTTCTTGCGCAACTTCGATCTTCTCGTGCCACGGTGATGCAGGCGACCCCGGTGACTTGGAAGCTGCTATTGGAAGCGGGATGGGACGGCAATCCGCGATTGAAGGTACTCTGCGGAGGCGAAGCATTTCCGCGTGAGTTGGCAAACGAGCTGGTGAAGCGAGCGAACTCCGTGTGGAACATGTACGGGCCGACGGAAACGACAATCTGGTCGGCGACGGGAGAGGTGAAGGCGGGAGAAGGACCGGTAGTGATCGGCCCGCCCATCGACAACACGCAATTCTATGTGCTGGAAGCTAATGGCCAGTTGGTGCCAATCGGCGTACCGGGCGAGTTGTATATTGGCGGCGACGGATTGGCGCGAGGTTATTTCCACCGCGCAGAACTCACCGCTGAGAAATTCGTTGCCAGTCAGTTTAGTGGCGACCCAAATGCCAAGCTCTACAAGACTGGTGATCTAGTTCGTCGCTTGTCAGACGGTGCTATCGAGTTCCTTGGTAGGCTCGATCACCAGGTGAAGTTACGGGGGTTCAGGATCGAGCTGGGCGAGATCGAGACGGTGCTGGCTCGGTACCCCGGCGTTCGCGAGGCCGTAGTCATTGTCCGCGAGGACACCGCAGGTGACAAACGGCTAGTTGCATATGTCACCAGCGACCAACAGGCACTCACCGTTACTCCAGTCCGCGAGTTCCTGACCGGAAAGTTGCCGAACTACATGTTGCCGTCCGCAGTAGTACGGATGGAAGCGATGCCGCTGACGCCTAACGGTAAGATCGATCGAAAGGCGTTACCAACGCCGGACATTGGCCGCCCAACTCGGGAGAAAGAATTCGTTGCCCCACGAACCAACGAGGAGAAGCTGTTAGCCAGCATCTGGGCGGAGGTTCTGCATCTAGAGAGGGTGAGCACTCACGACAATTTGTTCGAGCTAGGTGCGGACTCATTGCATATCTTTCAAATTGCGGCGAGGGCCGGAAAGGCGGGTATCAATATCGCACCGGCGCAATTCCTCAGGCACCGAACAATCGCGGCGTTGTTAGCGCAACTCGAAGGCGGCACCGCTGGGGTTGCGAACGGAAAAGGTACCCTGCCCGCAATTGTGCCAGTTTCTCGAGAGAAATACCGAGTTCGCCGGGCCACTTCATGAGATCTGGGCGATCACAGAGCAAGTTGAGTGCGCAGGAAGGGAAACTGGCAAGCGTCTCAACTCATGGCAGCTTATGGATAGCATTCTAAACAGTCCAGAAACCGGAGAGCTCTTCGTCCTTCCGACATCGCTTGGACAGGAGCGATTCTGGAGACTTGACCGCTTGAATCCCGGCAATCCTACGTGGACTGTGCCGGTGCGCTTCCGTCTGCAAGGTGCTCTTAATGCAGCCTTCGTGGAGCGCGCCTTCAATGAGATCGTCCACCGCCATGAAACACTGCGGACAACCTTCTCTCTCGTTGACGAACAACCTGTCCAGATCATCAAGCCTTCTTTGAAGATCGACGTACCAGTCAATGACCTTCGCAGCCTTCCGAAGCCGGACCGCGATGTCGAAGTCGATCGTCTTTCCTTCGAGGAAGCCAGACGGCGCTTCGATCTGAGCACCGGTCCCCTCTTTCGTGTCAGTCTGTTGCGGGTAGAAGACGATGAGCATGTCCTGTTGGTGACACCTCACCACTCGGTAGCGGATTACTGGTCGATCGGCCTTATCTCAAACGAACTGGGCGCCCTCTACGAGGCGTACTCTCGCGACCTTGAGCCGATTCTCCCGGAATTGCCGATCCAATATGGAGACTTTGCGGTCTGGCAGCAGGAGCAACTGAATAGTCCGGTGGTTCAGAGCGAATTGGCGTATTGGGAGAGGCAGCTGAAGGACCTTCCCTTGCCCGAGATCCCAACAGATCACCCTAGACCCAGTATTCCAACCTACGACGCAACCATCACGTCCATCCTTCTTCCAGTGAAGCTGACTGATGCGATGAAGGATATCGCCAACCGAACCGGCGCGACCTTTTTTAACACAATGCTGGCGGCGCTCGGGATTGTTCTGCATCAGTACACCGGGCAAACAGATTTTGGTGTGGCCACGCAGGTAGCAGGACGGAGTAATGTGGAACTTGAACCGCTCATCGGACTCTTCATCAACAACGTCGTCCTGCGGATGGATTTGACGGGTGACCCAACCTTTCCTCAGCTGCTTGGCCGAGCCCAAGATGTTGGCTTACAATCGCTCGCGAATCAGAATGTGCGGTTCGAGCAAGTGCTGAGAAGATTGCGGCCCGTCGATTATCCGAGTCATCACACCCTGTTCCGAGTCAATTTCATATGCCAGAGGGACCCAGTAAAACCACTGGAGTTCTCTGGAATTAAGCTGACTGTAATCCCTTCCAAATCGCAGGGTGCGCTGTATGACCTGAATGTCTTCTTGGTTCTACGCAACGAAGGCTGGCGTCTCGCCTGCGAGTACAATACGGGTCTCTTTGAAGGAAGCACGATCGTACGTCTGTTGAGCGACTACAGGAAGGTGCTCGAAGGCATCGTTGAGGTTCCGGACCGTCGGATATCGCAGTTCCCTCTGCCCGAAGGCATCACCCAACCCAAGCACGAGAAGAAATGCGGAGCAGAAGCTCTCCAGGATGTTTCACACGCGCTAGCCAACCCGCAAAACACCGCCTCTCCCTCGCATGCTTTCTCCAACGATCTCTCTGTCGAACGGTACGCGATGCCGAGCAGCGCTGCGCAGCGACGTTTCTGGGTGCTCGAAGAGTTTTCGCGCGGGAATCCAGCTCTTCACATGCGGGCCTGTGTTCGTCTAACCGGATCGCTGTCGATCGCTACCCTCGAAAGGAGCCTGCAGTCTCTCGTTGACCGACATGAATCTTTGCGTACTACTTTTGAGAGAGAACATGGGGAGGTCATCCAGTTAATCGCTCCCTCCCAAACAATCTCCTTGCCCGTGACTTCACTCGAGGACATCGCTGAAGCTGACCGGGAAGTGAGGCTTTGGGTGGCGATTCGCAAGGAGGCTAGTGTAGCATTCGATTTGGTCCGAGGTCCTCTGATCCGCTCGCATTTGTTCCGCCTGCGCCCTCAGGAGCATGCGCTGGTTATCACCACTCATCACATACTGACCGATGGGTGGTCTCAAAATGTGATCCAGCGGGACCTGTGGACTATCTACGAAGCTCTAGCAGGAGGCCGTGAACCGTTGTTGCCGCCGTTGTCCATTCAGTATGGCGACTTCGTGCACTGGCAGCTCAACTGGCTCGATTCCGATAACGCACATGATCAGCTCCACTTTTGGAAGAAGAAGCTTGCGCCACCGCTTCCCGTACTGGATTTCCCAACTGACCGTAGGGCCAAAAGCGGTTCTACTCCCCAAGGACCGATAGAGACGGTTCTTTTTTTGGACAGTCTAATCCGGTCACTGAAGAGTCTTGGCCAATCCTTGGACGCGACGATGTTCATGGTGATGCTGACGGGCTATGCCGCTCTGCTAAATCGATACACCGGTCAAGAAGACATCTTGATTAGTTCGCCAGTTGCTAACCGAAAAACCGAGACCGAGCCGCTCATTGGGCCCTTTGCCGGGCCAGTAACACTGCGATTGGATTTGTCGGCGAATCCCACATTACGTGAGTTGCTTGGACGCGTCCGCGACGCCACACTAGAAGCACTCAGCCATGCGGATTTGCCTTTCGAGGTGCTTCTTGAGAAATTACAAGTCCAGTCGGTAGGGGGCAGAAACCCCCTATCACAATGCTACTTTTTCTACCAAAAAGCATTTCTACAGCCGCGGGAGTTGGACAATTTGACCATAACGCCCATGCCGGATTTCGGCTTGGGGACGCATTTTGAGTTACAAATGGGGCTCCTGGAACGTCAAGAGGGAGTCCGCGCACAATTGGAGTACAACCCTGAACGGCTCAAGGCAGACACGATCAAGCGGGTCCTCCGTTATTACGAGGCCGTGCTTACTACCTTCGCTTCGGATCCAGAACGGCGATTATCCGACCTGCCGCTTGTCGTGGAGAAGAGAGCGCAACCCACGCAGACGCGCAATGTTCCTCAAATCGAATCTACTATTTCGCCAGACGAAACCGAAAGACAATTGATCAAGATCTGGGAGGATCTTCTCCGAGTACGGCCTATCGGTCTCCATCACAATTATTTCGAACTTGGAGGCAGTTCGCTTCTGGCGGTGCGTCTGTTCACCCAAATCGAGAAGGCGTTCAACGTAAGATTGCCGCTTTCCACTCTCATCGAAGCGCCGACGATCGAAGAATTTGCTTGCATTCTTAAAGGCAGCAGCACCGCGTATGGCTGGTCCCCTCTCGTGGAAATACAGCGGGGCGATTCACGCCCTCCGCTCTTTTGTATTCATGGCGCAGGAGGGAACGTACTGATCTATCGTGACCTTGCGCGACACGTGGGTTCTGATCAGCCGGTTTATGGTTTGCAATCTCAAGGCCTCGACGGTGAGCGCCCGCTGCTAACGCGGATTGAGGATATGGCGTCACTGTATGTAAGAGAGGTCCGGAGAGTTCAGCCGCAAGGACCGTATTTCCTAGGTGGATATTGCATGGGTGGGACGATCGCCCTGGAAATGGCCCAGCAGTTCAAGGCACAAGGCGAGGAAGTCGCGCTCTTGGCGTTGTTCGATACCATGAACTGGTCAAGAGTTGGTGCCGAGTCGATCTGGGATCAGGCGCTCCACCAGGGGCAGAGACTAGTTTTCCATGCAGGGAACTTCCTACTCCTGAACTTCAAAGATAAGATCCGGTTCTTACATGAAAAGCTCAAGGTGCTGCGAAGTCGATCCAGCGTGTGGCGCGGTATGGTCCTCCGACATCTCACAAAGAACACCACCCAGCCTAGATCGGAGTTTCTACTGTTGGCGCAACTTTGGGAAGCGAATGACACGGCAATATTAAACTACGTTCCGAGACCCTATCCCGGAGTTATCACCGACTTTCGCCCGATGAAGCAGTACAAAAGATACGGCGGGACCGAACTGAAGTGGGACCAACTAGCCCTGTCGGGCGAGGAGATTGTCACATTGCCCGTTTATCCTACGGGCATGCTCCTTGAGCCGTTTGTGAAGCAATTGGCGGTGATGTTAAGGGAGTCAATCGACAAAGCGAAGACTGAATATCACGGTGCTTACGTGCAGAGGCCTGAAACGACCTTGTGTTTTCGGGAGGCCTATCCATGAGAGTATGCATGGTCGCATACACCTTCTACGAAAAGGACAGTCGCGTGCGTCGATATGCTGAGCTACTGGTCAAACGAGGGCATCGCGTAGATGCCCTGGCGCTCCTGTGGGAAGGGCAGTCCAAGAGGAAGGATGTCATTAATGGTGTTCGCGTATTTCGTATTCAGCGCCGAATCAAGAACGAAAACACTAAGTTGGCATACCTCCGAAAATTATTGCTGTTTTTCTTGCGTTCAATGTTTACACTCATTTGGGAACAACTCAAGGAGCCGTACGATCTCATTCATATACACTCCGTGCCAGATTTCGAGGTATTCGCAGCATGGTATCCGAAACTTACAGGATCCAAACTAATCCTTGACATCCATGATATCGTGCCTGAGTTCTATGCCAGCAAGTTTGGCGTCTCTTCCAGTTCGCTGACGTTCAAGCTACTAGTCGCTGTCGAGCGAATGTCGGCTGCTTTCTCTGACCATATAATTGCCTCCAATCATATATGGCAGAAACGACTCCAGCAAAGATTGGGAACAAAATCAAAGGTCACTACGATCTTAAACATGCCGGACACGCAGTTCTTTAAACGACGAGGGAAACAGTCGGGAGGAAAGAGATTCATTATTCTGTATCCAGGGTCGCTCAATTTTCACCAGGGTGTCGACCTTGCAGTTAGGGCCTTTTTGATGATAAAAGATGCCGCGCCAGAGGTGGACTTTCATATTTACGGCTCCGGAGAGCAGCTCGAGTTTCTGAAGGCTTTGATCGTCGAACTCGGATTGCAGGAGAGAGTGTTTGTGAAGGGCTCGGTTCCCCTTGATCGGATTTCCTCGATCATGGAAAATGCTGACCTCGGCATAGTACCCAAGCGAAGTAACGTCTTTGGTGACGAAGCATTTAGCACGAAAAGCCTCGAATTCATGACGATGGGCGTTCCAGTAATACTTCCGGACACAACGATCGATAGGTATTATTTCAACGATTCTGTCGCGACGTTCTTCCACGCGAACGATGAACAAAGCCTTGCCGATGCGATGTTACTGTTGATTCGGGACCCTGCACTTCGAGAGAATTTAGCCCGCCGTGCGACGGAATTTGCAAAGAAGTACCAATGGAACGACAACCTGTCGGTCTATCTTGACATTGTAGAGTCCCTTATAGGCCCAACCGGTCGGAAGAATCGGGATGTCGGGGGTCCAATCACAGCCGTACGCTGATGCCTGGTAGCCAATTGCAATGTTTTGTAGGGAGACTTCTGTAGGAGAAATATGAGTGTCGTAAAGAACATGTCAGTGAACCCGGACTCCAAAGGTCCGGTTAGTCCAAGCAGAGTCAGTGCTCGGCTAGATTTGGATCGGGATATGTTGCGTCGATCTTTCGATCGCGAACCCTTTGGGTTTACTCACAACTTGAGTGATCTCGACCTCTTTCGCTTCGATTCGCTGCGGAGCCTTGCGGAGAAGTTCTCAGGGTCACCAAGAGACTACTTTATTGCCGGAAGCGCGCAAGCGCCGGGGACTTTATTCTATTCCGTGCCAAATGGTGGTATCAAGCCGCAGGAAGCTCTAGCAAACCTGGATAAAGGTTACTACCGAGTTCTACTCAAGCGCCCGGAAGATCACGACACGCGTTTTCGAGATTTGCTGGAGATACTCTTTGAGCAGGTAATCGACTTTGAGAACGGCCTTGGGAGGCAGCACGTCCGTCGTTTAGAATCTGCAATCTTGATAAGTTCCGGTTCGACCACTACACCGGTTCACTTTGACCCAGAGGCCGGGTTCTTCTCTCAGATTGAAGGTGAAAAGTTTTATCACGTATATTCACCAGGCTGTGCTAGCGAAGATGAACTGGAACGCTTCTACATACGCGGGAGAGTCGACATTGGTAACGTCGACTTCAACAGACTTGACACAGCCCGCGAGCATGCGTTCAGTCTTGTCCCTGGGGAGGGGCTGCATCAACCTCAGAACGCGCCCCACTGGGTGCAGACTGGCAAGTCCCGTTCAATCTCTTATACATTTGTGTTTGAAACTGATGCTTCACGCTCTTTAGGTCGCACGAGAGCCTTTAACTATTGCCTTCGTAGAATCGGGCGCGAGCCTTCCCCTCCCGGCGCGAATCCTGGGCTTGACGCTCTGAAAGCCGGTGCCATGCACGCGGCGATACCGATCCAATTTGGCGGGAGAGTTTACAATAAGGCGCTCAGACTCGTAACCGGTCGAAGGCTCAGTGGAAATCAATAGATCATGTTCGATTAACTTCAGTGCGCTAGCGCTGCTAAAAGGCCGATGATTTGGGTATCAGAACGAGATTGAATAGACCGGCGATGACGGTCCCCGTGCGAAATGTGGGAAGCGTGAGGTAAAGAGCGGGATAAGTTCGAACTCTCTGAATGTTTTTTGGAGGCGCCACCACGTCCAAGGCACCCGGTAAATGAGGGCGGGGCGGCTGACCATTTATGATCGAGAAACTGCTCGGACCATTACAATACTTCTGGTTCGGGGTTAAGCACGTCGCAAAGTTCTCATCCGGATTCACGCGTGAGGTGGCATTGGGTCGAGCAATGGATTACGCTCGCAGTTCGAAGTTGGAAGGAGACTACCTGGAATTCGGCGTATGGAGAGGTCGGGCCTTCGCTGCAGCTTGCTATTTGGCAAAGAAACGCGGCCTACGGATGAACTTCTATGCTTTTGACTCGTTTTCTGGCCTTCCGAAGAACGACGAGCTAGATGCCGCCGGACACCAATGGTTCAAGGAAGGAGTGTATAAATACAGCGAGCGTGAATTCCTCAAGAATGTGCGTCGCACAGGCGCTGATATGAAACGCGTGCACTCTGTTCCTGGCTGGTTTGAGGACTCCTTAACGGCCGACAATCCCCGCCTCATCAATCTCCGCAAAGCTGCTGTCGTATGGGTAGATTGCGATCTCTACAGTTCTACGTGTGCTGTGCTTAACTTCCTCACTCCATACTTGCAATATGGCACACTGGTCCTTTTTGACGATTGGTTTGCATTCCGGGCTGACCCAAACGCCGGCGAACAACGTGCGTTTCGTGAGTGGCTGGAGCGAAATCCTCATCTCTCTGCTGTTGAGCTAGTCCGCTTTGGATGGAATGGAAACTCGTTTGTAATCCACGATGACAGATCATCAATTAGGCTCTCTACTAATATCGCGTCAACCGATAAACATAGGAACAGATTTTAATCCTGGTCGGAGCAATCGCGGCAATTGCCCGAGTCCGGCTAGGCGGTGCTCCGATTCGCACTATGAGGAGAAAGGTTTCACGATGACGACGATGTCGAATTCTAAACCCGACGTCACGGATCGATGGGTTGTGGGCGATCCTGAGCAGTTCCAAGCCAAATTCAATCGCAAAAGCTTTGAACTTTCCCACAACCTTGCGGCTAATCGTCTTTTTCAACTTCCGCAACTCATGGAACTAGCTGAGCGTACACTCACAATGCGGCCAAAGGATCTCCACTATGATGCCGGCGACGTGCGAGTTGATCAACGATGGGAAGAAATTCCGAAAAGTGCTTTCTCGGCACGGGAAGCGTTGGAACGGATCGAGAATTGTGGTGCGTGGCTCGTCTTCAGTTCAGCCCAGCGTGATCCCGAATACCGAGTCGTTTTGGATCGGGGTTTAGCGGAACTCAAAGCGCACATCGGAGGTGAGATAAATTCGCAGATCATGGTGGAAGACATTATCATTTTTGTGACTTCGCCTAAGCGAGTGACCACATATCATATCGACCGCGAATGCAATTTTCTGCTGCAGATCCAAGGGACAAAAACGCTGCACGTCTTTGACCGGGAGGATCGCGACGTTCTTCCCGAAGAAGAGGTCGAGCGCTTCTGGTCGGTAGACTTCAATGCGGCGGTGTACAAGCCAGACCTTCAGCACCGGGCGCACTCCTATAGACTCTCACCCGGTATGGGAGTCCACATTCCTGTTAACTGTCCCCACTGGCTTGAAAATCACGACAATGTCTCCGTCTCTTTGAGCGTAAACTTCCAATTCAAAGACGTGATGCGTGCGAACGTGTACCGAGCTAATTTCCTGCTACGGAAACTCGGTCTGCACCCGAAACCACCTGGGCTGTCTCCAGTTGTTGATGCACTTAAGTCATATGCGGTCTCGCCGGTGGTCTGGGCAAAGAAGGCTTACAAGGGGCTGACAACGTAGGCCCAAACGTATTGCCAGGTCAGTCGGTGAGCAGGCACGCACGTAGGTTCGGTTGTTTTGGCGAAGCTCTCAAACAGTTGCTCGTTGACGTCATGACTGGAACTGTAGAATCTAAAAAACTAGGATCATCGCACGTGGAACTGCCCGCCATTGGGCTCGGGACGTGGCGGTACAGGGGAGGGATTGAGCCTCTTCGGACGGGAATTGACCACGGTGCTTGCCTTATCGACACGGCCGAGATCTACGGCACCGAAGGGATCGTTGGCCAAGCGATTCGAGGCTGTCGCAACCAGGTCTTCGTTGCGACCAAGGTTGCACCCCGAAATTTCCGGCGGCGAGAGCTGATCGCGGCAGCCGAAAACAGCCTCAAACGGCTTGATACTGAATACATTGATCTATACCAACTTCATTGGCCCAACCACACTGTTCCTATTGAGGAAACCATGTCCGCGATGGAAGCACTTGTAGATGCAGGGAAAGTTCGCTTCATTGGTGTTAGCAATTTCTCTGTCCGAGACCTCAAGAACGCTGAAGCGGCGCTCTCCAGGTACAACATCGTCACAAACCAAGTGCGCTACAGCTTGATCGATAGAACAATTGAGGGAGGTTTGCTGGAATACTGTCGTCAAAAGCAAATCACTATTATCGCCCATAGCCCCCTCGGGACGAGCTTCGCTAAGATACATGCCGCCGATTCTGAAGGAGTCTTGGCGCAAGTCGCCATCAGAGCAGG
Organism: Bryobacterales bacterium; assembly: GCA_963780485.1. Classification (GTDB taxonomy): domain Bacteria; phylum Acidobacteriota; class Terriglobia; order Bryobacterales; family Bryobacteraceae; genus Palsa-89. The sequence continues at coordinate 60,020 of CAWACO010000026.1, forward strand.
AAGAACAGAGGGTCAGGTTGCCTTAAACTGGCTCATCGCGAAGGATAACATTATTGCTATTCCAAAGGCTTCCACTATAGCGCACGCCATAGAAGATTGCTCCTCAACGGGTTGGCGCCTTTCGCCCGGCGAATATAGTGCTTTGGAAATGAACGTCAGATGCAAGCGTCGTGGCTCGGCAGCATCAACTCTAGCGCGTTGGAAGAGTCATTTGCGGCAACGACTCGGCAGACATCTCTGAAACGAGTGCATACATGAAGTCGCAAACATTGTCCGTTTTCTTTCGGTTCGGTGGGCGAATCACGAGATGAAACTCTGGAGCTCGGTGGACTCGTCGGCCATATTGTGTGATCACCATGGTCTGCGTCTTTAGCGATCACGATATCGGAGCTAGCCATTAACTCGATGATCTGGCTCGAACTACTTCGCCACTAAGCGAGGCGTAAAGCGCGTTCGCAAAAAAGCGTAATCAGATGCCAATGTTTCTTCTTTTAGGCGCTTACATAGTTTTGTGGTGCATTTTCTGGGTTGCTGGAGAGGGATCGCGAAGAGCGTCCTTACAGGCGGCGGTTGTGTGGATGACCATTCTCATTTTAATTACGGAGCTCCTGAGTATTCCTTCCCTGCTGACAGCACGTTGGCTCACATTGGCTTGGTTAATCGTCTGCCTGAGTGGGATTACCTACCTGGTTCAGCGCTCCGATCAACCGACGAAAAACGAGCCGCTCGGAGGATTACGACAGACTAAATCGGCGCGCGCATTGCTATTCCTCACTGCGATTCTGCTGATTCCGGTTGGGGTACTTGCCGTCGTTGCTCCGCCAAGTACTGGGGACGCTATGGAATATCATCTTCCCCGAGTGATCATGTGGATCAGTAATCACAATGTGCGACTTTACCCAACTCCCGATTATGCGCAGTTAGTGTTTGGCCCTGCAGCCGAATATGAGATGTTGCACTTTTACTTAATGTGGGGCAGTGATCGACTGGTGAATCTAGTAGAGTTCTTTTGCTTTCTCGGTACAATTGGCGGAGTTTCGCTGATAGCTGAACAGCTTGGGGCGGGAATTCGGGGGCAAGTGCTGGCGGCAGTCTTTGTAGCAACAATTCCCGAAGCTCTATTAGAGGCGTCGGGCGCCATGAATACTGTGGTTGTCACGTTTTGGATCGTCACTGCTGTTTATTTTGTGCTTTCGTCAGAACACCATGACGGCTGGGCAAATAACATTTTCGGCGCACTAGCCGTTGGAGTGGCGCTCCTCACGAAGGGGACCGCATATGTCTATCTTCCCCTGCTGTTGTTGGCTTGTTGGTGGATTGGATCTTCGTCTTCGCGCCGTAGCATACTGCAACGCTTGCCAGTCCTTGCGCTGATCGTTTTGGTTCTGAACTTACCTCAACTCTTGCGCGCTTACGATTTAACCGGGTCTCCACTAGGAATGCCCATACCGAATGGGCCGCCAAGCCTGCACTGGATGAGTGATCGAGTTACGCCAGGCCGCGTTGTAGCAAATGTTATCAGGAACGTCTCGCTGCATATGATTACTCCCGTTGAGGCAGCCAACGACTGGACCGGTCATCTGATTAGAGGAGCGATCCGCTTCCTCGGCCAAGATCCGAATGATCCGGCTACGATTTGGCCTGGTCGTCCTTTCTCCATGGCGCACTTTTCCTTGCACGAGATTCATGCCGGCAACCCCTTACATTTTGTAATGATCGCTGCTGCATTACTGTTGGTCATCATTCGATGGCGGCGTGCGGCCAACGACAAACTTCGCTGGTACCTAACGAGTACCCTCGGGGCTTTCCTACTTTTCTGTACGCTTTTGCGTTGGCAGGAGTGGGGAAGCCGACATCATTTGCCCTTATTTGCGCTGTCTGGTGCAGTTGTGGGCTTGTTCCTGGAGCGCTACTTGCCAGAACGATCTGCTCTAGTGGCCAGTTTGCTCCTTATTTACGCTTTGCCCTGTGTTGTCTCCAACAGAATCCGTTCTTATGTACCGTGGGAGCGGGTCGTAGATATATATCATTCCAGGAGTGAGCTTTACTTTGCAGATATGCACCAGCAGTTGGAGCCCGTGTACGAGCGTATTGCGGCCACCGTCCTCTGGGCGGGATGTCGTGACATAGGCATAGAATCATACATTCCAACGAATGCTTCAGAGCTGGTAAGTAGTCCAAAATCGCTCTATGTATACCCACTGTTCGCGATGCTGAACGGGGATAACAGCAACCCTCGCTTCCAGTACGTCGGTGTGAAGAATCTGAGCGCCCGATACGTGGTTCCAGACAGAGCTCAGCCGGTCTGTGTCGTTATCTGTCTGCAATGTAATGGTCATCAGGAAATTTCCGCAGCCTACTCTGAGCGTGGTGCTCGGATTTTCCCGATCGCAGATAATCAGGTTTTCGTCCTTCGTCGCAACGCGCCGTTACCCGAGCAGACGTCTGAACTAAGACATTGAGAACACCAATATGGCCGCGAGCGTTTCAGAGCGAGCAGCGAAGTTGTTTGCATATATTAAGAGTTTATGCGCCTACAACCTGCGTCCCTTGCATTAGTGCCTGGCGTAAGATCTAACAAATGCATGCCAGCGATCTTCTGATCCGTTTAGACTTAACCTCTAAGTCTTAGTCATCGCCTGACCTGACACCTCGATTGTCTGGCGGTTAGGGTAGGTCATATGATCGATTCCTTACGGATCGACGTAGCCTCAGAAGCCAAGGTTGGTTAGCATTGCTGATCGACGGGAAGTTTCAGACGCGAAAGCCAGAGTGGATCTTCTGGAAGGTCTATATACTTTTCGCATGTCGGAATGTCGAAAATGAAAACTAATACCTGGGCACATTTCCGAACAAGGTCGCGACGCCTATCTTACTGGCTGTGGCTTTGGGATGCTTTGGTGAGGGCTACGTTTGCGGTAGCTCTACACGGCATGGACCTCGCGATGGAGCAATGCGTGCACATCAGAAATCGATATGGGCACGTTACACGTGAGCTTGCGGTTATGCACAGTTGCCCGGCGCGCCATTACCGCCTCATGATGCTGCCAGCTTTGTGAGCTTCAAAAACTTTTTCCATGAACTTGCGATTGTTTAACCAGCTCGTTTTAGACGACGGTACTAGTACTTTATTTGCACGTGCTCCCTAATCCACCAATGCTGCATGAGGTTTCGCCAGTGAAGACATGTGTGTTTGCAAATGCAATTATGTTTTGCGTTTTGGACGATTGCCTTGCGTGTCAGTTTCACGAGGACCCCAGTTTGCCGTGGCCCTCTTGAGATCGCATGGACCGGCGATAAGTAAGCACTAGAGTTTACGTCTATGCGGTTATCAGACCTGATATTCATTAGCCTAATTTATTCCCTTACCGCTGTTCGTCATAGGCCACCAAGGCGAAAACATGAAGTTCGGGTCTCATTAAGTTCTGTAGCAGAGGAGGATTACAAGTGAAGAGAGTATTGGTAAGTGGCGCTGGCGGATTCATCGGCGGACATCTGGTGAAACGCCTCAAGAGTGAGGGGTTGTGGGTTCGCGCAGTCGATCTCAAACGACACGAATTTGCCGAGCCTTTGTCTGATGAATTCGTCATCGGTGATCTTCGCGATCCTTGCGTAGTTCGAGAGGTCGTGGAAGGGATTGAAGAGGTATATCAACTCGCGGCCGATATGGGTGGCGCGGGGTACATTTTCACCGGCGAGCATGACGCTGCCGTGATGCATAATTCTGCGACGATCAATTTGAATCTTCTCGAATGTGGTTGTCGCGCTGGCGTGAAACGGTTCTTCTACTCATCGTCGGCCTGTATCTACCCGGAATACAATCAACTCGATCCCGATAATCCGAAGTGCTCTGAAGATTCCGCATATCCTGCTGCGCCAGACAGCGAATACGGATGGGAAAAACTGTTCAGCGAACGCCTATACCTGGCGTACATGCGCAACAGTGGCGTGCAAGTCCGAGTGGCGCGGTTTCACAACATCTTTGGCCCCGAAGGTACTTGGCATGGGGGACGCGAGAAGTCACCTGCTGCACTCTGCCGAAAGGTAGCCGAGGCTTTGGAAGGCGGGGAAATCGAAATCTGGGGTGACGGAAAGCAAACTCGGTCCTTCCTTTACATCGATGAATGCATCGAAGCCGTGCGGCGTCTGATGGGCTCCGATTTCACGGGTCCGGTAAATATCGGCTCGGAAGAAATGGTCACCATCAACCGTCTGGCTGAGCTCATCATGGATATTGCCGGCAAGAAATTGGTTATCCGGCACATTGATGGCCCATTAGGTGTTCGAGGCCGCAACTCCGATAACCACTTGATTCGGGAGCGACTAGGATGGGCGCCCAGTCGACCTCTTCGCGAGGGTTTGGAGAAGACATATTGCTGGATTGCAAGGCAAGTCCAGAATTCAAAGTTCACGAGCTCGGCTGCAGCGGCCGACTGAGTACGAGAAAGCAAGGTGACACATGGCGATTCCAGATGTCGAGATCCTCTTACCCGTTCACAACGAGGCGGAAAGTATTGAGGCGACAGTTCGCGAGATCTATCACGAGCTCACGCCTTCCCTTAACGTTGGTTTTATCGTTTGTGAAGATGGAAGCAAGGACAACACGAAGGAGATTCTTCGGAAACTTGCGCAACAATTACCGCTGCGGTTGAACCTGAGCGACACTAGAAAGGGATACTCGCGAGCCGTCCGTGACGGGATGCACATGCTACAATCCGAATACTTGTTGTGCCTGGATTCGGACGGCCAGTGCGATCCAAAGGACTTCTGGGGGTTTTGGGAGGCTCGTACTCACGACGTTGTTCTTGGATGGCGCGTTGAACGTGCCGACAATGTCGTGCGCCGGACTCTGTCGCGTTTCTTCTACTGTATTTACCAGCTCGTGTTTCGGGCGCCCGTTCACGACCCCAGTTGTCCTTACGTTCTAATGAAGAAGTCCGTGGCGCTGCGGTTGGTGGATGAACTTGGAGCGATGCAACAGGGGTTCTGGTGGGAGTTTGTAGCGCGTGTCCATCGGCGGGGTTACAAGATCAAAGAAATGCCTGTTCATCATCGCCTTCGCTCGGCCGGTGTCACCCAGGTTTATCGTTGGCGCAAGATGCCCGGAATTTTTGTCCGGCACGTCGCTGCGCTCTTTCGCATTTGGTCAGAAACCAGAGTATAACAAGCGTCTCAGCTTACAGGTCGTGAGAAAAACAACGCTGAAAGTCTTGAGCATGTCTTCCACTGTGGATGCAATTGAGCAGCTATGTAGCTCGTGTTCAAAAGGATCCAGTCGATCTTTAGATTGGAGAATTCTACCGACGGCGATGTGCGGTTGAGTCGGTTTCAAGAATAGCTTCTTTTTGATCGAAAGCCTATCAGCCTCCTGTTCCCGGATGTCGGCGAGAGCTCCAATCGGTCGCTGCCACGGGCTACACGGCGACGTGAGCGATGAAGTACAACCAGTCAAGTATGAATTTAGCAAGAGCGAGCATTTCGGGCGTCCTTTGTTTCGCCGTCTTATGCGGCATTTTGGTAGCGGGGCTCTGGCCGTTCCATAGTCCTAAGAACGAAGTGAGCTGGCTGAGAAGCGAGAACGGTATCCGTTTCGGGGAGTACGGTACTGCGTTGAGCTCCGGCCTGCTCAAGATGATTAAGGTACAAGATGAATCATCCTGTAGCCTGGAAATCTGGTTGCAGCCTGGTCTCACTCATGACACGAATACTTTCTTTGCGTTTTACACTCCTAGGGACTCTGTCAAGTTCTCGCTGCACCAATCTAACACTGACCTTGTATTGCAAAGTCAAATTCGAAACGATCATCAAACGAGAACCAGAAGAATGTACGTCGAGAACATTTTCCGCCAGGAAAAACCGGTTTTCATAACGATAGCATCAGACGCTCAGGGAACAGCGATTTATATTGATGGCGCGTTGGTTAGGACCTCTCCACAGTTTCGGTTTTCCAGCAAAGATTGCACAGGTCAACTAGTCGTTGGCGACTCGCCCGTGTCAAGCGATAGCTGGTCCGGTCAGTTGCGTGGACTTGCGATTTACAATAAAGACCTCACGGCGGCACAGGTATCTCAACACTATGAAGGTTGGACGAAAAAGGGAAGACCCGACATTGACGAAGATGAACGTAATGTTGCGATGTACTTATTTAATGAGCACACTGGGAACGTCATCCATAACCAAGTCATTCAGGGAGTCGATCTGTATATTCCACAAAGGTATTTGATCTTGCACGAGATATTTCTGGAGCCGCCTTGGAAGGAATTCCAGCCAGATTGGGGCTATTGGAAGAACGTCCTAATTAACATAGCTGGTTTCATTCCCTTTGGGTTCTTCTCTTACGCTTACTTCTCGTCAGCACGACCAATCAAGCGCGCGGCATTAGCAACCATTACTCTCGGAGCAACAATCAGTCTTACAATTGAAATCTTGCAGGCTTACCTGCCAACACGGCAGTCTGGTATGACGGACCTGATCACGAATACGCTCGGAACGTCTCTTGGGGCCATGATGTACCGACTCGCGCTTGTCCGAACAGTCTTCCACGAAAGCCTGAATCGCATTGGATCGCGAGTCCACAGCCTGATCGCTGGCACCTGCGAACCTCGATCCATCACGAAACGAGGTTCGCGTTTGGCGCGCCTCCCTCGTTCCTGAGACTGAAGTTCTTCACAGTGAGCCACGCTCACACCAGATTCCCAGCACTAAGAGAACTCGCGAAATTGGCGCCCTCCAGCCGAAGTTGCAGGCAGAGGCAGTCTTCGCTTATTGGACTCGACCGGAGGCCCAGGTGAAGCCCGCGGCGCTCACCCCAAATTCCGCTCGACAGTCTACCGGCCACAGGCTGTGAGCTGGCTATTGGTTATTTTGACCACTGCGGGCTGGGGCTTCTGCTGGGCCGCGGGTCTATCCGTAGTCTATTTTTATCAGCCCAACTTGGGTTGGCTTCTCTTGGGAAGCATCGGCGGCCTACTTACCGCCTTGGTCTTCCGGTTAGCTCGGCCATGCCTGGAAGGCAAACAGCTGCTCTCGGTCGTCATCGGCTGGTCCGTGGGCGGGATGGTCAGTGCAGCGTTCGCTAATTATGGAATTCTCTTGGGGTGGCTATTGATGGGTACCGTCGGCGCTGTGATTTCCGGACTCGTAATCAGGCGCTTTTTGCCAGCAGTTCGGATCTCCGTGGTCGTCGTGGCCTGGCAACTCGGCGGAACGGTTGCTGCGGGGTTCTTATTGGTCGGTGGTAAGGTAATAGGTCCGTATCTCGGCTCGATCATCGGTGGTTACCTGGCTCTCGGACACCGCGTAGCTCCGTTCATCGTCTGGGCGATCATCTGGGCCGTCTCCGGAGGCATTACGGGAGCGATCGGAGGCACTTGTACACTCTGGCTGGTGCGTCCTCGGTAGGATTATTGATCCAATCCACGCCACTAAGAGTCTTCGCGGCCTGTCAGAAATTGGGCCAACTGGCAGTTTCATCGCCCATGTGCGGCTTCAGCACCTCGAGATGGATCGTCATCGCGAACGCAGTTGACATGAGGGTGAAAAGGCCGAGCCAGTCCGAGCCGTTCCAATACTCGGGAACGCGCACAGCTGCCTGGATTGGGCCGGTTGTTGCAGCCGAACCAAACCTTCTTCAACCATGTACCGATGTCAACGGCCGAAGTTCCTGGGCGCAAATGTCGGATTTTGGATACTGATTGCGGGCTTTCAACCTCGAAGAGAGCAGGCAAGATCAAACGCAAATATGCCCCTACAAAAGATGAGCAGTGGGAGGAGTGGCACAACAAAATGAGACATTCAGTCGAGAAGAAGTGGCTCTTGTTCGCCCTGTCCCTTGCCGTAATGTTGCTGGCGGCCTGTACGTTTGATCCGAATAAAAAGAAACTTAAATACTTGCATAGCGGTGAGAAGTACTTGAAAGAGAGTAATTACCGTGCGGCGGAAATCCAATTTCGAAACGCCATCAGCCTGGATCCCAAATTCGAGCAAGCGCACTATCAACTTGCAAAGGCATACTTGAAGCTGGCCTATTTCAACGAGGCTCGCCGCGAACTGGAGACGACCGTAGGTCTGAACCCTAAGAACTCAGACGCCGAGCTACAGCTCGCGGGGCTGCTGCTCGCGGGGCAACAGTACCGGCAGGCCCAACAGCTCGCTGAGAAACTGCTTGCAGCAGATCAGGCAAATATTAGGGCTCGGGAAATGTTAGGCGCGACGTACGTTGCGACTCGGGACCTTCCGAAGGCGATTCGAGAATTCCAGAGAGCGATTGAGATCGATCCACACCGCGTGGATAGTTATTTGAACCTCGGTGCAGCCTATGTTTCCGCGCGTCAGCCCGCGGAGGCCGAAGGCATCTACAAAAAGGATGTTCAGGCGAACCCGAAGTCTTTGCAGGCACGCGTGGCGCTAGGCCGATTCTATTTTTCTGTCGGGAAAATGTCCGAGGCTGAAGCGGAGCTGAAAGCGGCGATTCAACTGGATCGCCAAGCGGTGCTTCCACGACTTTTTCTGGTACCAGTCTATATGGCAAGCGGAAGAGTGGCTGATGCCGAGAAAGTGTGCACAGAGCTCAAGGCGATCGCACCCGAAGATCCGCAGGCGTACCGAGCTCTTGCCCTCTTCTATGTCTTCATCGGTCGAAACGATAGGGCGGCCGACGAGTTTCGGGCGATTTTGACCGCCAAACCGAAGGACACGGCCGTTAAGAAGCTCCTGATCGATACCCTGTTTGAACTGGGACAAATCAAGGAGGGCGAGGCCCTCAATAGGGACTTACTTAAAGCCGACGCCGGGGATCCGCAAGGCCTCTTGTTCAACGGTCGAATCCTCCTAGCAGAAGGCAAATATCAGGAGGCGTTAACGGATCTCCAGAAAGTACTCAAAGCCGATTCCCAATCCGCACCTAGCTACTACTTCCTGGGTGTTGCTCAGAACGCTCTCGGTCTTCCATCACAGGCCAAGTCATCTTGGGTGCACGCATTACAACTGCGTCCCCAAATGACAGACGCCCAACTCGCTTTAGCGGAGCTCAACGCGAATACTGGCAATTACGAAGAGGCGCTCCAGATGGCCAGTGAAGCCCTTAAGGCGAATCCGAACTTATTCCCGGCTCACTTGATTCTCGCGAAGGTCATGCTTGCGAAGGGAGCCACGAAGGAGGGAGAGGCACACCTTCAGGTCGTATTGGATCGTGACCCGACTTCTTTGCCAGCGTTGACCATGCTGGTGAGCCTTCTCGTCCAAGAAAGAAGATCCCAAGAAGTGTTGCAGCGGATTTCGAAATTCATTGAGCAAGACCCAAAGAACGCTGGTCTTCACTTCCTGCTGGCAGTGGTGTATTTCGGCCAAAACGATTTTGAAAAAGCAGAAGTGAGCGCCAAGCAAGCGATCACGCTGGATCGACGGCGATCAGAAAGTTACAGTTTGTTGGCCGAGATCCACTTGGCGCAGGGTTCAGTGGATAGAGCTAAGGGCGACCTTCAGGACGCGATCAATGCGAACTCACGTAGCGTCGGCAATTACGTGGCTCTGGAAAGACTGTACGAGAAAGAAGGCAATTGGGATCTGGCAAAGAAGCTTTGTGAGAAGGCCCATGAGGTTGACCCTGAGTCCCCGCTCGTGGCGAATAACCTTGCTTTTCTTTACCTCGAGCATGGTGGGGACGTGAACATCGCATTGTCACTGGCGCGGATGGCAAGGCAAAAGATGCCCGACTCTCCCAATGTGGCTGACACCCTCGGATGGGCCTACTATAAATTAGGATCACCAGAATCGGCCGTTATTCAATTAAATGAATGTGCTCAAAAAACTCCGAATAACCCAATATGCCAGTATCACCTGGGCATGGCATATATGGCCGGTCGTCATTTTAATGCGGCCGAGCGCTCCCTGCGGAAGGCATTACAGGATGATCCCAATGCCTCGTACGCAGCAAGTGCCAGGGCAGCCTTGGACAAGATTTCAAACGGGGCGCACGTAAACCGCTAAACAACTTGGGAGGCAGCTCGACGCCGACGGGTCGCAATCGCAGAGAGTGAAGAGCTCGTGTCTGGAGACCACGGGCTGCTAAGCTTGATCGCTCGATGGCGCGGTTTCGCTAATAGCACCCGGTTCCATGCCTCACAGCCTTCGGTGGCATACACTGGCGATTTGCGGTGAGACAGGACCGTCGCGGCATTCATTCGTAAGCGTCCGATGAACTCCTCTTCCCAATAGATCGGGAAGGGTTGCATAGTAGTCGCATGACTGAAACGAACGACGAGGAGAAAGCGGTCTCCAACAAAAATCAGTGGCACGGACGGATCGCCGAGCACGAGCGCAGTGGAGTAAGTGTCAGGCGGTATTGTGAGGCACAGGGTATCGGACAGCATTTGTTTTACTACTGGCGCAAGCGACTGCGCGAGCAGCAGCAGCCGATGCGTTTCGCGTTGGTGGAGAGCAGACCGGCGCGGCAGGAGCCTGCAAGCGAAGGGGGTCTGGAACTGATACTGGCCAGCGGCGAGCGGCTGCGCATCGGCGCCAGAGTAGACGCGATAAGCTTGCGCATGGTGCTGACAGCACAGCGGGCATGATCCACCTGCCGGCCAGTGTGCGGGTGTACCGTGAGTTTCCGGCAAGCTTGCGTGACTGCGATTGAGGATAGCTGCTAGCGTGTGTCGAGGCAGGAGGCCTGGCGATATGACACAGGAAGCGGCTAGCGATCGCGAGGATGTGGAGCAGTTGCGGCGGAGGTTTGAAGAGTTTCGCAGGACGCACGCGGTGCGTTCGCGACTGCCGGAGGAACTGTGGGCCGGAGCCGCGAAGTTGGCGAGGCGGGACGGGATCGAAGCTACGGCGCAGGCGCTGGCTGTGGAACGGCCGAGTCTTCGGAAGTGGACGGATCGATTCGAGCCTCGCGCGCAAGTAAAGCCGGGTAAGTCTCCGCGCCGGCAGCCGCAGGGCGGCAGTGGCGCACCTGCATTCGTGGAGTTGCTAGCGGCCAGCACGGGTACGGGGAACAGTTGCCTGGTAGAGGTCGAATCGCGGCAGGGCGGCAAGCTGCGGCTGGAGTTGAAGGGGATCGCGACTAGCCAACTGGCAGAGCTGATTCGCGCGTTTGCAGCATCCTAAGGCATGCTGGCCATCACGCCGCAGATGCGGATCCTAGTGGCGGTGGAGGCGGTCGATTTCCGCAAAGGCATAGACTCGTTGGCCGAGTTATGCCGGGCGAAACTCAATGCCGATCCGTTTTCGGGCTGCGTGTTTGTATTCCGCAGCCGTCGCGCGACCTCGATCAAGATCCTGGTTTATGACGGGCAGGGATTCTGGCTGGCGACCAAACGCTTATCGAAAGGGCGCTTCCGCTGGTGGCCGCAGAGTAGTGAGGCCAGCAAACCACTGCGTGTGCATCAAGCGCAAGTGTTGTTTGCGGCCGGCAACCCCGACGTCGATGCCGCTCCCGAGTGGGGCGGATCCAGTGAAGGAAGCTCCGTGGACGCAGCATCATTTTTCACTTACGTTCTGAAACTCTTTCTGTCACACTGCTGCCATGAGCATACGGTGGTGCTATCGGGGCCAGAGCATCAGCGATGAACAGATCGCGTTCATCCGTCAACACATCACCGATCATCCCCAACTGAGCCGCTGGAAGCTATCGCGGCAACTCTGCCAAGCCTGGCAGTGGAAGCAGGCCAATGGCGCATTGCGTGACATGGTATGCCGCGGGCTCCTGCTGCTGCTCCACCGCGCCGCGGCATCTCAAGCTGCGGGACCGCTACCTGGGCTGGAGCGAGGAAGCGCGCGAGCGCAACGTACATCTGCTGGCCTACAACACGCGCTTCCTGATTCTGCCGTGGGTGAGGGTGCCGCATCTGGCATCGCACATTCTGGGGCGCATGGCCCGGATCGTTCGCCAAGATTGGCAGCGCATCTACGCCCACCCGATTTATTGGTTGGAGACGTTTGTGGACACGTCGCGCTTTGCGGGCACTTGCTATCGCGCGGCCAACTGGCAACAGATCGGCTCCACGATCGGACGGGGGCATCGTGCACCGACCTTCGAGCCGACTCGTCCGGTGAAGAAGATGATGGGGTTGCCCCTGCATCGCAAGTTCCGGGAGATTCTGCAACGATGAAACGCCCGCGGGTGGACGTGAATCTGGAAGAGTTGGACCAAATCATCGAGCGCGGCACTCACGTGCCATTGAGCGAGTCGGAAAGCGAAAAGCTCAGAGCCGCGCTACATGCGCTGGTGGGAATGCTGCCTCCACTGCGCACTACGGAAAAGACCAAAGCTGTTTTAGGGCACCCCGAAACATCCGCGCCTAAAAATGATCCGGAACCCGCAAAAGGCCACGGCCGCAACGGCGCTTCGTCGTACATCGGCGCCAAGAGAGTCGCGGTGCGGCATCCCACCATGAAGGCGGGCGATTCTTGTCCAGCCTGCGTGAAAGGCAAAGTGTATCCGCAGAAAGAGTCCCGCGTGCTGGTGCGGATGGTGGGGCAAGCACCGCTGGCTGCCACGGTGTATGAACTCGACCGTCTGCGCTGTAATCTGTGCGGCGAAGTGTTCACGGCCCAAGAGCCCGAAGGCATCGGCCCGGAAAAATACGACGAAACGACTGTAAGCGTCTGAGGAACCCATCTTGAACGAGCGCCGAAGATCGCCGAAGATGGCGGCATGCGTAAAGAGACGAAACGGTCAGCAGAGATGCGGGGAATGCTGGAGGAGTTTGCCGGCAGCGGACTGGGGCGGCGGGAGTTTTGTCAGCAACGTGGCATAGCCTTGACGACGTTCGATTACTGGCGGCGGGAGCACGCCGTCAAGCCGCGGAGACAAGCGCGGCGTCCACGCATGGTGGCGGTCGAGGTGGCCAACGCGGAATCGGGAGCGAGCTTTTCGCTCAGTCTAGTAAACGGAAGGCGCATCGAATGCTCGTGGCGGTTCACGGATGTTGAGTTGGCGCGTCTGATACGGATCGCCGAAAGGGCGTGATGTTCGGACTGGGACTGGCGACCAAGATCTACATCGCAGTGGAAGCCATCGACATGCGCAAGGGGTTCGAAGGCTTGCACGGGCTGGTGCGGGATCATCTGGGACAAGACCCGTTAAGCGGACACTTGTTTTTGTTCACCAATAAAACAAAAACGCGCCTGAAGGCATTGGCGTGGGATGGCAGTGGATTATGGGTGTGCGCGAAACGTCTTGAAAAGGGGCGTTTTCGATGGCCGGAAGCGGAGAACGAGCGCAGCGTGACGATGCGGGCCGAGGAGTTGGCGATGCTGGTGAACGGGCTCGACTTGAAACAGGCGAAGCCTCGAGCGTGGTATCGCAAGAGCGCTTGAAAATGTTCTGGAACATTTTCGAAAGTTCGCGTACTATGGGACATCTCTCCGATGGCGGCTTTCAATCCACAGTTGCGCATCACGATGCTGGAACGGGAGTTGCAATGGGCGCACCTGAAGATTCAAGTGCTCGAAGAGCGGCTGCGGCAGCGGCGCATTCAGTTCCTGGGGCCGCACAGCGAAACGTTGAGCGATCTGCAACTGGAGCTGCTGGCGGAGGAAGAACCCAGCGCCACGGGCGAGGAAGTCGAAGCCGAAGCGCGTCGCGAACCGCTTCCGCCAAAGCCCGCGCGCAAACGGAAACCGCATCCGGGCAGACGGCCGTTGCCGGAGAATCTGCCGCGAGTGGAACAACGGATTGCATGCGCGGATGTGAATTGCAAGAACTGCGGTGCCGAAACGGCCATCATCGGCTACGACGAAAGCGAACAGTTGGATCACGAACCGGCGCGCTGGTTCGTGCGTGTGACCAAGCGTGAGAAGCGCGCGTGCGCAAACTGCTCCACCATGGCCATGCCGGAGTTGGAGCCGCGGATCGTGGACAAGGGTCTGGCGAGCGATCGTGTAGTGATCGACACGGTGGTGGCGAAGTACTGCGACCATCTTCCGTTGTATCGTCAACAAGCCATCCTGGAACGGGAAGCGGGCGTCGAGATCAGCCGCGCGACGCTGGACGGTTGGGTGATGCGCGTGGGAGAACTGTTGGAACCCATTGTGTCGGCGATGCGCCAGGATCTTCTCCGCGCATCGTATTTACAGGCCGACGAAACCACGGCGCCAGTGCAGATGCACGACCAACGCGGTGCCAATCATCAAGCCTACTTGTGGCAATACGGCTCGCCCGGAGGCGAAACCGTGTTCGAGTTTCGAATGGGCCGCGGGCGTGAGGGTCCCAGGAAGTTTCTCACCAACTGGGAAGGGATTCTGCAAACTGACGGCTACCAGGCCTACGACGATGTCGGTGGGCCCAAGATGGTGCACGTGGGTTGTTGGGCGCATTATCCCGACTCAGGCGTTATCCAGAGCAGGTCGCGGAAATGTACTGTACGAGGCCGCTTGGCGGGCGCTGGCGCAATGTGTGCTCCAGATAACATTAGAGGGCTTGGAGAAAGGCCAGCAGCTTCGGCGACGGGTTCCACTTCCGGGCCCCAGTTGGAGCGAGTCCGGCCCGCTTCCAGAATGCGTCGAGCACCTGGCGCTTCATTTGCAGGTTCGTGGGGATGTAGCGACTGGTTGTACTGACCGACGCGTGGCCAAGGTAGTCGCGAATCACCGTTACATCGACGCCCGCTTGCAGGAGGGCGACCGCGCAACTGTGACGGAGCATGTGCGGCGTCACGCGGCGAAGCCGTGGTGCCGAGGTGCTCTGTGACGCCAGGCGAACGTATTTCTGCAGCAAATAGGCAACGCCATCCCTGGTGAGCGGCGTGCCCTTCCGGCTTTGGAAAAGGACGTCGTTGCTGCCTTCAGCGCGAATGATGCGACGCAAGGCCGACGCTGTCTCTGGCCAGAGCGGACAGATACGCTCCTTCCTTCCCTTACCCAGTAATCGCACCTGCGGAGGGCGATCCAGCCGAAGGTCGCTAGAGCGCACCGCCAACGCTTCGCTGACACGGGCGCCCGTGTTGTAAAGGAGCAGGAGTAGCGCATGATCGCGAGGGCCACGTGGAGACTTGGTGTCGATCGCGGCAATCACGGCCCGGGCCTCTTCCGGCTCGAGGTATGGCGCCGCTCTATGAGTCGTCCGTTTGGTCCGAATCGCCAGGATGCGACCGTACTGGCCGGCGCGCGTTACGTCGTATCGCAGAAGGTGCTGCACGAAGCTACGGATCGCCGCCAGACGACAGTTCCGCGTCACGGCGGAGTTGCTTCGCGTGGATTCAATGTGGTTCAAGAAGGTCAGTACGGCTTCGGCTTGAACGTCGTCGAGATCCAAATCCGCGACTGGTTTGCGTTTCTGGCCAGCCAAGAACAGGAAGAACAACTTCAGCGCGTCGCGGTAGGCCCGCACGGTATGACTGCTGGCTCCCCGCGTGGACTGCAGATAGTTGAAAAAGAAGCTCTGGATCAGAGTTAGAAGCGAATCCGGCTTGGAGCGGCTCATAAACTTTGCTCCTCATCGATGGCCGCCTTCCGATATCGCCGGTGCAGGCGACGGGCTGCGAGTTGCAACAGCTCCGGGGTGGCGTTCAGATAGACTTCTGTGCCGACGATATCCACATGCCCCATGTAGGCCGAGAGCCAAGGCAGTCGAGCATGGAGGTCCGCACCCTGGCGATACCATCGGGTGAGTCGCTGAACGGCGAAGGCGTGACGCAGATCGTACGGTCGCGGTCCAACACGCCCTTTCTCTGGCTTTAGTCCGGCCTTTGCAAACAACCCGTAAATCGTCCCGTGGGCGGTGCTAACCGGCAACACTCGTTGGTTGGCGCCAACGAAGAATCGAGTTTCAGGACCAGTCGGCGCGTACTTCACCCGCTTGGCCAAGTACAGGTCTAGTTCGCGGGATAGCGTTCGATGGAATGGAACCCATCGGGCTCGCCCCTTGAATGTCTCGACAAAAAGAACGTCGGTGCGTGTATCCACATCCCGCATGCTGAGGCGTAGCGCTTCCCCGAAGCGGATGCCGGTGCAGTATAGGATGAGCACTAACGCCCTGTAGAGACTGGCTCGAAACGCCGGGCGCTTGAGGTCCGCACAGAGCCTGAGCAGCTTCACAACGTCGCTCTCGGAAAGGTAGTGCGGCACGAAGCAGGACTCGGTGGGAAGTCGTGGCCAACGCGGCTCAACGACAGCGAGGTGTGGGAGCCGCCGAAGGTAAGCAAACAACTGCCGAAGAATCGCCGCGTCCATAGAAACACTCACTGGCTTGCGTAGGGGCTTACTCGACAGCCAAGCGATCGCGGCGCGATCAAGTTGCCATCTTGGATCTTTGCTGGCATAGCCGGAAAGGAACTGGTCGAACTCGCGCAAGGCAAACTCCGCGCGCCTATATCCGTAACCCAGACTCCGCTTGAACCGAAGAAAGCCCTGCAACTCGCCGGCGATCGGACCGTGAAAGATTTTGTTCATCGCGGCACCGGCAGTCCCACGCTGCGAAGACGCTTCAGCGCCACCCGGATGTAGACGGATGTGGAAGAACAACTGCGGTGCCCCAAAATCTCGCTGACTACCTTGAGATTCGCTCCGGAATCGACTTGCCTGCTTGCGTGGCTGTGTCGAAACACGTGAGCCCCGATCACCTTCGCCGAAACACCGGCCTGCGTTGCATAGAGTCGGATGCGGTGCCGAATCGCCCCACTGGTTATCGGCTCGTAGGGCATCCTCTTACTCAGGAACAGGCGATCCGTGCCCTTGGCGGGTGGGCGTTCCCACTGCAAGTACGCGGTCAACGCCTTTCCGACGGCCGGCAGCAACGGTAGTTCGATGCGCACCTTGGTCTTCGGCCTGCGCGCCTTCAGAATGCCGGCCTGCCAGTCCAGGTCTTCCAATCGCAGACCCAGCACTTCCGCCGCACCCAGACCATACGTTGCCAGGAGCAAGAGCATCGCGAAATCGCGTTTGCCCGGCGGTTCGGATCGACGGATCACCTGAAGAATGCGTCTTACGTCTTGCCACGGTAACATCCGCGGCGGCCTCTCGGAAACACGAAATCTCGGCGCCATTACATCGCTCGCCAGATCGCGCTGCAGCCGTCCCATGGTGTGAAGAAATTGCAGGAACATTCGCAACGAACTGCACATGTCCACGACCTTTGCCTTCGAAAGACGCTCTGCGAGCTTCGCGATGAACCCGTCGATGTCCACCAAAGCGACGCTATCAAGCTGGCGTTGCGTGCGCCGTAGATGCTGAAGAAACTTTTGCACTGTGTCGATGTCCCGCTCCAGCGTACTCTCCGCAACGCCATTGTGCGCTCGGCGGTATTCACAATACTCAATCAATAGAGGAGGCAACGCGGGCGCCTCGGGCTCGTTCCTCCAGGCGGGCACATTTACCCCAAGAGATCGCAGCGCGCATGCCCAGGCGTGAATGGCGTTCCGGGCGGAATCACGACTGCTCCGGGCGCTCCGCCTCCCGTTCAGCCGGGGCCCCGCATAATTACGGGCAAAGCGTAGCGCTCCTACCAACGACAGTTGATCCGCTTCGATCAGCTTGCGCCGGTCGCAGTAACTCCTGAACCGGCGTACCCAATGAAGATAAACCTGGATCGTACTCCAAGAAAGATGGCCTCGCCGCCACAACTCAACAACCGCGCGTTCCCGATCATCACGAAGTCTCACATCCATGCCATCTTGGACGCGTAGAGATGCGCAGACGCGCAAAGGCGTTTGCGAAATTATCCAGAGATCATGAGGATCAAATCCGCTGCTGACGGGCCTTCAGAGGCTCGTCTCTGGATAACACCTGAGTCGGGATAATGCGCCTTATCTTGTCAACCAGATAAGGCGCACGCGCGACGCAAATTTGTCGACGCGGTCAAGGTGAATCCGCGGGATGGCGCCGCGATCAAGATGGTCACGCGCATGGACGCGTTGTTTCTGGTCGACCGCCACGCGCGCGCCGAGCAGTTGAGCGCCGAACAGCGTTTAAAGCTGCGCCGCGAGCACGCTGAATCGTGGGCTGCCGAGATCCACGACGAATGCCTGTCGCTGCGCAAGACCGTGTTGCCGAAAAGCACACTGGGCCAGGCGGTGGCCTATACCTTAAATATGTGGCCGAAACTCCGGCGGTGTTTCGATTACGCCGAAGTGGAACTGTCCAATAACGTGGCGGAAAACTCCATGCGTCCGGTAGCGTTAGGCCGCAAGAACTGGCTGCACGTCGGCAGCGCGCAATCCGGACCCAAAGTCGCGGCGATTCTCTCGGTGATTGAATCCTGCCGCCGGCTCAATGTTCCGGCGAAGGAGTATCTACTCGCGGTGCTTCCCGGCATGGGCCGGCGGAAGCTATCCGAGGTTGCCCCCTTCACCCCAGCCCGCTGGTCCGCTGCCCGCCCCTGACCTGGGTTGGTCGTACGGATACAAACGACTGCGACTATGATCGCGCTACTCAAGTACCGCAGCGGCATGCCGTTTTACCGATTGGAAAAGCTGGAGCAGTTACTGGGCATTCCGTTGCCGGCTTCGACCCAGTGGGAGATCGTAGAAGAGGCCGCGGAACTGATCCAAGCTGCGCGAGATGAGTTGATTCGGCAGGCGGCACAAGGCGAAGTATTGCACAACGACGACACTTCGATGCGCGTGCTGCACCTGGCGCGGGAACCGTCGGACGAGCGCACGGGGGTGTTTACCAGCGGCATCGTGTCGACCCAGCAAGGGCAACGGATCGCACTGTACTTCACGGGCCGCCAGCATGCGGGTGAAAACCTGCGCGACGTGCTGGATCACCGCGCCGGCCAACTCGCTACGCCGGTGCAAATGTGTGACGCTCTGTCGCGCAACACGCCCAAGCTGGAGGACGGCGCCCAGATCCTGCTCGCCAACTGCCTGGCGCATTATCCCGACTCAGGTGTTATCCAGAGACGAGCCTCTGAAGGCCCGTCAGCAGCGGATTTGATCCTCATGATCTCTGGATAATTTCGCAAACGCCTTTGCGCGTCTGCGCATCTCTACGCGTCCAAGATGGCATGGATGTGAGACTTCGTGATGATCGGGAACGCGCGGTTGTTGAGTTGTGGCGGCGAGGCCATCTTTCTTGGAGTACGATCCAGGTTTATCTTCATTGGGTACGCCGGTTCAGGAGTTACTGCGACCGGCGCAAGCTGATCGAAGCGGATCAACTGTCGTTGGTAGGAGCGCTACGCTTTGCCCGTAATTATGCGGGGCCCCGGCTGAACGGGAGGCGGAGCGCCCGGAGCAGTCGTGATTCCGCCCGGAACGCCATTCACGCCTGGGCATGCGCGCTGCGATCTCTTGGGGTAAATGTGCCCGCCTGGAGGAACGAGCCCGAGGCGCCCGCGTTGCCTCCTCTATTGATTGAGTATTGTGAATACCGCCGAGCGCACAATGGCGTTGCGGAGAGTACGCTGGAGCGGGACATCGACACAGTGCAAAAGTTTCTTCAGCATCTACGGCGCACGCAACGCCAGCTTGATAGCGTCGCTTTGGTGGACATCGACGGGTTCATCGCGAAGCTCGCAGAGCGTCTTTCGAAGGCAAAGGTCGTGGACATGTGCAGTTCGTTGCGAATGTTCCTGCAATTTCTTCACACCATGGGACGGCTGCAGCGCGATCTGGCGAGCGATGTAATGGCGCCGAGATTTCGTGTTTCCGAGAGGCCGCCGCGGATGTTACCGTGGCAAGACGTAAGACGCATTCTTCAGGTGATCCGTCGATCCGAACCGCCGGGCAAACGCGATTTCGCGATGCTCTTGCTCCTGGCAACGTATGGTCTGGGT
Organism: Bryobacterales bacterium; assembly: GCA_963780485.1. Classification (GTDB taxonomy): domain Bacteria; phylum Acidobacteriota; class Terriglobia; order Bryobacterales; family Bryobacteraceae; genus Palsa-89. The sequence goes on from CAWACO010000026.1 coordinate 79,740, forward strand.
GCGGCGGAAGTGCTGGGTCTGCGATTGGAAGACCTGGACTGGCAGGCCGGCATTCTGAAGGCGCGCAGGCCGAAGACCAAGGTGCGCATCGAACTACCGTTGCTGCCGGCCGTCGGAAAGGCGTTGACCGCGTACTTGCAGTGGGAACGCCCACCCGCCAAGGGCACGGATCGCCTGTTCCTGAGTAAGAGGATGCCCTACGAGCCGATAACCAGTGGGGCGATTCGGCACCGCATCCGACTCTATGCAACGCAGGCCGGTGTTTCGGCGAAGGTGATCGGGGCTCACGTGTTTCGACACAGCCACGCAAGCAGGCAAGTCGATTCCGGAGCGAATCTCAAGGTAGTCAGCGAGATTTTGGGGCACCGCAGTTGTTCTTCCACATCCGTCTACATCCGGGTGGCGCTGAAGCGTCTTCGCAGCGTGGGACTGCCGGTGCCGCGATGAACAAAATCTTTCACGGTCCGATCGCCGGCGAGTTGCAGGGCTTTCTTCGGTTCAAGCGGAGTCTGGGTTACGGATATAGGCGCGCGGAGTTTGCCTTGCGCGAGTTCGACCAGTTCCTTTCCGGCTATGCCAGCAAAGATCCAAGATGGCAACTTGATCGCGCCGCGATCGCTTGGCTGTCGAGTAAGCCCCTACGCAAGCCAGTGAGTGTTTCTATGGACGCGGCGATTCTTCGGCAGTTGTTTGCTTACCTTCGGCGGCTCCCACACCTCGCTGTCGTTGAGCCGCGTTGGCCACGACTTCCCACCGAGTCCTGCTTCGTGCCGCACTACCTTTCCGAGAGCGACGTTGTGAAGCTGCTCAGGCTCTGTGCGGACCTCAAGCGCCCGGCGTTTCGAGCCAGTCTCTACAGGGCGTTAGTGCTCATCCTATACTGCACCGGCATCCGCTTCGGGGAAGCGCTACGCCTCAGCATGCGGGATGTGGATACACGCACCGACGTTCTTTTTGTCGAGACATTCAAGGGGCGAGCCCGATGGGTTCCATTCCATCGAACGCTATCCCGCGAACTAGACCTGTACTTGGCCAAGCGGGTGAAGTACGCGCCGACTGGTCCTGAAACTCGATTCTTCGTTGGCGCCAACCAACGAGTGTTGCCGGTTAGCACCGCCCACGGGACGATTTACGGGTTGTTTGCAAAGGCCGGACTAAAGCCAGAGAAAGGGCGTGTTGGACCGCGACCGTACGATCTGCGTCACGCCTTCGCCGTTCAGCGACTCACCCGATGGTATCGCCAGGGTGCGGACCTCCATGCTCGACTGCCTTGGCTCTCGGCCTACATGGGGCATGTGGATATCGTCGGCACAGAAGTCTATCTGAACGCCACCCCGGAGCTGTTGCAACTCGCAGCCCGTCGCCTGCACCGGCGATATCGGAAGGCGGCCATCGATGAGGAGCAAAGTTTATGAGCCGCTCCAAGCCGGATTCGCTTCTAACTCTGATCCAGAGCTTCTTTTTCAACTATCTGCAGTCCACGCGGGGAGCCAGCAGTCATACCGTGCGGGCCTACCGCGACGCGCTGAAGTTGTTCTTCCTGTTCTTGGCTGGCCAGAAACGCAAACCAGTCGCGGATTTGGATCTCGACGACGTTCAAGCCGAAGCCGTACTGACCTTCTTGAACCACATTGAATCCACGCGAAGCAACTCCGCCGTGACGCGGAACTGTCGTCTGGCGGCGATCCGTAGCTTCGTGCAGCACCTTCTGCGATACGACGTAACGCGCGCCGGCCAGTACGGTCGCATCCTGGCGATTCGGACCAAACGGACGACTCATAGAGCGGCGCCATACCTCGAGCCGGAAGAGGCCCGGGCCGTGATTGCCGCGATCGACACCAAGTCTCCACGTGGCCCTCGCGATCATGCGCTACTCCTGCTCCTTTACAACACGGGCGCCCGTGTCAGCGAAGCGTTGGCGGTGCGCTCTAGCGACCTTCGGCTGGATCGCCCTCCGCAGGTGCGATTACTGGGTAAGGGAAGGAAGGAGCGTATCTGTCCGCTCTGGCCAGAGACAGCGTCGGCCTTGCGTCGCATCATTCGCGCTGAAGGCAGCAACGACGTCCTTTTCCAAAGCCGGAAGGGCACGCCGCTCACCAGGGATGGCGTTGCCTATTTGCTGCAGAAATACGTTCGCCTGGCGTCACAGAGCACCTCGGCACCACGGCTTCGCCGCGTGACGCCGCACATGCTCCGTCACAGTTGCGCGGTCGCCCTCCTGCAAGCGGGCGTCGATGTAACGGTGATTCGCGACTACCTTGGCCACGCGTCGGTCAGTACAACCAGTCGCTACATCCCCACGAACCTGCAAATGAAGCGCCAGGTGCTCGACGCATTCTGGAAGCGGGCCGGACTCGCTCCAACTGGGGCCCGGAAGTGGAACCCGTCGCCGAAGCTGCTGGCCTTTCTCCAAGCCCTCTAATGTTATCTGGAGCACACATTGCGCCAGCGCCCGCCAAGCGGCCTCGTACAGTACATTTCCGCGACCTGCTCTGGATAACGCCTGAGTCGGGATAATGCGCCTTATCTGGTTGACAAGATAAGGCGCACGGACGCCGCCAGTTCGTGGAAGTTGCGGCCAACTTTCCGGAGGCATGCCGCTATGTTTTGGAAACCCTGGGCAGCGTCTATAAATATGATGCGGAAGCCCGCGCCGCCAATCTGTCGCCGCAGGAGCGGTTGCTATTCCACCAACAGCACAGCCAGCCGGTGATGGAAGAACTGCAGCAGTGGATGGAAGCTCAGTTCGCACAGCATCTCGTCGAGCCCAACTCGGGCCTCGGCAAAGCCATCACCTATTTCCTGCGCCACTGGAAAGGGTTGACGGCGTTTCTGCGTGAAGCGGGCGCGCCCCTGGACAACAACCTTTGCGAGCGCGCGCTCAAACGCGCCGTGCTGCATCGCAAGAATGCCTTGTTCTATCGCACGCTGCACGGCTCGGAAGTGGGCGACTTGTTCATGAGCCTGATCCACTCTTGCGAACTGGCGGGCGCCAATGCCTTCGACTACCTCAGCCAGCTGCAGCGCCACACCGCCGAACTGCCGGCCAATCCCGCCGCATGGATGCCCTGGAATTACCAGAAGCACCCGGCCTAAAACCATCCTCTGCGGCCAGGATCAGGTAACATCCTGGAATGGCCGCAAAAACGGGCTCTGGGAAGGACAGATCCACTAACGTTTTTGGCCAGTCACGCAAAGCCACGAGAATGTTTCGTGCGGGCCTGTATGCCCGTATTTCCACGAATGACCAGCAGACCCTAGCAATGCAGAACCGGGCGATGTGGGAGTATGCGGCCCGGCGCGGCTGGACGATCGCCATGCAAGTCCGTGAGGTGAACTCCGGGGCGGCGCAGCGAAAAGCTCGTGAACAACTAATGGAGGCGGCGCGGCGCCGCGAAATCGATATGGTGTTAGTCTGGCGCTTGGATCGCTGGGGCCGGTCCGTAACGGATCTGTTGGCAACCCTGCAGGAGCTGGAGCATCTGGGTGTCGGGTTCGTTTCCCTGACTGAGGCGCTGGATCTGACCACACCCGCCGGGCGCGCCATGGCCGGCCTTCTGGCGATCTTCGCCGAGTTCGAAAGAGAGATTCTGCGGGAACGAACGCGGGCTGGGTTGGCACATGCACGGCAGAACGGAAATCGACTGGGGAGGCCGCCGACCGCGGCCGTCCACGCGGCCGAAATCCGGAAACTGCACCGCGCCGGCGTCAGCAAATCTGAAATCGCTCGTCGCGTGCAGATCGGGCGCACATCGGTGCGCCGAATCCTGGAAGCAAAGCCGTGAAAAAACCGAAGAAAGACCCGATCCGGGAAGACCGCATCCACAACCAAGCCATCGTGGACGCCTACGGGCCGGAGGAGCAAGCGATGAGCTGGTATTACTATCTCGATGACAAAATCCGATTCCCCTTCCAGGCCAAGTGCATCGCTCCCAAAGTCGTCTCGCCGATCCGCAAGGGAGACACTGTCGCAAGTGCGGCGTATGGCGCCGGAAGACGCCTGCTCCGCCGACATGCTCGTGCTGATCCGTTGGCAAGGGCGTAAGATGGCCGTCCCTCTTTCCCAACTGGCCGCCATTGATCCCGACGAATCCACTGCCGAGGCGATTGGCGACTGGCATTATTGGGTGGCACAGGGTTACCTGTTCTAAGCTTGTCGGCCCACACTATCCCTTTCAGTAGAATCGAACAGGCACATGATCAAACAGTCGAAATCGCAACCGAAGTGGACCGATGTGAAGGCCATGCTCGCGAGTTTGGGTCGCGCAGGATTGCTACGCCTGGTCCAGGATCTCTACGCTGGGCACCCGGACAACCGGACGTTTCTTCACACTCGTTTTGGCCTGGGCGAGGACGTCCTGGAACCATACAAGCAGACCATCGACCGGTGGCTTTGGCCGGACGCTTTTCGGAAGCAAGATACCTCGATCGCCAAAGCCAAGCAAGCCATTTCCAATTACAAGAAGGCCGGCGGCGACCCCGCCGGCCTGGCCGAGTTGATGGTCTTCTATTGCGAGCAGGCTTCCGGTTTTGCGAGCGACGTCGGCTATCAAAACGAAACCTACTTCGATGCACTGGTGCGAATGTTTGAACAAGCTGTGGCGTCCGCGAACACGTTGCCAACCGACACTCGCGCCGCATTGATCGCCAGACTGGATCAGGTCCAGAGCATCAGTCACAAGTGCGGTTACGGCGTCGGAGACGACATGGACTCCATCCTTGCCAAGTACACCAAGCGCAAGGACCCTCCCTCACAGCGCCAATAATCCTAATTCCAGCTCCGATATCACCCTTCACGCACGCTTGCCGGAAACTCACCCGCGCTCTTCCGGTACACTCCGTTTGCGATTCACTGGCCAGCTCTCTTGTAGCAGCATCGCCGACAGACGCCTACCCTTGAGCCGCTCCCCGGATTGCTGCTGATCACGTCGATGTTGATAGGGATGACTAGAACGTTCCATCAGGAACAGCCTGCGACACCGGCGCTCGCTGATCTTTTGCGCCCAGCCTTACGAGTTCCCGCCGTTGCACCGACGCCTCTTGCACAAGCTGCCGATCTAAGGCTACAAGACGGCCATTCTCCTCGCGCAACTGCAGTAACTCGGCGATCCCAAGGCGCGCACACTGCATGCGACAGCGTTGCTAAAAGGCCGCCAATTCACATCAAGCGCTGCTCGATACATCCTTTGGCTTCTCGGGCTCACCGCTCCCGGCACCAAATCTCTTCGGCTTACTTGCCTTGATCGTGTTTCTTGATCGCATGCCGTGAATCGACTCTCTTCAGCGTCTCTCTAGAGACTTTTAATTAAGCGAAGCTCTCGATTCCAGTTTTGTTTGGAGTCAAAAACAGGGGCGGTCTCTAGGTGCGAGTTTATCCGACGACGGCCTGTAGTAGCCCGAGGCGTCGAGCCGCGCCAAACGTGGCCAGCGCGACTGCGAAGAACCCAAGCGTCATTGGAGCATTCCAATCCTCTGGAACAGTAGCATTGGCGGTTATCGTGCCGGGAATTGCCGCAGTAGCTGTAAACGCAGTGCCCGGCGCTGCATTCGTCGCAATCTGGAAGTTGAAACTCGCCGCCGCGAAGCCAGTCTGAGTTCCCAACCCGAAGTAGTCCGCCACGGTCTGGTTGATGGTTCCCTGAATTCCTCCAAAGACGAGATCGAAACCATTGAGATAAGGAATTATGTTCACGCTTTGAAAAGAGTCCTCAAGGAGAACGGTGTTGCAGTCGGTAATCGCAAGGTCGGCGATGCAACCGGTCAATGCCAGTGTGGCGCCGGTTCCAGCACCCCAACTCCACTGGGTGCCGCCACCATTGTAGGAGCCCGCCCCGGTGTTAAAGCTCAGGGACCCACTTGTAATTTGAGGCGCTGAGCCGTTGTTAAGGGGCGTGCCATCGCCCTGGACATAGTTAGCCCAGATTCCCGATCCTATCAGACCGTTCGTTCCATCCCAGGAAATCGACCCACCGGGGTTGAACCCATTAAGACCCCACACCGTAGCTCCCAGGCCGTCTGCGAAGATGCTCATGGGTGTGCCCACAAATGCCACCACTATCAAAAGCAGCATCCACTTTGTTCTCGCCATTTTCTTTCTCCCTTTTCGCTCAGACTCACTGCTGCACTGTTCTCCGCAACCCCTATGTGAATTCTAACGATACAACAATAGCCACAAAACGCTTCCGACTCTACCAGCCGACCGGCCGAAGTAACCCTACGCGCGACGCCAGACCGAAAGCGGCCACCGCAAAACCGAAAAAGATAAAGCCGAAGGAAACAGTCCAATCTTCGGACACACTTACAAAAGACGAAGTGCCGATTCCTCCCCCACTATTCGCCGCACCACTGAAAGGGGAGTTGTTAGGCATGGTCCCGAGGTTTTGAATCGTAGTACTCCAAGTCCCCACCGAGAAATAGTTAGACGATAATCCGAAGTGGTTCGCCACCGACTGGTCAATAAAGCCCTGAATTGCACCAAATGCAATGCCATCCATCCCCGCTTGGACTATGGAAACGGTGCCGCTAAAAGCCCCTGTGATGAGCGCCACATCGTGATCGTTGATTGATCCGTCGCATGTGCCGCTGGTGACTCCGTGGATGCAGCCCATCACCGTGAATGCTCCTCCCGCCCCCCAACTCCATGCGCTTCCATTGTTTGCTACCGTATTGAAGTTCAAGATCCCATCCGTGATGGCGAGCGATGGTCCGGAGCTCATGACAGACACTATCGGAATGTCGCTTCCGATGAGCGCCCCTGCATTCCAACTCGAGGTCCCCCCTGGAGATATTGACCAAGACAAGCCATCTGCTAAGGCTCCCGCCGGCACGAGAAACAGCGCCATGAGGATGAGTAACGTCAACGCTATGCTTCGCATCAGTCCCTCCCTTACTCGACGTACTTCTTACGACGGGCTATTCGCATCTGACCTGACTTCCTTATTATGAGGAATTCCAATTGAGTGTCAATGGGACCTAAGGGCAAGAAAACATGCCCAAAAGCCTGCACCGCTGCGAAAGAAACTCTTGCCAGAACACTCTACCACTGGTCTAATCCAAGCCATTCTGAGCTGCCCAATACTCGGGCAGTGGGACACTGACAGCTGCCTGCCAGCATAAGCGCCAGCGAAACACACGAGCAGCCCGAATGTGACTCGAGCACACGGTTCCTAATTGGTCGCTCGTACGGCCCGTCGGCGGAAGAGGATAATCAGGGCTACAAGGCCCGATAAGTAAACTCCGAGAAGGGCTGGGGCCGACGGTTCAGGAGTCGTCACCGTCAAGAATTCCTGAGGTGGGGAGCTCGGGCAGCCTCCAGGGCAAGTAGGAGCCGTGTTCGTTGGTGAGTACACTGTGAAATTGGAGAATTGACCCAGTGTGATGGAATTACTTGCATACAGACTTTGGGCTTGGCTCAGCCAGTAGCAAGCGCCGTTCGCACAGTTTTCATAGCCCGCACCGCTGTCGTTAGCTGCCAAGTACGGAATTGCTGCGTTATCAAACACGCCCCATATTGCAAAACTTATTTCGCCCAATGTTACTGTATCGTTCGGATTGATCGAGTAAACCGACAGCAACTGTTCCGTCAGCCACGCTGCTTCTGTATAGTCCTGCTGCTGGTCGGCCGCATCTAGGTTCCATTGTATCGTGTTCCTTGTCTGGGTGAGGTCCGAAAAGTCCGTTCGAGTGGCCATCCAAGACTCATTCGGATACGTATCGTCCGCAAAGTCGTCGCATATGACTAACGTTGGCACGCCGCCGACATTGGCGTGGTAGGGGCTGATGTACACCCCGTATAAGGCCCCGGTGGGGGCGCGGTGAGCGTGATGGTCACATCGGCGCGAGCGCCAGTCGCAAAGCAAACCAAAGCTATGGCAACCGCGAACAATCGCTGTTGCATGCCATCCCTCCGTCCTGACTTCATAGCGTCCATTATGACTGCTCCCAATAAAGTGTCAATCGGACCAAAGGGCAATCTTATGAACAAAGAGGCTTATGAAGTACTAAAACGAGTTTTGCTGATCCCAGACTCTGGGCCGAGAAGTGCTACGGTAGTCAACCGACACTAATATGATCGTCATGGACATGAAGCTCTCAGTGGCAAAAAAGCTTGTTTTTCCGGTACTTGCGACGGTGCTCTTGGTCGCTTGTCACGCCGACCCGAACAAGCAGAAGCTCAAGTACTTGAACAGTGGGAAGGAATACTTCAAAAAGAGCAAATTTAAGGAAGCTGCAATCCAGTTTCGCAATGCAGTTCAAATCGATCCCAGGTTTGCCGAAGGGCACTATCAACTCGCCCGCGCCTACCTGACCTTGCACAACTCCCAAGCAGCCTACCGTGAGTTTCTTGAGACCGTCACCCTGGACCCCAACAACTCTGACGCGCAACTGCAACTGGCATCAATTCTTATCACGCGTCGACAGTATGATCAAGCCCAGGCGGCAGCCAACCGAGTCCTTGCACTGGACGCCAAAAATGTGCGAGCGCACGCCATTTTAGGCCAAAAATATACTGCGACGCGCGACATTCCGCATGCCATCTCAGAGTTTCAGAAGGCCGTTGAACTTGATCCCCATCAAGTTGAAAACTATGTCGTCTTGGGGGCCATTTACCTCGCTGCGGGCCGCCCTTCCGAGGCGGAAGCTGCATGCAAGAAAGCAATTGAAGCAAACCCAAAGTCCCTTGAGGCGCGCGTGGCATTAGGCCAATTCTACTTCTCTCAACGGAGAATGGCCGAGGCGGAGGCGGAGATGCGGGCCGGGATGGATGTAGAGCCCCATGCTTTGCTGCCGCGATTGTTTCTGGCGCGCATATACTTGACAACGCGCAAGTTGTCCGATGCCGAGATGGTCTACAAGGAGCTGAAAAGGATCGCCCCCGACGATCCGCAAGCGTACCAGGCATTAGGGGGGTTCTATGCATTGACCGGTCAGAAGGAGAAGGCGGTTGTCGAGTTCCAGTCGGTGCTGGCTTCGAAACCCAAGGATCTCGTAGTCAAGGCTACATTGATTGAAACCCTGCTTGATTTGAACCGGATTAAGGAGGCGCAGGCCCTCAACCGGGAGCTCCTGGCTGCGAACCCGGCGGATCCTCGAGCGCTGTTATCGGACGGCCGCATTTTGGTCGGAGAGCGTAGGTACCAGGAAGCTACCGCATCGCTTCAAAAAGCGCTCAAATCCGATCCTAAATCCGCCGTAACTTATTACTTTCTTGGAGTAGCCCAGAAGGCGCTCGGCTTTTCCGATGTGGCGAAGTCTTCGTTTACGCAGGCTCTAAAACTGGCCCCTCAAAGGACCGAGTCTGCTGTGGCATTGGCCGGTCTGGACGCGGCCAGCGGCGACTTCAACGAAGCTCTGCGCCTGGCCGGTACCGCGCTCCAGAAAAATCCGAACTCATCGCCAGCCCATATAGCCAGCGCACAGGCGTCGCTTGGTAAGGGAGACGCGCGGGAAGGCGAAGCGCAGCTTCAGCAGGCGCTTAAACAGGATCCCGCTCTCTTCCCGCCTTGGCGATGCGCCTAAAGCTGGACGTCAGTCAAGGAAGAGCCCAGGAATCGGTGCAGCGGATTTCAACATTGCTCCAGCAAGATCCGCAGAATGCCGGCCTTCACTTTTTGCTCGGGTTGGGCTACTTCAGTCTGAAAGACCTCGAGAAGTCGGAAGCCAGCGTCAGGAGGGCGATTGCGCTTGATCCGAAAACGCCAGACGCATACACGCTCCTCGCCAATATCGACTTCGCCAAGGGTTCAGTTGAGAAAGCCAAAGCGGACCTTCGCACCGCGATTGAGGCCTACCCGCGTAACGTCAACAATTATCTATCCCTGGGAACTCAGTACGAGAAAGAGGGGAACTGGGAGGAGGCCAAGAAGCTTTATGAGAAGGCCACGTACGATCGATTCGGCCTCGCCTTTCATAGCGGACGAACTCGCCTTTATTTACCTCGAGCACGGAGGGGACGTGAACGTCGCTCTGTCACTGGCGCAAATGGCAAAGCAAAGAATGCCCGGTTCTCCAGTTACGGCCGATGCGCTCGGATGGGCTTACTACAAACTGGGGGCGTACGGATCGGCTGTGGCACAACTAAGGGAATGCGTTCAAAAGGTCCCCAATAACCCCGTCTATCAGTATCATCTGGGGATGGCATACATCGCTGCTGGCAATCGCGACTCCGCTCAGCGGGCTCTTCAAAAGGCGCTGAAGGACAACTCTAACTTTCTTTACTCAGCGAGTGCGCAGGGAGAGTCTCAGCAAACTGTCGAAGGGCACCCGCTAGATGCAATCTCGACGGCTCCGTTCCCATTTGCTATGGAAAGAGGACGGTCGCTTGGACTGGAGGAGCTGAATGGGCGCTCTCGTTGTTGCTACTATCTACAGCTGTAGCCACATAGAAATAGGTCTCGCCGGCTAACGCCGTACTGTCAATGTAGGTGAGTACACCCACGCCAACCGAACCTATTTTGGTGTAAGTTCCGTTCGATGTTGCCGACCGGTAAATGTTGTACGAAACGTTCGGGGTAGTGCTCGCCGTCCAGCTCAATGTTACCGTGTGGGGATTGCCTGCCACGCATGTTCCAGGCGGGATAGCGTTGATCACCCGCTGAACAACCACCACATTGCACGTATCGATTCCGACGATATCGGCCGTGCAAGCCGACGGACCGATGTCCATATTTACTGCCAACGTGACGTCCGCGCTGTTGACGACCCCGTCGGCGTTCAGGTCACAGGCGTTGATCTGGATCTGAGCCCAGGCAGAAGAAGAGACCATAAGCGGAACAATCGTCAGGATTGCCGCGCGAGACGCCCGCGGTAGATTAGCGAATGGAGATAGCATAAGCTTCATCCAGGTTTATTATAGTACCCTTGCCAATTCCGTTATATTACTGGGATACCGTACTTGAACGTGGGAGAAACACTAAGGCTCGCGTGCGGAACGGCTTAAGGACGCAAAGGGGTTCTCCTTAGTTTGCTTCCAGGAGTGCCATTCAGATAGTGGGGCCACCTCTCCATGTTACGGAGATTCAACATCTTAGCCACTGGAGGATGTACCAAAGCTTTAGGATCTTTTCCCAGAATTCCTGCCCGGCCTAGAGGCTAACCCCGAGTTTACTACCGTTATCCAATGGGAATGAACCTGATTTGGCTTTTGGTCATCGGTTTGCACCTCGCACAGAATCCTAAACAACTATCTCTTGCGGGTAGCTGGCCGCATAAATAAGCGGACGGGTACCGGATAATGTACGAGACCTTCTTCCATTTGCAAAGAAGTCCCTTCAGCATGACTCCCGACCCGGACTGTCTGTTCATGACAGCTTGCCACCGGGAGGCCCTTTCCGGTTTACAGTTGGCGGTCCTGAAACGCTCGGGATTTGTCGTCCTGACGGGCGGTCCTGGGACTGGCAAGACTACACTCCTGGCCACCCTGATTCGTTCGGCAAACTCAGCCCGTTTCGCTGTCGTTCTTAACCCCACATTGGACTCAGACGAATTCCTGGAGTTCGTGCTGGTGGATTTCGGCATCGCGGATGTGCCTTCGAGTAAGGCACAGAGGATCATCAGGCTGCAGGAGCTTCTGGTGGACCTCCATGAACAGGGGAAAGTGCCTGTGCTGATCGTGGATGAAGCTCACAAGCTCAGCCCTGAAGTCTTGGAGGAAATCCGGCTGCTCACTAATTTTGAATCGACCAAGCGGAAGCTCCTTCAAATCGTGCTGGCTGGCCAGAGTGAGTTGGCAGATTTATTGAACCGGGATGACCTCCGTCAGGTCAAGCAGCGCATCGAGATTCGAGTGCAAGTAAGGCCACTCGCGCGGGGCGAGGTCGGAAACTACATGCGACATCGTTGGCAGTGTGCGGGGGGCTCGGCGGCCTTACCTTTTTCGGCCGAGGCGATTTCACTCGTTGCCGGCGCCTCTCGCGGAATTCCTCGCCTGGTGAATTCCATTTGTGACAACGTTCTGCTGCTTGCTCACGCTGGCGGGGATTCTTGGATCACCGTCGACCAAGTCCGCCAGGTTCTTCGCGACCTCGACTTGACTCGATTCCCTCGAAGAACAGTGCAATTCGGAAAATCCCGCTCGACGTGGAACTGGGCAACTTGTCGGCGCTTCGTCACGATCGCCAGTTCCGATTCCAGAGCCGTTCCCTGTGCTTTCTTCAGGAGTGCCGCTCATTATGCGCTGGGCAAGCAAGCTCAACTTGGGTACGGTTCAAGTCGTGAAAACTAGTCAGCATTTAAAAGTTGAGATGCCACAAACTGGCTACCTGCCCTTTGGTGCCATTGACCGTTGAGGGCGATGACTGTCAACATACATTTGAGGTTAGCCATGACTGAAGATTCAAAAACTCCGAATCAGAAAGATCCAGACCAGAAAACCGATGGCTCGATTTCGCGGCGAGCAATCGCCAAGAAAGCCGCCTACGTTGCACCGGCTGTCCTTGCTGTCATCGCGATCGCAGACGCGGTCCTGCTCTCGCGGCGAGTACGACCGTGGGGTAGATTTGGCGGGCGCCTAGCATGGTTTGCAAGCGATTCGGCGCATGTTTGCCTGACCTATGTCCTCTGTCCTCAAAAGACACACCGGTGCCGAGATCCACTGCCTTCTCCAGTTGCTAAGAACGCCCGTTAGCGGCGATTTGAGTTGGCTGCCTTCAATCCAACAGGACTGGCGACCTTTTGCCACGGCTTGCGACTTTCACCATCTTGCTCCCTTCGTCTTTTGTCGTCTCCGGGATCTTGCTGGAGACTCTGTCCCCGCTGGGCTGTTGGAGCACCTGCGGGCGCGATTCTATGAGATTTCTGCCAACAATTATCGACTCGCGAAGAAGCTGGTCGACCTGACCTCCCTGCTTCGAAGTCACGGTGTCCCCGTTTTGGCTTATAAGGGACCCGCTCTAGCGATGGCCCTGTACGGTGATTTGGCTCTTCGTCAGTACAGCGACCTTGATTTAGTAGTTCGCAAGGAGCATCTTCTCAAGGCGGTTGGAGTGATGAGTCATCGCGGCTTTGAGATTGTACCCACGCTAGGTCGACCTCAGATGCTACCCTACCTGTGCCGCCCGGAGAATCCGAGACATCTGGCCGGCGCCGAAGAAATCCCTTTCCGGGCGCCCGATAAGACTTATTTCGTGGATGTTCATTGGCAACTAGGTCACGGTCACTTGGCGCACTTTCAGCCCTGACGTCGAGAAGATGTGGGAGCGAACCGAAAAGCTAGACCTGCCCCAGGGAAGCGTCTCGACGTTTTGTCGCGAAGATCTTTTCTTGGCTCTCTGCTACCACGGGAACAAGCATCGATGGTCGCGTCTTAAGTGGCTTCTCGACGTTGCAGAACTCTTACGCAAGGCCGAGACACTGGACTGGTTCCGCATCGAGGAAATGATAAGAGTCCGGCCAGCGCGCCAGCGCCTCGGCCAGCCTGGCGATCTTGCTCGCGCAGGAGCTTTTGAATGCGCCTGTCCCGGCTGAAGCCGCGAGAATCGTGCCTGCGACGCAAAGGACCATCGCTGAAGCTGCGAGCCATCCGCGAGGAGATCTTTCTGCGGGGTCAAACCAGCGGTAATGATTACCCGACACTGTTAGCGCTGGAGGAGCGCCCTCTGGCGCGGTATGAAATACCGGGCCAGTCGGGTGTTGCGGTATCCAGGGGGCGTGTTTAGCGAGGTTGTCCTTCAGGTAAGTCCCAAAGATCGCGCTTTCATTGCGCTTCCGGAAAAGCTCCAGTTCCTTTACCACCTCATTAGGCCGGCGCGGTTAGTAGTTAAGCACGGCAGGCGAGCATTCAGCGCGCTCTGGGATAGGGTCTCGTTGGCCTATGAAACGGGACGGTCTTCCACATCCACATAACCCGGAGCCATCCGAAACCGTTGCTGTTAGACTCGTTGGATGGCGGCCGCCATCCGCAATTGTGAACGGACTGAGATGAGGAACTTTGGTCGAGTGCGCGGCGTCGGGAAGCCGGGAGTGGGGCGGTCGCTCCTATTTTTGTCGGGGTTAATGTGGTTGGCCGCGTGTTCCGACGTCCACCTTTTTGCTCAGAGCCTGCAGCTCTCCGCTCCCACAGCGGCTCCGGGCGAGTGGGTCGCAATCGAAATTGCCTTGAAGTCTCCACCGGGCAAAGACATTCTTGCGCTGCAGTGGGAAGTGGAAATTCCGGCTAGGCAACTGGACCTCGAAAATGAGCGCGCGATGCGGGCCGTTATCGCCGTTCAAGATGCCGGTAAGTCGCTCACGTGTGCTGTACCTAAGGAAACCGCCGATGCTCGTACTCTGCGGTGCATTTTGGCTGGCGGCCAGAAACCGATTCCGGACGGCAAGGTGACTTTGCTCTCGCTCAAGATCCGTGAGAATGCGCAGCCTGGCCCGATAAGGGTCCGGTTGCAGAACGCAGTGGCGGTTAGCCGCGATCTGGAGCGCGTGCCTTTTGAGCCGGCGGAGACCACCGTGGCGGTCCCGCAGAAATAGCGATAGGCGGGGAGTGCGAGCGCAATGACCGAAACCTTCTGGAATCGCGGTGCACGGAAGACTCCTGATAGCCGGGAACCCTTGGACACGGCACAAGGTGTGACGCCGTGGAAGGTTGTTGTCGCCTTCGCGCCTCTTCTTCGGGCCGCGTTCTACATTGGACTGCTGACGATTCTGGCCTGTTTTGCTCGGGCCCAGCCTACGTGCGACCTGAATGGAGATGGGATTGTCGACGTGGTGGACGTCCAATTGATTGCCAACTGGGCCGCCCTGGGGAAGTGCCCTTCGACTGTGAATGTGGTCGGCCCGGGATTATGCAATGAGTTGGCCCAACGATTGGTGACTAAGGCAGCACTGGGACAGGGATGCCATTTCGTTTCTTTGAGCTGGACGGCCAGTCGTTCCCGTGGCGTGACCGGCTACACCATTTACCGCGGAACGAAGCCTAACGACCCGAGCCCCGTGCGATTGAATTCTGTACCGGTAGCTGGGACTTCCTATCAGGACGTGACCGTCCGGAGTGGCAGAATGTACTATTTCACGGTCAGAGCGGTTTCGGGCGGAAGTGAGAGTGGGCCTTCAAACGAAGCTCAAGTGACGATTCCTTAGGCAGTCTCGCAACATCCGCATTTTTCAAAACCCCCATTGAGCAACTCCTGCTACATCCGTCGCTATTGACTCCCTTTTCCCCAACCCGCCGCGGCCGCTCTCGCGCTATTTTGAACGCTGCTCCTTCGTTAGCTTGGCTGCGCGTGCCTTCCCTCGGAACTTTCCCGCCTTCGTTACGATCCGGCCCAACTCTTCCGCAGGGATCGCATCAGCGCGTGCGCGCCTGTGCGTCAAGACGAGGTGGCCACAAACTCTGAGGGCGACAGCAACGTGGTTTCGCGGCGCAAATTTGGAGCGAAGCTGTTTACCTCCCGCCCGCTGCGCTCGCCATAAACGATGCTAGCGAGCGGCCGGCTCTTCCGCAGAGTTTGACCTACCTGTATCCCACAGTGAGATTAGATGGGGTTGAGCGATCCAACTCGCGGGGACGTACTTCCCGCCGGATCATTTCAGAACCTTGCTGCTGGGCGACCTGGAGATCATAGCGAGATTGGAGATTCATCCAAAACTCGGACGACATCACAAAATAACGAGCGAGCCGGATGGCCGTTTCGGCGCTGATACCGCGCTCCTCATTAACGATCTTGCTTATGCGGCTGACCGGAACGTGTAGATCTCGGGCTAAAGCGTTGATGCTGATTCCGAGAGGTTCCATGAACTCTTCTCGCAGCACTTCTCCCGGATGAACTGGTGGCAGTCTTTTGGCCATCGCCATTCTCCTTCAGTGATAGTCGACGATTGCGACATCCTTGGCGTTCCCCGTTTCGTTATCCCAGACGAAGCAGATGCGCCATTGCTCATTAATGCGGATACTATGCTGGCCGGCCCGCTCACCCTTCAAGGCCTCCAGGCGATTTCCCGGTGGCACCCTCAAGTCTTCGAGCCTCGTGGCAGCGTGCAACATTTCCAATTTGCGTTGGGCGATCCGCGGACAGTTCGCAGCGATCTTGCGAGATATGCGACCTTCGAACAGTCCCTGCGTCTCCTTGCACTTGAACGAGGTAATCACAACGCAATTCCAGTGTATACTGCTTTGGGTATTACTTCAAGCGTTATAGATGAGCGTTACGTCAAACGCACCTGGTGCGTCATCCGCATTCTCAAACCCCTCATTGAGGTACAAGCCGCGAGAGCAAGCCATCAGTAAGATAGTCGAGCACTATAGGTTTTCACCGCTCCTGCCGCCACCACAAGCCGGTGAGCCGCGCAAAGCAATGCCCGCATACACGCATGTCCGGCGACCTGCAACGGTTCGCTACGTGGGTATCCGGTCTTAGCACTTTAAGCAGCCGACCGGCATACGGGAGCTTCGACTGCAGTGTGATACGTAAGCCGCGTGCAATTCCGACTGGGAAACAATCCCATCGCCTGATGCGACCGTGTGCTCGTCGAGCCAAGCGGCGATTGCGTCGTTGGCAGCTTGATACCTCTGTACTTCGATCCGGCTTTCCGTTGATTCTGTGAATCTGCAGAACCGGCGGACCCGCTGAAGCGCCTCCAGTGCTTTGTTCAATGCGCCACTCAGCTCGCCTCGTGTGCATAGTTGGTGATGTAGAATGCTTCGGGTTGTCTCGCGGCGGGTTTGGCTAAAGCGTTACAGGAAGGGATGCGCCAGCCAAATATGGGACAAATCATTGATGCAACACAAGTTGCGCGGGCCAGCAACCGACCCTCAGGGGAGTTTCAGACCCCGTGCGTTTTACCGCGTCAGCCTCTTATATATACGGACGGTAAAAACTAGTGTGAAGCTTAAGATCGCCACGGCAAGGGTTCCACACAACCGGGAGACTTTTCACAACTTTGGGATGCTTTGCTAAGTCTCAGGACTGGACTCAGCCTTCCTTCTCTCTACCGCTAGTACTTTCAATACCATCAGGTTTGGCCGTTGATTTGCGTCCGCTTACCTCTAACCCCGTGAGTTGTCACTATGTATAACCGGTCCTTTGGCTTACGCAGAAACCCGTTCAATATGACCCCCGACCCGTCGTTTCTGTTCCTCACGGCGCAGCACCGCGAGGCTCTGGTCGGCCTGACTTACGCCATAATGCAACGCAAAGGGTTCATCGTGTTGACCGGCGAGGCGGGAACGGGGAAGACGACGCTTCTTGCCCGGGTCCTCCAATTCATCCCTGCTAGCCAGGTTCAATCGAGTGTGATCCTGAACCCCACTCTTACGCCAGCTGAGTTTCTAGAGATGGCCTTGCTCGATTTTGGGGTGACCAATGTTCCTTCCAGCAAAGCCCAGCGCCTGTGGATGCTGCGAAACCTGCTGCTCAAGGCGCGGGAGCAGGGGCGAGTCTCAGCCCTGATCATTGATGAGGCACACAAGCTGAGTCGAGAAGTGCTCGAAGAAATCCGTCTACTTGGCAATTTCGAAGAGGCCGACGAGAAGTTCCTGCAGATCGTGCTTATTGGGCAAAACGAACTGGATGAGGCTCTGAACCGTGAGGATCTCCGACAGCTCAAACAGAGGATCGCAGTACGGTTGTCCATTGCGCCGCTTGCTTCTCCGGAGGTGGGTCAGTACATCCGGCATCGATGGTTGAGGGCCGGCGGTAACCACCCGCCATTTTCTTCGGATGCCGTGAGCCTCATTGCCGACGCATCGCACGGCATCCCACGCCTCATCAATGGGCTGTGCGACAACGCTTTGACGCTGGCATTTGGCGAAGGTTCATCGGCGGTCGACGCCCGCCACGTCCAAGCTTCCGCGGTGGATCTGCACCTAAGTGCCACGCCCCAACCGGAAGAGCCAGTGGAACTGGCCGCGCCCGTGACACCGGAAATCGTGTCTGTTCCGGATTTGGAGTCTTACAATGGCGCTGATCCAAAGGCTTCGCTCTGGACGAAGTGGAGGGGAAGGCTCAGATTGACACCCCGGCACGAAACAGGTGACCTTTCATGAGCACATCGGCGAGACCCTCGGTGGGATCTGCTGTTTCTACGGGCCTGAAAACCCAGCTTTCAAACTATTACTTATGGGAGGAGCCGGAAAGAAGCATACGGATCTACTCGAATCTGGCGACCGTGGATCGCCTGCAGCTAGAGGTGCTCCGTGGCAAAGACGGTTTTCCTTCGGATGAAGCGGAGGTCGGCGGGATCCTCCTCGGAAGAACGGAACTTGACGGAGAACGGACGATTACCATAATCGAAGATTTCGTACCCGTCCCGTGCAGTTACCGCAGTGGACCGCTTTATCGTTTGTCGGAAAAGGATGCCGTCAAATTCGAGAACGTGCTGGCGCGATGCTCATCCGACCCTCGCGGTCTGTCCGTCGTCGGGTATTACCGCAGCCACAACCGTGACAATCTTTATTTATCGTCCGATGACCTCAATCTCATTCAGAGGTACTTTTCGGAACCGGATAAAGTTTTTCTGCTGATCAAGACGCTACCGAGCAAAGCTTGCACGGCCGGGTTCTTTTTTTGGGAGGACGGCCACATCCAAACCGAGTTCACGTATCTCGAAGTGCCCCTTGGCCCGGTTTCGTTCCCGGTCGCCGAACCGGTGCTTCCCGCAACGGTCAGGGTCGACGACCACCTGACGGCGGCGGCTAAGCATTTACCCAAAGCAGCGGATCTACGCAAGAAAGCGCCGACGGTTCAGTCCCTGCGATTTTCGGAATCAGTGCGGCAATCTAGCCGAGTTTGGCTCGTCCGTGGCTCAGCGGTGACAGTGGCTGCAGCAATAGTTACTCTCGCAGGCCTCAATTATCGGCAATCCAGACGGGTCCATCCGCAGGAGACGGCAAGCACATCTTTAGGACTGCATGTCCAACGGCAGCCCGGGTCCCTCGCGCTGACGTGGAATCCAAACTCCCGGGAGTTGATAGGTGCTGAGGCGGCGATCTTGTACATCAATGAGGGAAGCAATCAGAGAGCTCTCCATCTTGATCCGAGCCAGCTACGAAGCGGCGAAGTATCTTTTGCCCCATCCAGCGATGACATCGAATTACGTTTTGAAATCGACCGCAGTGGAAAGCCGAGTGCGGCAGAAAAGGTCCACTTGCTCCTGCCGATTATCCCGGCCGTCTCGGCACACGAAGGGACCCCGAACTTAACAAACCAGCAGGGATTGTCCGATCTCAAGAGAAAAGTTGTCGCTAGAGAGAACCCTTCGCGAAACGAAAAGTCATCACCGGCTACGTCGCTACCTGCGCTCACCTCGAGTTCAAGCGAAAATGAACCAAGCCAACAGACGGCGCAGTTGAGTTCGCCGGCGGCTTCCCCCAAGCCGTTCCGTTTCGTGGCTCCGACCTCCAACAGCACCGTCGCAGCTACGAACGATGTCCAGATCGAGCAACCACCATCAATTCCGATGGAGACCAAGATCAGCGAATTGATCGTCACGGCACCGCTCGTTACAACGGCAGCGCCGCCGCCCAACCCGACTCAAAAAGTGGTCGAGCAGCGGCCTGTAGCCCAAAACGAACCTCCATTGGCGCCCGCTTTATCGGGAGCATCAGGAAAAGCAGGTCCGTCTCGGCCACCTCCAGTCACCAGCTTTGTCGGTCCTCATTTAATCCGGCAAGTGGATCCGGTGATCCCGTTCGGCCTCAAGTTCAGGATTACACCGGACCTTGAGATAGACGTCGCGGTGACAATCGATGTGAACGGGAAGGTTACCGATGCCAAGTTAGCTGGGACGAAGGGCGCCGCGGCCCGCTTCATTTCAGATGGTGTGCTCCAGGCGGCTCGACTGTTTCTCTTCCAGCCCGCTCAAGACAACAATCGGAATGTAGAAAGTAAGATGGTCCTGACCTTCCGTTTTTCGGGCGGAGCAACGAAATGAGAGATGTACATAGTTCTGTCAGCCGGAGCATTGAAGCAGTGAAAGAGTCCACATTTTACGATCGAATTTGCAAAGGAGTTAGATTATGCGGTTTGACTTACAGAAGATAGATGAGCGCATCAAGAAGCTGCAGGAGATTAGAAGATTAGCCACTGATCCCGAAGTGGCGTCCCTCCTGCTGGAATTCATGAGCCCGGCTGATGAACGGTTGGAGCCTACTTCGGTTGCCAAACCGGAAGGAAATGGCACTGCTACTCATTCCTCCGATACGAGGGAGTTAGTCAAGGAAGTAGTGAACGCGAAGGAGGCAGCAGCCGGAAGCGGCCTTTGGACTAGAACCCGGGGATAACGGTATTCGGAAGTGTTGCAACTTTGAAAGGCAGAGATTGGGCTAATGACGACCCACGTCACGGTCTCAGGCGGACACGTCAAAGTCTGGACTGAATCTGACGCCGAGGTGGCGCCGGCCGAATCGATGACCCGTTACAGGTAGCACCAACGGCCCTGCACGCGAATGTAGGTCTCGTCAACCCGCGAGGATTTGTCGGTCGGCTTGAGATGCCGTGGCAGGCGCTGCTCCAGTTCTGGGCTGTAACCGCTGCACCCAGCGCCACGCGGTTGTATGGTCAGCTCAGACCGCGCTCTTCGAGCAGCTCTTCGACGTCTCGCAGCGACAAGGAGTATCGCAGGTACCAGCAGACGGCGCGGAGAATAAGGACGGGTTCGGTCTGCCGCCATTTGAAGATCACTGATCGTTGCCATTTTGGGTCCCTTCACGCTACCAGTTCGCCCGCCACGGCCACTTGGAACACATCCCAAGAAGCGGTCCAAGCTTCATTTGGAACTCCGGGTACCATCGAGCAATTCTTTGCCCTTTAGTACGATTGACAAAGAATATCGAATCGTCATATTAACAGTGGAGATAACCTACTAGGACAACACCTAGGTTCTTCCTCCAAGGAGAGAGTATGAGAAGGTTTGGCTTTGGTTTGTTGATTCTTTCGGTATTGGCACTCAATGCCTATGGCGCCTCCTTTTTGGGAAGTGCAAGCAGCTTCGCCGTACTGGGCGCCTCGACGATAACCAATACCGGCCCGACTACCATCACGGGAGATATCGGTCTCTATCCAGGAACCTCTTACACTGGCGGTGGAAGCGTCACGCAAACAGGAACGGTATACATCAATGATGGCACCGCGCAAACGGCCCAGACCGATGCACTCACAGCGTACAATAACTTGGCAGCCTTGGCATCCACTGAAACCCTGACTGGTACGGATCTGGGCGGGTTGACTCTCGGTGCGGGCGTCTATTCTTTTTCTTCGTCGGCTCAGTTGACGGGAACCCTCACTCTGAACTTCGCCGGAGCCAGCAATGAAGTCATTGTCTTCCAGATCGGGAGCACGCTCACGACCGCAAGCGCCTCTCGTGTTGTGATTGAAAATGCCGGTACAAATGACGGCGTGTATTGGCAGGTTGGCAGCTCCGCAACCCTCGGAACCACCACGTCGTTCCTGGGAAATATTATTGCGGACCAAAGCGTCACCATGACTACCAATGCAACGGATCTGTGCGGTAGGGTCATCGCGCTGAATGCCGCAGTGACGATGGACACTAACACTATCGCCAATACTTGCACCAACGCAATTGGAATAAACAATGTGTCTGGGTTCGGAACTTCCGGCCTTGACACGACAAGTACCGTAGTGGCGTCGCTGCCGGTTCCGGAAGGCGGCAGCACCTTACTGTATTTGGGCTTCTTGCTGGTACCAATCGGAGGGATGCGGGCTTTTCGTCGAAGAAACGTTTGAGATCGTCAAAGAAAACAACCCACTGTGAAGCGCAGGCGCGCATGCCGCATTTGATGTCGAATCGATGGCTCTTTTGCGCCTTGGCGCTGGCAGTGATGCTGTCCGCCTGTACCTTTGATCCGAACAAGAAGAAGCTGGGTTACCTGCACCGCGGCGAGAAGTACTTCAAAGCGGACAACTATCGTGCGGCGGAAATCGAATTCCGAAATGCCATCGCGCTCGACCCGAAGTTCGAGCAGGCGCACTTTCAAATTGCCAAGACGTACCTGAAGCTGTCCTACTTTAATGACGCTTTCCGAGAGTTGGAGATGACCGTCAGTCTGAACTCTAAGAACTCTGATGCCGAGCTACAACTCGCCGACCTGCTCTTCGTCGCGAAACTGTACCAGGGGGCCCAACAGCTCGCTGAAAAACTCATCGCAGCAGATGAGAGAAATGTTCCGGCTCGCGAAATGTTGGGCGCGACGTACGCGGCTACGCGCGACTTGCCAACAGCCCTTCGAGAATTTCAAAAAGCCATTGAGATCGACCCCCACCAGGTGGATAGCTATCTGAACCTGGCCGCAATCCATGTATCCGCGCGGCAGCTCACGGAGGCCGAAAACATTTACAAGAAGGCCGTGGAGGCAAACCCGAAGTCTTCCAAAGCGCGCATTGCATTAGGCCAGTTCTATTTCACTGTGGGGAAAATGGCCGAAACTGAAGCGGAGCTACGGGTGGCGATCGGACTGGACCCGCACGCGGTGCTCCCACGGCTCTCTCTGGCGCCGGTATACCTCGCGACCGGAAGAGTGGCCGACGCCGAGAAACTGTTCGTAGAGCTGAAGACGATCGCGCCCGACAGTCCGGAAGCGTACCGAGCATTGGGCCTCTTCTACGTCTTCACGGGTCAAAAGGGAAAGGCAGCGGTCGAGTTTCGGGCGTTGTCGAAATCCAAACCGAAGGACACCACGGTTAAGATGCTCTTGACCGATACCCTGATAGAACTGGGGCAAATCAGGGAGGCCCAGGTTATCAACAAGGAACTATTGAAAGCCAACCCGGGAGATCCACAGGGCCTGTTGTTCAACGGTCGAATCCTCATCGCGGAAAGCAAGTATAAGGAGGGGCTGACCGAACTTGAGAAAGGCCTCAAGGACGAGCCCAAATCCGCTCCTGGCCATTACTTCCTCGGTGTTGCCCAAAACGCGCTCGGTTTCCCCTCCCAAGCCAAGTCTTCCTGGATGCGCGCGCTAGAATTACAGCCCCAAATGACTGACGCTCAACTAGCTTTGGCGGACCTTGACGCCAACATCGGCAACTACGATAAAGCCCTGCAGTTGTCTGGGGACGCGCTTAAAGCACATCCTGAGTTACTGTCGGCCCATCTGATTCGATCGAAGGCGTTGCTCGCGAAAGGAGACAAGAAGGACGGAGAAACAGAGCTTCAAGCCGCGTTAGACCGCGATCCAGTCTCTCTACCGGCGCTGACAATGCTGGCAAACCTTCGCATAGCGGAAAGAAGATCCCCCGAAGTATTACTGCAGATTTCGAAGTTGGTTGAGCAATATCCGCAGAATGCTGGTCTTCACTTCTTGCTGGCAACAGTGTATTTTAGACTAGGCGATTTAGGGAAGGCAGAAGCGAGTGCGAAGCAAGCGATCAAGCTGGGCCGGCAAAGGGCAGATGGATATACTTTGCTCGGTGACATCCACGCGGCCCAGGGCTCGGTGGAGAACGCTAAAGCTGACCTTCAAACAGCGATTGACAGGAATCCTCTTGAGGTCGCGAATTACCTGGCTCTGGATACGCTGTACGAAAAAGAAAGTAACTGGGAGCAAGCAAAGAAGATTTGTGAAAAGGCCCACCAGGTCAATCCTGATTCCCCACTGGTGGCGAATAACCTAGCTTATCTCTACCTTGAGCACGGTGGTGACATCAATGTTGCGCTGTCGCTGGCGCAAGCGGTACGGCAAAAAATGCCCAACTCTCCTGAAACGGCCGACACGCTCGGATGGGCCTACTACAAATTAGGATCGCCCGAATCGGCTGTCGTTCAACTAAAGGAATGCGCTCAGAAAGATCCGAACAATCCCACATACCAGTATCACCTGGGTATGGCCTACCTGGCCGCTCGTCATTTCGATTTGGCCGAGCGATCTCTGCAGAAGGCACTGAGGGACAATCCAAATTTCGCCGACGCAGCGAATGCCAGGGCAGCCTTGGCCAAGATTTCGAAAGCCCCACAATCGTAATCTCTCCGGGACCTAACGGCATCAATTGCGCCTACCCGTAAGGACAACCGCACGAGTCCGGCATTCCGCTTTTCACCCAACTCGCGAACATACCCTCCTTCGCGCCGCTACAGAATCTACGGCGCTCGCAGCAGCCATCAGCCGAGTTCAATCGACTCAATTGTTCGGGCCGTGTTCGGGCGATGATTTTCTGTGATCAAATCATTTAACACACGCTCGATTTCATCCAGTCTCTGCATAATGCGATGCACAACATCGCGTGATGATAGGTGCGACACCTGAACTTCCTCTCCTTTGTTGAACCTTTGGATTAGTTCGAATCTGCCCGTGACGCCAAGTTTCTTGTAAGCGGAGGTAGCTTGAAGATTAACGGTTTTTGCAGATTTGCCCAGTTTGGCCGCAATCTCTTTCTGGGCAAGTGTAGTTTTGACCAACTCATAACATACCTGTAACTCGCAAGGGGTCAAGGGTATTTCTCCATTAAAGAACGAAGGATTATGTGGTGTTGTCATTTTAGAATTCCTGAATTTGTTCGACCGATCCCGCACGAAGTGGACTACGGTGACGGCACAACAGCAGTCGCTTGAGTGGAATATGTACTTTCGTCATTATTCGAATCGACGGCCGTCGACACGTAATAATAGGTTTGTCCAGCCTGAACGGTCGTATCCATATAAGCGGTTCCACTGATCAGAGATGAGTTCACTTTCGTGTACGGGCCGCCAGATACCGCACCGCGGTAGACATTGTAGCCAGTGACAGTGGAAGTGCTCGCCTGCCAAGACAGATCCACGACGTGAATTCCAGTGCCAGAGAGGGTCTCGGTGGCCGGAGAGTTCGTGGCGTTGCTCACAAGCGAAACACTGCCAGGGACAGTTCCGGCACTAGAGGGAGTAAAGGCCACGCTGAACGTGCTGTTTTGATTTGCTGCCAACGTGAGCGGCAAGGAAAGTCCGCTTAAACTGAATTCGTTCCCTGCAACATTGGCTTGTGAGATCGTGATGCTGCTTGCGCTATTGTTATTGAGAACCACAGGCTGAATATTGTCACTACCCAACGCAACGTTACCGAAATTTGTACTGCTTGGAGTTATAGAAAGAGTTGCAGTAGAAGTTACCGTCAGCGTAAGAGTGGCATTGCCCGTGCCAGCGCTGTTGGTCGCGCTCAGCGTCACCGTCGATGTTGCCACAGACATGGGAGTCCCGGAGATCAGCCCAGTTCCGGTGTTGACCGATAAGCCGGCTGGCAAGCCCGTCGCTCCGTAACTGGTGGGCGCATTTGTGGCCGTGATTTGATACGAGAACGCACTTCCCACCCTCGCGCTGGCGGTGGTTGCGCTCGTAATCACTGGGGACGCGGCTGCGATGGTCAGCGTCAGAGTGGCGTTGCCCGTTCCAGCGCTGTTGGTCGCACTCAGCGTCACCGTCGATGTCGACGCAGACGTCGGAGTCCCCGAGATCAAACCAGTCCCGGTATTGACCGCTAAGCCGGCTGGCAAGCCCGTCGCTCCGTAACTGGTGGGTGCGTTAGTGGCCGTGATCTGATATGAGAATGCAGTCCCCACCCTCCCGCTGGCGGTGGTAGCGCTCGTAATCACTGGAGGCACGGCTGCGATGGTCAGCGTCAGAGTGGCGTTGCCTGTACCTGCGCCGTTGGTCGCGCTCAGCGTCACCGTCGATGTTGCCACAGACGTCGGAATCCCGGAGATCAACCCGGTTGCGGTGTTGACCGATAAGCCGGCTGGCAAGCCCGTGGCTCCGTAACTGGTGGGCGCATTGGTGGCCGTGATCTGATACGAGAACGCACTTCCCACTCTTCCGCTGGCGGTGGTGGCGCTCGTAATCACTGGGGACGCGGCTGCGATGGTCAGCGTCAGAGTGGCGTTGCCTGTTCCAGCACTGTTGGTCGCGCTCAGTGTCACCGCCGATGTTGCCGCAGACGTAGGGGTCCCCGAGATCAGCCCGCTTCCGGTGTTGATCGCTAAGCCGGCCGGCAAGCCCGTCGCTCCGTAACTGGTGGGCGTATTCGTGGCGGTGATCTGATACGAGAACGCACTTCCCACTCTTCCGCTGGCGCTGGTAGCGCTCGTAATTACTGGGGACGCGGCTGCGATGGTCAGCGTCAGAGTGGCGTTGCCTGTCCCAGCGCTGTTGGTCGCGCTCAGCGTCACCGTTGATGTCGCCGCAGACGTCGGTGTCCCCGAGATCAAACCAGTCCCGGTGTTGACCGATAAGCCGGCCGGCAAGCCCGTCGCTCCGTAACTGGTGGGCGCATTGGTGGCCGTGATCTGATAAGAGAACGCACTTCTCACTCTTCCGCTGGCTGTGGTGGCGCTGTTAATCACTGGGGGCGCAGGTGCGCCTGCGATGGTCGCGCTGGCTATATTGGAATACGGGCTCAGATACCCAGCCGCATCCGTTGCCCGCACCCGATAGCTGTAACTACCTGGTGTCAGGCTTGTGTCGCTGTACGTTGTCGCCGTGGGCGTTGCAATCTGCGCAAACGTGGTGCAACCTGCACCGGGGCAGCGCTCCAGCAGATAACCGGTCACTCCGACATTGTCCGTCGCTGCGGTCCAGCTCAGATTGATCCGGCTCCCGCTGACCGTAGCCGTCAGGTTGGTCGACGCCGTTGGAGGCGTCGTGCCTCCCGAGACCGGCGTGCGGAAGGCGACCATCTGCATAACCCAAGGCCCTGCCGAGTTGAGCGTTGCCGTCGCGCTATGACTGCCCGTAGCCTTGGCCATCCGATCTTCGATAATGTCCCCATCGGGCGATGTAATCATCCGGTTCGTGAACCCCTTCCCGGGGGAGGCCGTAAAAGTCCCAACTATGTTCGCGGCAAAGAGCAGATCAGTCGGGTTGGTTGTAATTACGGACCCGCTGCTACTAGTAGTGCCGCTGCCGGTTCTGCCGGCTGATGCATCAACAGGACTGTTCAGATCTGCTCCACTGTATTCAAGAATCCGAATATCGGGAGAGTGCGCAGCAACCGAAAAGGTAACAGTGACGGTATTTGCTCCTGCGGCAGCCGCTGCGATGTTCTTTGCATAATAAATGGACTGTGAGAGCGAACCGCTCCGGACTGTTGGTCCGACCGCTCGCAAGTATGTATTGCCGCTCTTATCAGCAACTGTTTTAACAACGGCCGTACTGTCATTCCATCCCACTACCACGACGTTGAGGTCGGCGGCAGTTTGCGCACTGGTGAAGGTCACATTCGCAGTGGCCTGAGGCGTCTGTGGCGTCGCGTAGTTGCCCTGCACATAATTTATGCTCGTTGATGGCTGTGCAGTGAGAGTGGCACTCCGCAGTTGGGACGAAAAATCGGCCGCGCCACCGCGAGTGCCAGGGCCGCTTTGCGCGAAACATACCGTCGCAAAAGTGCTGTAGACAAAGCACTTCCACCGAGTACTGTTGCTGAACAGATTTGCCAAATGCATAGACACACTCCTTCGTAGTGCTGTCGCGCGGAAAGCGCGAGATCAGCGGCTTAGCGGTGGGGGGATTGCACGTTCTCGGACAACAGGTACAATAGGAGTGTCAGTGTATCGGTTACCATTGACCTGGTATCCGAGACGGGGCCCTCGCCCACACCGCGAGGGCCTATTTTCTATCCAGTACTACAAGTACTATCAGTACTATCTCGATCAGAATTTTAGCATACACTGAACGGTCGTTCTTGGGAAGACCCAAAAGCTATTTTTTAGATACGCATCTTTTAGGCCATCTTCACCTTAGGGCGTAGTAAAATCGGCGCTAACTTTCCCTTCCATGATCTAACAATTGGACTTATCGACTCATCTTGGGGAATTAAGAGGGGAGCCCCTATGACAGTCCGCTTGGATCTAAACGGATCAAATCATTCGATTACGGGTCATCGCGTACGGGTCAATGTTCAGGAGTGGAGGGCTAAGTCTGGTCGATGATCAGCTCGAAGCCATGTCTTAGCTGCCCCCAAATGCCCTCTACCCTGGCCGAGAATTCCTACTAGACAGGCAAAACTCTGTCGGCGACGTCCCCGTGCTGCTCGGGGTCCGGCGTGCTACTTGCGGGTTTGAGGCGCACAAAGCCTTCGTGCTCATGGACCGTTCGCGCCCTCGGAATGGGAAACTCCAGGACTTCGCTAAGCGCGGCGGCATGGCTGTACCACCTGACAGTACAAATAGCGTAGTACGTTCACAGGATTGAATTCCTTCAAGCAGAAACATTATATTCTTCTGGTGTGAGAGTGAGATATCGCGTTCGGGAGCCGCTTCTGGCGGTCTACAACGAGCCTGGAATGGAAACTGTATTCGTGACGATTGAGTCTGGTTCAGTGATCGCCGTAAACGACAAGGAGCATGAGTCCGGGTTCGTGGATGTCTCTTATCGCGGCCAAATCGTGCAGGTTTTCATGCGCGACGTCGAAAAACGCGCAGATCGTGTGGATGGGCAGGCCGGTTAACTGGAACGAAATAAGCGTAAGCATCTCGTGAACCGCGTTCCGATTCCGCGATCCCGTATGGCACAAATGTGGGATCAGGCCTGAGCGGGGGAAGTTGCGAGGGGTTTCCACTTGTGAGGCAGGAGTTCATTCAACCGGGTGACGGAGTGCGCCGGGATGCGCGAGAGCACATCGCGGAACCAGGCGAACGGCTCAACGCCGCACCGTTTGCAGGAAGCGATAAAGCTTCGCAGCACCGTCGCCGTCTTGCCGACCTGGTCGCTGCCGAAGAACGTCCAGTTGCCGCGGCTGAGCGCAATGTCTCGGTTGGCCCGCTCGGTAGCGCCGTCGTCGATCTCCAACTCGCCGTCATCCAGAAAGCGCGTCAGGGCTTCCCACTGATTCAACGCATAGCGCACAGCCGCGCCAGACGGGCTCTTCGGCAAGACCTCCTGCCGCAACTTCAGCAGATACTGGTGAAGTTTCCCCAGCAACCGCGCCGACACACGCTGCCGCAATGCGAGCCGTTGCTCGGCCGACAGCGAAAGCGCTTTGGCGCGATCCTCGACCGCGTACAAGCGTGCGATTAGGTGCAACGCCGGCCCCATACGTTGCTCATCCGATTCCAACGCCTTGTAGACATACCTCCGCGCGTGCATCCAACACCCAACCTCGGTCATCCCGCGTTCGGGTTTGAAAAATGCATCGTAAACGGAGTAGGCGTCCGCCTGCAGATATCCTTTGTATCCTTCCAGGAATTTCGCTGGACCCGCGCGCCCTCGCGTCGGCGTGTAGTCGTACACGATGACCGGATGATGAGAATCTCCCACGTAAGGCCAGATCCGCCCGATCCTGGCGAACGGAAGTTTGCGGTCCAGCACTTTTACACTGGTATCGTCGGTGCCAATTACCTTGGACCCAAACAGCTCCTTCTTCATCGACTGGTACAGAGGATCGAGCAGTTCCGCGCATTGCGCCAGCCAGCCGCCCATCGTCTTGCGCGAGATCTCAACACCATGCCGCTCGAACATCTTTTCCTGTCGGTGCAACGGCTGGTGATCAGCGAACTTCGAGACAATCACTTGGCGCCAGTAAACTCGCTCCGGCCGTGCTCTTCTCGATCGGCTGCGGCGGCTTGCCCGCCGTTTTCACCGTGCAATCACAGGCGTACTTCAGGCACACCTCCTGGATCACCCGCAACGAGGCTGGAATGTAGTCATAGCGTTCGCTGGTCTCTTCTGCGATCAGCCGCAGCTCCTGACCGCCGCAACCAGCGCAGTGCTTTTCCGATTCGGCCAGATCGTGAACGATTCGTTCCCGGGTCAGATGCCGCGCCAGAGGCTGGCGTCCGCCCCGTTTCCGGTTGTGCGTTACATCGGGTTTCTGGCCGTCTGGCGCTTCGTTGCCGAAATCGTCGTCGTCCTCGTCGGCATCGGATTCGTCTTCCGGATTCCGTACCTGCCAGGCCGCCTCGAACAATGCCAACTGCTCTTTCGACAACTGCTCGCTTTTGCGATTGCGCTGCGCCTCCAGCAGTTCGCGCAACAGACTCTCGTATTTATGCTACTCGGCGAATGCGCGTTCCAACTGCTCGGCCAGATCGAGCACGACCTTCCGCAGCGCGTTGGCATCCTGCGGCAGACTGTTCGGATCGATCGGCACCGTGCCTACAGCTTAACCGGAAACAGGCCCGTTTCCAAGCAAAAACAGAATAGTATAGAAATGTCTTATATACTCGCGCGGCTATAACGCTTTCGCCGCGTGGCCGTGCTCAGGTCGATGCCGCTCAGCAGCGCTCCCAATCTTCGATCGTGATCTCGAAACGAAGTGAGCCCGGCTCTCCGGAAGGATTCGCGTAGCGGTCTTGCTCCAAACGCTTCGCCCAGAACGCAAACCCGTCACGCTCCCAGTACAGAATCTTGAGGCGATCTTTTCGTTTGTTGGCGAATAAGTAAAGATGTCCGGCGAAGGCATCCAAGTGCAGATGATCTCTCACGAGCGCGTGCAGCCCGTCGAAACTCCGGTGCATGTCGCATGGGCTCAGACACAGATACACCCGCACGCTGGGCGGTAGGTGAATCATCCCCGCACGGCCTCCAGAACCATCCGCAGCGTCGCTGCGTCCACCTCATTGCAGATACGCAGCCGCTCCCCGTTCCTCAGCACCAGCTCGAGCGCGGAAGCCGTGCTGGTATCTGCCGGCGTGGTCGCGATCAGCGCAAATCGCACCGTGTCGCTTTTCCGCAGCCGTTTTCGCCAGTAGTAAAACGAAGGCTCTCCGATCCCACGCTCGCGGCAGAACGGCCGGACCTTTTGTCCGCTGGCCTCCTGCTCGGCGATCAGTTTGCTCCAATACTTCGGTTTGGTTTCCGACACCCCTCAAATATGCCGCTACACCAGTCGCCGACGGAAGCGCGGTTCACGAGACGCTTACAAATAAGCAGATCGAAACACCGCCAAGAAAAGCAAACTTGTAGAGAACAGGTACCGCGATTCGTTAGGGACGATTGAGGCGACGCTTGAACGAAGTGCAAAGGCTAACGCCAAGCAAAGCTGAATGAAGGAGAGGTCGTCTTAGGTGTCGTTGACGCGGGTCTGACGAAGGCGTGTCACCAGGAACTCAACCCCGGAATGGCTCTCGCAAGAGCTGATCTATCGATCCAACTCCGTCTTCCCTTTTTGATTCGTGCTGGTGTCGACAACATCGAGAAGGTCTCTTCAACGTCGAGCGAAAAAGATAGATCGCAATTCTTCTTTTTGAGTGCGACGGTGATGTGGGTGAACATTGCCGTGCGAGACAATTGGCGGATTCAGTTGCAGATTGGACCGCAAGCCTTGTGACCCTCGTCGCGTCCCGAACGTGCACCCAAGAGCCACCGCCATCGTGGCCTGTTGCAGCTTTCTTGGCCACGGAACTCAACACCTCAACACCGACTCAACACGAAAGCAAAGTGAGCCTTAAATCACTTATGTAGAGCTGTTTATCTAGATAAAATACCTAGAGGTTCAAGTCCTCTCATCCGCACCAAAGATTCAAAGAAGGGTGCTAGAAAATGGCTAAGCGTGGGCGTGAGCGCGCTTGCGCCTGGGGGTTCGGTTCATTTTCAGCGATGCCGCAGAGCACGACAGGATTGCAGTCAGGAAATTCAGCGATCAACGACAGGCTGCCACCGAGGGCCTCGACCGTCTTTCGCAGTGTTGACAGCAGAAGGTCGGACCTTCTCTCCAGTTTGGAGATACCGTCCTGGCTAATGCCAAGCTTCTTGGCCATGCGGACCTGGGTGAGCTTGCGAGCGCGCCGAAGCTCCTGTAGCGTCTTTCCTCAGCAATGAGCTTAGCGACGCGCGCTTCGATCTTCTTGCGTCGGGCGGGGCTCAATTCCTTCCTTACCTGTTCCAGGTTCGTCATGGTCGTCACTTCCTTTCCTTCTGCTCCTTTTTCTTCTGCCTTTTGATCCGAGCGACGTGGGCATCGAAGCGCTCGTCAGCCGTTTCGATCAATTGACGGTAGAACCGTTTCTCGCTGCCGCCGGACTTGTCGCCCGCCACTAGAAGAATGGCCTTGCGGTTCGGATCGAAAGCGAAGGCCACCGCCAGACACCATAAGCAGCGTCAAATCTCAATTCCTTCATGTTCGCGTGACTTGAGCCGTTGAGGGTATCGACCAGCAACTCGTCCTGCAGGGCCTTACACAGGGCGCGCGATACTCGGGGACGAAGTCATCATGCAAATCAACTTCCCACTTCATCTAATTCATTAGGCACTCAGATAACTATTCCGTCAAGTGAATACTAAGCGCAGCGGCAGGCCGGAGCCGGACATGCGGATTTCGGGACAACGGTCTCATCCCCACCAATGAGTTGTTCCAAACCGAAGCGTGATCACCGCGCGATTCCAACCTGCCCTGTGAGAGAATCGGCATTGATTCCTTTCACCTTCGCTCGCGCGCGACCGGTCGCGCTGGCTGCCTTGATCCTTTGGCTCGCCATTCCGGCTCCCGGACAGGTGCATGGACGAGTGCATGGCCTGGTACAGGACGCCAATGGATCGCCGGTCGCGGGTGCTCGAGTCGTCGCCCACAGCACCCGGGAAAACACTGATCACGCGTTCGTGAGCGCCGCGGACGGATCTTTCACAATGGACGAGCTTAAGCCAGGTCATTACCAGTTCCAAGCGATGAAGCGCGGGTTCGCCGATTCAGCGGTGACGGAAGCTGACCTGCGCCGGCGAGAATCTGATCCTGAATCTCAAGCTCCACATCAACGAAGGATTTCTGAAAAGACTTTCTCAAGCGTATGCTAACGACTGGAAAGGCACCGTCGACAGTGGCCCCGAACCTCCCCGGCGCGCCGGATACCAATGTGCCCCCGCTCATGGAAGCTCTCTACGGCGGCTCGAATGGCAAAGCCTGGGAGCAAAGCAGAGTCAAGGTATACGGCTGGGTTGAAGGCAGCTTGAATCTCAGTACTTCGCACGACTCGAATTATCCGTCCGCCTATGACATCTTTGCCAATCGGATCGAGTTCGACCAAGCGGTGCTCTACGTCGAACGCCTTCCTGACACGGTTCAAACGGATCACTTCGACTGGGGATTCCACCTCAGCGGATTGTTCGGTACCAGCTATCGTTTCACCACCAACCTGGGCTATCTCAGCGGGCAATTGCTCGACGACCACCGCGAGTACGGTTTTGATCCCGTGCTCGAATACGTGGATCTATATATCCCTCAGGTCGCCGAGGGACTCAACATCCGCGTCGGCCGCTTCATCTCCATTCCGGGTATCGAAGCTCACTTGGCTCCCAATAACTACGTCTACACCCACTCGTTGCTGTATACGGTCGACCCATTTACCGACACCGGTATCCTAGTACCGTCAGACTCAATGACCGGTGGCTGGTCCAGCTTGGGCTCACCGCGAGCCATGACGTGGCTCCCTGGTCAGGGGACGCGAAGCCGTCCCTGACCGCGTGCATCAGCTACACATTCAATCAAGGCAATGACAACGTATATCCTTGAGTGAACGGAATCAACAACGGCAGGTACGCCTACAATAACCTGCAGATGTTTGATAACACCTGATATCACAAGTTCAACGCCTCATGGCATATGGCCACCGAGGCCCGGTACATGTATCAGCGCGGCGTGCCCAGCATCTCGGGGTCGGTGTTACCGGAGAAGGGCACCAATGGCGCATTCTGCTCCCCCGGCGAAATCCGTTGCCTGGCGCCGGAGTGGGCCATTGTCAACTATGTCGAAAAGGAGCTCTCCGCAAGAAATTACGTTTCGATCCGCTCCGACTTCTTGGATGACATGAAAGGCCAGCGAACCGGCTTCAAGACCCGCTACACTGAAGCGACTCTGATGTGGGGCCGCTGGGTGGGAAGCACCATTTTGTTGCGTCCCGAAATCAGATTTGATCATGCTCTTGATCGTCCCGCGTACGCCTATGGAACCCGCAAGAGCCAGTTCCAGTTGGCGATGGATGTGATCTTCAAGTTCTGAAACATGCATAAGGAGGCGTGGTCATAGAAACCGCCTATCCAACCCATAGAACATTCCTATAGTTGGTTCCCGGCCATGCGGGTAGATAATCATTAGATCTATGCCCTATCGTTTTTGGGTCGCGCTGCTCACGCCTGTTCTCGCGATGGCGCAAGCCGCAGGTCCGTCACCCGAGGCTCGACTCACCAGTCTGGAAGCCGCCGTGAAGTCGGCCCAGAGCGCCGGCGATAACGCCTGGATGCTGGTGAGCGCGGCACTGGTTCTCATGATGACGGGACCGGGCTTGGCTCTCTTTTACGGTGGGTTAGTTCGGCGCAAGAACGTCCTCGGCACCATGATGCACAGCTTCATCCTGATGGCCGTCATCACGGTTCTGTGGGCGATTGTTGGTTACAGCCTGGCTTTCGGCGAAGGCTGGCCGGTGCTGGGCGACCTGCGCTATGCCTTTTTGAACAACGTCGGGGCCGCGCCCAATCCCGATTACGCCGGAACTATCCCGCAACAGACGTACATGGTCTATCAGCTCATGTTCGCCATCATCACCCCCGCTCTCATCTCTGGCGCCTTCGCCGAACGAATGAAGTTCAGCGCGATGCTGCTGTTCTCGGTGCTGTGGGCGCTGATCGTCTATTTTCCTCTGGCCCATATGGTGTGGGGCAAAGGCGGGCTCCTCAACGCTTTTCTAGGCGGGAAGATTCCCTGCTTCGATTTCGCCGGAGGAACCGTGGTGCATATCAGCTCCGGCGTCTCAGCTCTGGTCTGTGCTCTTTACCTGGGGAAGCGCAAAGGCTACGGGTCCGAGCCGATGAAGCCGCACAGCATCGTGCTCAGCGTGATCGGCGCGTGCCTGTTATGGGTCGGGTGGTTCGGATTCAATGCGGGCAGCGCGCTGGCCGCGTCGGCCCTGGCGACCAGCGCATTCGTCGCCACACATTTCGCTACGGCCGCGGCCGTGCTCGGCTGGCTGCTGGTCGAATGGATCCGCAATGGAAAGCCCAGCGTGCTGGGCGGAATCTCGGGCGCCGTCGCCGGATTGGTCGCCATCACGCCCGCCTCAGGATTTGTGAAGCCTTTTCCCGCGCTGCTGATCGGATTCATCGCCGGGATAGTCTGCTTCTTCATGGTTACTACGGTCAAGAGCAAGTTCGGCTATGACGACACGCTGGATGCCTTCGGAGTCCATGGCGCCGGTGGAACCATAGGTGCCATTCTCACCGGCGTCTTCGCCACCAGCGCGGTCAACGACGGCCTCAAGGACGCCAGCGGCAAGGTGCTCCCGCTCGGCCTGGTAGACGGCGTTCCCGGCCAAGTGTTCAATCAGGCCATCGGAGTCGCGATCTCCTGGATCTTAGCCATCGTCGGGACCCTGATCGTCCTCAAGATCTGCGATGTAATTCTGGGCGTCCGGGTTACCCCCGACCAAGAGCTCGAAGGCCTCGACGTCAGCATGCACGGCGAAGAGGGTTATAATCTCGATTCGTAGCCTCGGAGCACACACCCGACATGAAAAAGATAGAAGCGATTATCCAGCCGCACAAACTGGAGGATGTTAAGGAAGCTCTCAAGGCCATCGGCATCGACGGCATGACCATCTCGGAGGTCCGTGGCCATGGCCGCCAGAAGGGCCATAAAGAAATCTATCGCGGCATGGAATACCAGGTGGATCTACTTCCCAAAGTCAAGCTGGAGATGGTGGTGCCGGACGCCCGCGCCGACGAAGTGGTTCGCACCGTGGTTGCGAGCGCACGCACCGGAAAGATCGGCGATGGCAAGGTCTTCGTCTTCGACGTGGCGGAAGCGATCCGGATCCGAAATGACGATCGAGGGGAAGGGGCGCTGTAGGTCGCGTTAGCGGTGCTCGGCTCGCGAAACCGGTAGCCCCATCAGAAGTCGAGCCGCAGCGCAAGTTGTCCGGTTCGATTGCCCGAATTCTCGGCCGACTGCACGCTGGTGATCTTGCCGAAGGTGGCCGGCGCGGATACATCCACAGCCGGGGGCGCGAAGTTCGGATGATTCGGCAGGTTGGTGAAGGTTGCTTCAAAACGCACACGCGCCTTCTCGCCCAACGGAAACGTCTTGGATAGTCCACCGGCGATCGCCATGGTCCCTGGGCCCACCAGCGTTCCAACACCGCAGTTTCCAATGCGTCCCGGTGCGGGGACCGGGTTGAATGCGCTGATATTGAAATACTGATCGACGGTCTGATTGGTGGGGATGGGATTGCCGATGCAATCCGGTCTCAGCAAAGCACCCGTGTAGACGAGATTGAGATTCGCGGTATCGAAGGCGGGACTAGTGATCGGCGTCAGATGGGGGCCGGTTTGCCACAACGATACAGTGCTTAATTCCCAGCCACCGAGCGCAGCATTGCCAAGCGAGTTCATCCCGTTGAGGAACGCACGGTTCTTGCCGAACGGCAACTGATAGATGGCCGAAACAAGAACCCGATGCTGGCGTGTACCGACGATGTTTCCACGATTTGCGGCCAAGTCGAACCGATTGGCAACCGGAGTGCCATAAATCACTTCCGGCGAAAAAACCGACGGAGCGTCGCCCCCTACATCGCCCAAGTTTTTCGCCCAAGTGTGGTCGACTTGGAAGAGCAATCCGTGGCTAAATGTCTTGTTGAACTCGGTTTGCAGAGCTTGATAGTTCGAAAACCCCTGATTCTCGCTTGAAAGAATTCGACCCCAATTTGGATATGGTCTGAGACTGGCGTCGACCGCCGTAGCACTCGGGGGCTGCTGATTCAAATCCACGGTCTGTCCCATGCGGTACGAATTCATGCCTACATAACTCACGCGCAGGCTCAGATCCGACGTCAATTGCCGCTCCACTGTCGCGTTCCATTGGGCCGATTGAGGGTCGCGGTAATGGAGGTTCACATTTTGATAAAAATCACCTGTTCCCGCGATGAGTAGCGGATCGGCTGCTGGTCCAACCGCGGGAAACTGGAAGGCCGGTTGCCCAGTGGGAAGTTGATTGGAGGTTGTCCGTACGATGCCGACGTTGATGTTCGTCGTGTTAAAGGAAAGCTGCCCCAGGCTGGTCATGGTGAAAATACCAAAGCCGGCCCTGAAAACAGTCTTGTTGTTATCAAAAGGCCGGTACGCTACGCTGATGCGAGGCTGGAAGTTCCCCTTATAGAATTCGCGAAGCCCGTTACCGAGGCCAAGCTGATTCGCGGTCTCGATGGGGGCGCACGGGAGAGCTGGGTTGACGCCTGGGCAGGCATTGATCGACGTCAGAAATCCCTGGCGTGCCACGCCCTGATTCGGCAGAATGAAGCCTCCGTTGCGGGGATCGAACGCACCCAGATTGTTGTTTTCGCTTACAAAAGGTGGAAGCGCCTGCCAGCGGAGGCCTGCGTTCACGGTCAGTTTCTTAGTTACATGCCACTCATCTTGGGCGTACATGCCGGTCTGGTATGCGTGCAAACGAGTGTCTGGCCCGGACTGCGCGATGTAGCTTTTGGAAGGCAATCCCAGCAAGAAATCGGAGAAGGCATTCCCACTGAAGGTTCCGGCGTTGAAGGTGAAGGCGCCGAAATCGTCCGATCCTCCGAAACTTTCCAGGTCCGTGTAGCGGACTCTGCGGAAATCCACACCGACCCTCACGGTGTGGTTGCCCTTGATCCAGGACAGGTTGTCGGAGAGTTGGATGGTTTGGGAACGTGTAATCCCAGTCTTATCCCTCCCGATCGGTGTGAAACCGGTGCTGTCGCTGAAGTCGAATGTAGGGAATGCGTTTACGCCGGGCACGTCAGTTAAGTTAAGACCAGTGAGCCCCAGAGTTTTTACGGCATCAGCGCCACTAATCGGGAAGTTGACCTGGAGCGCGTAATAGGTCAACCCGAATCGCACCTCGTTCAAGAGATTCGGGCGGACGGTGTAGTTGTGCGAAACAATCAGATTTCGGTTCGTTTCGAAGTGCTGTTCGGTTGGAAGAAGCCCATTCACCGCAGTGGTGTCCACATTCTTCCAGCTCCAGCGGCCGTAAAGCTGTTGCTTTTCGCTGAGGTTATGGTCGACGCGAACGTCGTAACCATTCAGATTAGCGGGGGTCGGCGACTGTATACGGTAATTCCCGTTGGTGTCAATTCCGTTACCAAAATTGGGCGAAGGCAGGTAGTTATTGAGCAGCGACTGCGAGACCGAACTAAGGCGGCTGACTGGAATGCGATTCCCGGGGAAAGGCTCGCCTGTGGTTGGATCGACGGCCGCGCCTCCGGGCAGGCTCTCGAGATCTCCGGCCCGCATCGCCGAGGTCGGAACCGAGAGTACCTGCGGAGTGCCGAAACGCCTGCGGTTGCCTTCGTAATCAACGAAGAAGAAGGTCTTGTCCAAGCCTTTGTATAAGTGCGGGATGTCGACCGGGCCGCTGAAGCTGCCGCCGAAGGTGTTGTATGCCTTGTGAGCTTTAGTGTCGAAACCATATGGAGTGGCATCTAGGACGCTGTTTTGGAGGTACTCAAAGGCGCTGCCATGGAAGTTATTCGTTCCGCTTTTCGTAATGATGGTCACGTCGGCAAGCTGGGAAAATTCGGCGTTGTTGTTGAACTGGGTTACTTTGAGCTCGCTAATCAGCTCAGAGGAAGGGTTCATGTTCCCGAGCGCGCCATTCTGCCGAACGTTGACCGTGGATGTCCCGTCGACGGAAAACTGAATCTGTGAGGGCGTGCCGCCTCCGATGGACAAATTCCCGCTACTGTCTTGCTGTACGCCTGGCACGGCGACCAAGGCAGACAGGGGGCTGTCGCTGCCGCCCCGATAGTTCATCGGCAATTGCACGACCTGATTGAACTTCTTGGTGTCTCCGATGGTCCCATTCTCCGTGTTGACAATGGCCGCCGTATCGGCCACGTCGACAGTGGTGGATACGGCCGCGACCTCGAGCTTCATGTCTACTCGCATCTGCTGCCGGGCGTCCAGAGTGAGCTTTCCCGTCCGGGAGTCGCTGAATCCGTCCTTTGAGGCCGTGATTTCATAAGAGCCCGGCCTT
Source organism: Bryobacterales bacterium (assembly GCA_963780485.1). Lineage (GTDB taxonomy): Bacteria > Acidobacteriota > Terriglobia > Bryobacterales > Bryobacteraceae > Palsa-89. The sequence goes on from CAWACO010000026.1 coordinate 118,573, forward strand.
AGGTTCAGAGCCTGGAAGGCACCCGAGGCGTCAGAAAGCGCGATTCGGCTGCTGTTATCATCGAGATTCTTGACCGTAAGCGTGACTTCAGGCACTGCGCTCCCGGAAGCGTCCTGTACGGTTCCTACAATGCTGCCGAACGTCGACTGAGCGTCGAGATGATGTTCGAGAGCGCACAGCGCTCCGGCGAGAATCAACAGGTTGCCGGCGCAAATCTTCTTTTTCCAATTCATGCGACTAGCCTCCCAAAGTGACTGGACACACGTATCTTGTCTATGTCCGATCGTTATAAGTGACTTACTACTGGTTCGCTAACTTGGCGAGTTAAACAGGGCTGCTAAAGGTGTGCTTACATGTCAGACTCTGACTATAGTAAGACCGTTCGACTAAGAAAGGCATAAGAATGTCGTAAGGATTTTATGTGGCAAGCCGCAGAGCTCGCCTCTCGAGGCCAGCATCAACGTCAAAGCTCAAGCTTGCCCACAAACTCCATTTCAAGCAGGTCGAAATCCTGGGCGACAACAATCCGGCCGATCTGGGCCTCGAATCGGATTCGCCCATCTTTCCTGGCGATTTCCGCGGACAAAGGAAACAGATAGACTACGACCACGCCGTTTTCCCTAAGGAATACCTCAACCGCGATCGGCCTGACATCCTTTTTCCCCTCGCGCTTCAAGGCGGCCAGGCTCTTCAGAGGTTCGCCCAATTTGGTGGGATCGCCCTTGAAATCACCGCCGGGAATGCCATAGACGGCAATGCTATAGCCATCATCCTGCAACGTGGGAGGTTCGACCTCGTGCGATTTCAACTCCGCGAGCCGAATCGGGAGAGCGCTCTCCCAACGCAGTTTCAAGGTGATGGACTGGGGACAGCGACCGAGGGCTGCGGTCGTCGCCTCCGGGGCCGGAGAAGACATTCGGTGAGACCTTTGGCCCGCTGCCCTTCGGATCCACGCCTACATTGCCGACCGTGCGCGGCTGTCCCATTTGTCCGGCTTCCCTGAGTTGGTCCTCGGTCAGCCGGCGCGTGATAACGGCGCTGATCTGCCTCGCCCAGGGTGAGTTGGCGAGGACCTGCCTGGCGTCCTCCTCGGTCCACTGGTCGGCGGGCTTGCTCTTCCAAACTGGATCCGCGGCGATGAGGTGCGCCGCGGCTGCCACCAGACAGAGCGATTGCACCAGGAAATTGCGCATCTGCTATCCTAGAACTTCACCATCACTCCAAATGATAGCTTCGCTTCGCTGCGGCGAAGGTCCGGGAACCAGACGCTGCCGGGTCCGCCTCCGCAGGCTACTTGCGCCGCCGCCAGGTTCGCGGTTCCCGCCGTTGCGCCCGACGAGCATGTGTAGTATTGAGGAAAACCGTTATTTCCGCCCGGAGGCGTGACCCCACCGCGCCCGGCGAAATACGGGACATCGGAGTGACGATATCCAACCTCCGCCCACCAGGTGATGTACTGTCTGGGCATGTACTGGAGATGTAACCGTGCTATCCCACATGTGAGCCTTCTGGCCGGGATTTTCCGTGAAGTATGGCGTACCGGATGCAGCCCAGGCCCCATCGATCGGCGGCAGCAGCGTCAGATAGCGGCCCCAGTTGCTCATATCTCCGCCGCCCAGCGTGAGGCCAAACAGGTCCTTGTGGAACCACATGCGGTCATAAAGCATCCACCCTACAAACGACGACTTGTTCTGGTATGCGTCCGCCAGTGCAGGTAATTCCGCCGCCATATTGGCATCCGGCGTCTGCCGTCAGGGAGAAAGCCATCTTCGAGAGACCGAGTGCTCTCAGGATTGTTGTAGTATCGGACCTCGATACTATCATCCGTGTGAATGCGTTGCGTCCTGGGAAGACCCAGATTATCCTGTCCGTAGCCGTACTGGTTCGCGACGAACTTAAACCACTCTTTCGGCAGCCAGAGAATCTGTCCTCCCAGACCCGGATGGCCGTTGAACTTGGCGTAGGATTGCCATCCGTTGATAAACCAGGGTTCGATTTTCAGCTTGTTGGTGGGGAACCACTGAACGCGCACACCGTTGAAAAACCAAGGCGTATTCGATGACACATAGGACGGCTGGTAAGTCCAGTTATCGAAATTGTAGTAACTGAAGAGACCGATGTACGACACGAAGATTCCTGCATCAACATTGAGTCCATGTTGAACGTTGAAGTGATACCCGCCGTAAGCTTCTGACACATACTTGTAGGCATTCTGGAGGTCCCATTGGCCGACTCCGCCAGTATTTCCCGATGCGGAGCCAGTCGCCGAGCTGGCGTCATTGCGCGGTGTCGTAGTGGCGAACAAGCCCTCCATGAACAGGATTCGGCCACGAACATTCTCCCAGTGGAAGTCGCCGCCGACGCTGGCCTGTTCTATCTGGACTTCGCCGGAGCGGAACGATTCGGTGGAGCCGACGATGGTGTGATCGATCGGCTGGTTGAAATCTTGCATGTAGTGGGTATCGAATCGAACTTCCGGAGTGAAGAATTTCGTATCGAGCACCGTATCTTTGGTGCGTGCGGTTCCGTTGAGCCAACTGAAATCGCCGTACGCGAACGGCGTCCCGTTGTCGACGGCGGGTGCGGCGTCGGGGGCCTGGAGGGCGTCCGGCATTTTGTGTTCGGCGGGGGCGACAGGCGTCGGTGGCGTTGCTACCGGGCCGGCCTTGCCGCGCGATTGTTGCGGCGTGGGAGTTTGCGGAGTTTCAGGCGATAATGCTGTCGGAAACTCGCCAGCGCCCGACTTCAGCGAGGCGACCAAGGGCTCATTCCCCGTGGGAGTCTTGCCAAGCACCTGAGTCCCATTGGCATCCTTGGAGATCAAGACATCCATGGCGGCAAGGCGGCGCTCCAGCCGCTCAATGCGCTCGAGCATTTCCTTTTCCCGCTCGGTTAGCGGCGCGTTGTTCGATCTCTCCGCTGTTCGGGGGACGTCGACTGCGAGTTGCAATGGAAGCTCCACCCTGGCGACCTGGAGGTGGTCCACTTCCGCACGCGCGGATGACTTCCGGAATCCATCTTTGATGGCCTCAAATTCATACGTACCGGGCTCCAGATTGGTGAACGTAAAGATTCCCTCAGTGTTGGTGACTGTAGCGCGAGCGGTGCCTTTTTTCAGATTGTGGGCGATGACTTCCACTTCCCCTACCGGCTTTCCACTGGACGAGTCGCGGGTGATGCCGCCGGCAACGCCAACCGTCGCCTGAGCGAACGCCGGAAGCGACCACGCTCCCCACAACAATGCTGCGCAGGCCGGCACAATGTGGATCGCCAGTGGGTTGCGGCGCCCTTTTCCGGCTGCGGCAACGTTCCGTAGGAGGGGAGCGAACTGGCTCACTTCCCGCGCTGCTCTGATGCTGTTCATATTTTCTTTCCTCTCGTGATCCTGAAATTAGAAACTGGGTACTTACGCGGAATGGATGCTCGAAGCACTACGTTGAGCTTCAACCGTGTTCCGTGAGCGGCGGTGCCGGACGGGGAGGGTGTTGAGCCCATAGCAGGGCATCTGAAAGTAACAGAAGGGAATAGACGACGTCGCGAGCACCGGACTTGGGTAAACGCACGCTCCAAGTCTAAGATGCAAAGCGTAAAGAAGTAATAAAGGACGCATTAGGACTTTATAAACTTCACGTCGACCGCCTTTGTGCGATACTGGACGAAACACCTTGTAGTGCCTCAGTTTTAGCCTGCCACGCCCGCCGGCATTTGCAATTCAAACTGCTGGAACCAATGGAGAAACTACATGAAAAAACGGAACATCATTCTTTCGTTCGCCGCCGGGTTGTTGGGTGGCGCAATATCCCATTACCTGTCCCCACAGCTCGTTCACGCACAATCGCAAGCGCCAAGGGAATTCCGCGCCGAGCGCTTTGTTTTGGTAAATGACAAGGGGGCCGTCCTCGGCACGCTGTCCAACGAGGGAGGAAGGCCATACCTCAAACTTTTCGACGAACATGGCCAAGAGATCTGGAGCGCCGGGAGCCAGACCAGTGTGCCGGCTGCACTTGTCCGCCGAACCGGTGTGCCAGCTGCGCTTCTCGGGCGCTGATTTTCAAACACGGGGCTGGAGTCTTATAAACTCCTTATGCCTTCTTTGTGCTTTTCGCACGACGCTAATGACTCCTGTCAATCCATCGTTGGCATAAAGTCTTTTCCTAGTTGTGACTAGGAATAGAATAGCGTTACTGGCATCTTCTTGCCAGGAAAATGGAAGAAAAACCTTCGACCTCGCGTCTCACTCGGCGGTGGTTGATCTGAGTGATCGCCAGGTCAGCGGAGAGATTGTCGCAGCTTGCCGGTCGGGCGACCGGGACGCCTTTCGTGCGCTCTACGACTTGTATAAGAACCGGGTATATTCCATTGCTCTCTATTTTTTCCACGGCAATCAAGCCGCCGCCAGCGACGTCACGCAGCAGGTCTTTCTTAAGTTAATGACGAGCATAGCCGATTTTCGTGGGGACGCCGAGTTCTCCACCTGGCTCTACCGATTGGTGGTCAACGCGTGCATGGACGTGGCCAGGCGCCGCAAAACGGACGCTATCATTTCAGACCGATCCCGTATGGAAACGTTCGCCGGGCCGGCATCGCAGGAGGAAGATTACGCCCGTGCCCAGATGGCGAGCTCGGTGCGGGCAGCCGTGTCCGCACTCCCGCCGAAGTTCCGGATTGCCGTCCTTTTGCGGTACTTCGAAGATCTCTCGTATGAGCAGATGGCAAAGGCGCTGCACTGTTCCATGGGGACGGTGGCATCGAGGCTGAGCCGTGGGCACAGTATTCTGGCGGAGCGGCTGAAGGATTTGATCAACACCAAGGCATAGCGATGATTACGAGGCACGTTTGGCGACAGCTCGCAGCTCATATCGATGGCGAACTCAGCCGGCAAAAGGCTGGGCAAGTCGAGGTCCACCTGGCGCAGTGCGCTGAATGTCGAGCGAAACGCGAGCAAGTCCGATTTGGAATGGAAATTCTTGAACATCTTCCCTCGGCCGAGGCTCCCGATGCGATATGGACGTCGATCGAGGCGGCGCTTCAGGAACATCGACGCGCGGTGGGCTCACCGGCTCGCCGCTGGAGGTTGGCATTCGCCGCAGCCGTGATGTTGGCCTTCATGGGCGCTGCATACTGGGCCGCTACGCGCCAATCGGGAACACGTTGGGACGTGATGCGCGTAAATGGCTCGCCGACCGTGAACGGGAAACACATCGGCCGCGTGGGCCGGATTGGCGCCGGTGAATGGATCGAGACGGATTCGGGGTCGAGCGCCACTGTTAAGGTCGGTGAGATTGGGTCGGTACAGGTGGAACCAAACACGCGGCTCCGCGTGGTCACGGCAAGGCCCGGCGAACATAGGCTCGCACTTTCGCGAGGCGAGATAAAAGCGAAGATCACCGCGCCGCCCAGGTTGTTCTTCGTGGAAACTTCGTCCGGCACCGCTGTGGATCTCGGCTGCGAGTACACGCTGAATGCCGACGAAGACGGTTTCGGCCTGCTCCGGGTATCCAAGGGGTGGGTCTCGTTTCAGTGGAAGGGACAGGAGTCGCTGGTCCCGGCAGGGGCCAGTTGTCGCGCCGAGCAGCATGTTGGACCAGGTATTCCGTACTTCGACGACGCCTCAGTGGGTATGAAACGGGCGCTGGAGAGCTTCAGCTTCGAGAAATCCGGGCAAGACTCACTGAACATCATTCTTGCCGAGGCTCGCATACGCGATACTCTTACGCTGTGGCATCTGCTCTCGCGGGTTGAGGTTCAGGATAGGGCGCGTGTTTACGACCGCATCGCGTCCCTGACGCCAATTCCACCGGGTATTTCGCGCCAGCTAGCGTTGAAGCTGGACCCTGACACGCTAACGCGCTGGAAAGAAGAGTTGGCCTGGACGTGGTGAGCCGGGAAGAAATCTCCCGGACGTGCGTCTAAAGGTTCCGAAAGGAGTTTTTCAATGTTGCGACTCGGTATTGCATTCTGCGCCGTGACTGCATTGGCGCACCCCCAGGGCTTCACATTCAGCATCGGCAGCCCGGTGGCCTCCCAGGATGTTCGGGCAAAATCAGCCGCGTTTGTGTTTCGCACGGAAGGCTGCGCGGATCCAGCGAAATCGCAAATTGGCGGTACCGCCGAAGGCGTTGTGAAGGGAGCACGGCGTTCGGTACCTCTCAACGTGTCGGCGATGTCTAGGCCGGGCGTCTATGCGGTGTACCAGAACTGGCCCGCTGAAGGCGATTGGGTGGTCAACCTGAAGGGCACCTGTGCGAGCGCGAGCGCCGGCGCCCTTATTCCTGTCGGCCCGAAAGGCTTTGTCAGGGAATCTTCGAAATTCTTTCCGCGCCCGGCCACTGATGCTGAAATTGACGCCTCCTTAAAGGCGCTCGCCCCAGGAGGGAACAAATGAAATCGACCACCTGTCTTGTGCAGGTTAGTGTTACGGCGCTGGCCCTGGGGACAGCGACATTTCTGATTGCGGCCGAGAACCGCTCTCCGCAGCCAGGCGACTTCACAGTCCACGAGTGGGGGACGTTCACCTCCGTGGCGGGCGAGGACGGCTCCGCCATCGAATGGGACACCCTGGGTTGCCAGAACGACCTCCCCGGATTCGTCAACGACTACGGATATCGAGGCTTCAAATGGAGGCTGCAAGGCACCGTGCGCATGGAAACGCCGGTGATGTACTTCTACAGTCCGAGCGAGTTGAATGCGCAAGTAAAGGTCGAATTTCCGCAAGGGCTGATCACCGAATGGTATCCTCAAGCGGACTTCAAGGTCTACAAGAAGAGTATGGTTGGCGGTTCGCTGCACCAGATACCATCCGGCTTGGAATGGATCGACACGTCGCTGAGGACGCTAACTGGCGCCATCGAGTGGCGGAACGTCAAAATTCAACCCAACACGTCTCCGACATTGCCGCGCGAAAACGGCCCTAGCCGCTACTACGCCGCCCGCGCAACGGACAGTGCTCCGATTACGATCGGCGATCAGTATGAAAAGTTCCTTTTTTATCGCGGAGTCGGGCGCTTCGCGGTTCCTCTCTCCGCGCGTCCCTCTGGCGACGGAAAAATCTCGATCGAAAACCGCGGGCTCGACTCCGTTCCCGTCGTGATCCTGTTCGAGAATCGTGGAGGACGCCTCGGTTATCGCAACGTTGGCGCTATACAGGGCGGCGTTACGCTCGATCCGCCTTCGCTCGACGGCTCCTTTTCACAATTGCGCCATGAGCTGGAAACCGCGCTGGTCACACAAGGGCTGTTTCCGAAGGAGGCTCAAGCGATGGTGGAAACGTGGCGGGATTCGTGGTTTGAGGAAGGCTCACGCTTGATCTACATTGTCCCCTCGCGTGCGATTGACGCCATTCTCCCGCTCCAGGTCGACCCGGCTCCATCACAGACCGCGCGGGTCTTCGTGGGGCGCATCGAACTGATAACCTCGGAAACTAAACGTTTGGTGGAGCAAGCCATTGCCGCTCCCGATCGGTCAACGATTGAGCGCTACGGCCGTTTCCTGGACCCAATTCTGCAACGCATTTCCGCCGAGAGCGACTCGAAGGCGAATCAGGTCGCGCAGTTCCGGAAAATTCAAAGTTCTCTCGGCGCTGGAGTGTGCCGATAGCCGCCAAGCTCATTTAGGGCCGTGACGGCATGCCGGACCTGCGGCCCGCTCCCTACCTGGCTAACGGTTAGGCAACAAGTTGGCCGTAACCATGCGCCTAGGGTGCCACGTCTTGTGGTTGATCCCACAAAAGCCCCACGGGCCGGAGTCCTTTGAAATTCCTGATCTTCGTTCTCTTGTTTTTCCTGTGCGTGCTGGTTGCGCGCGTTTTCGATATGCTGAAAACCCAGATTTTGCGGCCCGCACTCACCCGTATCCACATCCCAGCTCCTCAATTCACATTGAACGAGATCATTGCGGCCGCGGCGCGCAAGCATCAGGTCAACCCCGCATTTGTGAAGAGCATCATTGCGGCCGAGTCTGCCTTCTCGCAGACTGCGGTGTCGCCGAGAGGCGCCATCGGGTTGATGCAACTGATGCCGGAGACGGCACGCGAGTTCGGCGCAGATCCGGCCGTGCCGGAACAGAATATCGATGCCGGAGCGCATTATCTGAGCTGGCTGTTGCGGCGCTATGCCGGGAAGCGGGATGCGCTGAGGCGAGCCATCGCGGCCTACAACGCGGGTCCTGGAGCGGTTGAGCATTATCGCGGAGTTCCTCCCTTCCGCGAAACCCGAACTTATGTCACGCGTGTACTTCGGTTCTATAAGAAATACGATCCGGCTTACACGCTAGCCTCTTTAAGAGGGGCTCGCAATCGCGTCAATAAAACGCTCGGCTGAGCGCTTCATCACCTGTTTCGCATCGGCGACGACGGTCCTCTTGGGAAAAGCCCCGTAAATGCGGTCGAACTGGTACGGCTCGAGGCGGGTCACGATCTGCCCGATCGCCTTCGCTCCCAGTGGAATGTAGTTCGGATAGCTGTACATGAACGACACCCAGCGCGTATCCATGCACACCTGCGGCTGGTCGCCTGACAGCAGAACGCCGCTTCGATCGGCCCCGCTCGGCCAATACAAAACTTGAAAACCGTCAAAATGGCCAGGCGTATGAACCAGGACCAGGTCATCCAGCAGCTTCCGGCTATCGCCCCACCAATGCTGAATATTGGCGTGGGGCCGCATCACCCATTGACGATCGGCGGAATGAAGATGAATCAGCGCGTTGTCGAATGCCAGACTCCAGTCCACCATGGTGGTGTAGTAGTGCGGGTGCGAAATCGCGATAGCCGCAATACCGCCCAGGTTGCGGATTGCATCGATGGTTGGCCGATCGAGAAGAGCCAGGCAGTCCCAGAGAACGTTGCCCCGCGGTGTCCGCAGCAGGAAAGCCCGCTCACCGATCGCGAAGTGAGGCTCGGTGTGAATGGAGTAGAGCCAGGGCTCCTCCTCCTTGATGATGTTGTGGTGCTTGTGCGCGAGATCTTCGAGCGTCGTCCATTGCTGACCGTCGAGGCAGACGAATTGGCGGGAGTCCCTGCAAATCGGACACTCCGGCGGCGGCTCGGTCGAGGCAGGGAATTGCGCGCCGCACGTCGCACAAATGAAGGCTGTGCTCATCCAGAAGCAGGTTAACGCAAACGACGACCAGAGGTTGTGGCGGTTTATTTGTTAGTTTCAGAAGTTCGCCAGCGGCTTGCCCTTCATCTTGAAGTCGCTTTCGCTGAATCGAAGGCCCAAATCCATGGTGTCAAAGCGAACATCAATACCATGCTGCCAGCCGTCCGGTTTGATCTGCACGGACTTTGGCCAGTACGCTTTGTCGCCTTTGAAGTATTCCGAATAAGCGATAGCGGCCGAGCCGGCTCCGGTGGTGGTGGCGATTTTAACGCGCACCGGGCGCGATTGGTCGTCGAGGCCAATGGAGACCTTTTCGGCGCTGTTTTCCGCAAACAGCGTGAACTCCTCGCCATCACTCGGCGAGGGGTGGTTGGCCGTGATCTTGAATTCGGGGTTTTGGAGCCGTGTGATGACCGCCGCGAGCATGGCATCGCGAATGAAGCCAAAATGCGTGGGCAGTTCGAGAGCGTCCGAACCTTTCAGGTTCTTGCTGTTATTGTATTGACTTCCGCTGAATCCGACTTCGTGAAGGATGTTGCCGGCCTTGGCTTGAAACAGTGCGCGGTCCGGACGGTTACGCAGCAGCAGGGTCCAGCGAACGCTGGAGCCGTCATGAGTCCAGACGGTCGTACTCCCGACCGCCTGCACGCCGGCCAGTGCCTGTACACCTTCGTCGCCGCCGATAGCCTGAATCATCTTCTTGAACAGAGCCACGCCGTAAGCTTCCAGTGTGCCGCGATTCGGCTCCAGAGTTGCCGAGATACTGGCGACCTTGTCGGCTTCGATCGTAACGGGGATCTGGCGTCCAACATAGCCATCCTTCTTGAAATCGACCACCCACTTGCGGGCATCGAGGTTGGAGAATTCCAGCTTTCCACCGAGCGTCGGCCCGTGGGACTTGCCGTCGAGGCTAATGTCACACTCGCTGGGGCTGCAATTAACGGCCATGCCACCCTTCGGCGCGGGCTTTGGAGCGACGTGTGGCGTAGCCGCCGCCGACACTTTTGCCTTGCTCTTGATCAGCTCCAGCATGTCGTCGGTAGCCCCGGCGGCCTTGAGCTTGTCGAGCTCCTCGGAGCCCAGCGCGAAATCGATTCCGCGGACTTGAATCGCGTCCTTTCTCCGGTGCATCGGAATGGGACTATCACCGACCAGCTTCAGCACCTGATCGAATGTGAAGGGCGCGCCGTTCAGAAATGGATCGTCGGTTTTCTTGGCGTGGGCCAGCGGCAGCTTGTTCTCCGCTATAGGCTGAGCCGTAAGGAGGGCTCCAGTCAGCGCGATAGATAAAACAAAAAACGTAACTAGTTTCATAGGCATCCTACTTAATAGCTGCTTCGGCTTCCTGCGCGGCGCGAATTTTCTTTTTCCACGCGCGCGCCTCCCCAAGGGTCGGATTCTCGGCCAGAACCGCGTCTACTAACGCCAGGGCTTGCGAATACTTACCCGCTTCCCAGAGTGACTTCACCTGTCCTCGCAGAATCACTTCCGGCGCCGGCTTGACCTCGACAACAGAAGACGCAGCGGACGTCTGAGGCACAGGTGGCGCGATTTCGACCGGTTGGACGGGCGCTGCTACTGGCGGAGCGGATGCGGGAGCGCTAGGAACGACGACGTTAGGTTGAATCGCGGGGACGACCTCGGTCTTAGGCTGAGACGCCTGTGAGCTTTGCCGCGACAGTAGCGTTCCGAATACGCCGATCGCTAGCAGTCCCGCGATGGCGATCGGAATCATGCGTTTTCGCAAGATGGCAGGTACGGGAAGCGCCTTCTTCCCAGGTTCTTGCGCGGCTATTTTTATTGCCGCTAGCGCGGGCTTTACCGTGGCAGGTAACGGCGCCGCCGCCGGAGGAGGGGGCGGCGGAGCGGTTACCATTGCGGGCGCGGGAACGGATGGGACCACGATTGGCGACTTAGGAGCCGGCACGATCGAAGGTGGCTTGGTGACGGCTGCGGGCGGCGCCACGGGCGCGTTATATACTGCGGTCACAGGCTCAGGAGCGGTTCGGCTGTCTCGAACCTTTTGCGCGATGCTATTCAAGCCGGCCGCGAACTCGGCTGCCGATTGAAGACGCTGCTCGCGGTTCTTGTTCAGCGCTCGGGCGACCAACTGCTCGAGTTCCTCGGGAATTTGCGCGTCCAGTTTGCGCAGTGGCTCCGGTTCCGAATGTACGATCTCACGGGGGATGAGATTGGGTTCAACTTGGAAGGGATACTTGCCGGTGAGCAGCTCATATAAGATCACGGCCACTGAGAAGAGGTCAGAGCGGGTATCGAACGGTTCGCCCAGAATCTGCTCCGGCGCGAGGTAGTTGGGCAACAACGCCGAGGGCTTAACGCCAGCGGCCAGGATCACCTCCAGCCACTTTCCGCTGCCGAAATCGAGAATCCTGCCATTCTTGCCGGCGACGATAAAGATGTTGCCGGGCTTCAGGTTGCCGTGTGCGATGCCCTTGGAGTGCGGAACCGTCAGTGCATCCGCGACGGCCGCGATGAACTCCAGTTTCTCTTCCAGCGGCAAAACCCGGCGCTCTTCAAAATGGCGGCGCAGGTCGATACCATTGAGGAGTTCGGTCGCCACATAAAGGGCGCCGTCAGCTTCGCCCATGTCCTGTACCTTGGCGATGTTGGGGTGGCGCAGTTCGGCGTAACTGGCCAAGCTACGGCAGAACTTATCCTTCGTTTCGGGGCTGGCGCTGGCGGAAGAATACAGGACCTTCAGCGCAAACTCGCGCTCGCCCGCGGTGTCGCGAACGCGGTAGGTTGTGCCCGCGGCGCCGGTTCCAATTTCGTCGATTATTTGATACTTGCCAATCGCCTTCATGACACCCCCGAGCTTGTTCCCGACGGTTCGGTTAGCCGAAATACAGTAGTACTCCGGTTTGCCTCCTTCACTAAGGATCGGTTGACATATATGAGGGCTTCAGTCTGCCTTAGATGGGCTAATGGGTTTTTTATCCAGACTTGAGGCGGAAGCCCGATTCGAGCAACTGGAACGCAAAGCCGCCGCCGCCCGTTACAATAGTAGAAGCAGCTCACTCGAGAGAACCGAACCCTCATGAAATCAAGCAAGTGTACGTTTGTAATTCTATTGCTGTGCCCGCTGGCGCTAGTTGCGCAGTCGCTGAAGGACTTTGAGAAGCGCGTCACCGAATTCACCCTCGCCAACGGCCTGCACTTCATCATTTTTGAGCGGCACGAGGCGCCGGTCGTTTCCTTCCATTCCTACGTCAACGCCGGCTCGGTGGACGATCCGAGCGGGGAAACCGGTATCGCGCACATGTTCGAGCACATGGCGTTCAAAGGGACCGAGACCATCGGCACCAGGAATTACCCGCTCGAAAAACAGGCCATGGAGGAAGTGGAACGCGTCTACGATCGCTATGACGCCGAACGCAACAAAGGCATGCAGGCCGACCCGAAGAAGCTGGAGGACCTGCAAGAGGAGCTCAAGGCCGCCATGGACAAGGCCAATAGCTATGTGACTCCGAACGCCTATCCGCAACTGATCGAAGAGAACGGCGGCGTGGGGATGAACGCGGGCACGCAGCGAGGACTCCACCAATTACTTCTACAACTTCCCTAAGCAACCGAATGGAGTTGTGGTTCCTGCTGGAATCGCAGCGCTTCTATGATCCCGTGTTTCGCGAGTTCTACAAAGAGCGCGACGTAGTGCGGGAAGAGCGCCGCATGCGCGTGGAATCGAGCCCGCAGGGAATGCTGGTGGAGGCGCTGCTGGCGGCCGCTTTTGAAGCGCATCCCTACCACAACATGCCCGGCGGATGGGCCAGCGATATCGAGAATTTCCGTCTGCCGGAGGCTATTGCGTTTTACAAGAAATATTACGTGCCGGCAAACATCACCATCGCGATCTCAGGCGACGTGGATCCGAAGGAGTGCAAGCGGCTGGCTGACAAGTATTTTTCGATCCTGCCCTCCGGCCCGCTGCCCAGCGGACCACGCACGGTTGAACCGGTACAAAATGGCGAGCGGCGCGTCGAAGTGGAGTCACCAGCGCAGCCTTTTATAGCTATCGCCTATAAGCGGCCGAATCAAAACGATAAAGACGACCCGGTGTTCGACGTGCTGACCGAGATCCTGTCGGGCGAACGTACCGGCCTGCTTTATAAGGATCTGGTTCGGGATAAAAAGATCGCGCTGGGAGCAGGCGCGCAACCTTCCTTCCCGGGCGGCAAGTATCCCAATTTGTTTCTGTTTTTTCTGATCCCCAATCAGGGCCACACGGTGGAAGAGAACGAAAAGGCCTGCTACGACGTCATCGAGAAAGTGAAGACGCAGAAGGTGGACGAAGGTACCCTGAATCGGATTAAGAACCAAATTCCGGGCGGCGCTGATCCAAAAGCTGGACAGCAATTCTGGCATGGCCGAAGAGCTGACGTCTTATTACGTCAACTACGGCGATTGGCGCAAAATGTTTACGGCTATCGATGAGCTTGACAAAGTGACGGCGGACGATGTGCAGCGCGTCGCCAAACACTACCTGGTTCCTGAGAGTCGCACGGTGGCCTATACGGTCGCGCCGGCGTCAAGTGGTTCGGCCGCTACCAAAGGAGAAGGCAAATGAGATTACGGTACCTGGCGTTTCTACTCATTGCCGCGTTTGCGTCCGCGCAAACTGAAGTGCGCCGGGCGACGGTGCTGCCGTCCTACAAAGATCTGAAATACCCGCCGCTGCCCAATATCAAAATCCCCGCGCCGGTGGAATTCACGCTATCCAATGGCATCAAGGTGTTCTTGCTGGAAGATCATGAATTGCCCTTGGTATCCGGCAGCGCACTGATCCGGACCGGCAATCTCTTCGATCCCAACGACAAGCGCGGGCTAGCGGAATTAACCGGCGAAGTGCTGCGATCGGGCGGCACTCGTGCCAAGACCGGCGACCAATTGGACGAAGAGCTTGAGAATGTGGCCGCGCAGGTGGAGAGCCAGATCGGCGAGAGCAGTGGCACGCTCGGTTTCTCGTGCCTGAAAGAAAACACCGATCAGGTGGTGGGAGTATTCAAGGACTTCCTGACTTCGGCCGAGTTCCGCGAAGATAAGGTGGATCTGGCGAAGACGCAATTACGCAGCGAGATATCCAGGCGAAACGATGATGCGGGCGGTATCGCCGGGCGCGAGTTCAGCGATATCCTCTATGGGCGGAACACGCCTTACGGCTGGCGGATCGAATACGCCGACGTCGATAATATTCAACGCCAGGATCTTCTGAACTTCTACCATCGTTATTACTTCCCCAGCAACATCATGCTCGCCGTCTATGGCGACTTCTCGCTGGCCGACATGAAGACCAAGCTGGAGCAGCTTCTAGGGAGTTGGAAATATACGCAGCCGGCCGTCCCCGCCTTCCCCAAAGTGGAGCAGAGCGCGACGCCCGGCGTTTTCCTCGCCACCAAAGCGGACGTCACGCAGACCTTCTTCAATGTCGGACATTTGGGCGGCGAACTGCGGGATAAAGACTATCCGGCACTGGAAGTGGCCTCGGAAATTCTGGGCGGAGGCTTTTCAAGCCGGTTGTTCCGCAATGTGCGAACCCAACATGGCTGGGCTTACAACATCGGCGCAGGATGGGCGGCCTCCTACGATCATCCCGGAACGTTCCGGATCTCAGGCAGCACGCAGTCGGCCCACACCGTGGATACTCTGAAGGCGATTCGCGAGGAGCTGGACCGCATCCGCACCACAGAGGTGACCGATCAGGAACTGCGGACCGCCAAGGACACGACCTTGAACGGCTTCGTTTTCCACTTTGACCGGCCGAGCAAGACTCTGAATCGGCTGGTGCAGTATGAATACTACGGCTATCCCCGCGATTTTATCTTCCAGTATCAGAAGGCCATCGCCACGGTCACCAAGGCCGACGTTTTGCGGGTTGCGCAGAAGTACTTTAAGCCGGAGGATCTGACTTATGTGGCGGTCGGGAATCCGGAGGGATTTGGTACGCCGCTGTCGGCATTGAGTATGAAGGTAGAGCCGATCGATCTGACGATTCCCGAGCCGAAGAAGGAGATCGCCCAGGCCGATCCGGCCAGCCTGGAAAAAGGAAAGGTCCTGTTGCACCGCGTTCAGCAGGCGCTGGGCGGCGCCGACAAGCTGGCCGCCGTGAAGGATCTGCAGTATCAGGCTAACGTCGAAGTGCAGACACCGGGCGCGTTGATGAAGGTGAAGCAGACCAACACTTTTCTGGCGCCGTCGTCGCTGCGGCAGGATATCGAGTTGCCGTTCGGCAAGCAGTCCGTCTATTCGGATGGGAAGGGCGGATGGATGGCCGGTTTCCAGGGCATGCAGGCGCTTCCTCCGCAGGTGGTGAAGCAGGTACGCGGCGAGATATTCCGCCAGATCGCTTTGCTGGCAATGAGCGATCGGGACCCCAATAGGACTGTGAACTACGCCGGCGAGGGGACGCATTGAAATTTCCTCGAAAGATGGCGAGAGCGTCCGATTGGAGATAGATGAAAAGACCGGCATGCCCGCGAAGACCTCCTATCAGGAAGGAGCCGCAAGGAACCGTTGCACAGATCTTTTCCGACTGGCGCGATGTGAACGGCATTCGCCTTCCGTTCGAATGGACCACCATGCAGGGCGACAAGAAGTTCGCCACTGTGAAGATCGATAACTACAAGATCAATTCCGGACTGACGCCGGAGGTGTTGAGCAAGAAACCATGAAGTTGACTAGTTGGGTCGCCGTAGCTGCGGCCTCCGTTTTTGTATTACATGCCGAGACGGCTCAGGAAAAGGGCAAGCGCGTCGTAAACGAATGCCTGGATGCGCTGGGCGGCGACCGTTATCTGAAGATGGAGAATCGCGAGGAGTCCGGGCGGGCGTATTCGTTCTATCGCGAGCAGTTGAGCGGCCTGAGCATCGCCAAAATCTATACGCGCTACTATTCCGGCGTTCAGGACACCGCACATGACCTGGCGCAACGAGAGCGCGAGAACTTCGGCAAGAAAGAAGATTACGGCGCTCTTTTCACCGACAAAGAAGCCTGGGACATCACGTATCGGGGCGCGCGTCCGCTCCCAGCCGACCGCTTCGCGCGCTATAAGGAAACCACCCTGCGGGACGTTTTCTACATCCTGCGCGTGCGCCTCCATGAGCCGGGCATGATTTTTGAAGCTCGCGGCTCGGATGTGATCGAAAACTCGCCGGTGGAAATCGTCGACATCACCGACGCTGATAACCGAACCACCACCGTCTACTTTCATCAGATCACCAAACTTCCCGTGCGGCAGGTCTTCTATCGCCGCGACGAAGTTACGAAGGATCGCAACGAAGAGGTCACCCGCTACACGAAGTATCGCGATGCCGGCGGGATTCAATGGCCGTTTATGATCCAGCGCGACCGCAATGGCGAAAAAATCTACGAGATTTTTTCCGACTCTGTGAAGGTCGACAATCCCAAGGAAACGGAGAGCTTGTACTCGCTGCCGTCGACCATCAAGCTGTTGAAACCGGAGTAGGCCACGCCGACTGCTGTGTGGTTTCCCCCGGGTCGGGCGCGGATGCCACCGGGAGCTCGATCGTTGTCAGTAGTCCGGGGTGCGCGTTCCGGGCCGTCAGCTTGCCCTTGTGCAGCTCGACCGAGCGCCGGGCGATTGCCAGACCAAGCCCCAAGCCTCCGCTCATGCGGTTCCGATCGGAATCCACCCGATAAAACGGATCGAAGATCCTCGGCAGCGCCTCTTCCGGCACGCCGGGGCCGTAATCGCGAACAGAGATCTGAGCGACATCGCCCGACCGGCTCAATTCAATATCGATAGGCGAGCCGTGCGGCGCATAACGAATCGCATTGCGGATGACGTTCTCGATCGCGCGCCGCAGCAGTTCCTCGTCGCCAGTCAGGGTTACCGGGATCGGCGCCTTCAGCAGCAGCGTGCAGTCCTTGGCTTTGGCCTCAAGCAGCGAATCGTAAACCAGGTCGCCCAGCAGTTCATCCAGCCGCACCGTCTCCATCTTCTGCATCGACGGATCGCCTTCGACGCGCGTCACCTGCAGCAGCTCGGCTACCAGCTCATTCAAGCGGTCGGCTTCTTTCTGGATGCGATCCAGCATGCTCTCGCGATCCTCGCCGGTGCGTGCCAGCTCGACGGCCACCCCCAGCCGGGCTAAGGGGCTGCGCAGCTCGTGCGAGATATCCAGCAGAAGCCGGCGTTCGGCCGATAGCAGCGTCTGGATGCGATCCGCCATCTGGTTGAAGCTGGTTGCCAATTGTCCAAGCTCGTCCTTGCGGTTGGTCTCCGCGCGCGCCGAAAAGTCGCCGCGGCCGAAGCATTCCACCGCCGCCCGCAGCCGGCGCACCGGCGACGTCAGATGATAAGCGAAGCCATAGCACAGCAGGATCACCAGACCGATGATCCACAGATGCTGTGGCTGCAGGAAGAAGAAGGCGCTGCGCCGCTCATCGATCAGGAACAGCCAGTATTGCCGGCTGGCATCCGTGCGCGCGATGATGGGCCGCCGGACGCCAAAAGGAAACGGTAGCCGCCAACGCCGGCGCTCTTGCCGCCGCAGCAGATCGGGTCGCGCGTTGCCAGTGACCAGGTCGGTGCCTTTGGCATCGGTGAAGACGACCTGCGTTTCGGTGATCTGTTGGAATTTGGCAAGCACCGCGCTCAAAGCCTCGCGGCCGCCGGTCTCGTACGCGCGCTTAGCTTCCTCGACTTGAACATTGAGCAGCAGGTTTAAGGGCCCACGCGGCGTGGCGGAGGAGACGGTCAACGCAGTGGTGATGATAAAGCCGCCGAGTGCGATGGCTGTTGTGGCCAGGAACCAGAGCAGCGTCTTGGCAAAGAGTGATCTCATCCGGCCACCGCGTCCTCAGCCGTTTGGCAGAACTGATAACCTACGCCACGAATGGTCTTGATCACCGGCCGGCCGCCTTCGAGCTTCCGTCGCAGATGGCTGACGTGCATGTCGATGGAACGATCGAAGGGCGTTGATTTCCGGTTGTAGAGGCTCTCCATCAGTCCGTCGCGCGAGACAACGTGCCCGGCGTTGCGCATGAGCTGCTCCAGGATATCGAATTCGAGCGTGGTGACTTCGATGGCCTTGCCGTCCAGGGTCACGTGGCGGCTACCGGGGTCGAGCACCACGCCATTGACTTCCAGCCGGCCGCGGTTCACTTTGGCTTCGGTGCGGCGGAGGACAGCTTTCACGCGCGCCGAAAGCTCGCGTGGATTGAACGGCTTGGGAAGATAATCGTCGGCTCCCAGTTCCAGGCCGACGATGCGGTCGACATCCTGCCCACGGGCGGTCAGCATCAACACTGGAACCCGGCTCTCAGCGCGAAGCCGCTTCAGAATCTCGAAGCCGTCCAGGCCAGGCAGCATCACATCCAGAATAATAAGGTCATAGCCGCCTTGCTTGGCGTGTTCCAGACCAGATTGGCCGTCATGGGTACACTCGACCGCGAAGCCTTCCCGCTGCAGAAACTCTTTCAGAAGGCCGCACAGTTCGACGTCGTCGTCGATGATTAGCAACCGCATCCAGTTTTATCGTAGCGCAGGGCGCCCTCGCCAGATAAAAGATAAACCGCCCATCCGGAGACCAGCCCTCAATCATTTTGGGCGCGCTCGATTGCAACAGTGGTCGGGCGTTGCCAGTGCCGGTTGCTGCCTTCAGGTAGATGTCTATAACGCCCTTTACAGAACTGAACGCGATCTCCCGGCCGTCGGGAGACCAAGTGGGGTTGGTTTCTTCGGCGGGGTCGAAGGTGAACCGGGACGGAGTGCCGCGCGTTAGTTCAAACAGCCATAGGTCCCTGGTCGCGACGTGGGGATCTATGCGAGTCACGGCGAGCGTCTTCTCGTCAGGTGAAAGAGCGGGAACGGAGTAATTGGCAGCCTCACCGACCGTCCCTAGCCGGCGCCCCTCCCGATCAAACCAAACGAGTTCGGTGGTCGCTTGGCCGAGCGTCCGGTAGGCGAGAACCCTGTTGCCGGAGACGGAAAACGGTGCCAATCCGAGAGGCGTGGTCCCGGACAGCAGTGCATCTTCGGCTATCGGGAACGCCTCACCCTGTAACTCCAGCTTCCTCGCGTCGAAAGACTGCGCCATCAAGGTGGCGGCGTGCATGAATAGGAGATAGCCCCTCCCGGACGGCAAGCCAGCATAGGCTGAAAGAGAGCTGATGTTCATCAAACGTTTCCTCTCTTTGGAATCTAAGGAACCGGCATAGATCCCGGTATTCTCCGGCAAAGTGCTCTGCACCAAGTAGATGAAGTGCCGGCCGTCGGGAAGGAATTGGGGCCATGCGTGGATGATCTCATGACGCGCCGTATCGAGCGTGGTGACGGGGCGAGCCTCGCCTCCGCTCGCCGCCACTTGGAATAAACCACGACGATCAAAGCTGTTGAACAGGATCAGACCGTGGCGGCTCCAAGTCCCGAAGGGCGTGAATTGGGCAAACACATCACACAAGATCTGAGGAGGACCGCCTTGCAAGTCGCTTCTTTTTAGTTTCCCTTCCGCGAAGAACCCGAGCGAGCGGCTGTCCGGCGACCAGAATGGTGAAACTGCTCCTTCGGTACCGGGGACCGATTCTGCCGCGAGTGAGGAGAGCGGGCGAACCCAGAGTCGTGTCTTGGAGTCTGGGTCGATTCCCACGAAAGCCAGCATACTGGCGTCCGGAGAAACAGCAAGCATGCCGGGAAACAGCACCACCTTGTCCGGAGGTGAGACGAAGAAGCGCACTGGCCGTTCGTCGGGTTCTGTCTGTCGGAGTTGCCTAAAATACAACCCGGAAAACACCACAGCAAGAAGCACAGCGACACCAGCGATCAACCACGGCGCGAGCCGCCGAGGCAAGCGGTTGGGAGCTGGCTGCAGGCCGGTGGATTCGTCAGGCCGCGCGCCATCGCCAGCCACTCGGGTGACGGTCGCGGCGAACCGGTACCCGTGCTTGGGAACCGTTTCTATCCACTCGTCTCCCTCCTTTCCTAGCGCCTTTCGCAGGGCCGCGATCTGATAGGACAGGCTGGCCTCTTCCACGAAGGTGTCCGCCCAAAGAGAATTCATCAACTCTCTCTTGGTAAGGACACGGCCCTCACCCTCGACCAGCAGAAGGAGCAGGTCAAACGTCTTGGGAGCCAGCGTCACGCTCTCGCCGGCGCGGGATAGCAGCCGATTGGCTGCGTTCAGCCGAAACGATCCGAATTCGTATAACCCATTCACTTGATTAGGCATACGGCTCCCAGAATTTCCTTGGAATTTCCTCTATAACGACTCGTGTGTTTCATCCGAGTTTCCCCCATATTTCCGAGGGATTCCCTCAGAGGTCGGCGCGTATCGTCGGCCCATGACATATAAATACCCACGTCACCCACGAAAGCTAGCCTTTTCATCGACCGTAACCTGCTCGCGGTTCGCTGGGTTCATCGCCCTAGCCATGGCCCTTTTGCTTTTCAGCCCCTCCGCGCAAAGCGAGAACCTCGTGGACTCGGCCTTAAGATCTTTTCTAGGCAACGATTCTAACACCGCCGGCTTCGACCTGGACAAGTCGAGGCCGCAGCCCGTCGCCCCAGAGCTGAAGGCCCTCATCGTGGATTCTTTGCCTAAGGAAGGTCGACTCCAGAAGTTCCAAGATCCCCTGCGACGGAAGCTGGATTCGCTAGAAGCCTTGCTTCGAGTGCAGCAGCGCCAGTCGGTTTATGAGGTTCGGGTCTTCGAGTCACAGCCCAAAGCTTTCGCATTTGTGGGACTCCACGAGCGAGCAGTCCTTCTGATTTCGGATGCGGCGCTGATTCTTCTGACTGCTGAGGAGTTGCAAGCTTTGGTGGCGCATGAGGTCGGTCACGAGTACGTCTGGGCGGAGTATCGGGAGGCCAACAAGCGTCGTGACAACCGGCGGTTGAAGGAACTCGAGCTGTTCTGCGATGGCGTGGCGATCCTAACGCTGCGCCGGCTAGGGCTGGACACTGCCCCTCTGCTCACCGCCACAGAAAGAATTGAGAACTTCAACCGCTTGAGTACCGGGCAGGCATGGAACGCCGAGAGATACCCCTCCGCGGGCGAGCGCAGGAGATTTGCACAGGCGGTCGTGCATTGGGCCGACTCTCACCAAGAGAAGGTCGCCGGAAAATGACCTTTGTTTGAGCAAGACTATCACTGTTTTGCGTCCGCAAGGAACCGAGCCTACTGGGCTGGCTCTATTCGCAGAAGCGCGCCGTCATCTTCATCGGTCAGCAGGTATAGGTACCCATCCGGACCCTGGTGGACATCGCGAATCCTCTGCCTTAACTCGCCGAGAAGCGATTCGCGCCGCAACTCCTCGGTTTTGTCATTGAACACAATCCGCTCCAGATGACCAGTGCCAGCGATCTCTCCAGTGCGCATTGAACCTACAAAAACGTTGCCCTTCCACTTAGGAAAACGGTCGCCTGTATAAACGGTCATTCCAGCCACGGCGATGGAGGGTATCCACACCACGATAGGAGACTCCAAGCCTGCCTTCGTCGGGTGCTCCGAAACGCGCGGGCCGGCGTAGTCGCGCCCAAAGCTAACGATGGGCCAGCCGTAATTGCGGCCGGGCAGGATGATGTTGATCTCATCGCCGCCGTTGGGTCCATTTTCGTTATTCCACAAAGCACCCGTCTCCGGATGGACCATAAGGCCCAATGAATTCCGGTGTCCAAGGGTGTAAATCTCAGGCTTGTAACCCGCATGGCCCACGAAGGGGTTGTCGGGCGGCGCCGAGCCATCATCGCGCACGCGCAGAATCTTGCCCCTTAGGCTGCCTGGCTCTTGCGCGACCCTTTCCACATTACCGCCGGTCGCCATGTAGAGCATCCCGTCGCGCCCAAACACGATGCGCGCGCTGAGCCCGCTGTTGCCCTCCCGGGAGTCGGTGACCAAAATATCGCGGACATCTGCAAGCACGCCGCCTTCCAGCCTTCCGCGAGCGACCGTGGGGGCGCCCCTGTCGTTTTCGACCGGTTTGGTGTAGGTGAAATAGACCAGATGATTCTCGGCGAACCGGGGATGCAGCGCGACATCCATAAGGCCGCCGTTTCCCTTCGTTCTGACGTTAGGCAGGCCGCTGATAGGCTTCGGATCCAGCACGCCATTGCGTACGACGCGAAGTCGGCCAGGCCGCTCGGTGACGAGCATGCTGCCATCCGGCAGAAATACCAGGCTCCAAGGGTGCGCTAGTCCTTTGGTCACGATCGCGACTCGAATCTTATGTTGTTCCGCCGTGTCGAACACGAACGGACCAGCGCCCAGGGGAGGCACAGGAAGGCCGACGGGCGGCTCCTGGGCGTGGGTTGAGAGGAGAGTGACGAATAGCGCCGGTATTGCGAACCAGGCAGGGGACAGTCGAGAAAGCGGCTTGAGCGTTATGAATTGCATCGAGAATCACCCGGGTGTGTGGATCAGCTAAGTTTACCCGATCAAAGCGCGGATAGGTCCTGGATCACGGCCCATCTGGGCATCACGCGAACTATCGGCTACCACTTCACCGGCTTGCCGATCTCAATCGGCCAGATCTCGCACTGCGGGAAATCCTTCAATAGCGCGGCGACTTCGTCCGGTGTCCCAGTCAGCGCCGGGAAAGTCCCGAAGTGCATCGGGATCACTTTCTTGGGCTTGAGCAACCGGCAAGCCAGCGCTGCTTCGCGGGGACCCATGGTATAGAAGTCGCCGATCGGTAAGAACGCAAGGTCCGGGTGGTACAACTTCTCAATGAGCTGCATGTCGGAGAAGACCGCGGTGTCGCCTGAGAAGTAAATCGTGCGCCCATCCTTTAAGTGCAGGACATAGCCGGCCGCCTCGCCGCCGTATATGACCTGGTCGCCGTCCTGGATGCCGCAACTGTGGACCGCATGCGTCATGGTGACTTTCAGCGGCCCAACATCCTGCGTGCCGCCCTTGTTCATGCCGCTGCAGGTCTCGACGCCTTTCGAAGTCAGCCAGAGGCAGGTTTCGAAGATCGCCACCACTTTCGGCTTGAACTTCTTGGCCAGTGGAACCGCGTCATGAATGTGATCGAAGTGGGCGTGCGACACCAAAATCGCATCAATGCGATTGAACTGATGATCCTTCGGATATTTGGGATTGCCCTCCACCCAAGGATCCATCACGATTACTTCGCCGGAGTCCAGGCGAAATTGGAAAGTCGCGTGGCCGAGCCACGTAATCTCAACCATTTCTACAACCCTTTCTGTGGAGTATGTGTTGCTGGAAGCTGTATGCCATCGCCATATTTGGCGACGCCTGGAATAGTAACGGGCAAGCGCCCAGTGACGGGGATTTCGCCGAACAAAGCCTTTGCCAGCGCAACTTCGGAGGTAGGAGTAGGGCTGTAAGTAGTCACGTAGGAGCTGACGTTCGGAAAAGCGCGCACCAGGTACGGATTTCCAAGCGCCACCAGCGTCACCGGCGCCGTGCCCGCAATTAGCCCGTTCAGGAAATCGGGAAAGCTGCCCGCCAGCGCGACATTTCCGCGATATGCGCTCACTGTGACGTAAGCAGCGGCGATGATCTGGGTGCATCCGGCCGTTTTCTGGCTCACCTGATCGAGATCGTCCTTGCTCATCGCGGGATCGACCGTGACGGTCAGCATATTGGGCGCGCGTTTCTTGACTTCTTCGATCAGCCGCTGTCCTTGCTGATTACGGCGGCTCTCGGTCATTGCGATCAAGCATGTGGTCTCAGGATGATGCAGCGGAAGTGCGTCCTTTTCATCTTTGACGAGCGTCACTGCGTGGTCGGAAACCTGCTGGGCGCGCTCCTCAGCCTCGGGCGAGTCTACCACGTCATCGATCCCTTCCAGATCCACGGCTTTCTTGCGGTTCAAGCCGAGCCGCGCTTTCGCTGCCAGCACTTTGGCGACGCTTTCATCGATCCTCTGGCGCGAGATTCTGCCGCGCTGGACGGCGGCCATCACACCGTTGATCGCATCCTCCGCCTTTTTCGGCATCAGCAGCACGTCCGCTCCGGCTTCGATGGCGCGGGTGGACGCCTCGGCCGTGTCATATAGGGATGCGAGTCCCTCCATGTCCATCGCGTCGGTGACGACGATGCCGTGGAAACCCAGCTCTTCCTTGAGCACGCCGGTGATGATCTTGCTGGATACCGTGGCGGGTTCGTTTTCGGGTTCCAGCGCGGGAACAGCCAGGTGCGCGGTCATAACCGAGTCTACGCCCGCCGAAATCGCGGCTCGAAAGGGCGCCAGTTCGACGGACTCGATGCGTTCTCGGTCGGCATCTAATCTCGCCAAGCCTAGATGACTGTCTTGCGCGGTATCGCCATGTCCTGGAAAATGTTTGGCTGTGACCAGCACCGGGTTGTGAGTGTCGGAATGGGCGCCCGCGATGAAGGCCTGGACGAAACTCGAGACTTCGGCCGGATCTTCACCGTAAGAGCGGATATTGATGATGGGGTTGTCAGGATTATTATTGACATCGGAGACCGGCGCGAACAACCAGTTCACGCCCAGAGCCCGTGCCTCCCGAGCCGTCTCCGCGCCTTCATACTTCACTCCGTCCAGGTCCTTAGCGGCAGCGAACGCCATGCTGTACGGCCAAGCGGTGGTGGAGGTGACACGCATCGAAGTGCCTCGCTCAAAATCAGCCCCAACTAGTAGTGGTACTCTGGAGGCCTTTTGCAGACGATTCAGCAGCGCCGCCATCGCAAAGGGTTCCGCGTTCCGCACCGTTCCGTTAGTCACGTGGCCGGTTACGATGACGCCACCCACGTGCAGATCGCGCACGAAGTGCTGATACTTTCGAAAGGTGGCGGAGCGCGTATTGGTGACCTCGCCGTAGACCGGCATGATGACCAATTGCGCCACCTTGTCGTGAAGGCTCATGCCGCGCATCCATTTTCGGACGGTTGAATTGCTTAAGTCTGCGGATTTCTTCGGTTCTTTGGGACGAGTGGCGGCGCCGACCAGCGCGGCGCACATGCTGATGGCGATCAGCGCGCGAAATAAGGACATCCACCTTTACTTTACCGCGAAGAGCTATTGGCGTGGCGCAGGTCTCCGACCAGCGAGTGCTCTCCTACCGGTTCTTGCGCTTCTCCCCTTTAGCGGAGGGTTGCGACGTTGCCGGCTTCTTGGTTGGCTGTTTACGCAGCAGCCGATTGACGGCGCGGATGAGCTGCGTCACCTCGTGAGCGCTCTTCTGCAGGACGATGTCGGCGCCGGTGTTGGATTCATTCAACCCCAGCGTATCGGTGAAGCCCGAAATGAGAATCACCAACATCGACGGATGTTGTTTTCTCAGCCGGCTGATAAACTCGACGCCGTTCATCTTCGGCATCTTGTAATCGGTGACCACGACGTCGAACCGTTGCTTTCCGCACAGTTCCAGCGCGTCGTATGGCGCGGTAGTAGTGACCACCTTGTGCCCCAGTTCTTCCAGAACGCTGCGACGGGCCGCGAGTCCCAAGGAATTATCGTCGACAATTAGAATCCGGCCGCTCGGATTCTGCGACGAGGAGGAGTTCGTCATTAGAAAAGACCCAACGAAATTAGCAGACGTGCAACACTACTGTCAACGAATTTCTATCAATCTGTAAAAGAGGAAGATTGAGAGCTTGACTAAGAGGACGAAGGTGTGTAACCCGGTCAGCTTCGAACGCCGCGCGAAGAATTATTCCACCGCGCGCGGTGCCGTGTATCCTTGCTTGGCAACAATCGAGTATTTGATCGGCTTGTTCTTCTGATCGGTGATGCGAAGCTGCTCACCGTTATCCGGATTCACGAGCTCAACCTTGATTTTTCGGTACTTGCCATCCTTAACTTGATTGGAAGGGCTGTAGGCGAGGGAATACTGATTGCGCAGCGCGGTTCCGATGTCGCGAAAGATGCCCGGGAATTCACCATAGAAGCGTGGAAAGAACGCTTGGCCGCCGGTCTCGCGCGTGAACACATTCAATTGGTTGTCGGCTTGCAAGAAATCCATGCGCTGCGACTCGGACATATACGCGTCGGCCACAATGCGGAACGCCTGAAGCAGGCTGATGGCGTAGATTGGCACGCCGGCTTCCTGAATGGCCTTGCGGGCTTTGTCGAACGTGAGCTTGCTAAAAGTGTCGCGGCCAGTGGCGATCAACAGAATCGCTTTACGGCCCTCAATGTTGGTCATGCGCTGCGCGGTATCGACCAGTGCGTCGTACATATTTGATTCCGAAAAGCCCGGAATCCGCAGACGCTGCATGGCCTCCTGGATCTTCCCGCGATCGGTTGTGAAATCGGTTAGGATTTCCGGCCGCAGGTCATAGGCGATAATGGCGACGTAATCATCGGGCTTCAAGGTCTCGACGAAGCCGTAGGAGGCGACCAGCGTTTGATACCAGCCTTGAGACCAGTACTGCTGGAAAAGGGCGTTGAATTCGATCACCATTGCCACCGTCATGGGCGCATCGGCATTGGTGCTGAATCCACTGATCTGTTGAGGAACGTTGTCCTCCAGGACGCGAAAGTTGCCGCGCGGGATATTGGGAATGAAGTGGCCGTGGTTGTCGAGCACAGCAACTTCGAGCTGGACGGTATTGACATCGCTGCTGAAGGTCGGCAGGCCTTCCGGGACGTCCTTGTCTTTCTTAGAGAACTTGGAAGGGATCTTCGGCTCTTCGGTGGCCTCCGCCGGCGCGTCTTTCTTCTTCGGTTTGGCGACGGTTTCCGATTGACCCGTCCCCGGGCCTTGGGCTGCTGCGAAGCGGAACGAAACGCCGCCCAGTAGCAACACCACTCCTAAGAAAACGATGGCTTTCAAGTGTTTCATAAGACCGTTGGAGGAAACTATATCAAAATCAATGACGTTCTGCCGGCGCGGCACGTTGCCGCCGGGCTCAATCCTTATTTTAACCCCGTTAGTGCAGCGTGGGGCCTCGGCCTGAACCCTGCTTTCGTAAGTAAACTTGAAACTTCTTCTTTGCGCGGCGCAGCTTCCAGTCGTGATACTGCCTGCGCACCGGTCCAGCCAGGTCGAACTGAACTTTCGGCGACTTCATGAAAATATAGCCGAACAGCAGACCTCCCAAGTGGGCGAACTCACTGACGCCGTTATTCACCTGGAACGAGCTGAGAAACGCGATGACGCCGATGATCAATACGAAATACTTCACTTGAATCGGGATCAGGAAGCCCCACAGAATCGTTCGGGTGGGATACATCATTGCGTAGGCCAGCAAGATACCGAAGATGGCGCCGGAACTCCCAATGGTCGGGATTAGAGGATTCCCCCAGGGAAGCACGTAGTTCGCCACTACAACGCACACCCCGGCTCCGATCCCGCAGAAGAAATAAAACTGGATGAAGCGGCGGGTTCCCCACACGCGTTCCAGATCGGCGCCAAACATCCACAGCGCCAGCATGTTCCAAATGATGTGACCGAATCCGCCGTGAAGGAAAAGATAGGTGGCCAACTGCCAGACGAAGAAGTCCTTCACCACTGCGGCGGGAATTAGGGCGAAGATACCGAGCGGCCGGTCCAAGCGAACCAATTGTGCAAAGAAGCCCAGCAGGAAGACGGCGACATTGCTGATGAGCAGCCACTTGACGCCCTTAGGAAACCCGGGGACGTAAAAGATTCCGGTCCTTGTTCTACTGCGGAAAGACATGAAAGGACTGCCCGCCTAGACTCAGAATATCAGAACATCGGTCAGTTTTCTTCAGGAATCTTATCGTAAGGGTTGATCTGCCCAAAACACAAAAGTTTTAGGCTCGCCCATTGCTGATCTTCGCAGCCAGGGAAGCTGCGGCAACCTGTAAGCCGATTGCAAGGGCAATCCAGACCTGCCAGTGCGAGAAGAAGCCGTTAGCAATAAGGAATTCGCCGGTCCAGCCCAGATCCGCGCTGACTCGCCATAGACCCAGCACTAAGGCGGTCACGGCTGCGGGCGTAAGGAGCGCGGGTAGAACATTCAGAGCCGCCTCGGAGGCAACCACAATTCGCTCAAAGAACCATCGCAGCCTTCCAGGAAGGGTGGAACCGGTATCTGTAAAAATGGATACCGCCCGCATCCCGGCAGGCTGTAATATCGCGCCTATTCGTGTAACTGACATATCCTCCGTGACCTTCTATGTTCACAGATGCACGACCACCGCCAAAGTTTCTGCAATTCTCGGTGATTGGTACTACAGTGCTGTTTTTTAGGCGCGGCGACTCAGTAATGCGGTCAGAAACCGCACAGCGTGTGGCATAGCGCCACACAAAACGGATTACATATGGGTTACTTGCGATTGCCGGTTACGCTTCGGATTCTTCTACAGGTTTTTGAAGCGCCGGTTCCGCATTTCCATAGCGATTCAAAATGATGGCCAGGAACTCGATAATTGCGGCCCCGGTAATCCAGACCTGCCAGTGGGAGAACAGGCCCACGCTGATTGGAAATTCCCCAGTAGCTCTCAAATCGGCGCTTAGCCTCCACAAGGCCAGAACAATCGCCATGACGGCAACTGGAGTCAGAAGCGCAGCGAGTCCCAACGCGAGATGTTGGTTCTTGCGGTAGTTCCGGCGCACCCTTGGTCCGTTGCTTAGTCGTATCCGAACGATCATTTCCTGTAGAATCCTAGTTTACCAAGCCCATACCTCGTATCGACGGGAGCGAACCGTCTTTTATAGAAAACCTCAGGAGGCTTTTATGCAAAAACTCAAGACCGCCATCATTGGCGCCGGCTTCATGGGTAAGGTTCACGCCGAGAATGTCCGGCGCCTGGGCTACGTCGAGATCGCCGGCGTGGCGGCATCGAGCGAGCAGAAAGCCCGTGAGTTCGGCCAGAGCCTGGGAGTGGAACGAACCACCGGCGATTACAAGACTCTGCTCCATGATCCCGCCATCCGGGCAGTTCACGTGTTAACGCCGAATGCCATGCACCATTCGATGTGCAAAGCGGCTTTGGAAGCAGGTAAGCACGTGCTATGCGAGAAACCTTTTACTATTACTTCCGGCCAAGCGCGCGAGCTGGTGGATCTCGCGGCCAAGACCGGCCTAGCGAATTGCATTCAGCACAACTTGCGTTACTACCCGGTGGTGCAACAGATCCGTCGTATGATCGAAGCCGGCGAGCTGGGCGAAATTCTGATCGTACAAGGCACTTACTCACAAGACTGGTTGCTGTACGATACAGACTGGAACTGGCGCGTTGATTCCAAGGCCAACGGTCCGCTGCGCGCGATGGGCGACATCGGATCGCACTGGATGGACATGATCCAGCACCTCACCGGACTCAAGATCGCCGCCCTGTGCGCCGATTTCGCGACGTTTCACAAGACGCGCAAGAAGCCCAAGGGGTCGATCGAGACTTTCGCCGGCAAGACGCTGAAGCCCGAGGACTACCAGGTGGTTCCGATAGACACCGAAGACTTCGCCGCGGTGCTGGTGCATCTGGGCGATCGTGCGCGCGGCTGCTTCACGGTCAGCCAGATGTCGGCGGGCCGAAAGAATATGTTCACCGTCGAAATCTATGGAACCAAGGCCGGTGTTTCCTGGAATCAGGAGCGGCCCGACGAGCTGTGGATCGGACAGCGCAACACGCCAAACGGGCTGATGCTGAAAGATCCGTCGCTGCTGGATTCCAAAGCCGCCGCCTACGCCGACTTGCCGGGCGGCCACAGCGAAGGCTACGACGACACGCACAAGCAGGTATTCAAGCGGTTCTACGCCAAGGTGGCGGATTCGTCGGCGCCGGTGGAATATCCGACTTTCGAAGACGGTTTGCGTGGGATGGTGTTGCTGGAGAAGGTGCTGGAGAGCGCGAAAAAGCGTGGTTGGGTGACGGTTTGACCAAGATCACCGAAGAAGAATATCTGACTCTTGATCGGGCGGCGGAGATCCGAAGCGAGTTGTTGAACGGTGAGATGATAGCCAGATCGGCCGTATCGATACAGCACGCTCAAGTGCAGGGGAACATATTAGGCGAGTTGCATCTGGCTCTCCGCGGACGTGGAGGTGAGGCCTTTGGTTCTAACCTGCGCCTTCGCGTTTCCTCTCGGATGTACACCTACCCCGATATCTCAGTCGTCTACGGGAGCCTCGGGCGGCCGACGAATTCGAGGACATCCTTCTCAATCCCATCGTGATTGTCGAGATTCTGTCACCATCAACTGAAGAATACGATCGGGGCATCAAGTTCCGCCAGTATCGCACGATCGATTCCCTGAAGGACTACGTCCTCATAGATCAAGACCAAGTCCGGATCGAGCACTACTCTCGCGAAACGGATAATACTTGGACTCTACACGACCACGAGAAGCTCCAAGACGAACTGAAGATCACCTCCATCGGCGTCTCCCTTCCGCTCAGCCGCATCTACGATCGCATCGAACTCCCTGCCGCCTGATTCCCGAACAAGAACTTCTCGGTCTCGACCCACATGTCATCCAACACATTCAGCAGTTCGTGGTCCGACTCCATCAAATGCAATTGCGCCTGCGGGTGCCGGCTGGCAAACTGAACTGAAAGATCCGCGGGCACAACCGTATCGTTCCTGCCGTGAAAAATAAGCGCCGGCTGCCGAACCTGCGGATAGTCTTCGTACTGCCCTCCGTCTTCGATCAACTGATAGCCTAGCTCGACCGTTCGTCCCTGGCTGTAATGGAACACTTCGAGAACACCTTTGCGCCGCCATTCCTCCATGGTCGCTTCACCCAAAGTTTGCGGCCATCGCGTGGAGAAGCAAAATGCCGGCGCCATGAGCACCACCTTCTCGACTTCGGTGTGGCGCGCTGCAAACAGCGCCGCCAGGTATCCGCCCATGCTGGAACCGATGAGCGTCACTGGCTCGCCGCGCGACGCGCGCTCGATCACGCCGAGTTGCCCGGTGATCGTCAGCCGTTCGAAATGGCCATCCGCCAGGTCGGGAATCTCCAGCCCGATTCCCAACTGTGCGAAACGCTCGCGAAAGAACTGCGCTTTTTTCGACGTTGGACCGCTCGCGAAACCGTGCAGATAGACGATCCGGCTCACTTTTTGTCCACCGGCTGCCAATCCGAATACTGGGACACATTCTCAATTCTTAATTCATTGTCGACGTATCTGCGATAGACTACGGACGCCGGAAGCACCGCTCCCATGGCGGCGGGCGCATAATCCACGCTCGCCTCGTCGCGAATCTCAGCCGACTCCAGTTGGCGTGAGGCAGTCAGTGTGATGCGCAACGGCTGACTATCGGACTCGCGCACCCACAGTTTTCCCGAAAGCGGTTGTTTGACCTGTTTGCCAGGCTCGCCGATTCGGAGCGCCTCTTGACCGGCGCTCTGGCGGAACCTGATCACAATCGCTCGATCGGCGCCGATGAGCGCCGAGCTATCGCGCTCGAAAATGTATTTTCCAAGATTGGCCTTGGTGAACAACAGAAGCAATTGGCCGAAATCAGTGGCCGCCACGGCCAGGTTCGCCTGATCGAAATCCTCCTGCAATTCGGTCCGGGCGCGGTCGTCCTTGGAATCCAGGATCGCTCGGAATTTTTGAAGCGCTTTGGCTTCCGGGATCACCGCTTTGCCATCCACCTGAAAGACTTGTCGGAACTCGTGCAGCGCTTCAGGAGTAGTGCGGAAGCTGCCCAGTGCATAGTAGGAGATGATTTCCCGATCCTTGAATTCGGGTTTGACCGTCTCGGTAGCCTTGCGTCCAATCCGAAGTTTGCGCTTAGGCAGCGTCAATGCCTTCTGGTGTAATGTCTCGCGGCAGAAATAGCCGGAGGCCGCTTGCCAGAACTTGGATGCTTGCCGCGTAACCTGAGGCAGTGTCTCCGTGATCAAGGTATCCTGGGCGGAAAGGGAAGACCCTGCGAGTGCAAGTGCTGCTAAGATGAAGAATTCGGACCGCACTGATCTGATTCTAACCAGACGTAACGGAAAGAAACCGGACCGAATTGCGAATGGCGAACCGGCATACTTGCGGCAAACCGCCATCATCGCTAGAATCAATGAGTTTGCAGACTATGGGGAGGACTCATGTCGGTTGAACAAAGAGTGAAGCAGATCATCGTCGAGCAGTTGGGAGTAGATGAGAGCCAAGTGGACAACACGGCCTCCTTCGTCGATGATCTTGGCGCGGACTCGCTCGATATCGTGGAGCTGGTGATGGCGTTTGAAGAAGCCTTCGATATCGACATTCCTGACGAGGACGCCGAGAAGATTGCTACTGTCAAAGACGCCATCGACTACATCGAAAACAAGAAAAAGAAGTAAGGCCGCGTGGAGCGAGATTTGTCCCGCAGAGTAGTGGTCACAGGGGTCGGCCTGTTAACTCCGCTTGGCATCGGCACCCAGGAAACCTGGCAGGCCATCCGCCAGGGGCGGAACGGGATCTCCCGCATCGAACAATTCGACCCTACCGGATTCACTTGCCGGATCGCGGGAGAAGTCAAAAACTTTGACCCTCACCGCTACATTGAGCGCAAAGAGATTAAGAAGATGGGCCGGTTCATTCAGTTTGGAATCGCGGCCACTGAATTCGCACTCGAGCAATCTGGGCTTCGGATTGACGCACGCAATGCGGAGCGCGTGGGCGTATATATCGGCAGCGGAATCGGCGGGTTCGAAGTGATTGAGCGCGAGCACAAGACGTTGCTCGAGAAAGGTCCCAGCCGAATCTCCCCATTTTTCATTCCAGCCACCATCATCAACCTGGCATCCGGCCACGTATCCATTCGTACCGGCGCCAAAGGGCCGAACTCGGCCACCGCTACGGCTTGCACGTCTAGCGCCCATTCCATTGGAGACTCGTTCAAGATCATCCAGCGTGACGACGCGGACGTCATGATCTGTGGAGGCGCGGAAGCGGCGGTGACTCCCCTGAGCATCGGTGGTTTTGCCGCCATGCGCGCCCTTTCGCAGCGCAATGACGAGCCGGAGAAAGCCTCGCGCCCGTGGGATGCACAGCGCGATGGCTTCGTGGTCGGTGAAGGATCGGGGATGCTCATCCTGGAGGAGCTCGAACACGCTCGCCGGCGTGGGGCCACCATCCTGGCCGAAATCGTGGGATACGGAATGAGCTCCGACGCGCACCACATCACCAGCCCGCCCGAGGATGGTGACGGTGCATTCCGCGTGATGCGGCTTGCCATTCAGGACGCTGGCATTGAGCCCCATCAGATCGATTACATCAACGCCCACGGGACCTCAACTGAAGTCGGCGATAAGATCGAAACGGCGGCTATCAAACGCGCCTTTTGCGAACACGCCTACAAACTGGCGGTGAGCTCCACCAAATCCATGACCGGCCACTTGCTTGGTGGTGCGGGTGGCCTGGAGGCAGGCATCACCGTGCTGGCATTGCGCGATCAGATCGCACCGCCCACGATCAATCACGAGTTCCCGGACCCGGAGTGCGATCTCGACTACGTGCCCAATCAGGCCCGCGAGACGAAGATCGAGTATGCGCTTTCGAATTCATTCGGGTTTGGGGGCACTAACGGCTGCCTGATTTTTAAAAGGTTCACGGGCTGACCAGGCAGGGCACAGGTCCACTCCACATTCATGAAGATTATCGTTGCCATAAAGCAAGTCCCCATGCGCGATTCGCAGCTCCGCATCGATGCGAGCGGCCGTTGGATTCAAGACAACGATCTCAGTTTCGAGATCAACGAGCCGGATGCTTACGCGCTCGAAGAAGCTCTGCAATTGAAAGAGAAGCACTCGGGCGAGGTGATTGCCCTATGCGCCGGACCTGCCCGCGCGTCGCAAACCATTCGCGAGGCGTTGGCCAAAGGCGCGGACCGGGCGTTGCATATCGAAGAAGCGAATCTGGCCTCGTTCGATACCCTGGGCATCGCCAAGCTGCTGGCCAAGGCGGCCGAGGCCGAAAAGCCCGACCTGATTCTTACCGGATTGCAGTCCGATGATCTGGGCTATGGCCAGACCGGCGTGGTGCTGGCGGAGATCCTCGGGCTTCCGCACGGCACCATTATCATGGCCGTGGAGAAAACAGAGAGCGGCATCCGCGTGAAGCGTGAGCTGGAAGACGGCTGGTTCCAAAATGTCGAGATGCCGCTGCCGGCGGTGCTCACCATACAATCGGGTATCAACAAGCTGCGCTACGCCACCCTCATGGGCATTAAGAAAGCCAAGACGAAAGAGATCAAGCGGTTGACAGCGGGCGAATTGGGAGTCGCGGCGACGCCCACAGCCGTGATCGAGCGCGTTTACCTTCCCCAGCGAACCAAGCATACGCAGATGTTGGAAGGGACGGCGAAAGAAGCTGCGGCTAAACTTGTCGAGAAACTCAAGTTCGAGGTCCGCGTCATATGAGCCGCGGCATTTTGGTGGTTGCGGAGCAGCGCGCCGGGACGTGGAATCGAATGTCGTGGGAAACCCTGGTGGCCGGCCAGCAGCTTGCCGCGCAAACCGGAACTACCATTTCGGCGGCGATAGCGGGGCAGGGAATTGCTGCGCTCGCCGGTGAACTGGCCCGCAAGAAGCTTGACCGTGTCTATGCCGTCGAACACCAGTTGCTCGCGTCCTACACGGCGGATGGCTACACCGTCGCGCTCGAGCAATTGATCCGCAAGGCCAGCCCCTCGCTTGTGTTGTTCCCGCACACCTATCAAGTGCGCGACTTCGCGCCCAAGCTGGCGACGCGGTTCAATCAAGTGTTGATCAGCGATGCGATCGGCTTTCGCGTCGAATCCGGCGCGCCGATTTTCGTCCGGCAGCTTTTTCAAGGCAAACTGAATGCCGACGTGAAGCCGGGCGGTGGGGAACCGCACTTTGCATCCATCCAGGCCGGAGCTTTTCGAGCGGATCAACTTCAGGAAGGCTCGGCAGAGGTGGAGAACTTCGCGCCGGACCTGAATGCCGGAGCGATCCGCGCCAAGCCTCTCGAGCCCTTCCGCGAATCGGCGCGCGCGGTGGATCTGACGGCCGCCGAAATCATCGTTTCGGTCGGCCGCGGGATCAAGGAGAAAGAGAACATCCCCATCGTCGAGGAACTCGCTAAAGCGCTGGGTGCCGAACTCGCTGCTTCGCGTCCAATCTGCGACAGCGGCTGGTTGCCGATGGAGCGCCAGGTCGGCAGCTCCGGTCAGACCGTGTCACCAAAGGTCTATCTCGCGGTAGGAATTTCGGGTGCAATCCAACACCTGGTCGGAATGAAAGGCGCCAAGACCATCGTCGCCATCAATAAAGACGCGAACGCGCCGATCTTCGAAGTGGCCGACTACGGGATTGTGGGCGACCTCTTCGAGGTGGTGCCGGCGCTAGTGGAAGAAGTCAAGAAAGCCAAAGGTTAGGCGGTCCGACGGTGCCTCCATGAAAGCCTGGCGCGTACACGCTTGGGGCGAGCCGGAGACGATGTCGTTGGAAGACATCCCTGTACCCGAACCCGGTCCCGGCCAGGTGCGGATCCGCAATCGCGCGGCCGGCCTGAATTTCTTCGATATTCTGCAAGTCCAGGGCAAGTATCAGATCAAGCCGCCTTTTCCGTTCACGCCCGGGGCCGAGGTGGCGGGTATCGTCGACGCGGTTGGGCCCGGCGTCACTGATTTCCCGATCGCCCAACCCGTTCTGTCAATCACGCACGGAGCGGGCTTGGCCGAATATACGCTCAGCCGAGTGGACATGACCTTTCCTGTTCCCGACGGCATGGACCTCGCGATAGCCGCGGCGCTTCCGATCGTTTATCACACCTCCTACTTCGCGCTGCGCGATCGCGCTCCGGTGCGGCCGGGCGAATGGCTGTTGGTGCATGCCGGAGCAAGCGGCGTGGGAGTCTCGGCCATTCAACTTGGCCGGGCGTTCGGTGCGCAAGTGATCGCCACTGCTGGCGACCCAGAGAAACTCGATTTTGCGAAAGCTCGAGGCGCCGAGCATGCACTCAGCTATCGCGACGAGACCTGGGTGGATCAAGTCAAGCAACTGACCGGAGGCCGCGGCGCGGATGTCATCTACGATCCCGTCGGCGGCGATATTTTCGATTTATCAACAAAGTGTATCGCGCCCGGTGGCCGGCTCATCGTCATCGGGTTCGCCAGCGGGCGCATCCCCAGCATCGCGGCGAATCGCATCCTGTTGAAGAATATCTCGATCGTGGGAGCGCTGTGGGGCGGGCACGCCCTGGCGCATCCGGAGTACTTGGGCGTTGCACAGCGGGCGCTTGCCGACCTGTATGCAAAGGGCGACATCCGGCCTCCACGGCCAATCGAATATTCGCTTGATCAGGCTCCCGCTGCACTGCGCGATCTCGCCAACCGAAAAGTGCTATGGAAGGCGGTCCTTAAGATGTGAGCAACCTTGGGTGGAACAGCTTGCTGGTGGCCATCGCCTCCTTCGCATATCTGGCGCACGGTGTCGAGCGAACGGGCATCGCCTCAGCGCTCGCCAACGCAGTGGATGGCATCCACGCTCAGGACGAATCCATTTATGCCAACGCCGCGCTGAGAACGGCCGCCCAAGGGAACTGGCTGACGCCCCTCGTGATGGGACGCTTCTACTTTCACAAACCGCCTCTGTTGTATATCTTCACTGGATTATCACTCAAAGCTTTCGGCCCGTCGTTGTTCTCGTTGCGGCTTCCCAGTCTGCTGGCCGGGTCGCTAACCGCCGCGCTGCTATTCTTCTGGTGCGCCGGCGCTCGTGGGCTGTGGGCTGGCTTGACTGCGGCGTTGCTGCTGCTATCGAATTCCGTCTGGGTAACCTTCGCGCGCCTGTGCTACACCGATGCATTACTCGCTTTCTTTACCGTCGCTGCTATGTTCGCGGTGGCTCGCGATCCGCGGCTCGACACACCCGCCGCGCGTTGGAGCTTTATCGCCTTCGATGCAGCCGCTATCCTCACCAAGAGTGTGGCCGGAGTTCTTCCGTTACTAGCGTTGACTTTATTCGCCGCTATCGGCTCGCGCGAGCACCGTCCGGCATTGGCAAGAATCCTGCGAGTGATCGCTTGGATCGCGCTGCTGATTGCGCCATGGCCCCTCTATCAACTGTTGGCTCACCGGCAATGGTTCTTCACCGAGTACATCAAAATGGAGCTGTTCCAGTGGGCTCTCCATCCTCCCGTGCCACGCTCGGACGAAATCACGGTCTGGTTCTACCTCAAGCGCCTCTTCCTGACCGATCCGTTCCTCTCGGTGGCGGCCCTGCTAACGTTGCCCCTCCTTGCTCTTGAATTTAGAAAACGGAAGACCGACGCGCGGTGGCTGGCCTGTTGGCTCGCGGTTGTTGCTATCGCTGTCTTCTCGTATCAATGGCGCAATTTTCCCTACGTCGTCATGTTGCTCGCGCCTCTGTGCCTGCTGCCTGCCTGCTTCATTCCTGTGAAGCATCAACTTTGGGTAGTCGTCGTGCTTGTGCTGCTTCTTGGCCTGAAACTGTTGCCCAGCGATCGTATCTGGAGTCTAAACTATTCCACCAGCCAACCACTTGCCGCCTCGCCCTTGCTCCGCTCCTACGCGAACCTGAGCCGTTCGAACGAGCTGATTCTGGTGGACACCGACGACGACTTCTCCAGTTCCACGCTGCCTTTTCCGAAAGTCCGATATTGTTTTCGCGACCCTGAGAACATCACTGTGCGGTACGCCCCATATTTCGTGGACCTCGGCATCACGGTCAATTCCGACATATTTTCCGATCTGGACCGGTGGGCGCCCATTTTTCGCGAGCATTTGCGGGCCTGGAGGCTAGATTCGGACGAGCCGATCGCGACTACCATCGTTGCTCGCAACGACGCGGAAATCGTCCGCATCATCCAGTCGCACCCCGACTCCGATTTCTATCTTCCCGTGAATCTCCTGCCGGCCCTTCGCGCCGCCGCCCAAAGCACGCACGCGATTGTGCCCGCGTCCCCGGGCCGTTTCTTTCTACTGGCCAATCGCTCCACAAGCCGCGTTCCCGCGCGGTCAAGTATGTTGCAATGAGAAGATATGGAAATCATCCAGGTGATTGGCCGCGAGATTCTCGATTCGCGGGGCAATCCTACCGTTGAAGCCGACGTACGCCTTGCCGATGGCACAGTCGGCCGCGCCGCCGTTCCTTCCGGCGCCTCCACGGGCGAGCATGAAGCCGTCGAGCTTCGTGATAACGATCAAAAGCGTTACCTCGGCAAAGGTACACGCAAGGCCGCGCAGAACATCACCAAGAAAATTGCGCCCGCCATTACCGGAATGGAGGCGGAAGAGCAAAGCGCCATCGATCACACAATGATCGACCTCGACGGCACACCGAATAAGAGCAAACTGGGCGCCAATGCGATCCTGGCGGTCTCGATGGCCGCCGCGCGCGCGGCCGCGCAGTCCGGGACCATGCCGCTGTATCGCTACTTGGGTGGTGTTGGCGCGAATTTGTTGCCTGTTCCGCTCATGAACATCCTCAATGGCGGAGCGCACGCCGACAATTCGGTGGACCCCCAGGAATTCATGATCGTTCCGCACGGCGCCCCCACGTTCTCCGAAGCGCTGCGGGTGGGCGCCGAAGTGTTTCACACCTTGAAAGGCGTCTTGAAAAAGCGAGGCTACTCTACGGCCGTGGGTGACGAAGGCGGCTTCGCGCCCAACCTGAAATCGAACGAAGAAGCTCTGGAATCGGTGCTCGAAGCTATCACGAAAGCCGGCTACAAGCCGGGCGCTCAGATCAGCATCGCGCTCGATCCGGCTGCCAGCGAGTTCTACGACCAGGGAACCGGCAAGTACGTCTTCAAGAAGTCCGACAAGAGCCAGCGAAGCTCGGAGCAAATGGTAAAGTTCTGGGCCAAGTGGGTGGAGCAGTATCCGATCATTTCCATTGAGGATGGAATGGCCGAGGACGATTGGGACGGCTGGAAGCTCATGACCGATGCGCTGGGCCGCAGGATCCAACTCGTCGGCGACGATCTGTTCGTCACCAACACCGAACGCCTGGCCCAGGGCATTGAAAAGGGAATCGCAAATTCGATTCTGATCAAAGTGAACCAGATAGGCACCCTGACCGAAACGCTCGAGGCCATGCAAATGGCTACCAATGCAAACTACACCAACGTCGTGTCGCACCGCTCGGGTGAGACCGAAGATGCTTTTATCGCCGACCTCGCCGTGGCCACCCGCGCCGGGCAAATCAAGACCGGGTCGGCCAGTCGTACGGACCGCATAGCAAAATATAACCAACTCCTGCGCATCGAAGAGGAGTTGGGCGCTGGCGCGAAGTTCGCCGGCAGGAAAGCGTTCCATCAATAATGCACGGTAAAAAGAAGCCTCTGGTGTTGACCATCCTCGACGGCTGGGGATTCTCGCCCGTTACGGAGGGCAACGCCATCGCCGCCGCCCGCAAGCCCACCTACGATGCGCTGCTGCGCGAATATCCCAACACGCTGATCCGTACGTCCGGAAAGGCCGTCGGTCTGCCGGAAGGGCAGATGGGCAACAGCGAAGTCGGACACTTAAACATCGGCGCGGGCCGCATCATCCTCATGGACGTGACGCGTATCGATCAGATGATCGCCTCCGGAGAATTCTTCCGCAATCCTGTCCTGCTCGATTCCATGCGCCATGCCCGTGCGCACCGGCTGCATCTGATGGGCCTGTGCAGCGATGGCGGCGTACATTCGCTGCTCACGCATCTTTATGCGTTGCTCAAGCTGGCGAAGCAGGAGACTGTCCCAGAAGTTTTCGTGCACTGCTTCATGGACGGACGCGACACTCCGCCCGAGAGCGGCGCCGGCTACCTCGAGCAACTTCAAAAAGAGCTGCGCCAGATCGGCATCGGCAAGATCGCGTCGGTTTCCGGCCGCTACTACGCCATGGATCGCGATCAGCGCTGGGACCGCATCGAGCGTGCTTTCGGCGCCATGGTGCTGGGCAAAGGCGAAAAGAACAGCGATCCGGTCGCGGCCCTCAAGCGATCCTATGAACACGGCGTCACCGACGAGTTCGTCGAGCCCCTCACTATTGTTGACGACCACAACCAGCCGGTCGGATTGATCCGTGATGGCGATGCCTGCATCTTTTTCAACTTCCGTGCCGATCGCGCCCGCGAGATGACCACGGCTCTGACGGACCAGGTAATCGAGAAACCATCACGATCGCTCGCGCCCAAGAACCTTCACTTCACCACCATGACCGAGTACGACAAGACCTTCAAACTTCCGTTCGTTCTCCCGCGCGAGCATCCCAACAACATCCTGGCCGATGTCATGGCGCAGTTGAACTGGAAGAATCTGCGCGTGGCCGAGACCGAAAAGTACGCGCACGTGACTTACTTTTTCAACGGCGGCAACGAAAAGCCCTACGCCGGCGAGAGCAGGGAATTGGTGCCATCCCCCAAGGTCGCGACTTACGATCTGAAACCCGAGATGAGCGCGCCGGGCGTCACCGCCGCCGTGGTCAAGGCTATTGAACAGGGCGACCTGGACGTCATCGTAATGAACTACGCCAATGCCGACATGGTCGGCCATTCCGGGAAAATGGCCGCGACAGTACAAGCGGTCGAGGCCGTCGACGCCGGGCTGGGTGAGCTCTACGCGGCCCTGCGACGATCGGGCGGATCGTGGATCATCACCGCTGATCATGGCAATGCCGAGACCATGATCGACCCGGTGACCAAGGGCCCGCACACTTACCACACCACCAATCCGGTGCCGTTCATTCTGGTCGACGAAACACAACGAATACTACGGCAAGGCGGAGCGCTGCAGGATATTTCGCCCACCCTGTTGGGATTCCTCAACGAAAAACAACCCAAGGAAATGACCGGAAGGGATCTGCGTTTATGAAGCACTCGCGGTTTCCTCTTGAAATCCATTTGCCCCTCTTTCGCCAAGCGCCCCGCGACTCGCGGAGGTATACTAATCGGGAAAATTGAGTCGAATTGCGGGCGATCTGCGGCATCAACTCTGCATCTGGATGTCTGGTAATGGCGGCCACGTTAACGCGGCGCCTTTCCAGATGGAGACCATGGACCTGTTGAGTCTCACTGTTCTACAGCCGGAATGGAGGTGAATGCGGCCCCATTAAAACGGAGTCCTAGAACAGCCACGTTTCCGGCCGCTACCGTAAACTCGGCCGATCCGCGGCCGCCGGCCATGGTCCCTAACCCAGGAAGACCTCGCAGCACGGTTTCGGTCTTGCTTTTCGCCGCCAACGCGACCGAGGAGGTCCCTAGGATGTTTCCGGAACTATCACGCACGGTGATTGACACGGTCGTAGCGACAGCGCTCGGGTTTACGATCGCGACTGATGTCGTGTAGTTTGTGTCGTCCCAAATGAGAGTCGCGGTAGTCGCAGAGACGCTGGAGAGCGGTACTACCGCTTCCTGATCGGCGATCCCCGGCACGCTCTGACGGAAAACGCCATAGCCTACAACGCCAGCCGGCAAAGATACAGAGACATATCCTTGATTCAGCGGCCCAGAATTGGGCGCTTCAACGATGGCCGTACCTCCAGCTGCCAAGCTTACGGTCATGGAAGACCCTCCCACCGAAGGGACAGTTAACGGTTCGGCATTGTCGGCGGTAAAGCTGACGGGAAACGAAACAGGGTTTGCGCTGGTGTTGGCGAAATACAGCGCCGAATACCAACCGCCGCCAAAAGCAAACTGCGGGAGAATCTGTTGAACGATCAGACCGGTATCGTTTTGCAACTGGCGCACTTGCACGGCGGCGAGCGCGGTCCCGAAGATCGCCGCTTCATCCAGAAGGCCGCTATAGGGGGCGGCTCCCGTGTCGCGCGAGCCGATCGTCACCGGGACGTTGTTGAGAGTCGTCAGGCCATTCAAGGTGTTCGTGTATATGGTCGTGGCCACCGCGGATCCGTCGACGTAGAGGTGGATGCCGCTGGCCTGGCCACTGCCGTCGTAGGTCGCGACCAGAAAATGCCATGCTCCGTCGTTCACCGAAGCGAGGGTCTCGACCCAGAGATCATTGCCACTTCCCGCAGTTCCATTGCTGGGCGTCGCCTGGAGGATCAGCGCGAAACGCCCCGCGCCGCTGGGACCCGGGGATCCCGCGCTCCCGTTGTCGATGACCAGATAGGGTCCGCGGTAGTTCCCATTGTTCTCTTCCTTGGCAAACAGGATCATGTTGCTGCTGAGATAGCCGGTCTTCGCCCAGATCATCATCGTGAATGGGTGAAACCAATCCAGGGCAAATAGGGTTCCGGACGCGGTTGAGGGTATGCTGATGTACTGGTTCTGGGCGATGTTGAATACGGCGGCTTGGTTGTTCGGGTCTCCGATCGGCGCTCCGAGGCCCGATCCCGTGAAGGTCACCCCGTTCATGAGGACGCCATTATTGGCATTGGTTGTAGCATCGTTGGCGCTGCCATTCAAGGGCCAATAGCCCAGTGGGTTGATCGCCAACACATCCGCCGTATACCTGCTCTGCGCCAAACCTATCGACGCCAGCAATACGATCGCCAGAGTCAGTCTTGAAAAACACGTCATTGGACCCGTCCTTTTAGTTGGGATTGCCGTCGCGCGTGCAGCGCACTCCTGAGGGATAGTTCAACGATTGCGGGTGTGCGCCAGTGGAGAGGAGCGCGAATCCGACGAACAGCCACGGGATTTGGCATCTTCAAAGCTCCGGGTCTCAATGCTAGCTCAGCCAGTAAGGGGAAGCAACGAGCTCGCGAACAGGCTTAAGATTAAGCAAATGATCCGCGTCTACCTGCGTTCATTCGCCGCCATTATCGCCCTGTTCGCTATCCCGGCGATGGCCCAACCGCCTCGCGCCCGCGACTTGGGCGTCCCGCTCGAAGGAACTCCCGGACCGCTCAACGCCATTACCGACATCGCGGGCATCGAAGTCGGACAAACCACGCTGATCGATGGCGCCTCGGTACGCACCGGCGTCACCGCCATTTGGCCGCGCGGCAAGCAATCCGACGATCCCGCATTCGGCGGCTGGTTCTCGCTCAACGGCAACGGCGAGATGACCGGTACCACGTGGTTGGAGGAATCCGGCTTCCTCGACGGCCCGGTCCTGATTACCAACACGCATAGCGTCGGAGTCGTGCGCGATGCCTACATTGCCTGGCAAGTGGAGCGTAAGCGCAAGCCCGGCACGAACAGCTTCGGCGGAGGCTTCTGGTCCCTACCGATTGTGGCTGAAACGTATGATGGCTTCTTGAACGACACCAACGGATTCCACGTCCGACCCGCGCATGTAGTGCAAGCGCTCGACGGCGCGACGTCGGGCCGCGTTCAGGAAGGCAACGTCGGCGGCGGCACGGGGATGATCTGTTTTGGATTCAAAGGCGGCATCGGAACCTCCTCGCGCATCGCTGGCCAGTATCGAGTGGCGGCATTGGTTCAGTGCAATTGCGGGGCGAAGCGGCAATTGCGGATCGCAGGCGTGCCGGTGGGGCAGGAGCTGGACCACCCAGCCGTGGCCTCGACCGCGAGCCCAGCCGAAGACCGAGGATCGATCATCATCGTCGTCGCCACCGACGCGCCGCTGCTGCCCAATCAGACCAAGCGGCTGGCGCGACGCGCCTCTCTGGGCCTCGCCCGGCTCGGCTCGACCTCCGGCAATGGCTCCGGCGACATATTTATAGCCTTTTCCACCGCCAACCCGAACGCCGCCAAGCCGCCGGGTGGTGTAGCAACTCTTGCGATGCTTCCCAACGACGCCCTCGGCCCCATCTTCGATGCCACCGTCCAGGCCACCGAAGAAGCCATCGTCAACGCGCTGGTGGCCGCTCAAGATATGTCCGGCGTCGACGGCCATACGGTGACCGCACTCCCGCACGACGGCCTACAGCAGATCCTAATAAAATACAATCGTTCGGCTGGTACTCACTGAACCGCGCTGTCGATATTTGTCTAATAAATTTCTTAATTAACTTGACATAGACGTCAGGCTGGGAATACAATTTCTCAAAGTTGTGTTCGGTCAGAGCTGCCCGAACTGAGTGTTGGCTTGCAGAATCTGTAAAGATGCTGTCTCCCGGTTTCGGGGGAGGAGGGGTTATGAATTCGAGCTGCTACAGGCTCACTCGTGGTAGTGTGTCTTCCTTTGTTCTCGCGGTCGTCTGCGCGAGCATATTGTTGGCTTTAAGTTCCGTTCCCGCGTGGGCCCAAGCTGCAACGGGCACTCTTGCTGGTGTCGTCAGCGACCCATCGGGCGCCGCAGTCGTCAATGCCGAGGTCAGGCTTACTGACCCCACCACGAACTCGTCTCTGGACACCAAGACCAACGAGGTCGGCCGCTATACCTTCGCTAACGTTTCGCCCGGCACTTACGACCTCACGGTAACCGCCACCGGTTTCACGCAATCCAGGTTGGCCGCGCAAAAAGTGGATGTCGGCGAGTCCCTGACCCTCAACGTGACGCTGCAGGTCGGAGCCACCTCGACAGTCGTCGAGGTTCAGGCGGCC
Organism: Bryobacterales bacterium; assembly: GCA_963780485.1. Lineage (GTDB taxonomy): Bacteria > Acidobacteriota > Terriglobia > Bryobacterales > Bryobacteraceae > Palsa-89. The sequence continues at coordinate 162,919 of CAWACO010000026.1, forward strand.
GCGGGCGCAGAGTTACAGACGCTCAACGCGACCATCGGTTCGACTATCCATAACGACCAGCTTCAGTTGCTGCCCAACCTCGGCCGCGATGCCTCGAGCTTGTCGGTGCTGCAGGTGGGTGTATCCCTCACCGGTAACGTGGCCGGAGCCGCTACCGATCAGAACGGCTTTCAGCTCGACGGCGGCAACAACAGCGACGACATGGCAGGCACTAATACTACCTATACCATCGGCAATGCGTATAACGGTACCAGCGGCAATGCCAGCTCCACCGGTGGCACGCCGACCGGCGTGATTCCCACCCCGATCGAAAGCATCGAAGAGTTCAAGGTCGGTACTAGCAACCAGTCTGCCGACTTCAATAACGCGGCCGGTAGCCAGATCCAAATGATCACTAAGCGCGGAACCAATGATTTCCACGGTGCGCTTTACGAATATTACTTTGGAACTAGCCTCGGCGCCGCCAATCTTTGGAAGAACAACCACACCCTGCTCTCCAACGGCGAAGCGACTCCGCTTCCAAACACCCATCGAAACCGTTTCGGCGCCGCGATTGGCGGCCCCATGACGCCCAAGTTCTGGGGCGGGAAGACCTATTTCTTCTTCAACTATGAGGGAGCCCGTTTTCCGAATGTGGTCAGCTTCGAGCGCGACGATCCAACCGCGCTCATGCGCGCTGGCGTCCTTACTCTTGCGAAAGCAGGTGGTGGCTCAGGTCAGTATAACCTTAACCCGTTCCCTGTCACGGTCAACGGCGTCACCTATCAACCAGCTAGCTGCGGTGGCCAGAATTGCGATCCGCGTGGCATCGGCGTAAATCCACTCATCCAAAAGATCTGGAATACCATGCCGCTGCCCAATGATCCTAATACTTCACCCATCAGCAGTACCACCGTAGGATATGTGGATGGGACTAATGCCCAAGGTTATCTCGGCAATCTTTCGCTTCCCCAGAACTCCGACTTCCTGGTGGGCCGCATCGACCACGATTTTGGCGACAAGTGGAAGTTCATGACCAGCTACCGGTATTACAATTTCAACCAGCTCGTGAGCACCCAGACGGACCTCGGTGGATTATTATCTGGAGCAAAGCAAGGGCAGTATTCATCGTTTGCCCCTCGGCCAGTTAAACCCGACTACTTTGTCGCCGGCCTGACTACTACCATCACGCCGAACACTACTAACGACTTCCGCTTCAGCTACTTGCGCAATTTCTGGCAGTGGTCCACGCAGGCCGGCCCGCCGCAGTTTGCCGGACTTGGCGGCGCAGTTGAAATCGGTGGCGAAAGCCTGGCAGGATCGCTGATACCTTACAACGTCGACTCTCAGGACGTCCGCCAGCGCTTCTGGGACGGTCACGACTATTTCATGTCGGACACTGTCAGCAAGCTCAAGGGAAACCACCTGTTCCAGTTTGGCGGCTCGTACATGCGCCAATTCTTATATCATGGGCGCAATGACAACGGTGTCGGAATCGACACCTCGCCCACCTACCAAGTCGCCGGCACTGGCCTCAACGCCGCCGCATACACGGTCCCGGACGGAACAGCCGCGAGTGCAGCCGCCGCCTATCCCATCATGTTCAACGAAATCATGGGCGTCGTCAATCAGACCCAGGTGATGTACACGCGCAGTGGGTCGAATCTCACGCTCAATCCGCTCGGGACGCCGGGCTTCGACCAGAGCGTCGTCCCGACCTACGACGTGTATTTCTCAGACACGTGGCATCTCAGGCCCTCCTTAACACTAAGCTACGGTCTGACCTGGGGCCTGGCCATGCCGCCTTACGAAATCAACGGCAAGCAAGTGATGATGGTAGACGCCGCGGGAAATCCGATCAACATCCAGGGCTACCTGAACGACAAGCAGCAAGGCGCATTACAGGGAACGGCGTACAATCCGACCATCGGCTTTGAGAATATCCGCAATATAAACGGCGATACGATGAAGTACCCGTACAACCCGTTTTATGGCGGGTTCAGCCCGCGGGTAGCGCTGGCATGGAGTCCCAGCTTCGATGGCGGAATCCTCGGCTCGGTGGTCGGCCGCAACAAGACCGTGATCCGCGGCGGCTACGCTCGCATCTACGGCCGGCTGAATGGCGTGGACCTGATGCTGGTTCCGCTGCTCGGCCCGGGTTTGTTGCAGGCGGTGTCCTGCGTTGCGCCCACTATTACCGGCACGTGTGCCGGAGCGGGCGGCGCTACACCAGCCACTGCATTCCGCATCGGCGTGGACAGCAACACCGCTCCGCTACCCTCGGTCACCCAAACCTTACCGCAGCCCTTCTACCCAGGCACCATTCAAAACGGAATTCTGAACGCAGCGGCCGCGGATGGTTCGCAGCTCGATCCGAACATGAAGCCCAACCATTCTGACGAATTCAACTTAACGATCCAGCGTTCCTTCGGCTCCCGGATGATATTGGAAGTGGGCTACATCGGACGCAAGATCTCCAACGAGTTTCAGGAGATTAATCTTGATGCCGTGCCCACCATGACCACCCTGAACGGCCAGAGCTTCGCCCAGGCATGGGCTGCCGTTTACAACCAGGTCTGCGCCGGCGCCGGTCCAACCTGTACTATTAACACCGCGAACGTTAGTGCGCAACCGTTCTTTGAAGCGGCGCTCGGCGGACCAAATTCCGCGTATTGTGCCGGTTCCCCGAATTGCACGGCGGCGATGGTCAAAGCCGAGGCAAGCAACATCAAGAGCACCAATGTTTATCAGACCTGGGTCGACTTGAGTCAGAAGTCTAGCTGGGTCCTTCCGCGTAGCTTGCTGGCTCAACCTGGAACCGGACAGCAGCTTACCGGCGCGTTCGATTTCATCAACTCACTAGGGCACGGTAATTACAACGCCGGATTCGCTTCGTTCACGGCGCGCGATTGGCACGGGCTGACGGCCCGGTCCAACTTCACCTATGGTAAGGCGCTCGGCACCGGCAGCGTTGTCCAGGCCAGCAGTTCCATTACGGTGCCGAATCCTTTCAACTCCAACAATTTCGGCACCTATGGTGTGCAGCCCTTCGACTATAAATACACCTATAGCTTGCTGATGCTGTATCAGCCTCCGTTCTTCAAGGGTCAGAAGGGTTTCCTGGGCCGCGTCCTCGGCGGATGGTCGATCGCACCGTTGTTCACGGCCCGCTCAGGCGCGCCACTGCGGCTGTCGACATCCAGTAACGGTGAATCCTTCGGAGAGATCTACTCCGGGCAGACCGCAAACTACGAACAGGCGTCGGGATTGACGCCTTTCACCGGCGGAAACAGCCCTAATTACAACGTCCAAACCGCCGGGCTCTGCGCCGGCACGTCCGGAACCACGGCCCTGAACCTCTTTGCCAATCCTTGCACGGTCTACAACGAATTCCGCCGGCCTATTCTCGGGCAAGACTTTAATACGGGAGGTTTCGCACTTCGCGGGTTCGGTTACTGGAACATGGATGCGACAATCTCCAAGGACTTCAAAGCTACCGAGCGGATCGGCGCTACCCTGTCGTTCCAAATCGTGAATGTTTTTAACCACTTTGTGCCACTCGATCCAAGCACCAGCATCGATTCGGCCAGCTCATTTGGCGTCGTGACTAATCAGTTCTCGACTCCGAATGGCGTTGCGAGCCGGTCGATGGAGTTCGGTCTCCGCCTGCGCTTCTAGTAGTAGGGCAGGTCTCTGACCTGCCTTTTTTCTTATCCTGGTGTTATGAAGCTTTTTGTTTATGCCGCCATGGTAAGTGTGCTCGCGCCTTTCGCCATCGCCACTGATGGCGACTCAATCGATACCGCCGTTCGCGCCTGTTACGATGTCATCTCCGGTCCTGCCGGAACCCGCGATTGGGCCCGCTTCCATTCGCTCTTCGCCGAAGGCGCCCGTCTGATTCCCATCCGGCAGACGGCCCAGGGCTCTCTTCCGGCTGTGATGACGCCCGAGGATTATGAAAAGCGCGCTGGAGCAAACTTCGAGAAGAATGCGTTCTACGAGTCCGAAGTAGCGCGCCGCGTGGAGACGTTTGGTGACATCGCGCAGGTCTTCTCCACCTACGAGTCGCGCCGGGCGCCAGGAGAAAAGCCGTTTGCACGAGGCATCAATAGTTTTCAGTTAGTGAAGACCGGCGCAGGTTGGAAGATCATGACGATCCTGTGGGACTCCGAACGCGAAGGCCTCCCGCTACCTCAAAAATACCTGACTTCGCCTAAGACCGGATCCAACTGAGATCCTCGCACCCCTTACACTGGAACTATGTCCAAACAATATTCGGCTCCGCCCTCGATGGCCATAGACCCCGCGCGCAAATACAGCGCCACATTCGACACCTCGAAGGGCAGCATCGTGTGCGACCTTTTTGCGAAAGACGCGCCCAAGACCGTCAACAATTTCGTCTTCCTGGCGCGCGAAGGCTTCTATAACGGCACGGTTTTTCATCGCGTGCTGGCCGACTTCATGGTCCAGGGCGGCGACCCCACCGGCACCGGGCGCGGCGGGCCCGGCTACAAATTTGAAGACGAGACCAAAGGCAATCCGAACAAGCACAAGGTCGGTTCGCTGTCGATGGCCAATGCGGGGCCCAATACCAACGGCAGCCAGTTCTTCATCACACACGTCGTCACGGACTGGTTGGATGGGAAGCATACCGTTTTCGGGCAAGTGTCCAGCGGGCAGGACGTCGTGAACAAGATTCAGCAGGGCGACCAGCTAAAGTCGGTTACCATCCAAGAAGCCTGACAGCTTGTTAATCTCTTAAATAAGTGCCATTTCCCATTCACCGCATGCGCCGCTTGCGCGCCACTGAGCCCTTGCGCCATCTGGTGCGCGAGACCCAACTCGATCCGCGCGACTTCATCCTCCCGCTGTTCACCTGTCCAGGTGAGGGAGTACGGCGTGAGATCAACTCCATGCCCGGCAATGCTCAGCTCTCGGTCGACAACCTGGTGAAGGAGTGCGCGGAAGCGGAGCGACTCGGGATCGGCGGCGTAATCCTATTCGGAATTCCCGACAGCAAGGACGAAATTGCGTCCGGCGCCTACGCCGAGGATGGCATCGTGCAGCGGGCGGTCCGTGCGGTCAAGCGGGAAGTCCCCAAGCTCCTGGTGATGACCGACGTCTGCAATTGCGAGTACACGAGCCACGGCCACTGCGGCCTAGTGAAGGATGGCGAGGTCCAGAACGATCCCACACTCGAGTGGCTCGCTAAATCAGCGGTCTCGCACGCGCGTGCCGGCGCCGATATTGTCGCGCCTAGCGACATGATGGATGGGCGGGTGGCCGCCATCCGCAAAGCTCTCGACGCCGCCGGTTTTTCGAACACGCCCATCATATCTTACGCGGCCAAGTTCGCTTCCGTTTTCTACGGCCCATTCCGGGAGGCGGCTGAATCCACGCCGCAGTTCGGCGACCGTCGCAGCTATCAGATGGATCCGGCCAATGCGCGCGAAGCGATGCGCGAAATCGAGCTCGACATCGAAGAAGGCGCGGACATGATCATGGTGAAACCGGCCATGCCCTATCTCGACATTATCCGCCAGGCTCGCGACCGTTTCGATCTTCCGCTGGGCGCTTATCAGGTGAGTGGCGAATTCAGCATGATCACGGCCGCCATCCAGAACGGTTGGTTCGACCGCGATCGCGCCATTATCGAATCCCTGACCGCCATCCGCCGCGCCGGCGCCGATTTCATGCTGACTTATTTCGCCAAGGACGCCGCCCGCCTCCTCGCGTGATGTCTGCTTGCTTTCTGCCTTCTGCCTTCTGCGTTCTGTCTCCTGCCTCCTGCTACTCCGGCTCCGGCACCTTCGGCACGGTATACGTCTTCTTCAGCGCCTCCTGATACTCTCCAAACAGCGCCTTGATCCCCTCAAACTCCCGCTTCACCGCCGCCCGATAATCCGCGTGCGTCGCGAAATCGAACAGAAGCGCCGCCATCGCCTTGCGCATCCACCACGAACCCCTGATGCCCGACGTCCGTCAACGCATCCGCCTCCATTTCGTACGTGTGGTTGGCAAAGTTCGACGAATACGCACTGAACCCGAGCCCCGGAATGTCGCTCGACACGCTGCCGGTCTCTTCGTATCCTTGGGGCTTTCCCGGTTCTTCGTTGATCTTCTTCGCCCCGTACAACTTCATGTATGCAAAGCCGACCTCGCCCAACGTCGCCACCGAAATCCCATCGCGATTCTGGCCGTAGTTATCGATCTTGACCTTCGTTCCCGTAGACAAGGCCGCCGCCTTAGCCGCGTCGTCGACGAACTTGCGCACTTGCGCCAGATAAATCGCGTCCGGATAGCGTATGTAGAAATCGGCCGCCGTGCGGTCCGGCACGACGTTGGGCGCCGCGCCGCCTTCGGTGATCACTCCCTGGATTCTCGCCTCCGGCCGTATGTTGCTCCGCACGCTGTCGATGTTCTCGAACAAATGAATTACCGCTTCCAGAGCATTCCGCCCGGCCCAGGCGGTTAGTTGATGCGCGGGCGCGCCGCTGAAAGTGTACTTCACGCCGTCTATGTTCATGCAGCACGTTCCGAAGCCCGGCGCCGGCCGCGATGTTGCGCTGGTCGAATGGCTGCGCACGATTACGTCCGTGCCGTCGAACACATGCGTACGATGCATCACGGTCTTGGCGTTGGGCGGCATCATCTCTTCACCCGGCGTTCCGAACACGGTTATACTTCCTGGTGAAGTGCTTCGAGCCAGCCACTCCGCAATCGCCACCGCAGCCGCGATGCCGACGGGTCCTTGCGCGCTGTGCTGATCGCCGTGAAACGGTCGCGTCGTTCCACGCAGAGCATCGTACTCGACGATTACGCCCAGATTCGGCGGTCCGTTGTTGCCCTTGAAGCGCGCTACGAATGCGGTCTCCAGGCCGCCTGCGCCCATCTTGACATCGAAGCCATGTCGCTCCAGATACTCCTTTAACTTCTGGACCGAGCGCTTTTCGACAAAGCCGATTTCCGGGTTCTTGGTGATGTCGTCGGCCAGAGCCAGCAGCTCTTTATCCATTAGCTCTTTTGCCCGCGCTACCACTTGGTCGCGCGCTGGATTCGCCGCGGTGAGGCGCGTCACCGTCGCCGGGATGTCCAACGACTTCTCGAGCGCCGCCATCTTATGCAGGACGTCGTGAGCGGCTTCGCGTTCAGTAGGAGTTTCCTGGGCCAGCAGCGGCCACGCCGCCAGAATCAAAACAGAAGCGGATATGATTCGCATAATCGGCGATCTTAGCATGCTGCCAAGATCAGTGCCTTATGAAAAAGCCCTGGTGCTGTTCGAGCGGCGCTTCCGATTCATCCACCGCCCGAACTTCGGCCCAGCGCGGGCCTTTCCACAGCATCCCGGCCAGCTCGGAAAGCTGTGCGGAATTGCCGGCCGCGTAGACCTCCACGTCGCCACCATCCCGATTGCGTACCCACCCCGTCAATCCCAGCGCATGCGCGGCGTGCTCCACATAGTAACGGAAGCCCACACCTTGCACCCGTCCCCGCACTCGATACAATCGTGCTGATTTCTGCGCGCTCAAGGCCGCTTGACGAGAGGATAGACGACGATCTTTCGAAACGCCACCGGTCCGCGATCGCCTTGCAGCAGGATCGGCCCCGGCTCGCCTTCATTGGTGTCCAAGGCGATATCGGTGGGGCCGTCGACAGTCTGCCGGTCGATCACTCGGGTGCCGTTCAGCACTACCGTCACCTGCCGGCCCACCAGCCGGACCGATAACGTTTGCCAGTCGCCCGCTAACCGAGCAGCATTAACGATCGGTACAATGCGGCCTAAAATGGCTCCGCTCCCGCGATTGGACGGCGGCCGGTCAGGATCGTCAGCCAACTGCACTTCGTATCTTCCCCTCAGAGCCACCCCGCTGTTCGCGCGCGGGCCCAACCGAAAGTCGACGTCCAGAGCGAAGTTCATGAACTTTTTCTCGGACACCAGATTCGTATTGCCGATCCCGTTGGTCAGGATGCCATCCTTCACCGTCCACCCCAAAGTCCGAACTGAACCCACGGTTTGCCAGCCGGTCAGATCGTGGCCGTCGAACAGCACCACCGCATCGCCCCTCTTCCAGATGAGAGGGTCGTCTTTATCGGCGAGTTGCGGAGCGCGTACCCCGGTCCATTCCAGGTAGGAAGAAGGATCACCTTCAATCTCGAATGTACCCTTTAGCTTCCCGTCCTCGAAACGCGCCCAATACAGGCCCATTTCCGGACCGGGTGCCCGGCGATAGCGGTTTTGTAAAGCAAAGCGCAGCTCGCCGTCGGAAATGGAAAGCTTGGGGATCTCATCCACCTGTCCCACTGGAGCGCCTACGAACTTGCCCTTCAAGCTGTTCGTCCCCGCGCCCGACACCTCCAGCCACCAACCGCGCGGAGAGGATAAACCGTTAACGCTGATGTCCCAGCGGCCGTTGAATTGGTCGTCAGTGGTAGCAGCCCAGCAGCTGAATGCGCAAGCTGCGAGAAGAACGACTCGCACTGGGCCTACTTTACCAAACTTGACAGAGCTGGAGGGACGTAACCTTATTGCAGCCGTCTAGTAACATCGTGAGAGACTAAGCACCAGGGAGGGAAGTCGACATGCACGGATTCCACTGGTTCGATACCTTGCTGAAGGACATCCGTTTCGGGGCGCGTATGTTGCGCCGCAGCCCGGGCTTCACGGCGGTGGCGCTGCTCTCGCTCGCCTTGGGCATCGGCGCCAATACGGCGCTGTTCAGCGTAATGGACGCGCTGCTGCTCCGCATGCTACCCGTGAAAGATCCACAGCAGCTTGTCCAGCTCCACTCACAAGTTTCGTTTCCTGCCTTCCAGAAAATCAGCACCCGTAACCGTGTTTTCTCCGGCGCTTTTGCCTACAGCTACATGCTGCTGCTCCCGGCCAGCGTAAGAATCGATAAAGAGCCGGAGCATGCCTCTGGAATCCTTGTCTCAGGCGATTACTATTCCGTGCTGGGCGTCGATGCCGCCGCCGGCCGCCTGCTTACGCCCGACGATGACCGCATTCCTGGCAGCGGCGGTAAGCAAGGGCCGGTAGCCGTAATCAGCTATCAATACTGGCAGCGGCGATTCGGACTCGATCCATCGGTGATCGGCAAGAGCATCATGGTAAACAGCCTGCCGGTGACCATCATCGGCGTAACACCACCAACTTTTCTCGGGATCAACCAGACCTTTACGTCGGACTTCACCCTGCCTATCATGCTGCAGCCGCGCGTGTCGCCCAGCGCTTCCACCGAGCTTTGGGTGCACGGTGATCAGGGTTCGATGATCAGCTACGACCTTACCGACCAGTATGGCCCTGGCCTCATGGCGCGGCTCAAGCCCGGCGTGACTTTGTCGCAGGCGCAGGCTGAATTGAATGTTCTCTACCAGCAGATCCTGACTGACCGCGCCGGCAGTCAGATCAACGAACAGAAACGCCGCGAAAATCTGGAGAAAAGGCTCGAGCTGATTCGCGGCGGGAACGGTTTCGATTTGTGGGACGCGCCCACCCGGACTCTGCTTCTCATCCTCATGGTCGCGGTCCCAGGGGTGGTGCTGCTGATTGCCTGCGCCAACGTCGCCAATTTGCTGCTGGCGCGGGCGGCGGCCCGGCAGAAAGAAGTTGCGGTACGCTTGTCGATCGGCGCCGGGCGCGGCCGGCTGATCCGCCAGTTCCTCACCGAAAGCGTGCTGCTCTCCCTCGGAGGCGCGGCCCTGGGATTGGTGTTCGCCGCCGGAGGGCGCCGGCTCCTGTTGAGCTGGATGATGTCGCACAGCACCGGCCCCTTCTATCTTGCTGCGCAAACCGATTCGCGCGTGCTGGCATTTACGGCTGCCATTTCTCTGGTGGCGGCGTTGGTATTCGGAATCGTGCCCGCTCTTCGAGCGTCGAATCTGGACCTCGCGCCTATGCTAAAAGAGGGCGCGCGCGGGCTGAGCAGCGGCCGCGGCTGGGAAACCGGCAAGGTGCTGGTTGCCGCGCAGGTGGCGCTCTCGCTGCTGCTGCTCATCAGCGCCGGCCTGCTGGTCCGGACGCTGCGCAACCTGAAGCTTTTCGACCCCGGATTCTCTCGCGATAATCTCTACGCCGTTTGGACCACGTTTCAAGGCGGGCGCCCAGCCAACGGCGCGATGGTGAAAGAGATTTCGCGCCGCATGGAGAACCTGCCCGGCGCCCGGGCTACCGCCGTCACTTTCAACTACCCCTCCAGTTGGTTCACCGGATCGCGGTTCAAAATCTCAATCGATGGGCACATCCCGTTTTCGGGTGATGACTCTTACGTCAACCGCGAGTTAGTGGGGCCGGGGGTTTTCGAGACCGTGGGGCTGAAATTGCTTTCCGGCAGGCAGATTGAAGCCCGCGACGACGAGAACGCTCCCAAAGTTTGCGTGGTCAGCGCGACCGTGTCGCGGCTATTCTTCCCGGGACAGGATCCCATCGGCCGGCATTTCAAATTCGAGCGGCCGGGCGCCGAATCAACCGCGCAGGTGGTAGGAGTGGTCGCCGACGTAAAGAGTTCCGACGCCAAGGACAAGATTCTGCACGCCGTCTATTGTCCTGTGTTGCAGGACCTGCCGCTCGGTGACCTCACGGTGCTCGTCCGCAGCGCCGGCGAGCCATCCGTCGCACTCACTGAACTCCGCCGCCGTTTTCAGGACTACGACCGCAATTTGTTTCTGGACGTGAAGAGCGTGGAGGAACGCGTGGATGACAGCCTGATCCTGCAGCGCTTCATGGCCATGATCGCATCCGTGTTTGGAGTGCTGGCGCTGCTGCTCGCCAGCGCGGGCTTGTATGGCGTGATGGCCTATTCGGTGTCCCGCCGGACCAATGAGATCGGCATCCGCATGGCGCTGGGCGCGGGCCGGCGGAAAGTGGTTGGCATGGTAGTGCGAGAGACCATGAAGCTGGTCGGTGTCGGCATGCTGGTCGGCCTGGCCGCGGCGCTGGCGGCGACACGGCTGGTTTCCTCCGCGCTGTTCGGTGTGAATCCGACCGACCCGGCGACGATCGCAATCGCGGTGGGGGTGATGCTGGTAGTCGCTTTCCTCGCTGGTTACGCGCCCGCCCGTCGCGCCGCCGGTGTCGAGCCTATGGTCGCGCTGCGGCACGAATGATCCAATTCGCCTGGGAAGCAAGCACACGTGTGTCAAAACCTTCCCACAACCTGCTGCATTCTGGCGGCGAAAAGAAAAGTGCTCCAGCGTTTTCTGGACCCTTTCAAAACCAGAATCTTTTTGCGATTAGGCGACGAGGTGAATGCTGGCGTCGGGTTAATGGCGAATTGGCGGGTGCGGGTCCTTTTTTCTGTATCAGACAAAACCGGCGGGTCTCGGGGCGAATAGACGACATGACGCACTAGCGTCGAAGCGCCAAAACGGCCCTCCTAAGACTTTGCAACGCGGTGCACTCGTGTTCTCTGAACCAACTACACAACTACGCGCCCGCCGAATAAAAGCATACTCGCAGCGACAAGGTCGTGTAGAGCATCCAGTCTATGCAACTTTGTCTGTCGAGGGGGCATCCAGCTCCTGACATATCCCAAAATACCGATCGGCTCCCATACATAGCGGCGGCCAGCTGTCCATGTTGCTGAAGCCAGAGCGCAAGCGCACGTTGATTCCACCAGCAGAATCCCGCTACCCAGATCCATTTTGCAGCGGGGTACTGCCACCTACGGTAAACGAAATAACCCAGCGCAAGCGCTCCTACCGAATCAGCGATGTCAACCTTGAATGCATATGTTTGAAGCTCATGTTGATTGAAACGGATCTCGGAAGTGATTACGGCCGTCCCCCCAATAGCGATGAGACAATTAAACGCGAATAAGCCAACCAACCGAAGAGGTTTGTTAATGGTCTTCCCCACTAAACTGTAGCGGCAATAAAAGAACTTTGTCCGGCGGCGACCGGTAGTCAAGACCGCTGCGTGTCTTTGCCAGGAACGAGGACCGGCCTTCGCACTCGCTTACCAAACCCATTACGAAAAATCCTGATGCCCCCGAACGTAACGGCCGAGGCTAAGGTAATGAGAATTAACACTGCACCGAAGGAGGCCCTTTCTCTGATGGCCCACCCAAACAAGCTTAGGCCCTGCGCAAATAGAACGGAACCGATCAGCCATGACGCCACCCTCTGCACGCGTGTAGGGTTGGGTGAACCGTTCCAAAGGAACCTATCAGCCCGCGTCGCGTTAATCAAGGGGTCTGGCCAGATAATGTTCCGCTGCTTCTCCCGGTAGTCTTCGATCAGTTTGTGAAGATCTCCGACTCCTTGATGATCTTTCAATCTACCTCCAATTCTACGGCAGTCTACTCAAACAACTAGTAACGTTAGCGCTCCAGTTGATCGTGTTGGCAATTGGCGCAACGGGATCTGGCCCAGGGTTAATAGGAGCAGGATCATTCCGGGGATAGACCGGACCAGTTCCGCCGCCATAGGTAGTACCCTGGGGAGGCTCCTTCGGAAAGATCATATCATTAGGCACAAAGAGACATTGAATGAGTCCCAATATGCCAGAGAAAAGTCGCGACGTCGGCGGGCCCGCCGGACCCTGAAGCGTTACAGGAGGCTGCGCCGGAACACTCGGGGTGGCAGGAGGCTGTGCCGGAGCACTCGGGGTGGTTGGTGCGGGAGCGCATCCTTGGCTACCCATGACCTGGCCTTGGGGGCACGGGCCCTGTGGTTGTTGCGGACTCTGCGGCTGTTGGGGATCGCCCGGATCGCCAGGGTCGCCCCCATCGCCTCCGACGCCTTCTGCTTGTTCCGCAAAAGCGGGGGCTTCATAATCCTCCTCACCGTCGCCATCTTCATACAGGCCGTTAGATTGATCGGATCGCCGAGTACGTACACGTACCTATTCCAGCTTTGTGGATTGGTCGGATCGCCTCGTCCTCCACTACTTCCCTTATACGGGTCGGGGGTCATGAACCTCCCAAACTGATTGGAGTAGTAGCGCTGATCCGCATAGTCCAACCCCGTCGCCGAGTCCCGCGTATACGTCGCGAATTTGACTTGTCGTTCACGATCGGTGTGGCCACGATCTTCGGCGCTCCGTTTTCAACCTTACTTCGGCTTGAGCGGTGGGAACGGATCCAAGGATGGCTCAATCGGGTGAGCCACAACGACGAATTCATCCGGTGGGCGAAACCGCACCTTCGATACCAGGAAAGGCATTGGCATGCCCTCTACAAGATAACTAACCGTGAAGCCGATCGTTCTGCCCTCGCAGGCGGGGACGTAACGCGTTTCCTCCTTGAAGTACTGGTCGAGTGCAAATCGGAGAATAGGCTTAGCATCTCCATAGTCGACGGTTCGAGCGAGACCATTTTTTCCGATCGTCACTCGAACTTGGATCCTAGCGGGGATGCTCATCATGATACCGCCTGTTGCGTTTGGCATCGTTATTTCGCGTACACAATCCATGGGGCCATCCGCAAGACATGCCGGTGCAGAAATAAAGAGCATCCCCTGGATTAGCCAAGAAATCATATTGTGATTCATGCGAGTGGAAGCCTCAGTGTATTCCGAGCGTTTTGGCGCAGTTATCTACAACCTTCTTGTCGTTGGCGGCGCTTTGCGCTCCTGTCGGGTCGGCGTCGGCGGGAAGGACGTTGAAGAGATGTCCAAGTTCGTGGAGTATCGTCAAATCGGGTTCGAACTGGCACTGTTGGCAAAGAGCCGAGCTGCCAATATTATTGGAGTGGCTCCAGGCACTCCATCGTTAGTTATGCCGGCAAGATGCGTATTCTGCGTCGTAAGTATGTCCAGGGCGAGCGAGAAAAACTTCTTCGGGTTACTGAGGTCAGCGAAAACGGTGCTTAAGCTCGTGCCGCCAGAAGTTAGGAAACGCTCGCAGTTTGTATCCTTTTTCAACGCCTTTGCGATATCGTTTAGGTCCAACAGGAACTGCTTCCAATCGCCACCCGATTGATGAATGCATGTGTACAACGTGCCTGAAATAGGACTTGTCCCATCCGGGCAGGTCGATGTCGGTTGCTGTGGTGGCTGGCCGCCTCCACCTCCATCCGGTTCACAATCGCCCGCCGCAGGATCAAAGTGAAAACCAAAGCCGCAAAAGCCTCCTCCGCCCCCTCCATCGTCGTCGCAGTCTTCGGGGTCTCCGTCGTCACCACATTCAAAGCGACCAGTAGGGTCTTTAAAATTAATCGGATCGCCAAGGACATACGTGTAGCGGTTCCAGCTCTGCGGAGCGTTGGCACCGGCGCTGGCCACGTATTGGTCAGCCGTCATGAACCGGCCGAACTGGTTCGAGTAGTAGCGCTGATCTGCATAATCATTGCCGGTCGCTGAGTCGCGGGTATAGGTGGCGAATTTCACCTGGTCGTTCGCGATCGGCGTACCGCGATCTTCGCCGTAGGGGAAGAACTTGCCTGCAGCGTTCGACCCGAGCCGATCCTGGCCAAATGCCACACCATTGACCGCCACGCGCTTGCCCCCAAAGAACACCGCCGTCTGGGTGGTAGCAGCTGTGAGCTGACTGCCGTTGAGTGTCAGCGAATAAGTGCCGAGCTTCTGGCCATCGACCCCGTAGAAATATGCTTCTTGCGCGGTCAGCGTGCTACCAGAAAATGTACCTTTCCAGACGCGCTTGTTCTGCGAATCGTAGGCATATTCCACACCGGGCGCCGTCAGCACCCGGTTCTCGGCATCATAGGCCACGCCACCGTAGAGTTCATTGCCGTTGAAATCGTAGTTCAGTCCGCTGACCCCCTGGATCTGATTCGTGGTTGCACTCACCAAGATCGATAGCTGGGGTGCTCCACCCGTCGGAGTCTTCGTGGTCAGATTCCCAAATCCATCATACGCGTAGGTTTCTGTCCACCCGCTACCCGAAGCCGACAGCAGCCGGTTCAGCGAATCGTACGCGTAGGTCACCGTCTCGCCGCTGATGGCATCCGTCTGCGAGCTGATCTTCCCATTGTTCGTTCCGCTCGGGTAAGTGTACGTCGTATTGAGCTGTCCAGCCACGGTCACGTTGGTCAACTGCATCCGCGTGTTGTAGCAGCGCGACTCGGTTACGCCAAAGAAACTCATCGAGGACAATTGGTTAGCCAATGCGCACGAGCCGCCATACTGCACGCTGCTGACAGCGGCGTAGTTGTTCTGATCGGTGAGACCGGTGGGCCGCGACATGCTGTCGAACGAATAGGTGTAGGTCGGACCCGCGTTGGGATAACTCACCGAAGTCATCTTTCCTTCAGTATCGTACGTGTAGGCGGCGTCCAGGTTGGCGGTGTAGACAGGGTACGGGTACGCCAGGGCGGTCAGGTTCGCCTGCAGGCGTTTCTTATTGGGCTGTCCGGTGATGGTGTAGCTATACATTTCCGTGAACTCGGTCGGATTGCTCGATCCGGGCGTGAACTGGGCATTCTGCACGGCCACCAGGCGGCCTGCGCCGTACGAAGTGAAAGTGCTGTCGAGCGTGTTGGTGTCGTAGATGAAAGTGCGGAGCAGGACGCCGCCAACGAAGATCTGGTGGAGGCGGTTGTAGCTGTCGTAGAAATAAGTGAACACCTAACCGTTGGCATTTTCGCTCATTGAGTTTCTCCTGACCGGGTTGCGGTCGTCACATTCATCACTCCGGTTGAGAGAAACAGCAAGCAGAATCTTTGGTGATGGGCGATGAGGCGAATGACGGTTGGGATAAGGCGAATTGGCGGGGCTGACCCTTTTTTTAAGGGGCGACAAAATCAGGCGGGCCTACAAAATCAGCCGGGCCTCGACAAAATCAGCCCAGCCGCTCAGTAGTACACCAAGCCAGCAAAAATGATCTGTAATTTGAATAAATCCAAAAGGATCCTGCATCGCTTTTCAAAATCCGTTTCGTCAGAGAACTCATAGTACTTAGAAACAAACTCTTCTTTCAATGAGTCTATGGATTTCACGTTCCCAGTAAGAGTAGATGAACGTGCGCCGGGCAGTACTCGGTAAGCAGCGCTTACCAAACCGAATGAGTCCACTCCTGAAAACACTGAGTCACATACGTACCGCAGGTTATCCTCGACGAGAGGAGCAGAATCTTCGCCTCGTAAATGGTAAAAGAACTCTATCGTCAGCCTGATGAGGCCACGAAGGTCGTCCAGTTCCGATTCTAAGAAATACGACCGTCCGGATTCCACCATAGAGGCCTGAATGGCTCGTACCCGTTCTACCGTCAGTGCGTCATTCATAAAATCACCGCCGCAACGGCTACGCAGGGTGCTATTGCTTCGGCGGCAAGATTGGATCTAGTGAGGTATATCATTGCAACAACCTGTCATTCGGTAAAAAAATTACCCTTCGAGGGTCTCCCGTAATCTGTCCCATAACCTGGACAGCTGTTGGCGAGAAGGAAGAAATCGCAGGAACCGAGGGAGTCCAAGGCACCAAAGGAACTCTCGGAACCGAAGGAATCCTGGGAACCGATGCCACTGCCGCCACTGCCAAGTAAGGTGCTGCCGCCTCAAGTGCAGCCCCTGCCGCTGCTAGCAACGCAGCCGCTGCAGCGACAGACATACAACTGTCTTCCACTTTGGCCATAGCATTCTCAAGTCTTTTGACGGCTTGCTTTAGCGCCTTTATATGCCCGGCATCTGGTTTCCCACCATATGAAATAATTTCTCCCACTCGACGAGCCACGTTTGCGGTCGCTGAAACCAGCTCCGCTATTGCCGCTTCGCAGTCCGCCGCCCCTGATGCGACCGGAATCAACACAGCGCCCACGGGAATGCAAGGCACGCTTGACTGCTGCACGAATGAAAGCACTGTACAACCGCTTCCGTCCCAGCTCCCGCCCACGCTTGGTCCAGGATCGGGAGTAGGATCGACCCAAGGGTTGCCGCCTCCGCCCCCTCCGCCCCCACCATCGTCCCAACCGTCCCCCTCCCCATCATCGATGACGACATCATCCAATCCGGTCGGATCAATTCGATTTGTGGGATCATCGCGCGTGTAAGCGTAGCGGTTCCAACTTCCCGGATCGCTCGGGCCAGCGCTGGCAGTGTATGGATCTGGACTCATGAATCTGCCAAACTGATTGGAATAGTAGCGCTGGTCAGCGTAGTCATTGCCTGTCGCAGAGTCCCGCGTGTACGTCGCAAACTTCACCTGGTCGTTCGCGATCGGCGTACCGCGATCTTCGCCGTAGGGGAAGAACTTGCCTGCAGCGTTCGACCCGAGCCGATCCTGGCCAAATGCCACACCATTGACCGCCACGCGCTTGCCCCCAAAGAACACCGCCGTCTGGGTGGTAGTAGCTGTAAGCTGACTGCCATTGAGTGTCAGCGAATAAGTGCCGAGCTTCTGGCCATCGACCCCGTAGAAATATGCTTCTTGCGCGGTCAGCGTGCTGCCAGAAAATGTTCCTTTCCAGACGCGCTTGTTCCGAGAGTCGTAGGCGTATTGCACTCCGGGCGCGGTCAGCACCCGATTCTCGGCGTCATAGGCCACGCCACCATACAGCTCGTTGCCGTTGTTGTCGTAGCTCAGGCCGCTGACGCCTTGGATCTGATTCGTGGTTGCACTCACCAAGATCGATAGCTGGGGTGCTCCACCCGTCGGAGTCTTCGTGGTCAGATTCCCAAATCCATCATACGCGTAGGTTTCTGTCCACCCGCTACCCGAAGCCGACAGCAGCCGGTTCAGCGAATCGTACGCGTAGGTCACCGTCTCGCCGCTGATGGCATCCGTCTGCGAGCTGATCTTCCCATTGTTCGTTCCGCTCGGGTAAGTGTACGTCGTATTGAGCTGTCCAGCCACGGTCACGTTGGTCAACTGCATCCGCGTGTTGTAGCAGCGCGACTCGGTTACGCCAAAGAAACTCATCGAGGACAATTGGTTAGCCAATGCGCACGAGCCGCCATACTGCACGCTGCTGACAGCGGCGTAGTTGTTCTGATCGGTGAGACCGGTGGGCCGCGACATGTTGTCGAACGAATAGGTGTAGGTGGGGCCGGCGTTGGGATAACTGACCGAGGTCATCTTTCCTTCAGTATCGTACGTGTAGGCGGCGTCCAGGTTGGCGGTATAGACCGGGTACGGGTACGCCAGGGCGGTCAGGTTCGTCTGTAGGCGTTTCTTATTGGGCTGGCCGGCGATGGTGTAGCTGTACATTTCCGTGAACTCGGTCGGATTGCTCGATCCGGGCGTGAACTGGGCGTTCTGGACTGCCACGAGGCGGCCTGCGCCGTAGCTGGTGAAGGTGCCGTCAAGGGAGTTCGTGTCATAGATGAAAGTGCGGAGCACCGAACCGTTGAGCTTGATCTGGTAGAGGCGATTGTATGGATGTCGTAGAAATAAGTGAACGCCTGTCCCTTGGCGTCGGTTTTCGAGGCCAGCAAGCCGTTGGAGTTGTAGGTGTACGTGACCGTGCCATTTTCCGGGTTGATGGCGCTCAGCAAGAAACGCGCCGACGTGCTGGTGCCGGAGGGGATGTAATTAAAGGTGCGGGTTTGGGTGTTGGAGCCGCGCGGCATGCTGACGGTGATGAGGTGATTCAAGATGTCGTAGGTGTAGTTGGTGCTGACTTGGCCGAGGGTCGGGATCGGTCTCGACGACCTTGGTGAGATTGCCGAAGGCATCCATGGTGAAGGTTTTCGTTTTGCCGGCTGGGTCGGTGACCGTCACTGTATTGCCCTGATAAGCATACGTCGTTGCGCTGCTATCGCTGGCAGATCTTGGATTGCGAGTGGTGGTCCGGCCGGAGGCGTCATAGGCGTATTTAGTCCAATACACCGATCCGTTGGGCGCGAAAGGTTGCGAGACCTGGCTGATTTTGCCGAGCGGAGAGCAGCCGCAGGGATCGTAGTGCGTGGCGACTACGGAACTGACGCGCCCGTCGTTGAGGGTCTGGACCGTGCGACCGAAGCCATCCATCGCGGTTTGGACCCAGTGCGAGTTGGTGGTGGCGGTTTTGTAAGGCGGCGAGGCGCTGTCGGCGTAGGTGTAATTGGTGACTGCGCCGCGTGGGCGAAGTGGTCGAAGTGGGCCGGCCGTTCGAATCGTAGCCGAAGGAGGCAGTGTCGCCATTGGGTCCGGCGGCAGAGCTGAGGCCTAGGGCCGAGGTCCAGTTCGCTGTAGACGACAGCGTATTCGTTGTCATCTGCGACGGCGCGGCGTAGTTGGTCGAGGAGCTGGTGGCGACTGTGCTGTAGACGCCGTTGACGGTGGTGCTGGTGACGTTGCCGCCAATATCGTGCTGGAACACCTTGGTTGCCGCGGGCGTGGTGCTGCCGACGACGTTGCCGCGATAGCCGAAGTTGGTGTTGTAGGCTGAATCGTGCTCGTGGACGCCGGGGAGGTCGGTAAGGTTGTACGGTGCGCCCTCGTAGGTGTTCGTAACCAGCGTGGTGGTTCTAGTGCCGTCTGCCTTGGAAACGCGATGAGTGGAGACAATCCTGTTCGGCTTTCCGAACATGGCATATCGAAACGATTCGGATAGACTTGGGAAAACTGGCAGCTGCCGCGGATAACGCAGCCTATTAATGCTGCGGATCGGTCGCGGTGATCTGATTGCCGGTCGCCTGCGAGATGATCTGTAAACCAGTGGTCACGCTGATTCCGCTAGCCGGAACCCATGCGTTACTCGCCGAAACCACCACGCTCAGGTGCGTCGGGCTGAGCACCGTGATGGTCTGCACCTGGGCATCGCTGGTTCCGAATCCGACCGTAGTTGCGGCCGTGAAGTTCGTATTTACACCAACAATATCGACCACCGTACTTCCAATCGGCGGAATCACACTAGGCATTATCGTTAGCGACGGAGCCCCCGCGGGATCGTAAGTGTAGATGGCCGGTGTTGGCTGCATGAAGGACGAACTCTGCCCGTCGGAGTTGAGCGCCACGACGTTAGCCGTGTAACCGCCCGGGGCGGGGGGAGGCGTCACCAACAGCGATCCATCGGACTGAACCCCTTCGATTACGCCCGCCTGTCCATCGAAGAAGATTCTGCTGTCGGGCTGGAACCCAAATCCGTAAATCGCTACCGCTCGATTGCCGTTGGAATCGTAAGTTGGAACGGTGTAATTGATCGAAGGCGGCGGATTAATCACCGCCGTGAATCCGGAAGGAAGAACGTACAGATCGTTGGGCGTCAGGAATAATAGGTGCTTGGGTCCGGGCCCGGCGCCTAGATTCAGCAAAGCATTCACGGCGATATAGGGGGTCGGTGGCGGATATGGCCGCAGATGGGAGATTTGAGCCACGCCTCCCAGCGTGCTGACGCTAAGCCCGGGCATCACGGTATTGTTCGTTTGCAATAACCCCGAGCCGTCCGCAGACAGTGGCATTGGATTCTGTGAACCTAGAGTAATCGGGCCATTAACAACCGGCACGTTGTTCGGAGAGAACCCATATATGCGCACCGAAGATACTGCTTCGTAGGCTCGCGAAGCCACGCTAAAATTGATCCCGGAAACTACGTTGGCCGCCGAAACATAGACTGTCTGCGCCTGCGTCCAGTCCTGTGTACCGCCGCCGCCGTTGTAAAACTGAGTGGCGAATGCCGCGTAATTCGGCTGGATTGAATTGCCGTTGCCATCTACCGGGAAAACGATATTGTCGGGGGTGATTTCAAGGCCGGCAATTGGCGGCGGTAACGGGTGCACATAAACGTAGTAGTAGATGCCGGCCGGAATGCCGTTGATCTGATAGCTCCCGTCCGGGTTCGTTAAACCACTGATCGCCGGACCGCTCGGTGGAATCGCAACCACGGACGCCAGGTTCACTCCATTTCCGTTCAACGTTACGCTCCCATTAATGCTGCCGGTCGTAGCCAGATAGCCCGTGGCAGGGTAGAGCAGGGAAATGCCGGCCATGTCGTCCGCCCCCAGCGGCGTCGCCCGCGTGGAAGTGCTGGTCGTCTGCGTGGCCATCACGCTGGAGGTCAAGGTGTGCTGCAGGCCCATCGTATGACCAAGTTCATGGACCAGCGTCACAAAGAACAGCTCCGAATAGCTGGCTCTCTGGTCCGATCGGATCAAACTGAAGTCGCCGTGCAAAACCAGCTTCGAGCGCACAATAGGAATGAAGGCGTTCCCGTTGGCATCATATAAGCTGAAGCCCCCCCAGGTCATTGGGCCGCCCAAGGCCACGATCCCCGGCGGAATATCGTCGTCGAACAGGACGTCGATCCCCGGAGCCGTCTCGGTCGTCCCCGCCGTGAACAATCCGCCATAGCCTAGCCTGATCTGCGATGTGCTGACGCTGTTCCAGACATCGGCCGCCGCGCGAATCTCGCTCACAATCCCCTGGTAGCTGTCGCCCGGTACCGTATTCACCGGACCCTGGTTGGATATGAAGTACGGAACAGTGTTATTGTTCAACGCGTTCAAGTTGAATTTCTTAACAATCGGATTATAGGGCCCCGAGGTAGTGTTAAAGGAAACGTAGAAGTAGTAGGCCGAAGCGCTTGCGGCCAGTGAGAACAGCGTCAGCACCAGTGCCGCCAGGCGAACCAGTCCCGCCCGCCTCACTTCGCGCCCCCGAGCGTCGTGTGAATCAGGCTGCGCAGATCGCTCAACAACATCTGCATCGCCGAATCACTGACAGGCTGTCCCGTGGCATTCACCATTCGTTCCGAGGACGGCCCCCGCGCTACCATCAACTGCCCGGTCGAGTTCGGGTTCACTACAAAAAGCCCCTGGGAAAGTCCGATGATCTGCGTCAGCCCCGATTTGCCGGTCCACAGAAACAGAACATAATCCTGTCCCGGCGCAAGAGCAGGGGCGCCGGCGAAAGTCTGCTGGAACCGGCTGGCCGCCCCGCCCGGAACGGCGATATCGAGTTGACTGGCGGCAGGTCCCTTTAAAGTCTCGCTAACCTGAACCTTGTAGTGCGTATAAATGATAGAGCCGCTATAGGAGGATACCGTCTGCTGCGCTTTGCCATGCACAATGGCCGTGGAAAGCCGGATCATGTCATTTAGGCTGAGTTGCTGAAGAGTTGAGGCAGGTAATGGCACTAAAACAGCCAATAAACACCCGAACATCAACACTTTTTGCATCGCTTTAACACCAAGCTTGCAACTGGCTCGCCAACCTATCCCGTTGAAAACATTACTTGCTTCAGCGCAATAGGCCAGCCTTGTGTATCCGTTCGACACAACCGCCGCCCAACAATAGGGCGGGTAAAAGCCTGAAGAGGGCGGGTAAAGGCCTAAATAGGGCGGGGAATCGCCTAGTTGTTGCCTCGAACCACCAAGAGAGGGGCCTTTAGTTTGTGACGTACTGCATTAATTGTAGTCCCGAAGACGATGTCTTTCAAGCCCTTATGCCCATGGGCGCCCATTACGACCAGATCCGGCTTTAGCTCCTCGGCATAGCGCACGATGGCATCCTTGGGGTCGCGAGAGTGCCGCACCACCGCCTCCACCGGAACCTGTTGATTCTCCAGCTCCCGGGCGATTTCAGCCAGGTATTCACGCCCGGCCTCCACTTCCGCCGTCGAGGACAGCGGTCCGTAAACCTGACTGGTCACGCCCTCTTCCACATGCAGCAGATACAGCTTGGCGTGATGCTGCTTTGCCAACGCGCTGGCGTGCGCGATGGCCTCCCGGTCGCGACTCGTAGTGTCGAGTGGAACCAGGATCTTCTGGTACAGCGGAACCGGTAAATTCGCAGCCACCGCCTTGGGGAGCTCGACGACGGGCGAGCGCCCGAACCTGCGAATCCAGCGCGGCAGCACCGGCTGCAAAATCACCCAGGCAAGCAAGATCACCAGGCCGGTGAGCACCAGTGCTAAACCGAACTCCACCCAGCCACGCCATCGGCCCGCGCCTTCCACCCAGTCCCGCACTGCCGTCGCCATCAACCATACGTTGAGCACCAGTATCAACGCCGCAGTCGACCAAGCCAGCACTCGCAACCAGGTTCGATTGGCGAAAGCCCCCATCCGCTCGCGGCTGCTGGTGAAATGGATCAACGGAATTACCGCAAACGGGAGCTGCATGCTCAAGATCACCTGGCTCAGAATCAGGAGCTGATAAGTGCCATGCTCGCCCGCCAGGTAGACGGTGAAAGCCGCCGGAATGATCGCGATAGTGCGCGTCACCAACCGCCGCAGCCACGGCCGCATGCGGAAATTGAGGAACCCTTCCATCACGATTTGACCCGCCATCGTGCCGGTCAGCGTGGAAGATTGCCCAGAACATAGCAGCGCTACTCCAAATAGCACGCTGGCCATGGTGGTGCCGAGAAGTGGTGAGAGCAACTGGTTGGCCTGCTGGATTTCCGTCACAACGATCCCGCGTTTGAAGAAGACCATCGCAGCCAGTACCAGGATGGCGGCATTCACCAATAGGGCGCCGTTCAGCGCCACGGTCGAATCGATCAGGTTGAAGCGGCAGGCCGCGCGTTTTTCAGCGTCCTTCTTTCCAATGCGCCGCGTCTGCACCAGAGCCGAGTGGAGATAAAGGTTGTGGGGCATCACCGTCGCGCCCAGGATTCCGATAGCGATGTACAAGTTCCGTGGATTCAAATGCGGCACTACACCGTGCGCCATCGCTCCGAATTCCGGCCAGCCCGCCCAGATAATCTCGACCGCGAAACAGATCGCGATTACGGCGATAAGCGAGAGTATGATGCTCTCGATCATCCGAATTCCCAGCCTGGTCAGCCATAGCAACAGCAAAGTGTCGGCTGCGGTAACCAGCACTCCGATCAGCAGCGGAATGTGAAACAGCAGGTTTAGTGCGATCGCCGCGCCCAGCACTTCGGCCAGATCGCAGGCCGCGATCGCGATCTCGCAAAGGAACCACAAGGAATATGAGATGGCTCTCGGATACGTCTCCCGACAGGCCTGCGCCAAGTCGCGCTGGCTCACGATCCCCAGGCGCGCACTAAGCGTTTGAAGCAGGATCGCCATCAGGTTCGATACAATCAGCACCCAAAGCAATTGGTAGCCGAATCGCGCCCCACCTTCGAGATCCGTGGCCCAGTTGCCCGGATCCATGTAGCCCACGCTGACCAAATACGCCGGCCCAGTGAAGGCAAACATGCGCCGCCACAGCGAGGAATGGCCTGTGTGGACGGACGAGTGGACCTCGGGCAGGGAAGCGTTGACTGTGGTTGCAGATGACAGCTTAACTGTAGTTTAAGGGCTTTTGCCGGACATTACAAGAGTCCGGTCCTTTACAATCAGTGCTGGTGGTTTTGAGCCACTGGCGCTACTCGAGTATGTGGCGTAAACAATTGAAACTACATACGTTACAGAGTGGTGTACCGATTGCTTTTTAGCAGCGCTTGAAAGGCAAGTGGCTGCTATGAAACGCATTCTTCTATCGCTACCCGCACTACTCGCTTTAGCAGCTTTTGCGATCGCTCAACAACCCGCTCCGCCGCCTGACAATCAGGACGCACCGCCGCCCGACGCTCCCGACGGCCAGTACGAGCCCGGACGCGCCGTGGCGCGCATCAGTCTCCTCAATGGAGACGTTTCCATGCGCCGCGGCGATTCCCAAGACGTGATCGCGGCTACCGTGAATGCTCCCGTAATGGCCGGCGACGCGATTCTCAGCGGTTCGTCTTCGCGCGGTGAAATCCAACTCGATTCCGCGAACATGCTGCGCTTCTCGCCCAACAGCGAGGTTCGATTTGCGGGCATGGATGTGAATAGCTTTCAGATCCAGATCGCGGCGGGAACGGTGTTGCTGCGCGTCTTGCGTCCCAGTCAGGCGCAGGTGGAACTGGATACCCCCAGCGTAGGAGTGCGAGCGTTGCGGCAGGGCGTTTACCGCGTCATGGTTCGGGAAGACGGGACTTCGGAAATCACTGTTCGCTCGGGCGAAGCCGAGATCGGTAGCCCGCGCGGGACTCAGCGCCTCGGCCCGGGTCGAACCATGAATGCCCGTGGTCCGGCGTCCGACCCTGAGTATCAAGTCGGCGCGGCCATACCGTACGATACTTGGGATCGCTGGAATGAAGACCGCGATCATTATTTCGAAAGCTCGCGCAGCTACGAGCACGTCGGCCGCGACATCAACGGCGCCGAGGATCTGGATCAAAATGGCCGCTGGGTCAACGATCCCACCTATGGCCAGGTGTGGTCTCCCACGGTTCCTCCCGGCTGGGCGCCTTATCAAAATGGCCGCTGGGTTTGGGAAGACTATTATGGCTGGACTTGGGTGAGCTACGATCCCTGGGGCTGGGCGCCGTATCACTACGGACGCTGGTTCTATGGTCCGGTGGGTTGGGCTTGGTATCCCGGACCCATCTACGGACGTCACTTCTGGGCGCCTGCTTACGTCGGCTTCTTCGGATTCGGCGGTGTCGGAGTCGGCGTCGGGTTTGGCTTCGGGAACGTCGGCTGGGTAGCGCTCGCGCCGTTCGAAGTGTTCCATCCCTGGTGGGGCCGTGGCTTCTACGGTGGATATCGCAGCGGGTTCTTCGGCAATCACACCACCATCGTCAACAACGTCAATGTCGTGAATACGTACCGCAACGCTCGCGTCTCGGGCGGAATATCCGGCGTAAGCGCCGCCCAGTTTGGTCGCGGCGGTGGCCGGTTCACGGCTTTCAACGGCAGTCAGGTTCAGGGCGCCGGAATGGTGCATGGCGTTCTTCCGATATCGCCCGACCGCAGCAGTTTGCGGATGTCTGACCGCGCGGCGGCAGGGAACTTCCGGCAGAGCAACATTCAAAGCTTCGCCGGCCGCAGCCAGGCGTCCAGTGTCTCTCGGGTGCCATTTGAGCAACAACAGCGCGGCATGCAACAAATGTCGCGATCCAATTTCAGCGTGCCCAATCGAGGCGTCGTGACTCCCGGAGGTGGTGCATCGCCGGCCACGCATGGATGGGGACACTTTGGTGAGCCGATTCATGCATCCGGTGCGACTGGAGGTTCACCGCAAAATGGCGCATCGAATGGATCGGGTCGTTTCGATAATACCCGAGCTGGCGCGCCGGCCTCTAACAATTTCTCGCCAGGTGCGCGCTCCTTAAACGCTGGCGGCGGTGCCGTGCGCATCAGCCCGCCCATGGTGCAGCAACGCGCGCCCAGTTATCAGGCCCCTACGCGTAGCGCGCCAAATTACCAAGCGCCGCGTAACGCGCCGAGCTATCAAGGGCCGCGCAGCGCCCCGAGTTCTAGCGGCGGCCGCAACAGTAGCGGCTCTAGCCGATCCGGCAGCAGCAGTCACGAAGGCCATCGGTAAGTCATAAACGAATTTCTTCCCTCAAGGCCCGGGTAGCGCCTCCCAGCGATCCGGGCCTTCTTTTTTGGCTGAAATGGTTGCTGTACAGCCACGGTGGTGGTTTTCAACCGTCGCGCATGCGGCAATCCCTCCTTTCTGACAACCACTTGCGAATGGCACGAGTCGTGCATTTACCAAGGAATGCGACTCCCGAAACTAGCGCTTCCGATCGCTCTCCTGTCACCGCTTCTGCTTGCTCCGGCTTATGCCCAACGTGGCGGTGGCCACGGTGGGGGTGGTGGAGGAGGAGGTGCGCACGCTAGTGGCGGCGGAGTCCGGGGCGGATTCTCCGGCGGCGGTGGCTACCGAGGAGGCGGATATTACGGCGGTGGTGGCTTCCGAGGCGGAGGATATTACGGAGGCCGAGGTTTCTATGGAGGCCGTTACTGGGGCTCGGGCCTCTACTTTGGATTTGGCGGCTGGGGGTACCCCTATTATCCCTATTATTATTCCGGTTACCCGTATTACGGATACGATCCGTATTACGACAGCTACGATCCTAACGCCTACGGCGGAGGCGCGTATTCCACGCCGCCACCGAACGTCCCGCAGAACTACCCGCAGAACTACGGATACGGTCAGGGGCAGCAGGCTCCTCCGCCACAGCAACCTCCGATGCAGCCACAATCGTCTACCGGCAACAACCAGGGGCAGGGTTACTATTTGATCGCTTTCAACGATCATACGATCCAGGCCGCCACCGCCTATAAGGTGGAGGGCGACCAGATTCACTGGATCACGCGCGAAGGCCGGGAGATGCAAGCTCCGCTTGCGAGTGTCGACATCCCGTATAGCCAGCAGCTCAATCGCGATCGCCACGTGGATTTCCCGATCCCCTGAGGTGCGGCCTCACGGCCCGACCGGCGCTGAGAGTAGAATACCTACTCACGGGGGGAGCGTTGGAAATGCCTGACGTAACGGCCGGGGAGTGGAGACAATTGCTGCGGCTTCTTCTTTCGCAGCGGCTGGAGATCAATGCCATCGAGAGCGCTCTGACGAGCGCCCAGATCCTGACATCGGCTCAGATCAAGTCGATTCGCACGCAGGCCCTACAGACCGCCAAGGCCTGGAGTTCTCAAGAGGGTGATGATGTTTTGAAGCTCCTTGCTGTGCACTCATCGCGGGATGCCACCATGGCGGTGCCTCCGCGAGAAAGTGGCAATGGGTCAGTTTGAAACGAAAGCTGCCCAGCAATTTCGCGGCTTGGGCCGTCGCTACCCAATAGAGCAGCCATACGCCCACGGCGACTACGGCCACATCCAATGGCAACGCGCTCCGAACCCAACGCCGGGCCGGGCGATCATGTAGATCATCGGAATCGTCCACACCGGGGACAGGTGCCAACCTGAGCGATTTGTCCACACGCAGCGAAATCAAATACTGCCGATCATCATCGCGCCTTTAGGGTAAAGGTCCTACCCGATTCTGTCGCAGCCAGCCTCACCGCAGTTACGGAAAAGTGATCGCCGTCAGAAATTCCACCTGATCCGTAACGGTGGTTAGACCAAACATCGGAACATTTTGATCGCGCGCCCAACGGAGGTAGCGGAACTGCGGCGCGATGTTAAGCTTCCAGAGATGGGCCTCGATTCCTAACCCCGCTGCGAATCCGTGATTAGACGGGTTCGTGTGGCTCAGGTTGCCCAATTCCCTAAACGCGGGGCCCACAGCGATGAACGGCTTCACTACCGGTAGCTGAAAACGTACTTCAACAGGACGGGATACTCCCAGGTCACGACGTGCTGCTGCAGGGCGCGTCCCCAGTCGGAGTTTGGCCGAACTGGATCCCCGTTTTGAACTGTAGCTCGTGGTACAAAATATCGGCCTCAACCGAGAGATGCAGCGGCAACCGCCCCTCCACCGTCCCGCCGGCGATCCAGCGCTGCGGAATTGAAGAGCCGACTATGCTGTATGTAGGAGCCACTTGAAAGGGGGGACAACACGGCGGAACGTTGTAATTCTGGAAATCCTGCGTCAGACCTGCACCACCCATTAGGCCAAGAGAAAAGTGCTGCGCGTATGCCGACACAACGGGCATCAGGAGCCAAACGAAAATTGATCCGCGTATCATAAGGCGTTCGGACGCTGTATTGCGCCTTTGCGGTTACGAAGCTTTCTTGTCTTATAGCCCACTACCCAGAAAGAAAGTTTACATAATATGTGTTATCGGAAGTGTGATATTCTAGCTGAAAGAGCTGCAATGAAGCCATTGATTTTGATGCTTCTCACGATCACTGCCCTGGCCGCAGCACCACGCCAGGAGACCTTCACCGGTATCATTACCGACAGCATGTGCCTTAAAGCCGACCATTCGAAAATGCAAATGGGGCCGACCGATGCCCAGTGCACCATTGCTTGCATCCGGGAGCACGATGCCACGTACGTTCTTTATGACGGCAAGGACGTTTACAGCCTGAGCGACCAGAAGATGCCGGAAAAGTTCGCGGCACAAAAGGTGACGGTCAAGGGCGAGCTGGACGCGAAGACGAAAACCATCCACGTGGACTCGATAACCGCAGCCAAATGAGCCCGTTTCAGCGCCGCTCTCACGGCCCTGATCCACTCAGCTTCGAAAACGCCGCCTCCACCCATTTGGACGGCAGCTCATCCACCGCGCACCGCATGCGCTCCTGCCACCAACTGGAAATCTGGTTCAGTTCCTCGCGCTCATAGCGGTGTTCCACCAGCTCATAGCTTCCGCGCCTGTAGAGCACCAGATCGATCGGAAAATCGACATTTGAAGCGCACAGCCGCGTCGCATCGAACGCCAGCACGCCCAGCTTGAACGCATACAGAATCGGATCGGTGTGCGTTAACGAGCGTTCCAGAATCGGCTTCCCAAATCCCGAATTGCCGATGATCTGATAAGGCGTGTCCGGGCCCACTTCCACCCAATTCCCTTCCGGGTAAATCAGAAACAACCGATGCGAACTATCGCTCGCCATCTGGCCGCCAATCAAGGAATGAATGTTGAAGTGAAGATCGGCATCCTCTAGAGGCTTGGCGTCCTCGGCTGCGCTCCGCCGCACCTGCGCCGCATACAGGTTGACTAGTTTGAACAGGCGCTCCCTGGCAGAGATCTGCTTGCTGAAAGCCTCCTCGAAACTAAGCAGCACTTTATCCCGAAGCGATCGCAGCCCCGACGTCATTATAAAGAAGGAATACCCGGGACCCTGGTAGGTAGCTACTTTCCTGGCCGTCAGCGACTCCGAGCCGGACACTACACGCGTGTCGGCGATGCCTACAAGTCCTTCTTCAACAGTAACTCCGAGACAAAATGTCATCTGATTCCTTAGTTAATCCAACGCCGCGCCAAAGCTCCGGAAGATTTCCAGTTGGCCCGGATCAACCAGCGCTTGATCTTCTGGATGCCATTGCACCGCCAGTACGAATCGCCTCTCGGGATGCTCGAGCGCTTCTACGGTTCCGTCTTGTGAGTCAACCGCCGACACCCTCAAACCGCCGCCGACCGTCCTTACCGCCTGATGGTGGCGGGAGTTAACTTGCCAGGTATTCTCGCCGGCAATTTCAGACAGCAACGTGCCCGGCTCGATCGATACCTCGTGCACTGCCTGATCGCGTCTGGTGTCGGTCCGTTGATGCCGCTGCGGCGGATGCAAGTGCTGGATCAAAGTGCCGCCCTGACACACGTTGAGAATCTGAAGACCGCGGCAGATCGCCAGCACTGGGATATCCCGCGCCAGCGCCTCTTTGATCAGCGACGCCTCCATCGCATCCCGCTCGCTATCGGGTTGATCCGTTTCCGCTTCCCTGCTTTCACCGTAGAGCGCCGGATCGACATCCGGTCCGCCGGTCAGCACCAAGCCCTCGAAACCATCCAGAGACAGCGGGCGGTTCGCCTCCTGCAACATAGGATTGACCCCAGCCGCCAGCAGCGCATCCCGGTAGGGCGCCACTTTGTCAGCGTTCCTATATATTACGAGCGCCTGTTTGATCAAAGCCGGAAGCTCTCGCACCCAAGCGAGGCATAAGCGTCATTGTCGCATTTTCCACTTTCGGCTAAGATGATCCTGTATGGCGGCTTAAAGAGCCCCGTCGCTTATTGCCTCGTCAGCAAGGCACCCTTGAGCGTCTATAAGGCGGGAGAGCCAATGCTGATCCGATTAGGCTACGACATTCAGTTCGACGTCCCCGCGCCCGTTGCGATGGTCGCGATGCTTCATGTTCATCCCTCGAGAATCGCGGACCTGCGTGAGCCCGATGAACTACGGCTCACTCCATCGGCGCCGGTCGACATGTATCGCGACTCGCATGGAAACATCTGTTCCCGCTTCGTGGCGCCCGCCGGACCCCTTCGGCTCTACAACTCCACTTTGATCGAGGACTCGGGCCATCCTGATCCAACCAATCCCGGCGCCCGCCAAACGCCCGTGCAAGATCTCCCGCCCGAAGTCCTCCGTTACCTGCTCGCTTCACGTTATTGCGAGGTTGACCAACTCATGAACACGGCCGGGGATTTGTTCACTGCCAGCAAACCGGGATGGGCCCGCGTACAAACGATCTGTGACTGGGTCAACGCGAATATCACGTTTGGTTACCACTTCGCCAGCCCCACCAAGACGGCCCGCGATGTGTTCGCTGAGCGCCGCGGGGTCTGTCGCGACTTCCAGCATCTGGCCATTACGTTTTGCCGCTGCATGAACATTCCGGCCCGGTACGCAACAGGTTACTTGGGGGACATCGGTGTTCCTTCAAATCCGCCCATGGACTTCAGCGCTTGGTTTGAGGCTTACCTGGAAGATCGCTGGTGGACCTTCGATGCGCGCAACAACAGTCCCCGAATTGGACGCGTGCTGATGGCCACCGGCCGCGATGCCGCCGACGTTGCGATCACTACCTCATTCGGAAATGCCTGGTTGAAAAACTTTGTGGTGGTGACGGATGAAGTAGCACCGCTGGACCGCAATCATCAAGAAATGCTCGCGTGACTGCGCAACCCGTGACTTCGTAACCAGGGAACCAGCTTGTTGAAGCTAAATTGGTTGGCTTGGTAGAGCACTGCGACAAAAACGTAGGTCTCCTTTGCATCGGCCGTAAGTCGCGCTCCGTTGATGGCGAGAAACGTATACGTCGCAGCGAAAGCCGTACGCTTGTTGCCGTCGATGAATGCATGGTTCTGAGAAGAGACGCTTTCCCAGAGCGCCCCAGCTTCCTCGATCACGTCGGCATAATAGCCGGTGTGCGGACGATAGAGGGCGGCTTCGAGCAACCCCAGGTCTCGGATACCGTGTGAGCCTCCGTAGCGTTCGATCTGATCGGCATGCAGGGCCAGCACCTCAACTACCGTGAGGTAGTCGGTCATTCAGCAAGTTTCTTGTAAAGGGTGCCGTATTGTTCGTGACTGCCGAGATATGCGTTCATGACGTGTGCGCGCGGATTGGCGTTCTTGCGTTTTTCGATCAGATCGGCCAAAGCTTCGTCGACTAGCGCCTGAAGCTGACGTCCTTCCTTCTCGGCGAGCGTGCGGACAGCCTTGAGCACCTTCGAATTAACCTGAGTGGCAAACTTTTCGCGGGTCTGGGCCATGGCAGATGTCTTACCTCTAATTTCAAACTATCATGACAAATCATGATACGTCAAGAATCTGGAAGCTAACGCTGCCAGCCAGGTCTGACTATCATGAACCATGAACCCGGTCGAATTCCTTCAGTCCTGGTATCAAGCACAAGCCAACGGCGAGTGGGAGCGCATTCGCGGCGTCACCATCGAGACGCTTGACACGCCAGCCTGGATGGTCACCATCGACCTGGCCGGAACCGCGCTCGACGGCCGGACCATGGCCACCATTCAAGAGGAGCGGTTCGGCAAGTGACTGGCTGCTATGCGAAGTGGAGCAGAACCAGTTTCGCGGCCAGGGCGATTCTCAAAAGCTGCTGGTCATCCTCGAAATCTTCCAACGCTGGGCTACAGCGGCCGCCACGTTAGAATAGGCCCTTGGGGACAATCTTCACTCGTGAACAATTGATCGATCGGCGCTTGGAATGGAAACGCTCCGGCAAGACGGTGGTCTTCACCAACGGCTGTTATGACATCCTGCATCCCGGCCATATCCGATTGCTCGAAAGCGCGCGATCGCTGGGCGATATTCTGATTCTCGCGTTGAACACGGATGCCAGTGTCCAGCGGCTGAAAGGTCCCACGCGGCCGCTCGTTTCGCAAGATGAGCGAGCCGAGCTGGCAGCCGCGCTCCAGGCTGTGGACGCGGTCACCTTCTTTGACGAGGACACGCCGCGTGAGCTGATCGCCGCGGTGCTGCCGGACATCCTGGTCAAGGGCGCCGACTGGTCGCACTTCATCGCCGGTCGAGAAGAAGTTGAAGCCGCCGGCGGCAAGGTGCTGGCGCTGCCGCTCGAGCCCGGATATTCGACCACGGGAATTCTGGAGGATGTTCTCGCGCGCGGAGGGTAAAAGGTGGATGACCGCCCGAGGTTGATTTTCATGCAATCGTGCTATCATGCAATTGAAAGGCACCATAATGCAGGTTGATGTCAAAACTATCGGCTCCAGCGGTCAACTGTCGCTTGGTAAAGAACACGCGGGCCGGACCGTGACAGTCGAAGCCATTGAAGAAGGCGTGTGGCTGATCCGGACGGCACGAGTAATCCCGGAGAACGAAATGTGGCTCCATACGCCTCGTAATCGAGATTTGTTGAAGCGGGCGGTCGCGTGGGCAGAAAAGCATCCGGCTAGAGAGAGTGACCTCGACGCCATCGAACGGAAGCTGAAACGACGGCGCTGAGCCCAGCTCATGGCTCGAGTCCTGTTGGACCTCAATAATCCCCTATTCCAGGAAACATGGTTTTCGCTCGACCGGCCCGCGACACTGGCGGTCATTGCGACGCTTAGAAAAATTCGCCAACTGGAATGGGAGCAGTTGTACCGCGATCCGGGACTTCGATGGGAAGCCATTCTTTCCGGCAGTGGCCCTAAGGGCCAAAGGATCTACAGTCTTCGTATCACGCAACGCGTGCGCGCTGTCGCTTACCGTGAGGCCCAATTCCTGCGCTTCCTCTCCCTCCATTCCGATCATGATTCGGCCTACGGCTGACGGCCCGCGATAAAATAGAAGTTGAATCGCATGATCGCTGCTCAAGCCTTCGTGCGCCGGCCTTCGTGACCCATCCCGCCATACGCGACCTGTTTCAATCGCTCAGCCGCGATCCGGCATTTCAGGAGGCCGTCACCCGGCTGATCCGCAATCCGTCTGCGCATGTTTCACTCTCCGGCCTCACCACCACGGCCAAAGCGCTTTATTTGGTCCTGCTTTGGCAGGCTACAGAGCGTAACTTAATGGTGGTCGTCGACGGCAACAAAGAGGCCGAGGCCTTGGCCGAGTTGGTCGACACTTTCTTCGACCTGCTGGTCACTTCCGACTTTCCGCGGCCGCAGGTCATCCCTGCCTTCGACGTGCTCCCCTTGCAGCGCCTGTCGCCGCACAGCGAAATCAGCGAGCAGCGCGCCGTCGGACTCTGGCGGCTGGCGTCGCATAAGACAACCATAACCATCACACCGGTCGCCGCGGCGCTGCTTCGAACCGAGTCCGCGGAATTCTACCGGCAGCTCGCCCTGACGCTGCGAGTGGGTGAGGAGATCCCGCTCGAAGATTTGCTGTCGCACCTGGAGAGCATCGGCTACGAAAAACGCGACCCGGTGGAAATGGTCGGCGAATACTCGCTGCGCGGCGGCATCCTGGATATTTTTCCGGCCGAGGCCTCAAAGCCCATCCGCATCGAGTTATTCGGCGATCTGATCGAATCCATCCGGAGATTCGATGTTGACACCCAACGCTCGGTCATGAAAATCGCCGAGACGACGCTGCTGCCGCTTGGCCGAGTATCCGAAATCCCGGGAGCTTTTGCGTGAACTCGCCGAGCACATCGATGTCGCCAGTCCGGGTGACCCGTTCCCCGGCTGGGAATTTCTGGTGCCGCTGGTGCGTCCACGTACGCAGTCGTTGCTCTCGCTGGCCGAAAATCCCGTGGTGGTGCTGGACGAGCCCGAGCAGATCGCCGCCGCCGCCGAGCGGCTTTGGAAGCGCTTGGATGACCCCCGCCCATTTCCCTGCCCTCCGGAACAGAATTTTTATGCGTGGCCCGAGCTTGCGGCAACCTTCGAGACCAAGGCGTCGCTGGCGCTGCGGGAACTGGATCTCGAAGTGGATCCCACCACCCACCTGCCGGCGGAAAGTTCCCATTCTCGTCCCTCGCTCGCCTTCCACGGCAACGTGCAGGCCGCGGTCGCCGAAGCGCGCAATCTGGTGGAGCAAGGCTATCGTGTGGTGTTCTTCGCGCAATCGACCGGTGAGCTGGAGCGCCTGGCCGACATTTTCCAGGAGTACGCAGTTCCCTTCCAGCTCGGGCTCGATCCCGCCGACGCGACTCGGCCTTATCTAGCTGAACGATCCTATGTCGCCGGTGAGACGGCCAGCACGCTGTTGGTCAAGGGGCTGGTGCGGCGCGGCGTCGTCTTTCCGGAACCGCGCATTGCCGTCTTCGGCTCTGAAGACCTTTTCGATCCCAGCGATCTGATCGCGAAGTCCGGGCCGAGCAAGTCGCAAATGGCAGCCTTCACCGCCGACATGGCCGATCTGAAGCCCGGCGACTACGTGGTCCACGTGACGCACGGCATTGGAAAATTCCTGGGCACTCGCGAGATCACGCAGGGCGAAAACAAGGGCGACTTCATGCTGCTGGAATACGCCAGCGAAGCGAAACTCTACGTACCGCTGACGCGCATGGACCTGGTCCAGAAATATCGGGGCGCGGGCGAAGGCGCCACGCCGGCTCTCGACCGGCTGGGAGGCGCAACCTGGTCGCGTACGAAGTCGCGTGTCAAAGCCAAAATGCGCGATATGGCCGACGAGCTGTTGAAGCTCTACGCACAGCGCCGCATGGCGGAAGGATTCGGGTTTTCGCCCGACAGCAACTGGCAGCGCGAGTTTGAGGACGCCTTCGAGTTCTCCGAGACGAAGGATCAGATGGCGGCCATCAAACAGATCAAGAAGGACATGGAAAACAAGAATCCAATGGATCGCCTGCTGTGCGGCGACGTCGGATACGGCAAGACCGAAGTGGCCATGCGCTCGGCATTCAAAGCCTTGGGCGATGGCAAACAGGTGGCCGTGCTTGCGCCCACTACCGTCCTTGCGTATCAGCATTTCGAAACGTTCAAACGCCGCTTCGCGCCGTTTCCGGTGCATATCGAAATGTTGAGCCGGTTTCGCGACAAGAAGGAGATCGCGGCCGTGCTCACAGGACTGGCCGAAGGCAAGGTGGACATCGTCATTGGGACGCATCGGCTGCTATCGCAAGATGTGCAGTTCCGCGATCTGGGCCTGCTGGTTGTTGACGAGGAACAGCGCTTTGGAGTGCGCCACAAAGAGCGCATCAAGCAGATCAAGCACAACGTGGATGTACTCACCATGAGCGCGACGCCGATCCCGCGGACACTGCACATGTCGCTGCTCGGATTGCGCGACTTGTCGGTGATCGAAACGCCGCCGAAAGATCGTTTGTCGATCCACACTGTGGTCGCGCATTACAATCCCGAATTGATTCGCACTGCCATTGAGCAGGAACTGGGCCGCGGTGGACAAGTCTACTTCATCCACAATCGCGTGGACAGTATTTTCTCGCGCGCCGCTGACATTCAACAACTGATCCCCGGCGTTCGCATCGGCGTCGGGCACGGGCAGATGGGCGACACGGAGCTGGAGAAAGCGCTGCTCGGATTCATGCGCCACGATTACGATGTTTTCGTTTGCACGACGATCGCCGAAAACGGGCTCGATATTCCGCTCGCCAATACCATGATCATCGAGAACGCGGAGCGCTACGGACTTTCCGAGCTCTATCAGTTGCGCGGGCGTGTGGGCCGATCGAACCGGCGGGCCTATGCATACCTGCTGGTGCCGGCTGACACCGAGCTGAGTGAGATCGCGCGCAAGCGGCTGGCCGCGCTCAAGGAGTTCAGCGACCTCGGCGCCGGATTCAAGATTGCCGCGCTCGACTTAGAGCTGCGCGGCGCGGGCAATATTTTGGGCGGCGAACAGCACGGGCACATCGGCGCGGTCGGGTTCGACATGTATGTCCGCCTGCTGGAAGAGACGGTGCACGAGCTGAAGGGCGAAGAGGTGCCGCTCGAAGTGCATTCCACGCTGAACCTCGGTCTCGACATTCGCATCCCCAGCGATTACATCGCCGATGAGCACCAGCGCCTACGCGCCTACAAGCGAATCGCCGACGCTTCGAACGTAGAACAGGGGGGCGAGCTGCTGGCCGAACTCGAGGATCGCTACGGTCCGGCGCCGGATGCGGTCCGCAGCCTGCTCAAATTTTCGGTGCTGAAGAGCGCTGCGCAGAAGCTCGGCATCGAAGCCATCGATCGACGTCAGGGGGCGCTGAACATCAAGTTTCACAAGGAGGCTCGCATCCAGCCGGATCGTCTGATGAGCATCGTCAGCGATACCGAAGGGGCGCAATTCACGCCGGCTGGTGTGCTGCGGCTTCCGGTGGATGGCGCGGGAAACGCGGCGAAGATTCTGGATTTCCTCGAGGCGCGCTTGGCGCAGCTACAAGCATAGTGACTGCTACAATCAACAGAATGCGCTCGCCGGTCCCTGCTCGCTGGGTCGCGGTAACGATCTTCGTTTTTTCCTCGGTCCTGAATTATCTCGATCGCCAGGTGCTGGCCACCATGGTCGACATCTGGCGGACCCAGCACGAATTTCCGTTCACCTACGACGACTATGGGCTGCTGCTATCGGTTTTTTCTCTGGCCTACGCTCTGAGCGCGCTTTTCGTAGGCTGGTTCATCGACCGCGTCGGATTGAATCGGGGCGCTTGTATTGCCGTCGCCGTCTGGGCTGCCGCCAGTATCGGCACCGGCATGTCCCACAGTGTTCACGAATTGCTTTTCTGGCGAGCGCTATTGGGCATGGCCGAAGCGAGCGGAGTTTCGGCCGTGGCGAAAGCGGTCGGCATGTATCTGTTGCCCAAAGAGCGCGCGGTCGGCTCGGCTATGAGCCAGCTTGGTTTGAGCCTGGGCGCCGGTCTGGCGCCGCGCTTCGCCGTGTACTTCGCTTATCAATATAGTTGGCACTGGACCTTCTTCGCGGTCGGCATCT
The DNA here is from genome assembly GCA_963780485.1 of Bryobacterales bacterium. GTDB lineage: Bacteria > Acidobacteriota > Terriglobia > Bryobacterales > Bryobacteraceae > Palsa-89. The sequence goes on from CAWACO010000026.1 coordinate 200,217, forward strand.
TGAGCCTGGCCTGGATTCCGGTTTGGCTCTTCACCTCGCGCGCCATTCCTCCGACCTTTGAACCGAAGCCCGGCGCGGAGGCGGGCTCGTTCGGCCTGCTCAAAGATCCGAAGCTCTGGGCACTGATCATTGCCAACGCTCTCAGCATGACGGTCTATAGTCTGTGGACGAACTGGCCTCCGACCTATCTGATCCGCACGCATCATCTCACACCGCCCGAAGCGGCCAACTACACTTGGATCGTTCCCATCTGCGGCTACTTCGGCGCGATGCTCGGCGGCTTCATCTCGTGGCGCCTGATTCGCAACGGCATGTCGCCGGTGGCGGCGCGCAAGCGGGCCTGCCTTCTTTCTGCGTTCTTTTTGCTCGGGACCATGGCGATTCCACTGCTGCCCACGCCCGCGCTGGCGACGGCCGGAATGTCGCTGAGCTACTTCTGGGTCTGCGCCTGGAGCACCAATCATTACACGCTGCCGATCGATATCTATGGCGCCGACCGCGCGGCTTTCGGCGTCGGGGCCCTAATCTTCGCGTACGGTACCATGCAGACCATTGTTTCGCGCCCTGTGGCGCAAATCATAGAAAAATACGGCTTCCAGCCGATCTGTTTTGTCTTTTCGCTGCTACCGATTGCGAGCTATTTGTTAGTGCATCTATTGATTCGGGACGACGCCGGCGTAGAGATGCCGGAGGCCGTCGAAGCGCCGGTCTAGCGCAAACACCTTAGATCAAAATACAGCCCTTACGGGACTAACTCTACGTAACATTTGCGGCCACAACCCGGTCTAATTACCGGAGAATGGGAGTTGGCTGCAGGAGGTGACACCATGAAGGTTCGCTACCCCTATAAATGCGATTACTGTTTGAATCAAAAGGGCGAGACGAATCACTGGTGGCTGCGACCCCACGACACGGAGCTATTCACGTTGCTCGCTTGGGACGAAGCTCGTGCGGGCAACGAGGGCTACGAGCACATTTGCTCAGAATCGTGCGCGGCGAAAGCACTCTCCAAGTGGATGACCAGAAAGAGCGCGATCTTTACGACGAACATTTCGGTTGCATTGCACAACGGCCACGTCGTTAAGACACTCTGATCCGCCGTACACACACCAACGCTGTCAGACCAACCAGCAACAAGGCTAAGCTCGTGGGCTCCGGAACCGCAAGCGCTGCTCCAGTTCTAAAGTTTCCATCGGTGCGCACGTCGAAGCCCTGCTCGGTGGCTACGTTTCCGCTCGAGCCCTCGATGCGATCGGAGAAGTCGAGCTCGAAATGATACGAAGTATTGGCATTCAGCGTACCGGCCGGAAGAAACACATCGGTTGTGGTCGGGTCGAGAAATCCCTGCGAGAACACGGCTGTATTGCTGGAATCGAATATGGTGAAGAACGTCTTTGCGAAGTTCGCCGAGGCGTTGGGGGCGAAGGAATTGAAGTCAATGGTAAAGCCGGAGGCCGGGTTCAAGCCCTGGAGTCCATTAAAGGTCGCCGCTGTAAGAGCCGGAATCGTGCTGGTATAAGCATCCTGACTGTAGTTCATGGACGCCGAGCCAGTGGCCATGGTGACCGAGTTTCTAGCTGAGACCGTGTAGGTTCCAAAAGGATAATCCGAATTGTAGGTGGCGAGACTCGCAATCAGGGGTGAACCGAAACCGAAATCGGCCGAATTGGAAAATGTGAGCGCTTGGGGCGAACCGGGGCCGGGATAGGTGAGCATGGCCGTATCGAAGTCACCGGGATTAGACATACCGCCGGCGTTGAAGAAGTAGCCGATCGGTGAAGCCGGAGCGTTGCCGCTAGTCTGCGAGTAAGCTGTATTGTTGAAAATGTCGACCTGAATCAGCGACGCACGGGATGGACCGGCGGTGATGGCTAGCAGCGCGACGGCGGCCGCTAAATGTGGTTTGGATAAGCGGGCAATAGTCGGCACGTTGCCTCCTTCCGCTAATAGAAGCGGCCCAACCATTCTGCCACAATGGCCGGCTTGTCCTGGCCTTCGACATCCACTGTCACTAGCCAGGTGACCTCGTTGCCGGTCACTTTTTGCGCGTTGAAACGCGCGCGGATCCTCGATCCGGCCGGCACCGGTGAAACGAAGCGTAGCCGGTTGAAGCCGTAGTTGATCCGCATCTTGAAATCGCCTTTTACATTCATAGACTGTTGTGATAATTGCGGGAGCAGTGACACGGTCAGGAAGCCGTGAGCGATGGTTGAGCCGAAAGGAGTCTCGCGCTTGGCCCGTTCCGGGTCGACATGGATCCACTGGTGATCGCCAGTGACGTCAGCGAAGCGATCGATCATCTCCTGCGTGATAGTTAACCATTCGCTTACGCCCACTTCTTGGCCGGTGAGCGACTTCAACTCTTCGATTCCGTTTACCACTCGCGGATTTGGCATCTCTCTCTTATAACTGACTGCGCAGCGTACTAGCAGGATCGGTCTTGGCGGCGCGCCAAGCTGGAACAAAACTCGCCAGCGCTGAGACAGTCACTAGCAGGGTTGAAACGCCGGCAAAAGTGGCTACGTCGGTCGGTGTGACGCCGTATAGCAAAGTGACCATGAGCCGCGTAGAAGCGAACGCGCCGGCGAGTCCCAGGGCGACACCTATCAGCGCGAGCTTCAGCGCATGACCCAGCACCAAGGCAAGAACCTGCCGCGCATCCGCACCGAGGGCCATCCGGATGCCAATTTCATGGGTTCGTTGCGATACCGAGTACGCCATCACTCCATAAATACCGATGGTGGCGAGCAGCAGCGCGAGGCCGGCAAAGGAACCGAGGAGGAGCATCTGGAAGCGGGGGCGCGAGAACGATTCGGCCAGCCGATCCTCGATGGTCTTGACGCCAGACACAGGCAAATCCTTCAGCACTTCGTTGACACCGCGTGCGACCGCCGGCGCGAACCGTGCCGCGTCGGTGGATGTTCGCACGACGAAATAAGTAAACGGTATCGTGTTTTGGAGCTGCGGCACGTACATCTCGACGCTCGTCTCGGCGTCCCGGCCGATATGTTTAACGTCGCCCACGATGCCGACGATCTCGCGGGGCACCGCTGGCCCCAGGCCGCGCTTGCCGAACTGCACCGAAGCACAAATGATCCGCTTTCCAACGGGATTCTCGCCCGGCCAATAACGGCGCGCCATCGACTCGCTGATAATCATGACATCGGGGGCGCCGTGGCGATCCTGCGCGGTAAACTCCCGGCCACGTCGCAAAGTGAGACCGATAGTGTGGAAATAGCCCGGGCTCACGCTCAGGTAGCCGGCGCCCTGAATTTCTCCGGGCGCCTTGGGCGCGCGGCCTTCGATGGTGAATGCCCGACCCTGATTCCATCCGCCGGCGGGAAGGTTGGTCGCGGCGGCGGCCGAGAGCACACCCGGTATGGACTGAATGCGCTCGAGGACTCGCTCAAAGCCGTCGGCTACCTGCTGCTCGTTCGAATACTGTTGCTCCGGCGGCATCACATTCATGGTGAGCAGGTTGTCGGTTGGGAAACCGGTGCTGGCATTCTCGAGAGCCATAAAGGTACGGATCATCAGGGTCGCGCCAATAAGCAGAACAAGTGCCAACGCCATCTCCGCGACGACTAACAGAGAGCGCGTACGGCCGCCACGTCTGCCGTCGGAAGCTCCGCGTCCAGCTTCCTTCAGCGCTTCGTTCAGATCAAGTTTAGAGACATGAGTGGCGGGTGCAAGTCCAAAAAGAGTTCCGGTCAGCAAGGAAACGATCACAGTAAAGGCCAGCACACGCCAATCGATTCCAACTTCCTGGAGGCGCGGAATATCCTGCGGATGAAACGTGACCAACGCCGAAATGCTCCAGCGTGCGAGCACGACTCCCAGAGCGCCGCCAGCCAACGCGAGTGACATGCTTTCGGCAAGTAGCCGCCGTACAATATCCAGCCGGCCAGCGCCCAGAGCGGCACAGATCGCAAATTCCTTTTGCCGGCCGGCAGCTCGGGCAAGCAAAAGGTTGGCTACGTTCGCGCAAGCGATCAATAGGACGAAGGCGACCGCGCCCGATAGCACGAGAAGCGGCAGCCGGGCGTTGCCGGTAATCTCGTCCTGCAGCGGAGCCACAGCGGCGCCCCAGCCTTGGTTGGTCTTCGGATACTCGAGTGCAAGCTGCCGCGCGATGGTATCCATCTCCGCCCTGGCCTGCCGGATCGTAACACCCGGCTTTAGCCGCGCCAGCGACTGGAGATTATAGTAGTTGCGAAGCGTGCGATTTGGTTCCAGCGGCAACGGCGCCCACAGCTCGTTGTCCCGTCCTAAAAATTCAAAACCAGGCGGCATCACGCCGACGACAGTGTAAGCCTGACGATCCAGATGAATGGTCTGGCCAATCAGTTTGCGGTTGCCGCCGAATCTTCTTCGCCACAAAGTATCGCTCAAGACCACCGATCGCTCAGCACCGGGCTGCTCTTCTTCGCTTCCGAACACGCCGCCCAGGGCCGGCATTACGCCCAGTGTCATAAAGAAGGACGCCGTCACACGAAGCCCGGATAGGCGCTCCGGCTGGTCGCCTTCTGTGAGATTGAACGAACTCCCCAGGACAGCCGATATCGTCTCGAACGAACGGCTGCGATCACGCCAGTCCTGAAAATCAGCGGCCGAGATGTCGTTACCGCCGCCCGCGGGTGACCGCTGCCATAACATCACCAAACGGCTGGGATCTTTATAAGGCAAAGGGCGGAGCAGGACCGAATTCACCAGGCTGAAAATGGCTGTATTGGCGCCAATGCCGAGCGCCAGCGCAACGATTGATGCCGAGGTGAAGCCGGGACTCTTCAGAAGAGCGCGAATGGTCTGGCGGATCATTGCAGTTGCTTCAACTCCTCTTTTGCTGATGACACCGACCAGTTATGCCAGGGTGGTTCGTGATCGGTTATTTTCTTGAACGACGCGGTGGCCTCCCTGTAGCGGCGCGCCTTCAGCAGATACAGGCCGTAATAATACCAGGCCGGCGGAAGAGAGGGATGTTCGCGCAGGACGGCGGTCGCGCAGGGTTCGGTCTCAGGCAGATGAAGCTGGGCCAGCAGTCCCAGCAGTGTCAGATCGTCGAAGGATTCCAGCTCGGGAACTTTCGCTAGCGCTTCCTTTATTATCGTTGTGCTTTCGTCGCGGCGGCCGAAGTAAAAAGCGATCAGAGCGCGGTTCTCCAGTTCGTCGCGCTCGAAGGCGCCCGCGCCTCGATTGGAGAACGCAACCTGTTTGAAAAAGGCGAGGGCGATGGGCGAGCGCGCAACATTTCCATCCAACAGGCGAGGGGCGTCACTGATCACGTTCGAATCGGACAGTACGAGGAGCGTCAGTTTGCGATCGGGAATTCTCAGGAACAGGCCGCCAGCGCCGGTATCTTGTCCATAATGCCAGATGACTCGCTCGTTCAAGTACGTCTGGCTGAACCATCCCAGGCCGTAGGGAAGAATCGTTCCGCGAGTCGACTTGGTGGGCGTAAACATGGCTGCTTTACTTTTCGCGGAGACGAGGCGGTCGCCATCGAGCGCGATGGCGTATTTGGCGAGATCGGTGGTGGTGGATATGACGCCGTTGGCAGCGCGCGTTTCTGGCGGGGCCGTGGTCTGGCTCATCTGTAGCGGTCTGAAGATGTGATCGGTGAGCTGTTCGGCGAACGGCCTACCGCCGGCCTTCTCGACGACGGAGGTCAGTGAATTGAAGATAGCGCCGTTGTAAAGATACTCTTCGCCGGGGGTGCCGTCGGCGGTATGGGAAAGAATTTGCCGCGTCCTCGTGTCCAGCGATAGGCGGCCTTGTTCGACCAGCTGCATTATGAGCACGGCGGTCATGGTCTTTGTGACTGACGCGATGGGGAACGGAGTGATTGCGAAATCGTTTCGCCAGACGATGTGTCCGGATTCTACGATGGCGGCCGAGAGTTTCGGGACCTGTAGCTGATCGCGGATACGGGCCAGATCCTGAGCGAAGCGCAGTGGGTTCAACGCTTGTACCCGATCTTGCGGAGCAATCCGTGGCGCCACTCGACGTCAGTGGCGGCCTCGACACCTTTGGGCGATGCACCGTCGACGACGCCGAGCACTCCCCTGCCCTGCTCCGTCTGGGCGACGATCACTTCCAGCGGATTGGCGGTGGCACAGAAGATGTTGCAGACTTCGGGCGTCTCGAGAATCCGGTTCTTGATGTTGATGGGAAAGCCGCCGCGCAGCGCGACCACGAAAAGATGGCCGGCGCCAATGGCAGTGGCGTTCTGGGTGGCAATCGCTTTCAGCTCGTCATCGTTGCCGTCCACGCGCGTTAGGCAGACGCCCGAAGCCTCGTTAAATGCGATGCCGAACTTCATCTGTGGCACGGTGTTCACAATGGCTTCGTAAATGTCTTCGACAGTCTTGATGAAATGGCTGTGGCCGACGATGATATTTCCGTCCGTTGGGATTTCGAGGCGGATGGCGTGGAGGTCCATGGGTCTATTAAGCCATAGATGCACCGGCAGCGATGGACGCTGATTCGGGTTCTGGGTCCGTGACCCATTCAAGCTCGAAAGTGTCCGGTATGCTCTTGAACGGCCTAGCCGAAACACCGGCTTGGGTTCGTTTTGCAATCTCGCTTGGCGAGGCAAGTGGAGGCACCGTTTCAGCAATGTCGCAGAGGGTCAGGCGGCGGATGGCGCCGGAGGTTTGCAAGGCTTTCAATTCTTTGAGGCTGCGGTGGAAGGTGCGCTCGATGCGCGACTTATGGCGGGCGAGGCGGTCGAGCTTGGTCTGGATCTCGTGGTTGTTGAGCAGGTCCAGATAGGTAGCGGCGCCGGCGCAGAGGTCAGTCTCCATGCGACGGATGCGGCGCAGGTTCCAGGCGGAAGCGACCAGCTCGTCGAAGATGGTTTGTTGAAGCGCCCCTTCAGGAGCGACGTCGTTTTGGAGTCCAGCGAGCAGTTCGTCGAACTCCTCGCGATCCTCGGGGCCGATGAGGAGGTCTTTGGCGGTGAGCCCATGCTTGCGGGCGTTTTCGGAAGCCCGGGCTTTACCTTCCGGTGTTCGTGGACCGGTGCTGAGACGCGCGTTGGTAGTGTTGGCGCCTAGGCGCGAGCAGTGGACGGGGACATAGATGTACTCCTTTTCGATTTCCAGCTTACGGGGTAGAGAGCGACGCGAGCACGGTTCATTCCTGGAAGTTGCAGGGAAACAGAGGGATTTGGTTCAGGACGCGTCGTGACCGGACTGCTAAGCTCGAGGAATGAAGGCCGGGGACAAGCTGTTGGTCATAGTGCGAAATGGGCAGGTGATTGTTTTGCAAAAGCCCAAGTCCTATCAAGCGGCCATTCGCGGGTTGGCACGCGGGATTTATCGAAGAGGCTATCTTCGAAAGGAACGGGAAAGCTGGGACTAGCAGCATTGCAGGGCTTCCTCCACGGCATCGCCCTGCGAGAAAGTTGATATGTTGAGGGCGTGACGAATTCACTGCCGTTCGCGAAGCTACTGGGCGTCGAGATCACGGAGGCAGCCCCAGAAAAAGTCACGGCTGAAATGGTGGTGCGGGACGAACTCTGCACCCGGCCGGCCGTGCTTCATGGAGGCGCCATCATGTCGCTTGGAGATACAGTCGGCGCGGTCGCTACCATGCTGAATCTGCCGGAGGGTGGCGGGACGACGACCATTGAGAGCAAGACGAACTTTCTGGGACCAGCGCCCAGTGGCGCGACTGTGGTGGCGGAATGCACGCCGATCCACCGCGGCAAAAGAACGATGGTCTGGCAGACTAGAATTTCGACGAAAGAGGGCCGTCTGGTCGCGATCGTTACGCAGACTCAGCTGGTACTTGATCAGAATCCGAACGAAAGTTATTCGTAGACCTCGCGACAGTGTGCAATCCGAGTCACGCTGACGAGTTTCGCCGTGTCGTCGATGATGTATACTACGCGCCCATCACTCACGCGGACGCGCCACGAATCTTTGTAGCCTTTCAGCTTCTTGCATCCTGCGGGCCGTGGGGTATGGCTCAAAGATTCGAGTTTGCGGACGACACGGGACAGTACGTTAATCCGGTAAGGCTTCGAGTTCCTTTCGCGCGGGAGGCTTTACATCGACGGCGTAATTATTCACGCAGCCGTCCGCGTTTCACGAGGTCCGCTTTGATCTTTTCAAGCGGAATGCCCTTTCCCTTCCGGCGCGATTCAGACACAAGACCGTCCCAGAAGTCCTGCCAGGCGGCCCCGTGTTTCTTGAGATCGATTAGAACACCGACCTTGCGGCCCTTCTCATCGGTCACGTACTGGATTCCGTTTATGACTCTATTGTCCTTCAGATGAGGCCAGACTGGTGCCTTAAGCAGAACGATGGCCGCAGCGCTATCCTTATTAGACACCTATGAAACGGCTCGCATTGCTAGCGCTGATCTCCTGCGTCGGGTTGCACGCGGCCGATGCGCATATGAGTACTGAAGAACGGACCAATGTACTGCACTGGCTGGAAGAATCGCGCCAGGAATTCTTAGCGTCGATTGACGGCGTGAGCGAAGAACAATGGAAGTGGAAGCCCACGCCGGAACGCTGGTCGGTGGGCGAGACAGCGGAGCACATCGTGCTGGCTGAAGCATTGCTGTTCGAAAACGTAAAGATGGCAATGTCGTCGCCGGCAAATCCGGCGTGGGAAGACGAGACCAAGGGCAAGACCGAGTTTATCGTGAAGGTGATGGCGCCACGGCTCGGCAAAGCACAGGCGCCGGAACCGATCGTGCCCAGGAACGGACTGACGCTCGTTCAAGTGAAAGAGAGATTCGAGCACCAGCGCGTGGAGATTATGAAGTTCGCGAGCGATACTAATCTTGCATTGAAAGAACACACGGTAGTGCATCCATTCCCCGTCTTCGGGACGTTGAACGCGTACCAGTGGCTGATCTACGTGCCTCTTCACACCGAGAGGCATGACAAACAGATTGCCGAAGTGAAAGCCACGCCCGGGTATCCGAAGTAAAGAGGGGATGGTCCCCGAGTGAAACAGGTCATCATCGCCGCAGACATTCCGGCATCAGGTGAATTGAAGATCGCCGCCGGGACCATCGTCACGCCTTCGGCACGCGATCTGGCGCGCGATCGCGGGGTTAAGATCGTCGAGGTTCCAGCCGATCAGATCGACCACTCGGTTGCACCTGAGAAAACCATTGCAATCGGCTCGGACCACGGCGGCTTCGCGCTCAAGCGAAAACTCAAGCCGATCTTCGAAGAATTCGGCCTGCACATCAAAGACATTGGCGTGCACGAGGAAAAGCCGGTGGACTACCCGGACATCGCGCGCGAGGTGGCTGAAATCGTGGCTCGCGGCGAGGCGTTGCGGGGCGTGATCATTGATGGCGCGGGCATCGGATCTTCGATTGTGGCCAATAAATTTCCGGGCATTCGCGCGGCGCTGTGTTATGATAAAGCTTCAGCGCGAAATAGCCGGGAACATAATGATTCTAATGTACTTACGCTCGGTGGCCGGCTATTGACTACAACCCAAGCTGAAGACGTCCTGCGTGTCTGGCTCACCACCCCGTTCGCCGGCGGACGGCACGCCGCGCGGGTTCAGAAGATCACCGAAATCGAAAAGGCTACAAAGAATTGGACGCCGCGGAGCTAGATCAATTAGTCGCGCAGATTGGGGAGGAGATCCTGGCGCGGACAGGGCGGATCGCTGCACTTCCGCCACGCGGAGAAGGTCTCAACATTCCGGATCTGGTTTGTCCCGGCTGCACGCAACGCTGCCCGCAGACTTGTGAGCGCAAGGCTAAGGAGATCGTGAAGGCGGGCGCATGCCGGTTATCGGCAAGCGACACTCTGACGGCGATTGATCCAAGCATTGCCGGTCTCATCGATCACACTCTGCTTAAGCCTGAAGCCACGCGCGATGACATCCTCAAGGTTTGCAAGGAGGCTCGCAAGTACAATTTCGCCAGCGTGTGCATTAATCCTTATTGGGTGCCGCTGGTGGCAGCGCAACTCGCGGGGTCACCGGTGAAGGTCTGCACCGTGATTGGCTTCCCGTTGGGCGCGACGTCGACGGAAGCTAAAGTCGCGGAAACTGAAGCAGCGTTGCGAGTGGGTGCGCAAGAGATCGATATGGTCCAGAATGTTGGTGCGCTGCGCAGCGGCGATCACGACGCGGTGAAGGCTGACATCGCGGCGGTGGTGGAGGTTACGCATGAGGCGGGCGCGATCGTGAAGGTGATTCTGGAGACCGCGCTGCTGGACGATAACCAAAAAGTGATGGCGTGCATGCTGGCCAAGATGGCCAAAGCGGACTTCGTGAAGACGTCGACCGGGTTCGGGCCGTCCGGCGCGACCGCGCACGATGTCGAGCTGATGCGCATGACGGTGGGCCCGGAAATGGGCGTGAAGGCGTCGGGGGGAATCCGCACGCTGGACGATCTGAAGAAGATGGCCGCCGCGGGGGCGACGCGCATCGGGGCCAGCGCGAGCGTCAAGATCGTCGAAGCCAGCACGGGCGCGCCACAGGCCGCGGCATCGGGATATTAGCGATGGCCACGCCCGCGCGAAAATCTACAGTTCGATTCCATGAGCGCGCCGAGCTGCTCGACTTTCTGCTGGAGGTCTCGACAGCCACGTCCGAGAGCCTGGATCTGGACCGCATCATGGCTAATGTTGCGGCGAGCGTGAAGGAGGTCATTCCTTACGATCTGTTCGCCATCCTTCTTTATAGCGAGCGGCAGCGGGGTTTGAGCATTCGTTACTCGATCGGCCATCGCGAGGAGATCGTTCGCAGCCTGGTGCTTCCTCTGGGCGAGGGGATTACTGGAGCCGCGGCCGCCAGCCGCCAGCCGATCCTGGTCCCTGATGTTCGCAGCGACCCGCGTTATCTTACAGCACTGGACGCCGTTCAGAGCGAACTGGCCGTGCCTATGCTGGCGCGCGGAAAGCTGGTGGGCGTGATCGACCTGCAATCGACGCGGCTTAATGCTTATCGCGAGCAGGATCGTTCGCTGCTGCAGTTGATTGCTACGCGCGTGGCAGTCTCCATGGATAATGCGCGCCTATACCGGCGTGTGGATCGTCAGAATCGAACGCTCAAGACACTATCGAATCTATCGCAGGAGTTCAGCTCGATCCTGGACCTGGACGAGCTGCTGGGCAAAATCGCCAAGACTACTCACGCGCTGGTAGCTTTCGATGCCTTCAGCATTTTGCTGCTGGATGCCGAGCGCAAGGTTCTCACACATCGATTTAGCGAACGGTATGACAAGCGCGTAGTTCTCGACAATATTCCGTTAGGCAAGGGGCTAACGGGGGCGGCGGCTGAATCGCGCGACATCGTACGCGTGACCGACACGGCGGTGGATCCGCGCTATATCGCTTCGCATCCGGAAATACGTTCTGAGATTGCAGTTCCGCTGGTGGTACAAGACCGCGTGGTGGGCGTCATGGATCTGGAAAGCGAGCGGATGGGCTTCTTCACCGAGGATCACTCGCGGCTGCTGGGGCTGCTGGCGCCACAGATTGCCAGCTCCGTGGAGAACGCGCGTCTATACGAAGAGATTGCGCAGCGCGAGCAGCGCATGGAGCAGGATATGAAGGCTGCTCGAAATATGCAATCGGTGCTGCTGCTGCGCGAGGCGCCGGAGATCGAGGGCCTGGACATCGCGATCCGCCAGCGCGCGGCGCGAGAGATCACGGGCGACGTTTACGATATTTTCGAGCATGGCGCCGATTATGCGGTCTTCACCTTCGGCGATGTCAGCGGCAAAGGAGCAGCGGCGGCGCTCTACGGCGCAATGGTCAGCGGCTTGCTGCGCACGCTCGCGCATCGGCGGAGGAGTCCGGCTGCGCTGCTTCGTTTGTTGAATAAAGTTCTGCGCGAACGGATTGTGGAAGCCCAGTACGTCACTTTGATGGTGTTGGTGTGGGAGCGCGCCAAGCAAAGATTCGTCATGGCGAACGCGGGCGCGGCTCCGCCCATCATCTGCCGCAAGGGCGAAATTCTCAAGCCCAGAGTGGAAGGCGTTCCGGCTGGCTTGCTGGATAATCGGGTATACGAAGAATTGACCGTGGATGTTCAGCGCGGTGATTTGATGGTGCTTTATTCGGATGGAATCACCGACCAACCCAATCCGAAAGAAGAGGAATACGGACGTGGTCATCTTTCGCGCGCGCTGAAGCGGCTGTGCGGAAAAGATCCGGAAGTTGTAGCGGATCAGATTCTCGCGGACCTGGATGGGTTTGCAGACGGTGCGCCAAGATTTGACGACCAGACTCTGATTGTTTTGAAAGTTCACTGAATGGAGTACCGCGACCAGACGCTGTATTCGGAAGACGTGGCGCTGGCCGATATCGCGCGACGGGAAGGAACGCCGGCCTACGTTTATTCGCGGGCCCAGATTCTCAAGAAATTCCACGCCTACGAAGAGGCTTTCGGCGATGTGCCGCATCGTGTCTGCTACGCGGTGAAGGCCAACGGCAACCTGGCCATCCTGAAGCTGCTGGCCCAAGCGGGCGCGGGGTTCGATATCGTTTCGGGCGGTGAACTGTTCCGCGTGCTGAAGGCGGGCGCGGATCCAGCGGGCGTGATCTTTTCCGGCGTCGGCAAGACTGCGCAGGAACTGGATTATGCGCTGGAACATCAGATCCGAAGTTTCAATTGCGAATCGGAGCCGGAGCTGGCGCTGCTGGATTCGCTGGCCGCGCGAAGAGGCGTCCAGGCGCGAGTTGCGCTGCGTGTGAACCCGGACGTCGATGCGGTCACCCATCCTTATATATCCACGGGACTGCGGAAACATAAATTCGGGATCGATATCTCGGAGGCGGAAGCGGTCTACGAAAGCGCCAAGGCGTTGGGGAATCTGATACTCGAGGGCGTCAGTTGTCACATCGGTTCGCAGATTCTGGACATCGCGCCGATGCTGGAAGTGTTCGACAAAATGCTCGCGTTGGTGGACTGCCTGCGGCGCGAAGGGCTGCCGATTCGTAGCCTGGATCTGGGCGGCGGCCTGGGAGTGCCCTATAAACCCGGCGAGAATGCGCCGGATATCCGCGACTACGTCCACGCGATGTGCGAGCGCGTGCAGGGGCATGAGCTGGAGATTCTGATCGAGCCGGGACGCTCGATCGTGGCTGAGGCTGGAGTGCTGCTGACGCGCGTTCTTTACCGAAAGGCCAACGGCGATAGGCAATTCGTGATCGTGGACGCGGGAATGAACGATTTGATCCGGCCGGCGCTCTATCATTCTCACCACGAGATCATCCCGCTGCGCCAAAATCAGGCGGGGACGATCACCGCGGACGTGGTCGGCCCAGTGTGCGAGACGGGGGACTTTTTGGCGCGGGGCCGCGAAATCGCCAACGTCATGCCCGGAGATCTACTGGCCGTTTGCACCGCGGGCGCTTATGGGTTCGTGGCAGCTTCCAATTACAACGCCCGCCCGCGCGCGCCGGAGATTCTGGTGGAGGGCGGGAAGTACCGGGTGATCCGCAAGCGCGAAAGCTATGAGGATCTGATACGAGGCGAATAAGTCCATAGAAGTTACAATCCTGAGAGGTTACAATCGTAGTATGCGCATTGCTCTGATTGCCGCATTGTCCGTGTCGTTGTTGGCCGCGCAGGAAAAACCTAAATCCGCGCTGGACAAGACACAAATGGAAGCCTTCGTCCGGCATCTCCTGGCGGTGATTCCGGAAGTGCAGGTGAAGGTCGACGATCCGAAGCCGTCGCCGGTGCCGAATCTCCTACAGGTGGAAGTGCATTTCAGTTATAGCGGCCGGTCGCAAGACGAAACCTTCTTTGTCACCAAGGACGGGAAAGATCTGATTCGCGGCATCGTCTACGACGTCGCGCAGAATCCCTTTAAGGCCGATATAGAAAAGCTCAAGACCGACCTTTCGCCGAGCATGGGAACTGCCGGGGCGCCGGTGGTGCTGGTTGTGTTCAGCGATTTCGAGTGTCCGAACTGCAAGGAAGAAGAAAAAACCTTGCGGCAAAATCTGCTGACCACATTCCCAAAGGAAGTGCGGCTGTATTTCAAGGATTTTCCGCTAGAGCAGATTCATCCCTGGGCTAAGGCCGCGGCCATCGCGGGACGCTGCGTGTTCCGCCAGAATCCGGCGAAGTTTTGGGAGTATCACGACTGGATTTACGAGAAACAGAGCGACATCACGGTTGATAACCTGAAGGACCAGGTGCTTGGGTTCGCGAATAACGCCAAGGACCTGGATGTTTTGCAACTCGGCCGCTGCATGGACACCAAGGCGACCGAGGCGGAAGTGAACGCGTCCATAGCGGAGGCAAGAGAGCTGAAGGTGGACGCGACGCCCACTATGTTCCTCAACGGGCGGCGGTTGGTTGGAAACTATCCGTGGCCGAACCTGGAGCAAATCATTAACGGTGAGCTGAACTATCAGAAGACGACTCATGATGCCGGCGAGAAGTGCTGCGAGATCAAGATTCCCTCGCCTTTGAACAAATAAAATGCGCATGTCCACATTAATTGTCCGGTCGGGATTGGTGTTGCTATCAGGCGGACTGTTCGCTGTTGAGCTGAGCCCGACCGAATATATCGGGTACGTCAAGTACCTGGCTTCGGAGGACATGCGCGGGCGCGAAACCGGATCGCCGGAGCTGGAGAAAGCCGCGGCTTACATCCGCGACCAGTTCCGGTCCATGCATCTCAAGCCGCTTTCGGGCGACAGCTACTATCAGGATTTCGAAGTCACCACCAGCGCGCGGCTGGGCGCGCAGAACCAGGTGAATTACACGCTTGACCGGCAGAAGAAGGCGCTGAAGTTCCAGCAGGATTTCGTACCGCTGAATGTGTCGTCGGCCGGCAAGGTCTCGGGCGAAGTGGTTTTCGCCGGATACGGAATTACAGCACCCGAGTACAACTACGACGACTATGCCGGATTGGACGTGAAGGACAAGATCGTACTGGTGCTACGGCACGAGCCTCAGGAGTTCGACGATAAAAGCATCTTCGAGGGAAAAGTGTACACCGCGCATTCGCAGATTTTCGCCAAAGCCTCGAACGCGAAGATACATGGAGCGAAAGCGCTGCTGATGGTAAACGACGTGGCGGCGCATCCGGATGACGGAGACAAACTGGAGAAATTCGGCACCACGGCGGGGCCCGCGAATGGAGGCATCGAGTTCGCGCAGGTAAAGGCTGAGGTGGCCGAGAACTGGATGGAGTCGGCGGGCAAGAACCTGGCGGCAATCGAGGCCGCGATCGACAAGGACCTGCATCCGCAATCGTTCGCCTTCCCTGCCTCGCTGGCGGTGGAGGTGGACATCGATATTCGGCGCGAAGTAAAGACGGTCCACAACGTAGGCGCCTATATTCCGGGCGAAACCAACGAGTACGTGATCCTGGGGGCGCACTACGATCATCTGGGCTTGGGTGAGCAGTTTTCGCTGGCGCCTTCGCTGGCCGGCACCGTTCATCCCGGCGCCGACGACAACGCTTCAGGAACGGCCGGAGTCATCGAGCTGGCGCATTGGTTTTCCCACGAGCCGAAACATAAGCGCGGTATGCTGTTTCTCACGTTCGCGGGCGAAGAACTGGGCTTGCTGGGATCGAGCTATTATGTGAACCATCCGATTTTGCCGCTTGCGAACGCGGTGGCCATGATCAATATGGACATGATCGGCCGCATCCGGGACCGCAAAATCTACGTGGGAGGAGTCGGCACGGGGACCACCTTTGCCGAGCTGCTCAAAGAGGTGGGGCAGCATCACGACTTTCAGGCGGACGCCACCGAGCGGGGCGGCTATGGATCGAGCGATCACACGTCCTTTACGACCAAGCAGGTGCCGGTGCTTTTCTTCTTTTCGGGATTGCACGCCGACTATCACAAGCCGAGCGATACCTGGGACAAAATCGATGCTCCCGATGCGGTGCAACTGTTGGATATGATCGCCGACGTGATGGATCATCTGACGGATGGCACGCCACGGCCGCAGTATGTCCGCGTGGCAGAACCGGAGAATCCGCACGGTGATGTGGCGTCGCACTCCTCTGGCACGGTGTCCGGTTATGGGCCGGATTTCGGCAGCATTCCCGACTTTACCGAGATTCCCAACGGGGTCCGTTTCGCGGATATCCGGCCCGGATCGCCCGCGGCCAAGGCCGGATTCAAAGGCGGCGATATCCTGATCGAATTCGACGGCAAGAAGATTCAGAACCTATACGACTTTACGTACGCCTTACGAGCTGAAAAACCTGGACAGGAAGTACTTGTGAAAGTACTGCGCGGGGACCAAACGATTGAAGCCAAGGTACTACTGACGGAACGCAAGTAAGACGGCATACTGGGTCCAGATATGGCTCCCAGATTATCGCTTGGAACTGGTCCGGCAGTGGATGACCGGCCCTCCTATATTTTGCCGCCGCTGATTTTACATCCCTTTGCGGATGCGGCCGGCCCCAACAAGTTGGTCGAGAGTTCGCGCGCCAGCCTCAAACTGCAGGGTTTATTGCCGGCCGGCGAATCGACTCAAGAAGACTTGGATCGGACCCTTCTCGATGGCCGTTATTCCGAACTTCGAATGCTGTTCTATGTGGGCAAAGACCTGGCTCGGTGGATCGAGCAATGCGTGGAATTTGTTGAGCGGGAACGAGACCACCTAGAGGCCGGCATCACGCGCCAAAGTTTTGCGACGCTGCTAGTTCAGGATGCACCGGCCAGCGTGCAGGCCAAACTGCGGAAATGGGGCGTCGGAGATTACAGGGCCATCTTCACCCGGGCACTTGGACTGCAGTGCTTGTTTAGCAATGCTCCAGGCCGCGAGGTTTTATCGGACGACTTCGTGCGGAACTACTATCGCTATGCCGATCAGATGTTCGCGCTCAAGCAAGGTGAGGCTGAGTTTTCGCTGATTGCGTCGCGCGACTTCAAGTTCGAGCTGTACTCATCGGGCGAGTATTCGCGGATGCTGGAACGCGCTTGGGGCGAGTAAAGCCCTAATAACGGTGCGCAATAAACTGGATTCCCGCGGCTTCCAACTCCTGTTGCTCTTTCTCGAGCGCGGCTTTGTCGGGATAGGGTCCTATTACCAGACGATGGAGATTTTCGCTGGGACCAGGTGCGATCCGGGGGTGAATTCCCCTGGCGTCGAGGGTTTTGAGATAGTCGTTAGTGGAATTCGGGCCCATGGTTGCCAACTGTAGGTAAAGGTCGCCGGGTTGCGGATCGACTTTATTCCAAGCGGGTGCCTCGACGAGCACCGCCGCTACGGGTTCCGCAATTGCCGGAGCTGATGGCTCGAGTTTGGCAATCATCGGCGCTGGGGCTGGGGCTGGTGAAACCGGCTGTACAATCGATCGCGGCGTGAACTTTCTCAGCCGCAAAGATACGCCCTCCGACATACCACCCCGCTACCGTGAGGCCTATAGTGATGGTGGCAGCGAAACCTATGAACACGCGTTTCGCCTGCATTTTAGCCGGATCGGCCGGAGTTTCCGGGTTGGGCTGGATCTCGTCGTTGATCGTTTCCATGCTGGACATAAAGCATCTCCTGTACGACCTACTAGGTCAGACGCCTTAGTGATCGGCACCAAACGCCCAAAACATGAGGTTTCTCGGGCCTCGGTTTTCCTCCTGGCTCGGAATTCGCAAGGGCTAGAAGCTAAACCGTAGCCCGAGCTGCAATTCTCTGGGTATGTTCATTTGAGCCGTGATTTGGCCGAAGGGCCCGACCGGCTTGCCCGTGGACGCATTCACGCCCTGGAATTGCTGGATGGGGTTCCCGAATTCCGGCGTATTGAAAGCGTTCAGAGCCTCGGCGCGGAACTGCGCTTTTACACGCTCCTTGATGGTGACGGTCTTGAACACGGAGACGTCCCAGCTTGCCATGCCCGGTCCGAAGGCGGGTATGGAGCGCGACACGTTTCCAAAAGTGTAGGCCGGCGCCAGCGAAAAGGCAGCGGCATTGATGTAGCACACCGGGTTCGCTCGCAGCGCCGCACGAATTGAGGAGCGCTTCTGGACCTCCTGAGTTCACCGGATTCACTCCGGTCGCGTTTGGTCGCTGTTCCAACGCGCCGATTCCCGAATTGGCGTTGCTCTGGAAGATTCCCAACGGGAAACCACCGGCGATGATCGCAGTCCCGTTCACAGACCATCCGCCCACGATGTAATCGAGCACGGCGTTGTTGGCCAGCATGGGCTTGCCCTTCCCGAACGGAAGCTCGTAAGTCCATCCGGCGGTGTAGCGCCAAGGCTGCTTGCCCGCGGCGAGCGCCCACTCGGCCGCGAGATTGTATACGTTCTGCGGATAGGCCGGCTGAGCGACGCAACCCCCAGCTCCGTTACACCCATTGAAGTAGTTGGCGTTGCCGCCGCCGTACGTAGTGTCCTCGTTCTTCGACCACGTGAAGGTGGACAGGAACGTTAACACCCTTCGAAAGCCGCTTCTGAGCTTTCAGGATGAGCGAATCATACTGAGCCTTGCCGAGATTGTTGGCATCGTAGACCTGGGAATACTCCGGGAACGGCATCAGCAACTGGGCTTGAGAAACCGTCGCGGCGCCGAGACTTCCGCCGACATTCGGCAGACCGTAAAACGGATTCGGCACCTTAGCGGCTAGAGCCGATCCTAACGACAGAGATTGGCCGTGGGCACCTGGTTGATCGGAAGATAGCCGGAACCGTTGTAAGCCTCTTGAAGACGGCTCGAACGCGAGCCGACGTAGCCGACCTCCAGCGCGACCGCCCAGGGAAGCTCTCGCTGAATATCCGCCGAGAACTGCTGGACCAGGCCGCCGGTGCGGTTCTGGTCTAGAAAGTAGCTGGTGCTGCCGAGCTGCTGGAGAATGCCCCTCTGGATGGTGGCTGGTTGGATGACACCCGTCGGGAAAGGATTACTGAGCGAGTTCGCCGGCGTGGCATTGCCATCGGCGCTGGCGAGATACGTCGTGGTCTGGCTCAAGCCCGGCGAGTAACTGGTGTCGAGACTGAAAGTAGGTGGGCGCGTAGAAAATTCCCCAGCCACCTCGGAAGGTCGTCTTGTCGTTAATCCGATAAGCGAAGCCGGCGCGCGGTCCGAATTTGTCCTTAAGACGCCGTGCAGCAGGCACTAGGATTGCCATTTTGCCCGGCGAATCAAGGGCGAGCCATAAGCGAGGACGCCGGAATTGGCCGGAAGCGACGCCTGGATAGGATTCAGCGCGGTCCGATTGAAGCCGACGAGCAGATTGTTGTATTTCTCCGCTTCGCCGGTCTCGAACTCATAGCGCAGCCCGACGTTGACAGTCAGTTTATTCGTGAGGCGAATATCATCCTGGATGTAACCGGAATAATAGTTGACGAAGTAATATTCGTCCGAGGCGGTGCCGACGCTTCCCGCGGACGGAAATCCGAGCAGGAGATCGGCGATATCGCTGCCGCCGGTGGACGCGGTGGAGGTGTTATACTGCTGCGAGAAAATTCCATTGAAGGTGAAAGCTCCCTCGGCGCCGGTCCACGAAATGCCGCCGACCTTAATCGCGCGGTAGTCGATGCCCATGGTCAAGCTATGCTTACCCGCGAATTTGGAAACGCTGAACGATAGGTTTTTCGATGAAAACACATCGTTCGAAGGGCCTGATCCGCCGACGGTCTCGCCGCCTTCCGCTCAAAGTGATAGACGGGAACTCCGCCACTTGCAGGGCATTGACATAGCTCGCCGGAAATCCAAGCTTGGTCTGATTAAAGCCCCGGTCGACATAGTCGGTAACGTTCGGAAATCGGTTGAACCCGTAACGCACCGTGAGCACGGTGGTCGGATTCAAAGTGAAGATCGCGTTGATTGCGGTCGCGTCCACGTGGCGGTCGAGCAGGTACGAATTGCCTCCTTGCCCATCGGCGATTCCAAACTGTTGCCGCCCGGCTCATGGCTCTTGTAATAAAGGAACGATCCGGTCAGTCTCATCCATTGCGTGGGATCTTCTTCCAATTTGTACATGAATTGTTCAGCATGATTCCCCAGCGAATCCTTGCCCTGAAAGTTGGGCGATCGATAACCGCGTTCTGGTTGGTATTCGGCGCAGGAAGATACCGAAGGATTGCTTGGCCGACCGGATTGATCTGGTTGGCTGGGATGATGTTGCCGGGGAAGGGACTGCGCATCACCGTAGCGCCGGACGGGCAACCACTGCCGGCCGTGCAGGCCACGTTAGTCGTCGGATCGTAAATGATTTTCCCGGCTGCCGAGAAGTTGCCGGCGATTTCGGCTGCCGTGGGAGCCACAAATAACCCCGCTGCGGCTGCGCGTCCAGGTATCCTTCCGTCGCCACAAAGAAGAATACCTTGTTCCGTCCGTTAAAGACTTTTGGAATCACCACCGGTCCGCCGAGCCGAGCATCCCCAGTTTTCCCATTTCTCCGGCATAGCCGGCTGGCCGGCTTTTGTTGTTGAAGAAACTGTTCGCCTCCGTCGACAGGGGGCGGTAATAGCCGAGCACGTCGCCATGGATGCTCGCTCGTCCCCGATTGAATGAGCTGTGTTGAACACGCCGCCGCCGGTTCGACCCATAGTCGCGTCGTAGGTCCCGGTTTGCAGCTTCATTTCCTGCACGCCTTCTTCGGAGGGAATGATTACAGCGCGATTATTTGCGTCAGTTACCGGCACGCCGTCGATCAGATAGTTGTTGCCGCGAATCGGTCCGCCGCCAATGGACAAGTTCGACGATCCGGTCTGATCCTGGAAACGGTTCCACGCCGGAGGTCCGGACGGAACTACATTATTGGTCAGCTTCGAAAGCAGGAAAGAATTGCGGCCCAGGTTCGGCAGGTCCTCAATCTGTTGGGTAGTTCAGCACCTGGCCGTTGGAGGCGGTCGCATTCTCGATCAGCGGAACTTCGGTGGTGACCTCAACGCTCTCGGAGACTTGCCCAATCTCCATTTTCAGATCGACGGAAACATTTTCCTGGGTTCCGATGACGACGCCTTTGCGCTCCAGCTTTTTGAAGCCGGGGGCCTCGCCTGCGAGAGTATAGGTGGCAGGTTCGATCTGGGAAAATACGTATTCCCCGGATGCATTGCTGACGGTGGCACGCGACACCCCCGTAGCTTCGTTGGTCAGGGTGATGTTGGCGCCCGCGATTATGGCGCCGCCGGGGTCTTGAACCAGACCTCGAAGGCTACCAACGAACGATTGAGCTGAGATCACCGTACTTCCGGCGATCAGCAGCAAAAGGATACTCGCAAAACGGCGTGTTCTCGTCACGAATGGCCTCCTACCCAAATCCGAGCTGGGTTAGATATTAAATTTCTATTAGTGTACACCCAGTAACCATTTTGTGATCCGCTGATTGCAGTTTTTCATTTTGGGGAGCCTTATGGCTGTCCGCAAGCCGCAGCCGTGGCGGGTGTAAGGAATGCACGTTTCTTGACCTTTCTTATGATTCAGACGTATGATTTAATCATACGTATGACCCATCGGGCGCTAGATACCAAAACGCGGATTCTCGATGCCGCCGAGAAGCTGTTCGGAGATAAAGGTTTCGACACCACGTCGTTGCGTGACATCACCACCGAAGCCGACGTCAATCTGGCGTCCGTAAATTACCACTTTCAATCCAAAGACAGTCTGATCGATGCCGTCATCGCCCGGCGGGTCGAGCCAATAAACGAAAAACGCCGCGAGATGCTGGCAGCCGCGGGGCCAAGTCCAACCGTGAAACAAATCCTGATTGCGTTTCTGTCTCCTCTGGTCAGCCTGGACGTCTCCTTAGTTGCACCGCTGATGGGACGCGTTCTGGCAACGCCGGACGTATGCCGCATTCAGCTTTTCAAGAAACATATGCTACCGGTTGCGCAACAATTCACTGCCGCTCTTGTAAAAGCCTTGCCCGATCTGAGTGAAACCGAGGTAATGTGGCGCCTGACCTTCACGGCCGGCGCGATGGCTCACGTTATGGCCCGATCAGCCCATATACAGGAGTTGAGCGGCGGGAAATGCGACCCGGCAGACCGGCCCGCAGTTCTGGCGAGGCTGGTGACGTTTGCCACTGCGGGATTTCGTGCAAAGGAGGGACACTAGATGCGCGCGCTGCTTATCTTCAATCTGGCCGCGCTGGCGCTGGCGCAAAGCGATGTAGCGGTGGAGACGACGCTTCCGTTGAGCCTGAAGCGGGCGGTGGAAATCGCGCTTGCGCCGGATGGAAGCCCGCGCGTCACACTGGCGCAGGAATCCATTCGGCAAGCCGAAACGCGCAAGCTTGAATCGCGCGCGGCGTTCCTGCCCGACTTGGAATCGTCGGTCAGCGACCAGCGTGAAACTACCAATCTTCACGCCTATGGCTTTGGCTCTCTCTTTAATTTCCCCGCGGGTTTCAACTTCAGCATTCCTACGATCGTCGGGCCATTTTCGGTGTTCGACGCGCGTGCCACGGCGTCACAGACGGTCTTCGATTTCAGCACCATCCGGAAATATCAGGAAGCGAAAGTCAACATCCAAGCCGCCAAATCCGATTACGATGCGACCAAGAACCAGGTCACCGATCAAGTGGCCCGCTCTTATCTGACTACGCTACGCGCCCAGGCGGCGCTCGACACCGCGCGCGCCAATGTGGAGCTGTCGAAGGCGCTGCTCACCCTCGCCCAGCAACAGAAAGACGCGGGCACGGGAACCGGCCTGGATGTAGTTCGCGCCGACGTTCAGCTAGCCAACGATAGGCAGCGGCTGGTGGCCGCGGCAAACGATCGCCGGCGCGCTGGCTTGAACCTGATGCGGGCTATGGGACTCAAGCTGGACGCAGCCATCGAGCTGACCGATAAACTCGAATATCGTCCGGCCGACGTGGGCACGCTCGAAGACGCGCTGTTGGAAGCACGCAAGCTGCGCGCGGAATTGACGGCCCAGAAGGATCGCGAGCAATCGGCGCGATTGAACTACGGCGCCGTCAAGGCGGAGCGTCTTCCCTCACTCGGCGCTTCGGCGAACTACGGTTCCATCGGGAGTGGAATCGTGGGCGCGCAACCCACGTATGCTTATGGGGTTTCGCTGCGTGTCCCGGTCTTCAACGGCGGACTGCGGGAAGCGCGCCAGGCGGAAAGCCTTTCGCAATACCGCCAGGAACAGACTCGTACGCATGACCTCGAACAGCAGGTAGAACTGGACGTGCGGCTGGCCTTCGACAGCATCAGCTCGGCCGCCACGGAAGTGACTACGGCGCGCGAAGGCGAAGATCTTTCCGAAAGAGAGTTAGCTCAGGCCAAACGGCGCTATCAGGCGGGTGTCGCCAACTCGCTGGAGGTCACTGACGCCCAGACGCGGCTCGATCGCGCTCGCGATAATCTGATTAACGCACTGTATGATTACAACGTAGCCCGCATCGACCTGGCGACCGCCACGGGTAAAATCCAGGAGTACGTGAACCAATGAAGAAAAGAATTCCCCTAATTTTGCTGGTGATCGCCATCGGCGTGGGGGCTTGGTGGTATTGGCATTTGCACCACCCTAACCCCGGCGATCGTATTTTCGTCTCCGGCAATCTCGAGCTCACGCAGGTCGATATTTCGTTCAAAATGGCCGGGCGCATGATCGACCGCAAGGTCACCGAAGGCGACTGGGTAAAGAGCGGCGAGCTGATCGCGACGCTGGATCCGGTGATCTATCGGCAACAAAGGGTGCGCGATCAGGCGTCCGTCGCCAGCGCGGTCTCGAACTATCAGCAGCTCGAGACCGGGATCGCCTATCAGAAGGCGACGCTGGAAAGCGACATTGCCGCGCGCAATGCCGAGCTCAATCAATCGACAGCCAAGCTCGAAGAGCTGCTGAACGGCAGCCGCAAGCAGGATATTCAACAGGCGGACGCCGCGGTTACCGACGCCAGGGCACAGCTTGAATTCGCTCGCCTGGATTGGGAGCGCGCGCAGACGCTCTTCAAGAACGAAGACATCTCGAAGCAGCAGTACGATCAGGCGCGAACGAAGTACGATAGCGCGCAAGCGTTAGTCCGGCAGGCAGAAGAGAAACTTTCCCTGGTCAAGGAAGGGCCGCGGCAGGAAGATATCGCCGGCGCCCGGGCCGACGTCGCACGCGCGAAAGCGGCCGTCGCCACCGCCGAAGCGAATCGTCTAGAGCTGAAGCGCAAGCAAGAACAACTGGAGGCGGGCCGGGACGACATCGATCGATCCCGCGCGCAGGTGGGTATCTCCGACGCTCAACTCGCCGACACCGAGGTCAGCACGCCTATCGACGGAGTTGTGCTGGTGAAATCGGCCGAGCCGGGCGAGGTTCTAGGCGCCGGAACGACGGTGGTCACTATCGGCGACCTGGAGCACCCCTGGCTGCGCGCCTACATCAACGAGACCGACCTCGGCCGCGTGAAGCTCGGACAAAAGGTGAAATTGAGCACCGATTCGTTTCCCGGAAAAGTGTACTGGGGCAAGGTCAGCTATATCGCCTCCCAAGCCGAGTTCACGCCCAAGCAGATCCAGACCAAGGAAGAGCGTGTGAAGCTGGTGTACCGGATCAAGATCGAGGTCGACAATTCCAGCCACGAACTGAAGAACAACATGCCGGTTGACGCTGAAATCATCTTATGAGCATCGTGATCCATGCCGAGAATCTCACGCGCCGTTTCGGCGAGTTGATCGCGGTGGATCATCTGAATCTGGATGTGGCCGAGGGGGAGATTTTCGGGCTGGTAGGACCCGACGGCGCCGGCAAGACGACCACCATGCGTCTGCTATGCGGCCTGATGGACCCGACCGAGGGCAAGGCGGTCGTGGCCGGCCATGATGTCGCGCGCGAGCTGGATCAGATGAAGGATCAGATCGGCTACATGGCGCAACGCTTCGGGCTGTATACGGATCTGACGGTCCAGGAGAACATGGACTTTTATTCGGATCTGTTCGGCATCTCGAAGCGCGAGCGCGACGAAATGGGCGCGCGGCTGCTGCAGATGACGCGCATGGAGCCGTTTCGCAAACGCCCGGCGGGAAAGCTTTCGGGCGGGATGAAGCAAAAGCTCGCGTTGATGTGCACGCTGCTGCATAAGCCACGGGTGTTGTTTCTGGATGAGCCTACCAACGGCGTCGATCCGGTTTCGCGGCGCGATTTCTGGGCGATTCTCTACCAATTGGTGCGCGGCGGGCTGACCGTGTTCGTAACCACTGCTTATCTCGATGAAGCCGAACGGGCCAATCGCGTGGGCTTCTTGTATCAGGGGAAAATGATCCGTTGCGACACGCCGGCGGCGTTAAAGCGCGGCATCGCCGAAACGGTGTATCTGATCACTTCGGACGATCATCGCAAGACCATGTTGATGCTCGAAGGGCAGCCAGGTGTCTTGGCCGTGCAGCCCGCCGGCGCCGATCTGCACCTGTTTATCGATCCTAAAGTCACTTCGCCCGAACGCCTGGCGCAGGTGACCCCGTTCGGCTATCGGCCGATTGTGCCGTCGCTCGAAGACGTATTCATCGCGCTTTCGCGGAGAGAGAGTGCCCTAAGTGCCGCCTAACAACACCGGCCCGGCTGTTCACATTGACAAGCTAGTGAAACGCTTT
The DNA here is from genome assembly GCA_963780485.1 of Bryobacterales bacterium. Lineage (GTDB taxonomy): Bacteria > Acidobacteriota > Terriglobia > Bryobacterales > Bryobacteraceae > Palsa-89. The sequence continues at coordinate 225,664 of CAWACO010000026.1, forward strand.
GGCGATTTCGTAGCGGTGGACAATGTTTCGATCGATGTCGCGCAGGGTGAAATTTTCGGATTCCTGGGGCCGAACGGCGCCGGCAAATCGACCACCATCCGCATCCTTTGCGGACTGCTTGCTCCGACCTCCGGGAAGGCCACGGTGGGAGGCTACGATGTGGCGACGCAGCCCGAAGAGATCAAAAAGAGAATCGGCTACATGTCGCAGAGGTTTTCGCTCTACGACGACCTGAAGGTGGAAGAGAACATCGAATTTTTCGGCGGCGTCTATGGCGTCCCACCAGACAAACTGCCTGCGCGGCGCGATTACGTCCTCAAAATGGCCGGCCTGGAGGACAAACGGGCGACCATGACACGCCTGCTCTCGGGTGGGTGGAAGCAACGGCTCGCGCTCGGCTGCGCGATTTTACATGAGCCACCCATTCTATTTCTGGATGAGCCGACCAGCGGCGTGGATCCGATTGCGCGCCGCAACTTCTGGCATCTGATCTACGAGCTTTCGGCCGCCGGCCACACGATTTTCGTCACCACGCATTACATGGACGAAGCGGAATACTGCCACCGCGTCGCGCTGATGTATGGCGGGCGCGTCATCGCGCTGGGTTCGCCCGCAGAGCTAAAAACCTCGCTGGGCGTTGGTCATTTGTTGAATCTCGAAACGTCGGATCTGTTGCGAAGTATGACGGTGCTGGAGGGCAAGCCCGGGATTCTGGACATCGCTGTGTTCGGTGGCGGATTGCACATAAAAGTCGAAGATCCGGCCGCGGCGATTCCGGAAATCTATCGTGAATTGGAGCAGGCGGGCATTTCCGTAATGATCCTGGACTCGATCCTGCCCAGCATGGAGGACGTCTTCGTCAGCCTGATCGAAAAAGAGGAAAGAGATAAGCAGGAGAAAGCCGCATGAGTTTCCGCCGCACGCGCGCCATCGCCCGCAAGGAGATGCTGCACATTCTCCGCGATTCCCGCAGCCTGTTCGCCGCGTTGTTGCAGCCGCTGGTGATGCTGCTGATTTTCGGATGGGCGCTGAGCCTGGATGTCGATCGTATCCCGACCTTCGTCTACGATCTGGATCAATCGCCACAAAGCCGCGACCTGGTGAAGGACTTCCGGGGCTCGCGCTATTTTCAGGTAGTCGAAGAGGTACACAGCTACCGTCCCATTGAGCAGGCGATCGACCGGCGCAAGTGCCTGCTGGGCGTGGTGATCCCGGTAGAGTTCGCAAAGGACATCGATCTGAAACAGCCGGCCCAAGTACAGCTTCTGATCGACGGCAGCGACTCGAACACGGCCGCCATCGCCCAAGGTTACGCCGAAAGCATCGTGTCGCTGTACTCACAGCGCCTGCAGGCGCCCATTCAGACCGCGGCAGGGCGCGTTCCGGCCAGCGTAATCCCGGACGTACGGGTCTGGTATAACCCCGATCTGCTATCGGGAAACTTTATCGTTCCCGGATTGATCGTCGTGATCGTGATGATTATTGCAGCCAATCTTGGCTCTCTGACCGTGGCGCGGGAATGGGAGAACGGCACCATGGAACAGCTATTGTCGACGCCGGCGCGGCCGAGCGAGATCGCGCTCGGGAAATTGTCCGCCTATTTTGTGGTCGGAGCAGCTGACATGATCATCGCGCTGGTGGTCGGCATTTTCGTTTTCAACGTGCCGATGAAAGGCAGTCTGTTGTTGCTGCTGGCCGCAAGCGCGATCTTTCTGTTCGGCGCGCTGGGGCTCGGCATCATGGTCTCGGCTATGTTCCGAACCCAACTCATGGCGTACCAGATCGGAACGCTGCTTTCCTTTCTTCCGGCGTTTCTGCTGTCGGGATTCATCTATCCGATCGGCAGCATGCCGCGCGTGATCCAGGCTGTGTCGCTAATCGTCCCGGCGCGTTATTTTATGGAAATCTCGCGCGGGATTTTTCTGAAAGGCATCGGCATTCAACTGCTGTGGTTCAATCTGCTGCTGCTGATCGCGTACGCCGTGATCGTATTCTATTTTGCGACGCGCAAACTGCGGCAGAAGGTGGCGTGATGAGACAAAGACTACGCAGGATCATCCGCAAAGAGTTTATTCAGGCGCTACGCGACCCGCGCATGCGCTCCATATTGTTTTTGCCGCCGCTTATCCAGTTGTTGATCTTCGGCTACGCCGCAAGCCTGGACGTGGACAACGCCAAGATCGCGTGGATGGATCAGGACCACACACCCGAAAGCCGCGAGCTACTCTCGGAGTTCGAAGGCTCGGGACGATTTGTTCTCGCCGGCATGCCGAACGATGAACGCGCCATGCAGAGAATGATGGATCGCGGGCAAGTGGACGCCGTGGTTCGGATACTGCCCGGATTCGCCCGCGATGTCGAGCGCGGCCGGAGCACCAGCGTTCAGGTGCTGCTGGACGGAACCAACTCGAACACGGCCTCCATTGTTTCCGGATACGCCAGCCAGGCGATCGCGCGATATTCGAGCGAAGCCCTCCAACATCAACAGAGCGCCATGCTGGTGGGAGCTACCGAGGATGCCGGAGGGCCGGTGCAACAACCAGTCCCACAGGTCACTTCGCGCACCCGGGTGTGGTTCAATCCCGATCTGCGCAGCAGGAACTATTTCATCCCTGGCGTGATCGTGAACATTATCACGCTGGTGACGCTGTCGCTGACCGCCATGGCGATCGTTCGCGAAAAAGAGATCGGCACCATGGAGCAGTTAATGGTCACGCCGATCCGTCCAAGCGAGTTGATCATCGGCAAAACGCTGCCGTTCGTCGCGGTGGGTATTTGGGACATGCTGCTGGTTATGAGCGCCGCGCTTCTGATCTTCCACGTGCCGTTCCGCGGAAATTTCTGGCTGCTGTTCGGGTCGACGCTATTGTTCCTTCTGACCACGCTCGGCGCCGGTCTCTTCATTTCCACCGTCTCAAAAACGCAAACCCAGGCAATGATGGCCACCAGTTTGTTCTTTCAGCCATTCTTCATGCTGAGTGGATTCACGTTTCCGATCCGCAACATGCCGCAGCTCGCACAATGGCTGACCTTCATCAATCCAGTGCGGTACTTTATGGAGATCGTGCGCGGAGTCTTTTTGCAAGGCGCTGGTATCGAATCGCTTTGGCCCCAGATGGTGGCGCTGGCGTTTTTCGGCGTAACCATCCTGTGGCTCAGCGTGCAGAGGTTCCACAAGCACCTCGATTAGCCAGAGGCCTGCGCCGCTCAATTGGTAATCGTGATAGTCGCCGGCGCACTGGCGACTCCACCTATCGTTACCACGACAGGCTGCGCGCCAGTCGAGATCCCGTTCGGAACTTGCACGTTGATCTGCGTCACGCCCGCGAGGCCGGAAGGAATGCCGATGAAATCAATGGTCGCGGTGGCCCCTCCAATCGTCACGCTGGTTGGCTGCACCGGCTTCGGGGAGATCCGCGATCGCCGTGGACGCCGCGGGCGCAGCGCCGGTCGAGATGGCCGGAGAAACGGCCCCAGCGCCAGTGATGTAAAACGCGATCTCCTGCCCGCGCGCCGCAGCCGCACGTGGGAACCAGAGCGCCGGTTGAATCCGTGAAAATCCCCGGAGCCGCCGCGGCCACCTGGAAGGATTGCGTAGTCACCTGCCCGTTGTTGTTGATGCTCAACACCGCCGAGCTGTTGGCCGTCGTCTCATACGGAATCTGCACGTTCAACTGGCCCGGGCCGACGTAATACAGTGGCGCGGCAATACCGTTGACCAGCGCCGCGACTCCGCCGGTCGACAGCGGCAGAGGCACGCTTGAGGCGCTCTGTGTCACGGGCGAGAGCTCGGACCCGAACACACTCAGAATCGATCCAGGCGCGAAGCTTGGCTTGAAGCTGGCTCCATTCGCGACGCCTATGATCGCGGGCGTGGCGCTGGAACCCGAACCGGACGCGGCGACGTTGACGGCCACGCGCGCGCTGCTGGTGGCGTTATAGGTCGCTGTAATTGTTCCAGACCCGACCGGGAGCTGCAAGCCGTTCACCGCCAGCGTTGCCGTCGCAGTACCCGCCGACCCGGTCAATAAGGCTGATCCCAACGAAGTCCCGCCGATCGAAAATGAGACTGACCCGGACGGTGTGGTTCCATCTGTCGAGCTGACCGTAGCCATCAAATACATCACGGCGTTCGGGGCGACCGTACTCAAATTGCTAAGCAGCGTGACCCTGGCGGCCGGGGTCGGCGGCGGCGTGCTCTTACCGGTCCATCCCGTCACCAGATTGTAGGCATCCACTGATCCGAGGCCGGTCGCCTGATCGTAGCCCACGCCTGCGTAGTATCCCACCGGATTGGCCGTGCAGTTCAGCACTCTTCGCGGACAAGGCACTGTAACAATGTTGTTGCCGGTCGTGATGTCGTGAAAGATAGCTGAGTTCGATTGCGCGAGCGCATACATGTTCGGATTGATATTGCCCACTCCGCCCGAGCCGAGCTGTTGATTCAGAAGCGCCACCAGTCCGCCAAACGTAGGTGTGGGCACCGACGTTCCTCCGTAAACCTGACGGCTCCCGGCGGTGTAGACCAGGTAGCCGTCATGATCGGCCGACGCGCTGAGCGATACGTCGGGCACATGGCGGGCGTTGTCGCTCGGGACGCCCGGACCAGTTTGCCACGAAGGTTTCGAAAACAAAATGCTCGTGCCGCCGCCGCTCGCCGACGGCTGCCCATCTGCCACGCTGTCATTCCAGGTTGTCTCCGGAATGTACGACAGCGCCGAGGCTCCATTGCCATTATTGGTGGGACTCCAATATGTGCCGCCTCCCTCCACGAATTCCGTACCGCCCACGCTGGTCACTTCCGGAATACTGCCCGGAAGGTCAACGCTTAGCCCAGGATTTTGCGGATCGGCGCAATCCGCCGCGCCGTTGTCACCCGACGCCGCCAGCCACGTGATTCCCTGCGCGTTGGCTTGCTGCGCCCACTGTTGGAACGAAGCGATGTCCGAGCGAGTCGACTCCTGCTCGCAGTTCCCATAGCTCACACTGACCACCGGCGCAAGGTTCTGGTCGATCGCGTACTGCACCGCCGTCATTACATCGGTGGCATACACAAAAATAATGGTCGCGTTTCGCGCCACTGCGCCGGACCATTCCAGATCCAGGTCCGACTCCGCAAGGTCGCCCGATTTAGGGCTGTTCCCCGGGTTACTCGATCCTGGCACCAGCAGCGTCTGGGGATCGTTGGCCGGAAGATTGAAGGTGCTGCGAAAATTCTCGATGTCGGATAGATTAACCTCGATCTGCCCAGCAATCGCGATCTTCTGCCCGGCGCCGTTGATTCCGGCGGCGTACAGCGGCGCGATGTCGTAAATCGCAGCCAAATCGTCGGGCGCAAGATAGTGAGCCTGGCTTGAGCTCGAAGTGTAAGCAGGTTCGGCGAGCGAGGGACGCACCCGCGGTTTCATCCGAAAATCGTTCAGGCCGCGAATGCCCTGCACTACCGAACCGAATGCCACAGGCACGGACGGCTCCGACGCGTTCGCGTAGTGCGTCTCGCCGTCGGCCAGATAGCTATGAATTTCGGTCTGAAACGCCGGCTCGACCTGTGCCGCCGTTCCGCTGGCCGCGATCCAGTTCCGGCCGCGAGCCACGGAAACGACGTGCAAGCCCTGCTGCTGAAGCCACTGAGTGATCTTGCTGATATCGGCATCGCTCGCACCGAACCGCTGCGCATATTCTTCCGGTGTCAGCCAGCGGTGATAATTAGGTGAGCCCGGAGTCTGCTGTTCCACCAGGAGTTTCTCGAGGTCGGCCTGTTGGATCGCGGACGCCGCAAGCCTTAACGTGATGTAGGGCATCGCCAGCGAGGGCGCCACTCGCCCGTGGTCATTGGCGACGACGGCCTTGGGATGAATATGCCCCGCCAGAACTGTGCGGACGCGATTATCGACGTTCAGCGGGATGCGGCTGGTCTGCGCCAAAGCGCCGGCAGCACCGAGGATTGTCCCTACGATAGTGAAGATGCACGAGTTAAGACACTTCGCGCGCATTCGTTCCTCTCTGGTTACAGTAGACACGATTAGACCTTCCGATTCCGCGCCATTAACAGGTACTACCATTGCGACGGCTCCCCGAACCCAGGCGTTCCCATGTGCCGGGGTTAAATATGTAAAACGTCCGGGTGGCTCTGACTGCCGCTCGGGGATGCATCTGATAAAGAGCTTAGGGATTTACTATACTATTGGTGCATCTGAGACTTAAGTCCGTCCAGGGGAAGCATTATGCGCATCAGGCTCGCCACAAGTTGCGTTGCTGCAATCCCTTTAGTTCTCGGTGCGGCCGAACCCAGTTATTATCGTGACGTCCGTCCAATACTGAATAGAAACTGCACGAGTTGCCACCAGCCGGCTGTAAAGTCGTCCGGGCTCGATTTGACCACCTATGCGGGATTCCAGGGGGGCGGCAAGCGAGGCCCGGCATTCATCTCCGGCACTCCCGAAGAAAGTCTGGCGGTAAAGTTCATCACCGGGACGATGCAGCCCTCGATGCCGCTCTCAGGGCCTTCCCTGCCCGGTGGGGATATCGCCGTCATTCGCGACTGGATCAAGTCCGGCGCGAAGGACGACTCGCCGCGCGAAATCACCTCAAACGAACCAACGCTCTATCATCAGCCTCCGGTCATCACCGCGCTTCGCTTTTCGCCCGACGGGAAATTTCTCGCGGTCAGCGGCAATCGCGAAATATTGCTGCACAATGCTGACGGAAGCGGACTGGTAAAACGTTTACAAGGCGACGCGGAACGAATTCTCTCGATCGCCTTCTCCTCGGACGGCAGCCTGATGGCGGCGGGCGGCGGCACTCCCGCTCTATTTGGCGAAATCCAGTGGTGGGACACGCGCGAGGGCAAGCTGCTGCGTACGGCGAAGGTATCGAGCGACACCGTATTTGGCGCGTCGCTTTCGCCGGACGGCGCTAAGGTCGCCGTGGGGTGCGTCGACAACACCGTGCGCGCGTTTGAAACCGCCACCGGCAAGGAACTCTACAAGATCAGCAGCCACGAGAATTGGCCGCTGGCAACCGTTTTCGGAATCGACTCCAAGCGTTTCGTATCGGTGGGGCGGGACAGCGCCGCCAAGTTGATCGACGCCAACGCCGGCCAGTTTCTCGAGAACGTTAACCAGATACGCGGCGAGTTGACGGCGGTGGCCCGGCATCCCAACAAGGACGAGATCGTAATCGGCGGCGCGGACCGCGTTCCCTACGTTTACCTGATGGACCGTCCGCGGAATATGAAGGTGGGGGAAGAAGCAACATTGGTGCGGATGCTGGAGTCCCAGGACGGCGCGATTTTCGCACTGGATTGGTCGCCCGACGGAAAGCGTATTGCCGTGGCGGGAGCGGGTGCGAGCGTGAATCTATATGATGCCGAAACGGGAGCGCAGACGGCCGCCTGCAAGGGCCATTTCGCGGGGATTTATTCGGTGGCGTTCTCGCCGGACAGCACGCACCTGGCAACCGGTGGGTTCGACGGCCAAGTGAGGTTGTATCGCAGCTCTGACTGTGGTCTTGAAAAAGCCTTCATCCCTGTTCCCCTGGTTCCCGGTCAGGCCAGTGGAGGTACCCAATGAGGTGGTTGTTGTTAATACTGGCGGGCGCGTCGCTGGGGGCGCAGCCGATTATCACAGACCTTCAGCCTCGGGGAGTGCAGAAGGGGCGGCCGTTCACCCTCACGCTCACTGGAAGGAACCTAGGTGAGGGGGCGAAGATCCGGTCCGGCATGCCCGCCACCTTCACCTTGCTCGCTCCCGAGCATGCCGGCCCCATGGCGGAAGGGCGCTACGCCACGTTTTTGGTCGAGCCTAGCGGCGATCTGGCTGTGGGCGCATACCCGATTCGCGTGGAGACGCCCGACGGAATTTCAAACATCCAGCTCTTGGCCGTAGGAACTTTTCCCGAGTATCTCGAAGACGAATCACGGCCGGGCGCGCTGGCCAACAGCAACGACACCATCGAAACCGCGCAACCACTTCCGTCGGCTCCCTTGACGCTGAATGGCGCGCTCGAAGGACCGGAGCGTGATGTGTTCCGGATTCAGGCCAAGGGCGGCGAGAAGCAAGTGTTCGAGGTGGAAGCTCGACGCCTAGGTTCCGCGATCGATCCGGTGCTGGAGATTCTCGATACGTCCGGGAAAACGCTGGCTCGCAGCGAAGACGCGCCGTTGCTGGGACTGGATGCGCGGGTGGCAGTGACGTTTCCGCGAGACGGATATTATTACGTGGTCGTTCACGATTCGCGTTATTCGACGCAGATGGCCAATTTTTATCGGCTCAAGGTCGGCTCTTACCCCTATCCGCAGGAAATCTTTCCGTTGGGCGGCCGGCGCGGGGAGGTGCTGGAGGCTTCGCTCGGCGTCCAGAAGATCACCGTGGATTTGCGGAAGGTGGACAAAAACACCCGCCAGGTTTTCGTGAATCTGCCTGACAGCGCCGTGCTCCCCATTCCTTTCGCGGTAGGGGACGACCCGGAGATTACGGCGCCCGTTGCGGACTCGATCGCGTTGCCGGTGACGATCAACGGGCGGCTCTCCAAGCCGGGCCAGGTGGACCGCTATAAAGTGCGCGTGACGCCGGGCCAGCCGCTGGCGTTTCGCATACAGGCGCGCGAACTGGGCACATCCAAGCTGATGGCGGTAATCACGGTCCTCGACGAGAAAGGCAAAATGCTCGCTCGATCCGGTGATGAGCCGCTGGCCGACGATGTGTATAACGTGAACCAGAGCCGCACGGCGGGCGACCCGATGTTGCGGGTTAAAGCGCCGGAGGGATCGAGCAACGTAGTGGTAACGGTGGAGGATCTCGCGCTTCGCGGCGGCGCCAATTACGCGTACCGGCTTAATTTGCAGTCGGTAGCGCAGGACTTCCGCGTGATTTTGAACACCGCCTACGTGAACGTGCCCGCCGGAGGGTCGGCCATGCTGCCGGTTACCGTGCAACGGCAAGGTTACGACGGAGAAGTGCAATTGCGTGTTTCTAATGCGCCTCCGGGCCTGCGTGTCGAAGGCGGCTACGTGGTGGCGGGCGCTGTCGTCAAGGAAACTGCTCAGAATCGAAATAGCCGGGGCACGCTGATCCTGACGGCTGAGCAAGAAGTCAGCCTGGCGCCAGCGGATTTGATCGTAGAGGGTGTGGGACAGCTCCCGGATGGCTCGACTCTCGTGCGGCGGGCGGAAGCGCCGGCCATGCTCGTGACTGTGGCGGGCGCAACCGAGCAGGGTTCGGTGGACCGGCAGCGGCCGTTGACCGCGCCGTGGCTTGGACTCGATCTGCCCGTCGCTCGGACCAAGCCGCGGGCCGCCACGCTCGAAGTGACCATGCTGGAGCGCAAGCGGATGGAAGAGGGCGATCAGATGAAGTTTCGCTGGAAGTGGAACCGGAATGACGGCAGTCTGCCGTTACCCAAAAACGTGAGCGCGGAGATGGTGGGAGCGGCGGATATCCGCGTGATAGATATGCGCCCGGATTCCGACGACCGCGTCACCGGCACGTTTCTTGTTACCACGACGAAACTCACGCGCCCGGCGAAGTACGATTTTTACATCACGGGAAAGCTCACGGCTGAAGGCCAGCAGGAAGAAATCGTGTCGCGTCCGATCGCGGTAGAAGTGGATGAGGTCAAAGCTAATGCTGCTGAAACTAGTTCTATCCGTTAGTTTGGCCGCGGCTGGACTCGCGGCGGCGGACGAGCATGTCACGTTTCTGCGCGACGTCGCGCCGATATTGAATAAGACGGGCTGCACGTCGGGCCCATGTCACGGCGCGGCCAAGGGGAAAAACGGCTTCAAGCTCTCGCTGCGAGGATACGATCCGCAGTACGATTACGAAGCTCTCCTCTATGATCTCTCCGGACGCCGCTTCAACCGGGCCGATCCGGGAAAGAGCCTGATGCTTGCGAAGCCTGCGCAGGAAATCGCGCACGGCGGTGGACTCCGCTTCGAAAAAGACTCGGATTATTACAAGACCATCTATAACTGGATCGCCCAGGGTGTTCCTTTTGGCGATCCGGCGAAGGATTCGGTGGTCGAAATGAAGGTCGAGCCCAAGGAAATCTTCATGACGAAACCGGGCGAGACAGCGGCGGTGAAAGTGGTGGTCCGCTATCAGGATGGCGCTATCCGTGACGTCACGCGCGAAACCTCGGTTGAATCGAACATCCCCGACGTGGCGTCCGTGGACGTGAAGGCCGCGGTAAAGGGGGAGCGGGTCGGCGAGGCAACGCTGCTAGTTCGGTATGCAGGAAAGTTCTCCACGATTCCCGTGACCGTGCTGAATCCCAAACCGGGTTTCGCGTGGAAGCCATTGCCGCAGTACAACTTCATCGATCAGCAGATCGACACCAAGCTGGAGCGGCTGAAGATTCAACCGTCTCCAGTGGCCGACGACGCCGCGTTTTTGAGGCGCGTATCGCTCGATCTTACGGGACTGTTGCCGCCGCCCGAGGCAGTTCGTGCATTTGTCGCGGATCCTACGCCCTCGCGCGTCAAGCGTTCGAAGATGATCGACCGGCTGATCGCCAGCCCGGCTTACGTGGATCACTGGACCGTCAAATGGGGCGACTTGCTGCAAACCAGCCGCAAGTACCTCGGCGAAAAAGGCGCCTACGAATTCCAGCAGTGGATTCGGGATTCGGTGGCGGCGAACAAGCCTTACGACAAGCTGGTGCACGAGCTGCTGACTTCACGCGGCAGTTCCTACGACGATCCCGCGGCGAATTTCTTCCGCGTCACTCGCGAGGCCAAGCCAACCATGGAGAAGACCACCCAGGTGTTCCTGGGAGTCCGCATGGTGTGCGCGCAATGTCATGATCATCCGTTTGAGCGCTGGACGCAGACTCAGTATTACCAGATGGCCGCGTTCTTTTCCGCGGTCGGTCTGCGCGCCGGTTACGAAGTCGGCGAGGAGATCGTTTTCGATCAGCGGTCCGGCTACGAGATGAAGCATCCCAAAGATGGGCACGTAGTCAAACCCGAGTTCATGCTGGCTCTGAACGAACCGCTTGCCCGTTCCGGGCGACCAGCGGCGGCGCGACGCGCTGGCCGAGTGGCTCACCTCCAAGGACAATCCATTTTTCGCGAAGGCGATCGCCAACCGGATCTGGAGTTACTTCTTCGGCAGGGGCATCATCGATCCCGTGGACGACATCCGGGCCTCGAATCCAGCCACCAATCCAGCGTTACTCGAGGCGCTTACAAAGGACGTACTGGATCATAACTTCGACCTGCAACAACTGATGCGAACCATCACTAACTCGCGGGCTTATCAAGCCTCGTTCACCACCAACGAATGGAATGGGAACGACCGCGACAATTTTTCGCATGCCATGCCAAGGCGGCTTTCGGCAGAAGAGTTGATGGACGCGGTTTCCTCCGCCGCCGGCGCACGGCCGCATTTCCCCGAGGTTCCCGAGGACACCATGGCCGAGCAACTGGTGGATCCGCATATCGGCCAGGAGGGATTTCTGGACGTATTCGGACGCCCGCCGCGCGAGTCTTCGTGCGAATGCGAGCGGCGGTCCGATTTCAGCCTGCCGCAGGCGCTCAACCTGGTAAACGGCAAGACCATTTCGGATGCGGTCGCGGATCCAAAGGGTCGCGTTGCGAAACTGGTTCTGAGCGGAAAAGGCGACGGCGCTATCGTCGAGGATCTGTACCTGGCATCGTTAAGCCGCGTGCCGACCGCTGCGGAGAACGATCTAGCTGTGAAGTATCTTGCGGGCGGCGCCAAAGCCGGGCGCGCTCAGGATCTGCTGTGGGCTCTGCTCAACAGCAAAGGGTTTTTGTACATCTATTAGAAGGGACGTTACATCATGCTGAACATTCCCGGACATCCCGCTTACACTTGCGAAGGACCCACCCGGCGCGAGTTAATGCGCATCGGCTCCATCGCGCTCATGGGTCTGAGCCTCCCGCAATTCTTTCTCTGGCGCGAGCGCGCCCAGGCCGCGGAGATCGCTAGCAAGTACGCGGGTGCGCGTGGATGGGATAGCGCGCATAGTGTGGTGATGATCTTCCTCCAAGGCGGACCGTCCCACATCGATATCTGGGACCCCAAGCCCGATGCTCCGGCGAATATTCGAGGCGAGTTCAAGCCCATCAAGACCAAGATCCCCGGTACCTTGATCGGCGAGCACATGCCCATGATGGCCCAGCATCTGGACAAGGCGACGCTGATCCGCTCCATGAGCTATACGCCTAACGGACTGTTTAACCACACCGCGGCGATCTACCAGATGCTGACCGGTTATCCTCCGGACAAAGTATCGCCGTCCGGCCAGTTGGAGCCGCCTTCGCCCGCCGATTTCCCCACCGCGGGCAGCCAGGTGTCGAAGATCAAGCCGCCCAAAGATCCGGTGCTGCCGTTCGTGGAATTGCCGCGCCCATTGCAGGAGTCCGGCATTATCGGCAAGGGCGGAAGCGCCGGTTTTCTCGGCAAGGCCTACGATCCCTACCGAATGTATCAGGACCCCGCAAAGACGGTGAAGCTGGAAGATCTGTCGCTGCGCAAGGAGATTCCCCCCGAGCGGTTGAAGGACCGCTTCGAGCTGCTGAAAGGCATCAATGGATCGATGCCGGACCTCGAGAAGGCAGTGGGTGAGTTCGCGGTGGATGAATACTACGGGAAGGCTTATGATCTGGTGCTGTCGGGCAAAGCGCGCGACGCCATGGACCTTGAAAAAGAATCCCCTCAGATGCGCGAGCGGTACGGCATGCACACCTTCGGACAGAGCCTTTTAATGGCTCGACGGCTGATCGAAGCGGGGACAAAGTTCGTGCAAGTGAACTGGCCGTCGGTTGCGAATGGCGATCCGGAGACCACCGCCTGGGACACGCACGCCGCCAACTTCGGCCCGCTGAAGAACCTGCATTGTCCCAAGCTCGACCGCGGCTTGTCCGCGCTGCTCGACGATATGGACCAGCGAGGTTTGCTGAAGCACACCCTAGTGGTGGCGGTAGGTGAGTTCGGCCGTAGCCCGCGCCTGGGAGTCTCGACTTCGGGCAACTCGAATTCTCCCGACGGTCGCGATCATTGGCCGTATTGCTACAGCGCGGTGGTGGCGGGAGCCGGAATCGCCCGCGGAATGCAGTACGGCGAGTCGGACGCGACAGCTTCGTCTCCAAGAGAGAAGCCGGTCCATCCGACCGATTTGTTGGCGACGGTGTACTACGCGCTGGGGATCGATCCGGACATGCAGATCCTCAATCACCTCAATCAGCCTCGCGAATTGGTGAAGGGCAAGCCCGTCGCCGATCTGTGGGGGGCCTGAAACGGCTGGACGCAGGGACTTTGCAGTAACCGGGACGTTAAAGAGCAGTAACTAAGGTTTCGATTTTGCCGGCCCGGTTGTCTGTCCCATAAGGCTCGCCGATCACCAGATATCGGCGGAGGCTTCCTGATCACGATTCGGCAGGACTACGATGTTGCGCTCCTCGAAGCCGAAGCGCTGGATCAATAATTCCTTCATTGCGGTGGCGTCGTTGAAGGCGCCGTCCAGCTTTCCCAGACTGCGCCGCGATGGTGTGCCTTGAATCGCCTTCAACCGCTCCCGATTTTCAGCCGATAACCGATACCCGGGCCGGTCAGAAGGCTGGACGTACTCGTCGATTCCGACCAGGAGCGCGCGGCGAACCTCCGCTCGGACCGGGGTGAAAGAGGCTGCGAGTACGAGTGCGAAAATTCGAAGCCGCAACCCTGGAATCTTCATCGCAAATTCTCCCTCGCGACCTGATCGATCAAGCATATCAAAGCAGATTCGAGCCCGCGCCTTCGCGAGCTCGAATCTGCCATTAGACTTCCAATTGAATGGGTAGATGCATTACCATCCTTATTCTTACGGTACCTGGTTGGCTACCAGCTCGATTTCAGCATCCAATCCCGTGACGAGGCTGGCAAAGGAAGTGCCGACCCCGTTGGAGTCGACTCCGAAGAATAGGTAGCGACCCCTGTAATTCGTACCGTTCTCGTATAGTCTGACATTGCTGTTGGAGTACCAGAGATAGTACCCGGTCGCGATTCGAGTTCCGCCGGCCGGAGCAGTACAATTGCACCGGTTCTCCGCCTGCAGTCCGCCATTTACTTCGATTTCGAGGTCTGCATAGGTGTGATTCGTGATCAGCGGCAGGAAATAATCGGTATTGCCGATGTGATTTCCAACCGTGAAGTTGTAGGTGCCCGAGGGGTTATTAGTAAGTCGAAAAGACACCGCTCATCGGATCGCCCAGCGTGTTCCCATTCAGAGTTGGCTGGATCACGGCAAAGGAGACAGTGAGGGTTGAGACGTCAACATCTTGGCCCGCGGTGGTGAAAGCGGGACAGCTTCCTATTAGTGTGCCGTTAACTGATACGTTGACCGCGTATGCGAGATTGTTGACGATGTTCACTCGGACGTGCTGTGTGGGCTGTGCCATGGGCGCGCGATATTGATAATCGTAATACCACCACGTGCCCTGGATCGAGGAAAACAGACGTGCGAAAACCGTACGCCCGTCGGTCGGTAGGCCGAGAGTCCGCGATAGGTTCTGACCCTCATTCTCATCGAGAATGTCATTGCAGCCCTGGCAACTGCCGATCTGCAGGTAGAAATCGTCCACGCCGTATCCCCCGTCCCAAACAAACATTTGCGACGAGTTCAACGTCGAGCCGTTTGAGGGCGACGTCATCTGTGCGGCGAAAGCATAACCGCCTTGGGCCGCCTGATATTGATAATCAATGTAGTACCAGTTGCCGCCGATGAGGGAGAACAGCGTAACAAAAATGGACCGGCCGTCAACCGGTAGCGGAACGGTCCGGGAAAGATTCTGCCCTTCGTTCTCGCTCAACAAGTCGTTGCATTCGAAGCAGCTCCCGATCTCGAGGAAATAATCGATCACGTCAGCACCGGTGCTCCAGACAAATCCTTGGGTCGGATACAGGTTCGAGCCGTCGACGGGAGTGATCATTTGAGCCCGCGGGTCGGAGTAATCAACCACGGAGCTTTTCGCGGACTTTCCTGTCTTGCTCATGGCTTCCGAGACCGAACCCCGCGCACTTACGGGCCCACTGGAGGATGTCCCGAGCAGCGCGAAGCGAGCGGCTTTTATTTCGATCGCGTTGGTCACGTCCGGGGCCGATGAGGGTGAATTCGCGCTGTCGGCGGGGCTGCCTTGCTTGAGCTCGCTAAATTTGGTGCCGCGGAACACCGGATTACCCGAGAATGGCTTCGCCGGTCTGCGACCCGCGGAACCCTTTCGGCCTTGCTCAAACATCGCTTTGGATTCCGTGTTGCGTACAAGTTCCAGCACCTGACGACCGTTGGTCGAGGCCGCTTGGTTTTCTTGAGCGTATCCTGCAGCGCCAGCGATTGCCGCCAAAATTGTCGTGTAGAGAACTCTCTTGGTCATGTTGCCTCCTAGATTGATAGGCTGGTTGATCACCATTTGCTTGCCTTCATCTGGGAGTGCGAAGAACGGAGGAAAAAGGGGTAAAACGATTCCAGATTAATGCTAAAAAGGGTCGTAGCTAACGCTTAGGCTCTTCAGCTAGAGCAGCTTGCACGCCTTCCAATGCGTGCAGAATGGCGGCGTCTCCAGGCCGGAGCTGGAGAGCGGCATCCAGGCCTTGGCGAGCCTCTTCCAGTAGACCCAGGCGCCAATCGACATCGGCCAGGAGCGCCACAGCGGATGCATCCTCTTTTGACGCGGACAACGCTTTGGACAACGCCTCCCGCTCGCGAGCGTCCTGCTCGCTGATAGTCGCGAACGTTGCATCACCTCCCCCGACCACGCCCATCGAACCGATGGCACGCACGTGCCAAGAATAGGTGGCGCCGGCTTGGACAGTTCCGCTGGGAATTGCCACATGAGTGGCAGCGGTTTGAACGTTGTCCAGTATGTTTCCGTCCGCGTCCCTCAGTTCGATTCGGTAGGTTGAGGCTCCTGAAATGAGGGCAAAGCTAAGTTGCAGTCGGTTCGGCAATGCGGTCGTCCCCTCGCGCGGATACATGCTTCGTATCGGCGTGCCGCCTCGGAGACGAACAGCTGCCGATGTGTATGCCGTGCGATCGACGATTGGCGTTGCTTTGGGAATCGGGGGCAACCGCTCGAGTTCGTGCACCGGGCCGCTGCTGGCGGTCAAACCATCAGCCGTCACCGTGGCCCTCGCCCCCGATCCGAGTTCATAGCGACGACCGTTCAGGAGAACCACCGTCGCACTGGAGCCGGTACTGACCTCCAACGTCGCTCCAGGCTGGAGCCAGTCGAAGCTCGCTACTGTCACACGCTGCTGTGTCGCGGGGTTTAGAACGCTAGCCTCGCCAGACAGGGATGCAATGACAGCGATGGAGCCCTTGCAGCAATCCGCCGCATGTATTGGAAGGAGCACGAAGAGCGCCCCCGCGTATAGAACTTTTCGGCGAAGCAGGGCCATCGGGCTCGGCCTGGATGCCATTACTCGTTCCGGGGTTGGATAGGGCCGCAGATACAAATTCAGGCCCCAGGCCACCAGGATGCTCATCAAAATTGAGATCGCTGGCGCCACTAATGTGACCATTACATGTGATATCCGGCAGATCACAAACGCAAACACTAAATAGGCGCATAGCGCGATGCCGGCCGCCACCAGCAGCCTTCCGAAACGATGTGGAAAACGCAATGCCAGCGCGAGAATGAGAAAGCAACAAATTCCCGCGACGGCCATGCACGCGGCCAAGCCGAAAGCATGCACCGTGCGTCCCTCCAGAATCGTGTTGACGATGAGCGCCTGCATAAACACCCCGGACACCAGATTCGCTCTAACAAACGGGGGAACACGGGTTGTGTCCCCTGTGCCCTCGTAGTCGGCCCCGACAACGATGAGTTTGTCTCGAAACAGCCCCGGCGCAGTATCCAGGCGCCCTCGGAGGTCCTTCCAGGAAATCTTCGGAATATCGTCCAGAGGAACTGAATAATCGATCCAGATCCGCGACTCCATGGGAATAGGGCGTGTTCGATCAAAAGAGATGGCTGCCAAGCGACCGGCGAAGGAGGCTCGATCCCGGCCGCTGAGGTCGAGATAGGCCGAGCGCGCGCGTCGAATGGTGTGGTCTTCATCCTCCTGGAGATTCACAAAACCGAACAAATTGCGATATCGGTCCGGACCTAACACGTTCGCGACCAATGGGCTCACGCCCTCGGCACCAATCACATCCCCGGATGGCGCGGAAAAAAGCGCCAGCACCAGACGGTCCGCGCCCCGGCTGATAGATCGAGCTAATTCCTGGGACTGGCTCCAACTAAATGGCAGCAGAAGATCGATAGCTACCCCGTGCGCGCCGCTGGTGAACATTCGCTCGAGGTTGTGGCCGAATTCATCTGCCCACGCGACATCCGCAAGAGGACGCGTGTCTGCAGTGATGGTAGCGTTGTCCAAGGTCACCACCAGAAGCCGGGGGTCCGGTGGATGCTTCGGAAGTGTCGCGAAGCGCGCGTCCCATATTCGCCCTTCCAGTACCTGCGAAATGCGGAATCTTGCCGCGAAGCCGGCCAGCAAAAGGACCAAAACAGTCGCGACGATCGCCAAAACGAACCTCCGCGGCGATTCTTGTACTCGCCATTCTCTCTGCTGAGCCCGCAGCCAAGCGTCCTCGAGGGCGCACACCGCACCCGAAGCCGTGGTTGGCCGCTCGCTGGACCGGGGGTTCAGCAGGGCCAAGACCGGTGTATCGAGCTCCTTCGGCAGTTGCGGATTGCGCTTGGATGGAGCGATGGGTGTGCTGGCAAAGTTCTCGCGGATTTCGTTAAGGTTTTCTCCGTAAGGAAGGACGCCGGTCAGCGTTTCGTAAAGCGCCGCGCCAAACGCGAATCGATCACTGGCGGCCGAAGCCTCCTGGCCTTGAAACAGCTCCGGTGCCATATAGGGAACTGTTCCCCGGATCGAACCGCGCACGCCGGCGCGTTGGTTGGCGACTGTGTCTATGCTTGGCTCCGCGGCTTTGTCTTCCTGGGCCGGCGGCATCAGCCGCGCTAAGCCGAAGTCCACGACCTTGACCATCTGAATCGAGTTCGCCTGCTTGGCGAGAAATAGATTGGCCGGCTTCAAGTCTCCATGAACAATGTTCTGCTGGTGAGCGCGGTCCAAACCCGCTGCGACCGCACGGAAAACCTCCAGCGCTTCCGGAAAGGGGAGCGTGTGCCGGGTTTTCAGAACGTCGCGGAGCGTTCGGCCTTCCAGGTATTCCATCACCAGATACGGCAGTCCTCCGCTGTTCGGGTCGACCCCATAATCGGTTACGTCGACAATATTAGGGTGCTTCAATCGACCTAGGGCGCGAGCCTCGGTTTCAAAGCTTTCGCGGAAATGTTTCGGAATAACGCCGTCGGAAAGGATCAGCTTCAGGGCAAAGTTTTTGTCCAAGCCAACGTGCTTGACTAAATACACTTCTCCCATGCCGCCGTGTCCAAGA
The DNA here is from genome assembly GCA_963780485.1 of Bryobacterales bacterium. Lineage (GTDB taxonomy): Bacteria > Acidobacteriota > Terriglobia > Bryobacterales > Bryobacteraceae > Palsa-89. The sequence goes on from CAWACO010000026.1 coordinate 244,078, forward strand.
CGCCGCTGGATCAGATATTTCCCGTGGATCAGCAGCCGCCCCTGAAACCGGGGTTCGAGCCGGGCGCCATCATGGGTACACGTCTGTGTGTAACCTTCAAAGCAGTGGGAACAGGCGGGACATTCCTTTACAAACGTAGTTTGATTATGGATGTCTCCAGTGGATGCCTCTTGTCCGTCGGCGGCTTCTAGCAGGCGTTCAACATGCGCACGGAGATCGGCGTCGCCCAGGCAGTTTTCTTCCAGGTATCGCAGGCGGTGCGACCAGGGGAGGTCGATCGCACCTTCAAAGATTGCTTGAATCTTCCCGTGGCGTTCCGGAGTCATTTGCGTCACTTCCCATTTCCGTCTTCAGCCATGCTTTGGCGAAGCGCCAGTCATTCTTGACGGTCTTCAGCGATACATCCAGGATTTGAGCCGTTTCGGACTCGGTCAGGCCACCAAAGAAATGCAATTCGATTACTTGAGCCTGCCGTGCATTCAGCTTCGCGAGGCGCTCCAGGGCTTCATCCAGCGCCAGCAGTTCGGGCAGGTCATGGACGATTGCCGGTCCCTGGTCATCGAGGGTGACTTTACGTTGCAGGCCGCCATGGCGTTCGGCCCGATGGCGCCGGCTATGATCGACCAGTACTCGCCGCATGGCGCGGGCGACCGTGCAGAACAAATGCCTTCGGTTTTGGCACTCAAACGGCTCACCGTAAAAAAGTTTCAAATAGACTTCGTTGACCAGCGCCGTGGCTTGCAAGGTGTGGTCAGGCCGTTCCCTTCGCATATATGCCCGAGCGACCTGGCGCAACTCCTGATAGACCAGCGAGAACAATTCCTCGGGCGACTCCTGGCGATCACGAAATGTCTCGACTAGCAGGCTCTCCGCGGAGTTGGAATCGAAGCTATCGGGCATAATTACCTCCTGAAATTATAGCGTCAGGATTCGGAACCCGGCGCCTTCGATCAGGACGTGCGCAATTTGATTGAAAAGGGGTAACGCTTGCCGGCTGCAAATGACGGAGGGGCAGCCGGGATGCCAAACTGGTCTGGGCTTTTGATGCAGTTGAGGAATTAGCCGGAGAGCTTGTGAAAAACTCTCCGGCTGTTATGACAGAATCTACATGGCCTCTAAATTTGCGGACAACATTAGCGGTTCTGAAGACCTCCATCAGCAAGCTGCTGAGCCTCGGCTTGGTCCGCTTCCTGCTGTTGCTTCATTAGCTCAGATTCCGCTTTCCCATCGGCTTTCGCCCAATCTTTCGTTGCCGAGCGAGCTTTGGCGCCGGGACCCTTTGGCAGGCCGCCCTTGCCTTGATTGGCTGCCAGAATGCTGAGGCCGGAATCAATCTGTTCCCGGAACTGATTGTGCATTTCTTGCAGCGTCGCCACGTCGATCGCGCTGGAGGCGTTAATCGCGCAATCTCCAGGCTTACTGCTCAAGACACTCACGCCGACCTTGCCGTCCACGCCGATCGTATCCGCACTACGGAGGATTATGTCACCCGGGGTCAGAGCGCAAACCTGACCTCCAACTTGTACGTTCAGGTTAGTGGAAACTACAAAGATTCGCTGCGTTGGATCGAGGGCCGGCGGAGCCGCTTCCGCGGAGCCCGTTTGAGATGAATCTTTAGCGGCATCGCCGGCGGCGGCTTGCTCGGCCGCGAGTTGCTGCCTTACTTCTTCGGCGATCGCCTGCTTCACCTCAGGAGAGAGCGCGACGGCCTGGCCCTCGGGCGGCGATGGAGGCAGTTCCCCGCTCTGCTGCTGATTCTCATAGGCCTGCTTCAAGTTCTCGGCCAGCAAATAATCGGTCAACCACAGGGCCGGCGTAGGATAGATCGGCGCCGGGGTGAAGTAGAAGCCATAGTATCCGTACCAAGGGGCGACGTTCCAGCCCCACGCGAAATAGATCGGAGCCGGCCACGGATTAAAGACCCACTGGTAAAAAACAGGGCTGTAATACACGGCGGGCACGAAGCGATAGTAGGCAAATCCGCGAAAAGAATAAGCGCGATACACGCGCACAAAAGACCGTCCACTTGCCACGTAAGTGCGCGCGACATACCCCGGCCTCGCTGCAATTGGGTGCTCGATGTAGCCACGGCTCCGGCCTGCGGTAACCAGCCGGGTTCCGTCGGCGCGCCTGCTTTCCGTTACTCGTACGTTGTGTGCGCCAGGGCTTGCGGTGATCCTTCGAGCGGGGTCCTGCACGGAAGTCACTCTTGCGCGAGCATCGATATTCGATGTTGAAGAGGTTGCTCGCCGGCTCACGGAGGCCGCCGGCACGTTCTCGCGTTGCGCGGGTTTATTGGTGTCAACCGCTGGCCGGCTCGGGGGCGGTTCCGGAGTGTGTGCTCTGGGCGTTGGCCTGGGTTCCTCTGCCGCCGGCCTGCTTTCGCGTTGTACGGGCCTGTTCTCCCTCGGTTCCGGCCTCTCGACCGCGGGCGCAGGTCTCGGGGCTGGCGCCGGAGAACTGATCTGGAACCGGTTGTGCTGAGCGTGCACAAGAGCAGGCGTGGTTAGCAAAGACAGCAGGAGTATCCCCGCCACTTTGTTCGTCGTCTTCGTCGTGTTCTGATAAAAGCGTTTCATGATCATGTCCCTCTTCTGAGAGCGTTTCGTTCGTTCTCAGCCAGACATGCGAAATCGAATACGGAAAGGGGCAATTAAATGAGTTAAGCTACATAATCATGCGAATGCCGTGCCTTCCGGGACTTCTGGTGTTTACGGTCCTGACTGCCGGGCTATCCGCACAAACCACGCGTCTGAAGTTGGGCCGGACAGTTCAGGATGACGTTTCCGAAGGAAAGACTCGCGCCTACTCGATCAAGCTGAAGCGCAATCAGTACTTTCGCGCGGATGTCACACAGCCGAACCCGGCGGTGCTGATCGAACTGTACACTCCAGACGGGAAGAAGGCTCTGGAGATGGACATTCGGAACTTAAGCAAGCTTTCCAGGATCTTCTGGATAGCTGAGGCCAAAGGAGAGTACCGCATCAGCGTAAAAGGCACGGGGCTCTACGAAATCAAATTGCGGGAACTACGCAAGGGCGGCCCGGATGATCAGACGCGCGTGGAAGCCGAGCGATTATTCATCCAAGGGCTCAATGAAGCAAGCAGGTATGGCTACGATCAAGCGATCTCATCGTACACCCGCGCTATCGATCTGTATCGAGAAGTCAAGGACTTTGAACGCGAGGCGGACACGCTCAATGCCGCTGGCTTCGCGCACGTCAGCCTTGGCCAGTATGAGAAGGCGATCGGCTACTTCAATCAGGCACTAGCGATTCGGCGTGAAGTCAAAGATCACCAGGGCGAGGGCCTCACTTGGATCGGTCTCGGCGATGCCTACTATGACCTAAGTCAGTACGAGAGAGCTATCAGTTATTATCGGCAGGCGGTGGCAGTTTCGCGGGAGGGAAAGGCTCGCCGTGACGAAGGCAGTGCGCTGGTCGGCCTCGGCAACGCCCATGACCTTCTAGGCCAATACGATAAGGCGAGGGATTACTACGAACAGGCGCTGGCGATTTTTCGCGAAGTCAAGGATCGCCTCATGGAAGGTCGCGCGCTGCGCAACCTCGGCATCGTTTACAAACACCTGAGCCAGTATGAGAAGGCGATCGGGTATTACGATCAGGCACTGGCGGTTACTGCCGAATTGAAGGATCGCCGCGGCGAAGGAGGAAGCTTAACTAACCTCGGGAATGCCTACCGGCTGCTCGGCCAGTACGAGAAAGCGATCGGCTACAACGAGCAGGCACTGGCGATAGCGCGCGAGATCAAGGACCGCCCAATGGAAGGCGGGAATCTGATCGATGTCGGCCTCAGCTACAGCGGCCTGAGCCAATATGAGAAGGCGATCGGCTACTACGAACAGGCATTGACGGTGCACCGCGAGATCAAGGATCGCGATGACGAAGGTGAGACCTTAGCTATCCTTGGCAGCGCCTACTACTCACTGAACCAGTACGAGAGGGCGATCGGCTATTCTGAGCAGGCACTGGTGATTTTCCGCGAGGTCAAGGCTCGTACCAGCGAAGGCGAGGTTTTGAGCACCCTCGGAGAGACTTACTACAAACTGAACCAGTACGAGAAGGCGACCGCCTTCTATGACCGGGCGTTGGCGGTCTCGCGCGAGGTCAAGGACCGTAGTGGTGAAGCCGGCGAACTCTCGGGACTGATGGAGACGTGGCTAGCTGCCGGAAGCCCGCGTCTGGCTATCTTCTACGGCAAACAGGCCGTAAACACTGTCCAATCGATTCGCTCCGACATCCGTGGACTCGGCCAGGATCTCCAGCAGACCTTCTTGAAAGGCAACGAGACGCCCTACCACACGCTGGCCGAGATTCTGATCGCTCAGGGCCGCCTTGCCGAGGCCGAACAGGTGCTGGCTCTGTTGAAGGAAGAAGAATACTTCCAATACATCCGCCGCGACGCGGGCGAAGCCTCCTCGCTCAACCGTCGCGCCGATCTGACTCCTGACGAGGCCGAATACGACGGCGCGTTACCGCGAGATCGGCAGACCGGCTGATGACGATCGGCGTGGAGCGCGGTGAATTGCTTGCCGAGAAGACGCTGACGCCGGAGCAGTCCCAACGTCTCATCCAACTTGAGCAGGATCTGTCTGTCGGCAACCAGGCTTTCGAGCATTTCCTGGGCGAGCTGACGCAGCACTTCAGCGCCAAACCCGAGCTGAACGCCAAGGTCGTGGAACAACTCCGGGAGGATGAGGGTTTCATGGAGGATCTGCGCGAACTGCCCGCCGGAACGGTGGCGATCTACACCTTGGCCGGCGAAGACAAATTCCACGCCATTCTGCGGACGCCGGATGCGCAGAAGGCCTACGAGTACCCGATCAAAGCGGCGGATCTGAATCGCAAGGTGTTCGAGTTTCGCGAAGCCGTGGGCGACCCTAGAATGGACCCGCGGCCGCTGGCTAAAGAGCTGTATCAAATCCTGATCGCGCCCATGGCCGAAGATCTGCGGCAGGCTAAGGCGCAAACCTTGATGTGGTCGCTCGATGGCGCGCTGCGCTATGTGCCGATCGCGGCGCTTTATGACGGCCAGCATTATCTGATCGAGCAATATCGCGTTTCGGTGATGACCCTGGCCAGTAACGCTCGTCTAAAGGACCGGCCCGATAGTGCGTGGTCGGCGGCAGGTTTCGGAGTGACCAAGAAGCACGAAGACAGTGAAGCGCTGCCGGAGGTGGCGGCGGAGCTCGCAGGCGTGGAAGAAATTCTGCATGGGGAAGTCAAGCTGGACGAGCAGTTCACAGAGGCGTCCATGCGCGCCACGCTCCTGAAGCGTTTCCCGGTGGTGCACATCGCGAGTCACTTCCGGTTTCAGCCGGGGGACCAATCGAAATCGTTTCTGTTGCTGGGCGATGGCGGCCATTTGAGCATGGCGGAACTGAAGACGCTGCCGAATCTATTCAGCGGAGTGCAGTTGCTGACACTGTCGGCGTGCAACACCGGGGTGGGCGATGGCACCGAAGTGGAAGGCTTCGGAACGCTGGCGCAACGGCAAGGCGCCAAGGCCGTAGTGGCCAGCCTGTGGCCAGTAGTCGACGAAAGTACCAGTCTGCTGATGCGGGAGTTTTATCGCATTCGCGAATCTTCTCCTGGCATGACCAAACTGGAAGCGCTGCGGGAATCGCAATTGCAACTGCTGCGCGGCGAGGTGCAAGTTACTACCGACGCGCAGCGCGATCGCGGTGTTGCTTTGAAATCAACGCCTGCCGGAGCCGCGAGTTTTCCGCTGAGCCCGAACACTCCCTACGCCCATCCTTTTTACTGGGCGCCATTCTTCCTGATGGGCAACTGGCTCTGAGTCAAACAAACGACGCAGCCAGTCGCGCCGCGGATTTGGTTCTCCAAGCCAGCCACCCAATTCCCAAGAGAGCCTCTAACAGGTCGCGGATCCGACGCCCTAGCGCCAAGGCCAGACCCGAGGCCGACGGAAGTCCGAACGTCAGGAACGCGGCCGCCATGCCGCTTTCATCAGCGCCAATCCGCGCGGGCAGCCAGCTACCCATCACCTTTACGACCCGATTCGCAGCTTCCAAAGCCAGAACTGTTCCGGCATGAAAGGGAATCCCGAAGCACAAGAAGATCACACCGACCTCCGCCGCCAACAGCACCTGGCAGGCGAGATCCAGTAGTAAAATCAAGCGGATCGACCAGGGATGCCGATCTTGAAATTCGCGGATCGCGACCTCGATCTGACCAGCCTGCTGGATAGAAGTAGGACACCGGCGTCCCAGCGCCCGAACCAACGAAGGCAAGAGGGGTTTGGGGCGGCCAATCAATACCAGGCCGACCGCCATGAGCAATGCCAGTGCCACCAGGGTCGCCACATGCCGGCCGCCCGCCAGGAAGTGGAAGGCGCAGAAACATCCAACAATTGCGAAAACTCCGGAACTGTACCAATAAGCGCCGGTATCGATCAGGGTGGCCGCCGTGACGGACGGTGAGTGGTCCCGTAAGAGCTTGATCTTCATTGGTTCTGACACCACCGGGCCCAGCACTGAGAGATAACCGACTCCGCGCGAGGCCACGCGCGCCCCAATAAGCTCACCCATTTCCGCCCTGATCCCTTCGGCTCGAAGAGTTCGGGACCAAGCGTAGGTTTGAAGCGCCAAGCGCAACGAGCCTAGGCCGACCAGGACGGGCAACGCTTTGCGGATCACTTGCAGTTGATGAAAGACGCCGGTCCATCCCATCTTCGCCAGAACGAATCCGAACAGAACCAGCCCGGCCGCCGGAATTATGATCTTGGTCTTTCTCATTTTCCTCGCTCCTGCTCAATATGCGTGGTTGCGTAGGGAAAGGGGCAACGCGACGCAAGTGCACGGGAAATTTCCCCATATGCTGCGGCAATCCGCATGGAGGAGTGTGAAAGGAGCTTCCACATGAAAGCCATTGCAGCCGTTCTCGTCACCGCGTTCACCGCCGTGGGCGGAGAGTTTTCCAACCCCGACGACGTCGTCGCCAAATTGGTTCACCAGGATCGTGCGCGTCAATCTCAGATGCACGGGTATTCGGTGATGTGCAGGTATACTCTCGAAAACAAATCGCGCCGGGCGGAGATGCTGGTGCGGTGGACTCGCCTGGCAAACGGAGAGAAACGATACGAGATCGTGTCCGAAAGTGGAGACGGAGGAGTTCGCCATCATGTCTTTCACAAGCTGCTGGAAGCTGAAGTGGACGCATCCCGGCCTGGCGAGCGGGAAAACTCACGGATCACACCCGACAATTATTCGTTTCGAATGGCCGGCGAGGAAACGATCGAAGGCCGCCAGGCTTACGTATTCGAGCTGGAACCCAAGACCCAAACGAAGTACTTAACTCGCGGGCGCATCTGGGTGGATTCCAACGATTACGCGGTCGTGCAAATTGAAGGCACTCCGGCGCGCAACGTGTCGTTCTGGACCAAGAAAGTCAATTTTGTTCAGACCTTCGCAAAGAATGGCGAGCTGTGGCTGGCGCAATCGAACCGCTCAGTGACCGATGCGCGCATGTTCGGGATCGCGAATCTCACGATTGAATATTTCAATTACGAACTCGATATTTCGAGAGAGGCGGAATAGCTTCGTGAGGTCATTTCTTCAAATCTGCCCGCCAGTTGAGCACTACGTTGATGGGTGCTTGGCCTGCGGCACGTACGGCGCGCTGCCTATGATTACGCCTTCCTCTGTCAGAAGCCGAGTTTCGGCCGATTCCGAACCAGTAGCCGGCGTCATTACCTTCGCCAACCCGAAGTCCAGCACCTTCACGCGACCTTGCAAGTCCACCATGGTATTGCCCGGTTTCAAATCACGATGGACGATCCCAGCGGCGTGGGCTACCGCGACTGCATCGGCGATCTGCACTGCAACGCGAAGCGCCTCCGTTAGTTTCATGCCGCGCTTCGGTATCAACTCACTTAGCGGCGTCCCGTCCACGAACTCCATCACAATGAAACTCCGCCCGTCTTGTTCGGCAATGTCGTAGATTGTTACGATGTTGGCGTGATTCAGAGCTGCTAACGCATTGGACTCCCGTGCGAAACGGGCCATGCAATTGGCATCCTCCGCAAAAGCAAGCGGAAGTGCTTTTAGGGCAACTTTCCGATTGAGTCTCGATCCAGCGCCTCATATACCTGGCCCATGGCCGGCAGCGATGAATGAAACGATCTTGTCTGGGCCAAGTAGATCGCCACCATGCAGATGCTGGGTTATAGGGACATCAACACTTCGACATCTTCGGCGCTTTTAGCTTCGACTAATAGCGCAACGTGAGAGCGCAGGTCTGAGTCCATGCCGCGGACTTCATCCAGATATGTGGCTCGGCGCGCTGGCGGAAGGTCGAGAACGGCCTCAAAGATTTGCTGGATCTTCTGGTGAAGTTCCGGAGTCATCGGCTCCAAAATCATTTCCCGGCGTGAGCAGTAGTCAGGAACCACTTTGTCTCCTTGAGATTATAGCGTTAGTATTTCAAGCCCACCCACGCCTCCGGAGCGTTTTCTTGCCGCGATGCGGTTTCCCGTTACCCCTTTTCGAAGTAAATTGCGCACGTATGGTTGAGAGCGGGATACGCTCTCAAGGAAAAAGGAGATGACGTCATGAAAAAGCAAGTTCTTACAATCGCCGTCTTACTGGCCTCCATAATTGCGACCGGCGAGGCCAGAGACATTACGATGTGGGTTAGTGGATCTGGCACGGCGCAGGAAAGCGACCGGGATTCAGCAGTGAACGAGGCCACCGACACCGCAACGCAGCAAGCCAATGCGGTTTGCATCGGCCAAGTGGTGACGGTCGAAAAGACCGGGACCACCTGTTTTGGAGGGGATGGAAATAGCCCTTACACCTGCATGGTGTTCGTGAAAGCGCAATGCCAAATACACACCACTCGCTAAGAGCGAAGAAAGACGAGCGGATCAAAGACTTGGGCTCGGCAGAAATGCCGGGCCTTTTTTTTGCTGGCATGCCGTCCCGCCAATCTCAGAGCAGGCGCCCCAAGAGGCCCAGGACGTCGGTCATTGTGCGCACCAAAAGTGTCACGACCACGAGCTGCCATACCGTGACAGATGCTAATAGGGTGACAGCGAACCCTGATACGAAGGCCGGAATCGATTTGTGCTTCATGACGTCCCTCCTTTGCGACCCCTGTTGCCGGTCTCACAAGGATATGCGTGAAAAAGTGGAGATTAGGGGAAAAGGGAAATGCCTGAATCCGCCAAACGTGTTGAAATAAAAACAGATGCTTCAAAGCTGGAAGCTCCGGATTTGCCTCGCTCTGATGGCAGCCGACCTGTTGTCCCAGGTCCCGCGTGCCATGGTCGACTACGATCGCCAAGTGCATCCGATTCTCGCCGCAAGATGTTTGTCGTGTCACAGTCAAGAAAAGCGGTCCGGCGGCCTATCACTTGCCGTCTACAGCGATGCTCTTAATGGCGGCCGTAGTGATGCCGCCGTTAAGCCCGGCGACAGCGGTGCCAGCCTGATGGTCCGGCGGATCACTGGAGAGATGCAGCCGCGCATGCCTCTTGGTGGCGAGCCGCTGTCCGCGACGGACATTGCAACCATCCGGTTATGGATCGATCAAGGCGCCCGGGTCAATCCCCCTGCTGCGCCGGCCCAGCCCAAATGGGAGGCGCCGCTGGCGCTGAAACGCCCACCGGTTCCGGAGCCTGTCTGGAACGACTGGACTGGGCCACTCGACCGTTTCGTATCCGCTTATCTTGCGAAGCATGGTATCGCCGAGCCGCCGCCGGTTTCGGATGCAGCGTTTATCAGGCGCGCGTACCTCGATATCTGGGGACTCCTTCCTTCTCCTGACGAGTTTCGGGCATTTGTGAATGATCCGAAGCACCAAAGGCGGGAAAGGCTTGTTGAGAAGCTTCTCGCCGACAATCAAAAGTACGCGGAAAACTGGATCTCGTTCTGGAACGATCTGCTGCGCAATGACGAGGGTGTCAATTATTATTCCGAAACGGCATCGCGCAAGAGTATTACGAATTGGCTGCTAACTGCGCTCGAGTCCAATCTCCCGTATGATCAGATCGTTTCGAATCTGCTCAATCCGTCTTCAGCGGAAGATCCCGACGGTTTTCTTATTGGTGTGAACTGGCGGGGCACGGTCAGCGCGAGCCAGACACCCGCGATGCAGGCTGCCCAGAATACGGCGCAGATTTTTCTAGGACTAAATCTCAAGTGCAACTCCTGCCACGACAGCTTCATCAGTAAGTGGAAGCTGAAAGACGCCTATGCTTTGGCGAGTTACTTTTCGACCGATGACAAGTTGCAACTGTACCGCTGTGATATAGCCCAACAGGAGTTTGCCGAACCTGCATTCCTCTTTCCGGAGTTGAATCGTGTTGCGCCTTCTAACTCGCTAATTGCTCGCCGGGCCACCGCAGCATCCATATTTACCGATCCCCGCAATGGACGACTGTCTCGTACCGTGGTGAACCGATTTTGGGAGAGGCTGTTCGGGCGCGGCCTCGTCGAGAATTCCGATGAAATGGATGGCGAGCCCTGGAATGCGGACCTACTCGATTGGATTGCCAGCGATTTTGTGGACCACGGCTACGACCTGAAACACCTCATCGCGACCATCGTTTCTTCACGCGCATATCAAATGCCTGCGCTAGCGCGAAAGGGCGACCAGCCGCGCGAGTATGTGTTCCAGGGGCCCGAAATCCGCCGCATCACCGCGGAGCAGTTCGCCGACGCGATCGGATCGATCACCGGCGACTGGCATGTATATCAGCCCGAGGCGACTGATGTGGCCACTTCCCCTCCCGGAGTTTACACGCGAGAATGGCGTGTTGCCGCTACCTCGCTCACGCGTGCGTTGGGCCGTCCCATCCGGGACCAAGTGATCTCGACCCGTGATAGCCAGGCCACAACCTTACAGGCTCTGGAGCTCGTAAACGGTGAGGTTCTTACACACTGGCTCTTGCGAGGAGCCCGAAGGATGCTGGGCGAACTCCCGCCTGAGCCGGTAAGCGTGGTTGACAAAGCGATTAACGGACGCAGCGCGCCGGCCTCCTTTAATCTCGATGTTTCGAAATCCAGCAAGCTCTGGCTCATCGTGCAAGACACAGGATCGTATTCGCCGGAAAAAGTCGAAGCCGTTTGGGCAAACGCCGAGCTAGCCGGTCCCAATGAAGCAATGCCGCTCGACTCGCTGAAGCCGCAGGATGAATCCGGGCTTCGCGCCGCCGACGGACCGATTGAGTTGAATGGCTCAAGAGGTCACGGTGTTCGCGTGAAGACGCCGTCTCGTCTGGTTTACGATCTCATCGGCAAGGGCTTCACCCGTTTCCGGGGAACGCTGGGGATCGAAAATCGCGAAATCACGAGCGATATCAATCCGCAGATTCGATTCTTCGTCTTCGACCGGGAGCCCAACATGGAGCGGCTGACGCCTGTAGCGGCAGAAACTCCTTTGCCGGCGGGACCAGCCTTGAAAACCGTGCCGGGGGCCGTGGACCGAGTTTTCTGGTACGCATTGGGCCGCGCTCCTTCGGCGGGCGAACGCCGTGCTTCCGAGATTGCCATAGAGGACCCTGCCCGTCCTGGCCGTCCATCGGCGGAGGGGCTTGCGGATCTGCTGTGGGCCGTGCTGATGAAGCCCGAGTTTCAATTGATTTATTAGACATTTGCTTATGACCACCGAAGAAAGATTCATCAACACCCGCGTGAGCCGTCGTGGTTTCATGGGTATAACCGCGGGCGCCACGTTGGCTGCCCTGATCGGGCGCGAACCGCAGTTGGTTCACGCTGCTGGATCAAAGGCTACCGCCGATGCAGTAATCGTCCTCTGGATGGCGGGTGGGATGGCGCAGACCGAGACCTTCGACCCCAAAACGTATACGCCCTTCGAACCCGGTGTACGCACCGAGAAGGTATTGAGCACGTTCCCGAGCATTGACACCGCGGTCGACAACATCAAGTTTTCTCAAGGCTTGGAGCGCATTGGCCGCGTTATCGATCGAGGCGCGGTAATCCGCACGTTTCAAGGCGCGGACCTCGGCTTCATTTTGCATTCCAGGCATCAATATCATTGGCACACCGGATACGTGCCGCCACAAACGGTCGCCATGCCTCATTTGGGGGCGGTGATTGCGAAGACGCTCGGCCCGAAGAATTCTACCGTTCCGGCGTTCGTGGCTATCGGACAGGACTTGGAAATCGGAGCTGAAAGTCCGGCCGTCAAAGCCTTTCATACGGCTGGATTCCTGGGATCTGAGTATGGGCCATTCCTGATTACCGATCCGCAGGACGCGGCGTCAGCAGTCCGGCCGCCTGTCGAACTCGGTGCGGCACGCTTTCAGAGCCGCCGGCGTCTCTACCAGCAATTGCTCTCCGAGGAGCCCGTGTATCAGCATGCCCGAGACTTTCAGCGTGAATCGCTGGTTCGGTCTTTGGACGCCGCCGACAGGCTACTGACATCGCCTTCGGCCAAAGCCTTCGACTTATCTCTCGAACCCCGCCAGAGCTTCGATATCTACAATACCGGACGATTCGGCCAAGGCTGCCTTCTGGCGCGCCGTCTGATCGAGGCCGGCGCCCGCTATGTCGAGGTCACGACCGAGTACATTCCGTTCCGTTTCTGGGACACGCATGAAAGCGGCCACGATCGCGCAGTCGGCATGAAGCAGCAGATCGACGCGCCGGTCGCGCAGCTCATCCTGGATCTGGAACAGCGGGGACTCCTGAACCGCACGCTAGTGGTGCTAGCGAGCGAATTTGGACGTGATGCAATCACCGAGGGGAAGGTTGGCAAAGAGGTTAAGGATCAAGCCAAGACGCCCGACGTGATGCAATTGCCCAAGCACTATGGGATGCATCGACACTTCACCGCTGCGGGCTCCGTGCTGATGTTTGGTGGCGGCATCAAGAGGGGCTTCGTGTATGGAAAGACCGCAGACGAACGGCCTTGCACTACCATCGAGAATCCCGTCCCAGTCGAAGATTTGCATGCCACGATTTATCATGCTCTCGGTATTCCTCCGACCCAATCGTTCGTTGTGGAAAAGAGGCCTGTATACGTCACTAAAGATGGAAAGGGCCAAGCGGTGAAAGAACTGTTTTCTTGACAAGGGCATCAATGCCTCAGGTGCAACTATCGCTTGATATCTGGTTTGAACTCGTTGGAAGACGTGTATGCCTGCATCAACCAGGATTGTGTCCGAACCAGCTATGAATATCGCTGATCCCGTGTGATAACGCCGCGGCCACCATAGTCGAGACACAGAGGCTGCTCCATAATCGCCCAGAAATTCGCTGTAGGCGGGCATCATGCCCCCGCTGTCGTTATGGCGCCAGATCGGTATGCAGAAATGCATCTGCAAGGCGCCCCTTGTATGTTGTCCTGGTCGATCGAAAATAACGCGTGTCCTCGTGATCGATCGCCTGGACAGGGAACATGATGCTGCGTTGAATTATGTACTGGCCCACGTGTGAGGCGTATCGTTCGCCAAAAACGCCCCAGCCCTCGCCCCACTCGCCCGGCCGGTCCCGCAACTGGTCGAAAGCCGCGCCAATTCCCGCGAAAACCATGTTGTCAAGATCGAACAGATGCAGCCAATCGTAACGAAGCTTCTCTTTTACGCTAAGTCCCTTCCATTGTGGCGACCGAGGCCCAGAGGCGGCCTTGGTATTGGCTGGAGAAGTAGCGTCAGCAGGCTTATCTGGATCCGCTTGCTGGTCGGCCGATTGCTGAGCCAGTAGCAGTCTCGAAAGGGTCAGCGCCGTCATAATAGTTCGATGGATCATTTAACATATTGACGTCGCTGATCGCGGGATGCGTTTCGCTGTGTGAGCCAGGGTACGGAGAGCGTTGCGCGGCGTCTGCGGCGTCTTATGATTGAACGACCATGTTCCAATTCAACGCTCCGGTCGAGCCGCACTCAATTAACATTCCGGGCAGATCGTAATCGGATTGCCATCAAAGCGGGTGAAGCTGAATCCCGCAAACTGCTCATTGTAGACGGTGGCCATATCGCGAAGTATGGATATAGCGATCTCTTCTCCCAGCCGCATTCCTTCGACGCCATCTGAACGGTAGTGGACTCCGCAAGCATTCCGGCCCAGCGACACATTCGCGGCGAGCTTATTCAACTCGCTGCCCACCGTGAGAGGAGCTCCGGTATAGGGAACCAGCGTCAGTCCATCGTCGGACGGGACCACGGGACTGGGAATCACGAACGACTCGTTAAACATCGCCTTGAGCATCGTCACGCCGGCCGCTCCAACCACGGCATGCGCAGCGGGATAGGAGGGGTGTATCGGCGATCCTTCCGGATAAGGCATCGGGAGGAGATAGTTACCATGAGCCTTGAAAGTCGCCTGCAAGGCGGCCGAGTTGAGCACATCGGAATGGATGGAATACTTCGCGGCTCCGGTGACGAGATTATGTATGCGGCCGCCGAAGGCTTCCGGGCGAACCCGGCGATGGACCAGCCATTTCTGATACCACACCGCGTGCAGGGCGTTGATAGGAGCGCTCCACATGAGGTCCAACGCGGCTTGGTTGCCGAAAGTGATGGATCCCCCCTGCGTACCTGAGGTCAGGTATGGATTGTTTGGATTTAGCGCAGGAGCTCCGTAGCTCAAAAGAAGCATAGTAGCCAGAACGTTGGCCTGGCCCATGAAATCCCGATGCAGGTATTCACTTAGATCGCGGTTGTTGCGAATGTACCGCGGAGTGGAGTCGAAGACATTAGAGCCGGCCGCAACGCCCTTCTGCACATTCAGCCAGGCCGGGTAGGTAGTCATGTAATCGTCACCGGGGACAGTCGTACGGTAAAGCTGGGAAAACTGGGCCGCGCCGAACGGTATTGTCTTCCACAAGAACTGCGACACCAGTGGGCCCATGGTCTCGCCTGGAGAAAGGCCCCTGAAGATGACATCGGGCGTTATTTGGCCATTGACGTTGGGCGCGCGGTAATCTGATAGCTTACTCAAGTCAGCGCAGGCTTGGGCAATAGTGGGGTCGGACGAATATTGACTGAAGGGAACATCGCGCGTAATGGCGGCCCAGTAATCTTCTACCATCTCCCCTGCCGTTTGAGCGCTGCTGAACGCCGGCGCGGCAGGCGACGCGATCGCGGCAGGGTCGGCCCCCACCATGGCATAACAATACGCCGCCTGCGGGTCCGCCAGCTTGACCGTGCCGCCGAGCGGAATCGCTTCGAAATCGCTCCACTGGCCGGTATTGAGCGCACTTAGCATGGCATTGTAGGCATTGAGATCCACCTCGCCCAGTTGGTTGTGCGGCAGCGCTTTCGTAAAGCTGCGCGATCCGATTCGGGTAAAGCTGTTCGTCGCCATTGCTGGTGGATACCTGCTCCGGACGGTCCCGTTGCAACATCGCTGCATCGCGGCGAATCGCAAAAGCGCGATGCCGGCGCTGCGATGCATTAAGCGGGCCGGTGTCGCCTAGAGCGCTCGGGGCTTCCAGCGTGGAGAGCAAGCCGGCTCCGCCTAACGCTGTTATCGACGGGGCAGCGCCCAGGTAGCTAAGAAATCTTCGGCGGCTGGCGCCAGGATGCTTCTCGCCGGAGACGGAAGTCTTGTTTGAGTTGGACATAGATCCAAGGACTTTCACGCACGGCAGCGAAATTGTCAATATTTTCCGACTACACCCTGTCTATCCACCTAATCCTATAGATCTGATAAACTTAAGCGCTCAGATATACCGAAGAAAGGGCTTCCCCCAGAGAGCCATGGCGCCGCAGGCTTCGATCAGAAGATCTCGTGTCCGCTTCGCCGTATTCGAACTGGATCTCGAATCCGGCGAGCTGCGCAAGTATGGAGTCAAAATTAAGCTCCAACAGAAACCCTTCCAAATTCTAGCCCTTCTTCTGGAGCGCCCCGGCGAAGTAGTAACACGTGAAGAGCTACAACGTCGATTGTGGCCCTCCGATGTCTTCGTGGATTTTGAAAGCGGTCTGAACAATGCCGTGAAGAAATTGCGGGCCGCGCTCGGCGATTCCGCTGAAACCCCACGTTTTGTTGAGACGGTGGCTAGGCACGGTTACCGATTCCTGGTGACGCCGCAACCTGCGGACCGCACGCCAACCTTGTCGCCGGCGCCAGATAGGCCGCCGCGGATCTCGCGGATGGGAATGGCAGCCGTCCTGGTTGTGTCAATGGCCTTAATCGGCTCGATTTGGGCAGCGCGTCGTCGCACCGCCCATCCGGTGTCTGTTGCTTCAGAGATCTACAAGATTGCAGTGCTGCCTCTCGAGAATCTTTCACATGATGACGAGCAGGAGTATTTCGCCGACGGCATGACGGACGCAATTATCGACCAGCTCGCTCGTGTTAGGGGCCTGACCGTCATCTCGCGAACATCAACCATGCAGTACAAGAAGGCACGCAAGCCGCTCCCGCAGATCGCCCGCGAGCTGGGTGTCGACACCGTCGTGGAAGGTACCGTGCTTCGCTCCGGCAACCGGGTTCGAGTCTCAGCTCAATTGATAGATGCCGCAACGGACCGGCACCTCCTGTCCCGAACGTTCGAAAGAGATCTGGAAGATGTTTTGCAATTGCAACAGGATGTAGCACGCGCCGTGGCTGAGCAAATCACGAGCAGCT
Organism: Bryobacterales bacterium; assembly: GCA_963780485.1. Classification (GTDB taxonomy): domain Bacteria; phylum Acidobacteriota; class Terriglobia; order Bryobacterales; family Bryobacteraceae; genus Palsa-89. The sequence continues at coordinate 260,660 of CAWACO010000026.1, forward strand.
TGACGGCAAAAGATGCCGGCCGGCTATCGCATCCTGTGGCCGTTGATCCGGCTGCCTACCAGGCGTTCATGCTGGGACGGTTCTACTGGTTCAAGCGAACGCCGGACGCCTTAGGGAAAGGCATTGAATACTTTCAAGAGGCGATCACCCGTGAGCCTAACTATGCCCTCGCCTATGTAGGGCTGGCAGATTCGTATTTTGGTTTGGCGTACCTCGAGATCGTTCCGCCGCTCCAATTCAAGGCTCAAGAACGGTCCGCCATTTTGAAAGCTCTAGCTCTGGACGACTCCCTGGCTGAAGCACACACCTCGCTAGCGCACGCCCAAGGATTGGAGGATTGGGATTTCGCCGCCGCCGAAAAGGAATACAGGCGGGCTGTGGATCTCAACCCCAGCTACGCACTTGCGCACCATTGGCTCGGTAACGACCTGGCGATTCGAGGCCGGTCGGCTGAAGCGCTGGAGGAGAGCCGAAAAGCGATGGCTCTCGATCCACTTTCGGCTCTCTACCGGGCGAGTTATGCGCACCGGATCGCATATGCCCGGCGATTTGATGAAGCTGCCGATGCATGCCACAGAGCCTTAGAGCTAGACGCGAATCATCCCATTGCCAATATGTATTTAGGGCAGATCGAGGAATACCGCGGCAGGTTTCCGGATGCGGTCATCCGGTTTCGGAAGGCGTTTGAAGCCACGGCTACACCGGTGCATTTGGCTAATCTTGGGCACGCATATGCACGCAATGGAAATCGCAGTGAAGCGCTGAAGGTACTCGCTCAACTGCGTACCCTCTCCAAGACTCGGTATGTTTCCCCATACGCGTTTGCGCTAGTTTACATCGGACTGGCGGAAACGGGGAAAGCATTCGAATGGTTACAAAGGGCCGTGACCGAGCGCAGTCAAGCCATTACCTCGCTGAAAGTCGATCCTGTATTCGATGATCTTCGGGCTGACCTGCGTTTTGCCTCATTGATCAAGCAGATCGGGCTGTGAAAAGTCCTCCGCGCTGGACGCCTGTGCCGACCGCGCATCCGGGGGCAATGCAACGCCGCCAGCCAAGGAACGCTCCTCTGACCAGCGATGTCAGGTCACCGGCAATTCCATAAGTCGGTTCGTAGACTTACTTACGTGAACGATACGCGGATCTCCACGCGCCCCACGGTCTTGCCGATTAATCGGTGGCCGTGTGCGTCCGTCGACTTGTGTTGTAGCGAGATCGCGGCTGGCGACATGGCGGGTGTCAAGGTATGCGGGAGCCGGATGGTGGGGGGATCTCTGGAGACTTCCTGAGCCTGATCGAGCACGGAGCGAAGTAGCCGCAGCCGCAGCCGTTGCTTCGCTCCCCGTGCCGACTTGTGATATTCTCTCACCCAGCAACATACCGCAGTTCTTGACGGACGCGGTTCGGACGGGGATAAGATGTTGGTAAGTAAACCTGCATCTGAGATCGGCGAGGCTTATTCGGCGACGCTGTGCTCAAGCCCAGCAGCAATCAGATCGCTTGCGGATAGGGCCAAGCAATTATTATTGGATCGGCACTGCACCTTTCATCCAGATTTCTTCCTAGCATCTGTATCTGAAAAACATTGGAAGCCGTGCGCTGTGGCGATAACCTGCAACAACCGCGTGGTGGGTGTAGTCTATGCCAAGGAAAGGCTGTTGTTGGGATGTCCTACTGGGATCGTTTACAGTGACACAACATTGGGCTTGAATATCGTCTCGGAGCCAGTGCATCGCGAACACGTCTTGAACGTAGCCGCAGGATTGCTCCTCGCTTCCGGTAGGGCGCGAGCGTTGAGACTCGTTGTACCACGCGACCGATTCAATCTTCAGACTGTGTCGAGGTTCGCTTCTTCGATGGACATGGAGACGGTTTCCTTCCAAGTTGAGAATCACAGTCATATGCCACTGCCCTCTAGCTTCGACGAGTTCTTGAATGTGCTCGGTGCCCGCACGCGACGAAACTTTCGTTATTACCGACGGCGGTTCGAAGCAACCGGAGGTTCTTACGTCTCACAGGTGCTGTTCGAGCGCTTTTGCTTGGCGGCTTTGCATCTGAGAGGAAAATCGTCCATACCCGCAGATGTGAATGGAATCAAGAGAGCGCTCAAAATGTTGGCGGCAATAAGCGAGCCAATATTGGTCGGCCTGCAAGCGCGCGACGGCGAATGGTTGAGTGTAGCGGGCGGTTGGTGTGACGGTGGGCGAGCGACGGTGCTGTTTCAAATGAACAACGATCGAGAATACCACCGTGATTCAGTCTCGCAGGTACTTCGCTCGTACCTGATCGAGGAGCTTATCGGAAGTCGCATCCATGATCTCGTCTTCTGGGCTGGTACGTCTGCCCCTTTGGCGCGATATGCGGAACGTATCCCCGCTTTGGCTTTGTATCTGGATTCACGCCACCCCGGTTGGCGTCTGATCCGAAAGGTTGTGTCCTCAATTGCGTCTCGTCTTCCAAAACGCTGGAGAGAGTTCGGGCATTGGATAACACCGGAATCGGTTCAAAGTGAAGGGGTACCGAGCGCGGGCGTCAGAGAGGATTGACGATGAGAGATTTTCACTGTACAGTCTTCGGTGGAGGTAGACTTTGCTCCGCCCTGGCGTGTTGGACAGAGTAATCTAAAGGAACAATAAACATATGTCGTTCATTGCTTGGATTATCTTAGGATTACTTGCCGGATTCATCGGCAGTAAGTTGGTAAACAAACGCGGGGAAGGCTTGATTCTCGATATCTTCCTGGGCATTGTGGGTGCCATCGTAGGCGGGTGGCTGTTCAATACCTTTGGTGCCGCTGGAGTGACCGGACTAAATCTGTATAGTCTGCTCGTCGCCGTTATCGGTGCCGTAGTGGTTCTCGTCGTCTACCACGCGATTCGCCGAGTGTAACGATTAGCTTGGATCAGCAGAACCGGGGCGGCGCCTACTCCGATTGCCGGAGCTGCGATCACGGATGCTCGTGGTTCTCCCGATGAAGTACCCCACGACAACTGCGAACACAAAGCATAGAACAATCGGTGGCGGAGCGTCCATAATTGCTCATCGTCCGAATGAACCTCGATCTTCATAGCGGGATCAAGGATGATTCCGAAGAAGCAATGCTCGACGACAGGAGAAAAACTCAAAATGGCATCTGGATCATTGACACAGAAGCGAAGACGGTCTACGTCAACACCCGGATGGCTGAAATGCTGGGTACAACTCCCTCCGAGATGATCGGGCAACCGTCATTCAGCTATGTCTTCCCCGAAGACTTGGAGTCAGCACAACGATTATTTGATTTTAAGAAAACCGGCAGCGCAGATCCATTTCATTTCACATTTCGTCGAAAGGACGGATCGGCGATTTGGATGGACGTCCAGGCAACGCCTATGCGCGATGCAACTGGTGAATTTTCGGGTATTCTTGGCCCAAAACTATCACTGACAAACCGACGCGGACATTCATTGGCGCTGAACGGTTGAGATGCTTTAGGACCGTGGCCAAAGCCGCAGATCCGAAGTCAAAGGGCGCGAAGCGGCGCAAATCGAGAACATGAGCCGATGAAACGGAGGCGATCACTGTTAGAACCCACCACGATTGTTCCAAGTTACCCCCGCGTGCGAATGTCTATCGCCAGCATTTCCAGAGGTTGATCCCGATAACAAACCTTAACCAGTCCTTTTCAATTGATATCACCAACCACAAGGGTCACCGATGCGTCTGCCGGAATAGTAATAACCGTTCGATGGGCGTTCTCTGATCATATATGTAGGTACGGGCTGTGGGACAAAACGTTACAGTACTGGCAGCATCTTTAGACGTACGAGCCGGGATGAGCACCTACAATTTCTTCCAAAATAGACGCTGAACCTGTCGATCTTGCCCACTCCTGTTCGATGTACTAGTAGAAGGTTCAAGGAAAGGAAGACTACAATGCGATTTTTGTGTTTGTACAAACCGGGCAAACCCGAGCGCCCTCCAACCCAGCAGGAGATGGCCGAGATGGGGAAGCTGATTGGGGAGGCGATGCAAGCGGGCTGGCTGATTGCGACCGAGGGATGTCTGCCCAGCGCCGCCGGGGCGCGCGTCCGGCTCTCGGACGGAAAGTTCACCGTGACTGACGGACCGTTTGCGGAGACGAAAGAAGTGATTGGCGGCTTCGCTATCATCCAAGCGAACTCGAAGCAAGAGGCGATCGAGCATACCAAGTACTTCCTCCAAGTGGCCGGTGGAGGCGAAACGGAGGTTCGCCAATTACATGAGGCGCCGGCCGCCGCCACTGCGAAGACGTAGATCGCAAAAGCAGGGCCTGTTATGGGTCGAAGGTCTAAACTTGAAGTGAGGTGGAATTGTCATGGGTACCCGGTGTGGGCGGGCGATCTATTTACTTTGCTTTTCGCTTTTTTGTGCATTTGCGCAGCATGTACTAGCGGGGCAATCGCAATCTCCGGAGTCTGTGCCGCCTCCTGGTGACGATCACCGCATCACGCTCGACGTGGTCATAACTGATAAGTCGGGAAAGCCCATCGCCGGCTTGCAGCAAGAGGACTTCACTCTTTAGACGGGACGCTGATCGAAGCCTGGGCCTCGCAGAAGAGTTTCCAGCGCAAAGATGGTGGTTCCGAAGATGGGGAAAACTTTCACGGTGACCGGCGCAGCAATCAGACCCACGAGTCCAAGACCGACCCGGACGCCAAGTTGTACCGCAAAAGTTCCGGCAGCGAGGCGCGCCTGAGTTATTTGGGGCACACGCTGGTAGAAAATCACAGTGGCTTGATCGTGGGAACCTATTTGACCGAAGCCGATGGACACGCCGAGCGAGATGCGGCGCTGCTGATGGCGTACCAGAAACGACGCAAGAGCAACAAGCCCATGACTCTGGGCGCGGACAAGGCCTACGACACCAAAGATTTTGTTGCCGCACTACGCGAACTCAAGATCACGCCGCACGTGGCGCAGAATGATCGCCATCGCAGGAGCGCCATAGACGGCAGAACCACCCGGCACACCAGCTATCAGATCAGTCAGGCCAAGCGTTACTGGGTGGAGAAACCCTTCGGCTGGATGAAATCGGTCGGGCCGTTGCGCAAAGTGAAGTTACGAGGCCGCGACAAGCTGTGGTGGTTGTTCACTTTCACTGCGGCGGCGTTCAACCTCTGGCGAATTCCGAAGTTGCAGTCGGCCGCATGCTGAAACGCTCTCGCCGCACCAGTCTGCAGCCGCCCGCATTGCTCTTGCGGTCCCCGCGCAGACTTCCAACCTGACCCAAAAAAACTCGTTTAAAGCAATTCCAGGAACTCTGTCGTCCGATTTTTCAGCAAGCTCCTAGACAATAAACAGCCGCAGAAAATATTGTCTTTTGAGGCCATGGCGGGCGCGGCGTCCGCGGCTGATTCGCCCGTAGAAGTCATTTTGCTTATGGATGAAGTCAACACTACATTCGGAAATGTATCGTACGAGCGCGGGCAAATCGAGAACTTTCTACGGCGCGACGGCGGAGAGCTGCCGCACCCGGTATCAATGGTTTTCTTTACCGATACGGGAGCGGCCATCGGGAGCTCGCCCACGCAAGACGGAAACGCACTGGCTACACAGTTGAATCAGAGCAAATTCGGTCTACGTACTGCTCGCAAATCACAAGGAGTCTACGGCGCCGGTGAGCGGCTTCAGAGCTCTCTGACCGCGCTAAAGCAACTCATCGACTACGAAGTGACCAGACCCGGACGAAAACTCGTAATCTGGATCAGTCCGGGCTGGCCCCTTCTAACCGGCCCGGGCATACAGCTGAGCGCAAAATACAAGCAGGGGCTTTTCAATGACATTGTTGCTCTTGAGGACGGTCTGCGGCGGGCTCGCATTACTCTGTACAGTATCGATCCGTTAGGAATGGCGGATGCGGCCGGATTGAGAACGTCATATTACCTGGAGTTCGTAAAAGCAGTAAAGAAACCAAGTCAGGTGCAGATTGGAAACCTCGGGCTGCAGGTTCTTGCGACTCAAAGCGGAGGCCGGGTTCTCAATTCCAGTAACGATATTGCGGGCGAGATCGCAACCTGCATTGCGGACGCGAACGCCTTTTATGTCCTCTCCTTCGAGGGTCTTGCCGGGGACGGTCCAAACGATTTCCATTCCCTCGATGTTAAGATCGACAAGCCTGGACTAACAGCGCGCACGCGATTTGGGTACTACGCCCAGCCAGATCAGGTACGAGCGCGTTGATTGTAGTTATCTGCTTTCCTGTCTTTGACAGCCCTGCTCTTTGCTACCGGTTCGGGTACTGGGTCACTTCTTTCGGACCGTCGTCCAGGCCATAAATAACCGGCTTGGTCTGCTTTGGCAGAGTAGTGTCACGCACAGGAAGATAACGCGCTACCATAACCAGAGCTGTCAGGCGCTGCCCGAGAGGACTGAGAGCGATCTGGCCGAGTTGCTGCTGCACTTCATCGGCATTCATTGCCATTCTCGCGTGGACCACATTGCCGTCGATCACAGCGCCGCCGGGCGTGATCGGCCACATATCGAGTGTTTTGGCGTCCGGTACGCCGTTGAATTCGAAAGCTGCCTCGCTCGTGAGGTGGTCTCGGATCGAGAATGTCAGCGAGAATCGTTTCACGCCGGCACTCACAGCTTGTGGACCGACTACCTTGGCCGACCCGACTGCCCAAAACTCGCTGCTGGCCTGCAGCTCCTCGGCCGAGCGCGTCAACTCACTCGGCGAGCCCTCCAACGCGATACGCTGGACCGCCTGGTCCACCGCCTCGGCATGCCCGACCAGCAGCGCGTTTCCGGCAACTGGTACGGTTTTCCAGCCCCCCTCGAGCGCCGGAAGAGTTGAATCTGGCCTGCGGCCAGTCAGCATGACCACGATCCGGTTATCGTGGACAGAGATCGCGACCTGATTCACTCCGGATAGCCCCTCAAAGATCCTCTGCATGTCGGCTGCACTAAGGCCCTGGCTGGCTCCCAACTGGTCGATCAGGCTGTGGGCCAAAGGCGAGGTTGAGAGCTTGCCGGCGTTGAACCCCACCAGCGCGTCCGCCAAGGGATCCGCAAATCGCCAGTCGATGCCTCCGGCAACGATCACGGAGGGCGTCACCTTCTCGGGCGTCGAGGTGAATGGGCCCGAGTCTGTTGTCTTGCTTCCAGGCGCCGCGTTCTTCGTCGGCTTGACCGCGAAGTCGCTTCCTTGGCAGAAAGGAGCCCCGGGGTTCTTGAAGCAGGCCTCCTGCCAGCTAAAGCGTTGATGGCCGTACTGGCCGCAAAGACTGACCGTCCAAATGAAGCCGAAGGCGAGTATACGCATTTTCACATCTTGATTCTGCGGGTTTTCGAAGGCGCGTTGGAATAAGGCGTAAGCCTCAGCCTCAGCCGGGGGAATGCCTAAGCGACAAACCTCGTATCGAGCCCTAAGGCGAACAAGGGCGCGCCGGGTTGCTCCTGACCGTTCGGAGGAAGCCGGTCCCGGAGCACTTTGACGCTTCCCGGCGCGCCTACATTTTAGACGTACGGCGTAACTGGACAGGTGAAGAAACAAGTTCTGTGGAATCCGGATCTTGCAGCTACACGGGATTTCTTGAAGCGCTGTCAGGCTGGTTACGGCGGGCAAGTCAGCTCTGCACGACCTAACCCGGCACATTATCGCCCGAGATCTGTCGGATGAAATCTCGAAACAGCTCCCCGGCGGGAAGCAACGGTTCGGGATCGCCCTTGTGCGCTGCCGCCCAATTCAACGACTCAATCAGCGGCATGACTTTCGGCTCCGTCGTTTCGGATCCCGGACCGAAGCGAAATAGCGCCCAGGAAACAGTTGAAGGAACCGGCACACGCTTCACCTCAGCCCCATCCATTCGAGCGCAATGTTCGGGTGACGAAGTGACCAGATACTCGCGACAAACCGAAGGGCGATCCGAATGAATGCTGCATCTTTCCTGTTCGAGGAAGGGGCACGGGATGCCAAGAGCGAAGTACGGATCGGCGGCTTTCCCGATCTCCTCTACCGCCGCGTCGCCGATCGCAGCACGGAACTGCCGGAGAGAGGGCGCGGCTCGTTCGAGGGCCTGGTTAAAGCGTTGAATGACACGCTCCCGGCGGTCAGCTGGCATGGCGTCGACTAGGTGTGCCAGATGCAGCGCCTCCAACTCGCTGACGGGCACAAGCTGGCGGCAACATGCGCCGCAGCCGGCGCGGCAGGAGATCGCTTTGCCATTTTCGGCGGCCCAGGATTCCGACATCGCAACAATGGCGTCCGTCAGAGACAATAAAATGGGAAGTAATTCACGGGGCCGCAGGGACTCATCCGGTAGACGAACCTTCGCTTCCGCGGCGCGGCCGCTCGCGTCGAAACCGATCTTGAGGGTAAAATCGGGCAGGTTCTATGTTACACCCGAAGGAGCTCGGAGCAGGCGACCAGGAGGTCTATGGCCGCAGAAGCTGCACGTCCGGAAACGATTGACCGGATCGTTAGTTGCCATTATCCGCTGTTATATTCCGGCCCATGGCCGTCCCGCACTCAACCTCGTGCGCGCTCGGTTAAGTGGGCCAGTGCCGCGGCCACGCCGCCCTTCCGGTGACGGCACGCCCGCTAGTTCCAAACCCATCTCCACGCCACAGAGCGTTCCGGCCAGCATCAGATCGTTGAAGTGGCCCAGGTGGCCGATCCGAAACACTTTGCCGGCAAGTTTGCCTAATCCAGCGCCCAACGACATGTTGAATTTGCGCAGGATGATCCCGCGCAGCTCCGCCTCGTCAAAGCCGGCCGGCAACAGCACAGCGGTCAACGAGCTGCTGAATTGCTCCGGACACTGGGCAAACACTTCCAGGCCCCACGCGGAAACCGCCCGGCGCGTAGCTTCGGCGTGCCGGTCATGGCGTCTAAAAATATTGTCGAGACCTTCTTCCTCGATCAAGATTTTCAACGCTTCGCGCAGGCCAAACAGCAGATTGGTCGAAGGGGTGTACGGAAAGAATCCTTTGCGATTAGCTTCCAGCATTTCCTCCCAACGCCAGTAACTCTTCGGAAGAAGAGAACCCTTGCTCGCGGCGAGCGCCTTACCGCTGATGGCATTGAAGCTGAGGCCTGGAGGCAGCATCAGGCCTTTTTGCGAACCAGCCACTGTCACGTCGACACCCCATTCGTCGTGGCGGTAGTCCATGGAAGCCAGCGAAGAAATGGTATCGACCAACAGCAGCGCCGGATGCTTGGCTGCGTCCATTGCCTTTCGAATCGCCGCGATATCGCTCTTCACACCGGTGGAGGTTTCGTTGTGGACCACCATCACGGCTTTGATTTCGTGTTGCCCGTCCTCCGCGAGTTTTGCGCGAAGTACATCGGGATCCGCGCCACGGCGCCAGTCGCCGGCAATCGCGTCGACCTTTAGCGTGAGGCCTTTCGCCATCTTCGACCACAACGACGCAAATTGACCGGACTCGAAGATCACCACCCGGTCACCCGGGCTAAGCGTGTTGACCAGTGCAGCCTCCCAGGCGCCAGTCCCCGACGCTGGATACATCACGACCTCGCTGGTGGTCTTGAAAATGGCCTTCATGCCTTCCAGGCAGGCGGTGCCCAAAGCAGCGAATTCCGCGCTTCGATGGTCGATCGTCGGATTGTCGATGGCCCGCAGAATCCGGTCTGGAACGTTGGTGGGTCCGGGAATCTGAAGGAAATGCCGGCCAGGTTGATATGGCATAGCTCTCTTTGAAACTCCAATTTTACATTACCCGACATCTGTAAAGTTGGTTAAAACTTGGCGCGTGTGCTCAACAAGTGGGAGTGGCGCGACCGTCATCCAATATGTCGGCGATCAGAAAGAGTAACAGAAATGACCGCACGACTAAGGAGATACTTTTATGCAAACCATTCAACCTATCCAGCTTGAAAACGCGGGCGATGCGACGAAGCGGCTTCTGACCGCCGCGAGCACCGAGACCGGCGTTTCCTCCAACATGATGAAGACCCTCGCGCAGTCGCCCAGAGTTCTGGAAGGCTACCTGCAATTTAGTCGGGCATTGGCGGGCGATAAGCTCGATCAGAAAGTGCGGGAGCAGGTGGCGTTGGCTGTTGCACAAGCGAATCTTTGCGAATATTCGCTGGCCTACCACACGACCATTGCGCGAAAGCTGGGGCTGACAGACAATCAGATCCTGGCCAGCCGCGAGGGCCGCGCTGCTGATTCGAAGATCGAGGCTGCCTTGAGATTCGCGAGAGAACTGGTCGCTGAGAACGGTGACTGCTCGACCGAGGAGCTTCACCGGGTGGGACTCTCCGACGGAGAGATGGTCGACATCGTGGCGCTGGTCGCGCTCAACATCTTTGAAAACTATTTCAACATGGTGGCTCGGATGGAGGTTGATTTCCCGAAGGTGAGGCTCAAGTTGAAGGCTGCCTGATCTGCGCGGTTCGCGAAAGTGAAGCCGGCGCCAACATCTGCGAGTGGAGGAAATACTGCGCTCGCAGATGACCTCGATTACCTGTGCACTCTCGCTTTACTGAAACCGGTATCCGGTCTTCAGCTCGCACCTGTATAGTTTTGTTCGATCAGTCCCCACCTGAAGATTACAAACGGCCCAGGGCAAAGTGAGTGCGGGCCCCAAAGGAAAAATTATCTCGGCTCCGTTTATGTCGGCCTCGATGCTCGGCCCTTGCGCCGTCGGAGGTAGAGTGAAACTCATTTCTCGCCCAAAGATAATGGGATAAGCGTTGCGGACCGAGTCGCTGGGTATCGTTTGAATCACCTCTGCTTCCACCAGAAATGTCACGGTGTCGGACCAGTTTCGCACCAACACTTTGATAACACGGCCGCCTCGAGAAAACTGATCCGATTCAATTCTTGCAAAAGGACAAGGCCCTGCTATGCATGAGGCCCTTGCATTGCGGTACTCATGGCCCTCTCCTGCATCCAGCGTCAATCCGCCAATCGCCGCCTTCCATTTACCGTTCGGGGAACAAACGGCCGCCCCATTGCACGGAAGGTCGCCAACGTTGATGACTTCGAAGGTCTTCGCGATACTCCCTACGTCGATTGGCGTCGTGGCCTTCGTCGCATATCTTACGCGGACATCCTTAAGGGTTGCTTGCGTACCGGATGGTTCGGGAACGGCTTTCGCAGCGACTGCTGCCATTCGGATCACGTAAATCTGATCGGTCAGCCGTTCCGTGATGTGCATGGGCTGATAACCGGGATGCCGAAAAACGAGGTCGGCGGTTTCACTTCGCCAAAGCGCCCTGGGCACGGTCAGCCGGAAAAACCCTGAGGCATCCGACCGGCTGTGCACCATTATCTCTCCGACTGCGGCCGTGACCTCGACTCCGGAAACTGGCAATTGTCTTCTCGGATCCGGGTCTTGCATCAGAATGGCGCCCTCGATCAAAACGCCATTCTTTTGGAGCCTGTTGCGGATGAGTAGTACCAACGCAATAGCGATCACCAAAACCGCCGCGCCCCAAATCACCGCTTTCTTCCACATGGGTTCTTCCTTATGCTGCCCATCCGGCAGCCATGCTACTCCACTACATTAGATGGTAGTGGGTGCAGAATATCTCGGTTTGTGCGCATCTTCGCGCCGCGTAATGCTTCAGACGATAATCAGAGCCGCCGGGTTGCCGCTCCTCGCCCCCGCGCTAGCGCGTCGTCTGATTGCCGCGGATGACAAAGCTACAAAACCAGCAATTGCTGCTGAGAAGCCGGCACTCGTTGTGCCCGCCGCTCCTTTGTCATCGGAGGACGATGCCTTCCTCGACGAATTGGAAAAGGCCAATTACTTCTTCTTCTGGGAACAAGCCCATCCTGATACTGGTCTCGTCAAGGATCGTTGTAATACACGTGCAACCGATAATGGCATCGTCGCGAGTATCGCGGGAACGGGCTTCGGCCTAACGGCACTTTGTATTGCACAACAACGCGGGTGGATCTCTCTCTCAGACGCGCGCGATCGCGCCATCACGACCCTTCGCTTCTTGTGGGAAAAAATGCCAACGCACCGCGGCTTCTTTTTCCACTGGGCCAATGTCGTAACCGGTGAGCGGATCTGGGATGCGGAAGCTTCTTCCATCGATACGGCAATTTTGCTGTGTGGCGTGCTTACGTGCCGTGAGCATTTCCGCTATGCCGAAATCAGTCGCTTGAGCCATGACATCTTCAACCGCGTGGATTGGACATGGCTCTCCGAGGACACTTCACTATTGCCCCATGGCTGGCGGCCTGAAATTGGGTTCCTCCCTTATCGATGGGATTTCTACAGCGAACAGACCATGATGTACCTGCTCGGGTTGGGATCGCTGTCGCATCCCTTGCCGTCTGAGGCATGGAATGACTGGAAGCGTACCACGTTCGAATACGATGGGCTCCGCTATATCGGTTCCTTTGCGCCTTTATTTGTGCATCAGTACCCTCAGGCCTGGTTCGATTTTCGTGGCAAGCGCGACCGATATGCGGACTACTTCCAGAACTCGGCTATCGCCACCGAGGTTCATCGCCGCTTTTGTCTGGAGCTGGCTAAGCAATTTTCTGATTACAGCAATGACCTCTGGGGAATCACCGCCTCGGATTCACGAACCGGATACGTGGTTTGGGGCGGGCCGCCGGAAATCGGTCCAATAGATGGAACCGTGGTGCCGAGTGCAGCAGCAGGGTCATTGCCCTTTTTGCCGCCAGCCACGCTCCGCGTCCTGAAGAACATCAAGAATCGCTACTCGCCGAAAGCCTGGAGCCGGTACGGCTTCGTGAATGCGTTCAATCCGCTAACAAAGTGGTACGATACCGACGTAATTGCTATCGACACAGGCATTACGATGCTGATGGCCGAGAATCTTCGCACCGGCTTCGTATGGAAAACATTCATGAAAAGCCCGGAGGCTCAACGCGGTCTTGAGCGCGCCAAGTTCACGAGTTACAAACCTTAATCTGTCGTTGGCGCAGGCGAATCCTCGCAGGCGCCGGACGGCATCGAGAATCACGGAACGGTAATCACAACTTTCCCCAGCTGCGCGTTCGATTCGAGATACTTGTAGGCCTGTACGGTCTGCGCAAACGGAAATATCTTCGCGATCTTCGGATGGAATCGCCCATCCGCGAGCCGGTCAAAGACATACTTCTTCGCGACTACGAGTTTCTCCGGATTGCGTGTGATCTCCATCAAAGAATAGCCGCGAATGCTTAGTCCCTTACCAAGCGCCGTTCGCAGTGGAAAGGCTGTGGGTTGCATCGAAAGCCAACCATACTCGAAGACAATCCCGCCCGGTGCGGCGGCCTCGGCCAGCTTTTCAAGAAATGGCCCGGCAACCGGATCAAAGATCACTCGCGCGCCCTTGCCACCAGTAATCTCCTTCACACGTGCCACGATGTCTTCTTCCTCAGTGGCGATCACGTGGTCCGCACCCAGAGAAAGCAGCTCAGCTTGCTTATTGCTCTTACGGGTCGTAGCAATTGAAATAGCACCCTCGACCCTCGCAATCTCCGTCGCGGCAATACCCACACTACTTGACGCAGCCGTGATCACCACGAAATCGCCTTTGACCACATGCGCAATTGCAACCAACGCCCCATAGGCCGTCAGATATTGCATCCAGATGGCTGCGCCTTCCACCGTTGACAGCTTTGCTGGAAACTCACCCAGAGCCGCGGCCGGAGCAATTACTTCTTCGCCCAGCATGGCGTACTGGTTCATGGAGAAGGATGGAATCGTCGCGACCTGTTTGCCCACCCAGTTTTTGTCCACATCCGGGCCAACCGCCTCCACTACGCCTGCCGCCTCATAACCGACGCCAGCGGGGAGCTTCGGCTGTTCGACGTACCGACCATGGATGAATATCGCTTCTGCCCGGTTCAAGCCTACCGCCTGCACCTTTAAGCGCACCTCGCCTTTGCCCGGGTGCTTCGACGCCTCCTCTTCAATCTTCAAAACCTCCGGCCCGCCCAACTCATGAAAACGAACAATCTTTGGCATGTTTATCTCTCTCCCTGGTGATAAGTTTCTTCGTGAACCGCTGTAAGATCAGATTCAACCTCAGACCGAAGTTTTCTTCATTTCCCCTCACAACCTGTCATCAGCGTCAACACCTCCAGCGGTTCCCCCCGTCTAATCTTACGCGGGCGCACTCCGGCCGCCAATCAACCGAGGACTATCCAGTGGAAACAATAACAAACGACCTCAAACACGCCTTCCGTATGTTTCGCCAAAGTCCCGGTTTCACCGCCGCGGCGGTTTCCACTTTGGCCCTCGGAATCGGCGCCAATACGGCGATTTTCTCCGTTGTCAACACGGTCCTCCTCAAACCGCTTCCCTTCCCCCAGCCGGACCGTATTGTCATCCTTATGAACAGCTCCCCCCAGGGAACGGGACCGGCGGCTTCCGTGCCCAAGTACAACACTTGGCGGCGGCAAACCCAAGTGCTCGAAGATGTCAGCGCTTACGACACCGGAGGGCCTGGACTTAATCTCAGCGGAGGCGACCGTCCCGAACAGCTAAAGGGTATCCATGTCTCCTACGAGTTCTTTCATCTCTTCGGCGCTCAGCCGGCCATTGGACGCACTTTCACAGCCGAAGAAGATCGCCCCCGTGGCGGCAACCTGGTCGTCCTCTCGAACGGTCTATGGCGGCGCCGCTTCGGCTCCGATCCTGGCATCGTCGGCAAAGCCATCTCTTTCGGCGGCGAGCCCCACACGGTCATCGGCGTCCTCTCACCCGGCTTTACCTTCGATCCGCCCGCCGATCTCTACTTACCTTTCCAGGCCGACCCCAACAGCACGAATCAGGGCCATTACTTCCGCGCGGCCGCCCGCCTCAAGTCTGGAGTCTCTCTGGTTGCCGCCCAGGCCCGTCTTAACCTGGCAGGTGAAGAGTTCCGGCGCTTGTACCCAGGTGCTTTAGGTCCCAAAGACAGCTTCACGGTCGAGCCCATGCAGCAGCTTCTCGTGCGTAACGTCCGTCCGGCTCTCTATGTCCTGCTCGGCGCCGTCGCCTGCGTACTCCTCATCGCTTGCGCTAATGTCGCCAACCTGTTGCTGGCGCGAGCCACGCGCCGCTCCCGCGAAATCGCGATCCGTTCCGCAATCGGCGCAGGCCGTGGCCGCATCGTCCGCCAGCTCTTAACCGAAAGCGTGTTGCTCGCGCTGATCGGCGGTATCATTGGCCTCGTTATCGGCGTGGTCGGCCTGCGGGCGCTGTTGGCCGTGAACCCTGGCGACATCCCCCGCATCGGTCCGGAGGGCGCCGGCGTCCAGCTCGATTGGGCAATCCTCAGCTTTACACTTCTTTTATCCCTGCTCACCGGCATCCTCTTCGGTCTGGTTCCCGCGCTTCACGCCTCGCGCGCCGATCTCAACTCCATCCTCAAGGAAACGGGATCGCGCGCCGGCTCCTCCCTGCGGCAAAACAAGGCTCGCAGCCTGCTCGTCGTCGCCGAATTGGCCCTCGCCATGGTGCTGTTGATAGGCGCCGGTCTGCTCCTTCGCACCTTCGCCGCGTTGCACAATGTCGTCCCCGGGTTTAATCCCCACAGCGTCCTCACGATGGAGACCTCTCTCACGGGAACGCGCTACGATCGTACCGCTGCGATTTCCCGGATGACCCAGCAAGTGCTTGATCGCGTGCATGCCATACCGGGCGTCGAGAGCGCTGCTGCCAGCTCTTATCTGCCGCTCGAAGGCGGGCTCGGCCTTGGTTTCATCATCGAAGGACATCCTCTTACCAACGGACCCGTCCATGGAGGTGCCTCCTGGAATTACGTCACTTGGCGCTTTTTCGATGTATTCCAAATTCCAATCGTCCGCGGCCGAGCTTTCACCGACCGCGAGGACAGCGCTGCGTCTCCTGTCGTCCTCATCAACGAGGCCATGGCCAAGCGGTACTGGAAGAATGAAAACCCGATCGGCCAGCGGCTCATCATTGGCTCGGGCATGGGCCCCGATTTCGTGCAGGCGCCGCGCGAGATTATCGGCATCGTGGGCGATACCCGCGATGGCGGTCTCAACAACGACCCTTTCCCGGCGACCTTCGTTCCGCTCTCCCAGGTCCGCGATTCCTATATGGCCCTCAACAATCGGTTCATGCCGTTGCGCTGGTTAGTCCGTACCAGGGTCGCACCCTTCTCAATCGCCGCGCCCATCCAGAAGGCCTTCCAGGATGCCGCCGATCTGCCGGTGGCACGCATCCGCACGATGGACCAGATCGTGGTCCAGTCCACCGCTCGCAATCAGTTCAACACCCTGTTGCTTGGCATATTCGCCTTTCTTGCTATCCTGCTTGCCTCCATCGGCCTGTATGGTCTCATTGCTTATTCGGTGGAGCAGCGCACGCTCGAATTCGGCATCCGCTTGGCGCTCGGAGCCGATCTCCCGCTGCTAAGAAACATGATCGTGCTACAGGCCATGACGCTCGCTGCCATCGGGATCGGAATTGGTCTCGCCGGTGCTTATGGGCTCACACGTCTCATGACGACGCTCCTCTACGACGTCAAGCCAACTGATCCCATCATCTTTGCGGGAGTAGCCGTTCTCCTTGGCGCCGTGGCCTTACTCGCCAGCTATCTCCCGGCACGCCGCGCCCTCCGCATTGACCCGGTAACCGCATTACGGTATGAGTAGCTGAATCTAGTGCATTCGGGCACGGTTCTTGAACCGTGCCGCTCTCATATCAAGCCACCCGTGAAAACCGTTCGGTCGTCGACGAAACAAAGTTTGTTGCCAAAGGGATCCGCGCAGTAAAAACTGCGTTCGCCCCAGGGCTGCGTCTCGATTGGCCGAAGGATGGAGCCGTCAGGTCGTCCACTCACGCGCCGGTAGTATGCATCGAGATCGTCTACTGCGAAGTACACATGGTCCGGATTCGGCCTGGCGTCCCAAGCATCGCCGTCAGCCCGTGGATCAAAGCATGCCAGGATGACGCTGCCGCACCCGAAGTAATGCCGTCCGGGAGAGATCCGAGTTCCTGGTTGCTCGAGGACAGCAGAGTAAAAGACTGTGGCGTCCTCGATGCTTGATACGGGAAGGATCACGCGGAATAACCGAGCGGCCGGCATATTTCGATAACAGTGTAAGTCTCTTCGAGCCCTGTCACAAGTAGGCACTTTGAAGTACCCTGTGGCTTGGAGTGTTGAACATGAGCAAAGAGGCTGCAAGTCATGTCGAACGCAACCAGTGTCCCGTTTATACGGCGATCCGGGTGATTGAGGGCCGCTGGAAACCAATGATCTTCCGCCGCCTCGGCGATGGCTCCCTCGGATTTGGCGAACTTCGGCGAACCATGCCTGGAGTGACAATCAAGGTGCTGCGCCAACACCTGCGGCAACTGGAAGCTGACGGCATCGTGGCCCGATCCGTGCGGAACAAACCAACACTAACGGTGCGCTATCGGCTAACGTCGCACGGCCAGACCCTTGGCCCTGTTTTCGAAACGCTGTGGGCGTGGGGCGTGCTCCATCTCGCGCGTCCCGGAAACACGGCGGTCGGAATCAGCGGGTCGCCGGGACGCGGCGTATAGAGTAGCCAGCCACATCAGGCCGGCGGATTGCGCTGTCCAGGCGACCGGCCCACTACGGGCGATCAGACTGTCGTTCAGATGTATACTTCATTGCGACCTGCAACAGGCCCATAGCGGTCGCTTGGAGGACGCCGCTCATGACTCCGAATACACCGTGCGGCGCGTTGGCCGGGCGCGCCAAGGATCGCAGCGCCCACACTTGCCGTCGCCGGCCATCTAACGAGCCGTTGCAGCTGACAAGCCGAGCGCCTCTACTGGTTGAAGCGTATTACGCGAACCACACCGTCGATGCCTGGGCCGTTCGAGCTGGGCGGATCGTATTCGATGCGGATTTGGACCGGCTTTTGCGATCCGCACGACAGGTCCATGGTTTCGCCACTCTTTCCGTTTACCAAAAGCTTGGTCGGATCCTCGATCAGGAAGAGCTTTTTCCCTTCAGCCGTTTCTACCACAACTTTGGTGTGCTCCCCACATTGAAGCTCCACAAAATTCCCCGTGAGCGAAGGTCTCCGCAGCACTGGCCGCACCGCTTCGGGCGCTGCATCGCGGCGGTTCAGCCCTGGCATGTCACCGCTTTCCTCGAACGCAAGTGCAGGCTTTGCGGTATTGGGTTGAGAGGACTCGATAAATTGCAGGATACGATCCGCCTGGTTCCGCTCTTCCATGTTGGTGGATACTTTTTTCAATTGATCCGCTGCGTTGCGCGCCATCACGCGATCGCCGGCTTCGAGGTTCGCATATGCGAGGAGAGTGAGCAGCCGCGCCGCATCCTCAGGGGTGACCTTCTTCACCGGAACGAGACTCTGCAGCGCTTCTTTTGGCGCATGCGAGCGGAGTTGCATCGACGCAAGCTCCAAGCGCACGTCCAGGCGATTCGGTTCCTGCCTTAGCAATTCCCGAAGCGCCTCAATTGATTTGGCCGCGTCGGCCGATTCCGTCATCCGTCCGTAGTCCCAAAGCATCCGAGGATTCCGGCTGCCCAGCTCGAACGCCTTGGCGAAGTGTTCGCGCGCATCGCTCGAGCGCTTCTGCCTCCAGTCCAGATAGGCGAGAGCGATGTACACCTCGGCCCGATTCGGATCTTGGGCGATTAACTCTTCAAAGGCCTGGCGTGTTGCATCCTCCCTGGAAGGACGGTCGCCGACCTCAGCCAGAAGGAGTCTCAGGTCAAACGCGTCCGCCGGTTCCGCGTCCAGATTATCATTCATTTTCTCGAGCTTTGCAGGAATCAGAACGCCTTGGAACCTTCCGCCGCGCAAATAGCCCAGTAAATCGTTTTCGATCGTACTCATGGGCCTGCCGTAGATCTGTTCCAGCGCGTCGGCCGAGGGTGTGCCGCCCGAAATCGACCGCAGAACTTGGGAAAACTTCGGCCGGTACTCCGGGCTCAGAGCGAGCATGTGCGTCAACGCCCAACCCTCGTTGTAAAGACTTCCCGCCTTGCTCTTCTCGTTGTAGTAAGGCGAGTCGTGGCCGGCGCCCATGATCGTCGCCAGAGGGACCCACTTCTCCTGAAGCAGCGCTTGATGGCGGCCGGCAATCAGCGATCCGACAAGAATCTTATCCCCCATCGGCTTGAGGGTGGAGTACAACTCCGCGATACCCTCGTTTAACCACGGCGGAAACTTCAGCTTGGAATGCTGCACGACCAAATGGACATATTCATGGATCGCGGTCGGGAACGTCTCCGCGCCGGTGTGACTCATAACGATGTAATCGTGATCGGCGGTCGAATGATAATAAGCGGTCGCAAACTCATTGAGGCGATACGGCTCGTACTCCTTCACGGAATTGAACGCGACAATCCGGACGCGAACTAATTCTTCGAGGGGGTGGGGCATCGTTTGGGCGAAGAAGCCCCGTACCTGCTCGAAGTATTGGAGGGTGGCTCTCGCGCTCCGTTCGCCGGCGGTGGTGTACATGTCGAAGTTGGACGACGCAATCCGGATCCAGCGCGTTTCCGCTGCTGTCATGAGATTGAGGAAGACGAAGCCACACGCTACGGCCGTAATCCACTTTCGCATTTCGATATTATAGAACATCATTGTTCTCGAATAATGCCGGGTTACGGGATAATCGGATGCTACCGCGACGCATGAACGTCGCTTTACTGATGAGTCCTCCCCCTTTGCCGCAGCATATCTGCATGAAAGGGATCGGCGGCTTCCGGTTCTGGCTGTGGTGCATTTGTTCAAAGGTATTCTGAAGTATCGCCGCGTGCGAATCGCCTGACCAGCAGCGCTCTTCGTCGCGATGATCGGTTTCTTCCAGTCTGGCCGTTCGTCCCTAACGTGTTGGGCAAAAGGGTACTTTAGTCGTCGAGATCGACAGCCCGCGCCTTTTGTTCGAGGGCCCACTCACAATTGGTTGGGGGCCATGGTTTTCTGCGAAGAGTGTTTGGAGAAGACCAGGTGCGTGCCATAATCCTGCCGCGGGTGCCCGCCGTGGGGGGGATTGTCTCCGGCGGTCGAAAAGACTATGCTTTCCCAAGAGGCTTGGCCGGTGTTCCGTACAGGCCGACTTTGCTTAATAGGTGAGAGTCATGAATGCTCGCAGGTCTTTCGCAACAATTCTGCTGTATCTTTCGTTCACTGTGCCGGCCGCCGCGCAGACCGCCACCGCCGAGTTGAGTGGAACCGTCACGGACCCCACAGGCGCGACCGTGCCGAACGCGAAGGTCACTATCGCCAACGCGCAAACTGGCCTCTCCCGCGAAGCCACAACTGGTCAAAACGGGAACTATCTGTTCACAATTCTGCAGCCGGGCACGTACAATCTGTCCGTCGAGGCGCAGGGCTTTCGCCGAACCGTTCAAAACAACATCGAGTTGCAAGTGAACCAGCGCGCTGAAGTGAACCTGCAACTGCAGGTTGGGCAGGTCACCGATACCCTGGAAGTTACGGGCACTGCGCCGCTGCTCGAGGCTGAATCGTCCACGCTCGGAACAGTCGTCAACACGCAGTTTACCGAGGAGCTGCCGCTGAACGGCCGCAATTTCGTGCAACTTGCCACTCTGTCTCCGGGCGTCAATGGTACCGGATATAGCGTTGGGGGCACCATCATGAGCGGCACCCGGCCGGACGACCGGCGGCCTGGAACCGAGATTTTTTCCAATGGAAACCGCGAAGGCTCGAATGACTTCCTCTACGATGGCATCGATGATAACGACCGGCTGACGCTCTCGATTGTGCTGCGCCCTGGCGTGGAAGCCATCAAGGAATTCAAGGTTCAAACGAATCTGTACAGCGCCGATCAGGGCCGGAACTCCGGCGCAGTCGTCGACGTGGTCACCAAATCCGGGACCAACGATTGGCACGGCAGCGCGTTCGAGTTTCTGCGCAATTCGGCCATGGATGCCCGGCAATTCTTCAACCCAGTGGGCACGCCTTTCCCCTCCTTCAAATACAACCAGTTCGGCGGCTCGTTTGGCGGTCCAGTCGAGCTTCCAAAGGTCTATAACGGAAAGAACAAGACCTTCTTCTTCGTGGATTACGAGGGCTTCCGTAGGACGTCACAGAATCTTGCGATTTTCACGGTCCCCACGGCCGCGATGCGCCAGGGCAACTTCAGCGCGCTGCCGGCGAAAATCTTCGACCCGATGACCACAACCCCATCCGGATCGTCGTACACGCGGACTCAGTTTCCCGGCAATATGATTCCGGCCAGCCGCTTCGATCCTGTGACCATGAAAATGGTCAACGCGTATCCGCTACCGCTGACCAACGGGCTGGTGAATAATTATACAAGCAACATGACACAGACCCAAAACTGGGATCAGGGCGATATCCGCGTCGATCACAACTTCTCTTCCAACGATACTTTCTTCGCGCGCTATTCGATTCAGCATACGAACACGATTGTTCCACCGACATACCCGCCCACGACCATTCCCGGAATATCGCGTCCTTTGCCGTTAGGTGACGAGGCATCCTTTGCGGGTACGTCCGCGCAGCCGGTGCAGCAGGCGGTGGCGGATTACACGCATATCTTCTCTGCGGCGCTCGTCAACGATTTGCGAGTAGGCTTCAACCGTTACCGCGTCGATTACACGCTGGCCGGCACCACGTCCAACGAGCCGCTGGCAGTTGAGTTGGGTGTCGCCAACGCGAATCCCAATGGGCAGCAAACCGGGCTTCCGATTTTTTCTCCTTCCACTTATGAAGGAATAGGCATGAGCCGATCTCTTCCCATTTATCGGCGTGAGAACACCTTTGAAGAACTCGACAACGTGACTTGGACCCACTCCAGGCACACGCTCAAATTCGGAGTGGATGTCCGGCGCCGTCAGATTACCGAATACCAGACCAACCAGGGCAATGGCCGCTTCAACTTCAGCCCAGGCTTCACGGCCATGCCGGGAGTAAGCCCGAGCGGCGACTCCATTGCGAGTATGTTACTGGGTTATCCGACTTTGTACGAACAGGACTATTTGCTGGTATGGCCGGGCATTCGCGGCATCGAGTTTGGCGCTTATGCGGCCGATGACTGGAAGGTGAACTCCAAACTGACACTCAACATCGGCTTGCGCTGGGAGTATTACAGTCCTTACAGCGAAGTCGCCAATCGCTGGGCTAATTTCAATCTCGCGACCGCAAAGGTGATGGTTGCCGGCCAGAACGGGGTTGGTCCCACAGCCGGTCTGCAGGGCTACTGGAAAGATTTCGCGCCGCGTTTCGGTTTCGCCTACCAGCCCTTCGCGCATACGGTGGTTCGCGGAGGCTTTGGGCTGTTCTACAATCCCAACGGCAATGGCGGCGCGCTGCTTCGTTTCGATCGGCAGGCGCCCTATGGTCCAATTGATCTGGTCAGTCCCGGCGATGAATTCCTGGGCCCGCGCGTAAGCGGTGGCTTTCCGCCGCCTCCGGCGGTCAATCTGACAGGTGTCAACCCGCCCGCGGGCAACACCATCGGCGTCCCAGGTAATTTCAGCCAAGCTTACGCGGAGCAGTTCAACATCACTCTGGAACGGGAAGTCACGCCGATCAACACGCTGTTCAAAGTGGCATACGTGGGAAATCTCGGCCGGCGCCTCGGGACCGGCTGGAATCCGAATCAACCACTTCCGGGCCCCGGAGCCACCACGCCCCGCCGGCCGTTGTACTCAGTCGACCCCACCTTGGCTGATATCAACTACTACACATCGGACGGTCTGAGTAACTATCACGCGTTTCAGTTCACCGCTGAAAAACGCCTCTCCAAAGGTTTGACTGGCCTGGCCGGTTACACCTGGGCGCATGCCATAGACGACGTTGCGACGGATTTTGGCGGCGGAACCGGCACGCCCCAGGATCCGACTTGCCGCTTCTGCGATCGCGGCAATTCCGCTTTCGATATCCGGCACCGGTTCACGCTCAGTCTGACTTACCAATTGCCCGGATTCGGCTCGAAAGGGTTTCGAGGCACTCTACTGGGCGGATGGCAGATCAATGGCCTGTTGCAAGCGCAGACGGGACTTCCTTTCACCCCGACCCTGGCCACCTCGACGACGAACACAGGTACCAGCAGCCGTCCGAACCGCGTCGCCAGCGGAAATTTGTCGAGTGGGCAGTCTCTCAGCCACTGGTTCGATCAGACGGCGTTTACGACCCCGGCGCTTTACACCTATGGCAATGCTGGGCGCGATATTCTGTTCGGGCCAGGCCGCACGAACCTGGATGCATCGCTGTTCAAGGATTTCCGCCCTCTGGAGCGATTGATGGTACAGTTCCGCGCTGAGTCGTTCAACTTGCTTAACCATCCGCAGTTCGGCCAGCCGAATGCCACGATTGGAAGCGGTGCGGTGGGCACGATCACCTCTATCGTGGGCAATCCGCGGCAAATGCAGGTCGCGCTCAGGGTTGTGTTTTAGCGGGGGTATTGACATGCCTTCAGGTCGTGCAACGGTGGGTCGTCGCGGGTTTCTTAAGGCAACGGCAGGAGGTTTGTTAGGGGCGAGCGCCTTTCCGCTACTCGCCCAGTTGCGGGACAACAGCCCGCTCAAGATCACCAAGGTTGAGCCATATCTGGTGCGTATCGGGGACCGGACCAGCTATCCACTGGCGCGGATAGAGACCGCGGACGGGCTCTACGGCTGGGGCGAGGGAACAACTCCGCCGAGTTCGCCGGCCGTGCTGGCGCAAATCCGCGAGTGCGGGAAGCTGATTCTCAACGAAAGCGCCTGGGACGTTGAGAAACTTTGGCGCCACATGTATATCGTCGAGGAAAATACGCTGGGCGGTACGCTGTTCGCCGCCATTAGTGCTATCGACATTGCCCTGTGGGACATCATTGGAAAGAGGTTGAACGTACCGCTCTATAAACTGCTCGGAGGTAAGACGCGAGACAAAATCCGGATCTATACCAGTTATCGCTGGGGCAACATTCCCAGAACGCGCGACGCGTATGCTCACCGTACGAAGGAACTGATCGCCCAAGGCGCCACGGCGGGAAAATACGATCCGTTCGGTCCCTACCCCGGGTATGACCGCCAGCTTTCCACGTCCATTCTCAATGAGGTGCGCGAGATGCTCACGGGCATCCGCGAAGCCGGTCCCAATTTTGACATCTGCGTGGAATGCCACGGAAAGTGGAACCTCGCCTCGGCTGGCCGAATCATCCGGATGCTGGAACCGTTCGACCCGTTTTTTATCGAAGAGCCGGTGCCTCCGGAGAATACCGATGCCATGGCGATGCTGCAGCATTCGACTAATATGCCGATTGCGACCGGAGAAGGACTGCAAACGCAATTTAACTTCTACGCCATCTTGGACAAGCAGGCCGCGCGGATTCTACAGCCGGACCCTGCCCGCACGGGAGGAATTACGGCCATCAAGAAGATCGCTGCCATGGCGGACGCGCACTACGTCGTGATCGCCCCGCACAATCCGAATGGACCCGTATGCACGGCCGCTGCGGTGCATGTAGCCGCATCGATCCCCAATTTCCTGATCATGGAGGAAGGCAACACGAATCCTAAGGACTACAACGATATTTTCGTTGATGGTTGGAAGCCGACCCTGTCGGAGTGGAGCATCCCCGAGTCACCGGGACTAGGCATTGACTTTTCGCCGCACGTTCCTGAAGGAGCGGACAGTTAAGATCTGATTCGCCTATTTAATGCTGTGTCGAGGTAATCAAGTTCGTCCAAAGGTGTCAGCGCGATGCTGGATCGCGTTCGATAACCATTAATGTGAATGATCCTGGCAGCACCGGTCCTCTGCCCCTACCAGGCGGCGCTCCCGCCGGCGGTGGCCCAAACTTCGCGGAAACGAGGAACACGCGGTGATTGGTAGGGTCTAGCCCCATATTGCGCGACCCCTGTGGTGTCGGCACGTTTTCGATAACGTGGTATTGGTCGGGAGTGTCCTGATGAATCACCGTGAGCGTGCCGTTCGCATTCGAGGCAAACGCGTTGCCCGAGGCCGCGTCATACCCGGCGCCGTCCACGCCGGTGCCGATCGGCAGGGTTGCGACCACCTTGCCGGCCTGATAATCGGAAACCGCCATCACTCCGCTGCGACATCCGCTGAACAGCCGATGGTGGGCAGTGTCGATGGCCATTGAGACCGGCTGCTTGCAGGGGGCGGTGGGCCACCGGCGCGCTACGGTCGCTGTCTTGGCGTCGATCTCAACCACCTCGCTCGTGTCGGTTAGATTCGCGTACACCTTGCCGTCGCCGGCTGAAGCGCCGTATTCCGGTTTGCCGCCAAGCGGAATGTTCGTGATCAGCGTGCCTGCCCGCGGGTCGATCACCGTCGAGGAGTGCGCGTCGCCATTCAAGGTGAAGACGCGGTTCGAAGGGCCGTCGTAAACGATGGCGTCGGCATCTTCGGCGGCCGGGATCCGGCCAAGCGCTTTGAAAGTCTTCAGATCGAACATGACCACCGACTGGTCGTTGCCCGAGGTGGCGAATCCATGCCCCGTGCCCTCCGCCAGCGCCGTGCCGTGAGCGCCCTGGATGCCGGTGACTTCGCCGAGCAGCGTCCCGCTGTCTTCATCGACGACCATCACGCGAGTCTGCCGGGCGATGAACAGCCGGTGATTGGGGGGATCGGGTACGATGTAGTCCCAGCTCCCATCCCCGCCCAGCGGGTAGGTATGGGTCACGTGGTAAGTCGAGGGTGACTGCGCGAGGAGGGACGTCACGGTAGCTAGTGTGAGGACGAGCGCGATGCTGCGCATAAGGGGCTCCTTCCGCCCGATCCGTTAGATCGATTCCATCTGAGTCGATGGCGGTTACTTTGAAACGGTTCCGTCCGGCTTAACCGCAAACTCCGATTTCTTTCCGTTTTTCTCGATCTCTGCTTCGTAGGAGACGCTGCTGCCGCTGGTCACTGCCTCGACCTTAAGCACCTTTCCGCCCGCTGCCTTCTTCTGGATCGCGCTCTTGGCGGGGACGGGGATCGCATCGAGTGTCGTCTCCTCTTCCACTTCAACTAGCGCACCGGTCTTGTCGAATAGCAGATCGCGGCCGTGCCCGTTGAGCGATGTCTCGGCTTCGTAGAGGGTCTTGCCCTTCTCAGTCTCCGTGGAAAGGCCTTTAATCACCGCACCGTTGGTCTGTTCCTGGATTGCCTTTTGTACCGCCGGCGGAACATCACTCAATTTCACTGGTTTGTCGACCGCGAAAGCTAAGCCTGTGGCAATCACTGCGCCCGCAAGAATGCGGCGCTGCATGTTCATTAACAAATCCCCCCAGGACGGGATGTTAACAGGTGTAGCTGAAGATTGTCTGAAACCTCGGTGGAATTACTACCCGGCTCCAAGGACCGCGGGCCGGATCGCCACCTGCGCGAGACGTTCCGTGATCTAGCTGCGCCGCACGCCACAACCACCGCAAAACAATCCCCCAGTCGCCAACGACCCGCCACAATGTATGCAGAAAGCGTTTCCAGGGCAAGGTGTCGGCGCGGCTGTGGGAACCCTGCCTGATCTGTTTGACCCGAATCTGCGAACAGTTCTAAAGATAAGGATGGCGGCAATCGCCACCAGGATCAGTCCCCGCAAGCTGAACGAAGGCATTTCTCATTCTCCGATCGGAGTTCCTCGTCACAAGTTCCATCGGCATAGGTGGTTGAAACGATTAGCTACTCGGTTTGGGCAAATGGCTATGTCAGGGAGCGGTCGCTACGGCGCTTGTGCCCGACGTGGGCCTTTCTATTCGTTCTCGGGCGTGTGGACGTCGTGGCAAGGGACGGAATCGAACCGCCAATGCCAGCCTTTTAACGGCTGCTTACAACTCTGCTAAGTGTTCAGAATCAGCGCAGGTAGCAGGAAAAGAAGTTACCAAGCAGGGGTTTTAGGACTGATTGGGGTTCTCGGAGGTTCAGGCTGCTTTCGCTGTATACGCTAGTTCCGTCGGCAGCTATCACACTTCCTTAATTCTTCCGCTCTTTGAGCAAGAGCGTGACGAGAAAATTCTGCGCTTCAGGTTCATCACTGATGTCTCGCCAGCTGTCGAAAGCTGCTTGCACGGATTCGATCTTCTCCAACACATCGGTCCCTCCCCACTTTCTCGACGTATCGTAATCGGCGATTTCACGCTGTTGATGCATCTGCTCGAAAGTGTTCGTAATAGCGTGGATATGTTTGAGAACAGTAAGGTGACGACTTGCGGGAGGCCGCGTAGTGAAATATTTGTTGAGATCGTTCCGCTTAGTCTTGCAAACTCTCGCCATCAGCCCATGCTCCAACATTCGAGCGAGCGTTGAGCGTTCGGCGGGGCGCTTCCAATTCCTCGCGAGTTCAATCCCCAAGAGATGAAAGAGGGCATAGTATGCGGTTGAGACGGCTCGACGGAGGCTCGCTTGCTTTGGCCGTTTCGGCTCCCGATTTGCGAGATATCGCGCTTGCTCAAGCAAATCGTTCGGATACGGCATTCAGGGACGTTCCCAGAAGGGCTCCCGAAGCATTTCCTGCTCTGATTTGCTGCGAAAATTGAAGTAAGTCTGAAGCCCAAGTTCCTGCGCCTTGATCTCATGCAAGACCTTGGCAATCATACGTTGGGTTGTTTCTCGAAGCCGATTCGGGGCCGCAGCTTGATCGGATAAGACAATACGAAAGAATAGCGAGATGTTGCCCTGCACATCTTCGGCGAAGCTATACATGATTCGTATGACGTTCGGGGCGAGGGCGCGCTCTGCTCTCTGGACACCTGCTCTGATCTTGCTTTGATCGACCAATCCCCGAGGAACTATCGGCACAACGCCATTATCTCGCAATGTTCCCGACGATGTCCGACGTAGATAGAGCGGCAATCGGCTGAGAAAATCGGCTTCTGGCGGATCGGACTCTGTTGCCCTGAACCTCATATGCCACCCAAACCCAACGTTCGGTAGGCGACACCTATGGCGGAACATCGCGAAGACGATCCGCGTGAGCGCGTCGACTATCCGCAGGGCTTGTCATGGCCCAACTGAGGGGCTCCTACGCCGTACAAAAACCTTCTGCGAGTTTTTGGCAAGGACTCCGGCAATCATCGGAACAGGCCTTTTGACAGTCGGACCCTTTCGCGCGCTCAAGCTTCATGGAGTCCAATGGTTGCCGTTACGCCTTTGTCAACCGGACCGTCGACGGTGAATCCGCTTGCCAAATTCTAAGCCATGCTCCAGGGCTTGACACTGTGCGCTTAAGCTTCTAGCCTAAAGGAGTTACTGGCGGGAGGTAGCCAGATGCGACCTATTTTAGGTATCCCCGGTTTTGTCGTGATCGCGGCGGTGGCCCAGGGCCAAGTCACCTTTACAAAGGACGTTGCACCCATTCTTCAAAACCGATGTCAGTCTTGCCATCGGGCGGACACGTTCGCTCCGATGTCGCTGCTGACTTATGAAGAAGCGCGGCCGTGGGCCAAGTCGATCAAGGAGAAAGTCATCGCGCGGGAGATGCCGCCGTGGTACATCGATAAGAATGTGGGCATTCAGCACTTCAAGAACGATGTGTCGTTGTCTGACGAAGAGATCGGTACCATCGTCAAGTGGGTGGACAGCGGAGCGCCCAAGGGAAACCCAGCCGATATGCCCCGGCCGCGCACGTTCGACGATTCCAATCAGTGGCATTTCGACCAACCGGATCTGATCGTGACGCTTCCGAAGGACCAGCTAGTGCCCGCCGAGGCGTCCGACCGCTGGGTGGACGTTTTGGTGGACGCGGGTCTGACCGAGGATCGGTATATCAAAGCGATTGAGGTCAAACCCACCAAAGGTTTCAGGGCGGTCCACCACGTAACCACTTCCATGAAGCACGAAGATGATGCTGACGATGGGGACAACGTCCAAGGTTCCTTCCTGAACGAGTACGCTCTCGGAAAGAACGCCGACGTATTTCCGGAAGGCGCCGGACGCTTGATGAAGGCCGGGACGAAAATCAACTTCAACCTCCATCTGCACCCGATGGGCCAAGAGACGCCTGCGAACGTGGCCCTCGCCCTCAAGTTTTATCCCAAGGGGTACACGCCCAAGTACATCGAGACCACGGAAAAAGTCGGCGACCCGAAGGAACTCGACATACCACCGAACGCGAACAACGTCCGGTTCGATGGCTACAACACGCTGACCAAGCCGGCTCGGCTCCTATCCTACCAACCGCACCTGCACAACCGCGGGAAGGCGTCGTGCATGGAGGCCATCTACCCGGGCGGGCATAAGGTCGAGATGCTGAGCTGCGTAAGCAAGTACAAGTTTGCCTGGCACCTGGTGTACCTCTACGCCGAAGACGAGCAACCGCTGCTGCCCGCCGGCACCGATTCTGCACATGATCTCCTGGTATGACAACTCCACCGGGAACAAGTTCAACCCCGATCCGGAAAACTTGATTACCTACGGGCAACGCACCATTGACGAAATGGGTGGTGCGTGGATCAGTTACTACTATCTCTCCGACGAGGAGTTCAAGCAGCAGGCGGAAGCGCGAAAAGCGAAGAAAACTCTGGCGAAGACGGAGTAGTGGATGCGCTGGGTTTGGGCGGTTTGTGCCCTGTTCCTCTCGGTGAGCGCGGCACGCGCCCAAGTCCAGTATGCGCGAGGCCAAAACGTCGCTCCAGTGTTTGAGGGATGGGAGCGCAATCCCGATGGAACCTTCAGCATGGTCTTTGGGTACCTCAACCGGAATTACGAGGAGGAGGTCGACATACCCGTCGGCCCCGCAAACAGCGTTGTAGCAGGCGTCGGGACACCCCTCGATCGCGGACAGCCGACGCATTTCTACCCGAGACGCCAACGGTTCCTGTTTCGAGTGGTCGTGCCCAAGGATTGGGACAAGCAACAGAAGGTGATTTGGACCCTGACGTCGCATGGGCAAACCGACCAGGCCAAAGGATGGCTCCAGCCGGAATGGGAGCTCGAGCCAGGACGTCATCATCGAAAACTTGGGGGGCGGCGTCCCCGACTCGAACAACCAACCTCCGTCCCTCACCATCGGCGATGTCCCACCCGTTACCTTGCCGGACGGAGCAACGCTGACTGCCTCGGCCACCGACGACGGTCTTCCGAAACCGTACCGGCGCGCTCCCTCGAACCCGGACCGCGATTCGCAGCCTCGCCGTCCGCGGGGCGTGCAGATCAAATGGATTCTGTACCGCGGGCCGGGCAAAGTTACGTTCGATCCGCAGGCCTCCGCGGTTGTATACGGACAGCCCGTGGCGCTGAGTTCGAAGGTGAGTTTCGGTGCACCTGGCATATATGTGCTGCGGGCGACGGCCAATGACGGGCAGTTGTTCACGTCACGCGATGTGACCGTCACCGTGAGCCCGAAGCGCTAGCCAACGTTGCTGGTGTTTGGAAAGGTGGGTTATGAGAGTGATTAACTTTGGGTTCTCGCTCCGGATGTTCGGGCTCGCTCTGGCGGTCCTTGCGATGCCGACCGCGGCGCAGTGGATAAACTATCCTACCCCCGGCACGCCACGAACCAAGGGCGGAAAGCCAAACCTTTTGGCGGCGACTCCCAGAACGCCTGAGGGCAAGCCGGATTTTTCGGGAATCTGGGAGGTGCCCACGCACAAGTACCTCGAAAACCTCGCCGCGGATGGAATTGAGGTTTCGATGCTTCCATGGGCAGACAAGCTGTACAGGGAACGGCAGGACAATGAGGGAAAGGACAGACCGAGCGGGCATTGCCTGCCGCATAGCGTGACGGATTTCGACGCCCATTTCACGCCCAAGAAGGTAATTCAGACTCCCGGAGTTCTGGTGATACTCTTTGAGAGTTATCACTCTTTTCGCCAGGTCTTCACCGATGGGCGACCTCTTCCAAAAGACCGCGAACCAGCCTGGTTCGGCTACTCGGCAGGGAAATGGGAAGGGGACACTCTGGTCGTGAACACTGTCGGCATCAACGAAAAGACTTGGTTGGACGATGCCGGGCACCCACACAGCGACGCCCTACAAATCATTGAACGATTCCGACGTCGGGATTTCGGGCACATGGAGGTGCAAGTTACGATCGATGATCCGAAAGCTTATGCCAAGCCTTGGGCTGTTACGATCCCGTGGGATTTGTTGCCCGACACCGACCTGCTGGATTGGGTGTGTGAGAACGAGAAGGATTTTCAACATCTAGTGGGCAAGTAGGCCTTTGCAAGCAATCGTTTTGCGCGGTTAAAGTGTGGCGGGGACATGGGCTTCGCCAACGGTTTCGGAGGCGGCAAATGACGCCAGACGATCCCGGATGGAGTCCCTTAGGAAGCAATTGTCGCGCCATGCTTTATGCGCCCGAAGTTTCTAGTACGAATGGAACCTCGACACCCGGAATCGCGTATGATTTCGGAAGGGAGACTGCGTGACCTCCAGATTTTTGGGCTAGACTGTCGAAAACGGCCGGTGTCGAACGACATTACTGTGACGGAGTCGGAGAAGGGAGATCGATCGGTCATGACTGGGATGAGCACAGAACAATTGGATTTACGCGAAGCGGTCGGAATCTTTTGGCGTGATTTGAAGTACGCGGTTCGCTCGCTCGCCGGAGCTAAGGGGCTTACGATTACCGTGATCCTTACGCTGGCGCTTGGAATCGGAGCCAACGCCGCTATCTTCACGCTAGTCCGCGGGATTTTGCTGCGGCCGTTGGTGAATCGCGACGAAAACAGGTTAATTTACATCCGGCAGAGCGCGGCGGGCTTGGGCACGGAGAATGCCGTATTTTCCGTGCCGGAGGTGCAGGACCTGCGGCAGCGGATTAAATCGTTAAGCGCGATCGGCGATTTCTCCACCATCGGCTTCACCCTGAATGGGCTGGGCGAGCCGCGCGAGGTGCAAGCGGGTGTTGTCGGCGGTACGTATTTCGATGTGATGGGCCTGCATCCGGTGCTGGGGCGGCTGATCGACATGCGAGATGACGGCCCGAACGCCGCCGGCGTCGTGGTTCTGACGTATCGCTTCTGGAACAGCGTGCTGAACAGAGACCCCTCGGTGCTCGGAAAAGTTGTCAGGCTCGGATCATTCGGATCACGTACAGCGACGGTGATAGGGGTGCTGGAACCGTCGATCCCATATCCGGCCGAAACCGAGATCATCGCCAACGTTGTCACCAGCCCGCACCACCTGTCGGCGACGATGGTGACAGGCCGGATCCATCGCATGACGGAGCTGTTCGGCCGGCTGGCTCCCGGTGCGACACTCGAACAGGCTCGCGCCGAGCTGAAAGCGGCGCACGGCGTCATCATGAAAGAGCATCCCGAGTCGTATCCCGCGAAGGCGGACTTCCGCATCAATGCAGTGCTTCTGCGCGACCAGATTACGTCCAAAGCCAGAACCGTGCTCTGGGTGCTGCTGGCTGCGTCGGGTCTGGTCTTCGTCATCGCCTGCTCCAACGTGGCCAATCTGATTTTGGCGCGGACGATTCGTCGCGAAGGCGAGCTGGCCGTTCGGGCTGCGCTCGGTGCGAGCACGGCCGCGCTGCGGCGCGTTCTTCTCGCGGAAAGCCTTCTGCTCTGCGGCGCGGGAGCGGCGCTGGGTGTGCTGAGCGCACGACCCATGGTGGCGATCCTGGCGCGGTACGCATCCCGGTTCTCGGTCCGCGCGCTGGATCTGACGGTTGACTCCAGCACGCTATGGGTCGGCGCCGGTCTTGCGATAGTCGCCGCGGCGCTGCTAGCGTTTGTGCCACGCCTGCCATCGGGCGACAGGACCAACGGAATCAGCCTTTCTAATGGCAGCGTGCGGATGACCAGCGGTTCGTCGCGTCGTCTGCGTGCCTTCGCGATTACCCAGATCGCCGCCTCCTTTGTCCTGCTCGCAGGGGCCACCATGCTGCTCAAGACGCTACTCGCGCTTCAGGCAGTCGACACCGGCTTGGACACGCGCCGGGTGCTCTCGATCAACGTACCGGTGATGTCGTATGGGCGAACAGATGGCCAGGTGGTGGATTTCTACAAAGAAGCCATGCGGCGCGTCCATCAGTTGCCGGGCGTAGACG
The DNA here is from genome assembly GCA_963780485.1 of Bryobacterales bacterium. Lineage (GTDB taxonomy): Bacteria > Acidobacteriota > Terriglobia > Bryobacterales > Bryobacteraceae > Palsa-89. Next base: position 293,504 of record CAWACO010000026.1, read on the forward strand.
GCGTCGCTCTAGGGATGCTCACGCCCTGGCGCGAGGGTGGCTCGTTCGGCCCGGGCTTCCAATTCGCGGCCGAGGGTCACGTTCGCGGAAATGGAGAAGACGATCCGCGCGGTCAATTCCGCATCGTGTCGCCCGGATTTTTCGCCTCGCTCGGTGTGTCGATGATGGCGGGACGCGATTTCAACGATCTCGATCGCAAAGGCAGCGATCCGGTCGTGATCATTAGTCAAACCGTGGCGCAGCGAATGTTCGGCGACCGCGACCCGCTCAACCGCCACATCACCCTTACCGACCCCGTGCTCAACTTCATCGGTATGAAGCCGACGCCGATGCGCGTCATCGGAATCGCCAAGGATATTGACGACGAGCATTTGGTTCCGCGCCCGACCATGACTCTGTATACACCGTTCGGCCAGGGACCGCTGTTTTCCGGGCGCCTCTTCGTCCACGTTCGATCGGATCCGTATGCTCTGATCACGCCAATCACCCGGACCATCCGCAATCTATCGGCGGACCAGCCGGTGGAGCGCGCCTCGACGCTGGAAGATGTCCGCGCCGAGGTGTTGACGCCGGACCGCTTGAACACCATCGTGTTCGGAGGGTTCGCAATGGTTGCCCTGCTGATTGCAGTAGTCGGTGTAGCGGGCGTACTAGCATTTTCGGTGAGCGCACGGACGCGCGAATTCGGCATCCGACTGGCAGTCGGATCGCAGCCGCGGCATCTGCTGGCGCGCGTAGTCGGGGAGGGGACGGTAATTACCGCTGTGGGGATAGGCGCCGGGTTGGCGTGCGGACTCGCGCTACAACAACTGGCCGGCAGTTATTTCGGGAACGTACAAATGCCGGGGGCTTGGGTCGTGGTTGGGGCGGCGGGCATATTGCTGGCGGCGGCCGTGGTCGCGTCCGCATGGCCGGCGATGCGAGCCGCGCGCGTGGATGTGATTCAAGCCCTCCGGGCGGACTAGTCCCCGTGCCCCGCCGGACTGACTGTAGGGCAGTTTTCAACCCGGGCGAGCCGGTCCACATCGACGTACAGGCGCCAAACCGGAGAGTGGGCCTATAATCCATCCAAGTGCGAGGCTCATTGGCGTGACGAGGACCGTGGATAGACGTACACTCTTGAAGCTTCTTTCGGCGCCGGTCGTCGCCGGGTTGCCCGCCAGGGCTGCGGCCGTCAAGGATCGAGTTGTTATCGTCGGCGCCGGTATCATGGGTGCTTCGATCGGATATCACCTTGCTAAACGAGGGGCCCAAGTCACCATTCTCGAAAAGCTACGCCCCGGAAACGGCGCAACTGAGAAATCATTCGCCTGGATCAATTCCACGTTCTCCAAGCAGCCGCGCTCTTATTACAACCTAAACCTCTTGGGCATCGCTGGTTGGCGGCGTCTGGCTGTGGAATTGGCCGGCGATTTGCAGATTCAATGGGGCGGAAGCGTTCAGTGGTTTGAGCCCGGAGTTTCCGACGTTGAAAAGCTAAGACACAACGTTCGCGCGCACCAACAATGGGGTTACCCGACGCATCTGGTCGATGAAGCGGACATCCGGCGCTTATTGCCGTCGATCGCGCCCGGGCCGGTCGGCGCCGCGTCCTATAGCGAAATCGAAGGCACTCTGGATCCGATGCCGGCGCTCGGCGTGCTGCTCAGGCGCGGCCAGCAGCTTGGCGTCCGACTGGAATATCCGTGCGAGGTAACGGGAATTTCGGTCACCGGCGATCGTGTGCGTGGTGTGCAGACAAATAATGGGCCGATTACGGCGGATTTTCTGGTGCTGGCTTCAGGTGTCGATACGCCCCGCTTGGCAAAGATGGTGGGAGTCAACGTGCCGCTGAAAGAATCAGCGGGATTACTGGCACATACCACGCCGCAGCCACGCATGCTCGAACGGATCGCGCTCGCTCCCGGAACCAATATCAAGCAGAACCCAGATGGGAGGATCGTCACTGGTACGGACTTCGAGGCGACAGCGACTCTCGATACCAGCAAAGAGTTTGGCATGAAGTTGCTTGGCAACGCCGAAAGGTTCCTTGATCGGTTGAAGGGCGCTCACCTTGAGAATGTGACTCTGGGTCATCGCGTGTTGCCTCAGGATGGCCATCCTGTTGTCGGATTCGCGGAGCGCTGTCCCAATCTCTACATCACGGCCATGCACAGTGGGATCACGTTGTCTCCATTGATCGGGCAAGTGGCGGCAACAGAGATCTTGGACGGTGTAGCCGTCGATTTGCTGACCCCGTTCCGCCCGCAGCGGTTTGCATAGGAACTCGCAAGTGGAGTTGTTCTTTGGCAGCACGCCTGAGGTTTACCATCACCAACCCGGCGGCGAATTAGCTCCGCGTGTCGCCGCCCGGGTTAATTCTGTCGACGCCCCACAACGGTTTGATGAGCTCGTGCGAGTGGGAGCCCAGGAGACGTAACGCTAATCGCAAAGGCCTGTGCCGAGCAACAACCACCTTCACCCGGGTTATCAAGGCTGGACTCAACTCGCCACGCAACTTTCGTCCGTGAATCAGGGTCGAAACGTGTCGAAGCGTTGACACGGTTGATCGCGTATTGTAGCCTTGCCCTAGTGAGCGGGAGCAATCAGCTGGGCGTGCGGCAGCGCTGGGCTCGGCAGCCACAGAAGATCTGGTTACGAAGAGCGCTCTTTCAAGTGCACTTATGGACCGGCATCGCCGTCGGGCTTTATATTCTCATGATCAGCCTGACCGGCAGCGTGCTTGTCTATCGAAACGAGCTTTACAGAGCCGCGACACCCGAACCGATCATGTCGAACGGTTCCGGCCCACGACTGACGGACGACCAGCTTACCGAGGCCGCCGCGCGCCTGTACCCAGGCTACCGGGTTGTGAAGCTCGGGCGGGCGCAGGATCTCGATCAAGCGGTGGATGTCCAACTTCGGCGCGGCAATGTGATCAAGAAGCGGTTGTTCGATCCTCGGAGTGGCAGGGATGTGGGCAAGTCGGTCCCAACCGGCATTCAGCTCGTGTCAAAACTACTAGATCTGCACGACAATCTGTTCACCGGAGAAACCGGCAGGAGAGTGAACGGCATTGGCGCAATCGCTGTGCTCGCGCTTGCTACGACGGGTCTGGTGATCTGGTGGCCCGGCATCCAGACATGGCGTCGCAGCTTGTCCCTGCATCGTGGCGTCGGATGGAAGCGCTTGACCTGGGACTTGCACAGTATGATCGGCATCTGGAGTCTTGGATACACCTTGCTGTTTGCGGTAAGTGGCGTCTATCTCGCTAATCCCGAGCTATTTCAGGACCTCGCCGACCGACTCGAGCCTCTCACGACCGCAAATGCCGGGACACGCATCAGCGACCGGGTTATTTATTGGGTCGCCATCTTGCACTTCGGTCGCATTAACGGCATTGGGATTCCTTGTAGCGGCCCCGGGCTCTGCGACCAGACGACGAAGGCGATTTGGGCGATATTCGGACTGGCCCCCGCGGCCATGTTTGTGACCGGCGGAATCATGTGGTGGAACCGTGTGCTGCGCCCCCTGGCAAAACGTCGTCAATCCGCTCGCGCCATTACAATGCCTGATTGAGCCACACTTATCTGATAAGATACTCGCAATCAAGAAGGGTATATGGCCAGCGCATTCAAACACTTCTTAGCTGTTGCCGCAGGTGTAGTCGCGTTCGGAGCGACGGCCGCTATCTACACCGTGGCAGTGCGAGCGGCGGAAAGTCATTATCGACTGGTCGAAAATTGGGCCCAATTCCCGCCTGGCGTCACAAAGTGGGGTGCGGCGACCGGGGTGGATGTTGACGCCCACGACAACGTGTACGTCTTGCATCGCAACGAATCGATGCCGATTATGGTCTTTGACCGGTACGGGAAATTCCTCCGTGCGTGGGGCCAGGGCATGTTTAAGACGACGCACTTTTTGCGTGTCGATCCTGCGGGGGATGTTTGGGTCACCGACCGCGGAGACATGCAGGCGTTCAAGTTCACCCAAGATGGAAAGCTGCTCATGACGCTCGGCAAGAAAGGCGTCACCGGCGACAACACCTCCCAGGAGACCTTCAACGGTATGGCCGACCTTGCAGTGGCGAAGAACGGCGACATCTTCATCGCCGACGGCGAAGGTCCCAATACGCGTGTGGTGAAATTTTCAAAGTATGGCAAGTTCATCAAATGGTGGGGCGGCAAAGGGACCGATCCGGGCCAGTTCAACGTGCCTCACAGCATCGCGATCGATTCAAAGGGACGGGTCTACGTGGCCGATCGCTCGAACAACCGCATCCAAATTTTCGACGAGTACGGCGACTTTCTGAATCAGTGGACCAACTTCGGCACGCCGTGGGGCCTGTTCATCAAGGGCGACCTGATTTACGTCGTGGATGGCACCGAGAACAACTGCCTGCTGATTGCCAGTACAAAAGATGGCAACGTGCTGGAGAAGATTGAGGGACTCGCCAATCCGACGGCCGTAGCCGTTGACTCTAATGACGCCATTTACGTCGGCGAAGTGAACGGGACTAATGTGAAGAAGTTCGTCAAGAAGTAAAGAGTCCCGACGGACGCGTTTACAAGCCTCTCCCCTAAAATAGATATGAAATGTCCGACGATACGAAGTCTCCGAGTACCTCAAGGATCGCGTCCCTAGTAGGAGAGTTCCGTCATCCACATGAATAGACTCACCGGTCGACACTGAAAGAGATAACGGAACTGCCGGCGGAGACGACGATGTACTGCTTCCCTTCACTCATGTAGCTAATGGGGTTCGACCAGATGGCGCCACCGGTCTGAATGCGCCAGAGCAGCTTACCGGTTGACGCGTCGAGGGCGAAGAAGTCGCCTTCCATAGTTCCGGAAAAGACTAGACCGCCCGCGGTCGAAAGCACGCCGCACCAGGGTGGAGTATGCACTCGAAATTCCCAGCGTGTTTCGCCGGTCTGCCAGTCGAGCGCCCGCAGCGCTCCCCACGGCTCCTCCCCGGGGATCGGCAACCGGTTGGCGCCCATGAATAGATGTCCTGGCTCGTAGACGGCATGAGTACGTTTCTGGATGGCGCCCTTTTCCCGCACGTTTTGATAGAAGAGCCCGGTCTTCGAGTTGAACGAGGGGCTGAACCAGTTTGCCGTGCCATCATCGTCCGGATAGACGAGTGCACCTTCCGGGCTCGGGACTGCCGCGGGATTGAAGATGGGGCGGCCTCGCTGATCCAGCCCGTTAGCCCAATTCTGCCTCGCAAATTGCTTGCCCATGAGAAACTCGCCGGTGAGCCGGTCCAGCACGTAGTAAAAGCCGTTCCGGTTGGCGAACAGCACCAGTTTCCTGGGCCGGCCGCGGAAGTTTCCATCCAATAGCACTGGCACCTGGTTGGCATCCATGTCGAGCACGTCGTGCGGTGTGAACTGGAAATGCCATTTCAATTTTCCGGTGTCGGCGTCCAGTGCAAGCAAGGAATCCGAATACAGATTGTCGCCTTGGCGGTCGTCTCCGATCATATCCGGCGAAGGATTGCCCGTCCCCCAGTAAACCAGGTTCGATTCCGGGTCATACGCGCCGGTGACCCAGGTTGGAGCGCCGCCGGTCTTCCAACTGTCGCCCGACCACGTTTCATTGCCGGGCTCGCCCGGAGCGGGAACGGTCCAGAAGCGCCAAGCTCTCTGGCCGGTCTTTGCGTCATAAGCGTCCAGGAAGCCGCGGATGCCATACTCGGCTCCGGCGATGCCGACAATGACTTTATCTTTCACCGCCAGCGGCGCTACGGTAATGGAATAAGCCGCCTTGTAATCGGCCACTTCTACATCCCAACGGACCCGCCCGGTCCGCAAATCCAACGCGACCAGGTGCGCATCCACGGTGCCCAGGAAAAGTTGGTCGTCGAGCACCGCGAGGCCGCGATTCACTTGTCCGCAGCATACGATTACGCCCTTGGGCAGCGATCGACGGTAGCTCCAGATGGGACGCCCGGTGCGCAGATCGAGCGCCGTCACATCGCTTGGCGGCTCGGTGATATACATGATTCCATCGAAAACCAGAGGCGTCGTTTCGAAATGATGAGTGGTCTTGATCTGATACATCCAGGACACCTTGAGGCTGGCGACGTTCGATGTATTAATCAGGTCCAGCGCCGAATAGCCGTGGGCTTGGTAATCACCCGAGTAAGTCAGCCAGCTACCTGGCTCGGCGTGCGCCTTGAGGATGCGCTGGTAAGGTACTTGACCATACAAAAACCTGACCGCTGCGAGTAATAGAAGAATGCCCTTCATTGCTGGCCCTGAAGAGATTCCAAATAAGCCAGCAGATCGTCCAGCTCCGCCGTCGTAAGGATGCTCTGGTAGCTCGGCATGATAGATCGTTTCGGCTCTTTCACGATGTCGGTCAGTTCAGTCTTCCAGAAGGAGTGAAACTGGTTTGACAGATCACGAATCTGAATGGAGAACGCGTCTTCGTTTATCCGGACTCCGGTAATGCTACGGCCGGCTTTTGTCACCACGCGAACCTGAAGGAAATCAAGTGGGACCAAGGCACTGGGCTCCAGCAGCGAAGTCCGCAGCTCAGCCGCGTCCCGGCGATCTCCAATGCCGGTAAGGTCTGGCCCGATGGCGCCGCCGTGGCCGTCAATCGTGTGACATTTTGTGCACCCGCCTTTGGTGACGAAAATCTGCCGGCCTCGGCGCGGATCGCCACTAGATTTAGATCCTTCCACGCGCCCCAGCGTGCGCACAAACGCCGCTACTTGCCATATCTGGCTAGTGGTCAGCGCGCTCGCCGGCATGCGAGTACCGGGAATGCCTTCCCGGATAACGCTGAAACAGAGTTTGGTCGTCGGGCGCGTGAGACAAGCGTGGAACCGCCAGGACCGCGCCTTGCCCGCCTTCGCCCTTCGGTCCGTGACAGTAAGAGCACTGCGTTCCGAAAATGCGTTGGCCTTCGGCCAGGTCATTCCGCGTGGCGTTCGGCTGCAGCCCCGGCTCTGATCCCTGGCCCGGAACCAGCCGGCAAGCAAGCAGAACACCGGCAAGAAGTTTCAGGCGCCGCGTCATTTGTGTGCGACGATAACACACTGACATCCTCGATTCAACCTGCTGTGCGATAGCATTGCGGCGGTGTGCTAGACTCCGCTCAAGGAGGGCTCATGACATCACGCCGCCAATTCCTAGCTGCCAGCGCCGCCACTGCGGGCGCTCTTTCCGCCGTAACAGGTCGGGCCGCTAAAACGAGTTCCACGGGATTCCCCTACCCCGAGTTCGAAGCACGCATTGCCCGCCGCGATTTCCGGGACATGACCAAAGACGTTCTACCTACACCCTGCATGGTGGTCGATCAGGCCATGTTTGAGCGGAACGTGAAGCTCATGTCAAATACCACCAAGGCCAACGGCATTGCAATCCGCCCGCACGTGAAAATTCACAAAAGCGTGGATGTGGCCAAGATCCAGATCGCCAACGGGGGAATCGGCTTGACCTGCGCCACTATCGCCGAAGCGGAGCTGATGTCCAACGCCGGCCTGAAGAACGTGATGTGGACCAAACAGCCTGCGAGCCGGAACAACATCGAGCGAGCAGTCGCGCTCTCCAAGAAAGATCCCACCTTCATGTTCGTCATCGATGACCCTCAGGTTTTCGATTGGGTTGAACAGGCGGCAGTGGCCGGCAACGGCCACTTGAAGGTCCTTGTATCGGTTTATGCGGGTTTGGCCAGGCAGGGCATCGAAAACGGTAAGGCCGCCGTCGAACTGGCCCAGAAGGTGGCTTCCTCTAAACGCATGGAGTTTGAGGGCATCATGGCCTATGCTGGAACGGCCGCTCATGTTCACGGGTTCGAGAACCGGCGTGAGCGTTCCGCCAAAGACTTGGCCGACGCCAGAGAGACGGTGGAGTTATGCAAGAAATCCGGCTTACCAGTTAACATTTTCACTGGCGGGTCCACCGGAACCTACAACATGGATCATGAAAACGGCCTCACCGAGCTCGAAGTGGGATCGTACGTATTTATGGATACCAGGTATTTCGTTATCGGCGGTAAGAACAACGATACGACGTACAATGATTTCGACGGCGCTCTCACTGTACTCACTACGGTGGATAGCAAACGCCATCCCAACCTGGTCGCGATCGACTACGGCAACAAGGCCGGCGTCAGGCCCACTGACAAGGTGAAGGGGATGCCATGGTTAGAGGTCGCCACCCAAGGCGCCGAGTATGGCGCGCTGAAGTGGAAGGATGGCGACCGCGAGCCAAAGCTGGGCGATCGCGTGGAAATCTACTGCACGGTCCTTGACGATAGCACCAACTACTACGACCGATACTATGTCGCCAGGGGCGATCAAATCGTCGATGTTTGGCCCATCATGGGACGGTCCGGCGCGGCGCAACGCTAGATTACACATATACAGCATATTGTTGGAACTTCTCCGGCCCGCGGGCTAACTGGGGCGTATCGCGAGTCCGCTCATCGCGGGATGGGGAACAGAGATGTCCCATGTATGTGGGCCGCGAAAGAGACCTGGATGCCCGTACGTCGCCATCTATCCCTCGCCAGGCCATTCGCCGGAAGTTTGAAAGAGACCTGGCGAATGTACTCTTCGCAGCCGTCGTCCACAATGGTACTCCTCAACTTTGTGGCAGGCGCAGCGACGGCCCGTCAATGTGCACCGTGTGGCAGTAGTGCCGCAGACGGCTCAGCAGCGCTTCCACCATCGGCCGATTGCCCAGAAAGTTCGGCCACTCGTCATACACAAGATTCGTTGTAATGATGGTGGAATGCTGGCGGTAGCGCTCTTCCATCAGCTTGAAAAAGATGTTCGACTGCTCCGGTTTCAGATTCAAATACCCGAACTCGTCAATCAAAAGGACGTCCAGCCGCGCCAGGCGCTTGAGCAACTGCCGCGAGGAACGATCCGCCAGCGAGGCATACATCTCATCGAATAAGTCCTGGGCCTTGACGAACTGACAGCGGTAACCATTCTCCAGCGCCTTCAGCAGCAGACCACAAGCCAATCCGGTTTTGCCCCTTCCGGTTTCCCCGACCAGCACGATATTTTCCGCCTTGGCGATGAACTCCAACTCCGCAAACCCACGAATCTGTTTGCGGTTCACGCCCGGTTGGCGGGCGAAAGGGAACGTCTCCAGCGACCAGCGCTCGGGCAGATTGGCGCGCCGGATGCGCCACTCCAGCGCGCCCTCCTGCTTCGCCTGCCACTGCGCGCGCACCAGGCGCGTGACGAAATCCGAGTAACTGATGTCGTCCTTGTCGGCGGCGCGCAACTGTTCGTCATAGATCTCCAGCATGCGCCGCAGCTTGAGATTCTTCAGCAGTTGTTCCAGTTCTTCAGTCATCGTCGGATTCCCCTTCGAGCAGAAAGTATTCGCGCGTCACGCGGCGCAAGATCATCCGTTCCAGCCGGTCCAGATCGTAAAGACCATAACGGCCGGCCTCGCGCACGGCGCCCAACAGCGGTTCCCGTGGATACTCCCGCACCAGGCGCAACAGTTGCCGCAGGGCAAGCGTGACTACCTTGCGGCTCCGTTGTTTCAACCCCGCGACATAGTCGGCCAACTCAGGCGCGGCCGTGACAATGGCCTTCTCTTCGGGATGCGGATCGGGCCGCGCGTCTCTCTGGCCGCGCGGCGGCCGGTGCTCGGCCAGCATCACTCGCTGGTGCTCGGCTTCGGCGATGCGCCGGTGCGTGACCAGGCGGCGGGCATCGAGTTGAATCTCGATCTTGTCCTTGGTCTCGCGCACCTCCACGCGGCGGCCGATCCAGTCCACCGGGACCGAATAGCGGTTGCTGTTCAGCGCGACATACCCTTCGATATCGACCAGGCGCTGATGCAGCCGGTAGACTTCCGGAATCCACGCCGGCAGCGGTTTCAGATGCAGCCGCTCGACGGCGAACAGCTCACGGGGAACCGCGCGGATATGTTTCTTGTAAGTCGAGTTGACCTTATCGCACCACTCCCGCGCCCGCTGATTCAGATCCTCCCAACTGCTGAAGGTACGCCCCGCCAGGAAGTTATTCTCGATGAAATGGAAGGGACGTTCTACGCGCGCCGAACGGTTCGCATTCCCAATCGCGTGCGCCACGAACTGAAAGCCGAAACGCTCTCCAAAGGCGGCCATCTCCGGCACCGGCACCATGTCGCGGCCGCTGCCGCGCAGCACCACCACGTGCGTGTTATCGATCATCACGCGGGTGGTCGCGCCACCCATGAAACGCAGCGCCTCGGTGAGAAACACCTTGCAGTCGAAACGCCGGAAGTTTGGATAACACTGGAAGAACAGCATCCGCGAATAGCACAGCACCGCCGACGCGGTCTGCACCTTCCGTTTCTTGCCGCCCAGTTCGAGCTCGTGGGGAGACGTGTCGTGCTGAACCTCCTCGCCGGGCGCGAACTCATACTGGCCCGCCGGCGTGGGCGGCGCGTATCCGATTCCGTGCCGCCGGCAGAACGCCGTTAACGCGGCATACGATAACTTCGCGCCGCCCGCCACCAACTCCTCATGGACTCGCACGAGATTCCCCTTGCACTGCTCGAAAAGCTCCAGGATCTGTTGCCGGTGAGGTTCGGCTTTCTCGGCTCGGTGCAGTTCCGGCACGGCGGTGGAGTTCGAGCGCAGGACTTTGCGCACCGCCACGCGGGAGATCCCCATCACCCGCGCGATCTCCCGTTTGCTCACTTGCTTCGCATTCAGTTCCAGAATCGTGGTGCGTTGCGCTTGGCTCAACATGCGGTTTCTTCTCCGGTTGGATTTCTTCGTCGATGCGGCGGAGTTGCTTTTGAATGCGCTCGATCTGGTGCCGCGCGGCCTTCGCTTGCTGGTCATCCAACTCCGTGGCAGCGGCGCCCGCCAGCCGCCGTTGCGCGCGGTTCACAATCGCCGCCACCATTTCCAGATCGCGTAACAGTTCGGCGCCGGTCCCGGCCGGAGCTTTCTCCTGCGCTTGCCGCTGCGTTTTGAAAAACAGCTCGGGATCATCCAGAATGCGTTTGCGGATCGCGGGCGAGCCTTTGCGCCACGCGCCATACAGTTGGCCGGCTTCGCGCGTATCGCAGTGATGCTCGGCGAAGATCGCCGCCATCCGCTGGCAATCTTCCAGGCTTTGGCGCGCCACCGGCACCAGAAACTTCATCGCCACCTGCGCCAGAATCTTGCCCTCGCGCACCTGCTGCTGGATCGCTTCCGGCAGAACCTCCACCAGCGCCAGCCGCCGCGATACCCAGCTCACACTGCGATCGAACCGGCGCGCCAACTCATCCAGCCCGTAGCCGAAGCGCTGCTCCAACTCCGCCAGGAGCCAGCCCACCTCCAGCGCCGTCTCGTGTTCGCTCAGTCGCAGCGAGCGGTCCAGCAGCACGGCCGCGGCCTCGCTCATCGGCCACACCACCGCTTCCACCGTGTCCCGCCCCAGTTGCTCCAGCGCCGCGATCCGTTTATAGCCGTCGATCACCACGTAGCGGTCCGCTTGGCCTTCGGCCGCCACCACCACGATGGGCGTTTGCTGGCCGCTCTCGGCCAGCGACGCCAACAACCGCCGCTGCCGCGCCGGATGGCGCACTCGCAGGTGCTCCCAGCGCCGGTCGAGTTGGTGAAACTCCAGTTGCATCGGACAGGCTGAATGTAAGCCGAGCCCCGCCAGCCGATCAATATCTCCGGATTAAATCGCGCGCCTGTTTCCAGCGCTGCTCCCGTTCCTGGACGCGCTCCAGCGCGCGCCGGCAGTCGTGCGAGCAGAAGCGTTGCAAAGGACTTCGCCGCGCGCGCACGAATCCCTCGTAGCAGCCGGGCCGGTCACACGAATGGTCGAAAAAAATGTTCTGTAGTGATTACCCTCGCGGCCTCGTGTAACTGCCTCTGGCTCTGGCGGTTTCCGGCTTTTCACGCGCTCCCGGTAGCGCCGGCTTTGACCGTTCCGTTGCTGCTTGCCGGCCCTGGTCGCCCGGTATCTTTCCTGCGCCTTCCAGCGCGACCATTTCCGCGCCGCTTCCCGGCACTCTTCGCTGCAATAGCGCTGGCGCGCCTGCCGCGGATGAAAGCGCTGCCTCGCATCCTTTCAGCAGACAACACCGCCTCCGCGGCCGACGGGGCAATCGCTTCCGCCGACCCTCTTGATTTTCGGGATGACCTGTAGGATTCTCGGGAGGGCCCATGGGAGGTGATGACTCCCAGAAGCTCCTGCCCTGGAGGGGATCTTATTCCTCTCCGGGGCACAGCAAACCTCCGGCTCTTGGCAAAATCACACTCTACCTCAAAAGGCCTTCTGACTCGGTGGGGTGTATCGCTGCTCGAAAGCAATGGCAGTGGCAGTTTCCGCCACTGCGGCTTCAATGAACCTGGAAGCGCTCTAACGGCTCTCCAGCGCTATTTACGGGGACAAGGATCTTGCCGAAATCACCGTTTGCGTCGGACAGATAAATCCACGCTAACTCGGGATGGCCAGGATAGAGCTGAACTTCGGATGGGCGCAACTCAGCCGCTGTTGCCGCCCGCTTTTCCCCGTCGAGACGAAAATCGCCATAAGCGATCAGGTGACCGTCATCATCCCAAGCCCGACAAGCATCGACGTTTTTCGTGCGATCAACTGAGCAGTCGAACCAACCCGAGGTTTTTAGTTTCGAAACATAACGCGCCCGAGGCGAAACGCTGGACGGACGACTAAATGGCTGCCAGAACCTGGCCAACAGAGAAGAAATGGAACGGCAGGGCATAGCAGACGCTGCACGGGGGCGATATGCCGTGATGGAAAAGCCAAGAGGCCTGGCACACTCGGAAGCGGTTGAGTGTACAATGACTCAATTACGGGAAGCTAAACGGAATCCCGGCCTTTACGATCAGGAGCTTAGATGAAAACGCTGGCAAAAATTGTAGGTGCAATCCTCGTTTGTTTGGTTTTGGTCTTAGCGGTGCTGCGCGCGACGGGCTTTAACCCTATCGGGAACATACCCGGTCCCGGGAATTACCCCGGATTCTGGCTAAGTGGAAACGTTGTAACTACCCCTGTCACCGACTGGTCATTCGTCTCTCAATATAAGACCGACAAGCTGCAGACGCGCACCTGGTACGGGATTCCCCATTCGGTAACGACTGGTTACATGCTACACAATGGCCAGCTGTATATAACGTCGATGTTCGCGGCGGGAGTGCCTTTTCCGAACGGCAAGGCCTGGGTTAATAATGTGATGCGTGATCCGCACGTCCGTCTGAAGTTCGGAAATGATTTATACGATGTTAAGTTGGCTCATGTCACCGATCCGAGTGAAAGAGCGGCCGTGATGGCCGAGAGAGCAAAAAAGAACCCTCAATTGCTGACCCAAAACCCCAGCACTGGCCCGTACCAGCACCTGTTCCGCGTGCTGCCGGAGTGAACCTAGCTGTTTTCGATGGCTAATGCCCTGACGGCTGTTCGCCTGTTTCTCGTGCTTCCGTTCGCGTTTTTCATGGCCGAAGGAGATGGGCGCTCGGCGATTTTCGCGCTCATCGCATGGGTGGTGGCGTTGATCACCGATTTTCTGGATGGTCCGATCGCACGCCGGAGAGGAACGGTGACCGCGGCGAGTGGTACCTTCGATCACACCAGCGATTTTCTATTCGTGACTTCCGGGTTGTTTGCCGGAGCCCTGCGCGGCGCCTTCCCGTGGATACTGCCTGCCCTGATCACGGCGGCCTTTGCCCAGTACGTTATCGATTCCTACTGGGTTCACCGGCACACCCAGCTCCGCGGCAGCAAGCTAGGCCGCTACAATGGCATCCTTTACTTCGTTCCGTCGATCATGGACATCCTGATCCGAATGGGACTTCACTTTCTCGAGCCGTTGCTCACGATCCTGGTTTGGTTGTTGGTCCTGAGCACGCTGGTTTCGATGGCCCAACGCCTGATGTTCCGGGGCTTACCCGAACAGCTCCCGAGTCGCACGCCGGAGAAATAGCAGGCCCACGGCGGCATTAAAGAAGATGAAGAAATTATGCATGACGAAGCCGAAGGCGGTCATCTGGCCCGGCCGATCCGGAAAGAGCAAAACCCAAAAAAGAATCGCGACCGAGTGCATCGGCCCGGGGGCTGCCGCACCAAAGAATATCACTGGCAAAATGCCCAGCATCTCTCCAAAACCTATCGAGCCTCCGAAAAGTCTCAGAGCCAGGGTATAGACGACCACGCCAACAAGTACGAGCGGTGCGCGCAACGCTATAAACACGCCGTAGTGCCACACTTTCGCCAGCCGGAACGTCCGGAAGATTGGCCGGTCGCGCAGTGCACTCCCGGGGGCGATTCTTCCGCTAAAGAACAAGTGGAAAAGCGTGAAGAATACGGTGACGCCCAAGGCTATCCATGGAATGATGTGGAAGGCAGGCTGGAAGCTATTCCAACGCAACAGCACGCCCACGGTCGCCCACAGGATCAGGCTGTAAATCTCGCAGAACATGATGAGCAGCATGCTGGAGCCGACTTCCCAGCCCGGAACTCCGTCTCGACGATTCAGATAGACCGCAATCGCGCCCTTACTGACCTGCTCGTTCACCAGCGAGAGAATGTACGCGCTGGCGCGAATAGGCAAGATATCGGCGTAGCGTATCTTGGCGTTGAACCAGTTGATCACGATCCAGACACCTAGGCTGTCGAATATCACATAAAGGCAGCAGTACGGAACCATGAGCGCCAGCCAATACAGCCAGTTCACATTCTCAAAGCTTTTTGCTAGGTAGGTGAGCAGCCCGATGCCTTCGGCCGCAGCGGCGTGGTTGAGGCGGTTATAGAGATAGGCGAAGCAGGCTAACGTAATCAGTAACGGCAAAAGCCGCTGCCAAGGCTTGGCTTTTTTTGCGCTCGCGTCGCGCGTCATTGCGCTGGATTGGCCGGCCTGGTTCATTGTTTTTTCGCTCCTAGCCTAAACTCTTCTTGATCATCTCATCGATGCCGGTCAAGTGGATTCCCAATTCGCTCGCGGCGGGCCGCCAGTCCAGACGCGTATTGGCCGTGATCACTTCGACCGCGTCTCGTGAAAATCCGGGGCCGGAGACGCACTGGCGAATGGCCAGTGCAAACGATAACAACCCCTTTGGCATCGAGCTAACCTGCACTTCGTGCCCGAGCATGCGAGCCGCGCGCTCGACCAGTTCCCGCTCCGGCAGCGAAACCGGGCCAACCAGGTCCAACGTGCGATTGCTTGCGACCGAAGGCTGGGTGGCGGCAATGGCGGCCCGCGCCAAGTCGTCCACGTAGAGAGGCTGTTGAAAATTGCTGCCGCCGCCGATCAGCTTGGCTCTGGGGCCGCGCGTATTCCGCGCCAGCGCTGCCGCGCCTTCGGTTGCAGGCCCCAGTAGGAGCGGAGCGCGCAGTATCGTATAGCACAGGCCGGAAGCCCGCACCACAGCTTCTGCCTGTCCCTTGGTGCGATAGTAGCCGTTGGAAGATTTCTCATCGGCCCCTGTGGCACTGACCAAAACGAACTTCTCCACCAGCGCCCGCTTCGCGGCTTCCGCGACGCTGCGAGCTGGCGCAACGTTTGCTTGTGCATATGTCGAACCCGGTCGCTCGACCAGAATTCCCGCCAAGTGAATGATCGCAGAAGCTCCCCTAAAAGCCGCGTCCAGACTGCTGGGATCTTCGTAGGAAACCTTTGCCAGGCTGCTCCCCTCGCCCAGTAGCGGCCTAATCTCGTTTGCGGCGCGATCGGAGCGGACCGCGGCGACTAGCGCGTTTGGCGTCACTCCGGCTTCCAACGCACATCGCAGTATCGCTTGGCCAGAAGCGCTGTTGGCGCCCGTAATGACGATTCTCATGGGTTCAACCGCTGGACAGCGGACTGCCGAGATGCTCCTAATTATCCAACACGTGAAACAAAACGATCGTCCCGCCCGGCGGCAGCTTCAACTCGGGGTATTTCTTAAATGTTGCCTCATGGACGGCTTCTCGCTCGGCCGGATCGGTCGCCAGGATCAACGTACGGTCGTATAATTTATCTCCTATTTTGATCCGCACGTGGGGATCTCGGGCTACGTCCTCGTTCCATCTCCTGCCGTGAGGGTACGTGAGCCCGGCGGCATAAAAGGAAAACAGGTAGAGCTGCCCCTTATTGGAGACACAATCGATAGTCACGGAATGTGGAAGCAGATACCGGCTGTTGGTCTGAATCTCTACATTTTGGATTTTGTCGGTGAACGACCAGTCGGCTACGGGAGTCGTGACGAGCTCCCCTTTGAGCCATAAGCCGGGCCTCCGCGTGGTAGGTTCAAGGCCGGTTATTCGCGCCACGACCAGCAGCAGAACCAAGCAAATCAAGATTACTCCAGCAACCTTCAAGAGCCTCTTCACGCTGGCTCCCTATTTATCCAGCACGTGAAACACATTGATGGTCGAAGTCGCTGGTATCTTCTGCTGAGGGTATTTCTTCCTTTTTGCCTCGATGACGCCTGCTCTCTCAGCCGGATCGGTCACGTAGGACAAAGTGCGATCGTACAATTGATCTCCTATTTTGATACGAACATGCGGATCTCGGACTACGTTCTCGTTCCAGCTCCTGCCGTGAGGGTACGTGAGCCCCGCCCGATAAACGGAGGTTAGGTAGAGCTGCCCTTTATAGGCGACGCAATAAGTCGTTACCGAGTGTGGAAGCAGATACCAGGTGCGGGTCTGAACATTCGCGGTTTCAAACTTGTCGGTGAACGACCAGTCTGTAATCGGAGTCGTTACAAGATTCCCTTTGAGCCATAAACCAGGCGTATTTCCGTGAGGTCCAAAGCCGGTGATGCTTAGCACCACAAGCAGCAGCACTAAGCAAACCACGATTACTCCAAGAACCTTCAACAGCGCTTTCATGCTGCCTCCCTACTCACTCCCGCTTGATGTTGCGGACCTGCACTGGAGCGTTTTATCGTAGGAACACCCGTGTTCGTTAGACTCCATGCGTCCCTTGGCATTCCCGCCGCTCCATTCCGGAGATTATACACTTTCAACCTCTCCCATCAAATAAGGCATTGGAGAATCGCTGGAAAAGGACTTCGAACCCAAAAAACATCCTGGAGTTGTTGCCGGCTGTTATTCTCGAAAAAGTAGCGTCCGATAGCGTGCATTAACAGGATGTACAAGGGGGTTTTATCCACCCTCGCCCTGTTCGCACCACCGCACCGGCCCAAAAGCGTGAACACCGCCGCTGCGCGTGGCCGAGGCGGCGTATTATCACCGAGAGGTGGTATCGACCTGGATCAGGAAGCGGCAGCGAAATACCGGGTATCCTGAGGTTCATGAAAACTGCCATTGTAACTGGAGCCGCCAAAGGAATTGGCAACGCAATCGCCGAACGCCTGGCGCACGACGGATTCACCGTGGTTGTAGCGGACGTCGACGAGGCGGCAGCGATCACTGCGGCCGCAGTGTTGTCTGGAATGGGCATCGGTGTGGATGTGAGTGATAGCGCCGCTGTACGGCGCATGGCGGCCACCGTGCTCGATCGCTACGGATCGATCGACGTCCTAGTGAACAATGCGGGTGTCACGGGGAAAGCGGCTCCCGTGCACGAGTACCCGGACGACGAGTGGCGTCGCGTGATGGCGATCGACCTGGACGGCGTGTTCTATTGCGCGAAGGCCGTGCTTCCTTCCATGCTGAATAAAGGGTCTGGGCGCATCATAAATATCGCATCAATTTCAGGGAAAGAAGGCAACCCTAACATGCCCGCGTACTCGACGGCCAAGGCGGGCGTGATTGGTTTCACGAAAGCCCTGGGAAAAGAAGTGGCGACGAAAGGTGTGTACGTAAATTGCATCACGCCCGCGGTGATCGAGACCGAAATTCTGAAGCAGCTGACAACCGAGACGGTGAACTATATGGTTTCGAAGATCCCCATGGGCCGAGTTGGGCAGCCGCGGGAAGTGGCGGCGCTTGTTTCGTGGCTGGCCTCGGAGGAGTGCAGCTTTAGCACCGGAGCCGTCTTCGATCTCAGTGGCGGCCGGGCGACTTACTAACGAGCAGATGGACGTCGGGACATGTCATTTTTTGCGTCGGCCCATTTTGCCTGCCCGGGACGCTGCTCACAACTTCGAAGAGGACTACACTCAAAGGCGTATGGGCGAGGTCCGATTCTTCTCCACGACGGCCCTGAAGGCGATGGTCACCCGGCTGGGCATTCTTGTCGTTTTAGTCTTGCCTCCCCCGCATGTCGTTCACGGCCAGCAACGTCCCTCTATTTCCGAGTTGCTCCGGCAATTCGAAGGTGAGCCAGTGTTCTGGCGTCAGTTCGAGGTGGCTAAGGCAATCGTCGCGGCGAACGACATGAGTGTTCTCCCCGCGCTCGAGTCCTGGTTGACGCACCAAGACCGCCACTTACGGGGAAACGCCGCGTTCATCTTTGCGGGGCTTGGCGATCCTCGTGGATTTGAAGTGATTGTCGCCATTCTTGGCGATCGTTCCGAAAGACGCGAGGTTTTTAAGATTTCGTCGGTAGGTCTCCCGTGGATCCAAGGGCAGATCAGCGAAGACCGTTACTATGCCGCGCACCTATTGGGTGACTTGAAGGACCCACGTGCGACCCCCATCCTTGTGCCTCTCCTGGCGGACCCCGACGTAAACTACATCGTTCCGTGGTCCCTCGGGCAGATTGGCAATCGATCCGCGGTTACACCATTAATCGCATCACTGAGCGATCCAAATCCGAGCATGCGGGTTCTCGCAATCCACGCTCTGGTTGAACTCAAGGCTACTGATGCCCTGCCGCGCCTCCGCCAGTTGCTGGATGACAATGCGAGATCAAATTTTGATAAATTCGAATCGGTTACCGAAGCCGCTCAAGCTGCAATCGCCAAACTCCAATCGGATGCCGCGCGCTAGTCCTAACGGGCGGTTTGCCGGAAACAACCCGAAATCCATGTAGCTGGTTTGTCGCCGTCTCGCACTTCTGTGTCGCAAGCCCCCGTCGTACTTACGCTGGGCGTGTACTTCAAGCCGCGAACGCGATTACATGAAGCTCATGGGGCCCGCCGGTAAACTGTCCAGCCAGGTAACTCCGGATCGGTGATCCGGACAAAAGCCGCAACCAGTCCTTGAAGCGCCTGCGATTGAATCTGTTCCCCGGGCGGCAGTGCGATGAGATTCAAGCTGCGCGGCAGTCCGGACCGCAGCTGCTTCGGCGTCAGAGGATACCCGGCAATTTCCCGATCATAAAGCGCAATATCGAGATGGTACAGTTTTCCGTCCGTGAGAAGAGACGTCATTGGATTGTCGGGAAAGTATGCCAATCCAGGGTGGCGCAAGTTGTAACTATGGGCGGTCTGAGAGGCGTTCGCTCTAAGATTGCGAAAGCTCGCAAGCATGGTCATAGTCATGCCAGGGGCCAGACTGACCAGTATCCCGGTTGTGAGAAATATCCGGCAGCTCAACCGAGCCACCGGATTCGCATCAGTGAAATATTGTTGGATTGCAAGCGCCGCCGCAACAAACAGGAAGTAAAGAACAAAGCCTAGATGATTGACATCCGTCCCAACGGTCACAATTGCCTTCATCGACACCGGGATCAAGGCGGCACTGGCCATCAGAAACACAATCCAGCGGTTTTCGGCGACAAATTCCCGGATCTTTCGGGTGGGCCTCGCCGCCATCCAAGACCAAATCGCAAGAAATAGGAGCGGTAAGAGCGCCGGCAGCGCTTCCAATCGCCCCATGCGATAGGCGCCCGACAGAATCGCCAAGTATCCAGGTTTGAGCGGTCTATGCGCGGCGAGCACGAGTGTGTTGAAGAGAAAAGCGCGCGCGGGCAGAATAGAGAGGAGGAACGCCAGTAGTGAACCTCCTGTTACTGCGATCGCCAACAGAAACAGCGCGAATCGTTTGCCGCCCTCCGTAATCGCAAGGTACAGGGAAATCGCGACAACCACTGGTGCGATGGTCTGCTTGCTGGCAATGGCCACTACGCACGCCGCGGCCGATATCCAGATGGAAGAGGCCGTTGTCATTCGATTGCGACTGCTGGCGAAAGTGCAGGCGATGGTCGCAAACGCAAGCGCGGCGGCGTCCGTGTGGATACCAAATGTCGTGCTGAAGGCGCCTTCGCTCTCGACGATCAGGAACCCGCAGAACAGGAAACTCACCGCCGCGATGACCCAACGCCCGCTGACAGGCGGAGCGGACCGGACTAGTGCGAATCCCAATGCGGAAAACACGATCACACAGGCCAATACCGATCCGGCAAGAATTGCGGTGGTCGGATCGTGGATCGCAGCGGCAGGCACGAACAGATAGTGGCTGATTGGTGTGTGTAGTGTTCCTATGATCGGGCCAAAGTCGTGCTCGCCAGGATAGAGGCTGAAACCGTGGAGCACAGCCAGCGATCGCGTAAGCCGGATTTCGTTCCAGATCAACGTAGGCGCCCTGAGAATTCCCGCCACCACCTCGATCGCGAAGAGAAACCAAAGAACCGGCATGGCGGTACATAGCCAGCGCAGGGACGACTCTCGATCTCGAAGGTGAAAAGCAAGCCAGACACTCCCCCCGAGCGCGGCAACGCCACAGGAAACAAGAACAAAGAGCGTCACTAGGATCGGCGCGTCCCAGCATACGCGCGGAGGCGCTTGAGTTGTAGTAGATACTCCAACCAATGCCGCAATCTTGCGTTGCTTTGTCCGCATCGCCGCTTTTCCATCGCGTACCCGCATTCCCCAATGGTCTTAACCCGCCCCCACGCGAGTACTTCAATCAGAGTCTTGAAGCCGGTCGGCTGCAGCTCGACACCTTCAATTGCTTCTCGTCGCAGCAGATAGTATCCACTCAACGGGTCGGAAACGCGGCTGAATATCTGCGGTACGAAGAGGTGGCCGGCTCTTCTCGCCCCCCTCGATAGGAGCCGCCGGTGCCAGGGCATTTCGCCGAATGAACCCGCCGCGGCCCATCGGGTCGCAACCACGAGATCGGCTGTCTGGACCATTTCCAGCATCTTCGGCAACAATTCCGGAGGGTGTTGAAAATCCGCATTGATGGTCGCGAGGATGTCGCCGCCGCCGACTTGCCATCCCCTTACAATCGCACTCGACAACCCCCTCTCCTGTTCGCGGCGCAAGAGGACCAGCTGTGGGTAGTCGGCCTGGACGCCAGCCGCTACTTTCCACGTCTCATCGGGACTGCTGTCATCCACAACGATCACTTCATAACGGTTGCCCAGCGCGGGGTCGAGCGAGCTTCGGATGCGCTGGAGGAGAGGCTCGATGTTCATGGCTTCGTTGTAGGTCGGCACTACAAGTGAGAGCACCAGCGATTCCGCGGAACGACGCCCTTCCGCTCGCACTGGGACTCTGAACGTACCCGTCGGGACGGCGAAAGATCGTACGACGGGCACGCGAACCAGCATACTCGATCTCGGTCTTGTGGTCCAAGAAGCTGACCAAGCCTCAGCAATGGCAGGCACCAGACAAAACGCAACCCTGCTCGCGCGATCGCTCACCTTGCCTCGGCATCGGCGGCCCGTCGGCCACGATACGGCACGGCGGCTGAGCCTGGTGCGAGGCGCGGACAATTCATCTACACGAAATAATGTCCATCAGAATCCAACAACTGGCTCGACCGGACGGTCAACGTGCCCAAAGCGAGCAACGTCGCATTAAGCTCGAATCGCGAGGAGACATAAAATGAGGAGTGGGAAGACGAAAATCGTCGCCACCAAGATCTTGCAATCGCCGCAAGCCCAACCTCAGTTCTATCGCGTCGCCGAGGTTTATTTTCCATCCATCGAGGCGCTCCAGCAGTGCGCGGAGGCTGCCGGAGGTAAGGAAACGTTGGCCCATGCGGTGAAGAAATCGCCCGGCGGCCCTCCTGCCGTCATGATCGCCGAAGAGGACACGTTCACGTTCTGAGCAGCGGAGCCAGTGATCTGGCCAAAACCGTAAGCATCGCCATTCGCGCTGAATGCAGACGCTGAGGTGACGGAGGCAAACATGGTGGGGTCCAGATCAACAGATAGTCCGCCGGTGGCAATGAGAGCCGGCCTGGAAAGCGAAACTTTGAGCTGGACCGTAGCACCCGGCGGTACTGTTTCGTTGGAGACGGCCACGGACGCTGGAGTGGTTGTCGCGCCCAGCAGGAAAGTCGCTAGGCTAAAATGGATCGGAATGACACGCAGGACACGGTAAAAAGACATTGCTTTTGCTGGATTGCCCTGCGGACCCAGCACGGAGACTTCCAATCAAAAAGCTGATACCAATCGAAAAGCTGTGGAAGTGTAGTTGGATGAGTCTCCAAAAAGGTCTTTGAGGCGAAGCTTGATATTTCTCACGCGCGCCAAACAACTTTTTCTTGCGCCGTTGATCCTCCTCGCCCTGACCATCGGGGTGCACTGGAAGACTCTCCTGACGAGTCAGTACCAAGAGTTCGACAAACCCGATCTGACCAATCAAGTAGCGCCGTGGCTGCAGGTGTAGGCTGCGCAATGGCACCACGGCCACCCGATGCTGAGGGGTCCCTATCAAGTCGGCTGGCAATCCTCGATCGGGCAGGCGCAACCGGGAGCGGGGGCGCAGTCCCTTTCTTATAGGACCCGACAAAACCAGGCGCCTGCAGTACATTTGAGGAGATCTAAGACATGAGCAAACGTCTGAAGACCGGAGCGATTTGAACCCCATGCAGGAGGATGGCAAGTTGTCGAACGCCGATGTGACTGATCCATTTGCTTACATTCGCGAATGGAACCGGCTGAGAGAGATTAAAGGTTGGTGGCACAGCTTTGAACTCGCCGATGGCACGAGAATCGAGGGGGTCTCGAGTTTAGAACATCAGAAGCGACGAATCGAAGCGTTCCCTATTCCGGCAGCGTTGGAAGGAAAGCGAGTTCTGGATATTGGAACCTGGGACGGCTGGTTTGCCTTTGAGATGGAGCGGCGTGGCGCCGATGTAGTAGCCGTGGATTGTTGGGACAATCCACGTTTTCGAGCGATCCATAACCTCCTCAATTCCAAGGTGGACTATCGCTGTTTCGACATGTACGAACTGACGCCCGAGCGCATCGGCAAATTCGATATCGTGCTCTTCATGGGCGTGCTATATCATCTGAAGCACCCCCTGCTGGCATTGGAGCGCGTTTGCGCGCTCGCAACCGACTTCGCCGCAGTCGAGTCATTCATTCTCAGAGAAGAACATCGTCCGGGCGCGGGCGTCGCGGAACGTCCGGTTCTGGAGTTCTACGAGACAGACGAATTGGGCGGGCAAACGGACAATTGGTACGGACCCAGTTTGCCATGTCTCTTGGGCTTATGCCGCACTGCTGGTTTCGCTCGAGTAGAAGCACAAAAAGTATTTGAGTTTAGTGCCTGCGTAATATGTTATCGAAGCTGGCTTCCGGCTGAGCCAGACGCCGCGTCTGGCCCCGAGTTGCTTTCTGCGCACCACAGCATGAATTATGGCGTCAATTTTGACAGTCGCCTCGATGAGTACATCACATGTACGTTTCGATCTCCTTCGACAAAGCTCGAACGAGAAGAGGTAAAACCCGAAGTCTCCGGTTTTGGCGTGAAACCAATTAGGGTGCAGCCAGGAGGAGACGAGACTTGGCGCGCGCACTTTAAGCTACCCCCGGGACTGAGTTCCGGCTGGCACGACGTCAGGGTGAGGCTGGGGAATAGTCGGCCCAGCAATGAAAAGCGGATTGCGGTGAATCTACCTCTGGAGGTCGGAAACATTGCAATCGTGGGGGTTGCCTATGGGTGTACCTGGAAGGCGAATGAAGTCGATTTGAGCACCGGCGATATAATCGCAATGTGGGTCGAAGGATTGCCGGGAAACTCTGACGTCAACAATGTCAGGGTCTTTCTCAATGACACACTGGTCTCTACCGTCTACGTCGGATCCGCACATTTGAACAGAACTACTCAAGTAAATATCCAAGCTCCTAGAACCCAGCCGGCCGGTATCGCACAAGTACGTGTCGAGATGCTCGACATTCGTAGTGCCTCCGTGCAGATCGAAGTATTATCTCAGGGCGCGTCGTGAGTGCTTATCGAGGAACCAGCACGGAGCCTTCCAATTGATTCGCGATTCTATGGACGGCAAATCGCTCAATGAGTGCTAATTTAAAACCACCCGCGCCCGCTCCAGGAGGTTTTCTTCTTCATTGAAAATTGCGGCCGGATATCTACTCGTAACCCTCCCGATTCTTGCACAAGGCTTTCGTCAGCTCGCGACCAACCGCGACGGATCGGTTCTTTACTTCTCGTCACCTCTGCGGATGAAAGGAACCGATCAGTATCTCCACCCCAAAATCTTTAGCTGGGATCCTATAAATCGGGTCCGCCTTTACCTGGAGCGTGCGTCCGACGTCCCCTTTCCGCTTCCCATATTGTTTTCCGGAACACAATTCTTCTCTCTAGTCGCCCCGGACGTATCAAGCGATGGCGGTACCGCTGCGGTTACGGGAATTCGCTTCTGCAACGTTAGTGATATATGCGTAACGGAATCGGAAGAGTATCAATCTACCATTTATGAGTCGGGACAACCGCCACTTATGGCGTCCGGCTCAGCCTCTCTCAGCCGCAACGGTCGCTTCGCGCTGTTCAGGAGCTCGATCGGCGGCCTGCCGGCACCCTCGAAAATGCAACTCTTGGATCTTCAAACCGGCCAGCAGATTCTGTATCAAGGTGCATGGTTGCAGCCCGGTCCAAGGCACCAGGTGGCCAACGACGGGACCGTAGTGGTACAGGGATTCTCAGGCGGCATCTATCTCGAACAGAACGGGCAGCTGAACACGATAACTTCATCCAATGCAACCACACCGCTTATCAACGATTCGGCCACGCTGATCTTTTATGAGTCCGTCGCCGGCTCGCCGGCCGTTAACGAGTTATTTGCGTTTTCTGTATCGACGAACACCCTCAGCAGTCTGGCGACCGATTCTGTGAATTCGCCCGGATTCGCGGCATCGATTTCCGACGACGGTTCCCAAGTCGCGTTCATCTACGGACCTAATCGTCAGGCTTACATCATTCAGAGCGATGGACCCCATCTTCGGCAGATCACAAATTTCCCCGAAGCCGTACTGGAAGTTGAACTCTCCGGCGACGGATCGATTGCGTTCGCTGTCACCTCTAGCAATCGCATCGTGCGCATCGATGCTAGCAGCGCGCAGTCAACCGATATCGTGCCCCCGACGCCTTACACGAATGTACCGTCCGACAGCGGTTTTCAAGACTTTGTTAGCAGCTACCGTTCCGAGGTCAGCCGTGGCAGCATAGTGCCGATCACCGGTTCGGGTTTCGCCGCGGATACCCAGAGCGCACAACCGCCCTTTCCTCTTTCACTGGACGGCGTCGAGCTCCACATCAATGGATCACCTG
The DNA here is from genome assembly GCA_963780485.1 of Bryobacterales bacterium. GTDB lineage: Bacteria > Acidobacteriota > Terriglobia > Bryobacterales > Bryobacteraceae > Palsa-89. Next base: position 318,775 of record CAWACO010000026.1, read on the forward strand.
TCCCCATCGCGGGCGTGTCACCGACGTCAATTAGTTATCCAGTTCCTTGGGACTTGCCTGATGCCCCCGTCGATGTCGAAGTTTGGGTTGCATCGGCGAGCACGAGCCCTTTTGTCTCCGGCTTCGAAGTCGGAGCTACGGCGCCCAGTACCTTCGTCAACCAGCCTCCTGGCCCATTTTTCCTGATAGCTGTACACCAGGATTTCAGCGCGCTCATATCCTCGACGAGCCCGGCCCAGCCTGGAGAAATTATTCACATCTATGCTAAGGACCTGGGACCGGTGAATCCCGCTCCCCCCGTCGGTTTGCCCGCGCCTTTATCGCCGCTCGCGCTACTTGTTCCGGCGATCTCCTGCATCGTTAACTCCGATGCGGAACTGAACGCCATGGACCTGGCGAATGTTCTGTTCGTCGGCCTTGCCCCGGAGCTGCTTAACGTCTTTCAGGTCGATATTCGGTTGCCTTCGTCCTTTCCCGGTAACCCGAGCCGCCTTCTTTGCCAGATCGGCGACCCAGCCGAAGGATATACGATTGTAGGACTTCTGCCCGTCGGAGGGCTGCCTTGAAGTTAGGTTTAGTAATCGCGATGATGCTGGCTCCGATCATCTGGGCTGATTCCGCGCCATGGGCGCTGTTGGATATTCGTCAAACCGGGTACAACCAGAACCTCGCTGCCGTTTCGCCGACTGGGCCAGTCTACTTGACCAACCAAGCCTGCCCGGCGCCGACCATCGCGCTCGGCGATTCCTCGCGAGTCGCTTCTTGCGTCACCAAGACGGACAGCTCCGGCAACGTGCAGTTTGCAGTTCAGATTGGTGAAGCCTTCGCGCCCGCGCTAGTTCTCGATTCAGACGGTAACGTGTACGTCACTGGTAGCGGCGCCGCTGGATTGGCGACGACTCCAGGAGCGTACGAGCCGAGCCCTCCCGATCCTACTGATCCGTTCGTCTGCAAGCTCGACGGCACCGACGGACACGCGCTGTTCTGCACGTTCATAGACGTGACCAATCTTGGCCCCGGTACTTTCGTTGTAGATGCGGCGGGGAACCTGTACGCAGCTGGTCTGTGCGCCAACGACTCTGCGCGAACCTGCGTTGAGAAACTGAGCGCCGATGGAACCGATTCGGTCTACCGCACGAGTTTGAGTGGTGGCGGTTCCAACCAGGTCGCCTTAGACGGATCTGGAAATCTGTACCTGTTGTTTGGTTTTCCTCTGAGTTTGGTGAAGCTGGATGCCAAGGGCTCACTGCTGGCTTCCGTAACTAATTTCGAAATGGACATAGCTGCGGAACGATTTCTTCTCACTCTTGATCCGGCAGGTAACCCGCAGTTGCTGTCCGTCCTGGGCGCGAATCGTAATAGTGTCCGCGTGGCGCGATATAAAGCAGACCTTTCCAGTATCTTGTTCGCCACCTCGTTCTCCATTGGCAGTTCGGCGGCGGTGCTATCATGGGCGATCGACTCAACTGGTGTCACAGACATTATTGGCGTAACGGGGGGAGCTGACTTACCCTTGTTGCACCCGACTCAAGTCTGCCATCAGCCAACTAACACGTCTTTCCTCGGAAGTGCATTCCTGGTCCGCATCGGAGATGACGGCCAGGTGCTCCAGTCTGCGTTTCTTCCCAGTGATGTCCAGAACAGCTTGAATGTCATCCTCATGGTGAATCCTTCAAGCGCCTCCGTGCTGGTCATGGATAACTCTGGTTCTGAGTACAAAGCACTTGACCTTGGGCCGGCGACATCCGAAGTCACCCTCACGTGCATCGGCAACGCAGCATCCATTGAAAACTTGCCCCTCGCTCCAAACGAGATCATCAGTCTCTTTGGAAGCAATCTGGGGCCGGCAGATCCGATGACAGCACAAGCTGGCCAGGATGGACTCTACCCGTTCCAACTAGGCGGAACTCAAGTGACGTTCGACGGCGCAGCTGCGCCTCTCTTGTACGCGAGTATCGGCCAGATCAATGTGGTGACCCCTGGATCACTGGCCGGCAAAACGACCACGCATGTCTGCGTCGTTTCAAACGACGCGGAACCCAACTGCATCGATGCGGTTGTCCAGCCCGCCGCCCCCGGAGTTTTTCAATCCCAGCCTGGTTATGCTGCGGCGGTGAACCAGGACGGTACCGTAAACTCGCAGCAGCATCCCGCATCAATCGGCTCGATCGTTTCCATCTTCGTCACTGGGATCGGTTCCATGACTCCCGCGCCGGTCGATGGAAGTTTCGTCGTCCCTCCGCTGCCAGTCCAGGATCTTGCTGTGCATGTCCTGTATGCACGCACGAGTCCGGATGGCCAGTCGCCAGCTCAGCCAGGATTCGCCGACATCCTTTACGCCGGTCCAGCGCCGTTTGAGGTCGCGGGAGTGGGGCAGATCAACTTTCGTATTCCCTTTCCCGCGGGGCTCTTCAACAGGTTTTTGACTCTCGGGCTTACAGTCACTTTCCCCGATGGAACGTCGTCATTTTCCAGCAACTCTTTCACAATCTGGTGGACAAATCCTTGAACGTGCAACGTCTGCGAATTGATCGGCGATCACACGGGTCGGTCGCCTCTCCAAGTGCGCGCGTAATCCAATATTTGAAATCTGAGGATGGTGTAGTTGGCCGAGGCTCAAAAAGGTCTTTGAAACGGAACGTTTTTATGACGGACCAGCATCGCCGCTCCTCGCGCGTGCTCTTTTTAGGATTGGTGCCCAGGCCAAGCGGAGTCATTCCCGTCCAGTTATGATTTCTAAGCATCGCTTTGCACCGCTGATTCTGCTCGCCCTGACCATCGGCGTGCACTGGAAGACTCTGCTGACGAGTCAGTACCAGGAGTTCGACAAACCCGATCTGACCAACCAAGTAGCGCCGTGGCTGCAGGTGCAGGCCGCGCAATGGCACCACGGCCACCCGATGCTGTGGGATCCCTATCAAGTCGGCGGGCAATCCTTGATCGGCCAGGCGCAGCCGGAAGCGGCCTATCCATTCAATTGGCTCCTGTTCCTCGCGCCGTTGAAAGACGGCTTCATTCGCGACGTCAGCCTCAACTGGTACATCGCCCTGATTCGATTTATGGCCGCGCTCGCCTGCTATATGCTGTGCCGCGATCTTGGACGATCCCTGGCCGCATCGATCCTCGGCGCGTCCGCTTTCGCCTTTGCAGGGTACATCGCGACCACAGCCTGGCCGCAGTTGCTCAACGGAGCCGTTTGGGCGCCGCTGGTGTTCCTGTTCTCGCTGCGCGCGCTCAGAGGCGAAAAACCCCTGGTCAATTCGATTGTCTCCGGAGCGTTTCTCGGAATCGCGTGGCTCGGCGGCCATCATCAGATCCCGATTTTTACGGCGCTCGCGATATCCAGCGTCTGGATCTACCATATCGTGCGAAGACACCATGTCGAGCGATCGATGTGCTTCGTCGCGCTGATAGTCACTATGGTGCTGGTAAGCGCTTTGCAAACCTTTCCCGCCTATTCCTATGCGCAGGGTTCCGTGCGCTGGGTCAATGCCAGCCACGAATTCGCCTGGGACGAGCCGGTGCCGTATTCCGTGCACAATGAGTTCAGCTTCAACCCGGCGTCTGTGCTCGGTATATTTCTCCAGAGTTTGTTCACGCACTCCGATCCGTTCGTAGGACTCGCGGTCTTCTCGCTGGCGATTCTGGGGGTCGCTCTGGCATGGAGCGAGCCTCCGGTGCGATTGTTCGCTGCCGTAGCGTTGGCCGGAATCATCTTCGCATTTTCGAGCCCGACTATCCTGCACGGCATCATTTATGCGCTGGTGCCCTTTGTAGAAAAGGCCCGCAATCCCGCAATGGCCGTCTTCATTTTTCATCTCGGTATCTGCGTTCTGGCCGCATTCGGGGTCGACGCCCTGGTTGAAAACGCGCAGTCGGTCTGGGTGAAGCGCGTGATGATCGGATGCGGAGTTGTCGCGATTGCCATTTGGACCTTCGAAGCAGTCGTCTGGTCGTTTCACACGCCGGTGACCGCTCGCGCATCGCCGATCGCCGTGACTGGACTCGTTGCAGTCCTCCTCATCGCGCTTCTCAACTCGCTGCGCACGGGAACGATCCACCCTCGTTCGGCTTCAGTGCTGCTGATCGTGCTCGTGATGCTTGAAATCGGCTCGCTCACCCAAGCAGATTTGGCGAATCGCGATCAGGGCTACCGATACTGGAGCTCGCTCACACGCGATTCTGAAATTGCGGCTTTTCTGAAAGGCCGCCCGGGGCCGTTTCGCGCCGACTTCAAGGATGATGACGTGCCCTACAATTTCGGTGACTGGTATGGCGTCGAAAGCTATATGGGCTACGTCTCCTCGGCCCCGCAGGCTTTCGTCGCCGTGCTGGGCTACGAGCGCACCCACGACCTGTTCGGCGTGCGTTATTACGTCGCCAAGCAGCCGCCGCGTGCCGGGCTCTTAGAGATTTTTTCCGGCGCGGCCGGGATCAAAGTGTTTGAGACCGATACGGCGATGCCCAGAGCCTGGTCGGTTCACGAAACGTCCGCAATTCACAGCCTCAACGAACTCGAGCCTCATCTGAATCAGCCACCGCTCGATTTCAACCGCACCGTCGTTCTGCAAGGCGATCCTCCGCCGCTTGAAAACTGTTCGGGCGATCAAGTACGTCTACTTCGTCACGATATCCAGCACACCATTTTAGATGTCGAGATGAATTGCCGCGGCATGGTCGTGCTCGCCGATGGCTACTCGAAGGACTGGGTGGCGACGATCGACGGCCAACGCGCGCCGCTCTATGCCGCGTACGCGATGGTTCGTGGTGTAGTTGTCGATCGCGGGCATCACCAGATCGACATGCGTTATCGTCCCATGAGCGTGTACGTCGGTGGCGCCTTCACGGGAGTTTCCTTGCTGGCGGTATGGCTGATCTGGTTGTTATTTGCGCGCCATCGCGCTCATGACGGCCGGATGGCTCGCGAAGGAGAAACCACGCGCTTGTCAGTGAGCAGAATATAAACGTCGCGCCGAGGCCGCCAGAAGCTCCCGGCGGGTCGAGTGAATTGCCTCGATTGATGTTGAGATCTTACTTGCGCGCCATCGCGGGCGCGGCTGCCATGGGCTTCCCAGGCGCGGCTCCCATCGGCGGCTGCGGAACTTCGGGCGGCGGCACTTTCTTGGGACGGGCGTCCAGCTTCGTCAGAATCAGCTCTTCGCGCGCCTTCTGGAATTTCGGCGTGCCCGGCTTCGCGCCCGTGGCCAGCACATCTTTGTCGGTGACTTCCTGCGCGCTGGGCAGATACTTCTGCAGATAATTCCGGATGCGGTCGTGCACCAGGCGCTCGGAAGAATGCGCTAGCAGGAACAGGAACTGATCGCCTGGGGCCTTGGAAAGCAGCGAATAAACGTGCGACGGTTTCTGAAGTTTTGCCGACTTCAAATCCTTTTCCAGCTTCTTCGCCTTGACCTCCAGCTTTTGCCACAGGTCGATCTCTTTCCTGCTCAGACCGATTCCCTTGGCGAACGCCGCCTTCTCTTTGGCGTTCAATTTCTCAGTCAGGAAATACAGGAATAGGCCCATGCTCTCCAGGTGGATGTCGATGCCGAAAGGAACCAGCTGCTTAGCCTTTTGCAGTTTCTGCAGCCCGGGCATGTTCAGCTTGGCGGCCGTCAGCATCGGTGAAATCAGAGTCAGGAGCTTTTCTTCTTCGAGAATGCTGATTACATCCGCGCAGTTGGGTTCATTGGCGATATGCCGCAGTTCTTCGAGTAATGCCTCGGGAGGGATGCGAGTCTCCAGTTGCGCCTCGCGCGCATTGTCGTACTGCATTTTGGTGCGCTCTTCGATGTTGAATCCCAGCCTCACCTTGAAGCGCAGCAGCCGCAGCAGCCGGATAGGATCGTCGTACAAAGTGTAGTTGCTGACCGCGCGCAGCTCTTTGCGCTCCAGGTCGCCGACGCCGTTATTCGGATCGAGCAGCAACCCTCGCGAGGCAGGATTCAGCGAGAGCGCGATGGAGTTAATCGTGAAGTCGCGCCCGCGCAGATCTTCGTGAATGGTGGCCGGACGGACCACTGGTTTGGCGCCCGGCTTCGGAAATTTCTCCTGGCGCGCCATCCCGATAGTGGCATGCACGCCGCCGGGGAAAAGCATCTGGGCCACTTTGCGGTTCTCGTCGGTCCACAACACTTTGGCGCCGGCTTTCTTGGCGATCGTCTCGGCCAACTTGATGGCGTTTCCTTCCACCGTAAAGTCGATCTCCAGGATCGTGAAAGCCGCCCAGCATGTCGCGCATCGCCCCGCCCGTGAGAAAAACGTTCACGTTGGCATGGGTTGCGGCGGCCTGGATTTCGGAAACCACGCGGCTCTGATCGGAGCTCAGGTGGCTCTCGAGCATAAACATGTAATCGCTCATCGATTCGCTCTCTTCAGGCCCTCGGATGATGCTCGTCTACGGTTTTCCGCAGCCGGGACCGCATAACATGCGTATAAATTTGCGTCGTCGAAATGTCGGCGTGCCCCAACATGGTTTGCACGCTCCTCAAGTCTGCCCCGCCCTCCAGCAGATGCGTCGCGAAAGTGTGCCGCAGCACGTGCGGCGTGAGGTCGCGAAAAATTCCCGCCTTCTTTCCATAGGCGGCCAGAAGTTTCCAGAAGGCCTGGCGAGTCATGGCGCCGCCGCGATTCGTGACGAACAAATACGGGCTGGGCCGGTTCTTCAGCAGCCGAGGCCGTCCGCTGGTCAGATAATACTCTACCGCCTGAAGCGCCGCCTTGCCGACCGGCACCAGACGGTGTTTGTTGCCTTTCCCGACCACACGAACAAACCCCATGTTCTGCTCGAGGTCCGATACCCTTACCCGGCAAAGTTCGGAGACGCGCAATCCGGTAGCATAGAGGAATTCGAGCATAGCGCGGTCCCTGAGTCCTTGCGGCTTGGTCTGGTCCGGGGCGACCATCAGGTCGTCAATCTGCTTCTTATTTAGGTATTTAGGAAGACTTTGCCATTGCTTTGGAGCAGCCAGATTGGCGGTCGGGTCTATATCCACGATGCCCTTCTCCAAAAGGTATCGATAGAGGTTCCGGAGCGTGGTCAGATGCCGGGAGATGGATCGGCTGGCCATTCGGGCCTGGTAGAGCGAATCGATATGGCGGCGGACGCATTCCGGGTCAGACCAGTGATTAGTGGCCTGGAGAGAACCTGCAAATCGTTCCAAATCAAGGCGATAGGACTCAATTGTGGTCTTCGCCAGCCCCTTCTCGATACGGCAGAAATCGAGAAACGAAGCCATGTGGGCCGAAATCGATGCACCGGGGCGCATTGTGCCAATGATACAATATTCGCGAAATTGTTTGGAAGAAAAGTAGCCGGTGCGGACCTTTAAGGAGCCATTTGGGGGGATCGACTAATAAGAAAGTGCTGGTTTCCCGTTTTGACCGCGAGCCCCTGTCGGGCTTCGTCAACCCGCAAAACTACCTGCTTCCGGAGGGCCTGGAGCTGCTGAGCCAGGACGGCGCGGTCACAATCGTACCCTACGCCGAAGTGAAACTGGTCTGTTTTGTTCGAGATTTCCAGCAGGGCGAGCCTCGCAAGGAGCTGCGCCTGTTCACTACCCGGCCTAAGATGGAAGGCCTATGGATTCGGATGCGCTTCCGCGACGGCGACGCGATGGACGGTCTGTTGAGCAACAATCTCCTTCTAATGGAACCTTACGGCTTTTCGGTGATCCCGCCCGACCCTGGATTTCAGAACCAACGCGTATTTATCCCCAAGACGGCTGTGACCGGCGTCCAGGTTCTGGGCGTGATCGGCAGCCCGCTGCGAATCCGCAAAACGAAGCCAACGCCCAAGGAGCAGATCGATCTCTTCGAAAGGCCGGAGTAAGCTACTGGTCCGGACGTCGCTTTCCAGGTTCCTTCGTCGACGGCGGAGCCGTCCGCCACGACCTTGGTATGGTAATCGCCAGCCAGTGTCGCGCCGTTTAGCTCCCCAGTGATCGTCGATTCGAGCGCGGTACCTTGCAGATCGAATTCGTAGACGATCTTGACCTTGGCGCCGTCCACGGTCAGCGAGGTGATCTTGGTTTTGACGTCTGCCCCGCCGAGCGTGAACGTCACTTCCGACTTTCCATTCGCCGTTGTCGGCCTGGGTAAGGGAGACCACAAAGTCGCCGCTGGCGCCCGCTGATCCGGAGTAGGTTCCTTTATAGGTTCCGGCGAGGCCCGCAGCCAAGAGAACAAACGAAGCCACCAAGCCAAGCACGAGGGAACGCATGGCTCAAGATATCACAGCGATCACAAGTTTCTGGACGGCTTCCTCCACTTCTTTGGCCAGCGCTAGGTAATTGTCGCCGGTCAGATGCAGCGGAGGACCGAACGCGATGCGACACAGGACCTGGGCGGGCCATCTTCCAACCCTCATGCAGTACATGATCCAGACCGTCGATTCGAATTGGAACAACAGGCAGTTCCAGCTTCGACGCGATCATGCCGACGCCAGGCTGAAAAGGCGCGATCTCGCCTGCCCGAGTCATCCTTCCTTCAGGAAAGATGAGGACACACCACCCCTCATTCGCCAGTTCACCCATGTAGCGGAGGGTGGCCAAGGCGCCAGGCTCACGCTGCGGGATCGGGAAGGCATTGAACAGGCCGGTTGACAAATAATAGTTCAAGTCATTGGTGAGGCTTTTGCCGTGAAAGTGCTCATGGAAAAACTCTTTACGCATCGCTGGAGCCACCCGGTAGCGCCACTTGGGCGGAAGCGCGGCAAGGATCGCCGGGACATCCATGTAGCTTTGGTGGCTAGAGGCAAAGATCACCGGAGGCTCCAGGCCATCGAGATTGGCGAGGCCCTCGGTTCGGATGTGAGCGAAGATTCTGGTGAGCGGCAAAAGGAAGCCAGGGAGCAGAATTCGGCGGGCGATGCGAGCGAGCGGGCCCCGGTTCCAGGTTGGAAAATCCGAGGCAGTTGACTGGGCTTCGGCTTGAGGCGCGCCCGTGACCTCAGGCTCATCGAGACCGAGGGCCACCATGCGTTCCACCCGTTCAAGCGAGGTCAGATTTTCCAGGGGAACTGTGTGATCGAACTTCGCCGACTTGGCCGGCGGCGGAGTACCCTTGGCGATCTCGAGCCGCTTTAGTTTGCCGGTTCCTTCGGTACGCGGAAACTCCGGATAAGGCCACCGGGAGACGCTGCGGATGCGCTGGTAGTCGGCGAGTCCCGCGTTGGCGCGGCGCACGACCTCATCGGGATCCGTTCCCGGGTCCAGGATCAGCACAGCGTGAACGCGGTTGGTTCCGATTACCGCGGAATCGCGCACGCCTGGCTGGCGGTTCAGTACGCCCTCGACATCCTCGGGAAAGACATTCAAGCCCTCCGGCGTGACGATCATTTCTTTCTTGCGGCCGAGGATGACAAGATCGCCATTTTCCTTACGCTCGCCAATGTCGCCGGTGTGAAACCAGCCGTCTTCGAACGCTTGGGCGGTTTCTTCAGGATGCTGGAAATAACCGGTGGTTACGTTTTCGCCACGCACCAGGATTTCACCGTCTTCGGCGATCTTCACTTCGACGCCGCCGATGGGCGTGCCGACGGTTCCCTTGCGAGCATGGAAGGGGTGATTGAGCGTCACGATAGGCGCAGTCTCTGTGAGGCCGTAGCCTTGGACCACCACGAATCCGAGCTCGGTGAAGAACTGACTCGAGCTCCGGAGAGAGCGGCGCCGCGCCGACGATAAAACTCCAGAATTTCCAGCCGAACAGCCGATGGACTTTGCGGTATCGCCACCAGCGGCGGACCCAATGCGCGCTGGTCGGGCGGAGATCTTCTAATTGCGGAAAGGTCTGCTGCAGATACTCTCGCAGGATTTCCAGAATTTGCGGGACCGACACCAGGACCGAGATGCGGCGGGCGTGGATCTGGCGGACGATCTCTTTGGGATTGTATCCGCGCATGAAGACGACGATGCCGGGCAGCATGGGCGGCATGAAGGTGGCCATGGCTTGGCCGAACATATGGCTGAGGGGCAGCAGGTTCAGGAAGCGGATCGGAAAAAACGGCCCCCCGTATTTGCGATATTTTTGAACCTCGCGCTCCACTGGCAACATGTTGGCGAGGATGTTGCGGTGAGTGATGATGACGCCTTTGGGCTCAGCGGTGGCGCCGGAGGTGAAGATGATCTCGGCGACCTGATCTTTCTGAATGTGCGGTGTGGTGAGGGCGCCGGACTGCGCGTCGTTTAGAGAGGCGAGGGTCCAGATTTTGGGTGCAGCCGGAAGCGAGACTTCGTCGCCGGTCAGGATGGCGCGGGCGTTGACGATGCGATCGATGCGGTCGACGAATTCGGGTGACGACCGGTAGTCGATGGGAACCGCGATGACGGCTTCGATCAGGCATCCCCACAGCGCGATGATCCATTCCGGCCGGTTTTCGCCGTAGAGAATTACTTTGTCGTCTTTCCGGATGCCGGCGTCGCGGAGGCGGGCGGCGAACGCGTGGGCTTTGGCGAAGACTTCGTCATAGCGGTAGTGGTGGCTGCGAAAGCCGTCATCGTAGATCAGGAATTCCTGGGACTGGCCGGCGAAGTCCTGGAAGAAGTCGACGAGCGTGTCGCGGGCCATCCAGTTCCATTATGAGATGTAACCGTTGGCCTTAGACCAGTTCGATCGAGACGCGACGGCCGACCATTGCCGCCGCCCAACCTCCTTGATTGCCTCTGCCTGGGCCTCTTCGAAGATGGCCTCTTTTTTGAGGAAATCATCAATGCTGGAACCCATGTGTTTCTTGCTCATTGCACCAACTCCTTTTTTCGCTTCAGTGCTAACGCTAGATCATTCTCAGGCGTCGTGCGAGTCTTCTTGATAAACCCGTGCAGCGCGACGAGGTGTTCGCCGTAAAGGCAGAGCAGCACGCGCGCCGTCCGTTTCGTCGGCAGATCCGTCCGGATCTCCCAAAGTCCGTTTTCCTAGCGGGCGGCAGAGCGGCATCCACACCGGTCAGCGCCATTGCGCCAGCAATAGGTCTTTCCCTATGGCTTGGGGCTCCGTTTCCGGCAACGCTTTCAGTCATCCCGCACGGGCTCGTGTCCTGGCCGCAGGCGGCAAAAAATCAGCGGGATTTGGGCTGGACTAATTCCGTGGAGACTCCCTCATCCGATATAAAAGAGATGATGGGCGATGCGTGCTATCGAATGCCCTACTTCGGTCAGCAGGGGGACCCGATCTCAACCGCTTCGAAACGGACCCAACGCGGTACTATCGGAAACTGGCCGATCTGATGAGGTAGCTAGTTCTTCTAAGGACAGCCGACGCGCACTGCATCAAGGAGAAGACTCTTGCTGTCCAGGTACGTCAAGTGGGCTTGCTGCTCGATAACGCCCTGCGACGTCAGCATCAAGCGCTTCTTCAATGGCAGCGGCTTCGCGGTGCATTCTGCAAGCATCGTGGACGATTTCTCGACCTCAACGAAGTAGGATCGCATTAACTTTACAGAGGCCGCATGCAGATTCGTAAACTCTGTCTGATTCATTTAAGCCGCCTTTATCCAATAACTTATCATACCATGCGACACGATGAGTATGGGAATCCGGGTCGGCGGAACCCTTTAAGCGTCTCTCAACTTCACCCTCCTGCGAGGTATTTGGGTGGGGGATGGAATTACAGGAAGCAGATCATTTGCCACGATGAATTGATCGTGAAGGACAACGTTTAGCAGGGAGTTGTTAATCGTCAATTCACCGTTGTAGTCTATGAATCCCAATTTGCGGAACTTCTTCATGAAAAAGCTGATTCGCGAAATGGTGGTCCCAACCATCTGCGCCAAGGCTTCAAAACTGATCTTCGGAATAACGTTCTTCGGTCTGCCTTTTTTCCCAAAGTTGGCCAGCAGAAGAAGCACGCGCGCCAGCCGCTTCTCATTGGAGTTTAGGATCTGGTAAACCACATTCTCCTCCAGGCTGATATTACGGGAGAGCAGATGCGCGAGAAACCGCTCGGAAAACGCCAGATCCTTTCCTAATAGACGTGTCACGCTCGACTTATCCAGCCGAAGGATTGAAGACTTAGCCAGGGCGGTGGCGGTTACCGCATACGGCCGTCCCCTCAGGCATGCTTCGCCAAGAAAGCTGCCTGCACCTAAAATGCCCGCGACCGCTTGTTTGCCGAATTTCGAAACGGCCGTGAGTTTGACCCGGCCTTTGTGAATATAAAAGACCGCATCCCCGGAATCCCCTTGCGCATAAATCACCTGGCCCAGACGGTAATCTGAAAGCGTGATTCCATCATCAAGCGCGGCCAAAATCTTGGGATCGAGATGCGGTGGGCCGCGCCTTTCCATTTCCTTCATCACCATATCGTTGTTCTCCAGCATCAGAGCGCGAAGAGCGGGCAGTTGTTCGGGAGTCAGCCTCGGGGTGAGATCGGCAAGCGCCGCATCTAGGGCCGCAATACAGTCGGGGAAGCTGAGCCGGTGGTCGAGGAAGCGTCTTATCAACTCTTCGGTCTCGCGCTTGTACACTTCCATGGCGCTTAGATTATAAAACAATTTCGTAGAACTACGTATTACCGATTGTGTACAATCTCAATATTATCCAGTGGCCTTCGAAGCTTTTGATCTTGGGAATGGCAGAGAGGCGACTCGTTGCACGCTGCGAGTCGGGAGATCCCTCGGTAGGAAAAAACCCGGTGATGGGGAACCGTAGAGGTCATTGCCAGAGATGTGATAGCCATCTCCAGAGAGCGCCTCTGCCAGGGCGTGGTGCATAGCTAGGACCTCGCGTTGTACTTTAAGGAAATCTTCGTCCGTCATTGAAGCTCGCGCCTCCATCAGGATGTCGTTTGTCTTTTCTGTTGACTGCGATTTGGTAATCTCGCCAGCAGCCTCCTTTTTGCAGAGCTCCTGGAGTTCATTCATCACGTCTTGGGACACTACAATAGAAAGCGTATCGTCAATCAGCGCGGGCGCCTAAAGCGATAGTTCCCAGCCAGCGATTCGCTACGCGCTTTTAGCGCTCACTGCGGTCCGGAAGGCGCCATACCAAGCGGTTCGCACGATGGCGAGCAGCAGTGGACCTTCGCGCGCAGGATTCTCAAGCACAACCGCTTCCCTTACTATGATGATCATCGCGAGCGTGTCACTCCAACTCCGCGCGGTAAATATCGTGCAGGCGGACCAAGCCGAGGCATTGGCCGTCCTTAGGATCGACTACCGGCAAGACGGAGATCTGAGACGGGCGATCTTCCATGAGGCGGAGTGCATCGAGCAAGAGGGCATCGGGACTAATGGTGACCGGGTTGACGGTCATGACGTCGGCCGCACACAAGGCGCGGATGTCATCGTGAGCCTGGAGCGCGCGGCGAAGATCGCCATCGGTGATGAGCCCTGACAGCGCGCCGGCGGAGTCCACCACACAAGCCGCGCCCCAGGGATGGCGAGTCATGGCGATGACGACGTGCTTCAACGAGCTGCCGAGTTCGGCCCAAGCCACTTCATCGCGACCGTGCAAGACCTGGCGAACGGTCATACGCAGGCTGCGGCCGAGATGACCGCCGGGATGGAATCGCCGGAAATCGGCGGGGCTGAAATTTCGCGCGCGCATGAGGGCTACCGCCAAAGCGTGGCCGAGCGAGAGGGCGACGGTAGCGCTGGCGGTGGGAGCTAGGTTTTCGGGGTCGGCTTCGCGCTCGACGGAGGCATCCAGCACCACGTCCATTTCGGCGGCGAGCGGCGATTGGGCCTTGCCAAGAATGCCAATGCGCTTGGACGGCAGTTCGCGCAGGAAAGGAATGAGGTGAAGCAATTCCTTGGTGGTGCCGCTTTTGGAAACCATGAGCGTGAGGTCGCCGGGCGCGTAGATTCCTAGGTCGCCATGCGAGGCTTCGGCGGCGTGTAGAAAGACCGCGGGAGTGCCGGTACTGCATAACGTGGCGACAATCTTCCGGGCGACGAGGCCGGACTTGCCAAGCCCGGTGACGATGAGTTTGCCGGACCCATCGAGGATCAGATCAACGGCGCGGGAAAGATTGCCATCCAGGCGCTTGGCGGACCGTGCAATCGCTTCGGCCTCGATTTCCATGGCCTTCCGCGCGTCTTCCAGCCACTGGGAGGCCTGTTCTTTGGCTTGCATCAGTCTGGTAACCATCATCGCATTTATATTTAAATGCCGATTCGGCGTGGGCTAAAGAAATCCGGCAAATAGTCGATAAACAGGGCGAGGCAAATATGTTGCAAGCGCTCCAAACGGTTTCGCTCCCGCAAACTTATTGCCGCTCGTGCCATTTGTCGACGCGGTCGGATATCTCCCGCTGTCTGCATTGCAACAAGCCTCTGGCGGCTCCGGCCGTTGTGGCACGCAAGGTAGCGAGACGGCATAAGGCGCGGCGGCCGTCGCGGTAACCAATTCCAGGTCAGAGACCTGCACCACTCAATAACCGAGGGCCGTCCTGTTTTCGGACCACCAGCTCTTCCAGTACGAAAGATACCTGATCGACGCCTCGCCCAGGGCAAAATGCGCGACCGTATCCTCTGTCTTATAGGGTGCACGATTCGGGAGTTGCAAATATGACAAACCGGGCACGCCGGCGCTGGTCTGGATCGGCAAGCCGTTGGCGAACGAAGGTAGCCCTCCAACCGCCTCGGCCTGGAAGCGTTGCCGCCATGCGACTATCAGCTATTTGACTTAGAATTACAGCCCAAAAGGACCCTCCATTTTGTCGGGTACCTTTATGTGGCAGCCAAAACGATGCGAAGGCGAGCGACAAGAGTGGCATTTGTCAAGCCGCGACCAACGACGCGCCCGACGTTCAGAGTAACGAGGCTCGTGGCCGGGGGAAAACGGCGTGGGCGATACCTGCTTGGATGTCTCAGATCAAAAGACGCGGTCGGCCTTCAGGAAGTAAGAGTAAGCCAAAGGAAGCATGAAACGGCCCCACTGTTCTCCTCGCAAATCTACCAGAAGAAGGCGATGCAATAGGCGGGCGACAGCATTTACTCCACCCTCGTCTTCGTGTCCGGGCCCACCGCAACCCAGGAGGAGCGTTATTCAGCTTTCTTCTTGCGTCGGAGCACGATCAGCCCCGCCAGTAGAACGCCCGCCATTACGCAAACGATACGAACCATCGAAGCATCCATTGTTGTTCTCCTTCTATTGGCGTCTCAAAGACTTGAGATGGCCGTAAGCTTTTTATCGGCGGAATTTTAGGGAAAGGTTAGAACCACGAGTGAGATCAGTACCGCTGATCGCGGAATACCAGTGAAGCCTACTCTCCTTGCAAATGAGCTTCAATCAGCGCACGACCAACTACCAATGGATCTACTGATACTGCTCCCTTTACGATAGCCGTCTTCAGTTGCAGGATGCGCTCTAACTGGACCTCACCACCGGCAGTTGCGGCCTGCTGGAGGAATTTAGTGGCTAGAGATAACGCAATCTGATCGTTAACGGGAACAGAAATCTTGGTGGTGTCGCTGTCGGAGGCGGTTTCCGTGGGGTTGGTGATTTCGTGTGACTGTTGGGGACGTTCGAGACTGAGGCCTGGGGCATTTGCGCTCTCCCCATTGTTGACAATCATCGGATCACCTCAGATCCTTTATCGAACGGACTTCAACACGATTTAAAGATTATTTTGGCTCTTCCTGTTCGCGTCCCTTCTGCTTTGGACGCAATTCTGCCACAGACCCTTAAGCCTTAGCTGCAACATCGGCCCACTCAACGGCCTGAACGTAGGCTGTAGAGAGATCAACCATGCCAACATGCAATTCTTGGGCGATGTCTACCGCCCTCGTCCAGTCGGGCTGATCATAAGCTCGAATCAGGTCATACAGGCAGCCCAACTGGTTGCCTTTGTTGGTGCGGCCAAGCAGTGCGTTGGACAGATCTTCCTCCAAATCGAGTTCGGCGACAATCTCTTTCATTGGCCGGTGCAAGAGGGCGTCCAAGTGCGACAGCAGCCCCAGAAGAAATGCAGACGCCTTCTTTTGGCCTAGCCGTATCTTCGGACAAAGTAGCTCTGCAAAACGGGCACGGACCAGGGAGTCAACCAAGAGTTGTGGAACGGCATCCGATCCCAGACCGGCCACCAGGAGCAGGCAAATCCATTTGCGGAGTTCTTCCCCACCCAATAGGGTCATTGCGTGTCTGACTGATTTGATGTGCGAGTGCCAGGCAAATAAAGGCGAGTTCACAAACCGTAATAACTTGTAAACCAGCGACACGTTGCGGTGCATCATTTGTTCAAGCCGGTCGAAGTCAACCTCATCACTATTGACTTCACGGAGCAGTTGGATCAGCAGCAACTTCGCTTCCGACATTGCTCGTCCTTGGACCATTGTGGGGCGAGCAAAGAAGTATCCTTGAAAGTATTCGTAGCCCAACGCAACCGCTTCGTCAAACTCGGCTCTTGTTTCCAGCTTCTCTGCCAGTGCATGGATCTTGCGCTTTTTGCATCTTGCAGCGATGTCGATCCGGGCTCGTGTGCCAGCCTGGCAAAAATCCACTTTCACGATGTCAACGATGTCCACCCACGGTTCAATGCGTGATTCAGATTCGACATCATCCAACGCCAGTTGATGACCTTTGTTCTTGAGATCCTGACAGGCTGCTAGAACGTCTTCGGTGGGTTGGACATTCTCAAGGACCTCGATAACCGCAGCCGGAAACGGAAGCAGAGCCGCATACTTCAGAAGCAGACTTGAGTCAAAGTTGATGAACGGAATCTTTCCGTCCAATAATTTCTCTGCTCCGATGCTCAAAAAAGAATTTGCGATCACCCGAGCAGTGGCAATATCCGCAGAGGTTCCATCGAACAAATTTTCTGAGGCGCCACGATAGAGCAATTCGTAGCCGTGGACCTGGAGATTACGGGAGAATATTGGCTGCCGGGCAACAAAAACATCAACAACTGTGTCTGGCTGGCAGTCGATCATATCTTCCTCCGGCGAGGATAGCGTTAATGACCCATCGTCACTATGCTTGGCGGGCATTAGATCTTAAGTGTCCAAGAACCAATTGCTTAGCTCTTGTACTGGTTGTGCTGTATGGTACGTAAGACGCGACCAAGCCAAGGCGATTAACCATCCGTTCCGAATCCAGAACATATATGTCAGAAAGCGAGTCTAAAACCGTCAACCAAAAACAGAAATGGCGGAGTCTTATTGCAATCCTGTTCGGAAAGCCGAACAGTATGCTGGATTAGTGGGCCTGTTGAGAGGCCAACGGCGGAGCTTGAGAGCAGCATCGATACCCCAGGCCTTAGAGGAGCCGAGTTCTAGAACGCTATCGAATCGTGTCAGAAGAGCCGATGTATACTGCCTGTTCGCGCAACTGACGACCTGGATCGCATAACATGAGTAGCATATTGCGGACAATCTGTGCGGGGTTCGTTTTCTGTATTTGTGGCTTGGCGCAAACATCGACAAACCTGCAACTGATCGTTCAAGTTCGCTCCGAAGCGGCAATCACCTGGCAGGGTGAGAATGCAGTGCTGGTCAAGGTTCGGTTGGCATCAGGAACCCAAGTGAAAGTTTGGGCGGAGGACTCCTGTGGCAGTCCATCTCCGAACGGGCACGTCATTGCTACCTCTGGCACTCACACTATCCTGCTCGGCGAGATGGACGGATTGGGAAAGGCGAATGTCTGCCTATCGTCCAGTGACGGCAGCTTACATACGATTCTGCCGGTCCTCGGCAAATAGCCGTATTCTTCCAGGTTGCCCGGTTGATTCTCCATCACGGTGGTGTTCGTTAGAGAAGTTGAAACAAAAACACCGAGAAGGAGTCCCTTCTTAAATAGACTGGCTCTTTGGTGAAGCGGATTCTTTTGATTGAGGATGGCGCCGGCGATATCCTCTTGATCAAGCAGGTACTTTCGCAGGCAACTTTGCCCATAAGGCTCCGGGTCGCAATGGACGGAGAGCAAGCACTACAAGTGTTGGCTGATCCAGAATTCAAACCCGATCTGATCATCCTCGATCTAAACATCCCGAAAGTTCCAGGACTAGAGGTCCTAGCACGATGCAAGCCCCAGGCACCAGTGGTGGTTTTCAGTTCATCAACAAATCCAACAGAGATCCAGCGGGCAAAGGTGCTTGGCGTACGGGAGTTTGTAAAGAAGCCCATCGATTTTGACGAGTTTGAAAACGTGGTCAAGAGGATGATCAGGGATTGGGCAAATCTAGAGGCTAACACAGAGGCCTGATTTGGACCATTTGTATGATCTCATTGTCCGGCGGCTTGAAACATCTAGCGTTCGGGCGGAGTCAAAACACGCTTGGCATAATCCATGAGCGGCCAAATCTACGTTATGAAGCCAAGTATCGACATTCTGTTCGTAGAAGATAGCGCCGGGGACGCTCTTCTAACGGGCCAGATAGTCGCCGAATTACCATTTCGAGTGAGACTCACAATCGCCCGGGATGGAATACAGGCGCTCATGATGCTTTCTGACCCGTCCTTCAGGCCGTCAATGATAATTCTGGATCTGAGCCTTCCCTTGATATCGGGCCATGATGTGTTGGAGAGAAACCCACGGAAGGACATTCCCATCGTTGTTTTTAGCGCATCTTGGAATGATGTGGACGTGGATCGTGCATTTGGTCTCGGGGCCTGCGAGTACATTCAAAAACCGATGGACTTGGCCGCTTACAAAGAAGTTGTTCGCAGCATGATCCAGAAGTGGGCAGTTCGTAAAACAGAGGCGGGTGAAGCGGCTTCTTAACTTTCGAGATCGCGCAAGCGGCACCACGGGAAACTATCGATGGTCGAAATGAGAAGGTGAGCGGCTCCCGAAAGGTGATCGCCCCAGTTCCTTAGCACTTTCGATCCATTGATGAGTCTTATATGAAGAACCAGAGTGGACCCCATAGTCATCGGCATCCTGGCGCTCATAATTTTCCGCCTGTTCGATGTACCCGAAGAGAAATTTAAGGATCGGGTGGGGTTGAAAGCTGGATGAACGGATTTCGATTTGCTTGGTTCAGACAAGTCATGGCGGAACGGTTGCAGTAGCATTGACAACTTTAAGCGTGGGCTTTCTCCTCCCCGTTCAATAGCATCCAGGCTTCCGTCACGCTTTGCCCCGTGTCACCGTGTTATCTCTGGATCGAGGGATAAACCACGTCTGGCTTCGTTTTTTCAAATGACGATCTAGCTCCAACGACGCCGGGATCTCCGAATCGCCGCTCCCGCCGAGGCTGGGTTCGTTTTTTCGAATACTGGTTTTTGTACTAACCATCCATATCAGGCGATTCGTCGTACTTATAGCTCCGCGGTTCGATCTTCCTTCGACGCTGGGTTCGTTTGTTCGAGGTCCCTAATTTGAGGTCCCTAATTTTGACTTCGACCGCTGGTTTCAGTAAACTTGCCCCAAGCGAAGGAGAATCCCAAAATGCCACAAATGTTGTCGCCCGCCGCCGAGGAAAGCATCCTGTCCCGCGGTTTTACTCGCAGGCAACTTGCCCGCATGGCAAGCATCCTGACAGCCGGAGCCGCTCTGCCCTTTTACAACGAGGCGGCTTTCGCCCAACGCGCCGCCGGTCGCCGGGAAATGCCGCCCGACGCGGTGCGCATCAATGAAAACGAAAATCCGCTCGGACCATGCACGGACGCCCTGGAGGCGATTTACCAAGTCGCCAAGTTCGGCGGACGATACTCGCCGCATAACGAGGCCGGCGAGTTGGTGAAGACCTCGGCTGAGCTCGAGGGTCTCAAGCCCGCGTACATTACCGCGTTCGCAGGCTCCAGCGATCCGCTGCATCGCGCCGTTTGCGCTTTCACTTCTCCCACGCGCGGCTTGGTGATGGGCGATCCCGGTTACGAGTCTGGCGCTGGAACCGCCCGCTTCATCGGCGCCAAGGTGGCTCACGTACCGCTGCGCAAGGATTACTCACACGATGTCGCCGCCATGACCAAGACCGACACCACTGCCGGCCTCATCTATATAGTTAATCCCAACAACCCGACCGGCACGCTCACCTCTCGCGCCGACATTGAATATGTTCTGGCAAACCAGCCCAAGGGCTGCGTCCTGCTGCTGGACGAGGCGTATCTCCACTTCTCCAGCGCCAAGACTGCGGTGGATCTGGTGGCCGCCGACAAAGACCTCATCATTCTGCGTACGTTTTCGAAGATCTACGGCATGGCTGGCATTCGCGCCGGGTTCGCCATGGGCCGGCCCGACCTGCTCGATAAGCTGCGGCCTTTTGGCGTCGGCTTCCTGCCCATCACCGGAGTCGCGGCCGCGACGGCCAGTTTGAAGTCGAAGACCGTGGTCGCCGAGCGGCGCAAGATCAACAAGGACATCCGCGACAACGTTTTTGAATTCCTGGAAGCCAAGAAGATCGCCTACGTGCCCAGCGAGGCGAACCATTTCATGATGGACGTCAAGCGGCCGGGTGGCGAAGTGGTAAGCGCCCTGGCTGATCAGAAGGTTTTCATCGGACGGCTTTGGCCCGCTTGGCCCACACACGTTCGCGTGTCCATCGGTACCCAGGATGAGATGGACAAGTTCAAGGCGGCCTTGGTTAAGGTGATGGCCTAACGGGTTGTTGATGGGGAACATTTCGGAGGGATTGTGAAGAATCCCTTCCGCGACTACAACGGACGCCTTTTTGCGGGCGATTTCTTCGGCGGCGCCATTGCGGCGCTCATCGCTCTGCCCTACGGCTTGGCGATGGCTTCGCTCATGGGCCTGCCTCCCATCCTGGGCCTTTATACCTCGCTCTTCGCCGCGCCTATCTGCGCCCTGCTCGGCAGAAATCCGGTTCTCATCGGCGGAACATCGAGCGCGACCGTTCCATTCATTCTCGGGGCCGTCCGCGCGGGAGGAATCAGCGGCGCGGCCAAGATCTGCATTTTCGCGGCCGTCTTCCTGCTGATCTTCTGCATCATGCGGCTCGGCCGCTATGTCGCCAAGGTTCCGCATTCTGTGCTGGCGGGATTCTCGTGCGGCATCGGCGGGCTGATGGTGATCTCGCAATTGAAAGTGATCTTCGCCCTCAAGGCGCCCCCGGGCGGGTGGAGCGAATCCATGTTCGGCCAGTTGATGCAGAGCATGGAGCAGTTCCGCGCGTTTCACTGGCTGCCCGCGATGGTGGCCGCCATTGTGATGTTGATTTCAACGCTGGTGCGAATGCGCTACCCGCGAGCTCCCGGTCCATTTCTCGGCGTGGGCATCGTGGTCGCGGCCGCGGCGGCCTTCGGATGGAAGGTGAATGAAGTCGGGAATATCCCGATCAGTATGCCGCCCTTCATCGGGTTCACTTGGGCGCCGGAGGATGTTTTCAAAGTGCTACCGTCGGCTCTCGGACTGGCCTTTGTCGCTTCCGTCGAGCTGCTGATGACGTCGCGCGTTGTGGATCATTTCCGTGGCCGCCATAAGTTGGTCAAGAAGGTGGATGCCGATATGGAGCTGGGCGCCTACGGCATCGCCAATCTGATTTGCGGATTCTTCGCCGCCCCCACCAGCGTCGGCATTCCCGCCAGAAGCGTCGCCAATGTGCAGTGCGGCGCCACCACCAAAATGTCGAACGTGGTGCACGGCGCGCTGCTGTGGGGAATGATGACCATTGGGGCCACGTTCATTTCCCATGTGCCGCTGGCCGCGCTGGCCGGCGTCACTGCCTGGATGGGCTTCCGGCTGCTCGACTGGGGCACCTGGAAACGATTGCCGAAGATGCGTTTAGTGGATGCGGCCGCCTTTTTTGCCACCGCCGCCGGAGTGCTGATCTCCGATGCGGTAATCGCTATTATCATCGGGTGCTCTCTGCACGTTCTGCGTTATCTTGTGCTGCGCTATATCGGCGCGCCAGCCTGGCTGGAGCGTCAGGAACAAGCGGCCTCAACGCACGAGCAGGCCAGCGCGGCAACCCATTCCGCTTCCTTAACCACTACTTCGGCTTCCAAATGACCGATCGCCTGGGCCGCCGCGAGCTGCTTTCGCTGATCGGACTGGCCGCGGCAACGAAGGGAACCAGCGCCGTGACTTCTCCTCTTCAGAGCCTCGGTGACTGGTTGCGCGCCGATGCTGCAGCCAGAAAGCAGGGTCTGGAGTCCTGCCTGGAACGCATCCGACAGATGGACCCTTCGATTCACGCTTGGGTTCAGATTGCGCCTCAACCCGCTATTGCTTCGGGTCCGCTGTCGGGCATACCTTTCGCCGTCAAGGACATTATTGAAGCGCAGAACCTGGTCACCGAATACGGATCCCCTATTTATAAGGGCCGGCAGAGTATGGGCGACGCTGCGATTGTTCACAAGATCCGAAGTCTCGGCGCCATCGTGATGGGAAAAACCCACACCGCGGCCTTCGCGTTCCGGACTCCGGCGCCGACTCGGAATCCGAGAAATCTGGAACACACGCCAGGCGGCAGCTCCAGCGGTTCGGCGGCGGCGGTCGCGGCGGGCATGGTTCCTATTGCTCTGGGAACACAAACCCTGGGCTCGGTGCTGCGGCCCGCGTCGTATTGCGGCGTTACCGGCTTCAAGCCCAGTTACGGATGGTTCTCGACGGAAGGTGTTCTGCCCTTCGCCAAAAGCCTGGACACGCTCGGACTCTTTACCAGTACACCTGCCGACATGCTCGATCTTTGGGAATCTTTGGGCAACGCCCGCGGTCGAGATGAAGATTTCACGGCCGGCGCTCCGGAACCGTTGCCGGAAGTCGAGCCGGAAATGGCGAAGGCCTTCCAGTCCGCTATCTCAGTCCTGCGCGGCCGCGGAATTTCCGTGCAAACCGTTCGCATCACCGCCATGCTCGACAAGCTCAAGGAACAAGCTAGCCTGGTGATGTACTACGAGGGCGCGAGATTTCATAAGCAGCGTTTCGAGCAATATGGCGATCGGCTCAAAGACCTGGCCGAACTGGTACGAGAAGGCCTGGAGATCTCTGATCAGCGTTACCAGGAGGCGCTGAGTTTTATTGCGCAAAGCAAGCAGCAGATCTCTGACGTCTTCAATACAACGCCCGTCATTCTGACGCCAGCCGCCACCGGGCCCGCGCCGCTCGGCCTGGCATCTACTGGCGATTCACGAATGAATTCTCCGTGGACCTCTTTGGGAACACCCGCGATTTCCATTCCCATGCCGGTCTCAGGCGACTTACCCTTAGGACTGCAACTAGCGGCCGAACATGGCCAGGACGCAAGAGTACTTCACACCGCGAAACGCTTGGCGGCCATCCTCGGCTCGCCGGCATGAAGTGACCAGAAAGGATATCGACTATGCATGACCATTCGTCAAGGCGCGACTTTTTCCAGCAACTTGTAGGCGGCGCGATGGCCGGGGCCTCGGTGCTCGAAATGGGGTTCTTCCGGGCCGCGGTGGCTCGGGCACAGGCTCCGGGCGCCGGCGTCCAGTTGTTCGATATCCAGAAAATCGCTGACGGGGTCTACTTTGCTTTAGCGCATCCGCAAGCGCTCACGAATTGCAACGCCGCGATTTTTGTGAACTCGCAGGATGTGCTGGTGGTGGACGCGCATTCCAAGCCGTCGGCCGCGGCCTCGCTCATCGCGCAGATCAAGAAAGAGGTCACCACCAAACCGGTCCGCTATCTGGTGAACACGCATTTCCATTGGGACCACACGCAAGGTGACGCGGCATATCGGGCCACGGGCTCCAAAGTCGAGATCATTGCCAGCGAAACAACCAAACAGTTGGTGGCGCAGAACGCGCGCAATCGACTGAAGGAATCGCTGGACGGCGTTCCCAAGATCATCGATGGCCTGCAGGCGCGCTTGTCTAAGGCGGCGTCGGCTGGCGAGAAGGACTTCTTCAAAGAGCAGATCCGGCTGGCGCAGGCTTATCAGGTGGAGATGAAGAGCTTCACGCCGGAGCTGCCGGACATCACCTTCGCGAAGTCGCACGTTATTAAGGATCGCGCGCACGATCTCCATATCGAGTTCCATGGGCGGGCGCATACCGCCGGTGATGTGGCCGTATTCTGTCCGCAGCAACGCGCCGTCGCCACCGGGGATGCGATCATCGGCTTTCTTCCGAACATCGCGGACGGCTATCCGCGAGAGTGGCCGGGGACGATTAATTCGATTGGGGAGCTTAAGGCCGACCATCTTCTGCCGGGCCATGGTACAGCTCAGAACAACTACGACCGCGCGAACCAGATGCGGAATTACATCGAGGAGCTCACCGCGTTGGTGGAGGCTGGCAAAAAAGCGGGCAAACCGCTGGCCGAGTTGCAGAGAACGATCTTGCCGGCTTCGGTGAAGAGCCTGCAGGCCAACGGCTATCTCGGCTTCGTGACGGACACGATGCAGAAGTACAGCGTCTACGTGGGGTCGAGGACGGCGCTGGAAGACCGGTTCGCCGCGAATATCGACGCCATTTACAAGAATTTGGATCGCACGTAAGATTTAGTGCCGCGCGGTGACCGTGATTTCAATGTGGGCGTTCGGCGCCGCCAGCTTGGCCACGCCCACGGTGGTCCGCGAGGGCCGGTTTTCCTTGAAATAGGTGGTATAGATGGCGTTCATCTTTTGAAACTGATCCATGTCCGTGAGATAGACCTGGACGGCGACCACATCACCATAGTTCATCTTCGCTTCGCGCAGAATAACGCCGATGTTTTCGAGCACCTGTTTGACTTCGGCGTCAAAATCGTCGGGGATCTTTTGAGTTTTCAAGTCGCGTCCGATCTGCCCGGACACGTACAAGGTGCCATCCACCAGAACCGCCGGGTTGAACGGCCCTCCGGGGGCGAACTCCTTAGGCTGAATGATCTTCTTCTCGGCGGCCAACGGCAAGGCAGCGAGCAAAGCAATCGCGAGCAGGCAAGCAGGTTTCATAGGTATAGTGCATCATACCTCGCCCGGGCCCCTACTTACTGGACGGGGAGCGTCAAAGCAGGAGATGAAACGCCGCCGATCGAGACGGTGATCGGTTGACTGCCGGTCTGAATGCTGGAGGGGACCTGGAAATTCACCTGGTACAAGCCGGGAAAACCGGGAGCGAGACCGCTGAAAGTAACGTTGGCCGAGGCCCCGCCGATCGTCACCGTGGCTAGCGTGGTGGTCGACGAAAGAGGGACACCGGCTGAATCTCCCGATGCCGGCTGGTTGGTCACCGGGCCGAGACCATTGCAGAAGAGCGAAACGACGCTGCCGCGAACTGCTGGATTCGCTGCGGAAATGATTTGGCCGGTGGTGGCATTCTCCGCAGCCGCGACGCTGGAGCCGAAGATGGCCGGCGTGTAGTTGGCAAGGGGCACGGTGACCACGTTGCCGAAGCCGTACTCAAACAATGTCACTTTCATCTTGGCTGATGAATATCCCTGCAATTCCCACGGCACTTGAATATTTACCTGGCTGGGACTCACATAGACCATATGACCGGGCACGCTGACCGCCGGAAGCGACCCAGTTGCGGCCGCGTCGAACGAAACCGTCACCTGATCCATGGAGAGAGGCAGACGGACCGCGCTGTAGTTTTCATCGGTCGTGTAGCTGAGATTGCTTCCATAGATCGACACATACGATCCGGGCGCCACGGGCGTGGTGGAGTTCGCTGCGTTCACCACACCGCTGGCCGAGACGGTGGGCGGGAGCGAAACGCTTCCCGAGAATTGATACGACTGCCCGCCGCCACTGGCGTTCACGGCATACGTTCCAGTCTGGGAGCCGATGGTGACCGTCGCGTAAGCGAAGCCGTAGTTATCGGAGGTGGTCGAAGCGTCACTGATGGTCAATGGGACGCTGCCGCGGGCTTGAGAGAAAGTCACGGACGTGCCGGTCACCGGCACACCATTCGCGTCAGTCAACTGGAAAGCCACTTGGCCATCCGGAATGATCTGGCCGGCGAGGGCTTCGTCGCCGTCTCCCGATACCGCGTCAAGATTGACAGTGCCCGACGTGGGAGAAAGAAACATGTACGGAATGCGCATCGGGACGGACGCACCGGAAATAGTGATCGAGCCGTAATAGAGACCACCCGCCGGAATACTTCCGCCCAAGCTTATCGTCAAAGTGCCCGACTGGCCCGGCCCGAGAGCAAGCGAGGACGGGCTGACGGAGACTGTTGTTCCGGATGCCGAGCTGCTGGGCGCGTTCGCGAACCCGAGATTGACGCTGGATGAGCCAGTGTTGGTAACGGTGAGCGGCTGGCTCTGCGAAAGCGGAGACGCGCTGGGAAAAGAGCCGAACGAGACCGTGGACGGAACGATTGTCACATTGGCCTGGATCGCCAGATCGGCGGCGACTAGGCCCGATCCGGACTGCAGAATGTTGAGCGCGGCCGGAGACCCGAGGAAACCGCCGTCGTCGGTAGTCACCGACTGAGCCGCCGTGTTCACGATCGCGGACTTGACTTGCTGGCCGGTATAGCCAGGATGCTGTTGTTTGACCAGAGCGGCACTGCCCGCGGCCAAAGGCGTCGCGAAGCTGGTACCCGCGGCGGCGATGAACTGGACGGAACTGAACACTTCGCCGAGAGGGTCGTAGTTCTGAGCGCCAAGATAGATGAGATCGCCGTTGTTGGAACCACCGCCTACACCGAGTACATCGGGCTTGATGCCGTTGGCGCCAAGGCTCGGTCCCATAGACGAATAGCCGGCGAGCACCACGGGGCCGCTAACTGCGACCTCGATCGCCGACGGATTGATGGTGGCGGCGTGGCCCGGGTGAGAGTCTATGAACGATTTCAAATTCTGGCCGTCGCTCAAACCGATGAAGAGCACCGGCTGGATAAAATTGGAAAGCCCCCCGGGATTGATGAGCGTTTCGTTGACGTTGTCATAGAAGATCACGCCCAGTGCGCCGGCGTTGGTGGCATTGGTCATTTTTAGGAGCGAACGTGCAGGCGTGTCCACCTCCCCGCTCGATGAGCGCGAAGGCGCCCAGCAGCGAGAACTGCGGCAGCGCGCTGCAGCCCATGCCGGTGCTGTCGCCGATCTGAGCCAGATCGACGAGCGGAGCCGTATACGCGCCGAAAGGAGAGAACGCGTCACTGAAGCTTGCGGCGATCGAATTCAGATTGCTGGGAACGCCTGAGCCCGGGACCTCGACATCGGGATTGAAGCCGTGCGTGTTGCTGACAGCACCCACCGCAATCACCGAAGGCGCATCCGCAGGGGAGCTGATGGTGTTGAACTGAGGATAGGTGCCGGTTCCGTAAGGTCCGCCTTCGCCATCATTGCCCGCGGCAGCCAGGACAATGACGCCTTTTGCGGCGGCCTGCTCGAAGGCGTAGGCGATGGGATCGCAGGGAACGCCGGCCGTGTTTCCACACGCTGCGCCAGTATCGATGGGACCAGTAAAGGAGGTGCCTCCAAATGAAGTGGTGACGACGTCCATGCCGTCGTTGACTGCATCTTCAATGGCCTGGATAAAGGAGTCATTGCCGGCCGAGTCGTTTACACCGGGCGAACCGGCAATTTTGTAGTTGCCGATCCAGGCTTTCGGGGCCATGCCGTTGATCGGCACTGCGAGCATGGCAGTGTTTCCGGCAGCGGCGGTGGCGACGGCCGTTCCGTGACCGACGCGGTCGCGGGCCGAATAGTCGTCCGGCGTCGAGTCGGCAGCGGGATTATTCGGATCGGACCCGGCCGCGTCCAGTGCAACATAACTGCGCGCCACGATCACTTTGCTGTTCGTGAAATTGGTGCAATCGCTGGGCGTGTTGCACTTCGGAAATCCGGCGGGCGTTTGCAAGGAGTTGTCTTGCAAAGACGGGTGAGTCTGATCGATTCCGGTATCGAGAATGCCGATCTTGATTCCAGCGCCGGCATTGCTCATACCGCCCAGCAAGTTCCAAGCCTGAGGTCCGTCCAGAATCTGGGTGGCACGATTCAGGAGCATCCTGCTGCGGCCGAGCTTCACGACGTCGACGACGCCGGGGATGGATTTGATTTCCGCCACGCGGGCCGGAGAAGCAACCACGAATATCGCGTTGAGCAGAGTGCTGACCGATCCGGTGATTCGAATATTCCGCGCAGCCAGTTCATTTCGTACAGCGCCTTGCGCCGCTTCGATCCGGCCGCGCCAGGCAGCACCCGCCGCCGATTGCATGTCAGCACGCGATGAAAAATGCTTGGCTAGTGGTTCGTCGGCCAGGAAGACGGCGTAGTGATTGGCCCGCGTCTGCGACCAACCAGGTGAGCAGAGGAGGAGCGCAAAAAGAAAAGAAGATAGCTGAATGCGACGTCGTGTCAAAAAATCCCTCCGGGTAGGGTTCACGGGCCAAGTACTGCAGACGGGCTCGCGGGACGACTGGTTTCGGAAACCGACGGTAAAAACCCAACGCCCTGAAACCACACTAGCATGCGTTACGTCGAACCGGCATACGTCTCGTTGATGAGCGTGAACAAAAAAAGAAGGGTTGTCTAAAAGTGAAAAGACTTTACAGTTGTTTATTCCTAGGTTCCCTGCTCGCGTTGTGCGTCCCATTCGCCAGCGCGCAGAACGCGCTGGATGTAAATATCGGTTTCGGGAGCTTTCACGATTCAGCCACCGGTGGAGGCCTGGATAACGCGAATTCCCTGAATGCCTTTGGAACCTGCACGCCTGGTTCGCTGGACACATTCTGCCAAGCGACCGGCGGTTTGGGCGGTTTCTTCCTGGGTTTCGGCGGAGACATTATGTTCAACAAACGTTTCGGCGCTGGTTTCCAGGCCGATATCCAGCCTGCCAAGAGCAATTATGGTCCGCTCCAATATCGCCAGAGTTTTCTGGATGCGAACGGCATTTACGCGCCGATCGACAGAAAGCGTTTCGTGGTGCAACTGATGGGCGGGCTGGGCGACGCCAGGACCAGCTTTTCCTTCACGCAGACTGGCTGTGTCGGTACGGCGGTGTGCACGTCACAAACCCAGCCAGTGGGAGCCGCGAATCATCTCGATATCCATGCCGGAGTGGGCGTACAAATCTATCTGACGTCGCACGTGTTCGTGCGTCCACAGTTCGATTATCACTACGTGCCGAATCTCACCAACCAATTCAGCAGCAATTCGGTGCCGGGCGCCACGATCTGGGTCGGCTACAATTTCGGCGAACGGTAAGTAGACAGGGGGGACAACCGGCCGGTTTGCGTCACGCGTGGCGATCATATTTTCGATATGATTCACGCATGCGACGCAGAGACTTCCTACCCGCGCTTGGCGCCACTGTAGCATCAGCGCAGACTACGACCAGCTCCGAGGTCCCGCGCAAGGGGCGTTTGAAGCAAGCCTGCTTCCGCCGGAACTTCGATCCTAAAATGCCATTCGACGAGATGTGCCGCCAGGCCGCGCGCATCGGAATTCAGGGCTTCAGCGGAGCCCCTCAGCAGGAGTGGCCCACCCTTAAGAAATACGGGTTGACCCCGACCATGAGCGTGGGCGGCGGCATCTCGATCGACAACGGCATTATCCGGAAGGAACTCCACGAGGAGCAGGTGAAATCGCTGGGGGCGTTCATCGACGCCTGCGGAGGCGCCGGGGGGTCCGACATCCTGATCACCGGCGGGCGCCGGCACGGCATGGCTTACTCAGAAGGTGCAGACATTGCAGTCGGTTTTCTTAATCAAGTCAAGAGCCGGGCCGAAGACAAAGGTGTCAACCTTTGCCTGGAAGTGATGAATAGCAAATACAAGGATCCAGCTTATGGGCGAGACGACCAGATCGGTGATCATTTGTCGTGGGTCGCGGACGTTTGCCGGCGAGTCAACTCGCCGCGCGTCAAGATTCTTTTCGATATCTACCATGTCCAAATCATGGACGGCAATATTGTGGCCAATATCCGCGAATACTTTCCTCTGATCGGCCAGTTCCACACCGCCGGCGTTCCGGGGCGCCGCGAGATCGACGACACCCAGGAATTGAACTACCGCTTCATCGCCAAGGTGATTGCCGACCTCGGATTTACCGGCTTTGTCTGCCATGAATACGACCCGGCGCCGGGACACGATCCGATTCAATCGCTGGAGAAAACTTTCGCGCTGGCGAATGTGTAGCGGGGGCGCCCGTTACTCCCAAAGCGCTTGCGTTCATTTTGCCGGGCGGCCGTGATCCAGGCATAGCGCGATCAGATCGGAGACATTCGCCTCGCCCACGCACATGACCGTGTCTGCCCCGCCCCAATAAATCTTCACCGTTCCATCGGACTCCGGAACCGCGCCACAGGCGAAGACCACGTTGTGTACATATCCCGTGATTTCCCAGGGTGCCTCGGGCTGCAGAATCCAGGAATCGCCCACGCCGATGATCTTGGCCGGATTGTGCAGATCATGCAGAGCGACGCCCAAGCGATAGACCGATCCATCCATGGTCTGGAAAACTCCGTGATAGATGGACAGCCATCCCTGGTCCGTTTTGATAGGCGGCGCGCCGGGCCCGATCTTCATTTCGTCCCAGTGATACTGGACCGGTTTCATGATGAGCTGGGAATCGCCCCAAAAACGAAGGTCTGGAGAATAGGAAATCCAGATCGACCAGGGCGCGATTTCCGAATGTGGACGATCGAGGCGGGCATAGAGCCCGTCGAACTTTTCGGGAAAGATCACCACATTGCGATAATCCGCTTCGGTGATGAGCGAGACTCGCTCAACGTGACTAAAGTCCTTAGTCTTGGCCAATGCGATCCGCACTCCATTGCGCGAGTAGGCGCTGTAAGTGATGACGTACTCCCCATCCAGCGGAGTGATGCGCGGGTCCTCGACACCGAACTCCTCGTACTCGGCAAAAGGACCATCCTTCGCGGGAGTCAGAAAGGGCTCGGGATCGGGGATGAAGCGATATCCGTCGTAGCTTCGCGCCAAGCCGATAATGGACCGGCCGGTGCGCAGATGCGAACGGAAAAGCATGATGTATTTGCCGTTAAGCTTCACTACGCCCGCGTTGTGAACGGTTTCGACCGGGTAGGGGATGTCACCCTTGCTGAGGATCGGATTCTGGCTGTATCGCCGGACGATGTCCGGTTTCATGATGATTTCCTTGCCTCCCGATCGAAAATAGCTGCGTAAACTCGTTCGTACGCCTGCACCATCGTCTCGACTGAGAAACAATGCTGGACGCGCCGGCGGCAGGCGCTGCGGTCAATTTCGTGAACTCGTTCCACAGCTTGTACCGCTTGCTCGACGCTCGCGACCAGAAAGCCCGTCTCACCATCTTTGATGACTTCACGGCAGGAGCCGAGGTCCATGGCGACAACGGGCACGCCGGCGGCATTGGCTTCCGCCAGAACCAGCCCGAAGCGCTCCGGGATGGTGTTCAGGTGCAGCAGCGCCCGGGCACGGGCGAACAATTCGTTTTTGCCCGGCACGTCCACCGGTCCGATGTAGCGGATCTTTTGATCGAGGTGGGGCTGAACCTGCTCCCGGAAATAGGTCTGATCCTGAATAATGCCCGCGATGAGCAGCGGCAAGCCGCTTCGGCGAGCAACCTCGATCGCCAGATGGACTCCCTTGTCGGGATGAATCCGGCCGAGGAAGATCAGGTGATCGCCAGCGCGGGACTGAAACGGGTACAGCGAGAGGTCGATTCCGTTATAGACGGTCGCCAGGTAATTCAGCCCGGGCGCGCGATCGGAGTTGCTGATGGATACGAAATATCCGTCGCGGTATTTTTCATAGACCGGCATGATTCTGGGCGACGAGAATCCGTGGATAGTGGTGAGGACCGGCGTCTTCACCAGCCGGGTGTAGGACAGCGCCATGAAGTCGTAATGGCTGTGGATGAGGTCAAACTCAGCAGCATGCTCGAAGGCTTCGGAGATGTGAAGGTATTCGGCGACCTTGGGATCTATGGACGAGTCTTCTTCGTATCCTTGGTCGACGACGGCATGCAGTTGAGCGCGGGTCACAGAATCCCTGGTGGCGAACAGCGTCACATCCCAACCTCGGGCGACCAGTCCTTCGGTGATGTTGCCGGCCACGGTCTCCCACGCGCCGTATTGCCGGGGAGGAGTTCTCCAAGCCACCGGCGACAGGATAGCCACGCGCTTGTCCCCAGTTCTCATTCAGACTGCATGGCCGCTAGAACATCAGAGAGCGGGGCGGTTGCGAAACCGGTGGCGTGATCGGCCAAGCCATAAGGGATGATCAGCACGCCATTGTGAAGCAGAGCCCCGCACGTATAGACAACATTCGGCACATAGCCCTCGCGCTCATCTTCATTGGGCTTCAGCAGAGGCTCGCGGAGGCGGCCGATCACCTTGCTGGGATCGTCGCGATCCAGGAGGAACGCACCTATGCAGTACTTTCGCATCGGGCCGACGCCGTGGCTGAGAACCAGCCATCCGGCATCGGTTTCGATGGGAGATCCACAGTTGCCGAGCTGGACCAGTTCCCAGGGGAAAGTAGGTTTGAGAAGCACCTGGCGCTCATTCCAGAAGTGGACATTGTCGGAAAACATCAGGTAGATATTCTCGTTGTCCTGGCGCGAGAGCATGGCATAGCATCCGTTGATTTTCCGCGGGAAGAGCGCCATGCCTTTGTTCTCGGCTGCCGGACCGTTCAACGAAATGAAGCGAAAGCGCAGGAAGTACGAAGTTTCCACCAACTCCGGTACCACGACCCGGCCATCGTAGGCGGTGAAGGTCGCGTAGTAGACGTGGGTGCCGTCCTCGTTTTGGAAACGGACGAACCTTGCGTCCTCGATACCGTTACGTTGCGAGGGCGTGGCGGGGAATAGAACGCGCTCGGACAACTCCTGCTCAGGCTGGAACTGGACCTCGTAGTTGGAGCGGGCCAGCATCCAGATTCCCTGTGCGGCCATCTGATCTTCCTGCGCCATACCGTCGGGAAGACGGAACTGTTCGGCTTGGAGACTGGCGCGAAGCTCTGCCAGCGCGAACGACTCCCCGAGTTTGTTCATGACCCGGCGCGTGAAGTCGCTCTTCAATCCCACTTCAAAAAGCTTCCTCGCGAATAGTTCCTTCTCATAGAGGGGATGTGGGACTTGACGAGGCTCGGTGAGAAAGCCAGTGGGGGTGGATACCTCGATCCGCTGATCGGGATGGATGATACCGGTTCGAAAAGTGACGGAAGAAATGTGTCCTTCCCCGGTGGCGCGTAGGCTGAGGATGAACCGCAGGGCGCCCCGCGGCAGATCCGTCTGGTCAGGGTGCGGGACGATGGACGGATTGAACAGCGCGGCGGATTCCAACGAATATTCGGCCAGGAAATAGGAGCCGATCAACAGTTGTCTTTGTTCAGTGAGGTTGTCATCGGCCGGCATCAACTCGCGGACTTGTTCAAAGCGCTCCAAAAAGAGGTTGCGGATGGTCTGATGCCGTTGTGAGAATTCGGCGCAGATTTCCTTCAGCATGGGCCCGACCCGGTCTTCGGGAAGCGACATAATCCGGGAAATGATCCGGCCCATCCGTTCCGGCCCTCCCGGACTGAAAGGCCGCAGAAGAACGCGGGACTGGTCAGGCTCGAGGATGGGGGGCGTGCGATGCACGTGAATGGAGGCAGAACTTGGGGCAGCGATCATGACGCTCCGACGAATATCGGTTCCTTTCCAAAGGAGATCCGTTCCCTGAAACTGGCCACCATGTTTTGCGCCAGGCGCATTTCCGCTAATGAAAGCAGGAATGCCAGAGTGGATTCCGCTCCCTGGTTTCCATTGACGCGATCCACGTGCAATCCGTCACCACAGCCGCCGCTCTCGGGCGAATAAAGCTCCAAGCCCAGATCGTTCCAGCCGATGAACCAATCGAAGGCGCGTTGGGCCTGTTCGTACCACCAGAAGTCGGAGGTAGTGCGATAGGCTTCCAGACAGGCCGAGACCATGGCCTGGGCTTCGATGGGCTGCTGGTCGAAATTCGCGCGAGCGCCGCCGCGCTGGTAGAAACCGTTGCTGCCGATTGGCCGGAAGTGGCCGTTCTCGGAGATTTGTAGCTCGTTCAACCAGCGCAAGGCATGCAAGCCTTGCTCCAAGATGCGCGGCTGTCCGGTGGCGTGTCCGCTCAGAATCAAGGCGTGGGCGAGTTTCGCATTGTCGTAGGAAAGCTCCTCTTCAAACCAGCACCAGTCCGGTTTGGCGTTGCTTGCCAACAGATCCATAAGCCGGCAGGTCAGCGTCTCGCGAGTCTGGTTGACGAGACTGTCGCCGCTCAACCGGTTTAGATATTCATGGATGCCGATCAGTCCGAATGCCCAGGCCCGCGGCGAGGTGAAGTCCGACAAGGCCGGTAATGCCTGGGCGAAGAGCTGGCCGGCCATCATCTGGAAGCTTCGGAACGGAGAACGTCCGACGCCTATGCCGAGTGCCCATAGCGCCCGGCCGTGACAGTCCTCCGATCCGCGGTCGTCGAGCCAGCGGCGGTCGAAGCTCAGGTGATTGTGGAAGCGTTTGGTTTGCGTATCGAAGGCGTGGTGAAGAAAGGCGGCGGAAGTGGTGGCTACGCCCAACAGCGCTTCCGGCTCTTCTCCCAACTCGCCGAGCAGCACCGCCAGGATAAACGCGCGCGCATTATCGTCGGTGCAATAGCCCTCGGAAAAATTGGGAACGCCAAAAACCGCGTGTTGGAAGACACCGGTGGAATCGGTCATTCGCAAGAGATGATTCATCTTCAACTCGGGAAGCTCGCGAGGCCTCTGGTCGAGTGTTTTCGTAGTAAGAGATTTTCGAGAGAGCGCCGCGCCTTCCAGCCGCGATGACTCAAAGGAGTGCATATATAGCTGCGCGACATTGCTCCAGATCATCTCGCGGCCGATCCGGTAGGCATTCTTGCGCATCGCATGCCGGCGATTGTCGTCGCGGAGCAAGGCAATAACTTCCCGCGCGATGGCCCGAGCATCGCGGAATGGCACCAGCACTCCGCGGTCTTCAGCCAGCAGTTCCGCGGCATGCCAGTAGGGCGTGGACACTACCGCTTTGCCCGCGCCGAACGTATAGGCCAGTGTTCCGGAGGTGATCTGCTCTTCGTTGAGATAGGGCGTTATATACAGGTCGGCGGCGCCGATGAACTCCTTCAGATTTTCAAGTTCCACGAAATCGTTGTAGAAGATGACGTTCTTTTCGATTTTGTTCTTCTTGGCGAGCATTTCCAGGCTTACGCGGTAGGCTTCGCCGTGCTCGCGGAGTTCATTCGGATGGGTTGCGCCCAGGACAATATAAACAACCTCGGGAAACTCGGCCAGAATTTGCGGCAGAGCGTTGAGCACATACTCGATGCCCTTATTCGGCGAAAGCAGGCCGAACGTAAGCAGCACGCATCGTCCTTCCACTCCGAACTGATCCTTGAAATAGGTCGGGTCGACGAAACCCACATCGGGAATCCCATGTGCGATAAGGTCGATCTTGCCGGGTGGCGCTCCATAGACCTCGCGCAGCATCCGCCGACCGAGCTCGGTCATCGTCACGACTCGCGTCGAAAGCGAGATCAGCTCGTCCATGACGCGCCGCTGTTCTGTCCTCGGCTCACGCAAGACAGTATGCAGCGTCGTGACGACGGGCATCCTCAATTCACGGAGGAATGCCAGGATGTGAGCGCCGGCGGGCCCGCCGAAAATGCCAAACTCGTGCTGCAGGCAGACGATATCGACGTTGCTGATGTTGAGGAAATCCGCGGCGCGCAGATAGGACGACAGGTCCTGCTCCTCAATCTCGAAGCGAACCACTTCCGGGTACTCGTAACCACCCGGAATGTCGTTAACAGACACTGCCAGGCACTGGCTTTCGGGATGCGTGGCTGCGACGGCCGCCAGCAGGTCAGACGTGAATGTGGCGATGCCGCACTTGCGCGGCAGGTGGTCGCCCACAAAAGCAATTTTGTGGACTTTGGAAGTTACCTTCGCGAGGCCGTTTCCATTGTGGCCATTTCCGTTGCTACCCAGCGCGCTCATGTGATCCTTTCGGCACGAACAATAATCGGGCCGGAGGCGGCGGCCGGCTCACGCGCTGGGTGCGAGGATGGCGCCCCTCCCGGCCAAAGTGAACCGCTGGAATTTGGACCGGAGCGCTGCAAGGTACATCCAGGGCATTCCGGGGTCCGTAAAGGCCGAACCCTGTTAGCCTATGTGTGTCCACGCTGAGGCGACCACCTGGCTCTGACAACCCGCTTCGGAACTGACCCGCACAGGTCATATGACCAAATATGGTCAGGCCGATTGCAGGAAATCGGTGTTTGAGTGTACTTGTACTGTTCCTAATTTTTGGCGAAATCGAGATAGCCGCGCTGTGGGTCTGTGCTCACCAGTTTCACCTGAAGCTGGTCGCCCACATCGACGCCCTGCTGACCGCGAACGAGAAGTCCTTCCGCAGGCGGGCCTGATACCCGGACGAAAACGCCCTTGGGCGTGACGCCGGTCACTACCGCCGCGAAGTTCTCGCCAATTCGATGCTGGAGCGCCACCGCCGCAATGCGCTTGCTCATCTTCCGTTCCACTTTGCGCGCGGCATCCTCTTTCAGCGTGCAATTCCGCGCAATGGAATCGAGTTGCTGGTCCGAATATGGCGCGGGCTGCTTGGCAAGAACGGACTTGATCAGCCGCTGGGTCACCGTATCGGCAAAGCGGCGGTTGGGAGCGGTGGAATGGGTGTAGTCAGGGGCGGCTAATGCGAAGTGCCCCTGATCCTTGTCGCCCGGGCGTGAAAGTACATACTCGCCCGGCCCCATCAGCTTGATAACAGCCAGGGAGACGTCCGCGTAGTGCACTGCGTCGACGGTTTTTCTTTTCTGAAGGAAGAGATTAAGTGCCCCCGAATCAGGCTCCGGCGGCAGTTTATCGCCATAGCGCGCGGCGAGATCAACAATGCGTTGCCAGCGCTCCGGCGTTCTGACTATGCGCCGGATGGATGAGACGCCGGCCTGCATGAGCGTACGCTCCATCACGCCGTTCGCGGCAACCATGAAATTTTCAATTAATTCCGTGGCGCGATTTTTCTTGCGGGTATTAATTCCCTTGACCTGGCCGTTGGAAATGATGGCCTCTGCCTCCACGCGGTCGATGTCCAAGGCGCCCTGCCGCTGCCGCTCTTTGAACAGGATCTGGGTCGCCTCATCCTGCAGTTTCAACTGCGCAGCCAGAGCGGCGGAAGCGGCCACTTTCGCAGGCACGGCCGAGCTTCCTTCCAGCCCCGGGGTTCCTTCCAACCAGGCTCCGACGCCGTTGTAGGCGAGCTGCGCCTGATTGCGCACCA
This sequence comes from Bryobacterales bacterium, assembly GCA_963780485.1. Lineage (GTDB taxonomy): Bacteria > Acidobacteriota > Terriglobia > Bryobacterales > Bryobacteraceae > Palsa-89. The sequence continues at coordinate 355,782 of CAWACO010000026.1, forward strand.
GGGCCCGGTAAACGCTACCGGAGGCGATCGAGCCGTTGGGGGCGACGACCATGTCGATCACTATGGCTAACCGATCGACGTCCTGGTTCAGAGAAGTCAGATCCGTCGATAGCTGCTCCGGCAGCATGGGAAATGTTCGGATACCGGTATAGACACTGGTCGTCTGAGCAGAGGCATGCTTATCAATGGGCGACCCGATCGGTACGTCGGCATCCACATCGGCGACCGCGATGAGAACGCGAATTCCGGCGCTGACGCGCTCGGCGGCTTCGGCCTGATCCAAGTCCCGCGAGGTGTCATTATCGATGGAAGACCACAACAGAGCGCGGAGGTCGCGCACGTCACCGCCGGTAGCCGGTGCGGTCCGAGTCTGGAGCGCGGCCAGTTGTTGGCTGACCGCCGGAGGGAAATCAGGATCGAAGCCATGGTCGATCATCTCTTGATGGGCCGCCGCAAAAAGATCAAATCCGCTGTGAGCCATGAAAACGCAAGACTACCACAGCGGACGGCCGCGGCTTTTACTCGGCGAACGGTCTAGCCAGCTTGACAAGTCAGACGAATGTACCTAGAGTAGTAGACGCCTGAGCATTTCTGCTCACTCTGCAGATCATCTGAACTAAGTCAGGTCATCTACTCCTTCCTCTTAGTCAAAAACCCAACCTTAAGGAGGTTGCCATGTTTGCTCGTAGCATCTCCATCCGTCTGAAACCGAATAGCGTTGCGGAGTTTACGCAACTGATCGAGAATGAATCGCTGCCCGTACTTCGAAAGCAGAAAGGCTTCCAGGACGAAATCACGTTCGTCGTCCCGGGGGGAGCGGAAGTTCTCGGAATCAGCTTGTGGGACAAGAAAGAGAACGCGGAGGCCTATGGCCGCGATTCTTACCCAGGAGTCCTCAAGACACTTGGGAAAGTAGTCGAAGGCACTCCTCAGGTTCGCACCTATGAAGTTTGCAATTCGACCTTCCATAACATAGCCGCTCAAGTTGCGGTCCATAACTAAGAGCTCTTTCGGCACTAGGGCGGCCAAGTCCGCCCTGGTGCGGCTCGCGGACGCATGCGCCGAGCGGCGCGTCCCTTGATAGACGGCGGCGATTGGTGGGACAAATGCACTGACTGGGTTCATGCCAGACCGCGCCGCTCACCGACGACGTTATCATGCCGCACTCGTCAGCGCGCCATTGGTGACGTTGGGATCGCGCATGTTGGTTGTGCTCCCGGCGCCGGTCGCAGTCCTGGCCGGGGCGCTGGGCTGTTGGCGTTTCGGAGCGGACCCTGGATGGACAAACCATTTCTTCATAGCTAACGGCTTGCTATCGCACTGGCAAGCTTGGTTTGCAGTTGCAATCGGAGTGCAGGCGTCCTCTCGCGGCTTAAACAGGTGGCTGGCAATTCAGAACGCCAGGGCGAAGAGGTTTCAAGGCGATATTTGACCATCCGTGGTCACTTGACCGCATATCGTTACTCTAAGAACCGGCAAGCCGCCCGCGATCCATCGGCGAGCGAATCGGCTCAACGCCACGTGACATTGGCGTAACGCGTGCAGCGGAAAGGGTCGAAAGAGGTGCAAAATGAAACTGATTCTGACGACTACTTTAGCGCTTGCGCCGTTAGCTATTGCGCCGTTGCTGGCCAAAGACAACGAAGCCGCAAAGCGGGTGAACGAAGCCGCTGCTGTATTTTCTGAGGTCATGGATACTCCGGATAAAGGTATACCGGAAGAACTGCTTGAGAACGCCCACTGCATCGTGATTGTGCCGGGCCTCAAGACGGCGGCTTTCGTGTTTGGCGGGAAATATGGCAAAGGAGTTATGTCCTGCCGGAACAAAGGTGGAGCAGGATGGTCGGCGCCAGGCACCGTTCGCGTTGAAGGCGGGAGCGTCGGGTTCCAAATTGGCGGATCTGAAACCGACGTAATCATGCTGGTGATGAATGATCGCGGCGAAGATAAACTGCTGTCCAGTAAATTCACTTTGGGAGCCGAAGGCTCAGTGGCGGCAGGCCCCGTGGGACGTACCGCGACGGCTCAAACCGACGCCCAGATGCATGCTGAAATTCTTTCGTGGTCGCGGTCACAGGGACTGTTCGCCGGGATCGCTCTGGAAGGCGCCACGCTGCGGCAGGATCTCGATGACAACCAGGCACTGTATGGCAAGAGACTCGAAAACCGCCAGATCGTAACCGGAGGCGTGCGCCCACCCAGGTCGGCCGAAAAGCTGATGAGTCTGCTCAACCGGTACTCGCGGCGCGAACATAAAGAAGTACCAACCGGGACGGAACAGTAGGAAACCATGAATATTCGACCCTTATACGACCGCATCGTGGTGAAGCGGATCGAGGAACAAGAAACCTCGCGCCACGGCATCATCATCCCCGATTCCGCCAAGGAGAAACCGCAAGAGGGTGAAGTCATGGCCGTCGGTCATGGGAAGAGACTCGAGGACGGCAAACTGGTCGCCCTCGATGTGAAGGCCGGCGACCGCATCCTATTTGGGAAGTACTCGGGTAGCGAGACCAAGCTGGAGGGGACTGAGTACATCATCATGCGCGAGGACGACGTGCTCGGCATTCTGGATTCGGCGGCGAAAGCAGCAAAAAAAGCGTAATTTCGATTCACAAAGGAAACTATCAATGGCAAAACAGATTCTTTATAGCGATCACTCCCGTCAGGCAATTCTGCGCGGTGTCAATCAACTCGCCGACACGGTGAAAGTGACTCTTGGCCCGCGCGGGCGCTGTGTCGTTCTCGAGAAGAAATACGGCGGACCGACTGTCACTAAGGACGGTGTGACGGTGGCCAAAGAGATCGAGTTGAAGGATCCGCTCGAGAACATGGGCGCCCAGATGGTGCGTGAAGTGGCGTCGAAGACATCGGACGTCGCCGGCGACGGTACCACCACGGCCACGATTTTGGCTCAGGCCATCTTCCGCGAGGGGGTCAAGGCAGTGACGGCGGGGGCGAACCCGATGGCCATCAAACGGGGCATCGATAAGGCCGTCGACGCGGTTGTAAAGGAAGTTCAGAAGCTCTCCAAACCCGTCTCGGGCGACATGATCGCCCAAGTTGGCAGCATTTCCGCCAACAGCGACTCCACCATCGGCAACATCATTGCCGAGGCCATGAAGAAGGTCGGCAAGGACGGAGTGATCACAGTCGAGGAATCGAAGACGATGACCACCGAGCTGGCCACCGTGGACGGAATGCAATTCGACCGCGGCTACCTCTCGCCCTACTTCGTGACCGATCCCGAGCGAATGGAATGTGTGCTCGAAGAGCCGTACATCCTGATCCATGAAAAGAAGATTGCCAGCATGAAAGACATATTGCCACTTGCTGGAGCAAATCGCGCGCGCGGGTAAACCGTTGCTGTTGATCTCAGAAGATGTGGAAGGCGAAGCGCTGGCGACACTGGTAGTCAACAAGCTGCGCGGCACACTCAATGTCTGCGCGGTGAAAGCGCCCGGCTTCGGCGACCGCCGCAAGGCCATGCTGGAAGATATTTCGATCCTGACGGGCGGCAAGGCCATCATGGAAGAGATTGGCATCAAGCTGGAAGGCGTACAACTCGCGGACATGGGTCGCGCCAAGCGCGTCACGGTGGACAAGGACAACACGACCATCATCGACGGCTTCGGAACACAGAAGGATATCGAGGGGCGGATCAAGCAACTCCGCGCCCAGGTGGAAGAAACAACCTCGGACTATGATCGCGAGAAGCTGCAGGAGCGGCTGGCAAAACTGGCGGGCGGCGTGGCGATCATTAAAGTCGGCGCCGCGACCGAGACCGAGATGAAAGAGAAAAAGGCCCGTGTCGAGGACGCTCTGCATGCCACTCGGGCGGCTGTGGAGGAAGGAATCGTGCCCGGCGGAGGCGTTGCCCTGCTCAGGGCGGCGATCGTGCTGGAGAAGCTAACGCTCCCGGGCGACGAGCACTTCGGCGTCACCATCGTACGCCGCGCTTGTGAGGAACCGGTTCGTCAGATCGTGGCGAACTGCGGGACCGAGGGCGCCGTTGTCGCCGAGAAGATCAAGAACCATAAGGATCCGAACTTCGGCTTCAACGCCACCACTGAAGAGTACGAAGATCTGGTAAAGGCCGGCGTAATCGATCCCACCAAAGTAACCCGCACGGCTCTGCAAAATGCAGCTTCGATCGCTTCTCTCATGCTCACCACCGAGGCCATGGTCTGCGGCATCGTGGAGGAAGCGGACTAATAACGCGCTTGCCCGGCGGCCCTGTAAAATATAGGCATGGACAAGCGATTACAAAAGAGGCACAAGCGGCAGGTCGCGCGGGCGAAAGAGCACGTCAAATTATCGGAACCGGATCTGAGAACACCGGAACAAATAACGGCAGCACGGGAGGCGGCCCGCTCCGCCTCTGGCCATCGCAATAGTGCCGGGGCAAACTCCTCGGCGCCGACAGGCCGAAGAAACGCCGCTACTGTCACCCACACCGCGGCCAAGACTGACGTTTAAGATCCTGGCTCAGATAATCTTCATCGGCGTTTCGGTTTCTTCCGGTCCGGCTTGGTGTTCTTCTCCAGCCGCAGCTTCCATGCCGCGCGCAGTGCGCCGGACAGCACGTCTTCATTCGCCGCGGCCAGTCGAATATGGGTCGCTCCCATCCTTCCCCATCCGCCGGCAATGGGCACGAACATCTTGGGCAGTTCCTCAACAAACGCAGCCTGTTGTTCGGGTGTGAGCATCAGGTTCCCGTAACCCTGACTTTGGGAGGCGAGCGTAGCGAATATCCTGCCGCCCACGCGGAAATCGGGCGCGCCCATGTGCGACCCCTCTTCGGCTCCGTCGAGGCTCAAGGCGATCCGTCGAAAATCTTCGACGTCCATCGAAGCATCCCTCCAATCCAGCAGCTAGCATAATATTACGGTCAATTATGCGCTTGGTAACGTGGAACTGCTGTCGCGGCCCCTATCTGAAGAAGGCCTCGTTCCTGGAAACGCTGGCGCCGGACATTGCCGTAATTCAAGAGTGCGCAAAACCAACCTGTCAGACCGACCAATGTTTATGGTTTGGACACAACCCGCGCCAAGGAATCGCTGTCTTCGCCAAGGAGCCCTATCGACTTCGTGCCCTTCCCAGAGTGGCTGGCGTTCCTCGGTACGCCATTCCAGTTGAAGTAGCGGGACCAACCAACTTCCTGCTCATCGCCGTTTGGTCAAAAGGCGGCCAGGCCAACCCGTATGTCGAGGGAGTGGTGCGCGCAGTCAAGCTGTATCGCAAATTGTTCGCACAGTATCCTACAGTTCTTGCCGGTGACCTCAACTCCAACGCGATCTGGGACTCAAATCACGCCGCCGGCCTAAGCCATAGCGCCTTAGTGAAAATGCTCTCCGAGCTTGGTCTGGTGAGCAGCTACCATTTCTTTCATAGCGAAGCTCATGGCGAAGAGAAGCAGCCCACCTACTATTTTCAATGGAAAGAGCAACGCCCATTTCACATCGACTACTGCTTCATCCCGCGGAACTGGGCGCCGAATGTGCAACGCGTGGAGGTAGGGTCCTACGCGGAATGGAAGGGTCATAGCGACCATCGCCCGCTCCTTGTGGAAATCGCCGACCATGGCCGGTCGGTCAATGCTATGCTGAACAACGCGAGGCGCTACTAAAGCTATGAGAAACACGCAAATCCTGACTTTCTTCACAATTCTGCTCGCGGCCACTGCTGGGTCGGCTGTGGCGCAGGATAAAGGCAAAATGGGCAAGGGACCTTCCGGGCCCGGAATGACGCTGAGCAGCCCGGCATTTTCCGATGGCGCTGAGATCCCTAGCAAGTACACACAGTCGGAAGCCAATCCGGTCTCCCCTAAACTGGAATGGACCAATGTCCCCGCTAACACCGTTACTTTCGTTTTGATCATGCATGATCCGGACGTGGCGTTGCAGAAGACCATCAACGATCAACTGCACTGGATGATGTTCAATATTCCTGGAACCCTGCGTGAGCTTCCCGAGGCGGTGCCTCAAGATCAGAAGCTGCCAGACGGGGCCGTGCAAGGGAAAAATGGCGGCGGGGTACTTGGCTATCGAGGGCCCGGCGCCCCCGCGGTTGGGCCTCATCACCACTACACCATCGAGCTTTTTGCGTTAGATACCAAGCTCGACGTGCCGGACGACGCGAGTCGCGCCGATGTCCTGAAAGCCATGGACGGCCATATCCTCGCGAAGGCCGTGCTGGTCGGACGCTTTCATCGCTAGGGAGGCTGAAAAATGCCTCGATTGAAACTCTCTGATCGCGAGCACTCTTGTTGTGCTCGCTTCGACCGCCGCCGGCCAGGCGCAATCGCTGCTGGTGCTCAATAAGGAAGGCTCGGTAGCGATCGTCGATCCCACCACGCTAAAGGTTCTGGGCCGCGCGCCCACCGGTGACGGCCCGCACGAAGTGGTCGCAACCTCGGACGGCAAACTCGCGGTCGCGTCGAATTACGGATCGGGACAAATGCCGGGGCACACGCTCTCGGTGATCGATATCTCGAGCCGGAAGGAAATACACCGGGTGGATCTTTCGCCTCTGTCGCGGCCGCACGGCCTGTTCTCGGTGGATGGAAAAGTGTACTTCACCGCGGAAGGCAGTAAGGCGATCGGGCGCTACGATCCGGCAGCCAACCGGGTCGACTGGGTGTTGGGCACCGGGCAGGACGGCACGCATATGGTCGCAATGAGCAAAGACCACAATATGATTTTCACATCGAACATCGGATCGGGTACGATCTCGATTTTTGAACGAGTGGGCGCCGCCGATGACTGGCGGCAGACCGTGGTGCCGGTCGGCCACGGGGCGGAGGGCTTCGATGTGTCGCCGGACGGAAAACAACTATGGGCCGCGAACGCCGGCGACGGAACAGTTTCAATCCTGGATATCGCTGGAAAGAAAGTCGTGCAAACGTTCGCGGTGGATGCGAAGCGATCCAATCGCCTGAAGTTCACGCCCGACGGTAAGCGTGTTCTGATCTCGGACTTAACGAACGGTGGTCTCGTCGTGGTCGACGTAGCCGCGCGCAAAGAGGTCAAGCGTTTAACTCTGGGCCGTAGCATTGCGGGCATTCTTGTCGTGCCCGACGGCTCGCGCGCGTACGTGGCAGCGACTAACGATAACTATGTCGCGGTCGTGGACCTGAAGAATCTCGAGGTGACCGGCCATATCTCAACCGGCACCGGTCCGGACGGAATGGATTGGATCGCGAGTCGTTGACCGGAGTTCGATCTTACTTCCGTAACATGACTTCGGTGGACTTGATAACCACCTCCACGCTGTCGCCCTTTTTCAGCTTCATCTCTTTTGCACTTTGTCTAGTGATTACGCTCTCGATCGTGAACTTTCCGAGCTTGACGACCACGTGAGCCATGATGTCTCCCATGGTGATCTTTGCAATTTTCCCTTGCAGTTGATTCCTTGCCGAAAGAGCCATACACCAACGATACACCCTGGCGTAGGTCTACTAGGCGGTAGAATCGTGAAAAGCACAACTTCTGGAGGTGTTTTATGAAATCCACCCATCGCAGAGACTTTCTCAGGCTTCCTCTAACGGCCGCCGCGGCTCAGACCATCGCTACAGCGCCGTTGGCTTCGGCCGCGCCCGCGCGCATGGACGAATACGATCCAAGCAATACCAAGATCGCCACCATGGTGAACGCGCGCGCCGACGACGATCATTTCCTCTTCCTGAAACAGATTGGCGTGCAGTGGGTGCACGTGCAGTTTCCCATCGATGCCAATTTCGAAATGGTGAAGAGTACGCAGGACCGGCTGGCACATTTCGGCATCAAGATACACTGCGGCATCGTCGATCATTATCGCTCCCAAAAAATCCAGCTCGGCAAGCCAGGGCGCGACGAGGACATCGAGAAGTTCCAGGTGTTTATTCGAGATCTCGGCCGCCTGGGGATTTACTCGACAAAAATCGACTTCCACCCGGGCAACACCTACACCACCAAGCAGATCGTAACCTCGCGAGGCTATAAGGTCCGCGAATATGACGTCAACGATTTTCACAAGGAAATTGACAAGCAGATGTTCGATCGCGTGTACACTGCCGACGATATGTGGGCCAACTATACCTACTTCATTAAAGCGGTGCTCCCAGTTGCCGAGAAAGCCGACGTGCGGCTGGCACTTCACCCGGACGATCCGCCGACCGCCGCATCGGCGATGATGAACGGCGTGGCAAAACTGTTCGTCAACTACGAAGGATACAAGCGCGCCGATGACGTGGCCGGAAACAGCAAATACTTCGGTTATACGTTCTGCGTCGGGACGTGGTCCGAAGGCGGATCGCAGATGGGTAAGGACGTTTTCGGGATCATAGATGACTTCGGCCCGAAGAATAAGATTTTCTGTGTACACTTCCGCAATGTCAGCTCTCCGCTGCCGCGTTTCCACGAAACATTTCAGGATGACGGCTACCTGGACATGTATCAGGTAATGAAGGCCTTCCGGCGAGTGAAATGCACCGCCTCGCTCATTCCGGATCACTACCCGGGCATCGTCAACGATCCAGACCATCGCATCGCCGACACCTACAGCATCACGTATATGCGCGCTCTGCTTCGCCGCGCCAATGAAGAAGTCGGGTAGCCGTCCCTCGCTTACGATAAGATGATCGGATATGAAGTTTGCCTTGTTGAGCCTAGTGTGTCTAGCCGCTTCCATGGCGGCGGTCACCGAAACAAAAGTGAAGCTTCCGAACACCCGCGCCGATCTGGCCGCCGGCGAGAAGCTCTTCTCGGTACACTGCGCGCTGTGCCACGGACCGAAAGGCGAGGGCGGACGCGGACCCCTCCTGGCTCAAGCGAAACTGTCTCACGCACCAGACGACGCCGCGCTCCTCAAGGTAATCGAGGAGGGTATTCGCGGTACCGAAATGCCGGGCGCCGGCGCGATGTCGGACCACGAGATGCGGCAGACGGCTGCCTATGTGCGCTCGCTCGGGAAGGTTTCGCTAAAGCCCGTGCCTGGTAACCCGGCGCATGGGGCAGAGGTCTATCGCGGTAAAGGCAACTGTTCCACCTGTCATTCGATCCACGGCGACGGCGGAGTCTCGGGGCCGGATCTCGCGGATATCGGCTCCCGGCGCAGCGCGGCGTATTTGCGTGAGTCGATCGTCGATCCACAGGCGGCCGTTCCGGAAGGGTATCTACTGGTCGCGTTGGTCACCAAGAACGGTCAGAACCTGAGCGGTGTCCGCGTCAACGAAGATTCTTTTTCGATCCAGATCCGGGACGACTCCGGGCGTTCGTATTCATTCTGGAAAACCGACATAGCGAAAGTCGACAAGCAGCGAGGCAAGTCGGCGATGCCATCCTACAAGGGTCAACTCTCTGACGATGAACTGACCGACCTGGTGGCGTACCTCGCGTCTCTGAAGGAGGAAAAATGAGAACTTTAGCCTGGCTGTTTGTACCTGCCGTCCTGCTCGCTCAAGTTAACGTACCCTACGAGCGTATCCGCGATGCCGATAAGGAGCCGGGTAACTGGCTGACTTATTCGCGCGACTACAGCGGCCAGCGTTACTCGCCGCTCGACCAGATCAATACCGGCAACGTCGGAAAACTGCGGGTCGCCTGGGTGCACCAGGTCAACGAACTGGATGGATTTGAAACGTCGCCCATCGTGGTGGACGGTACGATGTTCATCAGCGAGCCGCCGAACATGGTGAAGGCGCTGGATGCCGGTACGGGCCGCACGTTGTGGAGTTACCGCAAGGACATCCCCAGCGATCTCCGGCTGTGCTGCGGCAAAGTGAATCGCGGAGTGGCTATTCTCGGCAACACGGTGTATTACGGCAGCACGGATGCGCACTTGATCGCTTTGGATGCGCGGACGGGTGCGCTGCGGTGGGACACGCCGATGGCCGACTACAAGCTGGGCTACTCCAGCACCGGCGCGCCGCTAGCAGTAAAGGACAAGATCGTAATCGGAATGGCTGGCGGTGAGTATGGCGTGCGCGGATTCATCGATGGTTACGATGCCAAGACCGGCAAGCGGGCGTGGCGCTTTAATACCATTCCGTCCAAAGGCGAACCCGGCAACGAGACCTGGGACGGCGAAAGTTGGAAGACTGGCTCCGCCACAAGCTGGGTGACCGGCGTCTACGAACCGGAAACGAACACGCTCTATTGGGGCACGGGAAATCCAGGGCCGGACTGGAATGGAGACGTGCGAGGGGGCGACAACCTGTACTCAGATTCTCTGATCGCGCTAGATCCCGATACAGGTTTGAAGAAGTGGCACTTCCAGTACACTCCCCACGACCAAAACGATTGGGACTCCACCCAGACACCAATTCTTGCGAACGGAACGTACCAGGGACAGCCTCGAAAAATGGTCGTGCTGGCGAATCGTAACGGCTTTTATTACGCGCTCGATCGTACCACCGGGAAGTTCATCGCAGGACGGCCCTACGTGAAGCAGACCTGGGCCAGCGGTCTCGATGAATCGGGCCGGCCCATGCGTCTGCCGAACGCCGTTCCCTCGGTGGGGGGCACGTTGCTGTGGCCGAGTCTCGACGGTGGGTCCAACTGGTATAGCTCAACGTTTAGTCCGAAGACGGATCTGTACTACGTCAATGCCAAGGAACTGGGAGCGATCTATCACAAGGGTGATGCCGATTACAAGCCAGGCGCCCTGTTCAACGGCGGCGGCCAGCGGGACTACGACGGCGAGGAGCCATACGGCGCAGTCCGCGCCCTCGAAGTCGCCACCGGCCAGTTGCGCTGGGAGTATAAGCTGTTCTCACCTTCTCACGCGGGCCTAATGTCCACTGCAGGAGGTCTCGTGTTCGGTTCGAACAGCACCTCTTTTTTTGCTCTTGACGCACAAAAGGGCGACCTGCTGTGGCGATTCGAGGGTGGCGGCAACATCGACGCCAATCCGATCACTTTCATGAGCGGCGGCAAGCAGTACGTAGTGATTGCGTCGGGGCATGCGCTGTTTGTGTTCGGGCTGGATTAGCGGCGGCCAATCCAAACGCGATGAAGCGGAAGAGCAGGCGCTGGCGTTGGGCCTTTTGACGCTGCTCGCGTTTTCAAATTCTTTCTCGACCGGATTCGCGCTTGATAACCAAGTGCTGCTCCTGGGAGATACGCGCATTCAGAGCGCGACAGCTGCCGTTCTGTACCGGCCCCTCACTATGCTCTCTTACCTTCTTAACTACGCCATTCTGGGAAACGGCGGACATCCGGCCGGGTATCACTGGATCAATTTTTTCCTATATGCAGCCAACGTATTTCTCCTCTTCGCGTGGGAGACCGCCCATCGAAGCCACGTCCACTGCGCGAATCAAATGACGATTTTGCGCGGCCACTGCGAGTTGTCCTCACGATTACTGACCAGCTTCTCCCGCATCTCAGTCATGCGTCGGCTGAACGTCCCCGCGGGCATTGATCGCCCTCGAAACGAGGATATGTTCTCCGGCCGCGGGCTCCTTCCACGGCGCCGACCACAGCGCCCAAGCTGCATCGCCTGCTCGCTGATCAATGCTGGCGCGTACCCACGCCCCGCCGTCGATCTGCACCTCGATGCCGGCGATCCTTACCGCGCCGCCCCAAGCCGCTCCCGCGATCTTGTACTCGAATCGGTCGCCGACCGGACGTCGCGTGACGCGCGCGACAACCGATTTCAGATTGTTCCGCGAGATCGAGCTGTCGAGCCACAGAGTCCCCTCCGTCGACTTCACCGCGCGAAGGCTCTGGTAGTTGCGCGCCATGTGGCGGCCCTCATAAGGCCGGTCGGTCACTTCAATGCGCGTCAGCCACTTGATCTGCGACATGCCGTACCAGCCCGGCATCACCAGTCGCAGCGGAAAGCCATGTTCCGGCGGCAGCGGCGCTCCGTTCATCGCAAACGCGAGCAGATTGTCCGCAGCCAACGCATCCTGCACGTACAGGCTCCAGCCATGCGGCGAGGGGTAGCTGGCGTTGCCCGCCTCCCACTTCTTGTCTTCTTCCGAGTCCATTCCGAGAAAAACGACCTCTCGCGCCTCCGGCTGCATGGAGCACTCCTTCAAGACGTCGGCCAGCCCGACACCCGACCAGACCGCATTACTCACGAGCCCGTTCATCACCCGCGGATCGCCAGTATTCCCCGAGCATTCGATGGTCACCGCCAGCTCCCGCCGGTCGGCACGCCGGCGCAAATCGTCGAGCGAGAGCTCGACCGGACGCTTCACCAGCCCGCCGATCCTCAGCCGCCAGGCAGCCGCATCCGCCTCAATCGTTTTGGTTTGATGGAACGCAAAAAACTCCGCGGCGGGAGTCGTCAGAGAAGTGAGCTTGCGCAGGTCGAAAGCCTTCACCCGAGGGCTCTCGCTCTGCGCGTCCGCGCGGAAATCCGGCGCGTAGTCGCTGAACGGGATCAGTTCTTCGTCAGGAGCAAAAGCGAGCGCCGAAAGGGGGAATCCGGCGCTGGATCGAAGAAAACGTCGCCGGGACCATCGCCTCACTTTCCAGCGCTCCCCGTTCTAACGAGACATCAGAACGTAAGCCGAAGACTGCCCTGGTACAAGCGGTTCGGGTTGATCTTCACAGACTGGGTGCCCTGGGCCGTAGTGACCTGGCCGAACTGGGCGTCGCCCAAAGTTGTGTCGGGAACATCGGGCTCTTTGGTGTTGCTCACATTGTAAGCCTCGGCGCGAAACTCCAACTTGAACCGTTCGGTGATGTCGAAGCGGCGGAATATCGATCCGTTGATCGCGAACAGATGCGGCCCATGCAAGATGTCGCGTCCGACATTGCCGATGGTTCCCGCCGGAGCATTCGCAAACGACGTAGGAGTAAACCAGTACTGGCCAAGTCCAACGTTTCCTAAAATCTTCACGGGGGCGACCTGCTCGGGCCACTGGCTGTTGCCGGGAGCGTTCAGAGAAGTGCTCGATGCGCTGAACAGTAGGGGAAGTCCGCTCTCCCATGTCCACAGACCGTTGACCTGCCAGCCGCCGAGCAATGCTTTGCCAACGCCGCTGGTAGCCATCTTCTTACCCGCGCCGAAGGGCAGTTCGTAAGTCGCGCTATAGGTGAAAATGTTTTGCCGGTTGTACTTCGTTAAACCTTTATAGTCGACGAAACCCAACTCATTGTACCCGGAGTAGTCGATCGACTTACCAAAGGCATATGATGTGTTCATCAGGAATCCGTTCGAGAACCTGCGATTGAGCTTCACCTGAAGCGCGTCGTAGTGGGAGCCCTGGTACCAGGGATAGGTCGTATTGGCCGTGCGGCCGAAAAGGATATTCTCCGGCTCGCTCGCGGTACCCGTGTTCGGAAGCGTGGCTGCATTGAGGTTGATGGTCCCGGTATTTACGTTCGTGTTCGTAAGGCCGATGGCATGGTTGCCCACGAACGCCACTTCCAGCGCAAGGTTCCCTGGCAACGCACGCTGCACAGCGAAATTCCAAGTTTCGACGTATGGCACAGGGGACTTGGGAGGGGTGACGCCGAAGTTCTGATTGGGCGCAGGCGAAATAATACCGTTGGCTGGAATCACGATAGGCTGAGGAGCCGGAAAACCATTGGCCATGGATCCAGCCGCGACAAAGGAGTTCGCCGCCACTTGCTGCTGCGCCTGTTTGACCGGGTATTGCCAATTCACGGTATAGCGGTAGAAACTGCTCATGCCAAAGCCGGCTCGAATCACGGTCTTGTCGTTCAGCCTGTAAGCGATGCCAATTCTCGGGTAGATGTTCCTGGGATAATTCTTGACTCCGAGGGTCAACGGTGTGTTGCCCAAACCGCCCAGCAGCAGACTGTTGGTACTTGGGTCGTAATTGACAGATCCGCCCGGAAATTGCGGGTAGGCAGCCGGCCAGTATTCCCAGCGCGCGCCAAGATCCAGAGTCAATTTTTGCGACACCTGCCACTTGTCTTGGAAGTATAAGGCGTAAACTTTGTCACGCCGAGTAGGTTCGAATTCAGCCAGGTCGCGGCCGACGTTGTTGGGCTGGTCCAGCACAAATGAAGCGAAAGAGTTGGCGAAACTGTTGGTGATGCCCGAGGCATTGAGGGTCGTCGGTCCAGGAGTGAAGGTGAAGCGACCGCGCGGGCTGTAGGTGGCAGTTTGCAACAGGAAGTACTGCTCGTAGCGACCGTCAAAGCCCCACTTGATAACGTGGTTGCCTTTGATCTTGGTCCAGTTATTGGCGACCTCGAAGTTCGTCGAAGACCGACGCCAGGGCAGACAGCCGTTGACGCCGATCATCGGCGTATCGTAGCCGTTCACAAAGACCTCGGCCAGGCCGCTGGTCCATGCGTCCCCAAGATTGCCGTTGGGAATGCCGAGTTTTTGTGAAAGACTCTGGCCTGTGTCCACGTTGGTGGCGTCGTTGCGGTTGCGTACGATACCGAAGCGAAACTCGGTAATTAAAGTGGGGCTGAAGATGTGGTTGTAGTTGATACCGGGGCTTTGATTGAGAGAAGGTCCCGTAGCGTCGAATCCGGCGTTCGACGGCCCTCCATAAATCCCCAGGCCAGGTCCGTACAATCCAGGGTTGGTCACGTTGATGTGTGAAAGACTGTACCGGACGAACATCTTGTCTTTTGCGCTAATGACGTAATCGATCTTAGCGTCGAACGCGTCGATGTTCTTGGTCTGATCGGTCGCGATATCAATGTTGTTGGACAGGGTGGGAAGCGTAGGAGGCGGCAGAAAGCTCATGTACTGCTGGAAAATGTTGCTGATGCGGTTGGCCGGAATGATCTGGCCGGGGAATGGCGTACGACCGGCGCCAGTCGCGGCGTTTCCGGTCGACGGGTCATAGATAATAGTCGGTGAAGCGGTGAAATTTCCCTGGCGCATCGCCATGGTGGGGATGGTCGGCGTCGCAATCTGACCCACCAGATCGCGGCTGCCCTGCCAGTCGGCGAAGTAGAAAAGCTTATCCCTCTTGATATGGCCTCCCGCCGAGGCGCCATACTGGTTGTGGACGCCGTGCGGAACGCTGGTGGCGAAAACGTTTCGCGATTGCAGGTCGCTGTCGTTGTGGTACTCGAAGAGGCTTCCGTGGAAGGCGTTGCTGCCCGATTTCATGATCACGTTGACCACCGCGCCGCCCGCGCGACCCATTTCAGGATCGTAGGCTGAGGTGCTAACGTCGACGGCGCCGATGGCATCGGCCGGTAGCACGATGGCCGTAAGATTGTTGTCGCCCTCTATGTTGTTGTCGAGCCCCTCGATCATGAAGTTGTTCAAGCGGTCCAGGCCGTTGACCGGAACCTGTAGTGACTCCTGGGAGTTGAAGAAGGGCGAGTTGGAGCGATAACCCGCCGCTGCGCCCGGAAGAGTCACGATGGTGTTTTGATAGTTGCGGTTGTTCAACATCGGCAGCGTGTCGAGTTGATGGCTCCCGATCGTGCCACCTGTATCGGCGCGGTCGGTTTGCAGAACGGACACATCCGCCGTGACATCCACCGTTTGAGTGACGTCGCCCGGCGCGAGCTCCAAATCGATACGCACCGTGGTGTTAGCCTCCAACTCAATGCCGGTGCGGGCCATCTTCCGGAATCCGGTATGCTCGACCTCAATGCGATACGTGCCGGGATCGAGATTGGCGAACGCGAAGAAGCCGCTTTCGTTGGTGGTTTCCGTGCGGCGGAAGTTGGTATTGACCTCGGTAAGGTTGACGGCAACCGCGGGAATGACCGCATGGGAAGCATCGGTAATGGTACCGAGGATCGTCCCCTTGAGGGTCTGTCCTAAGGCAGGAGAGACCGGCAGCAACAAGGCCGCAAAAACAACCAGGACGGCGGAAAACCTCTTAAGGTACATCCTAAGCCCCCTCTTTATCGCTATCGTTCTGATAACTATATCCGGGATTCGAGTTTCTGTCAATCAGCACCGCGCATGTTGCGGCTTATTGGTAATAGGGAGCGTGAGACATTGGCGATGGCAGACCGTCGGCGGTGTCGGCTTCCATAAACTCCGAGCGCGTTCCGTCAGGATCGAAAAAGTTGCCCTGCCACTTGTGATTAACGCCGACGTGGCTTTCCTGCTGGGCCGCCCGCGCGTAATCCTTCCACGCCGGTTTGGCTTTGACAAATTCCACCGCCTTGGCCATATCCGGCACCAGCAGTGCGATGTGCCCGCCGCCAGGTGTAGGTGCTCCGGCGCCCCGGCCGCCATTGGTCGCGTTATTCGCCGGCGCGGCGCCCGCGGGCCGCGCATGCATCAGGCTCCATTCGATGTAATCGTCGGCTTCCGGCAACTTCAAATTCGAAAGGTTCGCCAGCACCGGTCCGCCGGTGGGGGTAGCCCTGGGCCTGCCCGGCGCGGTCATCGTGGGATCGGCTCGCCAGAATTCGCGCAGCGAAAAGGCCTTCAGATAGAAGTCCGCCGACTCCTGTTTGGAGATGGAAATGCCCACGTGCAGGATGCGAGTGGAGGCCCGGTCGTCACTCAGGAACTTCCCGAACGTCTGTACACTCAGGCTCTCCGGCGTGTACTGCATGATCTGATACGAGTTGCCGTCCGGATCTTTGATCTGGAACGCGAGATCGTAGGTGGGCGTCTTGTCGACCTTGTCAGGCACGGCGTAGCCCATCGACTTGAGGAATGCCCGCATCCCCTCGGCGTTGTCAGTCTCAATGGCGGCGTCCACGTAGCGCGGTTGGTCCGGCGACGTATCGGGCATCACCACGATGTACTGCCGATTGTTGACCTTGAAAAAAACCGCCGTGACCTGGTCTTGAGGCAAGCCGCCGCCCACCACAGCGGAGTGATCCTTGCGGACCGTGAAAGCCTCCTGGTAGCCCAGTAGATCGCCGTAGAAATGGCGCGCCGCGCTCAGGTCCTTCACCCGCACGGCTATGTGCGACAGGCCCACCAAGCGCGGCCGCTGCTGCGCCCATCCACAAACCGTCAATAACATCGCTGCCAAAATAAGCTTCTTCATAATAAGTTTTTCCCTCTGTCTTCTCTTCTACCGCTCACTCAGCCGTGAAGCTGGCGGAAATACTGCAGGTCCTTCTGCGCAAAATCGAGCAGGTCGGCGCCCTCGCGTTGGACCAGAAATAGACCGTCGGTCCTCTGGATCAGGTAAAACTGAAGGCCGCCTTTGCCCTCGGCTGCACTGAAGATCTCCTTCCAGCGCGCCTGGCCTTTGTAATCCTGAATCAAAAGCGACTGTATACGTCCCGGGCATTGTTGGATAAACGCGACCGGATCGCCACCCACCTGCAGGCACAAGCCAATATTTAAATGGAAGGACGTGATGTCCTGGTTCGCCGCGAGAATGTCAATCGGCCGCGTGCCCTCCACCGGCTGGAATTCGATGCCGTGGTTATGAAAGCCCAAGGTCATTTTGGCGCTGCGAATCCGGCCGGCTGCCTGGCTGAGCTGTTCGCTAAATCGCTTCCAAGCATCCAGCGTGGGTGGTGCTGCCGGTGTTCCTCCGCGCGCGGCCCCTCCACCGGGCCCCCTGACCGAAACCAGCGTGCGCGAACCGAGAATCTGATTTAACTCGATCGATTTCGACAACCCGTCGCCGGAGAACGAGACGATCTCGTTATGGGTTGATCGGCACTTGAGATTGATCTCGTCCAGCAGCGCACGAACCTCGCGGGCCTGATCCGGAGTCCAGTTCATGAACGACCCGGCTGAGAACTCGATGAGATCGTAACCCATCTTTGCTACAGCGCGGAGTGTACCGTTCAGGTCTTGCTGAATGTTCCGTCCGACGGCGGTTTGTTGCAGTCCGATAGGAAACTGCGTATTGGCTTGCGCGTTCAAACCTGCCGCGGACGCAGCGGCGAACACGGCGAACTGCCGGCGGGATAGCACGGATTGGTTGGTTCTGTCCGACATGGCCTTCAAATAATATCACCCAGAGCGATCCCCCCTAACTATCTACGGAAGTTTTCCCGTGCCCTGGCGCAGGGTGACCAGCGAATCCGCTCGCACGTGTTCCCATTTTTCTTTTGAACCGTCGGGCCACTCCACTAACACTTGAGCGTCCGGATTCTGCCCGAGGCCGAAGTGCACACGAACATCACTGGCGCTCAGATAGCTCCCATCGGTGTGAACGCGGCCCCACAGAGGTTTTTGTCCTTCGCGGAGCACTGCCACCCTGGCGCCGATTCCGTCGCGATTGCACTTCACTCCCTGGAGGCGAATTTCCAGCCAGTGGCCTACCGGCGCGGTCTCATTCAGTAGGAGCCGCGCTGGCCCGTTGTTGTTCGCCACCACGATGTCGACCCGGCCATCGTTGTCGATGTCGCCAAAAGCCGCCCCGCGCCCTACTTCGGAAAGCTGAAACGGAGGCCCCGCCTCGCCGCTACTCTCCCGAAATCGAGTGCCTTCGTTGTGCAGCAGCAGATTCCTCTGATGATACGGATAGGGCGTGCCCCGTAGGTTCTCCACGATGGTTACCGCGCCGTTGGCAATGTACAGATCCGGCCGGCCGTCATTATCGTAGTCAAACCAGTGGACGCCGAATCCGGTGTAGGGAAAGGTCGGCTGGTAAAGGCCGAATCTCCATCGTGGCGTCCATAAACTCGGCGTGGCCCTTGTTGCGGAACAGGCCGGCACCTTCCCTGGTCAGATTCGTGACAAAGATGCTCTCGTTGCCCGTACCATCGAAGTCTCCGGCCGCGACTCCCATGCCGGCTCGCGCCACGCCGTCCTCCGAGTATGCGGCGCCGGAGAGGAGCGCGGCTTCCCGAAACGTTCCATTGCCGTTATTCAGCCACAGCAAATTTGCCGCACCATCGTTCGCCGCGTAAATATCCGGCCAACCGTCGCCGTTGAAATCCGCGCAGATAACCCCCAGACCCGGGCCCACAGCGGCGCCGATGCCCGCGGTTTGGGTCACATCCTGAAACTTGCCGTTGCCCAGATTTCGGTAGAGCCGGTGCAACACGGGCTTGTAGGCAGTAGGCGGGCAGTAATCACGTTCTCCTGCCGGATCGAAGCATTCCCTGTTTCCGCGAACAGTGAAGTCGAGGTAATGGGTGACATAGAGGTCAAGATAGCCATCCCGATCATAATCGACGAAGGAGGCGCTGGCGCTCCATCCTGCATCCGCTAAGCCGGCTTCTCGGGTGACATCCGTGAATGTTCCGTTCCCATTGTTTCGATACAGAATGTTCGAGCCGAAGTTGGTCACGTAAAGATCGGGATACCCGTCATTGTTGTAGTCGCCCACCGCTACGCCCATGCCGTAATCCACGTGGTTCAGGCCGGCTTGATCGGTGACATCCACGAATTGCAGCTTGCCAGTTTCCTTGAGCATGTTGCGGAACAGGCGGTTCCCCGGTTTCCAACCGGCGGACGGCGGGAACCGCGCGTCGCTCACACTCTTGCCCGGTTCCAGAACCTTTCCCTGCACCAGAAAAATATCCAAGTCTCCATCTCCGTCGTAATCGAGGAGGGCGACGCCGGAGCCCATGATTTCGGGTAGATAAAACTGTCCGGTCGCGCCGGTGAAATGCTGGAATCGCAGTCCCGTCTCGGCTGCGACCTCGCGGAAGCTTGGGCCCGCGTGCTCGACTGCCGGCCGCGGCGAGCAGGCCAGTAGAAAGCAAAGAGCTGGAATAGCGAACAGAGGCCGAGATCTCAACGTCCAGTCCTCTCGGACACTTTCCGAAGAGTTGCTTCAATCTGCCCGAGTAACTGGTTTTGTCCGAGAGAAGTGGCTCGCTGACCTGCATCGCGGAGGTAACGCTCGGCGCTCGCGTAGTCGCCGGCTTCGGCGTAGGCCACTCCGAGTGCGTACAAACAGCGCGGTGTGTCCCCATCCTCCGGCCCGAGAGTCTGCGAAAGCTGGGCGATCGCTTCGCTGGTTCGTTTCTTCATCAACAGCAAGCGCCCCAGTTGGAAGTGCGCCATCCGATAATTCGGCTTGTCATCGACGGCCGCCTGATAGTGCTGGATGGCTTCCTCGGACTTTCCCCGAAGCTCCAGCATCGCGCCTAAGTTGCTGTGCGCTTCCGCATAGTTCGGGCTGCTCTCCAGCGCCTTACGAAAAGCATCTTCAGCTTCGCGGTAGCGCCGCTGGCTAACCAGAAGAACACCGTAATCGTAGTGGCTTTGGGGAAGGTTGGGGTTGATTCCGACCGTGGCCCGATACTCCTGCCTCAGCCTTGTCGGCGCGGCCGGCGCGGGCATAAAGCGCGATCAGATTCGCGTGGGCTTGGGCCAGCTTCGGGTCCTGCTTCACAGCCTCCTCATGCTCGGCGATGGCGCCATCCAACTGCCCCGCGTTCTCTAAATCGACGCCCTTCATCAGGTGCGCTAGAGCTGTGTTATCGAGCGACCGGACCGCTTCGAGTTGGGGATCTTCAGGCTGCGGGTCGCCATCCGCTTTATACTTCCGGTACGCAGCCATGTGCTGCTGCGCTTCAGCGGTCGCGCCCGTTCCTTTGTAAGCCAGCGCGAGGGCATAGTGAGCGGTGCCAAAGCTAGGCCACAATTGACAAGCCTTGCGGTACTGTTCAATGGACGCCGGCACATTGCCCTTGGCCGCATCCACTCGTCCCAGCCAGTAATAAGCCGGGGCAAATTGCGGATCATCCTTGACGATGGACTCGCAGATCTTTTGGCTTTCGTCCAAGCGGCCCAGCGTTAGAAGCACTTCGGCCAGCTTCATTCGGGCCGGGAGATATTGCGTATCCAGACGCGCTGCATCCTGCAAAGTCCGCGAGGCCTCCTCATTCTTTCCATCCAGCGACTGAGTGAGGCCGAGGTAATAAGCCCATTGAAACCGCTTGGGATCGAGGATTCGCGCCCGCCGATAGCAAAGCTCCGCCGACTCGAATTGCGAGAATGCTTGCAAGAGCATCCCCATGCGGCCGTTGGCTTCCGGATCCTTGGGCCTCGCGTTGACATCTTCGTAGGCTTTCTGCACCCGGTCTCGGATCTGTGGACGAAAGTTGGCCATGGTCAATCTAGGCAAGCCGGGCAAATCGCGCTCGTCGTGGCGAGCCGAAGAGGAGGGGCGCGAGCAAGCCTCAACCAACAGGATCGCAATCAGCCACAGGGAAGGGCGCCACCAAGGCATCTTACAGCGACCCATATGATAACAGCTTAGTGTCGTTCTCTGAGTTTGGCATCGAGGAATCAAATTGGCGTGGAAGAATCAAATATGATATCGTTCCTACCCATGACCCCAAAAGAATTCCTTTCGCGCCGTGGCTTCCTTGCGATGGCAGCCGCGTCCGCATACACGGCGCATGCGCAAAAGAAGAAACACATTCCCGTCGGATTACTCATTTACGCGGTCATAAACGACTGGAAGAAGGATTTCAATGGAACGCTGACTGCGGTTGCACAGATGGGTTATGAGGGCGTGGAGCTCACCCAATACGAGAGCTGGACACCGGCTCGCACCAAGGAAGTTCGAACGCTACTTGACTCACTAAAACTGAAGGTTCTCGCAACTCATACCGAGCCCCAGTTCTTTTTACCCGGCGACCAGATGAAAGCCATGATCGAGCTGAATCAGATTCTCGGTACGCAGACGGTCTGTTGCGTCAGAGGACTGGCAACCACGCCAACCGGCATCGGCTATCATGCCAAGGCAACGTCGGACGCCGACGCCTGGAAGGAGCTGACCGATGTGCTCCAGCGTGCGTCCGAGACTCTGAAACGAAACAAAATGGCGTGCAGTTTCCACAACCACGCCGTGGAGTTTCAGATCAAAGACGGGCTGAGGCCGATCGACATTCTGGCCCAGTCGAAGGACCTGGTTTTCCACGTGGACGTACAGGTTTGCCGCCGCGCCGGCACCGATCCGGTGGCCTTCATGAAACAGTATCCGGGAAAGACCGAATGCCTGCTCCTCACGGAAGGTCCTCCTGATGCCAACCGCCATGCGCCGGCCCTCGGAAAAGGCGACACACCGTGGAAGGATGTCTTCGCCACCGCCGAAAGTGTAGGCGGCGTGAAGTATTATCTGCTGACGCACAGCGCAACCGAATTGACGCCACTGGAAACGGTCAAGCGAGATCTGGACCAATATAAGTTGATCCACGGTTAGGAGTTCATGGCCATGCTAGGACAGTTACGCACTTTGGCATTGTTGATTGCGGCCGGCGCCTGGACGTGTTCGGCCCAAACCTCCGGCGCAAGAGACAAGGCTCCCCAAATTCCCGAACATCCCGACTTTCATCCCGCTCCTGAAGTACCGGCCATGCCGAAAGCCCTGATGAAACTTCCCCGGACCGAGATTACTCGAGCCAAGTTTCCCGTCCTCGATATCCACCTCCACGCAGGATCTTTGAAAACCGACGGTGACTATCGGAAAATGATCAGCCTCATGGACCAGACTGGTATCGGCGTCATCTGCAATATGGACGGCGGCTTCGGAAAGACGTTCGACCAGAACATGAAGATGAGCGGGCCCTA
Source organism: Bryobacterales bacterium (assembly GCA_963780485.1). Classification (GTDB taxonomy): domain Bacteria; phylum Acidobacteriota; class Terriglobia; order Bryobacterales; family Bryobacteraceae; genus Palsa-89. Next base: position 378,132 of record CAWACO010000026.1, read on the forward strand.
TCGGGACCGCATCATTGAATTCGCGAGGATCAACTGGGAAGGAATAAACGATCCGGGCTGGTCGGAACGAACCACAGTGGAGCTGGAGCGCTGCTTTCGAGCGGGAGCTCAAGGACTGAAGATTTGGAAAGATCTGGGGCTCGAATTCAAGAATCGCGACGGCTCTTACATCCAGGCCGACGACCCGCGGCTCGATCCAATCTGGGAGATGTGCGCGCGCTACAACAAGCCGGTCATGATTCATCTCAGCGATTCGATCGGCCGCTTCCTTCCTATTGGTCCCGAGAACGAGCGCTATGAAGCTGGTCTGTGGCGCAGCAGCCCGGAAGGCAATTACTACCACACCGGCCATCCGACCCATGAGGTCATCGAGAAGGCCCGCGAAAACATGCACGCCCGGCACCCCAACACTCGTTTCATCAACGCGCACATGGCAATGTTGTACTACGACATGGACAAAGTCGCCGCGTTGCTGGATAAGTATCCTAACGCCGATGTCGAACTGTCAGCCACGGTTCAGGATCTCGGACGGGCGCCGCTGATGATCCGCAAGTTCTTCCTGAAGTATCAAGACCGCATTCTATTTGGCTCGGACGGAAATCCTGGCCGTGGAGTCGACGAGTTCTGGGTGCCACATTGGAGATTTCTTGAGACCTTCGACGAACACTTCGATCATCCCGCGCAGTTGCGCTCCGCGACTGGCGCTCCGTTGCATGGCCGCTGGAGAATCTCCGGCATCGGCCTGCCTGATGACGTGCTTCGCAAAGTCTACTACGCCAACGCCCTGCGATATGTGCCGTCGGCTCGCGCTTCGATCGAGAAGCAACTCGCAGCGCTGGAGCGTTAGAACCTGACCGCTCCCCTATCTCCGCGAAGCAGGTCCACGCGGTTCCGCTGGTGGATCGCGACGCTCTTGTTCGCCTCAACCACCATCAATTACATCGATCGCCAGACGCTGAGCGTGCTGGCGCCATATCTGAAGCGCGAATTCGCGTGGTCCAACTCCGACTTCGCGCTACTCGTCATCGCATTTCGGGCGGCCTATGCGATTTTTCAACCAGTCTCCGGAAGAGTGCTCGACCGGCTTGGCACCAGGCGTGGATTGTCTTTAGCGGTGCTTTGGTATTCGGCTGTCGCGGTAGCGACTTCCTTGGCGACCGGTCTCACGAGTTTCGCTGCATTCCGGTTTCTATTAGGCGCAGGCGAGGCAGCCAACTGGCCCGGCGCGACTAAGGCTGTCTCGGAGTGGTTCCCGAAATCCGAGCGTGGTCTGGCCGTCGCCATCTTCGACAGCGGCTCTGCGGTCGGCGGCGCCATCGCTCCGATCATGGTGATCTGGCTGTATTCGGTGTCTGGAAGCTGGAGGCCGGCCTTCGTTGTCACAGGGGTTTTGGGAATCGCGTGGCTGATTGTGTGGCGTCTGGTTTATCCGTCCGTGCCGATTACCGTGGCCCCAACAGAGGAATTCGGGGAAGACAAAGGACACTCCTGGACGGCGTTGCTGCGACGCAGGGAAACCTGGGGCATCGTGCTCGGCAAAGCGCTAACCGATCCAGTGTGGTTCTTCGTTACCGACTGGTTCGCCATCTACCTGGTGTCAAAAGGCTTCAAACTGGAGGATACGCTGTTGGGCTTTTGGATTCCCTTCCTCGCCGCGGATCTCGGTAATTTCGCCGGCGGAGGGCTCTCCAGCTATTGCATTCGCCGGGGCTGGCCGGTGTTAAGAGCCCGAAAGCTGGTGGTGCTGCTGGGTGGAATAGGCATGACTCTGCTGATCCCGACAGTGGCGATATCGAATTTCACGGTGATCATCGCTCTCTTTGCTACGGCGACTTTTTCTTATGCCGCCTGGTCCACTATGGGCCTGACGTTTCCGGCGGATCTGTACCCGAGCAACGCCGTCGCCACGGTTAGTGGAATGAGCGGCGCCGCCGCAGGTATCGGAACAATCATTTCCACTTTTCTGATCGGCAGAGTGACTGATCATTATTCATTCGAGCCTGTGCTGATAGGCGCGAGTCTCTTGCCGGTGGTGGCAACGATCCTCGTTTTTGTGCTGATTCGTCCCTCAACGCCTGTCACAAAATCTTGAGGGGGTTACGAAGTCTTGAGGGTCTCGACGGTAATGATCTCGCCTTCGGTCTTGCCGGTGACGATCACTTTCTGACCGTAAGAGTCGGACGTGATCTTGTCCTGATTAGCGATCTGGAAGACCTTGCCTTCCTCGGTCACCAGCACAAGCTTGTCACCGTCCCGAACACACCGCTCGATGCAAGACACGTTGGTCCACATTCCCTTGCCTTGAGCCGAGCATTTTTGATCGACGATATAGCCGGCCACGGCGCCAGGAGGTAACGCTACAGCTACCGCCGCTTGCGCTCCACCGCGACCGCCTCGCCCCGGTGCGGCAGGGGGCTCTAATACGGCTAGCGTCTCGATTTTATAAATCTCAGCGAGACTGTTTAGAGCGGTGCGGATCTGTTCCCAATCACTTTGTAGGGGATCTGGAAACCTTTGGCTCGCCATGGCCAGATTGACTTGCTTGGCCGCGGCCAGCGTCTTGTCCACTTGGGTCCGAAAGTCGCCGTTGGTAAGGAGGTCTTTGGCACTGCGTAGCGACGCGAGCTGCTTGACCGAATCACCGAGGTCGCTGGGACCCGCCTTGGCGCTCTCCGATAGTTTGCTGGAGTCCCGAGGGGGCTGAAGGAGCGCTGAATAGAACTGGCGAGGGAATCCCTTGGTCCACTGATCGAGCTCCTGCACGAGAAATTGGACATACTCTCGAGCATAAGCATCACGGTCGTATTTCTCCTGCGGCGCGGCGCTTGGGACCGCAAACAAGCCTATGAAACACAGCACCAAACACACCATGGCGAAGCGATGTAAACGCATTTTCCCTCCTCGGTACTCCTTTGAGATTAACTCAAGTCGCTCAGTGCGTGCCAGGCAATATCTTGCCATACTTGGGCACGAGTACGTTATTGGTGTAGTCATCATGCTTTTTCAGGTCGTCCATCGCTTCCTTCAAGTGCATCTGCTTGACGATGGCGATAAGCTGGGCCTGGCCTTGTTTGCCCCACTCCTCGCGTTCGGCCGGGTTAGCTGGTAAAACTGGTTTCCCGTTCCCATGTGCCATCACGTCGGGAACCCATGACCCTAGACTCAGGCTTCCCGAATAACCGAGTTTGGACAGGCCTGCTAACCCGGTATTTTCGGGAATCGGTCCGGCCGGTTCGGACTCGGCTTCGCCGTAGTCACCCTTGCACGGGATATCGATAATTCGTCCTGCTAAGTAATGCGTGCCGTACATGAGTTTGCTCCTCGCGTCCGGAGGCAGCTTGAGCTTTGGCAGGTAGGCGTCCATGTCAATGTACAGAATTGGCACGTGCTCCTGATCATAAAATTCCCGGACCAGCGTGCCGGCCGTTAATGGCGCCGGACCTTGACCCATTGAAATATAGACCTGTCGCCTGAAACCTTGATGCAACAGCGATTCGGCAACGGCTCGCAGAAAATTTAATCCCTGCGTCGGCGAAATGTTGACCGTGGCGGGCGCAATCATCGTGGTGCCGGGATACGACCAAACCAGACCCGGCATGTACAATGCATCGAGCTCGTCCGCCATCGCCATCGACACCCCCAGCGGCGAGACATAGTCGCGATCGCTAGGCATGATGCCGTTCGTCTCAACCGCGCCCAGCGGAACGAAAATAATATCGCTTCGCTTCAGGTAGTTGGCCACTTGAACCTGGCTGAGCCGGCTAAGATCGCGCGTGTGCAGCGGCCGAACCTGGCTCCACAAGGGTGCGACTTGCAGGGCCACGAAGCCGGTAACCCCAAGAGTTATCAGCCGCATCATTTTCACGTTCATGGATCGTCGATGTGCAAACATTTTTGAAAACCTTCCTCGGAAAGTATACCTTAGCCTTGGATGACTGCGGCGGTAAAAGCCAGCAGATCGCCGCGCTCGAGCGCCAGCTCGCGTAACTGCCGATAGTCACCCGCCATCTGACATAGCTGGATGGCTGACGGGCAACTCAGTGGGGTAGCCCTCGAATTCGGAAAGAATTCCAGGGAGGCCTGAATGGCTTCCGCGTACCGGCCCAACCGCAGCAGCAGTTCAATCAAAACCTCGGCCGGCGTCGTATCCCCGGAGACCGGAATGGTCTCGGTCACTTTTTTCTTGAAGTGTCCGATGGCGCCGTCCACTTCTTCACCAAGCAGCGCGCGCAGATATACGGCGTGATCTGCATAGGTGTCCTCAAAAGGCGGGTCGCCGCGAAAGTGAAACATGGGCGCCAGGCATCTTCCATAATCCGCCATCTCCGCGGCCATTCGAAGGCTCTCTGCGTCCTCAAGCTCGGGTGTGAATCGCAGCAGTGTAGTCAAATGCGTACTATCGACATAGCTGCTGGTCCCTTCAAACAGCCAGGGACGGCCCGCGATCAACACCGCGAGGTTGGCATCGTCAATTGCGGCGCCTTCAACGCCGGCGATGGTCTCTTTCAAACCAGCCGTCAATTGCCCGTATAGAGTACGCACCAGCAAACGTAGACAATGCTGGCGGGTCGCGTAATCCCGGTTGGACCCGAACAAAGTAATGGCGCGACAAATACCATGATGTTCCAGGATTAATTCGAAGCCCTTACGCGGGTTCACTCCTTCGTGAAAGGCGATTTCAATCACGCGATCGAGCTGCTCTCCGCCGTTAATTTTTTCCATTGCCGCGGCAACCGGCGCCGGATCGCCGAGAGCCTTGAAATATGTCCAGGCGCTGACGATGTCGCCGTCCGCCAGAAAGAGCTCTCCAGTCTCGCGTGCCGCTTTATTGAGAGCTTTCTGATAGGTTGACAACTCGTCGCCGGCCAGATTGATGGTCGGTTCGGTCTCGATCAACGGAAGTTTCAGGCCTTGCCGCGTTTGCATCAGCCGCGCACCGAACAGCACGCGATAATCCTTCGCTTCGAGGGCGGTGCGTATCAGAAGATCGAATGCCGCGCCCGGGCCGTCGGACCGAAAAGCTTGCTCCAACGCTCCGAAGGTGGCTCTTTCCATCCAGGGGTATGCTACCAAAATCCCGTAAATTGTCCAACGCATCGCATTCGCCAGCCCGTGTTGCGCCCTGTTACGGATCTAAGTTACGGTGTAGCGCGGCGTTTTCTCGGTCTGGTACGCGCTTGCAAAATAGGCGCTTGCGCTCCTGGACGGATTGTTGCAGAATTGTACCCGGATGCAGATCCTGAGCAGGCATGCTCTCCAGCCGCGTCGCGCTGGACCGCCAACTGGGCTGGACGAACTCATCACGCAGGTAGTCGAAAGCGACACATTTCGATCTGCGCCGATGATGCGGACGCTGCTTCTTTATCTTTGGAAGCACCAGGGCGAACCAATCAGCGAGTATGCAATTGCGGTCGACGCGCTCGGGCGTTCACCGGATTTCGATCCCAAAACCGACTCCACCGTTCGAGTCCAAGTCGCGCGGCTTCGCGCCAAGCTGAAGGAATTCTATGAAACGGCCGGCGGCTCCTTTCCCTTGCGGCTATCCATCCCGCTGGGCCGTCATGAGCTCCACTGGGTTTACGAACCACCTCAGATTTCTCCGGTATCGCCTCTGGCGGCGGTGCCGAGGCGTTACCTTTGGACCGCAGCCGGGATTTTAACCGTCTTGGTGCTTCTCTGTTTGGGTCTTATCATTCAAAACCGGGTGCTGCGTGCCAACTTCCCTGCTCCGCCGGCTCCGCTGCCGAGGTTCTGGAAGTCGTTTCTGGTGCCCGGAAAGCCGACTGTGATTGTCCTGCCGAGCCCCCTCTATTTCTCCTGGCCCGATCACCGTGTTTTGGTCAGGGACCTAAAGATTTCTGAATTCGAAAACTGGCAGGCATCCCCGTTTGTCCGGGATATGGCTCAGAAATGGGGACCTCCCACACTCTCCCAGATCTACGTAGGCGCTATGGAAATGACCGCGGGAGTTAAAGTCCTGCAGTACCTGCAGCAAGCTGGACAGCAAGTTCAACTGATCGAATCTCGCAAATTTGCGGCTGATTCTTTTGCCGCTCAGAATACGATCTTCTTCGGAATGCCGCGCACGGCGGTCTATCTCGATCGGCTGGTGAAGAAGACCAACTTCTACATCGCGCAGGTCGAGCCAGACCTGGTCGGGAACCGGAATCCCAAGCCTGGAGAACCGGCGGAGTATCGCGAAGTAGACTACTCCTCGGACCGCAAGGTCTTTCCGGCCATCATCGTTATGTTGCCGACCCGGCCGGAACACACGCGGTCGCTGCTTCTGATGGGCCGGACTCTCACGAGTATGACGACCATGCTGTTATCGCTGGACGGCTTGAAACTCCTGGACGAACAGTGGATCAAAGGCGGCTCTCCGGATTCCTGGGAGATGGTGATTGAAGCCGAGGTCTACCGCGATACGATTTTGAAGGTCTGGCCAGTGTCGTTCCGCGCCATCCCCGATACGTTCTGGAAGTGATACGTTCTGGAAGTAAGAAAATACGGAGACACTCAATGCTCAAGTGGATTGCTGCGGTAATTCTCGCCAGTGCATTATCCCCAATGGCCGCGTGGGGCCAGACTGCTCCCCGTCAGATGCGTACGCGCTATCTGACCGCTTTGACGAATCCGGAAATCGAGGAGTACCTCAAACGGAATGACGTGATTTTCATTCCGGTGGGCACCGTCGAATCGATGGGTGCGTTTCCGACCGATCTCGAGTACACCATGGCCGAGGCTTATGCGCTGAAGATGGCGGAGGAGGCGGACGGCCTGGTGCTGCCGCACGTCATGTACTTCTATCCGGGCGTTACGATTACCGGCCGAGGCAGCGTCTATGTTTCGCAGGACGTGGGCCTGGCTTACTTGAAGGAGATCGCGCGTTCGTTGCTGCGTCAGGGATTCCGGCGGCAGATCTATACGTCGGCCCACGGTCCGTCGAATCAATACGTGGGCGCGTTGGTTCGAGAGTTCTTCGAGGAGACGAAGGATCCCATTCTCTACGTCGAAACCGGCCGGCTCCTGCAAAATGCTCAGGCAAAAGGCGCCGCGCCGCGAGCCACCGAATCCAATAATTTTCGCGCGGTAGGTTACGGCGCCTATCAAATCGTCGGACGGCTCAGCGAGGTTCCGCTGAGTCTCGATATTCCGATGCCGTCGGCTCCCGCGCTGCCCAAGCCGCCCGACAGCATTCGGAAACTTAGCTCTCTCGCTCCGGGCAGCAGTGCGGTCGGCACGTATGAGGCGGACGGAAATCACGCGAGCGTGAGGCCCCTAGATACCAAAATCACCGCCGAGGAGCGGGAGCGGCTCGGTAGACAGGGCGCCACCCTGATTGAAGCGGCGGTGAAAGCTATGGATGTCAAAGGCGTCATTCAGGCGCTTCGCGATGAAGATAAGTACGTGCGAGAGGTTATCATTCCCAAGTACGGCGACATCTTACCGAAGTGACAGTATGAATCGCCGCAGCTTTTTTGGTTCAACTCTCGCTGGTTCAACTCTCGTTGGTTCAACTCTCGTTGGTTCAACTCTCGCAGTTACCTCAGCTATGTCGTCATCTCGGGCAGCGTCCCCGCAGGCCCGCCGGTGGCCACTGGGAATCAACACCTATTGCCTCCGTTTCTTGCGCTGGAACGACCGCCAGTTGATGGACTATTGCGTCAAACAAAAGCTCGACGCAGTATTTCTTCAGGATTCAGTGGACCCCGGCGTAATGGACCCCCACCACTGGGCCGAGGTCCGATCCTGGTCGAAAGATTTGGGATTCCATCTCGAAACGGGGGGCGGAGCGCTATTGCCCAAAAAGTCAGAGGATTACTCGCGATCCGTCGCTGAGCTCCGTAAGAACGTGGAGCGCGCCAAGGCCATGGGATCACCCATCGTGCGCGCTCTGCTCGCGAGCGACCGGTACAGCATGCCAGACAACGGCCCGGTGGAACCGCATATGGAAACGGGAATCAAGATCCTGCGCGAAGTCCGCAGCCAGGTGATCGACGCGGGGCTCAAGATCGCCATTGAGAATCACAAGGAACTAATGGCATGGCAGACGCGGCAAGTCATCGAAACTGCCGGCAAAGAGTTCGTCGGGCTCCTACCTCGATACCGGCAATCCTGTTTTCGTCGCCGAAGATCCGATGACGACGGTGGAAGAACTCGGACCGCTCGCGGTTACCTTCCACCTGCGCGACTCGGTCGTCTATGAGCATCCCGATGGAGTCGCGGTCCAGTGGGTGCCGTTGGGGGAAGGGACCATCGATTTCAAAGCCTTGGTGGCTCGCGCCGCTCAGCTCATGCCGCACCAGGTCTATGTCTATTGCAAGCCCATTACGGCACGGCCGCCGGTCGTTCTTCCGGTTTACTCCGATGAATTCTGGACGAAGTGGTTCCCGAAAGGGCGTTCTCGCGACTTCGAACGTTTTCTCGCTTTGGCTCGTCGCGGCCGTCCTTACGACAAGCCGCATTTGATGGCCGATCTTCCCGAAGTCCGCGACCGTTATATCGAAGCGCTCAAAATGCAGCAGTTGGACCACATGGAACGGAGCTTAGCCTATTGTCACAAGGCCCTCGATTTGGGCGTTCGTTGGAAAAGGACAGCCGCGTAGTGAGCCGGAAGTTATCAGACACCACAACAAGGTGGTGTTCAAATCTTAAACCAGCTAAAACGAAGAAATTCGCCCCGAGGCCCCCGTGCAGCCCAAATATCGGCAAAAACAGTACCGTAACAGCCCGCAACAGACACTTTGAAACTTGTCTATTGACAGAATAGGTGCTCAAATGACCATTGTAGGTTCCTGTGTGGGGAGGCGTCTAATGTCACTTTCAGAAGGAACAGGGTTCCAGCCATCTTGGGTGCGCCTGGGCATCGCGCTCAGCCTAATCGCCGTTCCGGCGTTTGCACAACGAGCACCCCTTTTCAAAAGTGAGATCATGCCAGTTCTGGAAAAGAACTGCGTGATGTGTCACGGTGAGAAGCAGAAGATGGCGGGCCTGGACCTCAGCTCGTTCTCCGGGATGATGGCCGGCAGTTCCAGCGGGCCGGTAATCGCGCCGGGCAAGCCGGATCGAAGCATGCTGTGGAAAATGATCGAGAACGATCAGATGCCCCAGGGCGGCAAGCTGACCGCCGGGGAAAAGCAACTCATTCACGCCTACATCGAACAAGGTCGATTCCCAGCCACTGAGGAATCGGAAGCCGCCATCCAAGCTCGTGAAGCCGCCAAGATTACCCAGAAGAGCCGCGAATGGTGGGCCTTCCGCAAGCCCGTGAAAGCCGCCGTCCCGGCGGTCAAGAACAAAGACCAGGCCAGGACCGCGATTGACGCTTTTATCCTTGCCAAACTCGAACAAAAGGGCTGGAAGATGGAGCCCGAAGCGGACCGGGTCACTTTGATTCGCCGCGCTTATCTGGATCTCACAGGCTTACCGCCCACTCCCGCCGAAGTAAAGGCATTCGTCGATGACAAATCGCCCAAGGCATGGGAATCGCTGATAGATGGCTTGCTGGCTTCGCCGCACTACGGCGAACAATGGGGCCGCCATTGGCTGGACGTGGCAGGCTATTCGGACTCCCGCGGCGATGCCGGGGATACCGACCGCGAAGTTTCCTGGAAATATCGCGACTACGTGATCAACGCCTTCAACAAAAACAAACCCATCGATCTGTTTTTGATCGAGCAAATCGCCGGCGATCAATTGGTCAATTACAAGCCGGGCACTCGGCCCACGCCGGACCAGATCGAGCCGCTAACCGCGACTGGTTTCCTGAGGACCACCGCGGACATTACCGACAACCAGACCATCTACGAGGTGGACAAGTATTTCGACGCCCAACAAAAGGCGATGGAGACAAGTCTGTCAGCAACGTTGGGTGTCACCATCGGCTGCGCGCGCTGCCATGACCACAAGTTCGATCCCCTCCTGCAACGGGATTACTACAAGCTCATGTCGGTCTATCAAGCAGTCTGGGACCCGGAGAACTGGGTGGCGGGCTCTTTGAATTTCGGACCCTGGCCGAGCCGCATGGTCCTGGACATGGACGACGCTACCCGCGGGAGCTGGATTAAGGACGTAACCAGCAGCGATGCCAAAGCCATCCGCCGCATGGACGATCTGCTGGAAGCGACCTACCAGAAATACCGCGCAGAGTTGAAAGCCGGCCACGATCTCACGCCTGAGCTTCGCGCCCAAATGCGGAAAGACCTTGAAGCGGATCCGGATCTCGAAGTCGACCGCAACGTCCAAAAAGATTTCATCACCGACCAGGAGATGGAGAAGCGGTTCCCCGAGTTGGCAAAGTGGAAGGATGAAGTCCAACTGCTGCGCTACAACCGCAGGAACAAATCCAAGTCAGGCGCCAATTTCATCGAAGCCGCTTGGGATGTTTCAAAGACTCCATCGCCCACCTACGTTCTGCAGCGAGGCAATTATCTTTCGCCCGGGGCCGAGGTGCAGCCCGGAATTCCGCTGGTTCTGGACAATCCAGAAAATCCGCTCAAATTCCCCGACCCGAAAGATCATCCGGAGTGGAATAGCACCAACCGGCGTTTGACTCTGGCGAAATGGATGGTTTCACCGGAAAATCCACTGGTCCCGCGAGTTTTTGTGAACCGCGCGTGGCAATGGCACTTTGGTGAAGGCATCGTCCGTTCGGTGGACGATTTCGGCACGCAAGGCGCGCCTCCAACCCACCCGGAATTGCTGGATTACCTGACCGTCAGTTTCGAGGAGCATAACTGGGATCTGAAGTGGTTGACCAAAGAGATCATGCTGTCTCAGGCCTACCGCCAGGCTTCCACGGAAGTTCCCCAGTACATGATGGCCGATCCGTCCGACAAGCTGTTATGGCGGAAAGCTCCCGTGCGCCTCGAAGCGGAAACCATTCGCGATTCGATGCTGCAGGTGAGCGGCCTTCTGAACGACAAGATGTTCGGGAAACAGGAACCGATCAAGCGCGGACCCGATGGCCAGTGGCTGGAAGACGATAAGAAGGGCTCCGGTAGCGGCCGCCGTAGTCTCTATCTGGCGCAAACCCGGACTCGTTCGGTGGCCTTCCTGCATGTGTTCGACTGCCCCGACATGACGTCCGACAATCAAGCCCAGCGGTTCCGAGCTTCGCTGCCGACGCAGTCGCTGGCGTTGCTGAACAATCCGCTGGTTTTCCGCACCACCCGCGCGTTAACGCAGCAGGTGCTCGAGCGCACCAATGGTAACTACGACGAAGCTGTGAAAGTCGCATTTGATGAGGCTTACAACCGTCCGCCATCGGCGAGCGAGATGGAAATTGCGAAAGGGTCTATCGCAGCCGAGTCAGACCCCAAAGAAGGCCTCCGCCTTTTCATCCAGGCCATGTTTGGGGCCAATGATTTTCTGTATAGTCATTAGAGTTCCTGTATAGTCATTAGAACGAGCTGGGCAAACAATAGGGAGAAAAAAGAAGCCATGAAAAGATTTCGATCGCGTAGAGAGATTCTCCAGGACGTAGCCGTTGGTTTTGGCGCGATGGCGCTGAACTCGATGCTGCAGAGCGAGCGGTTATTTGGGGCGGAGTCGGCGATGCTGCCGCGTTCGTTCGACCTCAAACCCAAAGCTCCGAACTTCGCGCCCAAGGCGAAGAACGTCATCTTTATCTACATCGGTGGCGGTCCCAGCACCATCGACATGTTCGATCCCAAACCCGCCCTGCTGAAGTACGACGGAAAGCCCGCGCCGTTTGAGATCAAAGGACGCGCGCTGAACGGCTCGCAGCAGATCATGGCCAGCCCCTGGCCGTTCACCAAATGCGGCCAGAGCGGGCGCGAGGTCTCCAACCTCCTGCCCTATTTCCAGAAGGTCGTTGACAAAACGGCGTTCGTCCGTTCGATGACGACCGATCGTATCGACCATTCCACCGCCCAGTTCACGTTCGTCACCGGCCGCGGCGCCACCGGCTTCCCGGCCATCGGTTCTTGGGTGAGCTACGCACTGGGTACCGAGAATCAGAATCTCCCGGCCTTCATCGCTCTCGGTGAAGGCGCCACCATCGGAGCGCGCGCGCATTCCTCCGCATGGCTGCCTCCCATTTACAACGGCACCTCGATGCGCGCCGATGCACAATCGCCCATCTACGACATCAAGCGGCCCGAAAGCATGAGCCTGGATCAACAAAGGCGATTGCTGAACATGGTGGAAAGTCTGGACCGTCAACAGAACCAGGCTTATCCGCTCGATCAGGATCTGGAATCGCGCATCGCCAATTACGAGTTAGCGGCGCGCATGCAGGTGGAGGCTTTGAAGGTCGCCGACCTTTCTGACGAGAGCGAAGCTACTAAGAAGCTTTACGGTATCGATGAGAAGGTCGCTGGACCGTTCAGCAAGCTGTGTCTGATGGCACGCCGCTTGACCGAGCGCGGCGTCCGCTTCGTCCAGATTTACGGCGGCGGCGGCGGCAACTGGGATACTCACAATAACATCGAAGGCCAGCTACCCGGCCTGTGCCAGTACATCGATCAGGGCATGTCGGCGCTGCTGATCGACCTGGAGCAGCGCGGCCAGCTGCAGGATACGCTGGTAGTCTGGTCCGGTGAATTCGGCCGGCTACCGACCATCGAGGCGAAGAACTCGAAGCCTGGCCGCGACCATAATCCTTACGGCTTCAGCATGTGGATGGCGGGAGCGGGCGTGAAGGCCGGCTTTGATTTTGGCGAATCGGACGAGCTGGGATACTCCGCCGTCAAGGAACACAAGGTCGGACATAGCGACATTCATGCTACCGTCCAGCACTTGTTAGGCATCGACTTTAAGAAGAACACGTTCCCGTATGAAGGCCGCAACGAGTCACTCGTAGGTGTGACTCCTGCCCGCGTTCTCAACGAGCTATTCTCGTAGAGTCACGAGTCCGCATCGCTTCGCCAGGGAAAACCTGCACATAACCCGAAGGGCCGCTCTCGAAGCGCTGGTTCCGACAGCTGCGGTGCCGTCCCTTTTCGCGCAGGGCATGGCCACTCGCAATGTCCGCCCCCAACAGCGCGGGAAGCGCTCCGGCCTGCCCTTCGATGCGAAGTTCACTGATATAGCCCATCAAGCCGGCCTGAACGCTCCCAGCATTTATGGGAGCATCGACGCGAAGCGGCACATTCTTGAAGCCGTCGGTTGCGGCATCGCCTTCTTTGACTACGATCACGATGGCTGGCTCGACATTCTGGTGTTGGGAGGGACGCGCTTCGGCGTTACTCCCGAGGGCGCCGGCAACCGGCTGTACAAGAATAATCGCGATGGTACCTTCCTCGATGTCACCGCGAAATCCGGTCTCGCCCGTCCCGGTTGGGTCTCGGGCCTCGCCATCGGCGATTACAACAACGACGGCCTGGATGACCTGTTCCTCACCTATTACGACCAGAATGTGCTTTTCCGCAATAACGGCGACGGCTCGTTTACCGACGTCACCCGCGAAGCCGGCCTGGCGCTGTCCAAGCCGCAATGGAGCACCGGCTGCACTTTTGTAGATTACGATCGCGACGGACATCTCGACCTGTTCTTCAGCACCTACGTCGACTTGAACACTGGCATGAAAATGCCGACCGGCTGCGATTGGAAAGGGATTCCAGTGCATTGCGGCCCACGTGGGCTTCCCATGGGGCGATGCTATTTATTTCACAACGATGGCCGCGGCCATTTCACCGACGTCAGCAAGGAGGCTGGCGTGGAAAAAGGCCAGGCCTACGGATTCACGGTCGTGGCTGCCGATTTCGATAACGATGGCTGGCCGGATATTTATGTCGCCTGTGATTCCACGCCCAGCTTCTACTACCGCAACCGGCGCGATGGAACTTTTTCGGAAGAAGGGCTGGAGCGTGGCGTGGCGCTGAGCGAAGACGGCGCCGAGCAGGCCGGCATGGGAATCGGTGTCGGCGACTACAAACTGGATGGAACGCTCGGCATTCTGAAGACGCATTTCGCCGACGACACCAGCGTGCTCTACGACAACAACGGAAAGGGCGAATTTACCGACGTGACTCTGAAGTCCGGCCTGGGCGTCGAGACCCGCTACGTCTGCTGGGGAGCGGGGATCGTGGATCTCGACAATGACGGCCTGCCGGATCTCTTTATCGCCGCCGGTCAGGTTTATCCGGAGCTTGAAAAGAAGGCGCCGCTTTTCCCTTACAAGAATCCTCGGGTCGTGTTCCGCAATCTGGGCGGTGGGAGGTTCGAGGAGTTGTTCGACGAAGCCGGACCGGCGATTGGCGTCCCGCACTCGAGTCGCGGGTGTGCATTCGGCGACTTCGACAACGATGGCGACATCGACATCCTGATCATGAACATGAACGAGCCGCCGTCGCTGCTGCGCAACGACACGAGCGGCCGAAACCACTGGCTGAAAGTCCAACTGGAGGCCACTATTTCCAATCGCAGCGCGATTGGCGCACGCGTGACGGCACGATACGGCGGTCGGCTGCAGGTGCAGGAGTTGATGAGCCAATCCAGCTTCCTGTCGGTCAACGATAAGCGCCTGCATTTTGGGTTAGGCTCGGAAGCCTCCGCCGCTTTGGAGATCCGCTGGCCAAATGGGATGAAGCAGACATTCTCTCGCATTCCGGCCGACCACTTGGTTGTGATCCGCGAAGGCGCTGGTATCATCGCGACGCGGAAGCCGCCATTCACGCCTTAGCGCAGTCTATTTGTGCTGGGTCCGCCGATCCGCTTGCCGCTGTTCAACCGCCGCCTCTGCCGGATGGCCAATAGCCGTTTGGACCTCGGCCAGGCCTCGATGAGGATCAGCTTCGCTTGGCCGCAGCTTCGCGGCTTCGGCGAAATAACCTAGCGACTCCGGATATTCGTGGGCGGACAGTCTGGCCCGCGCCAAAGCGAGCGTCGTCGTATAAAGAAGCCCCGTGGTCCTCGCATCCTGGGGATTGAGTTCGTGCGCTCGGAGCAGCAGCGGATACGCCTCCCGTTCTTCACCGAGCTTCAGCAAAACGGCGCCGTAAAGGGAGTTAAGTTGAAAAATGTCTGGCCAGCGCTCGACGGCTTTGGCGATGGGCTGGCGCGCTTCCTCGAATCGATTCAGCTCATAGTAAGTAAATGCCAGGTTGTATTGCATTTGTGGCGATTGCGGGGCCAGTTCCGCGGCGCGCTGCAGTGGCTTCAACGCTGCCTCCAGATCCCCGTGTTGGCCGTAGATCGTTCCCAGCGCAGTCAGTTTTTCGGCATTGTCAGGATCGTACAGGCGTCCACAAACCGCGTGCGCCTCATCGCGAGGACCCTCGTCCAGCTTCTGCGCGCATTCGTGCCTGAGTTGGCTGTCATTGGCATCGCGCCGGCGAATCTCCGTCGACAACGCGAAGGCCTTCTTCGCATCCGCCTCGCGGCCTTGCTTGCGATACACCAGCGCGAGTTGATATGGAACGGCGCTATCTTCCGGATTCGCCTGCGCGGCCAGCTTCAACCATCTTTCGGCAGCCGCCAAATCACTCAGCTTCAAGCAAGCAAACCCAAGATGGTACGCCGTGTCAGGGAACGGCGGCTTGGCCATGGCTTGTGTTAGATTTCGGATCGCGCCGGTGAAGTTCTGGTCCAGCAAGTCGAGCCGGCCCAGGTAATAAGCGACGTTGGGGCTATTTCCCAGGTCCCGGCGCACGGCCTCGAATTCGCGGCGCGCCGCGGCCGTATCCTTCATCTCGAATAGTGCGACCGCCAAAGGAAATCGCGCCCGCAGGACAAGCTTTGGATCGAGCTGCAAGGCGGCGCGGAATTCGGTGACGGCCTCGTCGTACCGATCCTGCTTCAGCGCCTCGTAGCCTTTACCGAGATGAGCCTCAGGAGTGGCCTGCCACGCAGGCATTGTCGCGCCGAAGGCTGCCAGCAGCAGCGACACCAGTAATGCACGGTCCAGGGGGATGGCTTTGAATACCTCATTCTTACGATACCTCCACCGGCGGCGCGTGGCCGAGATTGCTCTTCGAATGTGGCTAGAACCTGTCGAAAACGCGGGTATCGCGCGGCTCGCCCAACCAACCCTGACCACCCCACCGAAATCGCGTTGAGGATGTCCGGATTGTCGTTGAAACTGGCGACCCTCTAGACCTCAGTTAGGCAGCCGAAGAGGCTGCCTTTCGATTACACCGCAGTTGATAGGCGCTTTCAAGAGCGTTGATCAGAACCGGCATGTGGCGATAACCATACAAGCGATTCCAGCGACCTTCGGCATGCAGTAGTGCGGATCCAACCCAACGGAGCCGATGATCGCTGCCCTGCCAGTGTTTGACCTGCCGGCATATTTCTTCCACGATGGAAAAGCCGGATTCGATTGCGTTCGTGGTTGCCAGGGATCGGCGCAACCGGGGTGTGAGGCGCAGATCCAAGACTGTCAAGGTTTCCTCTAACCCCTCCGCCAGGCTCCCCGCTGCACTAGGGTTCAGTTGCATGAGCTCGTCGTGCAATTTGTAGAGAGCCTGACGGGCGTCGGCGGTTTCTTCCATCTCATAGGCCGCGCGCATGCGGAATTTGATGGCATGCCGAGAGGCTTCTGGCAGATACTCGGTCACGTTTCGAATTTTATGTACCTGACAGCGCTGTAAGAAGGCGGCCGCGCCAGCGTAATTGGTGATGGCCGCCGAATGGCTTTGCTGCCATCCATGACATACAGCCGGGGCGTATTGAAATCCACACCCCGTTCGGCCAGTTCTCCCAGCAACTCGCCCACCACGATGGCGTTTTCGGTGGCCCCTTGCCGTAGCCCCAACACAATCTTGCGACCCGTTCGATCAATACCCACCGCTACGATGAGATTCTCTCCTTTGAAAGCCGTCCCATCGATCAACATGGCAACCAAGGCCAGGTTGGCTAGAGAGCGCTTCATCAACTGCTCCAACTTTACCCGGCTGGCTTCAATAAAATGGTCGCTGATCGTGCTCTTTTCCAATCCATAGGCGTCGGCGAACTGCTGCACCACTTCTTTGTAACTGCGCATGCTGAGCCCATACATGATTTTGTGCCAGACGGTCTCTTCCATAAGAGATGCGCGTTGGAACAGTTCGTAGCTTCCCAGCGCTATCTCTTTGTTCTGGGCCCGGCTGCGCACCCGTGGCCGCTGGATCGGTACCCGCTGGCCATCGATCACACAAAAGCCAGATTCACTCCCCCAACGATAGGCTCCCCGGTTTTGGTTGGGCTGGCTGCGTTGGCCCACTACTTGTTCCACTTCACTCTCCATTACGGTCTCGATAAACAACTTCGCTCCGCAGCAGATCTCCCAGACTGCGCTGACTTAGCTCGGCGATGCTCTGTGTCGGAAACGTGAGCTGGATGGGTTTACGGTTGGTCGCCGCCCAGTCCCGGAAGGACTCGGCTGCACGACGTTTACTGATCTGGTATCTTTTCTTCACACGACTCTCCTTTTCTTGCCAGAAATTCCCCAGAGCTTACTAGCTCTGGGGGAGAGTCGTCAACTTTCTACGATTTTCCGGACATCCTCATCGCGTTCACATCGTCTCTGTAAATATTTACCCGCCTGCCACAACCACTTACGCCTTCCCGCCGTCATCCACTCCACCCGCCGGGCGTAATCTTATTTTGATGGGCGATGCGACGACCACAAGTGACGCGACTCGCGCAATGCGAAATTACGAAACGAACCCGAGCCGAGATTCGCGCCCGTATGAGATTCTAGGTTCCAGGCGCTCCCAATGAGCCATTCGTTCGATCCTCAAAGACGCAGTTTCCTCATCCGCAGCCTCGCTCTCCCGTTCCTCTCGCACCTCGACGCTCAAGACGCATCATTGGTAGATGCCGCATTTCACCTCCATCCGCACTATCGCGCTCAAACGGCCCTGGATGCCACACTCCTGAAAACCCACGCCGGGCTCGACGACTTCGTCACGGAACGATATCACGATCAAATTGCCACGATTCTGGCGGATTGGCGCGCGAACCTGCTCGAATCTCCGAAGAGTCTGAAGGCCATCGAGAAGGTTCTTGCCCCGAGCTTCATGGGCTCTTCCCCGCAGCCGGCCGAATCCCGGATTGTGCGCCCGGGCCCTGCTCTCGAAATTCGCCACGTCACTTTCGCTTCGCAGCCTTCCCTCGCAAGAGACGCATTCCTCCAGCAATTGCGGACGTCTCTCACAAGCTTCTCGGCATTTCAGACCGTCGAGCTTCAGGTGACCCGAATCGAGGCAAAACCTGACCGCGGCCTCCGAACTCGCGTGCGCTATGAACTGGTGGGCACTGGCCAGGGATTCCACCGCGAGCAGCGCGTTGGATGGTGGAATCTGGAATGGGAATCGACAGCGACGGATCAATATCGTCTGCAAAGCTGGCAGTCGACCGAGGAGACGCGCAGCAGATCCGCCCAACCTTGGTACGACGACATTGCCCCGCATGCATTCGGTCAGACTTCTTCCTATGCCGCGCAGATGCTGCGGGGCGTCGACTATTGGCGCACGGTTCTCGACGGCGCGTCCGGCATCGACATCTACGGACACAACGGCGTGTCAGTGGGCGACATCGATGGCGACGGATTCGATGATCTTTACGTTTGCCAGCCCGCAGGACTCCCCAATCGGCTTTATCGAAACCGGGGTGACGGAACCTTCGAGGACATTACCGAGACTTCCGGAGTTGGGCTTCTCGAAAATACGGCCTGCGCGATTTTCGCCGACTTCACCCAGTCCGGACGTCAGGATCTGGTTGTCGTGCGCGCCAGCGGTCCGCTATTGTTCTTGAACCAGGGTGGCGGCAAATTTCGACTCAAGCCCGACGCCTTTCAGTTCGCCAACCCTCCGCAAGGGACCTTCACGGGCGCGGCAGCGGCTGACTATGACCGCGATGGCTGGCTGGATATTTATTTCTGTCTTTACACCTACTACCAGGGGACGGATCAATACAAATACCCCACTCCTTATTACGCCGCGGAGAACGGGCCTCCCAATTTCATGATGCGCAACAATCGGGATGGAACCTTTCGCGACGTTACCGCGCAATCAGGCCTCAACCAGAACAGTACCCGCTATAGCTTTTGCTGCGGTTGGGGCGACTACAACCGGGATGGATGGCCCGACCTTTACGTCGTGAACGATTTCGGACGGAAGAATCTCTACCGCAACAACGGCGACGGGACGTTTACCGACGTCGCCCAGCAGGCGGGCGTGGAAGATGTCGGCGCTGGCATGAGTGTGTGCTGGTTCGATTACGATACCGACGGCGCCGAGGACCTTTACGTCGCCGACATGTGGACCGCCGCCGGCGAGCGCATCTCCATGCAGGAGAAGTTCCAGCGAGACGCGCCTGAACAGGTCCGCGCGATGTATCGTAAACACTCGATGGGCAATTCCCTACTCCGAAATCGCAGCGATGGAGGATTTCAGGACTCCACCGCTCTCAGCGGCACTGGAATGGGCCGATGGTCGTGGTCGAGCGACGCCTGGGACTTCGATCATGACGGCTTTCCCGATCTCTACATTGCCAACGGAATGCTTTCCGGCGCATTACGGGAAGATCTGAACAGTTTCTTCTGGCGGCAGGTGGTGGCCAATTCGCCCAATACAGCCAAGCCGTCTCAGGATTACGAACAAGGATGGAACGCGATCAATGAGTTGATCCGCGCCGACTACACGTGGAGCGGGTACGAGCGCAACACCTTCTACGCAAACAATCGCGATGGAACGTTTTCCGATGTTTCAGGCGCTGTGGATCTCGATTTTCTGGAAGATGGCCGTTCATTCGCGCTAGCCGACTTCGATCATGACGGCCGCCAAGAGGTCTTTCTCAAGAACCGCAATGCTCCGCAGTTACGTCTGTTGAAGAACGTGACGCCAGAACTGCCGCCGTCCATTGCCTTCCGGCTACGCGGAATCAGAAGTAATCCCGACGCCATCGGCGCAGCCGTAGCAGTGGAAACCGAATCGGGCCGGCAGACGCGGATGCTGCAGGCCGGATCTGGATTTCTTTCGCAGCACAGCAAAGAGCTGTTCTTTGGCCTGGGAACCGCCAAGGGTCCGGTGAACGCATCGATCCACTGGCCGAGCGGGTTGGTGCAGCAACTGCACGGCCTTCCCATGAATCATCGTGTCTGGGTGGACGAGGGCGCCGAACCAACGCGCATTGAACCATTCAAGAGATCGCAGCCCGCGCCGAGTTCCAAACCGCAAGCCGCCGAAACTGTTCCGGCACTCATCGAAACGTGGCTGCTCGTGCCCGTGCCTGCGCCGGTTCTTCCCCGCCCCGGCTGGAAGCCAATACTTTTCCAATTAGAGTTCGATCAAGTGCGCCAGGTGATGACCGTCAGTGAGGACGTCGCGGCCGTTTACAACATTCTCTATCGCTATCTCTTTGACCGTCACCGCGACCTCACTCTGCCGACATCGTTCTTGATCGACGCCAATGGCAACATCGTTAAGGTTTACCAAGGACCTGTCGATCCTCGCCGCGTCGAGGAAGATATCAGTCGCATCCCTCAGACCCGCGAACAGCGGCTGGCCAAGGCGCTTCCCTTCCCGGGCAATACCGAAACCTATGAGTTCGGGCGAAACCACTTGTCTCTTGGTTCAGCCTTCTTTCAGCGCGGCTATTACGACCAAGCCGAGGCATCTTTCCGGCTCGCTCTTCGGGACGACCCCTCGAGTGCGGAGGCTCACTACGGCCTCGGCAGCGTGTATTTGAAGCAGGAAAAAATCGTCGACGCGCGCGCGAGCTTCGAGCAAGTCTTGAAGCTCACGGCTACTTATCCCGATACCGGACCCAACGCGTGGAACAATCTCGGCCTCCTCGCCACGCGCCAGGGTCGCATCGCTGAAGCCATCGATTATTTTCAGGGGGCTCTCCGCCTGAATCCTGACTATTGGATAGCTCTAGAGAACCTGGGGAATGCATATCGGCAGCAGAGACGGTGGGACGAAGCACGCGCGGCCTTGGAGCGAGCGGTCGCGGTGCGGCCCCGTGAACCGGAGGCGAACTACAGCCTGGCCATGGTTTATGCGCAGACCGAGGACACCGAGCGGGCCTACGAGTATTTGCAAAAGGCTTTGGCATTGCGCCCGGCTTATCCTGAGGCGTTGAACAACCTCGGAGTCCTGTACCTGCGAACCCGCCGGCGGGACGATGCAGTGGCTAAGTTCGAAGAATGTATCCGCGTCGCGCCGGGTTTCGATCAGTCTTACCTCAACCTGGCACGCGTTTACGCACTGGAGGGTGAACGCGAAAAGGCGCGCGCCGTGCTGCTCGATCTGCTCCAACAGCATCCCGGTCACGCGCAGGCTCAGCAGGCGCTCGATCAGCTGCATTGAAATCACATGCCGCGTCCCATCATCATTGACACCGATCCCTCGCCCGACGACGCCGTTGCCATACTTGTGGCATTGGCTTCCCCAGAGGAATTGAAAGTACTGGCCGTGACAACCGTCGCGGGAAATGTTCCGGTAAATCTCACCTCCAAGAACGCCCGCAAAGCCTTGGAGCTGGCGCGACGAACCGAGACACCAGTATATGCGGGCGCATCGGCGCCACTGCTGCGGCCGCTGGTGACTGCAGAGGAGGTACACGGTAAGACAGGCTTTGACGGGTACGACCTGCCGGACCCGACCACTCCCCTCGCGGAAGGATTCGCGCCGGACGCGATCGTGGATCTGGTAATGCGCAGACCACGGGGCGAAGTCACATTATGCTGCTTGGCGCCGCTGACCAATATCGCGCTGGCGATGGCGAAGGAGCCGCGCCTGGCCGGGCATTTGAAAGAGATCGTAATGATGGGCGGCGCATTCTCGGAAGGCGGCAACATCACACCCGCTGCGGAGTTCAACATTTATGTGGACCCGGAAGCCGCGGCGCGCGTGCTAGGATGCGGAACGCCCATTACGATGATCCCGTTGGATTGCACGCACCAGGCGCTCACCACCGGGCCGCGGCTGGAGAAACTGCGTAGCATTGGCACTCCCGTAGCCGAGGCCTTCTACCATCTTTTGAAGATTCAATAAGCTCTTCGACGAGCGC
Source organism: Bryobacterales bacterium (assembly GCA_963780485.1). Classification (GTDB taxonomy): domain Bacteria; phylum Acidobacteriota; class Terriglobia; order Bryobacterales; family Bryobacteraceae; genus Palsa-89. The sequence goes on from CAWACO010000026.1 coordinate 400,095, forward strand.
AAATACGGATGGGAGGGAGGACCTTTGCACGACGCGACGGTCGATAGCCTATCTGCTCGCGCCGGAGATCTTCTCGGGACGTAAAGTGAAGATCGAAGTGGAGTGCTCGAGCGCGCTCACGCTCGGAATGACGGTTGTAGATTGGTGGGGCGTGACCGGGAAGAAGCCCAATGTGCTGTTCCTTCGGGATGTAAATGCCGATGCCTATTTCGATTTAGTGATCGGGCGTATGGCGCGGCTATGATGAGATGCTTCACGGTTGCGGGCTTGCTGGCGGTTGCGTTACTTGGCCAAAACGAGAAGTCTTCGGTTGAGGGTTTCGTTCGCGATTCACAAGGCAAGCCGGTTGGGGGCGCTAGGGTGGAGCTGAAGACCGACGCAAAGACTCTTACGGCACTGACGGATTCTCAGGGAGGCTACCGCTTTGGACCGCTTCGCGCGGGCAGCTATACAGTCCATGCGAGCGAAAACAAATTCGGCGAAGTCGCCGTTGGGCCATTCCGGGTGGGACGAGGACGAGTCCAAGAAAGTCGACCTGACGCTGGACTCTTCGGCAAAAGCTCAGTTCTTCGACGAGCCTTCATTCATCGTTGCCGGGCGTTACCGACCCTGCTCTTCGCGGCGGCCACGGCTCCGATCCGGTTTTGCGCTCCGCCGAAGCTCTGGCCAAATCGACTGCTTCGCTTCGCACCGGCGCCTCAGTCGCCGATGTGGCCGAAAAACAGGGGAAGGCGCTCGAGGCCGCTCGCGAATATCAGCGCCTCGCGGAACTGGAGCCCACCGAGACCCATCTCTTCGATTGGGGGACGGAGCTACTGATCCATCGCGCGGCCGACCAGGCGGTCGAAGTTTTCACCAGAGGCAATCGCTTGTTCCCGCGTTCCACCCGTATGTTGCTGGGCCTCGCCGTGGCGTTGTACTCGCGCGGTTCCTACGATCAGGCCGTGCTACGGTTCTTCGAAGCGGCCGACCTGAGTCCGAGCGATCCGGCGCCGTACCTGTTCCTGGGTAAAGTTTCAATCGGCGCGGTCAGCGAGTCTCCCGGCTACCCGGAGCGCCTGCGGCGGTTCGTCACTCTTCAACCCGAGAATGCTTGGGCGAACTACTACTACGCCGCCAGTCTTTGGAAAAAGTGGCAGGGCCCGGACGACACTGCGACGTTGGCCAAGGTGCAGTCGCTGCTCGAAAAGGCCGTTCGTCTCGATCCTCGGCTCGGCGCCGCCTATCTTCAACTCGGTATTGTCTTCGCCGAACAGGGCAATCTCCCTAGAGCCATCTCTGCTTATCAAAGCGCGATCAACGCCAGTCCACCGATGGAAGAGGCGCACTACCGTCTGGCGCAGGCCTACCGGAAGACGGGCGACCCGGCGAAGGCGCAAAGAGAGATCGAGCTCTATCAGCAATTGTCAAAACAATCGGCGCAAGAATTAGAGCGCGAGCGCGCCGAGATCCAGCAATTCGTGTTTGAACTCCGCAAGCCTTAGAAAGCCAGCTTCAGAGCGAACTGAATCAGACGCGGATTGTTCACCGTGTAATTCACCGCGCCGAACGTTGCCGGAGAATTGAAGTCCGCGCCGGGTAAGCCGAACTGCGCATGGTTGAACAGGTTGAAGAACTCGGTCCGGAAGTCGAGCCGCGTTCCTTCGCGCGGAAGCATGAAGTGCTTGATGATGGAGAAGTCCGTATTGACGAAGTCCGGACCCGAGAGTGGCGTTCGGGACGCATTCCCCAGCTCTCCAGCCGGCGGAGCAGCGAAGCATGACGTCATAAAGAACTGTGCCAAGGTCGAATTGCCCGACGTGGGATTACATGTTTGATTCGGGCGATTCAAGCTGTTCCCGTTGTTCTGGAAGTTCACCCCGGATCCGTTGTTGCTATCAACGATGAAGACCGGAAATCCGGATGTGGCCTTTTCAATTACGGTCAGCTCCCAGTTTCCGGCGATGGCGTTGGCTGCGCCACTCCAATTGCTTCCGAATCGCCGGCCCTTACCAAAGGGCAGCTGATATATAACGCTGGCAGTGAATTCGTGATTCAGATTGATCTGCGAGAGCGCCCAGTCCAGGTTTTGCCAATTCGGAAGGGGGAAGTAGGTCGCTCCCAACGGAGTCCCCAGGCCGTCCGTGAAGCCGTTGTCATAGGCTCGCGCGTACGTATATCCGACTAACGCGTAAATGCCGTACTTGGCGCTCTTGGTTTCGGCTTTGATCTGCAGCGAATTGTAGTGAGCCCGGCCGGCGTCAAATGCATTCGAGATAGTCGAAAACGGGTACTGCGGATAAGGCAAACCGAACGCCGCCCCATTCGCCCCGCATCCCAACGTATATCCCTTGACCGTTCCACAAGCGGCGGGAGATGCGACGTTGATGTTATTGCCGTCGACCAGAATATGCGAACTGCGGGAACCCGCATAGCCTGCCGTCACGACAATCTGGCCGGGTAGCTGGTGTTCCACATTGATGTTGTATTGCTGAACTCTGCCCTGCTTGAAGTCCGTATTCTGCGCAAGAAAGGTCCCGGTGAAATTGGCGGGGCTGGGCGGCGAGGTGAAAATAGGGAATCCAGATGAAGCGCTCAGCGCTGAGGGACTCAGTCCGTTGCGCGTAGCGCAGGCCGCCGTAGCGAATGTACAAGAGCCGCCAAAAGCAAAGGAGTCCGATTCGGCGTAGAACGGCGGATTCTGCCACAACCCCTGCCCGCCCTGGTTCCAGGACGAATCGTGGAAGATCGCGTAGCCGCCTCGGACGACGGTGTTCCCGCTACCAAACGGTTTCCAAGCCACTCCGATGCGCGGTTCTAGCGCGGTCTTGTCCATCTGAATGCCGGCGCTGGCTCCCGCATTCTGGCCTGCCACCAACAGCATTCCATTAGCGGGGTTAAAGTCCGCCTGGCGATTAGCCGCTTCGGTAACGGGTGTCACTAATGCCCAGGCCAAACCGAGGTTCAACGTGAGATTCTTGCTAACACGCCAATCGTCTTGAACGAACGGCCGGAACAGTTTCCAGCGCCGGCCGGTGACGTTGCCATTAAAGGTTTGGTCGTGAATAGCCAGACTTGGCAAACCCTGCAGAAGGTCCGCCTGTGGCTCGCCGCTCCACAGTCCGGTGTAAATCCAGTATCCGTCTTGGAAACCTTCGGCCAGCACGTTCATCTGATTCGCGCGAACGGAAAGGCCTATCTTGATGTCGTGGCCCCCACGAATCATGTCGAACGAATCGGAGATAGAGAAAACATTGGTCCCGCCCTGGAAGGGCGAAAAGCCGCGATCACCCAGCGACCAGTAACCACCGTCGAGCTGCACGGAGGTCAGGCCGCAGCTCACGCCGCCCAGATTGGCGCCTGGGATGCCGATGGCTTGCGCTTCACAACTGCCCGTTCCCTGGGAAGAGATGTAATTGAAAATCCGGTTATAGCCCGCACTAAACTGATTAACAGTGTTCGACGAAAAAACGTGAGTCTCCGACACAGCGACGTTGCGGCCGTGATTGAGGATGCCCTGATTGCTGGCAAAAGGGCTTTGTTCTGCGAACCCCGGTGAACCACCCGGAACGTAAGACGTGGCTTGGTCGTAGCTGAACCGCGCGAATAAAGAATCTTTGCTGGACAAGTTTTCGTCCAGACGGATATCGAACTTGCCCTCGTTCAGCTTCCTCACCGGTTCGTTCACGTAGTTATAGCCGAGGGCTGCATTGTTCGCATTGGGAAGCGGATACAGATTCATCAACTTCTGCCCAATGGGGTTGATCAGGCTCTGCGGAATCTTGTTGCAAGGCGTCCCTGTCGCCTGGCTTCCATCCGCGGCTGCGGGAAGAGGATTGCCGGAACCATCGCACTGGAATCTGACCGAGTCCCCATTCGCCTGCGTCGCGTTGGGATTGATCAGAGTGATCGTGCTGGGATTGCCAAATGCGTCGTGGGTGAAGTCGCCGGTTCGCATTGCCGCAGTGGGGACCAGTCCCGTGTACGGGATTCCATGCCGTTGGTCCTTTTGCTCGTAATCCACAAAGAAAAAGGCTTTATCTTTGCGAATCGGACCGCCTGCCGAGAATCCAAACTGATTGAGATTGAACTTTTCAGTGGAAGTAGCGAAGAAGCTGCGGGCGTCCAGGGAGGTGTTGCGGAGGAACTCGAACAGGGTTCCGTGGACCTGGTCGGTTCCCGATTTGGTGGTGACCAAAACGGTCGGACCGCCTCGCGTCCCCCATTCCGCCGAATAGTTGTAGGTGAGGACTTTGAACTCCTGGATGGCGTCGATGGAAGGTAGGATCGAGATGCCGCCGGCCGTCAGCTCATTGTTGTCGTTGCCGTCGAACAGCCAGTCGGTGCTATTGGCGCGGGAACCGCCTACCGAAAGAGAAAACGAGCCGCGCGCCGACACTTCGCTGCTGGGGCCGCCATTAAAAAAGCTGGTTGGGCTGGTTTCCTGAGTGACACCCGGCGTCAGGGTCGCAAGCTGAACGAAGTCGCGACCGTTCAAGGGGAGATCGGCGACCTGTTGGGACGTGATAACTTGCCCAAGCGTGGCATCCGCCGTTTGGACCGAAACAGCGGTGGCACTAACTTCGACGCTGGTCTGGACTGCTGCGGGAGACAGCTTGAAATCCAACTCGCGGTGTTCATCAACCTGTAACCGGACGTCTTGCGCCGCGGCGGTCTGGAAACCCGGGAGTTCCACCTGGACGTTGTAATTGGCCACGCCCAGCAAAGGAACAACATACTCGCCTTTGTCGTTGGTGGTGGAAGAACGAGTCAGCCCCGTGGCAGGAGCCGTCACCGTTACCTTCGCCCCAGGCACAGCCGAGCCCGTAGTGTCCGATACGGTCCCTGAAATGCTACCTGTGGCTTGTCCGAAGAGAAATGGACCAGTCGAAAATGTAAGCCAAAAAACGATGACTGCGTGTGATGCTCTTCGCGCAGCATGCGTGCCTATCATGTTGGCTCCTAAACCTCATTGTTAGTGCCGAGAGCTGCTTTTCTTCGCGGACGAACGCACGCGGTTCAGTCTTCACTTCCGGCCGGCGAAGCGGAATAAGCCAGTTTTGTCCTTTTTCCTCGCTTTGTCAAGCAAAAACAAGCAAAAACAAGCCTCAGTCGAGCGAGGCAGCGGCTTACGCAGTCATCAACTGTTCAGAGACTTTGAGAAACCGCTTCACCTCGGCGGCATTGTTAAAGAAAGCCGGCGCCACACGGATTCGCACCATTCCCGACTCGACCCCATCTTCGCTGCCCTGCTGCAGGCTCACCTTAACGCGCTCGGCCTCGAGCATCTTTTGAATGTCGCGGGACGCTTTCTTGGTGTAGAAACTCACAATTGAGGAGTGATTGCCTTCCGGCGTGAAGACGCGGAACCCATGGTCGGCAAGACCCTTCCGAAGCTGTTGCGTCAGGCTCTGGGACTGCGCTTCGATCTTGTCCAAACCGATCCGCTTCAGGTAGGCGAGTGCCGCGGCCAACTCGTACAGCTGACCGAACGCGGGACTCGAGTACTCAAACTTCTTGGCTGTTCGATAGTGCTGATACTCGAAGTTCGAGAGGCTCTTCTCGACCATCCAACCCACATTCTCGGGTTGAATCCGATCGAGCAGTTCGCGCCGCACATAGAAGGGCGCCACACCGAATCCTGCCATCAGCCATTTGTACGTGCCCGTGGTAAAGAAATCCACCCCGACGGCCCGAACATCAAGCGGGGCCGTTCCGATGAACTGTACAGCGTCGGCATAGAGGTATGCGCCGTGAGCGTGCGCCAGATCGGCCAGCCCCTTCATGTCGTGTCGATGACCGCTCGTGTTCGAGACCCAAGCTACCGAGATGATCCGCGTGCGCTTGTCGACCAGCTTTGCGAAATCCTCCACGGCACCGGCTCCATTGCGGTTCTTCACTACCCGCATCTCCACGCCGCGAGTCTTTTCCAGCCTGCGGTAGATCACCGGCGTCGACGGATATACGATATCGTCGAATACCACGTTGTCCCCGGGCTTGAAATCCAGGGAATTCACGACGACATTCTCGCCTTCCGACGTCGAGAACAGAAACCCGATTTCGTCCTCCCCCGCGCCAACCATTTCAGCGAACAGTTTACGCACCTCCTCAGTCTTGGTCTCCATCTGCCCGACGCTATAGGGCCGCCGTGCGCGCGCCTCGGTCCAGTCACGAGCGGCGTCGACGACCGGCTGCGAGATCAGCCCGATGTACGCAGTATTGAGGTACGTCCAGTCGCCCGTAGCCGGAAAATCCTTTCGCACGCCCAGTGGGTCATCGTCGCCGACAGCGGCGGCGGGAGTAGGGGCAGCCAAGGATGAAAAGGCGGCTACGCCCGAAGCGCCGACGAATCCTCTACGGCTGATTTGCGTTTTCAAACAGTGGAGCCCCTTCGTCTTAAGCCATCACCTTAGAGAAAGCAGTCTTGAATTTCTCCATGTCGTCGCGCGTACCGATCGAGATACGTACATGATTCGGCCAGGCTGGCCACAGCCGTCCAATCAAGACCCGCTCCTTCGCCATAGCCTGCACCACGTCGCCGCCCGGGCGCCCGACGTTCACCATAAAGTGATTGGCTTCGCTCTTAGTGAATTGGAGATTCTTCTTGTCCAGGTAGGCGAACACGTCCTCGCGAATGTCGCGATTGATCTTACGGCGTTCCGGAACTACAGTCTTCGATCTCAAGCTGGCCATCGACGCGGCCAAACTGGTAATCGGGACGCTGTTACTGCCCCACGGGCGCAGCTTGGCGATCAGATCCGGCCGGCCAGCCGCATAACCCGCGCGAATTCCGGCCATGCCGTAGACCTTCGAGAAGGTGCGGAGCACGACCACATCCTTGTCGGAGGCAACCAAGCCGAACGCCGACTTCGCATGGTCAGAGAAGTGAATGTAGGCTTCATCCACCAGCAATAGGCTGCCCTTGGGCATATTCGCAGCCGTCCATTCGATATCCTCGAGGGTCGTGAGCGTGCCACTCGGATTGTTCGGATTGGTGAGATAAATCACGCCTGGATTCGGATGTGCCTTTACCATTGCTTGCACGTCGTGCGAATGGTCCTTACGGAGAGGAACGCGAATGACCTTGGCCCCAATAAATGCAGCCGCCGAGCCGCCTGATTCATAACCTGGATCGCCCATCACCCACGGACGCGTCGGCGACGTGAAGGCAAGCGCCGAGCGGAAGAGCGGATCGCCTGATCCGGCGAAGAAGGCGATGGAATCCGGTTTGAGGTCCACGGTTTCGGCGACGATGCGGACCGTTTGTTCCTCTTCCCCATGAGGCGAATACCGGCCGCCGGACTTAGCGACCTGCGAGATGGCGTCGAGAGCTTCGGGACAAGGTCCCAGCGGATTTTCGTTGGAGTTGATGCGCACCGCATCCGATGGAATTTCGGTTCGCAGGGCGCGTTGGGCGAGGGCGGCCTCGTTGTAGAAAGGAAGGGTCGCTCCAGCTGTCAACACAGCCGCAATGCGTCCCAGTTGCCGTCTGGAAAAGCCGCGTTCGAGCAGGTTGCTCTCGGCAGCGCGTGAAATTGTTTCTAGCATCAAAGCCTCCTTAGCCATTTACAAGGATTCTATGCGAGCCGGACGTTGGTGTCAAAGGCTTATGCGGTAAGGCTCATGCGTTAGCCCGCTTTTGGCCGCAGACCTCACCGGCGTACTGTGCGACGGAAGTCAGTTCCACCGGCATGAGGCGCTGAGTCTCGGAAGTATTCATAGGACAACCATGCACATATTCGAGCTGCAGCTTGGTGAACGTCTCGGCCAGCGGGTCACTCGCGTTATCGAGTTGGGCGAGCAAAGCTTCTTCGGGAACGAACTGGCGCTCGAACGGCCCGCCCGAAACCTTCTCGAAGATTCCCACGACTTCCAGCGGGCTTAGGTCCTGCGGCCCTCCCACCTCCAGTAGCCGATTGCCTGCGCCAGGAGTCAGATGCGACCGCACAGCGAACTCGGCTACATCCCGATAGGACACCCAGGTCATTGCCGCCCGCCCGTCTCCGAATAGAACCACTTTTCGCTGAGCATAATCGAAGCCAAGCGCCGGGCTCAGCCAGATTTCCATAAAGTAGTTGGCCGACAGGATGGTGTAGCCCATTCCGCTATCGGTGAGCGCGCGTTCCGCCTCCGCCTTGGCGCGCGTCAGCGGTGACTCCCGCACTGGGTTACGTGGAATGCTGACGAACGTAAAATGTTCCACGCCTGCGGCCCGCGCCGCGGCGATCAGAGACAACTGGCCCTGCCGGTCCACGGTTTCGATCGAGTCACCGCCTTGGCGCGATAACGTGGAGGACGCCGTAGAGATCACCACTTCGGCGCCATGGCACGCCTCGCGCAGGCTGCCTGCATTCTTTAAATCGCCCCAACAGAGGTTGACGCCCGCGTCACGCAGTGCCTTCAGGCGCGCTGGGCTTGCGGTCTGCCGCACCAGCGCGCGAACGGCCAGGCCGCGCGCACGAAGCCTCTGGCAGATCTCCTCTCCCAGCATTCCAGTTCCTCCGGCAACTAAAATCATCGTTCCCTCCCACGATTAGTCTGAGAGCAATATCCAAGTAGTTATTTTGGCGACACGACATATTCAGCATCGGTTGAAACAATGCGCTGCGATTTTGAGCCCGGCGCCGGATGCACCTCCACGTGGTCGAGAATGGCATCTTTCACCTGCTCGAGGGACATGCCATTCCGCCAGGTTGCCGCCCACGGTTTTTCCCAATCGATCTCAACATTACTCATACGCAATCCGCGTGCTTGGCGAACAGTCAGCGCCGTCGCCGTGTGTTCGTAGGGGGCGCTCGGATCAGACGACATAAAGAGCTTTACATTGTCCAACCTTACGCCTTCCAACCAACTCTCCGGATGACCGTTGATAACGGAAGCGCCCGTGCCGTGTGCAATCACATTCTGAATGATCACGTTGCGAATCTTGCCGGCAGCCGGTTCATTGGCGCGCTTCGATCCATCCACTTCACTGCGCCGCTTGATGTTGAAATGCAGCGGATCGCCATCGCCCCACCAAAACCAATCGAAGCGCCGGGTCTCAATCGTCAGGTTCGACAGCACCACATCTTCCACAATGCCGCCATCGAACACCATAAACGCGATCCCACGGTTGGAATTAGTAATGACCACGTTATCGATGTTGACGCGCCGGATCGCGTTCGAATTCCCGTCGCAAAACTTGATCGCGCTCGAAGCCGAAGACAGACGGCAATTGGTCACCGTCACGTTTTCAACCGGTAGCGCAGGCCCCCAAATATCAGCCGAGTAGAACACCAGCGCGTCGTCGCCAGTTTCAACGGTGGAGTTGGCGATACGGACATCCTGGCAACCGTCGGGGTCAATGCCATCGGCCCACACGCCTTCCTTCTGACTGGAGTAAATGTAGACACCATCGATGAGCAGGCGCTTGCAGGCATACGGGTTAATGGTCCAACTGCGCGACCGCAGGAACTTCAATCCGGTGATGCGAACGTCCGTGCAACGCAACAGCAGCACCATGCGCGGATAAATTGTTTCGTCGGGGAACCCATGCGGGAACGGGCGCATGAGCGGTTTACCGGTCGCTTCCATCTGGCGCTGATTAGGGAGGATGTAGTAATCGGTAATGCTATTGAGACGCCATTCATACGTGGATTGCCCGTCCAGCGTGCCGCGGCCCTCGAGCGCGATATCGTGCAGATCTTCGCCGGAGATTAGCGCGGATTTCGGCGACCGGTCGAACTGCGCACCGTCTAACGATGCAAATAATGTCGCCCCGGCTTCCAAATAGAGCCGTACCCCGGAGCGCAAGTGGAGTTGGCCGGTGGTGTATTCGCCCGGACCAACGTAAACAGTTCCTCCACCGGCTTTGCCGCATGCGTCAATGGCCTGCTGTAGCGCAGTCCGGGCGTTATCTGATTTGATTCCCGTAGCCCCGTAGTCCTTCACATTGAAGTCTGGGCGAGCGCACAGCAGACTGATGAAGGTCGCAAAAAGGAGCGCGCAGCGTCGTGGCATTCCTTGAGAGCGTATCACGCCGTCGCCAGCAACACCACCGGTGCACCTTTATCATTCACTCCAGTAGCATATAGGTCACGATCGCCACGGCGGCCAATTGCCGTTTGGCGTCGAACATGTCCACCCGTCCGACACACAGGCGTTTGCCGATGCGCAGCAAGTGCGATCGCGCCACGAGCTTGCCGTCCGCGATCGGGCGCAGATAGTTGATCTTCATTTCGGTGGTCGTGACAGGCCGCCGTCCTTCAAAGTGACTGGCCAGGCCGATTCCCACCGCGGCGTCGGCGACCGTCGTAAACACGCCACCGTGCATGACCCGGCAACCTCGCTGATGATCTGGTGGAGCGTCCCTACCCGAATAGCACCGTGGCGGGGCACTGTTAAGTGATGTTCCCCTTTTTGCGTTGTGGTCAGTTTCATGTGGCTGCCTTTTTGTCGCTCCAACCGATAACCGAAGTGCTGAAGGAGTTTGACCAGCTCATCACCCGAAATCGCCCTGGGCGTTTTCACGAAGCAATGATCTGATCACGGACGAGATGCAGCCTGATGACGGCGGGAACTTGGCCCTCCTCAAACGCGCAATGTACCGCGTCCCGAACCATGGTTTTGAGCTCGTCCCAAGTGTCGGCTTCCGTGACAATGGAATACCCGAGGGCATGGGCCGTATATCCGCCCTCCGGGGCCTCTTCGACGGCGAATATGATCTCTTTCGGTACGGTCGTCGGCACAACAAAGAGTTTATCATTCACTCCAGTAGCATGTAAGTCACGATCGCCACGGCGGCCAATTGCCGTTTGGCGTCGAACATGTCCACCCGTCCGACACAGAGGCGTTTGCCGATGCGCAGTAAGTGCGATCGCGCAACGAGCTTGCCGTCCGCGATCGGGCGCAGATAGTTAATCTTCATTTCGGTGGTCGTGACAGGCCGCCGCCCTTCAAAGTGACTGGCCAGGCCGATTCCCACCGCGGCGTCGGCGACCGTCGTAAACACGCCACCGTGCATGACCCCCGCGCTGTTGCGAAGCCGATCGCTCATGGCGCAAACGATGGTCACTCCATCGGAATGCCGGCGAACGACGCGTATGCCGACCAGCTTGTTGAACGGCATTTTTTCAGAAGCGTTGCGAAGGTCTCGTAGGGTCAAGGAAGCTCATTGTATCATCGAGGTATCACATGGAACACGAACGACACAAATGTACGGCGTGCGGGGGAAGCGGGGATTGCCCGGTTTGCAAGGGCACCAGCAACGGTGGTCAATGCGAGAAATGCGCCGGAACGGGGCGGTGTCCGAACTGCGCGGGAACCGGCCACAAACTGGACGAGCCGGCTCGCTGAAAGAGTCCGTTATCGAACCTGCTGACTTTTGCCTCGGAAGGCGCCTCCCAATTCCCTGGCGATACCCCTCCAGAACGCGCGTCCGAAGATTCCGAGCGCCAGAAGCCCCCCAAAGAGCGCCAACGCCTCGAAGCTTTCCCGGCCTTCGCGTTCCCAGTAGACATCGCGAAGATTGAGCCAGAGCGCGAACTCATCCAGCGTTAAAGCTGCAGCAACTCCAAACAGCATGGAGGTAAGGCGTCCGCTCCAGTGAGAAGACGAAGGGGCTCCCGTGCCCAATTCGATCAGCCAGGCGTAGCCGACCAACAAAAGCAGCAGGATGCCCCACACCAGATGGTGGATGTGGCGGCCGTGCATATCGATGTCATGGAAGGGGCCAATGTCGTGGTGGATGGCGATCGTGAGGGATCGAACGACCAGTACCGTGGTGAAGAAACCGAGCGAGGCCAGGAACAGCCGCTCGCGCCGCGATTCTGTAAACCTGTGCTGATAAACCCTCCTCAACCGGGTGTGGGAAACGATCGCGCTAAGACCACCGAGAATCGCGGCAATCAAGATCGGCAGAATCCAAAAACTGCGATGAGTCCAGAACATTGCTATTTCGATCTTGGCACACAGCTCATCGAAGGCGACCACCTCGCTCCCAGTTCGCTTACTCCGCGACTGCGGGCGCGTCCAGCTCCGCCGTGATTGCATCCGCTCCCAACCCGGCGCTTCCTACATCGGGGGGCGGAGTGCATCACGTTCCGTTAAACTTTGTTTCGAGGTGTAAGAAGAGACGGTATGTCTACCAGTGTATTTCCGGTCAAAGACGATAGGCTCACCTTGATTGCCATCTCAGCGCTTGCCTGTATCCTCCAGGATGTTCTACATGAAGGCTTGGGCCACGGTGTGACAGCGTGGCTCAGCGGAGCCCAGCGCGTGACCATGAGCACGGTCGCACTCGATAGCGATATTGACACACGTTGGATTTCGGCGAATGGCACGCTCGTCAATCTTCTGTTCGCAGCGATCTTCTGGCTCGTCCTGCTCAGGCCGCAGCGCTACAGACCGGCTACTCGCTATTTTCTCGTGCTTGCCCTAGCCGGGAATCTCTTTACCGGTACCGGCTACTTCTTATTTTCCGGCGTTTTCAACTTTGGTGACTGGGCGGCGGTGATCCGGGGCTTCGAGCCGCACTGGATGTGGCAGCTTGGGCTCGTTGTGCTGGGTGTGGTTTCGTACTATGCATCGATGCTGGTGGTAGCCGCCCAACTGAAGCCATTTCAAGGCTCGGGCGAGAGTTCGCGAAGGCTTCGCGTGCTGTGCTGGACGCCTTACTTCACGGACGGAATCCTGGCCGGGCTCGGCGGCTTACTCAATCCCTTAGGATTGTTCTACGTCATAGCGTCCGCGCTGCCATCTACTCTGGGCGCAAATGCCGGCCTGCTGAGCCTGCCCAGTATGATGCGGAGGTGGAGCCACAGCGAAGAAGGGCAGTTGGGCCAATAGCGCGCAGCACTGCGTTGATCGCTACCGCTGCCGTCGCTAGCCTGCTGTTTATCTTCGTGCTTGGCCGCGGGCTCACGTGGTCGCGATGACTTCGGCTCTTTGTCTCCCAGCCCGCAAAAGGCCCTGCCCATCAAACCGACGCGCATCTCCAAAGAAGGCGTTAGAGGAAATGCCGAACCCGTTTTAGATCTTGGACTCCAATCATCTCTTGGTGCTAAGCGGACGTGCCCGGCCAGCACAAGGAATGATCGGCGACTATGCAGCCATCTGGCCGGATACTTCGCGGACAGCCAGCCGGGTTCACCCAGCCGACATCGTAACGACTAAAGGAAGGCAGAATGTGCTGGAGATGCTGCATTAGGGCATACAGCGATCTGGTGCTGTCCTTCATCGAGTTCGCCGCATCGCCCATCGCCGCGGGAAATGTTATTCAAGGTGCTAAGGTGGTGTCATCTATAGCCCTCAAGTTTGAGAATTCGCGTTAACAGGTGAGTAGATGCAAAACAAGAGAGGGTCACGCAAGGCAAAACACGAATTAGTACACGACAAATCAACATGCGTAGTGTGTCGGAATGAACAGGAATTCGAGATTCCTGACCACCTCATGAAGCAGGTAACCAGCCGGAACGCAGTGATTTTCGCTGGGGCCGGTGTCAGCACTGAGACGCCCACGGTATTTCCGTGGACTTTCTATGACGAGATCCATGCGGCTTTGGGAATGTCTCAGGAAGACAAGCCAGGGTTCCCGAAACTAATGAGCCTATACTGTAAGCGGCCGGACGGCCGCCGGGAACTATTAGAAAAGTTGCGGGCTCGTCTCTCTTACGTACGTAGCTTTCCAGAACTCTATCGAACTGCGACTCGGTTTCACCGCGAACTCTCGACACTGTTTTATGTGGATACGTATTTTACAACCAACTGGGACGACTATTTCGAGCGAGAGTGTGGAGCTACTCCGTTTGTTAATGCGGATGACTTCGCCTTTTGGAATACACGTGGCCGGAAGGTTTTCAAGCTCCACGGATCGGTGAGCAATTTCGGTTCAGTGGTCGCGACAGATGGGGATTACCAGCGCGCGCGCAGGCAACTAGAGCGCGGCACTCTTGGGGCGGCGCTCAAGCTTATGCTCGCAACCAGGACGATTATTTACGTTGGATATTCTTTTGCAGATTATGATTTCTTGATGATTCATCGATACATCTCTCGCGAGTTGAAGCAAGTGCCTCCTGCTGCTTATATTGTTTCTCTTGACCGATCTGCAGAAACGCGATTCAGAAGCCTCGGCCTAACGCCCATCTTCACTGATGCCGCCCATTTCGTTCGAATCCTCAAACAACACCTTGAAACTGATGGACACTCGTTGCCCGATACCCGGCTTGACGCCATTCCAATCGCGCTCGAACGCGTCATTGTGGAACATCAACGACTGCACACCGCCTTCGATGTCACGGCAAAACCGCAAGTTATCTATTGCGCATCGTATCAGGACGGATTGAAACATGCATTCGAGCACATATTATCCAGATTGCACGCTGGCGAGTATGCACACATATGCGATGTCCTCGGAAAGTTAGCAAAGTACAAATCAATCCGAGCGGCGAATCTGCACGCCGGTCGTTATGTGGACGTAGCTTACATCGATGGATTCATGAATGGTTTAGTCTATCTGCTCGCCGATGACGAAGGGCGAGCGCACCTCCCGTTCTATTTTGTGTACGGTCTCGCCGGCCAGCCGGTGACCCTCACTCGGTACAAAAGAGCACTCAGACGTTTTACAAATCTACACAAAAGGGCGATAGCGCTCGCCGAGCGCAAGGTTCGCGAAGAACTGGGGCCGGGCGATGAACTGCATCACACCCCATTTCTGACATGGAAGGCTGAATCTACGTAGCCAGATCGAATTCGCCCCGTGACTCCAACTAGAAGGGGCCGCCCGGCCAAGCACAAGGAAGCCTCGCGACAATGCGCTCAGCTGCGTTGCGAACAACCTGACAGAACCACCCGCGCCTTGCTTGCCTATGACGATCAAAACGCAGCGAGGGCGCGCTCGGGTGTTAAAGTTCGTGTTGAAGGGAAGGTGATGCCTAATGACCGTGACACACATCCATCCGACTCCGTTAATTTGCTCGTCTTTGACGAGCCGCTGGCCATCTGGGGTCAATCAGGAAGAGGCGCCCGCCCGGCAGAACGGGGAGTTCGCTAGTCGGTTACCCTTTTCTTCTCTGCGGACTCGCTCCCGAGGTTGTCCGTTCCGGCCCACCTGCCCCGGCCGACGTGACGAACGCGCACTTGTGGCCGCATTAAAAGCGCCTGAAAACGCACTTTATCATACATATACAAATTTGAGGAAATCTGTTTTTCCACCCTCCATTTTTCGAGGCGGGAACATTTTTCTACAGGTTTGTTGACGGGTACAATGGTCCATAGGGCGCGCACTTGGGGACAAACGCACACGCGAGCTCGCGAGGGTAAAGGAGTTTGGCATGCCGGTATATTGTGCCCGTTGGCCAGATGCTAGTTTTTCTGTCGTTGTCGCTGACGATGAAGATGAAGCCTACGTGAAACTTGACGAATTTGGCGTCGAGCCTGCGATGGTATGGGAGCTTGCCTCGTGCGCCATGGATTTCGAACTGACCGAGGCCGGGGCGTTTCGCTTGGCCGCGTTCGGCAGTGAGATGCTCGAGGAGATCCTGGAAAAAGCCTATCCGTCCCTGCTAAAGACCATTAGCTCCGACGTGCTCGAAGATCATAGTATGGAGGATGCTGCGGACCTGGCAAAATATGATCCTGCTGCCAGAGAGTTGCTCACCAGAGCTGTTGCGGCCGAACGTCGACGCTTTGCGGGTATGAAGGAGCGGCCTGCTAGTACCGAAATCGGCAAAGATATCCAACGGCATGTAACGGGCTCCGGCCGTTACATCGATGCGCTAGTGAACAAAGAAACGAAAAAGGTGCTTAGGAAGCACACCATAGATCGAGATAAAAAACCGAACTGAGAAATACACCGCCTTGGCCATCTCAATTGCCGAGCCCGCGAATCGAAATTATTCCGCCGACGGAGGCGTAGGAACAATGGACAACTTCGAGCGACTAAGAGCCAGCAGCCTGCTCCAAAAGCGGCTCGCGAAGTACATAGTACGATTCTGTTTCCGGGACAATACAATCCTGGAAGAGCTGCACGCTGATCCCGACTCACGAATCAGCCAGGCGGAGATGCGCACCTTGATGATCGGCGCGGTGCAGAACTGCTACACCTTCATAGGGTTCCTGCTCAACGTATACGACGGCCGTCCGGGGCTTCGCGATCTCATGGCTGGGACAGCCCTTACCGCGGGGATGGCGGCAGGAAACACGACGCCGATCACAAATCTTCTCGATGCGCTAGAATCCTGCGACTTTAATCCGGAATGGAGCGAGCCAAAGGACGGTGGGGAGCGGGTAGCTCGCCGGCGGCAGGATCAAGGGCGGAAAAAGAAATAACTGCTTAATTCGCCGATGGCAAACCTCATTCGCTCCGCTAGGTAGGGAAAGCCCCCGGACGCGCGAGAAAGCGCGGCTCGCCCATCCACGTCGGAAAGCGCGAGCCACCGGGTGGCGATTTGAGCACCCCCCGTGGTTTACTGTTGAAATTCGGAGAGCGGCGAGCACGATCGAGGACGCCTGCCGACAATCCGGTGTTAAGTCGCCTTCGGCGTTATCCCGGTCGCATCATTTCCGCCACTTTGACGCATAACGCCTAAACCGTTTTTTGGAGATCGACCGAGCACCCGTCCGCCCCACCTCCGCCACACGCCCTCCCGAGCTACCGCCGTGGGTCCTGGTTTCTCAATCCCGATCACAGCCCTCACACCCACAATCGCCCCTTCCGATCCAACAACTTCCCCACATCCGCGCGTCGACGCGCCGGACCCGCATGTTATTCCAGAGTTGAGAGGTTCAACGAAATGTCCGATTCAAATATTCCCAAGAACGACCCCCGCCCCAACGCTCACGACCGCGCCGCCGGCCGTGTTTCCATCGATCGTGCCATCACTAATCGAGCCGCCGCTAATAAAGCCAATGCTCAACACTCCACTGGCCCCCGCACCGAAGCCGGTAAACAGCGCTCCTCCATGAACGCTCTGCGGCACGGCCTAACAGGCCAAACCGTCGTCCTGCCCACCGAGGACCACTCCGCTTACCAGCGCCATTCACAATCCTTCCTCGATGAACATCAGCCCAAAGGCGCCACCGAAACCCAGCTGGTCCAGTCGTTGATCGATACTTCCTGGCGACAAAACCGCGCCGCCGCAGTCGAGACCAACCTCTTCTCGCTCGGCATCACCGAAATGGAAGACAGCGTCCAAGCCAACCATCCCGACGCCGAAACCGCTCTCGCTATGGCCCTGGCCTTCCGCGAGCACAACCGCGCCTTCTCCCAAATCAGCATCTACAGCCAGCGCCTCGCGCGCCAGTTCGAGCGCACCCTTGAACTACTTCGAAAAATTCAAGACGAACGCCGCAGCCGCGAACGCCATCAACTGGACGACGCCGCCAGCCTCCTCCAAATGCATAAAGAAGATGGTCTGCCCTACAACCCAGCCGAGGATGGGTTCGTTTTTTCGAATGACGACATCGAGACCTATATACACCGCAACCAGCGTCTCGACGACGCCATCGAGCGCGCCTGCGCCACCTGATCTTTTGCCTTCTGTCTTCTGCTTCCTGCCTTCTGCCTTCTGCTTTCTGTCTTCTGTCTCCTGTCTTCTGCCTCCTGCCTTCTGTGCCAGAATGAAAAAATGCCCGGCGACGAAAAACCAGCCGCCAGCTTCGAGAACGGCCTCCAGGAGCTCGAGAAGATCGTCAAGGAAATGGAAGGCGCCGATCTGCCCTTGGAGCGTGCACTCGAGCTGTTTGAAAAAGGCATGCGCCTGAGCGAGGCTTGCCGCAAACAGTTGGAAGAAGCCGAAACACGCATCGAGGTGCTGGTCCGCAAAGGCAACAAGATCCAGGCCGAGCCGTTTCAGCCCGACAAAGCATGACGCTCGCCGAATACGTTGTCGAGCAACAGATTCGCGTTGAGGAAGCTCTGCGGCGTTTGGTTCCCCCGGAATCCACGCCGCCCGAATCCATTCATAAAGCGATGCGCTATAGCCTCTTCGCGGGCGGAAAGCGCATCCGGCCCATCCTCTGTATAGCGGCCGCGCAGGCGGTCTCCGATTCTCCCGCCGGAATTGAATCCGCCGCCTCCGCGCTGGAGCTGATCCATACCTATTCTTTGATCCACGATGATCTGCCCGCGCTCGATAACGACGACCTGCGGCGCGGCCGGCCCACTTGCCACAAAGTGTTCGGGGAAGCGATCGCGATCCTCGCCGGCGACGCCCTGCTCACTCTCGCGTTTCAGGTGCTCGCGCAGCTCGATTGCGTCCCCAATCGCAAGACTATTCTGATAGACGAGCTCGCCGTAGCCGCGGGCACCGTCGACGGTATGATCGGCGGCCAGGTCCACGATCTCGAAGGCGAAGGCCAACCCCCCACCGCGGCTTTGCTCGAAGCGATTCATCGTGCCAAAACTGGCGCGCTGCTCAAAGCCAGTCTGCGGATGGGTGCCATCTACGCCGGCGCCAATGACGATCAGTTGCAGGCGCTGTCCTGTTACGGCGAGCACATCGGCCTCGCGTTTCAGATCGTCGACGACGTGCTCGATGTCGAACAGCCCTCCGAGGCCCTCGGCAAAACCGCCGGTAAGGATGCCAAACAGCAGAAGATTACGTTTCCGGCCGTCTATGGTTTGGAGCGATCGCGCGCCATGGCCGAGCAGGAGCGCATCGCGGCCCATCTCGCCTTACGTGCCTTTGACGATCGCGCCGAGCAACTTCGCGAGCTGGCCGACTTTATCGTTCGCCGCACCGCTTGAGCCGGGCAATGAAACAACGCCGCCGGCTGGACGTCCTTTTGGTCGAGCGCGGTCTGGTGGAGTCCCGCGAAAAAGGACAAGCGCTGATACTCGCTGGCGAAGTCTTCGTCAACGGCCAAAAGGTAGACAAGCCCGGCCACACAGTCGCATCGGATTCGAAGATCGAGCTGGCCGAGCAGCCACGCTATGTCGGACGCGGCGGACTGAAGCTGGAGGCGGCGCTGGACTCATTTCGGCATTCAGGTCGCCGGCAAAGTCTGCCTCGATATCGGCTCCTCCACCGGTGGATTCACGGATTGTCTCCTGCAGCGCGGCGCCGCCCGCGTCTATGCGATCGACGTCGGAACCGGCCAGCTCGATTGGAAACTGCGAAACGACCCGCGAGTCGTGGTGCGCGAACAAATGAACGCCCGCTACCTGAGCGGCAATGAGGTCCCCGAACCGATCGATCTGGCAGTTTGCGATGTGAGCTTCATCTCCATCACAATGATCTTACCGGTGCTGCCGAGTTTGCTTGCCAAAAACGGAGAAATGGTTATCCTGGTAAAGCCCCAGTTCGAACTGGAACGGCATCAGGTCGGCAAAGGAGGAATTATTCGCGACCCCGCGTTGCACCAGCACGCTTGCCGCCGCGTGGATGACGCAGTGAGACAGCTCGGTTTTCAAACCGCGATCATTCCTTCTCCCATTTTGGGCGCCGAAGGCAACCAGGAGTTCCTCTTGTATGCCAGACGTTAAAGTCGCCGGCATCATGGCCAAGCCCGGGATCCCAGAGGCATCGACTCTGGTCCCGCAGCTTGTCGGTTGGTTACAGGAGCGCCGCGTCCGCGTGCAACTGGACGAAGAGGCTGCTCGCTATATCGGCGGAGAGGACGGCCTGCCGCGCGATAAAGTACCCGAGGGTGCGCAACTGGTGATCGTCCTGGGCGGCGATGGTACGTTGCTCGCTGCCGCGCGCGCCGTCGCGGGCCGCGTTATCCCGATCTTTCCGGTCAACCTCGGCGGCCTAGGCTTTCTGACCGCCATCACGCTCGATCAGCTTTATCCGGAACTAGAGCGCGCGTTGCACGGCGAGCAACGCGTGGTCCCGCGCCGCATGCTGCATGGCGACCTGGTGCGCGCCGGCCAGACCATACGCTCTTATGAAGCTCTGAACGACGTCGTCATCAACAAAACCCAGATCGCGCGCATGATCGATCTCGAGACTTATGTGGACCAGCAGTATATCGGCACCTTCAAAGCCGACGGGCTGATCGTCTCCACGCCCACCGGTTCCACGGCGTACTCGCTTTCGGCCGGCGGTCCCATCCTCTATCCAGCCGTCGCGGCTGTTTGCATCACGCCGGTCTGCCCACACATGCTCACCAACCGTCCCGTGCTGGTTCCCGACAACATGGTGGTCCGGATCATTTGCCGCGCCTCCGATCACGAAGCATTCCTGACCGTGGACGGCCAGGTGGGCGAACCTCTTCTTCACGAAGATCACATCGTCTGCCGCAGCTCGGAGCATTGCGTCCACCTGGTCCGGCCGCCGAAAATGTATTTCTTCGATGTACTGCGGCAAAAACTCAAATGGGGTGAGCGATGAAAAGGCTTTCGATCACAGCTTGGATTTTTATCGCGATGGTTCTGGGCGTTGTGCTCGGCGCGGCATTTCCGAATGTCGGCAAGGCCGACTGGGTGGCGGCGTTGGCCAATATGTTTCTGCGCCTGATCAGGTCCATCATCGCGCCCCTGATCTTCGGCACTTTGGTCTATGGCATCGCCGGCACCGGCAGTGTGAAGACCATGGGCCGGATCGGCTTGAAAGCCATCATCTATTTCGAAGTGCTCACTACTATCGCGCTGTTCCTGGGTTTGGGCGCGGTCAACCTGGTTCGTCCTGGCGAGGGCATGACGCTGGAGCGGACCGCCACCGAGACCGGCCTGCCTCAAGTTAGCCCGACATTTTCCGGAACCTTGGAGCATACTTTTCCCGCGAGCGTGATCGACGCGATGGCCCGAGGGGACGTACTGCAAATCGTAGTTTTCGCTTTCTTGTTTGGCGCGGCCTGCGCGGCCATCGGATCGAAAGCCGGCCCGGTGGTCAGCTTCTGCAAGGCCCTTTCAGAAGTGATGTTCCGCTATACCAAGTACGTTATGTACCTGGCCCCGCTCGGCGTCGGAGCAGCCATGGCCCACACCATCGGAAGCAAAGGCCTGGGCGTTTTGTTGGGCCTCGGAAAACTGGTGCTCACTCTTTACGGAGCTCTGGTGATCTTCATTGTCGTCGTGCTGGGCGCCGTCGCTCTGATTGCTCGCATCCCGCTGCGGCCCTTTGTTCGAGCGGTCCAGGAGCCGTTCATCATTGCCTTTTCGACAGCCTCAAGCGAAGCAGCATTGCCGTTGGCGCTCGAAAATCTGGAGCTCATGGGAGTGCCGAAACATATCGTGGCCTTCGTGCTTGCCCACCGGCTACAGCTTCAACCTGGACGGCAGCACGCTCTATCTTTCGCTGGCGTCGGTCTTCGTTGCTCAAGCCGCCGGCATACACATGCCGCTCAGCCAGCAGTTATTAATGATGCTGACGCTGATGCTCACCAGCAAAGGCGTGGCCGCGGTGCCGCGTGCGTCGCTCGTGATTCTGGCCGGAACGCTCGCGACGTTTGGCCTTCCGGTTTCCGGCGTGGCCCTGATTCTGGGCGCCGACGCATTGATGGACATGGCGCGAACCTCGGTCAACCTGCTGGGCAACTGCATGGCGACCGTGGTGGTGGCGCGCTGGGAAGGCGTCCACTTCAAGAAAGCGCCGATTACTCTGGACGAAGTTCCGGCCACGGATGCCGCCGCCGGTGGAGCTTAAACTCTAGGCCAGAGCCGGTTGCGCAATACCGGCTTTCAGGTGCCAAGGTTTCGCGGTTTTGATCGCGGCGTTAACCGCCTCGATATTTTTGACGCCTTCGCTTGACAGCCAATCTTCCAGCGCTTTTACGCCCTTGGTGGCGTAGATCGGAATTCCATCTTTCCAAGTCGCGCGACCGCATAGAACACCGGAGTAGTCGGTTCCGGCTTCCGCCGCCATGTTCAAGCGACTCGACAAACTGGGCGTTGCTCACACCAGCGCTTAAATAGATGAACGGCTTCTTCGCCACTGCTCGCGGCGCGGCGGAAATAGATCCAGCGCCTCACTTCGCGAATAGGCTTTCTGACCTTTGTACACGCTGCTGCCCTCCACAAAGTTCGCGTTGATCGGCACTTCGACTTTGAGCACGTCCACGCGGTATTGCGGCTTCGAGAACTCTTCCATCGCCCTCGATCACGACCTGGGGTTTCTGTTTAGCGAACTCGAGACCTTTTTCGTCGCCGCCCTTCGGATCGTAGCCGACGAATTCGCAGAAAGAACGGAATCTGATGGGTCTCGCACTCGGCGCCGATGCGCTCGATGAAGGCGTGCTTGATGTCGTTGACCTGCGCGTCGTCGAACGGCGTGTAGTAAATGAGAATCTTGACTGCGTTGGCGCCCCAATCTTTGATGCGCTTGGCGGAGACGTGCGGCAGCAGATCGGGCAAGCGGCCGGGTTTGGTGTTATCGTAGCCGCTCTCTTCATAGGCCAGCAGAAGGCCGGCGTTGGACGAGCGAGCTTTGGCGGCGGGAATTCCGAATTCCGGATCGAGCAGGATCGCGCTGGCGTGCGGCGTCAGAATCTTCGTCACCGCAGTTTTGAACTCGGTCATCATCGTCGGGCGTCACCTGATCGGTTGGGATGCCTTTAGCGCTTGCAATGGCCTTCTGCAGGCTTCCGCGCTGATCCATTGCGGCAGCAGCGATAACGCCATCCTTATTGGAGAGCTTCGTCATGTGCCGCACTTTGCCTTCGGATAGACTCATGTCGTTACCTTTCCTTCCTTGATTCTCGCTCATTCAGCTTCAACGCGCCGGTGCGGTCATTTCTTCCAGGCGCCGGAAGTATGCCTGGGCGCGTCCCACATCGCGAAGGATCTGGGCTTTGAGCGCCTCGGCGTTTTCGAACTTGCGTTCCTCGCGAATCCAACGGAGGAACTCCACCGAAATCTCTTCGGGTGGCGCTCCGTCGAAGCTGGATAACAAATATGTTTCGATGGTGAGCCCGTGACCATTGAATGTGGGACGGTAGCCGATGTTGGTGATGGAAGGCCAATCCCGCGGGCCATGGGACTCGCGCGTGCGCGTCACGTAGACGCCGGTCTTCGGCAGCACCTCTGCCTGGGTATCCAGGTTCAGGGTCGGCACCGTTTGTTTCGATCCTCTGCCTTCTCCGTGGACCACCGCGGCCCTGCAGCGCGTATGGCCGGCCGAGTAATCTGCAGGCGAACGAAACATTGCCTGCTTCAATCTGCCGCCGGATCTCGCTGCTCGAAATAACGCGCCCGCGCCAGGAAATCGCTCCGACGATTTCCGTACTGAAGCTATATTTGTCGCCCAACTCTTCCATCTTTTCCGCATCGCCCGCCGCGCGATGTCCGAAGCGGAAGTTGTCGCCAACCAGCACGGCGCGAGCCTTCAGCTTGTCGGCCAAAATCTCGCGGACGAACTCTTCGGGAGTTAGCTTGGCGATTTCGGAGGTGAACGGGAGAATAAGAACCTCATCGATTCCCTGCTCCAGGATCAGGCGCACGCGTTGTTCGGGCGTGGTGAGAAGACGCGGCGCGCGATCGGGTGCTACCAACTTACTCGGATGCGGGTCGAACGTCAGGACCGCGGACTTCCAGCCATGCTCCCGCGCTAAGGCTCGGACGCGCTGCATGATCTGCCTGTGGCCTTTGTGGACGCCATCGAAATTTCCAATGGTGATGGCGCAGGGACCGAAATCGGGCGGCACTTCCGCGAGACTGCGGTAGATCATTGCGCGTTGCCCTCAACCTGGATTTCGAGGCCGTCGTACGCCAGGTGAACGTTCGGAGGCAGTTTTTCTTCCGTCGGCGCATGCGCGAGATCGTGGCAGATATGCGTAAAATACGCCCGCTTCGGCGCCAGTTTCTCGACCGATTGGAGGGAGCGCTCGACGGTGGAATGGGTAGGGTGCGGGCGGTGGCGCAGGGCATCGAGGAACAGCACGTCGAGTCCGCAGAGCAGCTCCATGGATTCGTCCGGGATGTCGCTATGATCGGTCAGATACGCCGCCGCGCCAAACCGGAAACCGTAGACAGTCCCCTTGCCATGGAAGAGGCGGACGGGCGTGAACGGCAGGCCGAAGATGTCGATGGGCGCTGTATCGAAAACGTGAGTGGTCAGACGGGGCCGGGAGGATTCCGTTTTGTGATTGTCGAAGATGTAGTGGAAGCAGCGGCGGATATTATCGAGAGTGTCGGCCGATCCGTAAATGGGAATCACTCCGCCCTGCTTGAAGTTGAATGGGCGAACATCGTCGAGGCCCATGACGTGATCGGCGTGCGAGTGAGTGAACAGAATCGCATCGATTTTCTCGATGTGGGCGCGCAGGGCCTGCTGGCGGAAATCCGGCGTGGTATCGATGAGGACGCCGTGGTCCTGGAACTTGACATAAATGGAGGGCCGCAGGCGTTTGTCGCGCGGATCATCGGAGCTGCAGACGGCACAATGACAGCCGATGGTGGGCACCCCTACGCTGGTGCCCGAGCCGAGCACCGTGATGCTGAGCGATTCGACGGGCATCTACGAGCTGGCCTGTCCTTCTGACTTTGGGGGCTCTTCGGCGGGAGCTACTGTTTCGGCGGCGCCGGAGGCCGTCTTCTTCTGGTGTTGTTCAAGGGCCTGGACGAAGCGGAAGCGCAGCTCAGTGAGCGCGTTTTCGATGAGCCGCTGCTCTTCCATGGCGAGATTGCCGCGCGTTTTTTCCTGGATCATCGCGAGCAGGTCGATGCTATGGCGCGCCATGCGGAACTCGGGCTCCGGCCGTTCCTTCTCATCGCCGAAGTACAGCAGCCCGAGATGGACCTCAATCTGGGTCTTCAGTGAAAGGACCAGGAAGTCGAAAGTGGCCGGCGGCAGTGGATATTCCTTCTCGCTCATCTCATCTCTATTTTACCTGTCCCGCTCCGGTCCTGACGAAATCCTGGGCGACCGATGTCTGGTGGCCAGCTTCTTACTGATCCAAAGTCAGATTTGACGTCCTTGCACGATTGGACCCACCATGAACATAATGGACTATATGTCAAGAAAGGCAACAGCCCTATTGGGGTTTTTCGGCGCAGCCGCCCTTGGTGTCTATATCGAATCGAGACGGGCACGCCGGGCGTCCTCGGGTATGCTCGAACCTCAGAGTTCTCTGTCCATCCGTAATGCTGGACACATCGATATCGACGATGATGAGGCTGCGGACATTATTAGGCGCGCCAGACCCGCGTTGGAGCGGGCCCGAGAGTTGTACGCTTACTAGATTTGATCCCCCTGATCGTTATCATCGTCCTCTTCGTGCCTTAAGTAACGCTGCTCAGGATTCACCGGAGAAATATGCAGAAGAGCGTCGCTGAACTCGAACGGGAATTGAATCAGGCGTTGCGAAACCAGAGGGTCCTCGAAGCCTTCGAGCAGTTCTACGCGGACGACGTGGTTATGCAAGAAAACTCTGGTGAGCCGTGCCGGGGCAAGGCAGCTAATCGCCAACGGACGCTGGAGTGGGCCGGGACTGTCTCCGAGTTTCATGGCGCGCGGCTGATCGGCTCCGCTGTTTCCGGCGATCGCGCGTATTCGGAATGGGAATATGACGCGACCTACAAAAACGGAGTGCGCTATCAGATCAATCAGGTCGCGGTTCGCGTGTGGCGGGACGGCAAGGTTGTGTCCGAGCGATTCTACTGGGACCCGGCCAAGTATCCTTACTCGTTGTGAGCGAACGTCAGGGGTGGAAAGCGGCGCATCCTCTCAATGAGTGATTGAATCGAGGAGTTGGACTGGATCCGGGCCAGTTCCGGGTCGGACTGAAGCCAAGATAGGTCGCGCCAGCCTTTGTCAACGGCAGTTTGAAGCAAATCGCAAGCGCCGGAGAGATCGTCCAGCCGGAGACGAGCCACAGCCAAAGCATGGCACAACTCAAACGCGCACACGCCATGAATGAAGGTGCCGGGCTCGGAAAGAATCGAGTCAAGATGCGGAGCGGCATCCTGGAGAAGCTTCGACGCGCGCGGACTATCTCCGAGGGCGGCATAGGCGCTGGCCATTCCGGCCAGAGTTCGCATGAGAATACGCTCGTTGCCCAGCATGCGCGGATATTCGCGAGCGATGCTCCAGGCACGGTGATAATCCGCGAGAGCCTGCTGGCAATCCCCCTGGCGCAGGCGGACGTCTCCAGCGCCGCACGCGTGTGTGGCGATGATCAGCTCGCGATACATGTGATCCATCGCCGACAGGCGCTGCAGTCCGCGTTGATGCCAATCCAGAGATTTCTTCCAATCGAGCCGGTGCATGCTGATTTGCGCCAGCAGCATTTCTTCGAATGGAAACGCGCTGATTGCACGTCCCGAAAGCTCCAGGTCCAGGGCCTCACGAAGAAACGACTCGGCGCGATCGTAGACGCCGGTATGTAAAGCCAGCGTGCCCAGGTTGACCCAACTGGCGGCATAGGCAGGCTCAAGGCGAACGGCATCCAGAAAGTGCTTCACGGCGCGCTGCTGATAGGCGTCGGAGAGCGCGTAGCCGGCCACCCAGCACGCTGCGCCCAGGAAGTAGTGGGAGGTGTAAAGGTCAGGATTGTTTTCGACACCTTTGGTCCCGGCCTGAATAGCTTGTTCGAGTTTGCTCTGTCTCATGAACACGTAACAGAGCAAGGCATAAGGTTCGCCGAATTCGGGATCGAGCTCCAGCGCGCGCTGCAGAAAACCGGAGGCGCGGCTGAGATCATCCGGATCCGTGCGATGGATCCAGCGCATGGCGTAAGTCTGGCCCAGCGCGGAATAGGCCATGGCGTAGGACGGATCAAGCTCGACGGCGCGCTCGAAATGAAGGCGGGCCTGCTCCAGCGAATCCTTGCCGAGCATGGAGAAACTCTTGCGGCCTAGGGCATACTGCTCATACGCTTCGACCCGCAAAGTCTCGGGAGCAGCAATTCGCTCGGGGCCGCTCGTTTTCGCTTCCAACCGCAGCGCCTGCGCCAGTTCGTTGACTACGCGGTCCTGAAGGTCGAAAATGTCATCCCAAGCGCCATCAACTTTGCTGGTCGCCGCAACTTCGCCGGTGGCGGGCTCAATCAGGCGCGGAGTGATGCGGATGCGGCTCCCGGAACGCTGATAGCTGCCGCTCACGAGCCAACGCGCGTTCATCTGAGCACCGAGCGCGGCCAGGTCCGAGCTCCCACCCAGGCGGCGAAGCTCCTGCTGGACACGCTCGCGGCTGACTACCTGGACAGCTTTGAGCCGCCTAAAATCGGCGGTGATCGTTTCGGCAAGGCCAGTGCCAAGCCAGTCTATCGAGTCATCGCCGGAAAGGTTTGTGAAATCGAGTACGCCGAGGACAGGCCTGGCAGGTTCGGGGGCCAGGTTAGAGCCGGATGCACTTTCGACATTGCGCAGCGCGGCGGCCAACTCCGCGGCGCTGTCGAAACGAGAGTCCGGCCGAGGAGACATAGCCCGTGCTATGACTCTCACCAGCGCTTCCGGCAACAGCGGATTGCGCTGCCGGAGAGGAGCGGCTTCTCCGGCGATCACTGCGGAGATGAGCGCGAGGCCCTGAAAGCCGGCGAAGGGTACGCAACCACAGGCAAGCTCATACATGAGCACGCCGAGGCTGTAGAGATCGCTGCGAGCCGTGGCGGGGCGGCCGGTGAGAACTTCCGGAGGGCAGTAGTGCAGAGTACCGATAACGGTGCCAGGGGTGGTGACATTTGTGGCCGTGTTGTCACTGGGCAGGATCTCCTTGGCCAGGCCGAAATCGAGCACCTTGACCACACCTTCAGGAGTGACCATGATATTGCCCGGCTTGATATCGCGATGGATGATGCCTCGGGCGTGGGCGTGGTCCAAGACGCCGGCGATTTGGAGGGAATAGTCGATCAGCCGGCCGGTGGGGACGGAGCCGGAATCTAATTCCTGCTTGAGCGTTCGGCCAGCCACGTATTCCATCGCCAGGTACAAACGATCGAGGGATTCGCCGGCTTCGTAGATCGTGGCGATCCCGCGATGGTTAAGAGCAGCGACCGCGCGCGCTTCTCTAAGAAAGCGCTTGCGAAAATCGGGTTGGCCTGCGAGCGCCGGGAGAAGCACTTTAATGGCGGCGGCGCGTTCCAGCCTTGAATCGCGCGCTCGATACACCTCGCCCATGCCACCTGCACCGAGTAAGGCCTCGATGCGATACGGGCCCAGTTGGTCGCCCTCGACTAGTTGAAAAGAAGCTGGCTGGTAGGGCGTATCGGCTAAGCCCCGCTGGGAAGATCCGTCAACCGATGTAGGGGTCGAGAATCCTTGCCGGAGCAGTGCCTCGACCTCATTTTGGAGATCTTGATCCCCTTTGCAGTGTTCGGCTAAAAACGATGAGCGTTGAGCTGGTGTCGAGTCAAGAGCGGCCTTATACAGCTCCCCGACTTGTCGCCAGCGTTCGGCATGCATGGCCTTGCAGCTTGGAGCGATTATACCAAGGGATAAGGTTGACCTCTTATATCAACTAGATAGAAAAGATTGATTGGCGCTGGAACCCGAACTCGGTTACTCTTATCTCATAGGCTGGCAGTGAGAGGTTACTGCTGGCAATCTGCGGTCCTCGAAGACATACTTCATTTTTCCCGGTTGAAATCTTTTGGTGTGTATCCGCGCTGATGCGGGATCTCGCAGGTCGGAGACCTGCGCCACTTGCCTGCGCCACGGATGCCGCCTAACCGAAACCGAAAAAACACATCGAAAGGATTATTCACAATGACTGGCCGATTTTTGAAATTAATGCTGCTGTTCAGCAGCCTGCTCGCGTTCACGGTAGCCCTGAACGCTCAATCTGAAGTAGTGACCGTTCACGTTCCATTTGCTTTTGAGGCCGCTGGCAAGTTATTGCCCGCCGGCAATTATCGGGTCGATCGCGAGGAAGCGACCAATGTACTAGTGATACATGGCGCGTCTGGCAACTCTGCGGCGTTTCTCACAATGGCTGTGGAGCAAGCGGGAGCGGCCAACTCTGCTAGCCTGCTCTTTGAGCGGGAAGGCGGAACGCTGGTGCTCTCTGAAATCCGATTGCCTGGCCAGCAGTCGCGGATTCTGCTCGCTCCCCATACTCCCATGAAAGGCGGGGTTGCCGCCGTATCGGTTTCCTCCCGCTAATTGTTCCGTTCGCGCGGCCGGCGTTCCAGCAGTCTTTGATAGACTGGGGACTTCATCCCACGGAATGCCGGCCGATCCACAGACAACAGGAGAGAAATTCGAACGCCTGGTCGCGATCATGGCGCGGTTGCGAGCTCCCGGCGGCTGCCCGTGGGACCGCGAGCAGAGTTTCGATACGATCAAGCCCTACCTGCTCGAAGAGACTTACGAGGTCCTGGAGGCGATCGACAAGCGCGACTGGCCGGCGCTAGCCGACGAACTCGGCGATCTGCTGCTGCAGGCCGTTTTCTTCGCGCAAATGGCCGCCGAAGAAAACAAATTCCGCATAGATGATTCGATTGACGCCATCGTCCAAAAGCTGATACGGCGGCACCCGCACGTGTTCGCGGACGGCTCGGCCAAGACGTCCGACGACGTAAAGCGGCGCTGGGACGAAATCAAAGCCGATGAAAAGAAGAGCAAGGGCGAGCCGGTGCGCGGGCTGCTGGAATCGGTCCCACGCAATTTGCCGGCATTGGTAGAAGCGCAGCAGATCTCTTCGAAGGCCGCGGGCGTCGGATTCGATTGGGAAAATGCCGGCCAGGTGCTCGAGAAGCTGGATGAAGAATTGGACGAGCTGGCCGGGGCGCGTGAAGGCGGATCACGCGAGGAGTTGGAAGGCGAAATCGGCGATCTGCTGTTTGTGCTGGTGAACCTGGCGCGGTTCATGAAGGTGGATCCCGAACAAGCCTTGCGCAAAACGAATACGAAGTTCCGGAAGCGATTTGCGCACGTTGAGGCGGGCGCCAAGCTCCCCGGGGCGACCATCGAAGAGATGGAGGCACTCTGGCAGGAGGCCAAGAGAGCCGATGATTGAGACGCGCGCGCTCACAAGCCACGCCGAATTCAACGACGCGGTCCGGCTGCAGCAGGAGATTTGGGGATTCAAGGATGTCGAACTGCTGCCGCTGCGGCTATTCGTGGTAGCGACCAAGATCGGCGGGCAAGCGTTCGGAGCGTTTGACGGCAAGCGGATGGTGGGGTTCGCCCTTTCCATCCCTGGGCTGAAGGCCGGCGCCAAAAGCTATCTGCATAGCCACATGCTGGGCGTGCTTCCGGGTTACCGCGACTCGGGCGTGGGGCGAAGACTGAAGCTGGCGCAACGGGACGATGCACTGGCGCGAGGGATCGATCTGATTGAGTGGACATTCGATCCGCTCGAAATCAAGAACGCATATTTCAACGTTGAACGGTTGGGAGCGGTGGTTCGCCGCTACGTTCTCAACCAATACGGCACAACCACCAGCCATCTGCATGGAGGCTTGCCGACGGATCGCTGCGTGGCGGAGTGGTGGATTGCAAGTCCGCGGGCGAAAGCGATCATCGCCGGTGAAGAGTTCCAGCGCAATCCAGTGGAGGCGCGCATCACGATTCCGGCGGAGATCGCCGAGCTTCGAACAAAGGATCCAGCGCGGGCCCGCGACGATCCAGAAGCAGGCGAGCGAAGAGTTTACTAGAGCGTTCGATCGGGGACTGGCCGTAATTGGGTTCGAGAAATCGGACCAGGCCGGAACATATTTACTGGGGAAATGGGAATGCAAATAGAAAGAATCACGCTACGGCAGATCAAGATGCCGCTGGTCCATTTCTTTGAGACCAGCTTCGGCCGCACGACAGATCGCCACATGGTGTTGGTGGAAGTTTCCTCTGGCGGCATTTCCGGATGGGGCGAGGTTACGGCCGGGGAAAATCCATTCTACAACGAGGAGTGGACGGAATCGGCGTGGCTGATCGTGCGTGATTACGTTGCGCCGCGGGTGTTGAATCACAAGTTCGAGAGCGCGGCGGCGGTGGGCGCTCGGACGCGCACATTCGCGGGCACAGGATGGCACGGGGCGGCGTGGAGGCTGCGGTGTGGGATCTGGAAGCGCGCATGCTCGGGCGACCGCTGTATCAGCATATCGGGGGCGGCGCCAGGCGCGAGATTCCGTGCGGTGTGTCGATTGGAATCCAAGAGTCAGTACCGCAGCTGCTGCAGAAAATCGAGACCGAGCTTGCCGCCGGATATCAGCGCATCAAGATGAAGATCAGCCCGAATTGGGACGTGGATGTGGTGCGCGAGGTGCGGCGCAGGTTTCCGGATACGCTGGTGATGGCGGACGCGAATTCGGCTTATACTCTGGCCGATGCGGCCCGCCTCAAATGCCTGGACGAATTCGGATTAATGATGATCGAGCAGCCGCTGGCGCACGATGAAATTATCGACCACGCCAAACTACAGGCCCAGCTTAAGACTCCGATTTGCCTGGACGAGTGCATACGGTCGGCGCATCATGCGGAGCAGGCGCTGGCGATAGATGCCGGCCGGATCATCAACATCAAGCTGGGCCGGGTGGGGGGATTTGCAGAAGCGAAAAAGGTGCACGACGTCGCTCAGGCAGCGGGGGTTCCGGTGTGGTGCGGCGGAATGTTGGAGTCGGGAATCGGGCGCGCGCACAACGTTGCGCTGGCGACGCTCCCGAACTTCGTGCTCCCTGGAGACGTGTCGGCGAGCAAGCGCTACTGGAAGCGCGACATCATTCAGCCGGCAGTGGAAACAACGCCCCGCGGTACCATCGAGGTTCGCGACGCGCCGGGCTTCGGCTACGATCTGGATATCGACTTCATCAAATCCATCACGGTTCGCCAGGAAAGCATTCGGTGAGCGAGGCGCGGCCATCCGAGGCTCGCCTGTACTGGCTGCTCGGATTGATGCTGCTGTTCTGGTCGTTGAACTACATCATCGGGAAGGTCGCGCTGCGCGAATTCCCGCCCGTGCTGTTAACCTGCCTGAGAACAACTTTTGCGGGCGCGTTCATCTTGCCGATTTATTTGTGGCGTGAGCGCGGAAAGCGCCCAGCGTTGACCGGGCGAGAGCTGGGTGGCCTACTGATGCTGGGCATCTTCGGCGTGGTCGCAAACCAGTTCTTCTTCGTCGTTGGTCTGGCGTCGACCAGCGTGGCGCACGCCTCCATCGTCGTGACTCTGATGCCGATACTAGTGTTGTTGCTGGCGGCATTCCTCGGCCAGGAGCGCATTACTGCGCGCAAGGTGGTGGGGATGGTTATCGCGGCGACCGGCGTAGGTGTGCTCCAACTGGAAAAAAGAGACGGATCGGGTGCGACACTGCTGGGAGATGTCCTCGTATTTCTGTCGGACGTGTCGCTCGCGATCTTCACCGTGAGAAGCAAGCAGCTCATGAAACGCTACGGGAGCCTGACGATCAATAGCGTGGCTTATATCGGCGGAGCGCTGGCGATGGCGCCATTCACTGTGTGGCTCAGTTGGCGCTACGGACTCGCGCGGGCCAGCACCGGGGCTTGGTTGAGCGTGGCGTACATGGCCCTGTTTTCTTCGGTGATCGCATACTTGATTTACAACTATGCACTCACTTACATACCTGCATCGCGCGCGTCGGCAGTTTCGTATCTGCAGCCCCTGGGAGCGACGCTTCTGGCCGTCATGCTGCTGGGCGAATCCGTCACCACGGCGCTGGCTATTGGTGGCATGCTCGTATTAAGCGGGGTTTTTGTAACGGAACGCGCCTGAATGTCCGATTTCCTTCAACTGCTGAAGAACAACCGCAACTATCGCTACACCTGGAGCGGGCAGGTGGTGAGCGAGATCGGCGATCACTTCAACAACGTCGCGGTGTTCAGCCTGGCGCTGGCCAATACGCGATCGGGAATGGTGGTGACGGGCGTGATGCTGGCGCGGGCGATTCCGGCGGTGATGGCGGGACCGCTGGCCGGAGTGGTACTAGATCGCCTGGATCGCAAGAAGATCATGATCGCGAGCGATCTGGTGCGGGCGGTGGTGGCGCTGGGATTCATTCTGGCGATTCCTCGCAAAGACACCTGGCTGCTGTACATTCTGAGCGCGCTGCTGATGTTTGCTTCGCCGTTCTTCACTAGCGGGCGGTCGGCGATTCTTCCGACCATCGCGAGCAAAGAAGAGCTGCACACGGCCAACTCGTTGACGCAGACTACGCAGTGGATGACGCTGACGATCGGGGCGTTCTTAGGCGGCACCAGTGTGACGCAGTTCGGTTATGAGTGGGCATTCGCGTTCAATGCGATGTCGTTCTTATTTTCGGCGGCGAGTATCGCGAGTCTGCACGTGAAAGGCGGCAGCTTCCGGGCGCGGCGGGAGGGGCTGACGGAGAACGAGGTGGTCCGGCCTTGGCACGAATACACCGAGGGACTGCGGTACATGAAATCGTCGCCGCTGATTCTGGGGATCGCGCTGCTGGCGGTGGGATGGGCGTCGGGAGGCGGCGCGGCGCAGATTCTGTTCAGCCTTTTCGGCGAGCTGGTTTTCAATCGCGGGCCGGCGGGGATCGGATATTTGTGGGCGGCGGCGGGGGTGGGACTGTTGATCGGAGGCACATTCGCGCACTGGCTGGGGAAGCGGATTTCTTTCGGAGCATATAAGAAGACCATCAGCATTTGTTACGTGATCCATGGCGGGTCATATGTCATATTCAGCCAGATGCCGTATTTCTGGCTGGCGGCGATTTTTCTGGCGGTGTCGAGGTCGGCGATCGCGGTAAGCTCGGTGCTGAATGTTTCACAATTGCTGCGGCACGTTTCGGACGAGTTTCGGGGGCGCGTGTTTGCGACCATGGAGACGATGTCGTGGTCGATGATGATGCTGTCGATGATGGGAGCGGGGATCGCGTCGCAGCACTGGAGTCCGCGGGCGATCGGGGTGGTGTCGGGATTATTGAGCTCGAGCACGGCGTTTTTCTGGCTGTGGGCGAACTGGACGGGACGGTTGCCGGAGCCGGCGGCGGCGGGGGTGGATCCGGACGAAGTGGAGGTTCATGGGGATCCGGTGGTTTAGTTTACTGGCGTTCGCAGGAGTGCGAACACGGCACGCAAGAGTGCGTGCGCCACGATGAAAACCGTCTTAATCACCGGTGCGGCGAAGCGCATTGGGCGTGGGATAGCGATCGCGCTGCATCAGGCGGGCTATCGGGTTGCGATCCATTACGGGAACTCGGAGAAGGAAGCGCGGGCGACGGCGGAAGAGTGCGGCTCGGCTCCGCTGTTCCAAGCGAACTTGGAAAGCGTGGACGACATCCGGCGGATGTTTCGCGAAGTGAGGTCCGATCTATGGGCTAGTGAACAACGCCGCGCGGTTCCGGCGTCGCGATCCGCTGGAATTGACCGAAGCCGATTGGGACTTCATCCATAGCGTGAATCTGAAAGCGACGTTTTTCTGTTGCCAGCAGGGGGCGCTGCTGATGAAGAAGTCGGGCGAAGGCAGGATCGTGAACATCAGCTCGCTGGGCGGGATCCGGCCGTGGGAAATGTACGCGCACTATTGCGCGTCGAAGGCGGGGGTGATCATGCTGACGAGGGCGCTGGCCAAGGCGTTCGCGCCGGAGATCACAGTGAACTCGGTGGCGCCGGGCGTGATTCTATCGTCCGGCCAGGAGCCTCGGATAGAGGAGATGATCGCCGCGACGCCGGCGCAGCAGGTCGGGAACGGTGGAAGAGGTGGCGGACGCGGTGCTGTATTTTCTGAACGCGAGCGAACTTCGTCACCGGCCAGGTGCTGGCGGTGGACGGCGGGCTTGAGCCAGAGGTAAAAGGGGCAACACAGGCTAGAAAGCCTGTGCCACTTACTCGACCGTGACCTTGGTGCCCTTGCTGTCGTGCTGCGAAAGGTGATCGATGCGAGCGTCGAGCATACTGCGCATGCCTTTCAGCACTTCAATTCGCGCGTTACGAAAGTGTTCGCGCGTGCCCGCGGGCCAGAGATGATCGATGAACGCCTCGATCTGCGGCGCGGCGATAGAGCAAAAGAAGCAACCGGGGGCGTGAGCCGTTGTTTGTTTTTCTTCCATGTCAGCCTTCCTTCATTTCCACTGTTAACATTTTATTCTGTAACGTGGCCCGCGTGGGATTCAGGGCAGCCATGGAGGTGGGCAGCCCGATGTGGCGGCGGAGGGTGCCGATCTCGATCACCAGCTCGTCGCCTTTCTTGAACAGCCCGATTTCACCTTTGACGGCGAAAGGCAGCCGCAAGCGCACTTCGTAATGGGCATTGATCTTTTCGAACGTGTAGGGCGCTTCGGTGCGGATGATGGCGGAAGGATCTTCTTTTTCGCCGTAAAGCACGTTGGCGAGCTCGGTGAGGCGCTCGCGTCCCAGGACCTCGTGTGTGAATAGGGGGACACGCTTCATCGCGACGGGCGCGAAGTATTCTTCAATCTCGTCCAGGACCTTGGCTTGAGAAGCGCGCCACTGGTCGAACCAGGTGTCGGTGACGGCTTCGGGCAGCACGCGATTTACGATGATCGCGTCGACGGTGAGCCCATGCAGCGAGAAGTAGACGAAGGCGCGCTGGGTTTCGCGGAGGACCATCTTCTCGGGATTGGTGACCAGACGGACGCTGGTGATTTTGGGATTTTCCAGAAGATCGGCGATGCCATCGAGGCGTCCAAACAGATGCTTGATGTTTGCGAAGTAGCTGTCGGTGGGCAGTTCGACCGGGGAGATGCGATTGGCTACGGGCCGCACGGCTTTGAGCAGGCCGCGCTGGAAGGGGAAGACGTGCTTCATGTACCACTCAAGCGTAGTGGGCATGCTGACGAAGCGCATGGACTCGGCGGTGGGAGCGCAATCGAGAATAATGACCTGGTAGCGATCCTCGCGGCGGAATTGATTGACATACATCATGGCGCTCAGCTCTTCCATGCCGGGGAGGATGGCGAGCTCTTCAGCTTCGACGTCGCTGATGCCGGTGGTGCGAAGGACGGAGACGACGTAGGTGGAAATTTCGCGCCAGTGGCGTTTGATTTCCTTCTGGATGTTGACCTCTTGGATGGAGAGGTTGGCGTCAATGGGATAAGGGTCGTTGGTCTTTTCCTGAAAGAGGCCGGTATCAAGGTCAAAGGCGTCGGCGAGGCTATGAGCGGGGTCGACACTCATTACTAAGGTGCGGTAACCCAGCCTGGATAATTGCAGGCCGGTCGCGGCGGCGATGCTGGTTTTGCCAACACCGCCTTTGCCGCTAAAGAGCAGGATGCGCATGCCTTCATTCTAGCGGGCGACGATAGTACTTTCGTTTGTAACTCGCGATAACGGGCGACTCGGCGGCAAATAAGTTCAAGCTGACGTGCGTGACTGCGATAAGGGATTTGTGAGCCGGTTCGTAGACAACGCGATGCAGATCCTAAATGCTGCCGAAAGCGCTGCCGAATTCGGGCACACTCCCTCGGAGATGACTATATTGATGACCCCGCAGGGGATTCGGATGATTGCCGACTCGGATTGGCCGCTCGAATCTCTGCAACTGCATCATGGGGCGGAGATGGCTTATCGGGTGAGCCAGAGCGCAATCATTGTGCGCGTGGAGGGGCGGGCAGGTTCTCGGACTTGTTTGTTCGAAACCGGAAAGCCGGAACAGGCCGCCCGCGCTCTCCTCCATGCTACGCCCAACTATCACTGGATGACACCGCAGCTCCCGGCCGCTTCAGAGCCCGGCGTCGCGTAAGAACTGCGCTGATTCTTCCGGCGGCGTGGGGTTGATATAGAATCCAGCGCCCCATTCAAATCCAGCCACCCTGGTAAGCCTCGGAATGATTTCCAGGTGCCAATGATAATGATCGAGCGGGGCGACGTGGATGGGAGCGGTGTGAATTAAGAAGTTATACGCGGGGTATTCCAGGACCTTTTCCATTTTGCGGATGATGGCGCGCATGGCCCAGGCCAAGCTCTGAATGAGACTCGGATGAGCGGTCTCGAAGTGCGAATTGTGAGTGCGGGGCAGCACCCAGGTTTCGAAAGGAAATCGCGGAGCGTAGGGCGAGATGACCAGGATCTCGTCGGTTTCCAGGATGACGCGGGCGCCGTCGGCGCTCTCCTGCCGTACGATGTCGCAGAACACACAGCGCTCTTTGAATGAGAAATAGCGCCGGCCGCCGTCGATCTCTTCTTGCACCTGGAGGGGCACAACGGGAAGCGCCATGATCTGGGAATGGGTGTGCTCGAGCGAAGCGCCGGCGGCTTCGCCGTGGTTCTTGAACAAGAGAACATAGCGCAGGCGGCTGTCGCGTTTGAGGTCGAGGATGCGGTCGCGGAAGGCCCAGAACAGATCTTCGACGCGCTTTTCGGGAAGATCGGCGAGCGATATTTTGTGGTCCGGGCTTTCGATGATCACTTCGTGCGCGCCGACGCCGCTCATGCGGTCGTAGAGACCTTCGCCCTCGCGGTCGAGCACGCCTTCGACGCGGAGCGCCGGGAACTTGTTGGGAACCACGCGCAGATTCCAGTGCCCGTTGCCGTTTTCCCGATAGGAGAGGATTTCCGGAGGGGTGTCGGCTTCATGGCCGCGGCAGAAGGGGCAGCGTCCGTTGGGCACCGGCAGGTCGTGGGTGCGAGTGAAATCGCTGGGACGCCGGGCGCGAGTGGTGGAGATGATCACCCAGCGGCCGGTTACGGGGTCTTTGCGAAGATCGGGCAACGCTCAAGTCCTTTTGTTACAGAATTTTGTGGCGCGAACGTAATATTATACCTTAAGGCTACGCCGCAGTGGGCCCGAAGACATCGCGGAAATGGGTTACCGAGGGCGGAGTTGTAAACACCACATTGACAACATCGAAGCGGACTTTCTCCCAGGGCGTATCGGCGTGGTGCGCGAATTCCCGAGCAGCGCGGATCAAGCTGGAACGCTTTTGGAGACCAATGGCGCGGTCGGGGGCGCCATAGTCATCGGTCTGGCGAGATTTCACCTCGATGAAGACCAGGCGGTCATCCTCCCAACCGACGAGGTCGATTTCGCCGGCGCCGGAAGCCATGCGATAGTTACGGGCGACGATGATGATCCCGTGGCGCTGCAAGTAACGATGAGCGATGTCCTCGCCACGGCGGCCCAGGGCATGGTCGGCAGTGAGGTGGCGCTGGCGGGCGTGGTGCCGGATCACATCGGCGAATTCGTACAGGCGACCCATCATATCTAAGCGCCTTAGTCCATCTCTGTAATCGGATCTTGCGGCGATTACCTTTATGCCGCTGTCGGGATAGTCCCAGGAGGAGGAGTGGGGGAAGGACGCAGATAATCTCTTGAATTTTGGCGGCGGCCAGGATCACCTCGGTGGTTACCTGGAGAACTGTCCAGACCTGGGCGTGGCGCTCCAATTCGAACAGTGCTGTTTGGCCAGGCAGAGGCGGGCGCAGGCGGATTGTCGCGACGCTGAAGAACTCTGAGAGGACCTGCGTGTTTATGGCGCCAGCGCTATGCTCTTCGAGGGTGCGGAGGGTTCCGATGGTGCTGTTTGCCGGGAGTCACGATCGTAAAGGTCCGCCCACTTCCAAGATCGGCCCGCCTCGACCGGAGGGAGTTTCATCCTCTGTGCAATAGTCGCTTCGATTTGGCGCCAGGCATATATATCACTTGACGGCTTCGAACTCGAACTCCATCACTTTGCCGCGGATGATGTAGCAGAGGTAATACTCCCAGAAGCGGCGGAAGCGCGGGAAGTGGTTGACCAGGAATTCGAAGCCGAGCCAGCGCCAGAACGCCAGCAGGCGGACGTGGACCGAGACTTCGCGAAAGCGCGCACGCGAATAATAGTCGTAGCCGCCGTGATCGGGTCCGAAATAGCGGAACGAGAAGCTGTTGAGATGCCAGCGATGGGTGGGATCGCAGAAAGAGCTGAAGTCGGTGTAATGAGGCGTGACGATCAGGACGCGGCCGGAGGGCGAGACGACGCGGTGAAACTCCTCCATGGCGCGGATTACGTCGGAGACATGCTCGATGACATGCACGGCGCGAAGCGAGGCAAACGAGTTGTCGCGGAACGGGTAAGGAAAACGGTCAAGGTCGCAGATGACGTCGGCACGGCTGCGCGGATTGCGATCGATGCCGATGGCGCCGGGATATTTGTTGATGCCGCAGCCGACGTCGAGCGTGCGTTGGGATGAGGACGACCCGGCTAGGGCACCAGCTTCAGACATTCCTCCAGTGTATCCACGGCGAAGTCGGCTTGATCTTTCGTAATGATGAGCGGCGGACAGAGACGGATGGAATTGCGTCCGGCGCCGAGCACCAGCAGGCCGCGCTCGAAGGCTTTCGTGACTAATTGATTGCGCAACTCGGGCGCGCGGTCTTTGGACTGCTGATCCTGCACGATCTCGATGCCGATCATCAGGCCGAGGCCACGTACGTCGCCCACGTGTGGGAAGCGGCGGGGCCAATGGCGAGTACGGTCGAGTATGTGGCCGCCGATGCGCGCTGCGTTTTCGATGAGCTCGCGCTCCAACAAGTCGATGGTGGCAAGCGAGGCCGCCACGGCAACCGGATTACCGCCAAACGTGGAGGCGTGCGCGCCGGCCGGCCAATCCATGAGCTCGGCGCGAGCGATCATGGCGCTTAACGGTAACCCGCTGGCGATGCCCTTGGCGGAGGCGAGGATGTCGGGCACTGCGTTGAAATGGTCGGCCGCCCACATGCGCCCGGTCCGGCCCATGCCGCACTGAACTTCATCGAAGATGAGAAGAATTTCGTGTTTATTGGCGAGGCATTCGAGCTCGGCGAGAAAGGCCGGCGGCGGGATGATGTAGCCGCCTTCGCCCTGGATCGGTTCGACCACGATGCCGGCTACTTCGTCGGGAGGCAGCAAGGTGCGGAAAAGCTCATTCTCGATCCATCGGACGCACGCCACAGCGTGATCTTCCGCGGAGGTTCCTTCGGGCCGCCGGTAAGAATCCGGATACTGAGCATGGTAGACGCCCGGAACCAGCGGACCGAATCCTTTGCGCTGCACGACCTTGCTTCCGGTGAGCGAGAGCGCGCCGAGCGTGCGGCCGTGAAATGCGCCGGAGAAGGCGATGAACTTGTCGCGGCCGGTGTGATAGCGAGCCAGCTTGATTGCGGCTTCGATGGCCTCGGCGCCGGAGTTTCCGAAATAGACACGGCGAGGGACGCCGCCGGGCGCGATGGCCGCGAGTTTCTCGGCGAGGTCGACCATGTTCTCGTAGTAGAAATCCGTGCCGGACATGTGGATCAGGCGCGCGGACTGCGCTTCGATAGCAGCGACCACTTTGGGATGGCAATGGCCCGTGGAGCACACCGCGATGCCGGCGTTGAAATCGAGAAAGCGATTGCCGTCGACGTCTTCGATGATGGCGCCTTCGCCCCGGCTGGCCACGAGTGGGTACGAGCGGGTGTAAGAAGGTGAGAGCACCTTGCGGTCACGCTCGATCACCGCCTCGGCTTGCGGCCCGGGCAACTTGGTGAGGATCTGAGGAAGGTCCAGCCGGACCGTTTCGCTAAGCATATAATCTCCTTCTTCTATCGACACTTCTGGACTGAAGCAGCAGAAACGCAGGAAGGAGATAGCTTAATCGGAGCCGAAGAGGGATGGGCGGGATGTCGAGGGCGTGTGCATGGCAGCCTCTGTAACCAGTCTATCACCCGATTCTCGCCCTGCTAGGGCGCGACGCGGTTGCCGGCGATGTAGACTGCCTCGAGGGAGCGCGTGTTATGGATGTTGGCGGCGGGGTTGGCGCCGAGAACGATCAGGTC
Organism: Bryobacterales bacterium; assembly: GCA_963780485.1. Classification (GTDB taxonomy): domain Bacteria; phylum Acidobacteriota; class Terriglobia; order Bryobacterales; family Bryobacteraceae; genus Palsa-89. The sequence continues at coordinate 440,587 of CAWACO010000026.1, forward strand.
GGCCCACTTGCCGATTTCGAGCGTACCCAAATCCTTGGCGCGCAGAAACTCAGCGCCGCTTTTGGTGGCCGCGGCGATCACTTGCGAAGGCGTAAGACCGGCGTCGACCATCAACTCCATCTCCCACTGCTCGAAGAAGCCGGGGAAGCGGCCGGGCACGCCACTATCGGTTCCCATGCCATACGACACACCCGCGTCGGCCAGGCGCTTGAGATTCTGCTGAGCCATTCCGAGGAAGCCGGTGTATTTGGCGAAGTCGGGATCGGCGGCGATCTTCTTCTGATAATCGGGGTCATTCAAGGTGGCGAGCACTGCGGGTGAAACGGAGCGCGTGAAGAACGGATCGGTCAGGAAAGCGGGCGGCTTGGCATAGACCACCATGGATGCTTCGCGCGTGAGCGTGGCGGCCTCTTGCCAAGTCCCGTGCTGTTTCATGCTGTCGATCAACTCCTGATCGACGGGCTGGTCGCGAACGCTGTGCGCGAGGGCATCGACGCCGCCATTGACGAGCTGCTTGGCGTCGGCAAGATAGAAAATGTGCGCGGCGACACGCAGCCCGGCGCGGTGGGCGTTCTCGATGATGGCCTGGGTAAGCTCGAAGGGGATTTTCGGGCGCCGACCGAGGCCATCGTCCACCCAGACCTTGACGATGTCGGCTTTCTTCGCCGCGAGCTGATCGATATCCTTGGGAATTTCGGCGGCGTCGCCGGGAGCCAGGTTGTGTGTGACGCCGGGCATTCCACCGACACCGCCCTGGAGCGTGAAGCCCTGGCCGGCGCTGTAGACGCGAGTGTAGGTGGGACGCCCAGCGCGCTGCTGATCGCGGATCTGGAAGATCAGGTCCTGATCGGTGCCGAGGCTGAGAACGGTGGTGACGCCATAGGAGGCGTAGGTGCGCAAAGTCTTCTCGATGTTTTCGCGCGTGAAGAACTTGGCGTCCTGGGCAAGATCGACCGTACTGCCGACGTGGCCGTGCAGATTGATGATGCCCGGCATGACGAATTTGCCGGTCAGATCGATGACCTCGGCGCCGGCGGGAGCGTTGATCCTTTGAGCGGATCCGATCCAAGATATGCGGCCGTTGTCGATCAGCATGGCAGCGCCGCCGATGGCAGGGCCGCCCGAGCCATCGATGAGTGTAAAGTTCTTAAGTGCTTTGACCTCGGCGAACGTGGGCAGCGAGAAAAGCGCGAGAGAAAAAGCTAAGAGCTTTGTCATAAGAGCTTGGCCTTAAGAGCTTGGGGCATCTTATGGTCCTGCTAGAGCGGATTCAAGAATCGCAGCCAGCCGAACCCCGGCTTTCATGAGCTGCAATTGAACCACTTTGGTTCCTTGCTCTTCGTAAGGGACGGAGAGGTCGGTTTCGATCGGCGCCGAGGCTTGAGTGCCGCAGAAATTCTGATAAGCAATCGCGGGATATACCCTGGTGACGGCGATGTTGTACGACTCCCAGGCGATCTGTTCGGGTGTGGCGTGCGTCCACTTCTCCGCTTCGGCAGGAGAGATGGATGCGATCAGAGCTTCGGCCAAGGCGTGTTCATCGGTGAGGTTGTAGTCGGCCATTAGAAGGTCGATCTCCTTGGTGTCCCAGACCTGATGAAGTTTGACATCGGAATGTTGGCCGTCTAAAGAGAAACCTACGCGCTCCGAGTTCCCACCTTTGTCGCAGGCGCGATCCACAGTGTGAAGGGGTTGATGAATGTCGCCGACCAAGTGGATCACGAAGAGAAGAGCCTGCCGCCGTTGAGCGTCGTCTGTGGAAGTGCGCAGCGTCTCGGCGAAGGACGTGATTTTGGCCGTCACGCAGTCGCCTTGGGGACAGAAGGCTTCAAGTGTTTTCGCTTTAGTTGGGACGGGGATGTCGATGTAATGCCAGGTTCCGTTGGTGGGTGGAACGTCGCCCAGCGAGTGTCTGGCACATTGCGTCACCCGGCCGGTCAGCGCCGCCGGGAGCGCTGCGAAGCTGATCAGCACAGGTGCTGATGTCCACTATCGAATATTTGCCATCCATGAGCAGCGTGCGGACTTTTTCGCGGACCCCAGGAGACAGGCGCTGTTCAGCGATGATGGCGATAATGTGATGGCCGGCAGAGCCCCACGACCAGGCGGGCGCTACAAGGAGTAGAGAAGCGAGTAGTGGGGCGAGGGTGACTTGTATGCGACGCGGCATTCAATTTAGATTAGCCTGATTCTCTCTGAGTTCGATCTGCGGCAACTGCTTAGTCTGCAAGGAGCGATTGAGTTCGACGAGTTTGCCGGTCTTGAGCGAGTTCCAGGCGGCGAGTTGGGTGGCGAGGTCGCGGCTGGCCTGATCGTAGAGAGCGTAGGCCTGGGCGGGCGGCGTACGATCGGCGCTGTCGACGACGTTGACGACGGCGTTTAGTTGCAACCGGACGGCATTCAGGCCGGAGGGAGGAGCGTCTGCGTTTCGACCGCCGGCGGCGCCTGCGATTTTGGCAGCGTCAGAATCCAGGGAAGCAATCGACGCGAGCAAGGCAGAATCGCCGGAAGCTTTGGCCTTGGCGTCGGAAAGCTGGCGCCGCAGTGAGCCGATCTGCTGCGCCGCATCGGTGGCGCTCCTGAGCTGGCGCGAAGTTTTCATGGCGAGGTCGAATTGCTTGGCGAGATCGGCCGGCGTGGCGGTGGACCTGGGGTCGAGCGCGACCTTCAACGGCTGAGTGAAGCGCTGGCCGGCGACCGTGAGCCTTACCTGGTAGGTCCCCGGCAGTGCTTGTGGTCCTCGAGCGGCTTGGCCGGATTCCGGGTCGCCCGTGCCGCCGGAGGCAGCCGAGTAGCGTAGATCCCAGACGAAGCGGTTCATGCCGGCCCTTGTGGTGAGCGTGGGCGGGGGCACGATCCAGATGTCGGCGATGGCCTGGCGACCGCGCCGGGCAGTTGGGTGATCGTTCGATGAATAGCGGCGGACGAGCTGATTCTTGGAGTCGAGAATCTCGAGTGTGACTTCGCCGCTCGGAGCAGATTTCACATAGTAATCGATGATCGCGCCGTCGGGCGGGTTCTGCGCTTTGGGAATTTCGGGCGGCAAGGGAGTGCCCTGGAAACCTTCGGGATTTAGGCGAATGGCGGCGGCCGGCTGGTACAAATACGCGTCTGATGCGGCGACCTTGGAATCTACCTCGCGCAGCGGGGACATGTCGTCGAGGATCCAGAAGGATCGCCCGTGGGTTGCGATGACGAGATCGTCGCCGTGAACGACTAGATCGCGGACCGATACGGTTGGAAGATTAAGCTGCAGCGATTGCCAGTGATCGCCGTCGTCGAAGGAGACGAACACTCCGGTTTCGGTGCAGGCGTAGAGCAGTCCTTTGCGAGCAGGGTCCTCACGGATGGCATTCAGGAAGGACGGCGCTTCGATTCCGGTAGTAATCGGCGTCCAGGTCTTCCCGTAATCGCGGGTGCGGTAGAGATACGGCTTGTTGTCGTCCAGACGATGGCGGTCGACTGCGGCATAGGCTGCGCCGGCGTTGAAATGCGAGGCTTCGATGGCAGTGATCTTGCTCCAGTCAGTGACGCCGGTGGGCGTGACATTGGTCCAGGTCTTGCCGCCATCGCGCGTAAGGTGAATCAGCCGGTGTCGCTTCCGGCCCAGATGAGACCGGCCGTAATCGGCGATGGCGCGATGGAATAGATGACGCCGTAGCCGCGGGCTTTGGCATTCTCGATGGTCAGATTGCTCCGCCGGGCGCGGGCTGGCTCGCCTTTCGCCGTCGGCACCCGTAAGATCGGGACTGATCTCATGCCAGTTAAGTCCGCCATCGGTGGTCTTCAGAACATATTGCGAGCCGTAGTAAAGCGCGTTGTCGACGGGAGAGAACACCAGCGGCGCGGTCCAAGGAAAACGATACTTGCGCTGCGAGATATCGACGCCGAAGGCTGGCGCGGGCCAGGGCGTGATGTTCTGACCTTGCGCAGTACGCTTATCGAAGCGGGTGAGCGTGCCGTAGGTGTTGCTCACATAAAAGATGTTCGGATCTTTGGGATCGGGTGCGATGTAGCCGCTCTCGGCGCCACCAACGGAGTAGCGATCATACTCGGCAATCAGCCCGTGATTGGTGCGGCTGGGAACAACGGCGGTTCCACTGTCCTGCTGGGAAGCGTAGACGTGATAGGGAAACTGATTATCGGTGATGACGTGATAGAGCTGAGCGGTCGGCTGATTGTACCAACTGCTCCAGGACGCTCCGGTATCGGTACTGATGTTGATGCCTTGATCGGAGGCCAGGATCATGCGAGCGGAATCAGTTGGATCGATCCAGAGATAGTGGTAATCGTCGCCGCCGGGCGCGCCCTTGAGCACGATGAAGTTTTTGCCGCCATCGGTGGAGCGGTAGACGGCGACGTTGGGGAGATAGACGACGTCGGGATTCTTGGGGTCGACGGTGACGCTGCTGAAATACCAGGCGCGGCTGTCGATGCGGGGATCAGATCCGACGCGCGTCCAGGTTTTGGCGGAGTCGTCGGAGCGAAAGAGGCCGCTGCCGGAGGTGGCGTCGATTAAGGCATACACACGCTGGCCGCGGGTGCCGCGTGCGACGGCGACGCCGCTGCGTCTCCAGGGTCCTTCGGGCAGTCCATTGCCGGTGAGTTGGGACCAGTGGTCGCCACCATCGGTGGATTTGTAGAGACCGCTGCCTGGACCTTCCAGCGGTCCATAGACGCTCCAGGGCGGGCGGCGCGCCTGCCACATGGTGGCGTAGATGATCTGCGGATTTTCGGGTTCGAGGGCGAGATCCGTGGCTCCGACATCCGGCCCCTTGTCGAGGACTTTCTGCCAGGAACCCCCTCCGTCGATGGAACGATAGACGCCACGTTCCGCATTGGAGCCGTAGGCGTGGCCGAGCGCGGCGACGTATACGATATCGGGGTTGGTGGGATGAATCAGAATGCGGCCGATCTGATGGGAGTCGCGCAGGCCGACGTTGCGCCAGGTTTTCCCCGCGTCGGTGGACTTATAAACGCCGTCACCCTGGGAAAGATCGGAGCGGATGTCGGCTTCGCCGGTGCCGGCGTAGATCACGTTGGGGTTCGAGAGCGCTACCTCAATGGCGCCGATGGAGGCGACGTGCTGATCGTCGAAGATGGGTGACCAGGTCAGGCCGGCGTTGGTAGTTTTCCAGATGCCGCCCCCGACGGCGCCGAAGTAAAAGATATTGGGATCGCCGGAGACTCCGGTGGCAGCGATGGCGCGGCCGCCGCGGAACGGACCGATCATGCGCCAGCGGAGGCCATCAAAGAGGCTGCCGGGCGGCTGGGCGGCGAGCGTGGTGGTAAGAGCGAGAAGGGCGAGGCGACAGCGCATAGAAAAACGATACCGCAATGGATGGCCCGGTAACCTTTCCAACTGGCGCCGGTAATTAAAACAGTCGCTGCCAACCGGAATCGGGCGGCGCAGTCTAAACCAAATTATGGCTTCCGCATCGAACGATCTTAGGTTTGCTCTTCGGTCCTTCAAGAAGTCGCCGGTGTTCACGGCCGTGGCGGTGCTGTCGCTGGCGCTAGGGATCGGCGCAAACACCGCTATCTTCACGCTGCTGGATCAGATTCTGCTGCGTATGCTACCGGTGAAGAATCCACGCGAATTGGTGCTGCTCAGCATGAAAGGGTTCCATTACGGCGGCAATTGGGGCGGAAATGCACTTTCGTTCCCCATGTATCGCGACTTCAAGGCGAACAACAAAGTGTTCACCGAGATGTTTTGCCGGTTTCCCTTTCGTGTGAGTCTGGGCTACAACGGCCAGACCGAACGGGTCATGGGTGAGCTGGTGTCGGGCACGTATTTTCCGGTGCTGGGCGTGGGCGCGGCGGTGGGCCGGACTTTCACGCCGGACGAAGATAGAACACCCGATGGCCATCCACTGGCGATGCTGAGCTACGACTATTGGAAGACGCGTTTTGCGGGGGACCGGTCGATTGTCGGCAAGACAGTGGCGGTGAACGGGCACAACTACACGATCGTGGGTGTGGCCGAGCAGGGCTTCGATGGCGTGGAGCTGGGCTATGTCACGCAGGTCTTCATTCCAGTGATGATGCGGGCTCAAGTCGTCCCGAGTTCCGACCAACTGGCCTTCACTAACCGGCGGCAGCGCTGGGTGAACGTGTTCGGGCGGTTGAAACCGGGCGTGAGCGCGGAGCAAGCCAAGGCGTCGCTACAGCCGTTCTTTCACGGCATCCTGGAGATGGAAGTGAAGGAAGCGGCGTTCAAGAATGCGTCGGCGGACGTACGCGAGCGGTTCCTCAAGAACATCATCGATGTACTGCCGGGATCACAAGGCCGCTCGTACTTGCGGCCCCGGCTGACCAAGCCGCTGTGGGTGCTGATGGCGCTGACCGCCGGCGTGCTACTGATTGCCTGCGCGAACGTGGCAAGTTTGTTGATCGCCCGGGCAACCTCGCGGCAGAAAGAAATCGCGATCCGGCTGGCGATGGGCGCGGGGCGCTTCCGTATCATGCGCCAGCTTGTGGTGGAGAGCCTGCTGCTCTCGGCGGGAGGAGCGATCTTGGGCCTGGTGCTGGCTTTGTGGACAGATCGGGTGTTACTGGCCTTTCTGCCGCCGGACACGACGTCGCTGAAATTGTCGACCACACCCGACCTGCGAATCCTGCTCTTCACGGGCGCGGTGGCTCTGCTCACGGGAATCATTTTCGGATTGGTACCGGCGCTGCAGTGCACCAAGCCGGACGTCGCGCCCACGCTGAAGGACACGGTCGGCGGCATCGTCGGAGGCGGAGCCAGCGTGCGTTTCCGCAAGGGTCTGGTGGCGGCTCAAGTGACGCTGTCGCTACTGCTGCTGGTGGGAGCGGGGCTATTCATCCGCAGCCTTCGGAACCTGCGAGATCTGGGTCCCGGCTTTGGGACCGAAAACCTGGTGGCATTCAATGTCAATCCGTCGTTGAATGGCTACGATGGTGAACGCGCAAAAACCTTCTATCGTGAGCTGACGGATCGGATCAACGGAATCGCCGGCGTGCGCAACGTGGGGCTGGCATCGATGCGAATCCTGGAAGAAGACGAATGGGACAACTGGGTGACTATCGAGGGCTATCATCCAGCCAAGGCCAGCGAGACTCCCGATCCTTACATGAACTCCATCGGGCCGGGCTATTTGGCCACGCTGGGCGTGCCCATTCTGGCGGGCCGTGACTTCACGCCGAAGGACACCCAGTTCGTGCAGCATGGCGAGAAGCCGGACAACACCGCGCCCACGGTGGTGCTGGTAAACGAGAAATTTGCGAAGCGATTCTTTCGCTCGGCCGGCAACGCGATCGGCCGTCACACGGGGTTCGGCATCGATACCACCACTAAATTGGACATGGAAATCGTGGGGGTGTTCAAAGATATCAAGTACACCAACCTCCGCGATGAAATTCCGATCCAGATGTGCACGCCTTATCTGGCGAGCAACTTTGTAGGCGGTATGACGGTGTACGTGCGGACCACCATGGCAGCCGATCAGTTCTTCGGAGCGGTACGCGGGAAAGTACGGGAGCTGGACAGCAATCTTCCGCTATACGGCATGCGGACGCTGGACGATCAGGTTTCGAAATCGCTGCTGGTGGAGCGGTTAGTTGCGAGCTTGTCGATGGTGTTTGGTTTTCTGGCGACGCTGTTGGCGATCATCGGTCTTTACGGGGTGATGGCGTTTACAGTGGCGCGGCGCACACGGGAGATCGGGATTCGCATGGCGCTGGGCGCGTTCCAAAAGCACGTGATTTGGTTGGTAATGCGCGAAGTGCTGGTGCTGGTGTCCATCGGGATTGCCGCCGGGCTGGCGGGGGCGATCGGCCTCACACGCCTGGTGCAGGCGCAGTTGTACGGAATTACGGGTCACGACCCGGGGACGCTGGCGCTGGCGGCTGTGGTGCTGGCGGCGGTGGGTTGCGCGGCCGGGTACATACCGGCGATGCGGGCCAGCCGGATAGACGCGATGCAAGCCTTGCGGTACGAGTAGCGATTCGGTAGCCGCAGCAGCGAGCCACAATTCCAACGCAAAAGAAGCCCCTTTTGAGCCGATGAGTAAATGTGGAGCGGTAGTATGGCCTGCGAGCCACGTTTACTCGAGAGCTACGCGAAAGACATTTCGGCGCTGGTGGAGTCCTTCAGCGAGAAGGACATGGTCAGCAAGGAGTCTCTGGTGCGGTTGCTGACCTCTGACGCGCCGACGTTCTGCGCAGCGGGCATACGAGTGTTGGCGAACGCGAAGGTCTCGGCGGGTGCGAGCTTCTTGATGTTTCTGCTGACCAAGGAGAAGCTCCTGACGGCGGGACTGCTGGATGAGGGCACGTGCAGTCTGAAAGACGCGGTAGCGGCGGCCAAAGCGATTGACGAGATGGGCTCTCGCTTGCAACCCGCCCTGGAGATGGCGTTGAGCAGAGCATTGCAAAGCCGTGCCACGCAAGAAAGCACGATGCACGTGATGCGGATTCTCGAACTTCTGGGGGCTATCCCGGCACAAAACAGCTGGCCTTCCTTCCAGACCGAACTGATGGTCCATCCGGACAAAGCGGTGCGATCGAAAGCGGCGCTGTTGATTGGCCGCGGTTTAAGAAACCCGGCCTGGATCAGCCGCAGAATGATGGACAAGGATGCGCGGGTTCAGGCTAACGCGGTCGAAGCCCTGTGGGCGATGGATACAGCGGAGGCCCGCCCGGTGTTCACAGCCGCTTTGATGTCGCAAAACAACCGCGTGGTGGGGAATGCCGCGCTGGGACTGTACCGCCTGTCGGATCGAAAGGCAGTGAGGGCGTTGCTGGATATGGCGCAGCATGCCGATCCACTGTTCCGCGCTTCGGCTATGTGGGCTATCGCGGAAACAGAAGACCCGCGGTTCATTCCCTTTCTGATGGAGCAATTCAAGTTGTCGCAGGGCAAGATGAAGCTGGCGGTTACTCGGACCCTGTCGCGCATCCGGCGCCGCGAAAAAGCGAGCGCGGAGAAAGGAGCAATACAGATATGCGTCTCATGCGCCGCCGTCAAAGCGGATGGTGGCCGGCATGTGGAATTTGCATTGTCGCGTTCGGAGGGCGACGAAATCACCGGCATGAAACCGACCGAATTCGCTCTCTGGGAAGGTGGAACACTGATCGAGAACTACGAGGTCAAGCTGCCAAATAACCCGGCGGCTCTCGTGATCGGCAGCGTAGCGCCGCGGTTCCTTTCCGATTCAGACCCTTTTGGACGCGCGGTGGCAGAGGGTTTGAAACGCTGCCTTGCGCTGAAGCGCCCCGAAGATTGGTGGAGGATCGATCGATACGCTATCGAAGCGGTTGCGGTCGACCCCAACGCGCACCTGCAAAAATCGTCTCTGCCTTATGACGATGCCTTGATCACTCAGGAGTTGAAGACGCGCAAGGGCTTTATGGCTGACGTTGGCCAGTTAGAAAAAGCGATCTCTCTGCCGGTTCCGAGCAAACATACTACCGCAGACGCTCTGCAGGCGATCCGGCGTCAAATTGACGCCATGGACAAGAGTTCCGGGAAGCGGCATCTGTTTGTGTTCGTTCACGAAAGCGCCGTGGATGCGCTGGATGATCCGGAGAACCTGAAGCCGCTAAGACAATTGATTGCCACGGAAGGCATTACCCTGCGCGGCATCTGTCCGGCTTCTCCGGAAAAATGCGAGGGCTTTCGCGATCTCTGTCTATCCACGCCTGATGGAACTTTTCACACCAGCAGGGTCGACCAGCTGGCGGACGAATTCGAGCAGAATTACAGGCATCTGCTGAACCGCTATGCGATTGACTATTCGGTGCCAGCCCAGGCGGAGGCCGCGCCAGTCATTCTGCAGGTGTGCAGCGAGTATGGCGTGGGGCGGACGGAATTCTCTTTGGCCTAAACGGACCAGATGTCGGCGAGAGCGCGCTGGAAATTTCCACCCAGGATGAGCTGGATGTCGGGATTGGAGTAGTTTCGCCGGACCAAGCCCTCGGTAAGATCATAAATCTTTTTTTCGTAGTCAATCCCGTCCAGATCGTTTTTTCGGGACAGATGACCGCGCGAGTCGCGGCCCTGCAGATCGACGTCGCTGCCGATGCCCACGTGTTCTACTCCGGCCAACTGGGCTACATGATCGATGTGATCGAGTACATTCTCGATAGTGGCCGGGCCGCCGGAAGAAACGAAATAGCGCACCATGGTGACGCCGATCACGCCGCCCGCCGCCGTCACTTTCCGGATCCCTTCATCGGTCTTGCAGCGCGCACTACCGGGAACCAGCGCACGGCAATTGGAGTGAGTAACAAGCACGGGCTTGCGCGAAGCCGCCACCGCGTCCAGGGTGGTGCGATCTCCGCAGTGGGAGACATCCACGGCCATGCCCAAGTCGTTCATGCGAGAGACGACCTCGGCTCCATATTGGGTCAGGCCGGGGTCGCGCACGTCGATGGATCCTCCGCCGAGTAGATTATGGCCATAGGTAAGCTGCGAGACTCGCTGGCCCAGGTGGTAGAAGCGGTCAACGTCGTCGATCGATCGGAAATGACCGGAGTTCTGCTGGCCAATCACGATGCCAATCTTGCCGAGGGTTTTGGCTCGTTCGACATCGCCAGGACAATCGACGCGGAGAAAGTCGCTGGGGTGCGCTGCGATGAAAGCATCCCAGGCAGAAATGTCCCATAGGGAGCTGGCGTAAATATTGCCTTCGGTATAACCCACGGCCGGATGGAAAATGGTGATTCCCGAGTCCTTCAACTTCTTCAAATCGGTGGTTTGGAAACTGGCTGGATCGGTTCGCCAGGCGGAAAGCTTCTTGAAATTCAGCGTGAGGAGGCCCAGCATGTCGATCACGGTGGATTCGCGAACCAAGTCCAGCGCGCGAGCGGAGTACTCCACTTCGCTCTGAGCGAAGAGCGAAAACCGGCCCCGATTGAGCAGCGGCGCTCCTAAAACGAACGCCGCATCTCTCAGGAGAGAACGACGGGAAATCACAATTTTCTGAAGGGACGAGTATAGCACGCCCTAGAGATGAGTGGGGCAAGTTTTTCTCTCGCAGGCGGAGACCTACGCCACGGGTTCGCCTATTTCTTGGCCAACGAGGGCGGTAAGCCGGCTCGCGTCACAAACTCGCGAAATTGGGGATCGTTTCTCACCGGCGCGAACTCGGGATGAACGTACAGCAACAGCAACGCTCCGGACCGTTCCTCGAACGCCCTTTCCAGCCACGGAATCATCGCTTTTACGTCGCCCAGGGAAGCATAGGAAGCTGCTACTAGAGAGGCGAGTCCGAAATCATTCTGGGCTAAACTGACCAGCGCCGCGATTCTCTCGCGAGCCTTCGCTTGTCGGCCGGCGGCCGCATCCAGGTACGCAAGAGCCGAGATTCGTGCTGAATCGTTCCCGGCGGGATCGGGTCCCAGGATCGCCGCGGCTTCCTCGAACCGGCGCTGTCCGGTCAGCGCCCAGGACAGCCAGCAACGCACGATTGAGAACGATGGATCGAGGTTCAACGCCCGACGGCCCTCGGCTTCAGATTCGGCGAGCTGGCCCGTAAAGATGTAGAGCTCGGCCATGTCCGCCATAACAATCAGCGAGGTGGGATCAAGCGCCTGCGCAGTTTTCAACTCCTGCACTGCATCGTCTCCATTCCCCGTCACCAGAAGGTTCACAGCATGCCACTGGTGCGCGGTCGGATAGCTCGGATTAAGGCTGAGCGCCCGCCGATATTCCCGTTCCGCCTCATCTAACTTCCAGTCATAGTGCATCAGGATAAAAGCGAGCGCAGTGTGCGCCTCGGCGAGATCGCTATCGATCTCCAGCGCTTTGAGCGCCGCCGAGCGTGCCTTTTCCATCGCCTGGGCGCGCGGCATGACACGATTTGGATTCGAGCCCAACAGCGCATACGCATCCGCTAGCCCGGCATAAGCCAAAGCGTAGCGAGGATCGATGCGCTCAGCCTGCTCGAACTCCTCGATTGCTTTCTGGTGCGTTTCCGGCGTGCGGCGGTTCCACAAATAGCGTCCGCGCAGGTAGGCTTGCCAGGCCGCGGCATTTTCGGTGTAACGCTTGACCAGGCGTTGGCGCTCGCTGGGCGTCAGGTCGAGCGCCAGGCCGTTGGCGACTTCGCCCGCGATCGAGTCTTCCAGCGCAAACAGAGTGTCGTCGCGCTGGTCGAACTTGGCCGTCCATAGCGATGCACCGTCCGTCACTCGCAGCACGTGTACGGTGACCCGGACGCGATCGCCGTCGCGCTGAATATTGCCTTCCAAAACGGCATCGACACCTAACTCCCGCCCCGCGGCCAGTGGATCCGCAATCGCTCCTTCCGCGAATTTTCGCACGGCGGTGGTCGGCCGAACAGCTATCTGATGCAGCATGCCCAGCCGGTTGATCAATACGTCCGCTAGCCCCAAGCCGAGATAGGACGGCTCTTTAGAAATTGATTGAAAAGGGAGCACGGCGAGTGACCGGATCGGTACATCGTGCGGACCCCCGCGTGCGCGCGCCGCGCGAAACGCGAAGAATCCCGCGACGATCAACGCCGCCACCACAACCGCCTCGATTGCCCGCTTTCGAAGGCTGGCCCCAGGAGCGCTAGTTTTCGGAGATGCGGTAATTTCAGGGCGAAGAGTTTTAGGCTGCGTCGTTTCAGGCAGGCTGACCGGCGCGGAAAACCGGTAGCCTCGACGCGGAACCGTCTCGATCCAATCCGAGTTCTGGAGGGCCTTGCGTAGTGTGAGGATATTCTGCGCCAGGACACCCTCCTCGATGAAAGTATCCGGCCAGACTGCTTGAAGTAACTCTTCTTTAGTCACTACCCGGCCGTGCCGCCGCACCAAAGCTATGAGCGTTTCGATCGCCTTCGGGCTCAGGGGAACCGTCTGCCCGCCCGACAGCAGAACACGTTCGCGGGTGTCCAGTTGGTACGGCCCAAACAAGTAAAGTTCCGGCGTCGATGCGCTGGGGGGCTTCTCGCCCTCGCTTTCATAACTCTTTGAGTTATCTTTCATCGAAGCTTGATCGCCTCCCCAAGACTTGCGCCCCCGATTTGTTACATGCTCACCATCGGCGGTCCCGGCTCCATTCTACAGCGGTAGATACGCCAAACGGAGGAACTATGGCGTTTAATACGCTAAACATTTCAAGCAAGTTATTCATTGTCGCTGGAGCTCTTGCAGCCTGTCAGATTCAGGCAGCTCCTCTCGCTATAATCAATCCCAGCTTCGAGTTTGTCGACAGTACCGGCTGCTCGGGCAACAACAAACTCGCGGCGGGGTCGGGGAATTTCATCGATAGCGGCCAGCAGTATGTTGCCGGTTGCGTGGATGCGACTCCGTTTGGTAACGTCGCAGGATCATCGGGATGGTCGGTCTCGGGCCCCGACGCTGGTGCTCTCGCTCCGGCCATGTTGCAGTACAATCCCCTCTCCCGAATACCGGATGGTACAAGCGTCGCTTTCATTAATACCGGATCGATCTTCCAGGTCCTTAGTTCGACCCTTCAGGCTGGTACATACTCGCTGTCGGTTTTTATCGGGAGCCGCAACGACGGTGCCCCTCTCGGCCCCTATACGGTGGAATTGCTCGCTGGCAGCACTGTCATCGCTTCCGACAGCAACGACTTGACCGTACCCGTCGACTCCTTCGTTAAAGATACAAACCCCGGCCTAACCGTCAACATTCTGGCCAGCAATCCCAACCTGGGCGCTCACCTCGAAATCCTGTTTTCGGCTAACGAGCCTGGCGGTGGACCGCCCGCCGCTCCCACCAATCAAGCCGATTTCGATCAGGTCGCGCTCGACTTCCAGGCCGCGCAATCCAGCGTGCCGGAACCCGGCTCAATCTTCCTGTGCTCGGCGGGTGTCGCGGCGATCCTATCGCGCGCGCTGCATCGCCGGCGACTCGGCAAGCAATAATAGCCTATCTCACGCCGCCCGGCGACCAAGGCGCTAGGATCGCTCGACTAGGCTGTCTTCACTCGGCAGGAGTATTCTAGAAACATGCGATTTGATCGAACCGCTCTCACTTTGTTCGCATGGGCGATACCTGCTCTGGCCTTTGCCGCCGATGGAAAAATCACGTTTCACCGCGATATAGAGCGCGTACTCCAGGCCCGCTGTCAGGGCTGTCATCGTCCGGGCGAAGCAGCGCCGATGCCGCTCCTTACTTATAGCGATGCGCGGCCCTGGGCGAAGGCGATCAAGCAAGCAGTGCTGACACGGAAGATGCCACCGTGGTCGGCGGATGAATCGGTGGGGCACTTCCGCAATGACCGGTGGCTGAGCGAGGACGAGATCGCCATGCTGGTCAAGTGGGCGGATGCCGGAGCGCCGGAGGGTAATTCGAAAGACGCGCCCGCGCCGCTCGAATTCACTGAAGGATGGGCGATCGGAAAGCCGGATGCTGTGCTGAATATGCCAATTCCCTATGACGTCCCAGCGCAAGGCACGATCGATTATCAATGGATCCTGATTCCCGGTTTCAAAGAGGACAAATGGGTACAAGCGTTTGAAGTGCGTCCGGGAAATCGCGCCATCGTTCACCACGTGGCGGCATTCTGGCGACGCGCTGGATCGAAGTGGATGGCGGACGCGCAGCCGGGCGTGCCGGTGGCGAAACCTTCGACCGCGCCCGAGACCGGGGCCGCGGATGGAATCATCGCCGAGTATGTGCCGGGCATTCCTCCGCTGGTGCTGCCGAAGGGCTATGCGATGCGACTTCCAGCGGGCGCGGACATTATGCTACAGGTTCACTACACGCCCAATGGGAAAGCCACTAAAGACATATCGGGCGTCGGGTTCGTCTTCGCACCCGCTGCTCCGGAGTATCAGGTGATCACATACGGCATGGGATCGTTCGGGTTGAAAATCCCACCTTACGACAGCAACTATCGCGCGCAGGCGACAGCAACTTTCGGCACCGACGTGCGTGTGCTGGGCATCAATCCGCACATGCATCTGCGCGGGAAATCGGCGGAGGTGAGCGCGACTTATCCGGACGGGCATTCGGAAGCGCTGCTGCGAGTGCCCAAGTACGACTTCAACTGGCAGATTACTTACGAGCCTGCGGGTGAACTGCGGCTGCCGGCCGGGACACGAGTCGAAGCCGTGGCTTACTACGACAACTCACCCAACAATCCGTACAATCCGGATCCTTCGAAAGAGGTTCGATGGGGCGATCAAACTTTCGACGAGATGATGGCGGTTTTTATGCACGTGGCAATTCCGGCGGGCATGGATCCGCGAATTCTGTATCGCAAGCCGTCGTATCCGCCGAAGCCGGCCGCGGAATAGACCATCATATAGTCACGGCACCGTGCTTCCATCCAGCGCTCAGGTGTGGTACATTTGGCCCAAACTGGCAATAGGAGAATAAACTTGTGGATCGTAGAAACTTTTTGCACGCGGCGGCCGGCTCGGCCCTGGTGGCTTTCCAAACGAATGCGATAGAACGCGCCGCTGCGGCTGCGCGGTCGGTCAAGGATCAGACCCCAATCGAGGTCGCAAGCGATGAAGACTATTGGGCTGAGATTCGCAACGCCTTCACCGTTGACCGCAACGTCATCAATCTGAATAACGGGTATGTCAGTCCCGCGCCGCTGATAGTGCAAGACGCCATGCGCCGGTATCTGGACTACAGCAACATGGGTCCGATACACACCATGATAAATATCCTGGAGAAGCAGGTTGAGGAGGTTCGGCAAAGGGTGGCCAAGGTGGCCGGCTGCGATCCGGAGGAGATCGCGATCACTCGCAACTCCAGCGAGTCGCTGGAGAACGCGCAGTATGGCATTGATCTGAAGGCGGGCGATGAGGTACTGACTACCAATCAGGATTATCCACGCATGCTGACGACGTTCCGGCAGCGGGAGCGCCGCGAGGGAATCGTACTGAAAATGATCTCGTTCCCGGTTCCGCCGCCCAGCATGGATGATCTTTACCAGCGCTTCGAGCGCGCCGTTACTCCGAAGACCAAGCTGATCCTGGTTTGCCACATCACCAATCGCACCGGCCAGATCTTCCCCATCAAGAAGATCTGCGAGATGGCTCACGCGCGCAATATTCCGGTGATTGTGGACGGCGCACATGCCTTCAATCATTTCCCGTACAACCTCTCCGATCTGGGTTGCGACTACTACGGAGTGAGCTTGCACAAGTGGACTTGCGCGCCGGTCGGAACGGGTTTCCTGTATGTTCGGAAGTCGCGTATTGCGAGCACGTGGTCGCTCATGGCTTCTTCCGACAGGCAGAAAAACGACATCCGCAAGTTCGAGGAGATTGGAACACATCCCGCGGCGAATCACAACGCTATTAGCGCGGCGCTGATCTTTAGCGAGAATATTGGAATCGATCGCAAAGCGGCGCGGCTGCGCTATCTGCGAGATCGCTGGGCACACCGGCTGGCGCAGAATCCGAAGGTCAAGATTCTGCACAGCGAGGATCCGGCGCAATCCTGCGGCATCGGCTTCCTGGCGTTCAATGGCGTCGACCCGCAGAAGATCACGGACATCCTGTGGAACAAATACAACATCGTGACCGCCCACGTGGGACACGAAGAGTACGACGGGATTCGCGTCACTCCGCACATCTACAGCACGGTTAGCGACATCGATTACTTCGCTGAGTCAGTGGAAAAAGAGCTGAAGAGCGCTTAGGCATCGAGACGGCGAGTCGCCCGAGTGCTATGCTCGAAGCAAGCTCGATGGCGATCCGCAAATCGATCTGGTGGGTTGGCGCCGGCATGGCCTGCTTGACGGTGCTGTATGCCTTCCAGCGTCCGTTCCGTGTTTATCCGAGCATGGAACCTTATGACAATATTCCACTGCCAGCGGATTATCAGGAACACGCCGAGTGGGTGCAAGCCCGGCTGATGTATCCGCAGCATCCGCATGCCCGTTTTGGATGGCGCTATCGTTTCGGAGTGTCCTATGACTGGCGGGAAGGCGGCACGAGCTGGACGCAAGATTATCCTCGGGCGGACCGCCATTTTGCGACGGCGTTGCGGCGGCTGACGCGCATCCACGCGCGGTCGGTGGAACAGCCGGTAAATTTGGACGATGACGACGACGTCTACAATTGGCCGTGGTTGGTTGCCGGTGAAATGGGCGATTGGAAGTTGACCGAGGCCCAGGTGAAAAAGCTGCGCGATTTTCTGCTGCGCGGCGGCTTTCTAATGCTGGATGATTTCTGGGGCACCGAAGAGTGGAACCGGTTCGCCGAGAGTATGGACCGCGTTTTTCCGGATCGGCCAGTGGTGGAAGTGGAGGACGCCGATTCGATTTTCCACACGGTCTACGATCTGGACGACCGCTATCAAGTACCGGGCCAGTGGGCCTTGCGGGCGGGAAGAATGTACAGAAACGACGGCGCGATCCCGCACTGGAAGGGCATCCTGGATGACAAGGGCCGCATCATGGTGGCGATGTCGTTCAATTCGGATATCGGTGATTCCTGGGAGTGGGCAGATGAGCCTGAGTATCCGGAAAAGTACTCGGCGCTAGGGATTCGGATCGGCGTGAACTATGTGGTTTACGCGATGACACACTAATTAATTTTGTCGCGGAGCCAGGCGAGCAGGTCGGGGACACCGGCGCCGGCTTTGAGATTGGTGAACAGGAACGGCCGATCGCCGCGCTTAATGCGCGCGTCCCGATCCATCACATCGAGCGACGCACCGACATGGGGCGCCAGATCGATCTTATTGATCACCAGCAGGTCGGACCGCGTGATACCCGGTCCGCCTTTGCGCGGGATCTTGTCGCCGCCGGCAACGTCGATGACGTAGATGAACGCATCCACAAGCTCCGGACTGAACGCGGCCGCGAGATTATCGCCCCCGCTCTCGACAAATACCAGTTCGAGGCCGGGATGCGCGCGTTCCAGTTGATCGATCGCGTCCAGGTTCATGGAGGCATCTTCACGGATCGCGGAATGAGGACAGCCGCCGGTTTCGACGCCTAGTACGCGATCGGCCGGCAGCGTGCCCTGTCGAATCAGGAACTCGGCGTCCTCGCGCGTGTAGATATCGTTGGTGACCACCGCCAGGTTGACTGCCGGCCACAATGCTTTGCTCAGCACATCGACTAAAGCCGTCTTTCCGCTGCCGACCGGTCCGGCAACGCCGATACGAAACGCGCGCTCTTTTGTGTGGTTCATAGTCAAAATAAGAAGTACCGTTGAGCCATCGGCAGTACGCTGGCCGGCTCGCAAGTCAGCAGCTCTCCATCGGCCCGGACCTCGTAGGTTTCCGGATCTACCTCAATCTTCGGCGTCGCCGAATTATGGACCATGTTCTTCTTTCCGATGTTCCGGCAATTCCGCACAGGCACGAGCTGCTTCCGCAATCCGAGACGCTCCACGTGAGGTAATGACGCGAGGGAAACGAACGTCTGTGAAATGGCCTGGATGGCGCTACCGAAAGATCCGAACATTGGCCGATAAAGAACGGGTTGAGGCGTCGGAATGGACGCATTGGCGTCGCCCATCACGCTCCAGGCGATGAAGCCGCCTTTGATTATCATTTCTGGTTTCACTCCAAAGAACGCCGGGCTCCAGAGGACCAAGTCCGCTAACTTTCCCGGCTCTATCGAACCGACCTCGTGCGAGATGCCATGCGCGATCGCCGGATTGATGGTGTACTTCGCGACGTAACGTTTGACCCGGTTGTTATCATTGCGCGAAGAATCACCGGCCAACGGCCCGCGCTGCACTTTCATCTTATGTGCGGTCTGCCAGGTGCGAATCACGACCTCGCCGATCCGGCCCATGGCCTGCGAGTCACTCGACGTCATGCTTATGGCGCCGAGATCGTGCAGGATATCCTCGGCAGCGATGGTCTCCTGCCGGATGCGGCTTTCGGCGAATGCGACGTCTTCGGGCACCTGCGGATTCAGATGATGGCACACCATAAGCATGTCGAGATGCTCGGCGATGGTGTTCACGGTGAGTGGCCGGGTCGGGTTAGTGGAAGAAGGAAGAACGTTGGGCAGCCCAGCGACCTTGATGATGTCGGGTGCATGGCCGCCGCCCGCGCCCTCGGTGTGATAGGTGTGGATGGTCCGGCCGTCAATAGCGGCGATGGTGTCGTCCACAAATCCTGCTTCGTTCAGTGTGTCGGTGTGAATGGCGACCTGGACGTCGTACTCGTCGGCTACGCGCAGACAAGCATCAATCGCCGCCGGCGTGGTGCCCCAGTCTTCGTGCAGCTTGAGACCGCATGCACCCGCGAGAATCTGTTCGGCCAGTGGCGCGCGTGTGGCGGCATTTCCCTTCCCCAGGAATCCGAAGTTCAGCGGCCAAGCCTCTGCAGCGCGAAGCATCTGCTCCAAATTCCAGCGGCCCGGCGTACAGGTGGTCGCGTTGGTTCCTGTGGCTGGGCCCGTGCCGCCGCCGATCATGGTAGTGATGCCGTTCGATATCGCTTCGTAGATTTGCTGCGGCGAAATGAAATGGATGTGCGAGTCAATGGCGCCAGCGGTAACGATCTTGCCCTCGCCCGCGATGACTTCGGTCGCCGCCCCCACAACGAGATCCGGATCCACGCCCGCCTGCGTGTCGGGATTGCCGGCCTTGCCGATTTTGACGATCCGGCCGTCGCGGATCCCGATGTCGGCCTTCACGATGCCCCAGTGGTCGATAATCAACGCATTGGTGATCACCAGATCGAGCGCGCCGTGCTCAGTCTCGCGCACTGCGGTGGAACTCTGTCCCATTCCATCACGGATCACTTTGCCGCCACCGAACGTGATCTCGTCGCCATAGACAGCGTAATCGCGCTCGACTTCGACAATCAGCTCGGTGTCCGCTAAGCGCACGCGATCGCCGGTGGTTGGGCCGTACAGGTCGGCGTAAGTACGGCGGGGAATCTTGACGCTCATTTCCCTGCCCCGGGCCCCTTCGTCCGCAAGACGCCGTTGACCTTTCCGTTGTGCCCGTAGACGGCGCGCCCGCCGCTCAATGCCACTAGCGGTACTTCCTTTTCTTCGCCGGGTTCAAAGCGGATGGCGGTGCCGGCTGAAATATCGAGGCGCATGCCGTATGCTGCAGCACGATCAAAATCGAGTACGCCGTTCACTTCGAAGAAATGATAATGGCTCCCGACTTGAATCGGACGGTCGCCTTTGTTGCTGACCAATACTCGCGCGGTTGACCGACCAGCGTTCAACTCAATGTCGCCGTCACCGAGAATGTACTCTCCGGGATGCATCCGCGCTCCTATTGAATCGGGTCGTGAATCGTAACCAGTTTCGTGCCGTCAGGGAACGTCGCTTCCACCTGAACATCGTGGATCATCTCCGCTACGCCGTCCATCACGTCTTCGCGCGTAAGGATGGAGCCTCCGCTCGCCATGATGTCGGCAACGCTCTTGCCATCACGCGCGGCTTCGAGAATCTCGGCCGAGAGGATGGCCATGGCTTCCGGATAATTCAGTTTCAGGCCGCGGGCGCGCCGTTTTCGAGCCAATTCGGAAGCGGTGAAGATCATGAGCTTCTCCTGCTCACGCGGCGTCAGGTGCAATGCGACCTCCTTGGATCAATGTACTTTTCGGGGAAGCGTGGCGACGCGGCCACAGAGATGCCACTTGGCGGCCTTCCAGATTTCTAACAAGCCGTCGTTGAGCGATCGCCCGCTCGTTGCGACGCCTCGGGCGACGATTCCATGCGCCCGCAGCGAAGTAATTCCCCATAATACCTCAGGACCCGAAAGCCGGTCCGCGATTTGCTGCATCTTCGATTCGAACCTGCGCCAGTACGGAGCAGGCTCGCCAGCGCGGCAGACGTAACACGAACCGAAGTGATTAAAGCGCCCGAGTCTAGGGAGCGCGTCCACGCGGTGCAGCAGCGGAGCGATAGTCCAGCGTTCGATTGCAATCGGCTCCGCTTCGGCAACCAGCTCGAATGCGGAAGCCAGCGATTCATAGCGAAACAGTTCGCCCGATGCTTCGCGGCCGGGCGCAATCCGGTCCCACAAAATGAG
This sequence comes from Bryobacterales bacterium, assembly GCA_963780485.1. Taxonomy (GTDB): domain Bacteria; phylum Acidobacteriota; class Terriglobia; order Bryobacterales; family Bryobacteraceae; genus Palsa-89. Next base: position 461,514 of record CAWACO010000026.1, read on the forward strand.
CGAAGCGCCGCTAGCCAGTTCTACGCGCATGGATTGATCGAAGCGGGAACCAGCGAACGGGATCAGTTGATCCGGAAGGTATTCGAGATAGCCGTTTTCGCCGACGGTCAACGCTGCTCGCTGCGAAGCGATGCGCTCGGTTGTGCGGCTGCGGTAGACGCGGGTCGCGCCAGTTGAAGTGACCTGGGCTTGGGCGCCCGGTGCGACGTCGATTCGACAATCGAGCGAATCAGTATCGAGAATCCCACCCGAGACATTGTGCACGTGGGCGAGCAACTCACCCGATGGCGACTCGAATCCGCGAATCACTCGCCAGGGCGGCTGCTGTTGCTTTACGCGCAAAATGGTCGCGCCTCCGGTATTCCGTTCGAATGAGAGATGGAGATTGGGCATGAGCTAGCTGATGAAGAGACGCGTTTGGAGTGTGGAGTGCCGCGCGGACGCCAGATCGAGCAATGGCGTGAAGCAGCTTAAATGCTCCGGGGGCGCCTCGATAGCGCGCCGAGCGGCGCAAACGATCGCCGGTTTTAGCCTCCAGAGGATCTCGTGCGCCCGCGTCTGGCCAAGCGGAAGCAGTCGCTGGCAGCAGGAAACGAGCGTGGTGAGTGATTGCTGGAGAAACGCAGCTGACGCCGGCTCCGGGGCGACACCGATTGCTCCTGCAACAAGTCCGAAACACGGAGCAAGATGAAGTTGCGTTCCCTGTTCCGATGCGGACACCAGAAGCGGGATCTCCGAAACGCGCGCAGCCAGTTCCAGGAACCGGCGTCCCATAGATGCTGAGGCATCGCGAGATTCGCGAGACAGCTTTCGTGCGCTGAGTTCGACACTTAGCGCCAGCCACCGATCGAGACTCGTGATCTCGGAACTTGCCGCGCAGTAGGCAGCCTCAAGAGTTCCAGCCTCCTCCAGATAATCGAGAAAAAACGATTCGATTCCGTCAGCGTCCAGCAAACCACTGTCGACCAGAGACTCCAGACCGAAGGAGTGCGCAGCGCCGCCGATGGGAAGAGCACTGTCGGCGAACTGTTGCAGCCGCAAGAGGACGGTCAGGTGGTCGTCCACTCAGGCCTTGGCTGGAACATTTTTCTCGATCCAGCCTTGAATTACGTCGAACACCTGCCGGCGATTGTTCTCGATCATCATGAAATGGCCGTTGCCAAGAACTCCGCGATCCTTCAGTTGCAGGTCTTCGGCGGTGCAGCCGGCCTGCTTCAAGAAAGCGACCACGGCCGGGCCACCAGTTCGCCCCGACTTTTCGGCGGTGACATAGACGATCGGGATGCCCTGCAGGTTTTTGAGCTTGCGCGCCGGCTCGGCTTGCAGCTTGTAGGGCGGTCCAACAGCAGGAGTGACGTCTCGCGTCGCGATCTCTTTCGGATCCGAAACGGGCGGATCGTAGGCGAGGGAGATGTCGGTCAGTCCCCAGGGAGTCTGCGGAGTCAGAGGAGCGCCTCCGCCTTCCACGTTCACGATGGCTTTCACTAGTCTGGGCCGCTCGTTCGCGACCAGCCAGCCAAAAGGGCCGCCCGCGGAATGAACCTGCACGATGGATGGTCCGATCTTGTCGAGAAGCTCGGCACCGCGGCTGGCCCAGAGCCGATGTGCAAAGAGATTGTCCTGCGGCGCGGCATTCTGGCTGGCCATCAATTGATCGAGCACCGGATCGCCGATCTCGCCGGTCCCCGCATACTGATGATTCGGACCCACGGCCGCTCGCCGCAGATCGGGCATTATCAATTGATAAGTGGGTTGGGGGCCGATTGGTCCGAGCGCGTCGGGATGATAAGGCGCGCGACCGTGCCCAGGACGATCCACCATGTAAACGCGATAACCTGCCTGCGCGTAATAGTGAGCCCAGCCCGCCTGTCCGTCACCTTCGCCCATGTAATGGAGCATCTGGCCGGTGCCTCCGTGGACCAGAATCACGGGATATGGATGGCGCACCTGCGCCGGGATCAGATACTGGACATACATCTGGCCGCTGATGATGGTCCCGTACGGCATGGTCTTGTGTTCCGTGCCGACCCAGAAGAAGCCCTGATTGGCGAGCTTCAGCGCGGTTTCTCCGCCGCGCGCGCCGGGTATGGAGACGTCTTTCTCGACGTTCTTCGAAACCCAATCGAGAATCGGCTGCAACACCTCGCGGTTGTTTTTCTCGACCATCATCATGTGCCCGTTGCCATGAATGTTGTGGTCGACCAAGCGGAGCTCTTCCGCCCTGCAGCCACCCTGTTTGAGAAATGCTACCGCACCCGGATTGCCCGGCGATGCAAACGATGCCTCGGAAGTAACGATCACCATCGGGATGCCTTGTAGGTTTTTCAGCTTGTGCGCGGGCTCTTCCTGCAGGAAATAGGGATTGACGCCGGGCTCGGTAGGCTTGACCTGGGTTCGCTTGATTTCGGAAGGATCGGATACGGGAGGATCGTACGTTACCGGAATGGTGGAGAGTCCCCAGACATTGGCGCCATTGAAGGGCGTGCCGCCACCTTCGATCACGACAATGCCCTTGACCAGGTTCGGCCGCGCTTCGGCGACCAGCCATCCGAACGGTCCGCCGGCGGAGTGGGTCATGATGATCGCGGGACCAATCTTGTCGAGCAGCATGGCGCCGCGCTCGCGCCAGGCTTGGTGTGCAATGGCTTGCCCCGCGCCGAAACCCGCGCCTGGCCCACCGGGTCCCACGACGGTGACGTAAGAGCCTCCTTGCGATGCGACAAGCTGGTCTAAATCCGGCGATCCTACTTCGCCCGTGCCAGGCCACTGGTTGTGCAACTTCCGGAATTGGTTCGGATTGCGCGAGTGGGAATTCGGCGGCGTGAATTGGCCTGACATGTTTTCGAGCGCGAGCATCTGTTGCGGGAACGGGCCGTGCAGGTCAGGATGAAATGGCGAGCGGCCGTGGCCGGGACGGTCGACGACATAAACTTTGTAGCCTTCTTCGAGGAGCAAGGTCGCCCAACCGCGACGCCCATCCGGAGTGCCCATCCAGTCCGTGCCTTGTCCGCCGCCGCCATGCACCAGCACGATCGGATAGGGATGGCGGACGCGCGCGGGAGTCTGATATTCGACATACATCTGCTTACCCGAGACCACGGTTCCGCGAGCCAAGTCGGCACGCTCGACGCCCACCCAGAAGTAGCTCCACTCGGCGATGTCGAGCGCCGGTCCGACGGCATGAGCGGCGTCGCTTTGTGGTCCTGGGGTTTGTGCTTCCAGCTCCGCGCTTGCGACCAGCGAAAGGCCACCGGCTACGAGCGTCGCAAAACCCCGGCGGCTCATCGGACTATCGGAGGTCGAGTTTTTGGGTTTCACGGAAAACGGTTCCTCGTTTGCCAAATTGTAGGATAGACCGTCGCCGAAATCAAGATTCTGTTCCCGCAAGTGGAGTTTCTGCAAGCGTTAGGGTTCGCTTATCGACTACCCTGATAATTGAGCTAATTCTCCGTTGGAGTGCCTAAATGCGTTACGCCAAGCCAGCCAAAATCGCCGGTCCTTTTCTTTTGCTCTTAAGCACGCTCGGGAGCGGCCCGGCGCTTGCCCAAGTAGATCCGTCAGGAGAGTGGGCTCCCCGATTTCACGAGGATCAGCCGGAGCGGATTCCGGGACCTGAAATCGGAGATTACCTTGGCCTTCCGATCAACGCGGCGGCGCGACTGAGGGGCGATAGCTGGGATGCCTCGCTGCTGACTTTGCCTGAGCATCAATGCAAGCCACATCCGTCCGATTACGCCTGGCGCGGTCCGGCGAATCTTCGGATCTGGAAAGAGATCGACACAGCGACCCAGCAGGTGATCGCATACCATACGCACATTTCCTGGCAGGCTCCCGAAAGAACGATCTACATGGATGGCCGCCCGCATCCGCCGGAGTACGCAGCGCACACCTGGCAGGGTTTCTCGACTGGAAAATGGGACGGCGATATTCTGACCGTCACGACCACGCACCTCAAGGTCGGTTGGATTCGGCGCAACGGCATTCCACGCAGCGACAAGGCCACGGTGACCGAGCACATCATGCGGCACGATGGCTACCTCACGGTAATGGTGATTATCAGCGATCCCGTTTATCTGACCGAGCCTTTCGTCCGCACTACCGACTGGGTGGCCGACCCGCGCCAGCAGATTGCGCCTTATCCCTGCGAAGCCGTGGTGGAAATCGAACGCCCGGAAGGCTATGTACCACATCACTTGCCAGGTACAAATAAATTCTTGAGCGAATTTCCGGCGAAATATCACATTCCGGAAGAAGCTGCTCGCGGCGGCGCCGAGACCATGTATCCCGAATACAAATTGAAGCTGAAACAGATGATGAGCGCTTCGCCGGCCAAGACGGCGCTAAATACGACGGCCAAATAAAGCCACTCATGAAGCGAAATCTGTTCAAGCTTTCCATTGCGGCCCTGGCCATGAGCGCCATCGCGGCCGCATTCGCTCACGCACAGCAGAACGGCGAGAACGCCGAGCTTCATATTCTCCCGGTGCAGGGCAACATCTACATGCTGGTTGGGGCGGGCGGCAACATCACTCTGTCGATCGGCAAGGACGGAATTTTGTTGGTCGATACCGGGCTCCCGCAGATGAGCGACAAGGTTCTAGAGGCCATCCGCAAGGTTTCAGACAAACCGATCCGCTACATCATCAACACCCACGTCCATGCCGACCACATCGGCGGCAACGAGAAAATCGCCAAAGCCGGCAGCACCATCGCTGGCGGCAACGTAGTGGGCGATATCGGCGCCAGCGCGCAACAAGGCGCAACTGTGCTCGCGCACCAGGCTGTTCTGGATCGGATGAGCGCGCCCACCGGCAGCCAGCCTGCCATGCCCTCGGCAGCTTGGCCTACCGACACTTACAATGGCGCTGAAAAGGAACTTTTCTTCAACGGCGAGGCGATCCAGATGTTCCACGAACCAGCCGCGCACACCGACGGCGACACCATCGTCTTTTTCCGCCGCTCCGATGTGGTGAGCACTGGCGACCTTTTCGTGACCACTAGTTATCCGATCATCGACATCGACCGAGGCGGCAATATTCAAGGCGTCGTCAAAGCGCTGAACCATATCCTGGACATCACCATTCCCGCGGAGAAGCAGGAGGGCGGAACGTATGTGATTCCCGGCCACGGGCGGCTCTGCGACGAGGCCGACGTGGTCGAATTTCGCGATATGACTACCATCATTCGCGATCGCATTCAGGACATGGTCAAGAAGGGGATGACGCTGGAGCAGGTGAAAGCCGCCAAGCCAACGCGCGATTATGATCCGCGTTACGGCGCTGACACGGGTTTCTGGACCACGGACAAGTTTGTCGAGGCGGTTTACAAGAGCTTCAAGAAGTAGCTACCGCGCTTCGCAAGCCGTCGGGGCCCATCCACTCGCGTCGCCCTGCTTCTTGAAATGCGTGCTGGTGATGAATTCCTGCTGCAGATACTGCGGATCGTTAATGATGGTCGTCACGATGAGCCAGGAATCGCCGTTGGGTTCGTTGGTGCGATCGAAATATTCCGTCATGACCGCGTTGCCGCTGTAGGGTACGCCGTTTTTCCGCAAGTATCCGGGCCGCATATGCGTGGTAACCACTCTCAGGGTGCCCGCGCGTGGCTGTCCCGGTCGAACGGCGGCTGCTCCTCCCCCGCCCATACCCCTGCCTGCCGGCGGCACATCCCACGTAGCCACGGAGAATCCTTGCCAGGCCGGCTCTCCAGCCGGTGGCTGTGCGGCGCCAAAATGTAGCAGGCGAGTCTGCGTTCCGGCGTCGGTTTCGATTTTCATCGTGTGGTCGTCGTCCCAAGTGACGTGCAAACGCCCAGGCACACGCATGATAGCGGCTGCTCCGTAAGATTTGCACTGATTTCCGGATGCTTCATCCTTGGCTGGATCCCAGGTGTCGGCCACTTTCCGGCCTTCGGGATTAAGGGGGAGACTCGCATAGTCGCCTTTAGCAGGGGTGACCATGCGATAACGCCAGTCCTCCGTCACGATGGACACCCAGTAACCGGTTAGATCCATCGGAGCGGCATCTTTAGGCGATAGCGGAGGACCAGCCGGAGCACCACCGCGACCCTGGGGTAGAGCGGGCATCGAGAGCAATAGTGCTGCTGCGACCAGCGCGGCGCGTTTCCCCAGAATCTCGTGATTCATTACTGGAATGCGCCTATTGCACTACCCCAGACCACTTCCAACCATCCGATGGCCGGCTAATCGAGCGCATTCGGATTCTGTGGTCTGCTGGGTTTCGCCCGGGATTGCCACTAACGATGACATGGTCGCCCGGCTTAAGGGTGTCTCTGGCCACGCCTTCGCGGCTCAACTGGCCACCGCCGCCCCACTCGACCGCCCAGGTTTGGACCTCTCCTTTGTCATCGGGAGCTTCAATATGAACGAACGAATGTGGATTACGGAACAGGAACTGTACCAGTTTTCCTTCGACCGTGACGGTCTGGTCCTCAAAGTAGGTCGCGGCGAAGGAGTGATGGGCGTAAGCAGCAGCCGCGAAAACAAAGGCTGCAGCCATCAACAGAAATAGCGATTTACGTTTCATGATCTACCTCTTGAGAAACAGGATGCTCCACTCCAGCGCTGCTCAGACCAGCGAGGATCGCCCTGATTCTTGGTCTTCGTTCAGATCCCAGTTTACGTTATCTCAAGACGAATTGCACGGCTTGCAGGAACTGCACTTTCTTAAACAGAATCATGACATTCTGGCGCGGATGGAGGGGAAACCGATGGGCGAAGCGATCCAAAGCCTACGTCACGATTCTGTTCACAGAAGTGGATTTTCTGCAAGCAATCGACCCCGGTTTCGACTAACGTCTGGAGAAGCAGTCACAGGGATCGGCTTGTTCAAAAAGGTCTAGACGTAGCATCGAAGGGCTCAAAGGGGGTCGCTATGTTCGCTAACCTCAGGATTTCCCAACGGTTCGTCATCTACACGATGTGCGCCTTACTGGGTGTCGCAGCGATCGGGCTTAGTCGCCTGGATGCGCAAGCTTCCAATGCAACTATCGGCGGAACGGTCACCGACAGCTCGGGCGCGACGATCGCGGGCGCAGCCATCCAGGTAAGGAATGTCGGAACTGGAATCACCCAGGCCACCACCAGCGATCAACAGGGCCGGTACCGGGTGCCGGATCTGGTGATCGGCGAATACGAGGTGCAGGCCGGGAACGCCGGTTTTCAGACGGTGGTCCACAAAGGGATCACGCTTAGCGTCGGCAGCAGCCCGGTGGTCGACTTCTCGCTTCCCGTTGGCCAGGCACAGCAGACCGTCACGGTGGAAGCCGAGGTTTCGCAAGTCGACACGCAATCAACGGCTGTGGGCGCGCTGGTGGAGGGAGCGCAGATTCGCGATCTTCCACTCAATGGCCGCAACTTCACGCAGCTAATGACGCTGGCTCCCGGTGTGACACAGATTCCTTTGGGCGCTCCTGGCGCGGGAAGCACCTTCTATGGCAATGGACAGAAATATTCCATCGCCGGGTCGCGACCTTCGGGCCAGGCCTACCTATTGGATGACCAGGATATGAACAACTTCTGGAACAATGGACCCGGCGCCGGTGGTCTGGGCACAGCGCTGGGAGTGGAGGCCATCCAGGAATTCCAGACGCTGACCAACACCTACAGTGCGCAGTTCGGCGGAAACGGCGCGGTGATCAACGCATCCAGCCGATCGGGAACGAACGCCTTCCATGGGTCGGCATTCGAGTTCTTGCGCAACGACAAACTCGAGGCGCGAAACTTCTTTGACGGAGCGAGCCCGCCCACCTTCCGCCGCAATCAATTCGGGGGCAGCGTGGGAGGGCCCATCAAGAAGGACAAAGCGTTCTTTTTCGTCAATTACGAAGGATTACGGCAGACTCAGGTGGTCACCAATCTGGTCACCGTGCCGGATGAGTGCGCGCACCAGTTTTTGACATCCACAGCTACGCCAAACGTCTGCGGTCCACCCGTGTCACAAAATGGCACCCCATTCGGTACCAACCCCGCAGTTCAGCAATCCATCCGCAACACGATGGCGCTTTGGCCTAATACCGCGTTCAACGAACTTTTGGCGGGCGGAAACCCCAGCGGCACAGGACAAGCTTTCGTTTTAGATCCGAACATTGGGAACGAGAATTATGTAATCGCGCGCATGGATTACACTTTTTCGACCAAAGATACGCTGTTCGTGCGGTACGTCCTGGACAAGGCCACCCGGAACTTCACCACCGGCATTCCATATTGGCCGGAACTCGACACCACCAGAGACCATTTCGCCACCATCGAAGAACGGCGCGTTATTTCGCCGAAAATTATCAATAGCGCCCATGTGAGTTTCGCGCGGACCTGGGAGGATGCCAATGTCTACGGGTCTCCGACCGTGAGCAGTGGCGTGGTGACACCCGGGACGATCACCAGCACAGGCGTTCATCCGCTGCAGTTCTTCGGCACTGCGGCGGGACGGGAGGACGGCACCATTGCTACGTTCTCAGGCCTTACCGCCATTGGCGCCAGCACTACCCTTCCCTTTTATCTGGTCCCCAACAAATTCACTTATGGCGACGACGTCATCTGGACCTCGGGTTCGCATAGCATCAAGTTCGGCGGCAATGCGATGAGGCTTCAGGAAAACACCTGGGCTCCTTTCGTCGTAGGCGGTAACTGGACCTTCCCTAATCTGACCGCGTTCTTGCAGGGAAGCGCGTCTCAGGTGCAAGGGCAGGTTTCCGACATTCAGAATCCCACCGCCGATGCCACCAAAGACTACCGCTACTGGATCTTCACGCCGTACATTGACGACCAGTGGAAGGTCACCAGCAAACTAACGGTCAACCTGGGGCTGCGCTATTCGCCTACCACCATGATTGGCGAGATTCGCCATCAGATGTACAACCTGATCAATCCAACCGTGCCTGGTGGAGAGTTCGTGCCCGTTAAGACTTCGACGGCGACCAACCCATCCCTCCGTAATTGGGATCCGCGTATTGGACTGGCGTGGGATCCGTTCGCCGATCACAAGACCTCGGTTCGCGCCAGCTTTGGCATGTTCCACAACGTGGTTTATTCTCGAGATCTAAATTACTGGCTGCAGCCGCCGTTCCTGACCGCGACTCAAACCTCGGCGCAGGGCCTGCTCTATCCGAACCTGTTTTCGAACCTCGGGCCGGGCGCCAATGTCGTCAACGTTCCCACTGGCGGAACCCTGAGCATCACTAACGGCGACTATTATGGGGTTCATTCCACGCCATATCAGATGCAGTGGAACTTTAATATCGAGCGTGAGATCGTTGCAAACACTGTACTTACGATCGGCTACATCGGCACCCATAACCTGCACATGTTCATCCAGCGGGACTTCAATTACCCGGTTCCATGTCTGGCGCCGAACTCAGGCTGCTTCTACAATGGCGCGCCGACTTATTCGAGTGCTACGGGCGTTCCGAATCCACGTCTCGATCCGCAGTACAACAGTCTGCAACTCGCTGATAACCTAGCCGACTCGCACTACGAAGCCCTGCAAACCAGCCTGGATCATCGCTTCTCGCACGGCTGGCAAATGCAAGTGTCTTACACCTTTTCAAAATCGATCGACAACGGCTCGGGCACCTACGGTCTGGATGGCGGCGGAATTTCGTCGCAACCCCTCAACGCCGCTGTAGATCGGGGGCTCTCCAACTTCAACCGGAAGAACAATTTCCGGGTCAGCGGAGTTTACAACTTACCGTATCATGGACACGGCTTCACCGGCGGTGTGCTGGGCGGTTGGGAACTCACGGGAGCGTTTACGTATTTATCCGGCGCTCCATTCAACCCAACGTCGGCCCCGAACCGTGTGTTTACCGGGACCGGCTCCAACACAGGACGTCCCAACGTGGTGGCTGGGTGTAATCTCTATTCAGGCTTCCAAACATTGAGCGCATGGTTCAACACGGGCTGCTTCACCTTGCAGCCGCTCGGCACATACGGAGATGCCGGCAGGGACACGATCATCGGTCCCAATCTGTGGAATGTGGACAGCGCCCTAGACAAGAATTCAGGGTATCGGAAAGATTCAATATTCAGTTCCGCGCCGAAGCGTTCAACATCTTGAATCATCCGTCGTTCCAACTCTTGGCGGCCAACACGCAAATCTTCGCGGGTACGGCACTCAATGCGAGCGCCGGAAAGATACAATCGACCAACAGCTCGCCACGGCAGATCCAACTGGCGTTGAAGATTGTTTTCTGAAGTTGTGCGGTGGAGTCGGTCGGCTTTTGCGCTTCGAGCCCAGAAACGCGTTTTGACCTTAGGGGTTAAGATTGTCTTCATGCGGTATGGCCTTGCAGGCGTGCTGATGGCGACGTCGGCTCTTGCCGCCAGCACTGCATCCGGCGTCATCACCTTCAATAAGGACGTTCTGCCGATCTTCCAGAAGAACTGCCAGGTCTGCCACCGGCCCGGTGAAATCGGACCGATGCCGCTGCTTACGTACGACAATGCACGTCCGTGGGCGAAAGCCATCAAGGCTTCCGTGCTCAGCCGAAAGATGCCGCCCTGGCTTGCGGATCCCCAGTACGGCCACTTCAGCAATGACCGCAGGCTCAGCGATGAGGACCTCCACAAGCTGGTTGCATGGGTGGACGCAGGGGCGCCGGAAGGTGAGGCAAGAGACAAGCTGCCGCCTGTTCAATGGACCGAGGGTTGGAACATCCGCCCCGATCTAGTGCTTCAGATGCCCGATCCTTATGAGATCCCGGTCACCGGCACGCTCAAATACATCTACATCGTCATCCCTACGGGATTCAGGAGCGACACGTGGGTGACCGCCGCGGAGATCCGCCCGAGCGCGCGTTCGGTGGTGCATCACATTATCGCGGTGGTACGGCCTCCCGGGTCGATGTGGATGAAGGATGCCAAGCCGTTCGTGCCCTACATCCCGAGCGCCGAGGCCGAACAGGCCTCCGATCCACAATCCAATCCGGTAAACATCAGCTACGAGCTTCTGGCCGGCTATTCGCCGGGGATGCAGCCGCAGCGCTTTGATATGGACCATTCGGCCAAGTTGATTCCGGCGGGCTCCGACATCGTGCTGCAGGTACACTACACGCCCAACGGTAAGACGTCGTTCGAGGATCAAACCAGGGTCGGCCTGGAACTGGCGAAGCAGACGCCTGAAAAGAGGTTTATGTCGGCCGTCGCGGCGTCGAACAATTGGACCATCGGACCTGGAAACCCGAACGCAGAGGGCCACGCCAAGCTAACATTCGGCGAGCCGGTGGAACTGGTTTTCATGCAGCCTCACATGCACCTGCGCGGGAAAGATATGACCATTCGCTTGGTTTATCCGACTGGCGAATCGGAGACGATGCTGAGCGTGCCGCGCTACGACTTCCAATGGCAGATCATTTATTACCTCGACAAACCGCGCCAGTTACCCAAGGGTACGCGCGTGGAGGTGACGGCCCATTGGGATAACTCGGTGAACAATCCCAACAATCCGGATGCGACCGCGACGGTCAAATGGGGAAACCAGAGTTGGGATGAAATGCTGAGCTTCGCGATGGGCGTAATTATAGATCGGGATTAGCAAAGATTGCCCGAGCGGTGAAAGGAAAACTGGAAAAATGGCCGACCCGAAAATGAAATGGGACACCTCGTATGAATGGAAAGCGGTGACACTGCTGGGCCTCGGATTCGGCCTGGTTGGGCTGGACCGCTGGATCATCGCGCCGCTGTTCCCGTTCATGATGAAGGACCTGAACTTGGGCTATCAGGATTTGGGAAACCTGATCGGCATCCTGGGACTATGTTGGGGCGTGTTTGCGATCGTGATGGGTGGTGTGTCCGACCGGATCGGACGGCGCAAGGTCCTAATCCCGGCGATTTTGCTGTTTTCGCTGCTCTCGGGCCTATCGGGACTGGCGACCGGTCTCGGGAGCTTGATCATGATTCGAGCGATCATGGGGCTGACGGAAGGCTCTTACTGTCCAACCAGTTTCGCCGCGACCAACGAGGCATCAGCGCCCAAGCGGCGCGGATTCAATCAAGGCATCCAGCAGTGTACTTTCGCACTGTTCGGTCTCGGTTTCGGACCGATCATCGCTACGCAATTGATGGCTGTTGTTCCGAGCTGGCGCTGGGTGTTTTTTATCGTCGCGATTCCGGGCTTTATCCTGGGCACGCTGATGTACTTTGTGCTGCGCGATGCCGTCGCGCAGAAGACCTCGAGCAAGAGCACTGAGAGCACCGGCCGCTGGGTGGAGATCTTTCGCAGCCGAAACATCGTGCTGTCGATGGCCGCGCTCCTGTGCGCGATGACGGGCGTCTTTGTGTTGAGCGCCATGGTGCCCAACTACCTGGTGGATTATCTGCATTTGACGCCCGGGCAGATGGGCTTTGTAATGTCAGCCATCGGCTTCGGCGGCTTCGTTGGCCAATTTGGTATTCCCGGATTGTCGGATGTTTTCGGCCGCAAGATCATGGCGATTCTCGGCTTCGTAGGCGCCGCCATTTTGCTTTATATTTTTACTGCGATAGGCGCCAATCCTCCGGCTTTGTTTGCGGTGCTTTTCGTGATCACGTTTTTCTGCCTGGGGTTGATCGCGCTGCTGACCGGGCCGATCGCCACCGAATCGGCGCCTGCCGGCTTGGTCTCCTCAGCGATTGGAATCGTCGTGGGCGCAGGTGAAATATTCGGCGGCGGAGTCGCGCCAGTGATCGCGGGATTCATCGCGCAGCACTACGGCATTCAGAACATTCTGTACTTGGCGCTGAGCGGCGTCAGCTTGGGCATTTTGGTGTGCCTGTTCCTGAAGGAGACTGCTCCCAAGAAGGTTTCGGAAAGCGACCGCTCCCTGACGGTCAGGGCTCGTGAATTGAGTCTCTCTCGAGAAGGTTTACGCCGGTACGTCGCGGGTGAAACGCCCACATACCGCAGAAACCAGTTCGACAAATGGCTCTGCGACGAAAAGCCTGAAGCCAAGGCCACGTCCACAATCGGAGTGTCGCTATTCCGCAGAAGCTCTTTGGCGCGTTCTATGCGGCGAGCCAGCACATATTGATGCGGAGACTGTCCGACGGCAGCTTTGAAGGCGCGCGCCAGATACAGCGGACTGATTTCTACTTCCGAGGCCATCGCCTCCAAACTCAAGTCGCCATCCAGGTGCGCCTCAATAAAATCGATCAGGCGGCGCATTTTCCATCCCGACATGGCCTTCGTGGCCGGCATCCGGACTGGCCGCGAACGCGTGGAATGCATGCGCGCCAGGTGAACGCCCATCATCTGCGCCAGGGTGTCGATATAGAGTCCGTCTTCCGCCGTGCCGTCGCGCAAGGCGGTGGTGATGGCGATAGCGAGTTGCTCGAGCAACGGATCGAGAATCGCGAAGCGCGGGACCAGCTCGGCCGCCGAAGGGTCACAGCCGTACATCTCGCTGACAGCCTGCTCATAAATGGACTGTCGCAAGTAAACCTGAAGGATCTCGGGATGACCGGAATGTTGCCACTGCGTGATCGCTTCACCCGGCGTGAGACAAATGCGGCGAGGTCCGATCAGGGCTTGATCCCGCGCGGCGCCTTCGATTCTGCGCATCACCTCGGTCG
>CAWACO010000027.1:0-24560 GCA_963780485.1 Bryobacterales bacterium
GCATGGACGAGAACGGTGGAAAAAAACAGTGCGAACGAAATGCTTAAACGTGACATTGGCTAGCTCCGCTAGCGGTGGAAGCGGCCTACTAAAACGCCTTTACCGAGAATATGGCCGTCGATAGCTTTCAAAACGTCGGCGCGAGTGGCGTCGGGTCCCAGGTCGAGCTTAATGTCCAGAGCGAACAGCTCGAACGTGTAATGATGCTCTGGTCCGGCGGCGGGCGCGCCGGGTCCCATGTAACCGACGGCTTGCCGGAGATTCTTGGCTTGAATGGTCCCGTCCGATAACGTCGCGGTCGGCGGAACGCCTTCGGGCAATTCGTGAGCGGTGCCAGGAATGTTGAAGACCATCCAGTGCAGAACGTCGTCGGTCTTCCTTTGAAGCGCAACATCCGGATCGTGCAGGATTAACGCGAAAGTGACCGTGCCGGGAGGAACGTTGGTCCATTCCAGCTTGGGTGAAACGGCATTCGGATCGTTCTGCGTGAAGCGAGCGGGGACAATGCCGCCGTCGGAGAATGCTGAAGTCGTCAACGTCAATCCGGGCCGGGGCGGCATCTTGGCCTGCTTGTCCTGCGCCACGGCCGAGCCGAGGACGGCAGTTAATAGAATTGTGCAAATGGTGAAGGTTCGCATGCGTCTCAGAATAACAGGTGTCGCGGCCACCGGGCATTCGAGTTAGAGTAAAGCTAATCGAGCCGATGAAATCCCGCAGGGCAAGGATCGCGTGGCTGTCGGGAGGCGTGATCGCTTTTCTGGGGACGTTGTACGCTTTCCAAGAACCGTTTCGCGAATACCCAGGCATTGAGTACAACAATTTTCCGCTGCCATCCGACTACCAGGAAAAAACTGAATGGACCTTCGCTCGTTTGATGTACCCGCCCACCAGCGGCCGGTTCGGCTACGGATATGGACGCCGCGGGGGCGATTGGCGGCAGGGCAATTCCATGTGGACGCAAGATTATCCGCGGGCGGATCGGCATTTCCTGCGGGCCATGCGGCGTCTGACTCGCATCCACGCCCGATCGGTGGAGCAGCCGGTGAACCTGGACGACGGCGACGATGTTTACAACTGGCCGTGGCTGTATGCGGTTCAAGTAGGCTGGTGGAACCTCACCGACGCTCAGGCCAAGAAGCTGCGCGATTATCTGCTGCGGGGCGGATTCTTCATGTGCGACGATTTCTGGGGCGACTCGCAGTGGGAGGTGTTCGAAGCCAGCATGAAGCGGGTTTTTCCGGACCGTCCCATCGTCGACATCGACGATGCCGACCGCGATTTTCCATTCGGTTTACGATCTGGACGACCGCTATCAGGTCCCGGGCGCGCGCTATCTCAGCACCGGCGTGACCTATAAATGCGAAGGTTGCCCGGCGCGCTGGCGAGGGATTTACGATGACAAGGGCCGCGTGATCGCCGCCATGACCTTCGATTCGGACTTAGGCGATTCCTGGGAGTGGGCCGATGATCCGCAGTATGATGAAAAATTCTCGGCGCTGGGGATTCGCATTGGTGTCAACTACGTCGTGTATGCGATGACGCACTAGTGGGGGAGGTTGTCATGAAAAATCAAGTTGTTTTGATAGCGGGAGCGGCTGCCGTTCTAGGCGCGAGCGTGCTGATCGGATGTGCTTCCGGCACTACCACGGCGCAGACGCGTCCGGCGACGGCGAACGCCTGGCCAGGTATTGGTTTGAGCCTGAATGAATTAAAGGCGCAATATCAGCACTACTACGTTGGCAAGCGCCTCAAGCCCAAGAAATGGCCGAATGGCGCTCGCGTGGCCGTGGCGCTGAGCTTCGACATCGACAATTCATCGCCGACACTGGCGCGCGGAATACCGGGTTCCGAGCCGATGTCGCGCGGCCAATATGGCGCCGTGGATGGACTGCCGCGCATCCTCAGGGTGCTGGACAAAGAGAATGTGCCGGCTTCATTCTTCATTCCGGCAGTGAGCGCGGCGCTGAATCCGGAGATGATTCCCGCGATCCAATCGAAGAAGCGGCATGAGATCGGGATTCACGGGTGGATCCATGAGAATCTGGTCGAGCTAAACGATGAGGCCAAGGAACAGCAGCTCTTGAATCAGTCGATCGAGCTGCTGACCAAGGCGACGGGGAAGAAGCCGGTGGGCTATCGCGCGCCGTCCTGGGCGATGAGCCCGTTCACGATGAAACAGGTGAAGGACGCGGGCTTTCTCTACGACAGCAGTCTAATGTCGAGTGATGATGCGTACGAGATCTCGCTAGACGGCAATCCGACCGGCGTGGTGGAGCTGCCGATCGAGCGCATTGTGGACGACGCGCCTTACTTCGGGGCGGCCAACGGCTCGCTGCCATCGCCCGAGCTGGTGGAAAAAATCTTTCAAGACGAGTTCGATGTGGCGTACGAAGAGGGGGGCCTGTACGTGCTAACGATGCATCCGCACTATACGGGGCACCGGTCGCGCGCGCTGTGGCTCGACAAGCTGATCGTCTATATGAAGTCCAAGCCGGGCGTATGGTTCGCCACGCACCAGGATGTCGCGGCGTACGTGAAGAGCGCGGCGACTGTGGATTGATCTTGTCCATCGGATCGCAGCCTCGATTTCGGCTGGCCGCCCTGCCGACGCCGCTCCAGGAACTGAATAATCTTCGGCGGGAGCTGGGCGGGAAGGAACGCAGCCCGCGGATTCTCATGAAGCGCGACGACCTGACCGGGCTGGCGTTCGGCGGCAACAAAGCGCGCAAATTGGAATTTCTGGTCGGCGATGCGCTGCGCGAAGGCGCTACGGTTCTGGTGACTTCCGGAGCCGCGCAATCGAATCACGCTCGCATGACAGCAGCGGCGGCGCGGGCGGCGGGTCTCAAAATCGCGCTGGTGTTGACGAAGAATAGCGAATGCCCCGTCGTTCAAGGCAATCTGTTCTTGGACAGACTTTTTGGCGCCGAGATCCACTGGATCGACGAAAATCCGAATCCACTATTCGCGACCGGAGCGGAGGAAGCAGCCAAGATCGGAGAAGTGATGGCCGATCTCCAGAAACGCGGCGAGCGACCGTACCTGATTCCGATTGGCGGGTCTAGCGCGAGAGGCTCTTTCGGCTACGTGACCGGCACGCTCGAACTGGTGACACAGCTTTTCCAAAACGGTGAGGCGCCCAGCCGGCTGTACTACGCTAACGGATCTCGTGGGACTCAGGCGGGCCTGGCCCTCGGAGTTAAGATGTACAGCGCACCTTATCGGATTTACGGAATTGCAGTCAGCGGTGGAGAGCCGGAAAAAACGTACCGGGCGATTCGTATCGCCGGTGAAGCGGCCGAGATCCTCGGAGTGTTGAGCAAAGTCACCGCGCAAGATCTGATTAACGATGAGAGCTACATCGGACCAGGCTACGGCATCGCGACGCCCGGCTGTGTGGAGGCTATCCTGTTGCTGGCGGGGTGCGAAGGTATTCTGCTCGATCCGGTCTACACCGGCAAGGCCATGGCCGGAATGATCGGCCATATTCGGCGCGGGGACATCGATCCCGGCGAAACGGTTGTCTTTCTGCACACCGGCGGAACGCCCGCGTTGTTTGCGCATGCGGAAGACTTCGGGCTGAGCTAGGTGCGGCGGGCCCGAGATATATTAGATCCTATGCTCTCCCGACGGATCGTCTGTTTGGCTCCTTTGGCCCAGGTCGTTACTCGGGCCGCCGCTTCCGCCAAGATGCAGCTCTGCATGCATATGACGACGAGTGTCGGCGCGGGATTTCGCGGATCGCTGGAGGGTTGGGCGCGCGCGGGCATTAAATATTGTGAATTCACATCGTCGGCAGTGGATGCCTTCCTGAAGACCGAAGATGTCGAGGCGGCACGGCGCGTGATTGCCGATCTGGGACTGACCCCGGTTTCCTGCGGCAGCGTTCTGGGCCTTTGGGAACCGAATCCCAAGCGGGCCGCCGCACTCGATGCCCTAAAGCAGCGCTGCGAGTTGTATTCGTCGCTTGGGCTGAAGCAAATCGTCTGTCCGTGCAACACCGCGCAAAAGGTCACCGAAGACGATTACAAGCAGGGCCTGGATAACATGCGTGAAGTCGGCGAGATCGTCAAGCAGTACCCGATGACCGCGATGGTGGAGTTCTCTCGCGGATCGACGTTTATCGGAACGCTGAGCACGTCGCTGCAGATGACTCGGGAAGCGGCTCATCCCAATGTGCGGCCCATGCTCGACTGCTATCACTTTTGGGCCGGACAGAGCAAATTTGAGGATCTGGATTTGATCCGATCCGCCGAGATCGTGCATGTGCATTTTCAAGATGTGCCAGCGGACCTGCCGCGCGAGTTGCTGGGGCAAACAACACGCGTGATTCCGGGGGACGGTATTACGCCACTGGCGCGCATCCTTCGCAAACTGTCAGAGAAAGGATATGCCGGCCCACTCTCGGTCGAACTGTTCCGGCCAGAGTTTCAGAACGCAGATCCTTACGAACTGGCGCGCCGGATTCGCGAGAAAGCGGAGCCGATCATGCGGGAAGCGGGCGTGTTGTAGATCGCTTCCTCTGCGGTCGCGGCTCGGTTACTTCTTTTCCGCTTCTTGTTTGCGAGCGCCGCCCATAATGTCCACGGCGGCGTAGTTGCCTTCGTGGCAGGCGTATTCATAAACCGGACCGGCAGTCGCCCGGAATGGATATTCCAAAGTCCATTGCTTGGTGAACGTGGAGGGATCGTCGATGGTGGCGCGATAGAGAATCGTTTGAGGATCAATTCGCTGGAAGCGCTCGATCACATGCAGGTTCTCCGAGGCGCCGCGGAATCGGGTCTCGTTCGTGAAATTGGTGGTGTCGACTACCAGGGTGTCGCCTTCCCAATGTCCAATCGAATCGCCCAGCAGTTTCTTGATGCTGGGTGGGTCGTGGACGCCGTTCATTCGAATAATGCGAACATCATGCACCATCTCGACCAGGATCATCACCGCGTCCGGGGTCTGCACGATCTGGTAGTTGTTGTTGTAGAGCACGGGAAGCATCGGCGGCCCGGCCGTCGAGCCAAATCCGATGATGCAGCGTTCCGATAGCGGGCGCTCCTTGATGCTGTCATAACGGTTGAAATTCCGCATCATGCCGGCGATCCTCTTGCGTGCTTCGTCCGTCATGGGCGGAACTTTGCCATCCGGCGGATCGACGATCAGCGAGGTTCGCTTAACGCCGTCCACGCGCGCGAGTTCCGTGCCGCGGTCCACAAACAGGACGTTATAGCCACCGGTGCCCGAAGACCCCGCGGCCGCGATCAGCGGGCCGTCTGAGGCGCCATCCTGTTTATTCAGTTCTTCAAGGTCGCTTTTCTCGTAGGCTGTCGCTTCGGCGTCGCTGATCGTCGCCTTTCCATTAAACCGGGACGGGCGCTCCATCGGCGTAATGGTTGCATTGGTCCAAACTCCCTGCAGGTCGGGATGACCATCGGGAGTGCGAGGCACAGTCTTGGATTTTGCCTTCGCCGCTGCCTTGGGAGCCTGACCGGGCGTCTGACCTGGAAGCGGCGCTACAAAGAACACGGCCAGCGCGCCTACGCAGGCGAGAAATCGATAACTACTCATGGAATCTCCTCTTTGCTTCTTTTCTACCATGCTAGCGCGGCGGGCTGCGGCGCGCCAATCGGCCGATGGAGAAGAGCTTGGCATAATGGGTCCACATGCTGCAGTTCGTTCTCGGGGTTCTGCTGCTGCTCGCCCAGCAGTCCACACCACCGGAGTCGTCCAAACCTGCCGAAAAGCCGCCCCCGCCCGAGCAAACGCCCGTGAAAGACAAACGCACCGAACTCAATCTGCTGGGCGCAACCGACGCGGCCGCGGGCGAAAGCCGGCGCAACGAAAACGTTCAGTTCAACCTCATCGACAACAACGCGCTCAAGGATCTGAATATCCGGCTGGGCACCAATGCCACTATCATCACCGAGTTCCAACCTGAGCGAAAATACTTCGGCACCGAGTTCGGCAACAATCCAGCGGGGCTCATTCATCTCAATTCGCCTACGGGCTCGCGAGACTTCCACGGCGGACTTTCGTTCACACGCGCGGACAGCATCTTCAGCGCCCGATCGTTCTTCCAGGTCGGCGGCGTCCAGCCCGCCCACGAAAATGATTACGGACTCACGGCCGGCCTGGGCCTCTGGCGCGGCGCTCACCTCACCCTCGGCGGCTCTCTGCAATCGCTGCGCGGCAGCGTCAACGGTAATGTTCTCGTTCCGCTGCCTAGTGAGCGCACCCCGCTGACCACCGACCCCGCGGTATATCGGCTGATACAGCGCTGGATCGACGCCTACCCCAAAGAGCTGCCCAATCGCACCGACATCGATCCCCGTGCGCTCAACACCAACTCGCCTCAATCGATCGACACCGAGGCTTCGAACATCCGCCTGGATCAGGACCTCGGGGCTCACGACAAAATCTTCGCGCAGCACAGCTTCACCAATCAGAAGGTGATGGCCTTTGAGTTCGTCGCCGGGCAGAATCCCGACACCAATACCAAGTCCCACAATGCCCGCCTCACCTGGAACCACCTGTTCGACGCCAGTTCGGCAATCGATTTCACGATTGGCTTTGACCGCCTGCATTCACTTCTGGTGCCCGAGCCCAATGCCGTCGGCCCGCAGGTGGTCATCGGGACTTCTTATCAAAGCCTCGGCCCTGGCGCGACGGTCCCCATCGATCGCCGAATTAATCGATTTCGCCATGCCGTACTCTATCGCCGGCGGATTGGTAATCATTTGTTCTCGGCCGGTGGCGAAGTCGATCGCCTCCAGAACAACGGCTTAGAGTCCTCGAGCGAACGCGGCAATTATTACTTCCGCTCCGATTTCGGGCGCGACGCCATTACGAACTTCCGCATGGGCATCGCCAGCCGCTACTCAGCTGGGATCGGAAACGGATACCGGGGCTTCCGCTGGTTCGAGCAGCAGTATTTTGCGGGCGACGTTTGGAAAGTGCGGCCCAACTTTACCATCAACTACGGCTTGCGTTATGCGCCTGTAACTGGCCCCAACGAGGTAAATCACCTGACGCCGGTCAATTTCAATTGCGACTGCAACACCTTCGCGCCGCAATTTGGTTTCGCTTGGCAGATTCACGGCGCCGGAGTCATACGCGCCGCTTACGGGCTCCAATTCGGCGATATCTATCCACAGACGCTGCAGCAAGTCCGTTGGGACCCGCCGAATTTCCTGAAGGTGGAAGTGCAGGCGCCTCCCTCGCTTATCACACCGCTGCAGGATACCTATCTCGGGCCCGGTGCTCAGCACACTCAATTTGATGTGCCGCCCAACCTCGAATCGCCTTATTCGCACCAATACACTTTTCTCTGGGAACCTTTGCAAGGAAAACCCTGGTCCATCCAACTCGGCTATATCGGCTCTCGCACCCACAAGCTCTTCATGATGTGGTTCGCCAATCGCGCAATTCCGGTGCCTGGTATCCCGCAAACCACCGACACCATCACCGAGCGTCGTCCCGATCCGCGTTATTACGAATTACGCGAGGCCAGGAACGCATCTAATGCTTATTTCGACGCCGCGCGCATCACCCTAAAATCGCCTTCGTGGCACGGCTTCAATAGCGATGCTTCCTACTGGTTCAGCAAAGCCATCGACACCGGTAGCGCGTACACTAACATGGCTGCCGGCGACGAAGCCCTGCAAGGCTACTCGCAATCGCAGAATCTTGTCGCTCAAGATCTCAAAGGACCCAGCGCCTTCGATCAATCGCATGCTGTAATGGCGCGCTTCCAATACGCGCCGCCGGCGCTCTCATCCGGTGGTCATCTAGTGCGCAGCGTCGCCAACGGCTGGCGAATCTCGGGTATCTTTCTGGCGAAGACGGGGCTTCCGTTCACGGTAATCACCGGCTCCGACGGTCCGGGGTCCGGCAATGTCGATGGTTCGAATGGCGATCGCCCGAACCTGCTCGACCCCAGCGTTCTTGGCCGCACCATCGGCGACCCCAACACTTCGACGGCGTTACTGCCACGCTCCGCGTTCGGCTACATCGCGCCGACGGATTCCCGCGGTAATCTCGGGTTTAATACCTTCCGAAGAGGGGGCATCCGCAATATGAACGCGGCGCTGGCGCGCTCCTGGACGCTGCGCTCGGAGTGGCAGGCCACGTTCCGCGCCGAATCGATCAATCTCTTCAATACACCGCAATTTGCCAATCCCAACCCAGACCTCAGTTCGTCGGCTTTCGGTAAAATCACCAACACCCTGAACGAGGGCCGAACTTTCCAGTTCACGCTGCAGCTTCGGTTTTGACGTAGACTAAGCATGGTACTTATGCGCGATCTGATGCTCTGGGTTGTCGCGGTGGTGCTTCCGGTTGCGCCTCTCGCTGGCCAAAGCTCCCCTCACCATCCGGACCTCGAGGGGCTCTGGAGCAACGAGACGCTCACGCCGCTCGAACGTCCGCGCGATCTCGCCGGGAAAGAGTTTTTCACGGAAGCGGAAGCCGCCGCTTACGAAAAACACATCGTCCAGACCCGCATAGACGATCCCAACGACGGCGAAGGCAATGTCGCCGATCCCAAAGTCTGGTGGGAGCGAGCAGTCAAGATTGTGCCCAACCGGCGAACCTCATTGATTGTCGACCCGCCTAACGGCAGAGTGCCCGCGCTCACGCCGGAGGCCCAGAAGAGGATGGCGGATGAACGGACAGCGAGCAGGCTACATCCGGCTGACAAGGCAACCGATCGATCGTTACAGGAACGGTGCATTCTATCGCCCACCACGGGACCGCCGATGCTGCCAGGTCCCTACAACAACAATTATCAGATCGTGCAGACTCGCGACCACGTAATGATCACTATCGAGATGATTCATGAAGTGCGGATCATATCCATCGACGGGCGTCCCCACCTGCCGCAGATGATGCGCAAGTGGTTGGGCGATTCGATCGGTCATTGGGAAGACAACACGCTGGTGGTCGACACGACCAATTTCACCGGCAAGACCCGCTTCCGAGGCTCGGATGAGAATCTGCACCTGATCGAGCGCTTCACGCGCACCGGTCCCGATACGATTCTCTATGAATTCACGGTCGACGATCCGACCGCCTTCGTCGCGCCCTGGAAAGCCGAGATCCCGATGCGGCGGACACCCGGGCCGATGTATGAATTCGCCTGCCATGAAGGAAATTTCGCCTTGGCGCGAATGCTCAGCATCGCCCGCCAAGCCGAGAATGCCCCCGCCTTAGGGAAATAGCATCGACTCCATCAAGAAAGTGAAAAACCCGCCGTTCTGGGGCGCTTTCGTGGATTGCCTATGGGCCAGGATCATGCCCGTCGCCGAGTTGGGCGAGTAGGTACACGATCCAGGGCCGCCGTCTGCGGAATCGGGGCTGGTGACAAACGCATCCACCTGAACCTGGGCTTGGGAGTTGTAAGCAAACATGGGCGGATCGATACTGGTCATCTCGGCCGCCACGCAGCCCAAGCTCATTTTCCCGCTTGAATTGTCGTAGGCCGCGGTCATGATGGCCAATAGAATTCCAGGATTCTTGCTGGGTGCAAGGTCCATCTGAGTGATGTAGGTTGCGCCTGACGACAGGTAGCGCCCGATGCTCACGGCATCGCTTTGATTTGCGAATTTCGTGGGTCCCTGTGGCACGTAGGTCCAGGTCCAGTTGGCCACACTGTCTTGAGGATTGCTGGTTTTGAAGACCGCATAAAATCTATTGGACGGGTCGCTTCCCGCCGGAGTACAGGCCAGGAAGAGATACAGATTGTTGTTCGACAGTATCAGTGCCGGCTCATAGAACTGAGCGCAGTTGCTGACCTGGGGATCGAGTGAGCTTAGATTAATCGCAACCGGCCAGAATTGCGGATATGTATTTATGTTTTGCCCCAGGTACTGGGGCGAAGCCGAAGGCTAGGCCCATCGGCCCCATAAGTTGGGTTTCCAGGCGCTATCGCGATTTCCCAACGCTTCGTATAGTCTTCCAAGCCGCTTCCGCCGCCGCTACTCTGAGGCACGTTATAGATCGAATGGATTCCATACCACCAGGTCACTCCATTCACCACTTGCGGCAGGAGGTTCATGACCTCATGAGCCGTATAGTCGGTCTTGCCGGTCACCGGATTTACAACCGGTTGCGATGTATACAGGGCGCCCTGGTAGGTCCAAGACTGGCCGCCATCCGTGCTGTAGGCCAGATGCGTATCCAGCACCTGGGTGCCTGCCGCTCCCGGCGTGCTGCTCGCGATGGTGTGGGGCCAGGAGTATGCCATCCACAGCGTTCCCGTCAGCGGATCTTGGCGGATGGTGGCGTCGGCGTAACCGCCGAATGCGCCGGTAGTGCTGAAAGGATCGTTGCGAATATTGATTTGTGTGCAGCCGGTGGAGGTCAATGTGCAACTGTTGTTCAGCGGTTCAAAAGCGGGCGTATCGCCGGACCACCGCAATGGTGACATTGCTAAGAGTGGTGACGCCGTTCATCTGGATCTGCAATGGCACGGCGTTCCCGGTAGGCGTGCCGGGCGGCACCTGTACGGCAACCTGATACTCGCCGGCGTATTGCGGCGAGAGCACCGAATAAACCAAAGTCGCGGCGACGCCGCCAATCAATACGGTTGGCGTGGACCAGCGTGTTAACGATCGCGCCGCCGGTATTCGCGCCGTCAGGTATGTCCGAGTCCACCGCGCCCAGCCCGGTGCACCAGATGATGAGGTAGCTGCCGATCTGAATGGGATGCGTCGTGAGGATATTGATCGCGCCGGCCGGGGCTGCGATTACCCCATCGGCATTATCGGTGGCAATTGCCTGCCCGGCGCCATTGGCGCTGGTGGTGAAAATGCCAGGGAGCGCGGGCGCCACTTGCACGGTCTGCGGCGAAGATGATCCCGCGCTGGTGGTGACAACCACGTTTGCACTGCCGCTGGTGCTGCCAGCAGCCAGCACCTCCCACGGAACCTGCGCATTGATCTGACCCGAGGAGACGAAGTATAACGGAGCGGGAACGCTATCAAAGGTCACCGAGATCACGTTGCCGAGCGTGGTGGGAAGCGGGACAGAACTAGCAGTGACTGGTTGGCTGGCCAGGTTAGAGCCAAAGATGGAGACAATGGAGCCGGGCGCTACGCCGCTGGTGGAATAGCTGGCGGTATTCACGATGCCTCCAGCATTTACCGCGGGCGTCTGTGCGTGCGCCGCAAAAGCGAGCGTCGCGGCTAAAACTACTTCCTTCCGAATATCAAAAACCACTTGGTGCCTGGAAACAAGTCGGCATGCTCTTCGACCAGTTTGAAACCGGCATCCGACATCCATCCCACGATTTCCTCGCGCCCCACCAGTAATTCCGGCTGATTCTTGTGCCCCGTGTTGGGATCATCCTTGTTCATCTCGATAATCGCGATCCGTCCGGTCGGCTTCATGTACGTGCCGAGCGCCTTCAAATAAACGGCGCGATGCTCGATATGGTGCAACACATCATTGATGAACGCGAGGTCCACGTTTCGCACCGGTAGCTTGGGATCGTCGAACTCGCCCAGAACGGTCTGGATGTTGTGAATGTTCTCCTCGGTGTCCCGCTTATTGATGTAGTCCAGCAGGCCCTGCTGGATGTCCACCGCGTACACCTTGCCATTCGGAGCCACAGCTTTCGCCAGAGGCCGCGAGAAAAATCCAGATCCGGCGCCAATGTCGGCCACAATCATTCCAGGTTTCAAAGAGAGGTCGGACAAAACCTCGGCTACCTTCTGGGTGGCTGTCCGATTGGGCGACTCTAACGTTTTCTCCCACTCTTCGGCTTTGCGGGGCGCGAGTTGCGCCCAGGATTCGGCTCACGCCTCCGGCCAACATCGCGCCGAGCAGGCACCACGTACACGAATAGTTTTTCCGGAACATCGGGATCCTCCCAGACATGGGGTGTATTCGCTGACTCAACCGATCATGACCTTGCGAGGGAACTGCGAGTTGTCCTCCAGGAATGTCTTCTTCCTCTTCAATTCTTCTAAGGTCGGCTGTACCCGGCCCTCCGCATCGGTGACGCGTGAGACCAGCGTATGCTCTCCCGGCGTGGCGCCGTCCCAGCGATAGTTGAACAGCTTCCAGGAATACTGCGTGTTGGTGGAAGCCAGCGACGCCTTCTGCCACGGCCCGTCGTCGATTTTCACTTCCACCGACTTGAGCGGCGTCCCATCGTTCAACACGAATCCGAAAACGTCATATGATCCGCCCTTTTTTCGGACTCGCGCTATGACCGACTTCAAGTGTTGCTTCGTGATCTCGGTCTCCACCCACTGGGTCCCTGGATCGGTGTCCTCGCCATTACCGCCTTCTCCAACCACGGAGCGGTACCAACGCGCCTGGTAATTCCCCAGATAGCGATCTTCCTGCAGATGTATTTCCGAGAGCCACTTCACGTTACAGACGCCATACCAGCCTGGCATAACCAGGCGCAGCGGCTTTCCCTGCGCCAGCGTCAAGGGATCGCCATTGAGGGAGTAGGCCAACAGCGGCTGCGGCTTCATCGCGTTTTCGAGCGTAACGCTACGGCCGAACTGCTGGTCCACCTTAAATGTTTGTGTCCGGAAGACTACGTCCTGCGGCCCTCGGTCCGCGCCGAAGAAGACTACTTCGCGCGCCTTGTTGTTCACGCCGGCGTGCTTCAACACGTCGCTCAACTTCACGCCCTTAAACATGCCGCAGGAAGAAAGCCCCTGCACGGACCTGGGGCTGTTGCCGGAGCATTCATAGCCGGCGGCCACCTCGGTAGCGTGCATCCCTTTCAAATCGTCCAGCGACAACTCCATCGGCTTATTGACCAAGCCCGACAACTTCAACTTGTAAGTCGCGGGATCGATCTCCGGCCGATTCATATGCTGCAAAGCGTAGAATTGGTCCTTCGGCGTAAACGGCCCGTCGATCTTGCGGATGTCGAGCACGCGGGTGGGCGCATTCGGGTTGGCGCCTGGATTGAAGTTTTTCGGTATGTCGGTGAACGGCACGTCCACCTCGTCCTGGGCCAGCGCCGGCACCGCCCAATCGGGTATCAACGCAAGCACGCTCGTCGCCGCCAATCCTCTTCTAAAAGTCTCGCGGCGGGTCATCTGTTCGGACATCGTTTACCTCCTGGTCGATTCGATCACTGACTTTATCACAACTTTAACCCGAAAAACGAAGACAGCAATGGATATCAAGTTGCCGGCGACTGCACTTCCCGCAGGCGACGCTCGAGAAAGCGGCGCTCGCTGTCATTGGCGACCAGGGCAAGCGCTTTGGTGTAGGCCCGGGCCGCTTCCTCCATGGATCCCAAGCGTCGCAGCAGATCGGCACGCGCGGAATAGAGCAGGTGGTAGTCGTCGAGATCGCCGCTGGCGGCGAGCGCATCGATTAAGGCAAGCGCCGGCCGAGGGCCGACAGCCATCGCGACCGCCACCGCCCGGTTCAGCGACACGATGGGCGACGGCTGGAGGCGCTCCAGCAGATCGTACAGCCGGAGTATTTGGGGCCAGTCCGTGTCCTCGGCTCGCGCCGCCTGGCAATGCAGCGCAGCGATGGCCGCCTGCACGGCGAATGGACCCGGTTCTCCTTGGAACGCCTCTTCGACCAGCGGCAATGCTTCGACGATCTGCGGTTGATTCCAGCGGCTGCGATCCTGGTCCTCGAGAATAACCAGATCGCCGGATGAATCGAGACGGGCATCGCGCCGTGCATCGTGAAGCAGCATGAGCGCTACCAGACCAGCAACTTCCGGCGGCGGCTGGGGCGACGTTAACGTTCTTACCAGGCGCCCGAGCCGGATGGCCTCCTGGCAAAGGTCGGTCCTCACATGCGGTCCGCCACGAGTGCTGGCGTAGCCCTCGTTGAAAATCAGATAGATTACCGTCAGCACCGCCTCGAGCCGCTCCGGCATATCGTTCGTGCCGGGCACTGCGTAGGGAATACGCGCGTCGCGAATCTTACGCTGGGCCCGCACCAGGCGCTGTGCCATGGTCGGGGTCGGGACCAGAAACGCGCGCGCGATTTCGTCCGTGTCCAGGCCACCGAGTGTACGCAACGTCAGCGCGATCTGCGCTTCCGGCGCGAGGGCCGGATGGCAACAGGTGAAGATCAGGCGAAGGCGATCGTCGGGGATTTCGTTGGTATCGTAATCCGGCTCGTCCAACACTGTCTGGCTCGAGGCCGAGGCGGCGTAGGATTCAACCTTTTCCTTGTGCAGCGCCAGGCGGCGGATACGATCGATGGCCTTGTGCCGGGCGGTCTGGATGATCCAGGCGCGCGGAAACTCGGGGATTCCGGCGGTGCGCCATTGATCAACGGCGGCCGCAAATGCTTCTTGCGCCGCCTCTTCGGCCAGTTCGAAGTCGCCCACTAGTCGAATCAGCGCCGCAACGATCCGGCCCCAATCGGAGCGATAGAGCGCCTCGACAGCCTCGTCGGCATCCCCGTGCATGCGTCCATCCCCGCATGCGTCCATCCCCTTGCATGAATCGATGGTAGAAAATTATCAGGCGGGTTGTCGATTTGCGCGCCCGCCGTTCGATTTGCTGATGGAGGCATGCGCATGCAATACATGCTGCTGATTTACCTGGACGAGAACGCCTTGAACGAGACCGAGCGGGAGCGGTGTTATGCAGAATCGGCGCAGTTCGCTCAACAACTCAGCGCGAGCGGACAGTATCGGGCAGCCTCGCCGCTGCACCCGACCTCGACGGCGACCAGTCTGCGGATTCGTGACGGCAAACGGATGGTGACCGACGGTCCGTTCGCCGAGACCCGCGAACAGCTTGGCGGTTACTTCCTGATCGACGTCCCGGATCTGGATCAGGCGATCGATATCGCTGCGAAGATTCCAGCGGGCAAGTGGGGAACTGTCGAAATCCGGCCAGTCATGGAAATTCCGGGCCTGCCGGAGGACAAAATTTCCCGGCCTGTCGATTTCGCTTCTCCCCGTTCAACTCAGTGATAGAAGGAGAGATTAATATGCGATTCATGATGATCGTCAAAGCCAGCAAGGACTCAGAGGCGGGCAAGATGCCGAGCGAGGAGCTGCTGAGCGCGATGGGGAAATATAACGAAGAGCTGATGAAAGCCGGCGCTTTGGTTGACCTATCGGGTCTCCACCCGACTTCGAAGGGTGCGCGCATCAAGTTCTCAAATGGCAAGCGGACCGTGATCGATGGTCCTTTCGCCGAGACCAAGGATCTGATCGGCGGCTACTGGATCATCCAGGTCAAGTCAAAGGCAGAGGCGATCGAATGGGCCAAGCGCGCTCCGGCTCCCCACGGTGAACATGCCGAAGGCGAGATCGAGCTCCGCCAGATCTTCGAAATGGAGGATTTCGGTCCTAGCGAGGCTGTGGATCGCGCGCGCGAACTGGGAAGAGAATTGGCGAAACAGAAGTAAAGCGGCTCACCGGAATCAATCAAAAGGAGAATACTATGCAACTGAATCCCTATCTTACTTTCAACGGCCAGTGCGAGACAGCGTTCAAGTTCTATGAGCAGTGTCTCGGCGGCAAAATTGAAGCAATGGTTAGACACACGGGTACGCCGGCCGAGCAACATGTGCCACCGGATTGGCGTGAAAAGATTATGCATGCTCGTCTGGCTGTGAACGGCGAGGTCTTGATGGGCTCCGACGCTCCCCCCGATCACTATAAAGAGCCGAAGGGCTTCTCCGTTTCGCTTCAGTTCAAGGACATCAAAGAGGCAGAACGGGTATTTCATGCGCTGGCGGAGAACGGGAAAGTAGGGATGCCGCTGCAGCAGACCTTTTGGGCGGCCCGCTTCGGCACGGTGGTCGATCGATTCGGCATACCTTGGATGATTAACGGCGAGTTGGCTGCTTGAGCGACGCATCTGTTAGAATAGCCGGTGCCTGCTTCGATAAAAATGAGAACTACGTCGCTCGTTCTCGCCGTTGCTTTCGGTTTACCGTTGGCGACGGCGCCGCTCTCAGCGCATCATTCATTTGCCGCCGAATATGACGGCAAGAAGCCCATCCAGCTCCAAGGAGTGGTCACCAAGATCGATTGGGAAAACCCGCATGTCTATGTCTACATAGACGTCAAGGACGAGGTTGGCAATGTCGTGAATTGGGCATTGGAAGGGCACCCTCCCAACACTCTCCGACGCACGGGATGGACCAAGGGTGCGCTGAAAGTCGGCGACATCATTTCTGTAACCGGCTGGCATTCGAAGGACGATTCTTACAGGATCGCCGGCCGGGAAGTGACGCTGCCGGATGGGAAAAAGCTTTATCTCGGTCCGCCTTCGGAGTAAATTCTAGGAGCTGACGATGCGACGGCGTTTTGTTCGTTCGATCGCGATGGTAGTCCTGGGATCGTTGCCAATCGCCGCTCAGGTGTCCCCTTCCGGCAAAATTCCACGTGCGGCCGATGGCAAGCCTGACCTTTCCGGGATTTGGCAGGCTATCGGCGTGAGTCTGTTTGGCGAAACTGGCGAGGTGCGTCCGGGCGAAGGGCGCGGCGGCACATACGGCCCGCGTGAGTCAGCGCCGTATCAGGCCTGGGCGGTGGGTAAGGTCAACGAGCTGGCCGCCGATAACCGCACCGATCCGAATGTCCATTGCAAGATGGCGGGCGTGCCGCGGATAACGGGCATACCGGTGCCGTTTGAGATCGTGCAGACAACTAAGAAGACGGTCATCCTGTACGAGTCCAATCATGCCTTCCGCATCATCCCCACCGACGGAAAAGGCCATCCGCCGGATTTGGATCCTACTTACATGGGCGATTCTGTGGGCCGCTGGGAAGGAGATACGTTTGTCGTCGACGTGACCGGCTTCAACGACAAAACCTGGCTTCCCGGGGCGGGACATTTTCACAGCGACCAATTGCACGTGACCGAAAAGTTCAAGCGCAATCCCGACGATACGATCTCCTATGAAGCCACCATGGACGACCCGAAGGTGCTGGCCAAGCCGTGGACTTATCGCCTGATTCTCCGGCATCCGCCGCGGGATGAACGCATCATGGAAGCGGATTGTTCGGAGAACAACCAGGACCTGGAGCATATCGTAAAGGACAAGTGACGGCGCTATTTATCACGCCGCACGGCCCAGTCGTATTGGGCTACTGCAAAATCGATCACGTCGGGAACATCTTCCCGCAGCAGGTAGCGGTTCTCGACCAACTTTCGCGCGGCTAACGCTACTTTTCCGACATACTGATCGCGACTCGCATAACGCTCTTCGATGGACAACCGCGAATCTCCTCTTGCTTCACGTTCCGCGCGGGTGCGGGCGAATGGAAAAAACGACCCTGCTTCTCCCGCGAATTGATCGGTTGCGCCGGTTCCAGCCGCCCGATAATTCCATCCGCTGTAAGTGGCGATCGGAACGTCCACCGCAGGTAGCCGGATGCCAGCCCGCGCATTGCCATTTTCGTCCACGGCCGGGACGAGCGAGACAAACGGCTTGCCGATATGGGGCGGCTCGAAATCGACGATGCCTTCGCGCCACTTCGGACCGAAGTCCAACCGGTAGGTGATCAAGGCTGGTGGCGGGAAAAGCACTCCTCGAATTTTGGGCCAGCCGGCTTTTTCGCGAGTGGTCAGAGTTCCGTCGGATATGTGCGGAAGCTGGCTGGACGGAGGCGCGACGCCTTCCGTGACCCATGCGTCCAGCGCCTGCAAGAGCGCGCGCACCACCAGGTTTCGATTAATAGGATTCAACGGCGCTGCTAGATTGGCGGCCTGTTCCGTCGGAAACGGTCCGAAGAAATGCGGTCCGGATGCAATGACGTAGATCCGCGTTCCGGCAGGCGGGTCAAGGTCGCGCTTTCCCGCCGGATCGGTGTGAACCAGAGATCCGCTTCGATTGAAGTACTCGGAATTGCTCAAAATGTGAAATAGCTTGGGTGCGACGTGCCGGGCTTCTGCTTTGGCGAGCAGCGCGTCGGTTTGTCCGGTTTCTGGATCTGTCTCCGGACCATCGGTAAACGGGAACATGTCCGCGGGATAAAGAAAATTGAAGAACTCCTCGGCGTCGCGCGAGGCTTGCGCGAACCGATGATTGAAGGAGCCTCGACCCGCTCCGCCCACCTCGTCGATAACGCCGTCAAAAACCTGGCGGCCCTGTTCATCTTCATTGAACCCTTCGTACAGAAAATGGCGAAGAAAACGACCGCTTTGCGAAACGCCCCAACCGTATGCGAAGCGGATACCGCGCAAAGGATTGCCGGTGTCGGAATACTTCAAGAAGCTGATAATATCGCGCGTGCCCGCCAAGCCCGTACCTACGACGCGCGGATCGCGGGCCCGGTAGACAACGTCATAAATCCGGCCCGGTTCAAACCCGCCTTCGAGCGTCACCATCGAGTCGTCTGCGAAATGCCATTTCTCGCGGGGAATGCGCTGCGGCGGAGCGATGGTCGTGTCGCGCACAGTCATGAAAGCGTCCGCGCTATTCGCATCGGCCACGGGATAGGACTTATGTCCGCGATCCGCCAGCGGCGCGGTGTCGGAGCGGGCGTCCAAAATGAAATTCCCGCGCACCAAGCCAGTGATCGGAGCGCCGTGATCGGTTGCAATCGGCATGTTCATACGCATGCGGCCGTCAGGCACGTCCCATTGCCATCCCATCCACAACAGCGAATAACCTTGCCGCATCAAAAAGCCGTCGCCCAAGTCAGCTTGTGTCGTGGGATCTTGGCTGGGTCCGCCTTTCTGAAAGGTTCGTAGCATTCCCTTGGAGCCGCGGTTTCCAACTTCGTAGAGAAGCCGTCCATTGCCGCGACTCACATCCGTCGGCTTGAGAAGATAAAAATCCGCCGAAAACTCAACTTCACCGCGCGAGTTTCGAGGCGCAAGCCCGAGGTCGACGATCCCTGCGTTTTGCGGAAGTGACGGATTGAGGGCGAACTCGATCGTTCCTGTCAGCTTTTCATAGGCGCCCACTGCGCCGAAAGATTTTCCATTGAGCACCGGCTCGCGATGGTCGATGCGGATCTGAACGACGCGCGCATCCGCGACCGCCGGCAAAAACGCGATCAGGTAGGACAGGCGCCGGAGCGAGACTCGCATGGATTTGTTGTAACGCACGCGTTTGACGGTAGCAAGTCGTCCTACTGATAGACTAGGGAGTTTACTAGCCCTAACATGAACATCCACCTGGTAAATCCAAGCGATACCTCCTTCGGAACTGCAGTCATCACGCCACGATGGTTGTACGTTATGGCCGCGGCGACGGCCAAGTCGTTCGGAGATCCCGAGATTTGCGACGAGACTCTGGAGCACTTCAATCTGGAGCGCGTTCATCCAGGCGACGTCGTGGGCATTGGCATTCATACCGGCAACGCCTTGAGAGGGTACGAAGTGGGCTGCGCCGCACGGCAGCGGGGCGCATGGGTTGTATTCGGGGGAATTCATGCGACGCTCTATTCGGAGGAGCCGTTTGAGCATGGCGGCGCGCATGCGGTGGTGAAGGGCGATGGCGACATCGTGTGGAACCGCGTTCTGCATGACTGCGCCTCCGGCGCTCCCGAACGCATTTACAACGGCGGGAAGGTAGAACCGGAGGACTTCAAGCAAGCCCGCTGGGATCTGCTTCCGCCTGACAGCTATATGTGGGCCTCGGTGCAGACTGTGCGTGGATGCCCCAAACATTGCTCGTTCTGTTCGGTTTGGCGGACCGATGGGCAGCGTCCCCGCCAGCGCGCGGCCGACAGCGTCATTGGGGAGATTGTAGAGTTGCGTCGCCGCGGCTTCCGCTTCATCGCCTTGGCGGACGACAATTTTTATCCTGTCACGCTAACCGACATCGAACTTGCAAAGCGGCAAAACAACCTGGCCAGAGTCCATCAGCTCCAGGCTATGCGCGAGGAGCGCTTCGAGCTAATGGAACGGCTGTCGGAGCTGCCCAAGGACATGACCTTCTTCACGCAGATCACAATGGAAGCCGCGGAAGACACCGGGTTTCTGGATGCCATGAAGAAAGCCCGGATCAGGGGCGCGCTGGTCGGGGTGGAAGCGGTTACCGCCGAAGGGCTGAAATCGGTCTACAAGGATTTCAACCTGTCTGGCGAAAATCTCGTAAAACAGCTTCAGACGTTTTCTGAGCACGGCGTGCATGTGCTTGGTTCGTTCATCTTCGGCCTGCAGAGCGATCGCCCGGACACATTTGACGCCACACATGATCTCGCCCAACGCGCCGGCCTTACGTTTGCCCAGTTCGTGATGCTGACACCCTTTCCGGGCACCGTCGACTTTGAGAAATGGGAGAAGGCGCAGGGCGACCATGTGCCGGAAGTCGATGGGATCCCGTTGACGCGCTACTGGCTTATTCCCGCGTACAAACGCCCGAAAATGTTCATGCCGCATCCCAGCATGACCTCTGAAGAAATGCGAGATCGTACCCAGCGCGTATGGAATCGTTTTTATAGCTTCGCTTCCGTCTGGAAGCGGTCGCGCTGTACCCCGAATCTGCGCGCGCGCCT
Source organism: Bryobacterales bacterium (assembly GCA_963780485.1). Classification (GTDB taxonomy): domain Bacteria; phylum Acidobacteriota; class Terriglobia; order Bryobacterales; family Bryobacteraceae; genus Palsa-89. Next base: position 20,405 of record CAWACO010000027.1, read on the forward strand.
GGCGTTCGTTTTTATTTCGAAACTATATCGTCAGATGTACGCGAGCACCGGTATCGCTACAGATAGCGCCCGCCGGAACCGAGCCAGCGCCTGGGCCCGGTGGCTCGCGATCCCTTGCCGCAAGCTCTTCCAGGGTCGTCCCATGCCGGAACTGCAGATCCCCTGCGCCAAAGAAACGGCGCAGGATTTGTTCCAGATAAGCCAATAGAGATCAGGGCGCTTGGGAAGCCAGGCCCGGAACAGTTGAGGAAAGCAACCGCCAACGTCCGGAAGCTTTTCCGGCGACGGGATAAGCCGGTCCGATGAAAGCTACGCCGTCGGCGGCTGAGCGCGTTCCCGCTGGTCAACGAGTTGAAGGAAAGAGGCGGCTTCGGGGTAGCCCGGGCGGAGCTTCAGCGCCTGATTAAAATCGGCTCTCGCGCGCGCCAGGTCGGGCTTGTACAGCAAATGATAAACGCCCACGAACAAATGAGCCCGCGGATCCAGCGGCCGCACCTGCGCGATGCGCTCGGCGATTTCGGTGGCTTCATCGTACATTTCGAGCTGGTGATATTCCGCGGCGAGAAAATCCAGCCGGGAGTCGTCGCTCGGATCGTTGGCGATCTCCTCTTTCAGGATCTGGATGTACCAGTGATTCTTGCGGCGCCGCGCTTCCCGGTCTGAAGAGAAACTATGATCGATGCGGATGTCGGTCTTTGTTAAGCGCCCGCCTCCGGACAGAATCGCAGCATCGATGATTTCGTGGACACGGCCGCAGTATCGATAGTTGGGCCGGTTCGGGAAAAGCCGGACAACGTAGTCCGTGAACGGGCTTTGCGAATCCGACGCGTGATTGTGCCGCTCTAGAAAATATCCCGCGTTTTCGCCGCCAGCGATGAGCTTTTCGATCTTGGGCGCGCTGTCACGCTCCAGGACCTCGTCCGCGTCCAGCACCAAGATCCACTGGCCACGCGCGTGCTCGATGGCGCGATTGCGAGCGGCCGCGAAATCGACTGTTGTGAAATCGAACGGGATCAACTCCGCTCCGTAGCGGGCCGCGATGCCCGGTGTTGCATCCGTCGAACCGGTGTCGACAATAATGAACTCGTGGGTTAGATCTCGTACCGAATCGAGACACCGTGGGAGGTTGCGCTCTTCATTCTTCACAATCATGCAGAGACTGAGCGCGTCCGGCAAACGCGACATACCAGTTCCGATCATAAAGCAATCCACCAGCGGCGTGGCCGTAAGCTAGAGAGGTGGGTAACGCAAATCAACTTGTCCGGCTGTTTTGGCAGCCTGCGGCATCCATGAGCGCTATCCTCGACCAAGGCAGCCCATTGTTTGCGAGCTGTGCCGCTCTTATCGTTTCGCTGTTATTGGAACTCCGTCTGCGAGGCGCTCTGTCATTGTCTTTGGTTTTCCTTCCGCTTCTCGGGCTCGCGCTAGTTTACGTTCCTGCGACACTGCTGTTCGCAAATTTATTCGCGCGACTGGGCAGCCTGAGCGTGGTTTTCCAGCGCGACTATTCTCCCCTGTTGACCTGTGCCGCCATGGCCTGGGCGGCCGTCAACATTCCAATCGTTGTCGTCGCGTGGATTTTGCCCCTTCCTTTCGTAGGAGCCATCGCGATTCTCGCGTACCTGTACTTTCTGGTGCTGATGTTTTTCGCGGTGCGCACCGTTCTCGGCACCGAGAATCGGGCCGCGGCAGCCACGGTCAGCGTCTCATGGCTTCCATTCCTAGCCGCGCCGTTTCTTCGGGGTCCACTGACCTTTCTGTTGGGGTGGCTCACTTCGCCATTTCTGCTGCTTCTTGTTTTCTTCTATCTGCGGGCCGAGTTCGCGAACCTGGGCTCGGGAATGCGCAGCAGGCAACAGCTGCGCAGGATGCTGGAAGCGGCGACGGTCAATCCCCACGACGGCGACGCGCAATATCAGCTTGGGCTCATTTATCAGCAGAGGCATCAATACACGGAAGCGATTCAGCGTTTCAAGAATGCGGTGACAATTGATCCATCGGAGACCGATGCCCACTTTCAGTTGGGGCGAATCGCCCTTAAGCAGGGGCGTTTTCACGAAGCTCTGCAGCACTTTCAGACGGTGTTCAATCAGGATGAGAAGCACCACTCGAGCGAGATTCTACGCGAGCTTGGGGCGTTGTATGTCGGCGCGGGGCAGTACCAGGATGCGGAGCAGCAGCTCAAAGCCTATGTCGGCCAGCGGCCCTACGATCCCGAAGGCCTCTATTACTATGGATTCGCACTGGAGCAAACCGGCGACGTATCCGGGGCGCGCGAGATGTATGACCGAGCGATCGAGTCTGCCCGCACGGCGCCGCCCTTTCGCCGGCGTTACACCGCGCAGTGGAGCCGTCGCGCACAGAAGCAGGCGCGCAAGCTTCCCCGGCCGTAGTTCATAGAGGCTGCGAAGCGGAGCCTCGTACCAAAATTGATTCAGCGAACGTTCAAAGGCACCGAGGCTAACAGAGCGCTGGCCCCGTTCCACACTATTTGCACTCCGATGCAGACCAACAGAAACGACGACAGCCGCATGATCACGCTCATCGCCGTCGTTCCAAGAATTTGCGCGAGCCGATCCGCGAATCCGTAGCACAGGAAAATCATGATCGAGATTATCGCCGACCCAACGATCGCGGCCAGAACGGGCAGTAGATTGAACCGGGAAGTATGTGGGGCATTCGCGCCCAGCGTTATGGCGATGGAAATTGAACCCGGTCCCACCGTCAGCGGCAAGGTCAGCGGGTAGAACGCCTGGCTGAATTCGTCTTGCGGTTGCACATGGCGATGCATCTCAGTGCGTTCCTCTTCATCCCGCCGCTTCAGCATTGCCCAACCGGTCGAGATCACAATTAGACCCCCTCCCACTTGCACGACGGGCAACGAAATCCCGAAAAATGCCAGGATGTGTGTCCCAATCAGATACGACCCAACCAATAAGAAAAAGCTGTTGATCGCGATCCGCCGAGAAAGCGCTCTGCGTCCGGAAGTCGAATATTCCCTCGTCAACGATAAAAAGATTGGGCTTCCCCCCAATGGATTCACGATGGGGAAGAGTGCGCTGACGATTAGAAAAATGTTCTTGAGCGTTTCAATCACGATGTTTGCGGGAAACAGTCAAATTCCAACTTGACGTATTCAGCGACAGCGCGTCAAGGTCCGCCCGCGACGATGCTCCACCAAAATTGGGATAGAATCACACAAGTTGCTTAAAGGAGAAGAAATCATGCGCGCAACGTTCTTCAAATCTCTGGTCCTGATGCTTCTTGCCGTGGGTGCACAATCCACCTTTGCTCAATTGTCGCCGTCGGCGGCCTGGGCCACGCATGCCCAGAATGAGTACCAGGTATTCGCGAACCTCACCTATTTGGTCGCCAGCAATTATGAGGCAAAGCTCGATATTTACAAACGGAGGGACACTACGGGCCCTCAACCCACGCTGATCTTCATTCATGGCGGGGGCTGGGTGCAAGGCTCCAAAGAACAGTCCCTGATGTCTCTTATGCCGTGGTTTGAGATGGGCTGGAACGTAGTGAATGTGGAGTACAGGTTGGGGCGCGTGGCGCTCGCGCCCGCCGCAGTGGAAGATTGCCTCTGCGCATTGCGCTATGTGGCGGCACAGGCCAAAACGTACGACCTGGATACGAACCGTCTGGTACTGAGTGGCGAATCCGCCGGCGGACATCTGGCTCTTACCACCGGCATGATTCCGGAAAGCGCGGGTTTGGACCGGCAGTGCCCAGGAGCGCCTTTGCCGAAAGTGGCCGCCATTATCGACTGGTACGGAATCGCCGACGTCGTTGACCTGCTGGATGGCCCCAACCGCAAGACGTACGCAGTGCAGTGGCTGGCCAGCCTGCCCAACCGCGAGGAGATCGCCCGTCGAGTTTCACCGCTCACCTATGTGAGGCCGGGACTTCCGCCGGTTCTCGCCATTCAGGGAGATGCTGATCCGACGGTTCCTTACCAACACTCCGTCCGTTTGACCGAAGCGCTGTCGAAGGTGGATGTCCCCAACCAGTTGCTGACGATTCCAGGCGGCAAGCACGGCGGCTTTAGCCGCGAGGAGCGCACCAGGATCTATGAGACGATACGCGAGTTCCTGGCAAAGAACGGGCTGGGCGGCGCTTAGGGCTGGCCGCGCAATCTCCCGTCAAT
>CAWACO010000028.1:0-596669 GCA_963780485.1 Bryobacterales bacterium
ACGTGTATTGCGTTTGGCGGTAGTGGTTCGCCAGGGCTTCCAACTTCAGAACCTCGGACATTCGACTCTTCGGCGCACCGGGACTATCCTTCCATTTATCCGGGTTCGGCTTCCAGGTTCCGACGAAAGGATCGGCGGCGACGGCCAATCCGGCGGCAAACAGCATCAGTACGGCGGTTCGGGTGATGTCCATGATTGTGCTCAGGATAATCGAGCGGATACAGGAAATCAATTGACAAGGCTGTTACATGCTGTCCTCGGCGGCTGCGCTCGGTACTTTGCGGATACCCGTCATCCAGGCACTGGCGAGCGGGAGGCTGGGCCTCACGGCGAGAGCCGGAATGCGGGTCGATCATTACGGTAATCTCTGGTCCTTAGGGAGCCCTGCGCAGCGTTACAGCGCCGGGTTAAGTCCGTGGCGCGAACACCGCTGTGAGGCTCTGCACCTTCGCCAACATGCCCACACCACCGACACCGAAAACCAGCGAACCAATTTGCCGCTCGGATCGAATTCGTTGAAGCATCGCGTCCAGGTCATCGCGCAATTCGACGATTGCGTCGGAGAATTTGGGCGCGCAGCCGCTAAAGAGTATTTTCGGGAATGAAACTCTTTGCGTCACCTGCCATGTTTGTACCATTGATTGGTGCTCCGGCTTAAGTCCGAGTCGCCGACAAACCCCGTAAACTCGCGCGTCAGGCATGAGCTGCAGCAAGAGTAAGCTGGAAGTTGTGAACAGATAGATCACAAATATTACTGGCCGTGAGCCTGTGCGGCCGTGATACCTTGATCCCAATGACGCGCCGACAAGCCTTGCTGTTGTCCCTAAGCGGATCAGTCGTCGCCCAGGTTAGCGACCCCGCACGGGCGCCACAGGATAAAACGCGGAGTGAGCGGCGTCCGACGGCGGCACCTCCTCAAGACTCTCTGGTGCGATGGAGTCCTCGGCCGGTTTTTAACGGGGCCCCTGTACTCTTTCAGTCGAGGTCTTTTTCGGGCCCTGGAAGCTGGCTCGGCAAAAAGATCGAATTCCGGCCCGATGGTGACGCGTTCTCCGCTCTTGCCGGGGTGAATCTGAACCGAGCGCCCGGCCACTATCCCCTCGCCTTGGGCGATGAAACTGTCGACATCGCGGTCATTAGACGCGCCTACGCTTCCTCTACGATAACCGTTCCGCAGAAATTCATCGAGCCACCAAAGGAAGTTCAGAAGCAAATCGACGAAGAACTCGCGATCAAGCAAAGCGTTTTCGAGTCTTCCCGACCGAACAGACTCTGGCAAGGTCCATTTGTCGCGCCGACCAATACATCTTATACCTCTTCCTTTGGCTTGCGGCGGACTTACAACGGAAGGACACTCAGCGTACATCAGGGGCTTGATTACAAAGCGGCGTTAGGCACGCAAGTCACCGCCGCGAACTCGGGGCGCGTCGCGATCGCCCGTAACATGTACTTCGAAGGTGGCTTCGTTGTGATCGACCATGGGGAATCCTTTTTCACCTTATATATGCACCTCTCTGAATTTCTTGTCAGGGAGGGAGCCAACATAGAAAAGAGTGACCCAATCGGGAGGAGTGGATCGAGCGGCCGCGTCACCGGCCCGCATCTGCATTCCGCCGTGCGATGGCAAGGCGCCTATCTCGAACCATCGACACTGCTGGCGTTGTGGCGGAGCGGGCCCGCCTGATCACCACTTTGGCTGTGTAACGCCTGTCCTGTTGTTTTGAAGTGTTCCACGCTGATCCAGGCGCACAAGTCTGAGTCGGCGACATCCGGACAGAACTTGAGCGATTGCCCTTGATTCCACCCGCAGTCTTGTGTTGTGTTGGACCCCATGCTACTAGCCCACCAGCCAGTGGTACCGCTAGCGTCCCATGTAGGGAACCTCTGGTACCGCGAAGGATATCAGGCGGTCCATCGCAAAGAGCGTGTGCTGCCGAATGGTAGATTTCAACTAGTAATCAACCGTTCGGACGCCCCTCTGCGGCCCACGGGTTGTGCAATGGGGGCATGGCAAGCCAAGTGAAGCGACCGTAAGCTGCGGAGATCCTCGCGTAGATCAGTCCGGCCTGCTTCAGTGAAATTCCCAGTTACTTTTCAGAAAACGAACACAAGTATTCCAACGAAGTACCGCATCATCATTGTGGGCGGGTCGAATCGCCTGAGCTTTCCGATACCACTCCATGGCATCCTGCAACATCCTGTGTACCTCCCGACGAGAACGGTAGTCGGGATGCTTTCGAAATACGGCGATTGCCTGCCGCTCGTGAACAATGCCCGAATAGTAAGCGCGGTGGTACTCGTTGGGCAGGGCTTCAACAATATGCAGCGCTTCTTTGGGGCTAAGACCTTGCTCGAATTGGTCCGTTAAGGACAAGACCAGCAGAATAAGAGCTGCTTGGTTGCCGGGATCAATGGCGAGCACGTCCCGACAAATACTCTCAGCTTGCCAGGGCTCATTAAGGAAGCGATAGCGTTCTGCTTTTGAAAGCGCTCCGGGGATCGCCTCTGGTGATACCGGCATCAATTTGGGTTCTGGGTCCATCTCGCCTGTTTGCATTCACGAGCAGCTTAGGCTGGTTCCCGCTTGTGGGCGTTGCTCTATAGGTTGCCCAATCGTCGGTTGCACATCTTGACGCGTAGTCCGGCGCTGTAGGCTAGATCGCGATTCGTACTATTCGTCAGCGTAAGGAAAGATTCCCGAGCTGCTTGAAAGTTGCAAGCGTTAAACAGTCCCATCGCACGTTCGTACAGGTGTAAATCCGGGTTCTCGGTGGCATGTGCCCCCGCGGAATCCAGACCAGACGGCTGTCGTTTTACCGGCGTGGCCATGGCAGATACCTCCTTTGCCAGGGGTGAAATGAGCATACTCCCGCCGTCCAACAATGACAACCCCCACTACCGAATGAGAACCTCTATGGACGCAAACACCGTTCGTCTGCTTGTAGCCCTGACGACGGGCGTCTGACGGGATCGGGGAAGAGCACGGCGCTTCGGGCGGAATCCCCCCTTGCGGCGACTCACACCACTTGGTGAAGTAGAATTATTCGACAAGATGTCTCTGGCCGCGGGCACTCGTTTGGGGCCTTACGAGATCCTTGCGCCCATTGATGCCGGCGGCATGGGCGAAGTGTACCGCGCCCGCGATACACGTCTGAAACGAGAAGTGGCCGTGAAGGTGTTGCTGGATTCGTTTGCTAGCGATCCGGAGCGCATGGCCCGGTTCCAGCGCGAGGCGGAGGCGCTGGCGTCCCTCAATCATCCCAACATTGCGCAGATTTATGGGGTGGAAGAGCGTGCTCTGTTGATGCTGGTGCATGGCGAGAGTCTAGAACGGGATCGACGTGCGAGGCTAGGTCACACCAATCGCTGAGGGCACCATGACGCTCCAATAGGCTCCCGGTGTCCTTAACCACGTTCGCCACATTCAGGCGCCCCGCTCGTGAAGTTCTTACGGGAAGATGCGGCGGCGCCGACACACACCGCCGCCAACGATCGCTAGTTCTAAACATAGCGTCATAAGTAATTGCGCATAAGATCGGAACGTGGTCTCCTGGATACATGAGACCACTCACAATAGCAGATGCCACAGCGGTGCTCGGTTTGCAGCAGGAGATCCAGCGCTCGGAAGAATCGCGCTATGATCACCGGCTGCATGGCGTGTTACTGGTAGCGCAGGGGATCACGTGCCCGGAAGTGGCCCGGCTTCTCGGCGATGCGCCGCGGTCGGTGGAGTATTGGGTGCATCGCTTCGAGCAGCGCGGACTGTCGGGTCTGATCGAAGGAGAACGTTCGGGGCGTCCGAGCCGGTTGAGCCAGAAGCAGATGCAAGAGATCAATCGCGTCTTGCGGGCCAAGCCGAGTGACGCTGGCATGCGGGTGAATCTTTGGGATGGCAAGAGTCTTTCGGCCTGGATAGAGAAACAATACGGCATTCCACTGGGGGTGCGGCAATGCCAGCGGTTATTCCGGCAGTTCGAATTTCGGCTCCGGAAACCCAGGCCGGTGCTGGCGCGAGCGGATCCGGCACGGCAGAAGGCGCATAAAAAAAACTCCGGAGGCTGATGCGCGACGATACGGTAGACCTTTGGGCTCTCGACGAAGTGCACTTTCAACAGCAGGGATCTCGCTGCCGCATGTGGGTACTGCCGGAAATCCAGGATCCCGTGGTCTACCATCACCCGACCCGCAAAAGCGTTGGCTACTTCGGCGCTGTGCGCCTGCGCGACGGCAAGTTCCTGTTCCACCGCCAGACGGAAAGATTCAACGGAGAGACATTCTGGGAGTTTCTGAAAATACTTCGCCAAGCCAGCGTCGATTCGAGCCGGCGCGTTGTGGCGATCAGCGACAATGCTCAATACCATCGGTCCAAACTGCACCAAGCTTGGCGTCACCAGCAGGCGCCGCGGTTCGGCCTGGATTTTCTGCCGCCCTACAGCCCAGAACTGAATCCCATCGAGCGGGTCTGGAAGCTCACGCGCCGGCTCTGTCTTCACAACCGCTACTTTGGATTCCTCGATAGCGTGGTTTGCGCGGTAGAAGACCAATTCGCAGAATGGACCGCGCCGAACGAGCCGCTCCGTCGTCTATGCGCAATTACTTAAGACGCTATGTTTAGTTGCCCTGAATCGGCTTAGTCAGCCAGGGAGTGAACAGTACCCCCGTGCCGTTCACCGTTGCGCATCCATGGTCTCCCGGACCGCCCGGGCAGCCCCACCAGTTTTGAGTGGCATCCACTATGGCAGTGCCTGTATCTTGCACACCGATAGCTTTGTCGTTGTTCCCTAAGTTATTGAGATGGATCTGCACCGGCGGTGCCTGGCCTGCTGTCCCCGGTATCTTGATCGCTATGTCGATCGCCTCTTGATCGATATCGTTGCCCGAGATGACGGTGCCTTTCATCGGCGCCAGGCTGTAGATATTAATCCCAGTCGGTCCCGCGGTGGCCGCGTCCGCGGAGTCGGCCGCGTTGCCGGAAATGGTGTTGCCGACGATCAGATTGTCGTCGAACATCACGGGTGGCGCTCCCGGCGGCACGCCGCCGACGCCCGGAGCGGCATGATTGTGCATGGTTACTCCCGGCAGCCCGTTGTTGGTCAGGCGATTATTCACCACGACGTTTCCATAAGCCTTGGTGCCAGGACCCGGCGCGAAAATGCCAACCCCCGGCCCGCCGTTGTAAGAGGAATCGTTTCCAACCACGGTGTTGTGAAAGACACCGCCTAGTGGGCTGTGCGATGGTAGCGTAATTCCGCAGTCGAATTGAGAGTTGTGTACCACTTTGTTGCCCGCGATCAGATTGTCGTGAGTCGGGCCGGTATCGTCGGTAATCAGCATCCCGCCGGAGTTACCCTCGACGTCGTTGCCGGATAGGATGGAATGATCCACGCCGCTCAGTTGAATCCCTTCGCCGCAATCCATCCCTTCACCAGCCTGAAAATACGTCGGCAATCCGGGACACGTGTCAACGGGACCGGTAGTGACCAGTCCTTTGTCGTTGTTGATCACTTCGTTGCCTGAGATCGTGACATAGGACGCATTGGTGATGAGGATTCCGGGGAAGTTCGCGTTCTCGATTGTGAATCCCGAAACCACAACGTCGCTGAGCCCCGGATTACCGTGGCCATCGATGTTAATGCCATTCGCCTTGCCTGTCGCATCAATGATCGTGTTCTCCTGGTTCTCGCCGATCAGCGATAGCGACTTCGGAATAACCACGTCCTCCTTATAGGTACCGTGCGCCACTTGGATCGTATCTCCGGGCGCCGCCACAATCACCGCGGCGTTGATGGTCGATTTGCAGCCTCCCGTGCCGCCCGAGTTCACGCACAGGGTATTGGCCGTCGCCGGCTGGCACATTCCCGCAACCAATGCGGCACTGATTGCGATCAACGATCGTTTTATCTTGCTCTCAAACATAGGATCTCCTTCCCTCATTGGGAACTAATGATAGCTCCGGGCTATTGCCGCTGTAAAGAGAATCTTTGGGTACTACAGGTACTGAATTAGGAGTCAGGCTCTGGCACACTTCTCTCAACGATCTTCTTGATTGCCGGCTCACCAAGCATTGGTCGCGCCGTAGCGAAAGCATCTGTTTTAGATACAGTTCCGAGCGGGCCATTTCGACATTTATACTCATCGTCGAGATGACCGCATTCGTTGGAAGGTTTTGGCACATTGCCGAGGCTGTGCGAGAGATCGCGTGCCAAAATTAGAAACCAAGGCATCTGAAGTCGCTGCGGCAAGTTAATTGTCCCCAACCGTCACCTCCGCATAAGTTCCGGTAATGCGAAATAACAGGCGCGTCGCGTTGCTGACCGAAAGCCTTCATTCCGATATCCCACGCCAGCGCAGACGCAAGAGACTTGCCGTGTTTCAAGGGCAGCTACCGGCTTCCATTTGGCGTGCAGATCCCGGTCCCAGATGGCAAGGTGCGATCCGCATTGCGCCAACTGCAGACGCTCGCTGTCCTGAAGAGTTCTATGGCCCTGCAATGCTAGCCGGCTTACAACAAGCGCGACGTTACATTCTCCTCATCGGCCATGGATGATCCCGGCAGCTTATACAGCGCGCGAAGCCCCAGGCACAGCAGCACGGCCAGTAGAGGGTCGTTGATTTCTGCGACGTGGCCCGGGATCCGAGTCTGGAGCGCCTCGATTCCAGCCAAAACCACGGTCACGATGGCAGTTGCACGCAGAGTGCCCAGCCCGACGCGAGACAATAACCAGATGGAGGCGCCGTACTGGAATAGCTTACCAAGAAGGATCGGAACGGCGTCCTGCCACTCGGTAGCCAGAAGTCCTCCGAACGGAATCCACAAAAAAACCCGCGGGGGACCCTCGAAATGGAAGGGCGCAAGTCCTCTGAGCGTCAGCGAGAGCAGAAGCGCGATACCGGCGAGGCGGTCGGCGCTCGGCCCCTTGCCGAAGAAATGGAACAGCAGGACCGCCAAGGCTGCTCCAGCGAAGTCGGCCGGCATCGGACTGTGATTGACGATCCCGAACTGGACCGGCACCAGCAAAAGCAGTACTAACAACCACCGGAATGGCGACCTGGCTCCCGCCATCGACAACAACCGGCCTGCGGCAAACCATTCAGCTGCGCTCAGCAGGATCGGAATCGGGCTTATCAGGGGTGCATCAATAAACGCCGAAACCTTCGCCCTCCAGATATCCAGCGACAGAACCGGAAACAGGGGAAAGAGCAAAGACGACACCCAACAGAACAGAAGCGCGATGGCGCTTCGGTCGCGGACATGGAATACGGGGCCCGTGACCGGAACGTCTGCAATCTGCGTGAACGCGAACCCGGCGAGCACACCTAACCCTGAACCCAGGATGTTGTTGACAAGATCCACTGCGCTGCATACGCGATGCGGCGTGAACAGCTGTACCATTTCGATGGTGGCGGACAGTAGCGTCCCGAGGGCAACGGGCACCAGAATTCCCAAGGCATGGGACTTGAAGCGCCGCATAGCGAGATAGGCGGACATTCCCAGCGGAATATAGACTGCGATGTTGACGGCCACGTCGAAAAGAAATCGACGATCGCGGAGGTTGGCGTCCCAGGAATGAAGCAGGATGTAAAGCGGGCTTGCGGGAAGGTAGCGAGCCTCAAACACCCACGGGTAGAGCGAACCGTAAACGATGAGGACGACCACGGCGATGAGAATTCCGAACAGATCTTTTATGGTAACTGCATTATTCAAGGACCCGACCTCGGATCACGAGCGATACCTCATGATTCGATCCGAAGTACAAAGGGTTGCTGCAACACTGCATTGACGATGCTGAAAATCGCAGTGTTTGCCCCGATGCTTAAAGCGATTGCCAAAATCGCGACAGGGCTGAAGTCTGGATTCTTGATGAGCGTTCGTGCAGCAAATTGAAGATCTTTGAGGGTTGTCTACATACACACTGCCTTTCCATCTATTGCTGGGTTAGACGATGTTGAACGGAACCGCTTTATTTCGCTCCAGATGCACTACCAATTCGCGTCGCGCGGTTGAACCTTGTCGACGGCTTGTCGGTGACCTTCGCCTCGTAAAATAATCCATTCAACAGGCCGATAATGATAGATAACGTTCGCTGGAGCCGCTGAACAATTCCAAAGGCGAATTACTTTTAAGTGAGGAGCCATTCACTTATTGGCATTTGAAACCTACTGGATATCCCCTTGACTCAGCTTGCCCCTATATGTAGTGGTGGCTTGGTGACGGTTCTGACCATCGACTCATAAGTGTTCGGCGGCGTTTTGACGGCCTGCTGCACGAGTCGAAAGAAGAGCTTCCCTCGGCTCTTCGATTTCCGGCGGTTGAAGCGAAACGTGAATTCATCCAGATAATAAGGCAGGTAGTAGTAAGCCACCGCGCCTTGGTGTGTGCCCAGCAACCAGCGCTTCAACAGCGACACGACCCGATGAACCCGAGGCAGCAACTTGGAAGCTTCTTTCCTTCGATTCCCTAACCTGGTGATCTCTCGTTGATAGCCCTTCTTCTCGAGACCTGCGTAACCTTGCCAGGCGTCCGTGTGGATCACGCTTCCGGGCTCAACGCAATCCTCTATGAACGGGTGGAGATTGGCTGCCGAGCAGTCCTTTACCATTCGCATCCTGATGCGGCCCAGTCCGGCTCCGTCGGCTTGGGCGGCGATCACAACCCACGCCTTTCGCGCGGTTTGTCTACCCCAAGCTCCGTCCTCCAATCCGCCCACCAGGGTCTCGTCCACCTCCACCCATCCGCTCAATCGATCCCGGTCCGGTCGAATCATCGCGCGTCTCAGTTTATGTAGCCACGTCCAGGCCGTCTCGTAACTGGCCAAGCCGAGAACTCGCTGCAGTCCCAGGGCGCTAGCCCCGTTCTTTTGACTTGTCACGTACCACATCGCGCGAAACCACATTACCAGCGGCTTGCGAGTGTCCTGGAAAATGGTGCCTGCGGTAGCCGAGACCTGGTGTCGGCAGCCGCAGCACTGGAACAAAGTGTCACGAACCACAACCGCTTTCCTCACCTGACAGCGTGGGCATCGAAATCCGTCGGGCCATCGCAGGCTGACCAGGTAGGCCCGACAGTTTTCTTCTTTTGCGAAACGACTCTCGAACTCCTCAACGGTACGCGGGTAGTCCTCCATTCTTGAAATCTATATATTGGGGTGAGCTGAGTCAAGGGGATATCCAGTTGAAACCTTTCAGAGATCTCGTCGTCTTATTGGGCAGTGCAGACGTTAACGCGGCTGAGTGTGGTGGTGATTATCTGTGGAATCCTCATGAGCGCATGCGGCCGCCATGTTGCAGTCGGGGTCGGCGTTGGCCCGCCCGTTTGTCCTTACGGATACTACGAGATACCGCCTTATAATTGTGCTCCGGATGGTTATTACGGGCCAGAGTGGTTCCCAGGCGGCGTTTTCATCGGAACAGGGCCCTGGTATCGCGGGCCTGATCGTTTCTACGGGCATGTCGACCACGACCTCGACTATCGCAAGGGTTATCGTGGGCCGTTTCCCTCCCGAGGAGACCGCCCTGCCGAACGGCGTGTGCCATTCCGTGGTCAAGCCATGCATGACTTTCGTGGACATGAAGCTCCCCGGAATCGTAAATAGATCCGCCGGGTCCGAAACAGTGTTTCAAACCCACTTAACAAAGCCACTGCGTTGTGCCTCGCGATTTACTTCGTGCCTTAGCGGCGGCGTGGGCCCAACAGAATAGATCCGATAGTGATGCTGCATATCGGGGCTCTGATCGGCGAGGCGTCAGAATTGTGCCAGAGGCCGAGAAATTTGGCGGATAGACAGGAGCGACCCCCACGGGTAGCGCCCGGCGGACGTCTAAGCTGACTTTTGCTCTTGCATCCTGACCCGGCCGCACTTGCGGCACTTCCATTTTCTTCTCTTGTGGTAGATGTGCCCCTTGAGTTCTTTCATCGGAATTTTGCAGGTGTTGAAGGTCACGTCGATCCCTTCGCTTCAAGGATCGCACCAGCGATGCGGCGGCTTCTTGCTTGCCTCGATTCGGGATAACGAGACCACATGACGGGAACCCGACTTCCCGGGCCGTGGCTCATTGGGCTGCCCAAACCGTGCGGCGTTAGGCAGGATCTATCAGTGACGTTCCACATGTCAGCAATGGGTGGCGTTATACACCGAACAGACCAACTTCCGGCTGCGCAGTAACTCAGGACTTAGCCCCATTTCTGACCCACCCGGATGGCTTTTTCACTCAAGATCATACGTGTTTGATATCGCTGCCATCCCCGGCGCCTCCGCACTTGCGCTTCCGCACTTGTCGTTAGTTTTTCAATCTGTCCGGTTTTATTAGCACGTGATCTGTCCGGTTTGTATTGCAAAGTTTCATGTTGAGCAACCTGCTCGGACGGGGTCCGGGGCGGAGCCCCGTCCATCCGAAGCCTTCTTCCTTTCCGGCCCAGAACGCGGGAAGCGTTTTGCCTTGGGCCGGCGCAGTGCCCGAGCCGCAGCGCAGCGGAGGCGGCGGTGCCCCCCGCTTGCCCCCGGAGGGGGAAACGGGAGAGGCGGGAATATCACCATCGCGGGAGTTACTTTCCCGGTTTTGCAAACGACGCTCACTACTCCGGTTCTTGGCATTGCGAAGACGCACAACGGAAGCTTCACGCGCGGCCAGACCGGGGCGACCTACACGCTGACAGTGTCGAATCAGGCAGGCGCCGTCCCGACCAGCGGTGTGGTGACCGCGAGCGATACTTTTCCGGCCGGCTTAACGCTGGTCTCGATGGCGGGATCCGGATGGAGTTGCACTGGGTCGAACTGCACGCGGAGCGACCTGCTGGCAGGGGGTGCAAGCTATCCGCCCATTACCGTGACGGTGAACGTCGCAGCAAACGCAAGTTCGCCGCAGGTGAATCAAGCGAATGTTTCGGGTGGCGGATCGGCATCCTCTGTTGCCAGCGACTCGACGATCATAGTTAGCCCAGCAGCGATTTCTCTAAGCCCTGGCAAGCTACAATTCGGCTACTCGGGTCAGCAGATCACGGGCCCGCAAACCGTCGCACTGAACTTTAACCCTTCGTCGTCGTTTAGTTGGACGGCCTCCTCGAATCAGCCGAATATAACGGTCAACCCGACGTCGGGCACAGGTAGCGCGGTGCTTCAGATCACGGCCGCGTCGGGGGCCAGCGGGACCATCACCGTGACTGCGCCGGGCGCGACTAACTCGCCGCAGCAGATTCAGGTGAATGTCGCCAGTGTCGCCGTGGGTCTGCCGTACGGCAGCTTCGATACGCCGGTGAACAACACTACGGGCATCGCCGGCGCAATTCCAGTCACCGGCTGGGCACTGGACGCCGTCCAAGCGACCAACGTGGGCATCTGGCGCGAACCGGTAACAGGCGAAACAGCCCAGTCCAACGGGTTGGTGTTCATCGGCAATGCCGTTTTTGTTGCCGGTGCGCGGCCGGATGTGCAGGTCACCTATCCAAACGCGCCGTTCAACTATCGTGCCGGGTGGGGGTATATGCTGCTTACCAACTTCCTGCCCAACGCGAGCGGATCGGGCGCTTCGGGCAACGGGACCTACAAGCTACACGCCATCATCACCAACGCGACCGGGCAAACATTGGATTTGGGCGCTCACATGATAACCGTGGACAACGTGCATGCCTCGAAACCGTTCGGGACCATCGACACGCCTGGTCAAGGCGGTACGGTATCAGGTAACTCCTATGTGAACTTCGGCTGGGCGCTGACGCAGAATCCTTACGTCATTCCGACTGACGGCTCGACGATCAACGTGATAGTGGATGGAGTGGCGGTGGGGCACCCTGTGTACAACAATTACCGCAGCGACATCGCAACCCTGTTTCCGGGCCTGGCGAACAGCAACGGCGCAATCGGCTTTTTCTATATAGACACCACCACGCTCGCCAATGGTGTCCACACCATCAGTTGGAACGTATTCGACAATGCGGGCCGAGGCGATGGCATCGGGAGCCGGTACATCACGGTGGCAAACACGGGCGGCGGAAACGTGCCGGCGTCGGACGCGCCGATCGAACCGGCCCAAATCACAGCGGATAGGACGGGCGTATATTCCATTAACATCGAGGAACTTGGTCGGATCGAGCTGCCGGTGGGGGCGACGAATGGCTATCTGTTCGTGAACGACCAGCAATTGCCGTTGCCGGTTGGGTCCACGCTGAAAGGTGGCCGTTTCTACTGGCAGGCTGGACCGGGATTCTTGGGCGAGTATGACCTGCTGTTCGAGCGGTCGGACTCGACGCTCGTCCGCGTACACGTAAACATTGGGCCGAAGTCGTACCCAGCACACTGATCGTACTAGTAAAACTAGCTCCGCTGTGTTTGAAAAAAAGCCAGATTGCCCGTTCGCCGTATGATATTCTAACAACTTTCGGAGGGATCACCGTGGGGAACTTGGCACGTCGGGCAGCATTGCTGGGCTTTTGTTTTGCGGCTCTAGCCGGCAACGCGGCGGCGCAAGTGTTAAACATGAGTCATGACCTGACGACGCTCGGGATCGCGAGCCAGAACATGACGCCCAACAATCCCGCACTCGATTCCAGGCCGCTGTTTCAGGCTGCGCTCAATTACATCCAGGGCCATACTGTGCAGACTCTTACAGTGGACGCCGGCAATTATTATCTACTCAGCGCCACGCAGGGCAATGCGGTCGTCATAGCTGGGAACCTCTCGAATCTGACCATCGATCTAGCCGGGTCCACGATCTTTTTCAAGGGCCCTCAGCTCCCGAACGGTATCCAGCTTTTCTATTGCACGAACGTCACGCTGAAGAATTTTCAAATCGACTTCGTCAATCCGCCATATACTCACGTGCAACTTGTTTCTGTAGATGCAGCAAACCGGATACTTCACTACCAAACACTATCCGGTTGGCCTGACCCTTCCACGCTTTACAACGTCTCTAATCAGTCAGCAGTCGAAGCATACTGGGCCGCCTTCTTTCGCAATGGCACCATCGTTCCGGCGACTACCCGCACACTCTTACAGCCCATCGCGCAGTCCGGGCAGGCTCCATTCGCGAACAGCACCATAAGTGTTCCAGCCGCCAGCCCGAATGGGGACCCTTGTTCGAATTGTGAATCGCTCTCTGCTCTCGAACCTGGAGATACGATCGTTGTCACCGCGCGTGGCGGCGGACCGCCGATCCTGGTATGGGAATGCAATGGAATCACGATTTCTAATGTCGATATCTACGGATCTGCGGAAACCGCCATTCAGGTATTCCAAAGCAGCAACTCGATTCTGGATACCGTTAGTAACATTCCCCGCCCTGGGACCGGGTTAATCGGCTCCGCCGGCGATAGCCTCCACTTTACGCAGAGCGGTCCGAACAACCATATTCGCAACAGCCACGTGGCTCGGACCATGGACGATGGCTTGGTGATGGAAACTGAATACGTCGCGACGGTTGTCAGTCAGCCAGCGCAAAACCAACTTTCCGTCACACGTGCCGGGTACGTCCGGTTTCCGAACGGAACTCTGCTGAATTTTCTCGACCCGGCAACGCAGCAGTCAATGACGGCAGGAGTGATCTTGTCTCAGAATCCGCCGGATAATACATCACCTGCGAGCTCCGTTACTCTGACCTTCGATCGTAATCTTCCTTCGCTTGCGCTAGGAACAGTCCTGGTCTTTGGAGCAGCGAACCAGCTCGGCCAAGGCTCCACAATCGAGGACAACATAGTTGAAGATACTTACGGCGGACACGGCGTGTGGCTCGCGGGCGACAACGGCGTCACGGTGCAGAGGAACGTGGTGCGCCGAACCGGCGCGGCAGGGATTGCATCTCTCACGGGACGCAACCTCTTTCCGCCGTCGTTAAACCTGTCCATTACAGATAACGCACTTGAGGTGAGCCTCGGACCGCAATTCTCGGGTGGGGGAGAGTCGGGAGCGATTATGGTGAAGTCCGTCACGCCTCCCAACTTTATCGGATCCGTGCCGACCAACAGCAACATCACGATAGCCAACAATTACACGGCAGACTCCACCCGTTCCGGCATCTGGATCGGCGAGTTAAACGGCGGAACACTTCAGAATAATCTTGTAATCCGCTACAGCCAGAACCCAACACTCGGGGGCACGTGGGGCATCGATGCTCAGGATCTAAATCAGGTGATGCAGGACGCGCTGGTGCCGGTGGTCATTCACTATAGCTCGGCAGTCGCCGAAATCGGCGACACGATCAGCGCCACCTCCCCAATCACAGCGCCCGTCACGATGACGCCGCCTAGTGCCGCGTGGCCCGAGGCTGGAGGAGCAGGGAGCTTCAACCTGCAGACCGCAGTCTCTGGCTTCGGCTGGAACGCCGTCAGCGATTCGTCTTGGCTGACAATCACCTCGCCGGTTCCCGGTGCCGGCTCCGGAACGGTGCAATACTCTGTTGCTGCGAACAACACGGGGGCGTCGCGAAGCGGGAACATCACGATCGCCGGAGTCCTGTTTCCTGTGTTGCAGACGACACTTACTACTCCCGTCCTTGCTATTACGAAGACCCACACCGGAAGCTTTGTACGCGGCCAGATGGGGGCAACATACACGTTGACAGTGTCGAACCAGGCAGGGGCCGTGCCGACCAGCGGGGTGGTGACTGTGAGCGATACTCTGCCGGTCGGCTTGACGCTGGTGTCGATGGCGGGATCGGGCTGGACATGTACTGGCCCGAGTTGCAACCGCAGCGATAGCTTGGCGGGCGGCGCAAGTTATCCACCGATTACGGTGACGGTGAATGTCGCGGCCAATGCGAGCTCTCCGCAAGTGAATCAAGCCATTGTCTCGGGCGGCGGATCTGCATCCGCGGCCGCCAGCGATTCGACCGTCATCGGTAGTCCGTCGGCCCTGTCTCTCAGTCTGAGCACTCTGAAATTCGGTTATAGCGGGCAACAGATCACTGGCGCCCAGACAGTCGCGCTAAACTTCAACCCGTCGGCAGCGATTAGCTGGACGGCTTCCTCGAGCCAATCCAACATCACGGTCAGCCCGACGTCGGGCACTGGCAGTGCGGTGCTTCAGGTCACGGCCGCGCCTGGGGCTAGCGGGATGATCACGGTGACCGCCGGGGGCGCGACGAACTCGCCGCAGCAGATTCAAGTCAATGTTACAAATGTGGCGGCGGGCCTTCCCTATGGCAGTTTTGATACGCCCGTGAACAACACCACCGGCATCGCCGGGGCCATCCCAGTTACCGGCTGGGCGCTCGACAACATTCAAGCGACCAACGTGGGCATCTGGCGCGAACCGGTGGTGGGTGAGACAGCCCAGCCCAATGGGTTGGTGTTCATCGGCGATGCAGTGTTTGTAGCTGGCGCGCGCCCGGATGTCCAGGCCACCTATCCGAATTCCCCGTTCAACTATCGCGGTGGCTGGGGGTACATGCTGCTTACCAACTTTCTGCCCAACGCGAGCGGATCGGGCGCTTCGGGCAACGGGACCTACAAGCTGCACGCCATCATAACCAATGCGAGCGGTCAGAACTTGGATCTGGGTGCTCACTCGATCACGGTGGACAACGTGCATGCCTCGAAACCTTTCGGGACCATCGATACGCCCGCTCAAGGAGGCACGGTATCAGGGAACGCGTATGTGAATTTCGGCTGGGCGCTGACGCAGAATCCTTATGCCATCCCGATCGACGGTTCGACCATCACTGTTATTTTGGATGGCGTGGCGGTTGGGCATCCGACCTACAATCAATTCCGCAGCGATATTGCGAATCTGTTTCCGGGCCTGGCGAACAGCAACGGCGCAATCGGCTTTTTCTTCATCGACACCACCACGCTCGCCAATGGCGTCCACACCATCAGTTGGAATGTATTCGACAACGCGGGGCGCGGCGATGGGATAGGAAGCCGGTACTTCACGGTGGCAAATACGGGAACCGGCAGCAATGTGCCGGCGACGGACGAGCTGATCGAGCCAGCCCAGATCACGGCTGATGTGACGGGCGTTTACTCCGTTTCGATGGAGGAACTGGATCGGATCGAGCTGCCAGTGGGCGCGACGCATGGCTATCTGCTCATGAAAGACGAACGCCGGCCTCTACCAGTTGGGTCGACGCTCAAGGGCGGGCGATTCTACTGGCAGGCCGGGCCTGGATTCCTGGGCGACTATGACATGTTGTTCGAGCGTGCGGGTTCGACGATGATCCGCGTGCACGTCAACATTAAGCCGAAGTCCTACGCCACACAGGAATCTCGATAGTTCACAACTTCCTTTATTACAAACCGGAGATTTCATCCAACATGTTGGCGAGCGCCTTGCGGAATTCCAGGGGGGTGTACACATCGAACAGATGAGGCTGCAGCGGCTTCAGTGTACGCTCGAGTGAATCGTCCGGTTCGGTTATCGGTCCACGGCCAGGCTGCTGCGACATCGGGCCTCGACGTCCGCGTCTCTGTTCCTGCTCGAAGGGGTTGATAGGCGTCCGCTCCGGAAGCGAATGATAACGAATATAGAAGACCTCGGCATCCGGTTTGCCGGCGAGTTCGATAGGATGCAGGTCCTCCCCGGACGCGAATGCCATGGGGCCGCTGAGCACGATCAGGACCTTTGCGCTCGGCGCGCTGCCCTCTATCCGGCGGCGGACCTGAGTGACAAAGAACTGCGCATTTTGGCGGCGATTCTCCAGTGCATGAATGTCGATTTTATTGGGACCTGCCTCCGTAAGAGCTGGTCCCAACTTCGGCCAATCCAGTTCGTGTACGGCATCTTGCTGAAAGATCACATGCTGAGTAGTGAGGTCGAGCAAAGCTACATTCAATGTCCCATTCCGAAGGTTCGTCTCGGAGATTACCTTCAAGGCCGGTATCAGACTAGTCAAACTCCGATTGTTAATTTGTTCGGTTCGCGCAGGCTCGCCGGCCGAGATCGGCGATGCATTCACTAATATCTCAACGCGAACCGGACGGCGTGTTTCCAACGGCAAATTTAATCGGCCGGTGATATTCGGCAAAAATAGATCGTCGGGTGACTGGGCGGGTTGAAGAATTTCGACCGGAGGCAGATCACGCGAGGCGCTCGCCAAAGGGTCGTTCTTGAGCGGATTTACATGCAACGAGAGCCGCATGGCGCTGTGCTCTCCGGTGGCAGTAGCGAAAATGGCAAGCGAGATACGATAATCGCCCGGCGTGACAAAGGCCGCCGGCATGTAGGAGACGTTCGACTTGCCGATGTCGTCCTTGACAAGTTGCAGATCCATGGCTTCATGGGTCTGGTAAACCCGGTTTTCGCTGTCGCTGAATTGCACCAACACCACCAGATGACCCTTGCCGCGGCGCCGCGCGAGCTCGTTTCCATCTACCTGGATATCGATCTTCGCCTGGAGGCGCTGATGATTCGAGAGTTCAACCGGCAAAACTCGCGCGGTCCAGCGGATGTGCGCCTGATCGCCTTGGTCGACCCAACTGTCAAACGGAATAGTTTTGAAAGCGGGATCCAGAGAGCCGCTTTGGGCTAATATCGCCCCAACGCCGCCCATGAGACAGAGGGCGACAGTGAGCCGGAGAAATCGGTGCATAGACGTTCGACGTCCGTCGCTCAGATCACCGTTTCAGTGACATGCGTTAGAGAGCGCTTTTCAGCGGTCTTTTCGTTCGAGGCGCGCCTTCAGGTCCCTTTTTTGGTTAGTTCCTTGTAGACGACCTCGGTGAAACTGGCAAAATTGGGTCCACGACCGCCACCCGGTGCGCTGGCTGGAGGCGGCGCGTCAACGGCGGCCTTGATTTCATCCAGGGACTTTCCCTGGGCGACCATGGTTTTGATCTTGGCCCGCTTGGCTTCCGTATCGGCCAGCCGCTTCTGAATGTCGGCTTTGGTCTGCACGTCGCCGTGTCCAGGTACGAACGTGTCTGCGTTGAGAGCGACAATTCCCTTGGTGGTGGTGATCCAACCTTCAGACGACCCGTTCTTCTCCAAATGGATCAAGGGGTCGGGACGCTGCGTGGCGATAATGTCTCCGGTGAATACGATCTTCTCGCTCGGCAGGTAGACCACCAGATCACCGCTGGTGTGCGCCGGCACCCAATGCAAAACTTCCAGTTTCACGCCGTCGATTTTGAGATTCTCCTTGTTCTTGGAGACGACCTGGGTGGGGAGATGATCCTTGGGTGGCGCGCCCCGTCCACCGGCAGCGAGAGCGGCTTCCTGCTCCTTCTTGTTGTTCTCGTGGGCGATGATGGTGATGCCGGCGGGGAAGGAAGCCAGCCCATTGACGTGATCGCCGTCGCTATGCGTGAGGATGACGGTGGTAACTGGCTTGGGTGTGATTTTCGCGATGTCATCCAACAGTTCTTTTCCGCCCGGAGCGGTGGTCTTGGCGTCGATAACGATCACGCCTTTGTCGCCGACGATGACACCGCTGTTTCCGCCACCACCCTCGATCCAATAAACGTTGGGCTTCAACTGGTGGACCATGAACGGCGCCGCCGGCGGAGCTTGCGCAGAAGCCAACGCGGCGAGAGCGGTAAGGCTCGCTACTCGAAACGCGAAGGAAAAACCCTTTCGATAATGCATATGTGGCATTCTCCTTTTAAAGAAGACTCTATCACGAGTCGCGGATAGCCAGCGACTATTTCGCGACAGGCTGCAGGTGCACGTTGCCGTTCGGCTCAAGCTCGCCAGTATCCCAGTGGTAGTCCACCTCATCGGCTTTCAGTTCCACACCGTTGATTGTGATCTCCACGTTCCTTTTGAATCGAACCACGTGCAGTGGCTTGACAGGCTCAATTGTTGCAGCTATCGCGTTGACAAACCGTCCATCTTCCGCGACCACGCGGAACCCGCCACTTGTGCGGAATACCACGTAGTTTTGCGGGACAACCGTCGGCTGATCCTGAGGGAAGACAGGCAGACACGCGATCAACGCGATACCCAATATGACAAATTTCATAAATCGATCCGCCTTTCTCGCTGCAAGGCCATTATATGCAACTGCCAACGAATCATTCGACAAGTAACGTCAGGCTCTGGCAGCGCGTCTTGAAAAACGCACGCCAGTCGTGGCATGTCAACCTAGGAGCAGGAGCCACCTCGAATAACATGGGCAGATACTTAGCTATCGCGGCGCTGGCGATCCTGACGGCTTGCAGCCAGCCTCAAAAGACGCGCGAGGTAACCAACGTCAGCCGCGCCACGCTGGACAACGGACTGCGGGTAGTAGTTGTGCGCGATCCCTTGGCGCCGGTAGTAACCGTGGAAGAAAATTATCTGGCCGGCGGGGATGAGACTCCGGCGGGCTTTCCGGGAATGGCGCATGCCCAGGAACACATGGCGTTTCGTGGATGCGCGAACGTGACCGGGGACCAGATTGCGGCCATCAACGCCCAACTGGGCGGATTTACTAACGCTGATACGCAGCAGAACATTACGCAATATTTCAATACCGTCCCGGCCGAGTATGTGGATCTGGTGCTGCGTATCGACTCAGCCTGTATGCAGGATGTCCAGGACAGCCAGGAGGAATGGGACAAAGAGCGAGGGGCGATCGAGCAGGAGGTAGCGCGCGATCTTTCCAATCCCACCTACAAATTCGTTACTCGTTTGAACGAGGACTTGTTCGCCGGCACTCCCTACGCGCATGATGCGTTGGGCACGCAGAAATCGTTCGATGCAACCACCGCCGCAATGCTCAAGGATTTTTATAAGAAGTGGTACGCGCCTAATAACGCCATTCTGGTGATTACGGGCAACGTCGATCCCGACGTCACGCTCAAAAGAGTCAAAGAGCTTTATGGGCCGATTCCGAAGCGTCCGCTTCCTCCGCGGCCGGAAGTGAAATTGCAGCCGGTGAAGGCGGAGTCTTTCACCATGGAGAGCGATCTGCCTTACGAGCTCGCGTTCCTCTCGTATCGGACTCCCGGCAGCGACAGCCCGGATTATGCCGCGTTGCGCGTATTAAGCGATGCCCTCGCGAGCGAGCGGGCGGATCTGTACAGCCTGGTGACCAAGGGTGAGGCGCTGGCGACCGCCTTCGAGCTCGCGGAAACATATCCGCTCGCGAGTGTCACCTTCGCCGCGGCGGCCATCCCGTCAGGCGCCGATGCCTCCGCCATTACCTCGAAGTTGAAAGAAGTTGTCACCGGTTATCTGGCCAAGGGTTTGCCCCCGGACCTGGTGGAGGCCGCCAAACGCAAGCTGGTAGCTTCGGCGGAATTTGAGCGGAACTCGATTCCCGGGCTGGCGGCAAATTGGTCGGAGGCGCTAGCCGCGCAAGGGCGCAATTCTCCGGATGAAAACGTCGAAGCTATACAGAAAGTGACCACGGACGATGTGAACCGCGTCGCTCGAGCGTATCTTCTGACCCAGAATGCGGTGGTGGCGGTCCTGGCGCCTGCTCCGTCCGGAAACCCGGTGGCATCCAGCGGATTTGGCGGGGCCGAGCAGCTCACCTCCGCGCCGTCGAAACCCGTAAAGTTGCCGGACTGGGCCGAGACTGCGCTGAAATCCCTGTCGGTTCCGAAAGCGGGTGTGCATCCGGCGGATGTTACGCTGGCCAATGGAATCCGCCTGATTGTTCAGACCGAGACCATCAGTCCGACGATCACAGTGGTGGGAGATATCCGACGTGAGGACAAGCTGGAAACTCCGCCCGGCAAAGATGGCGTTGCGGACATTCTGGAACAATTGTTCTCCTATGGTACAACTCATCTGGATCGCCTCGCATTTCAGAAAGCTTTAGACGACATCGGAGCGAGCGAGTCCGCGGGAGGGGCATTCGGTGTTCGCGTGCTCAAGCAGTACTTCGACCGAGGTGTACAACTGCTGGCTGACAACGAATTGAATCCGGCGCTTCCGATGGACGCATTTCAGGTGGTCAAACAGCAGACCGGACAGTTTGCCGCCGGGAACCTGATGAGTCCGGAGCATCGGACGTTGCTCGCGCTCGCAAGCCGCACTGCTGCCCAAAGGCGATCCGGCATTGCGCGATGTAACGCCACAAACGGTTTCGACCGTGACGCTGGACGATGTCAAGGCGTACTATGCGAAGGCCTATCGCCCCGATCTCACCACCATCGTGATCATCGGCGACATTACGCTGGAGGGAGCGAAGGCGGGAATCGAAAAATACTTCGCGGCTTGGAAAAGCGAAGGTCCGAAGCCGGACGTCACGTTGCCTCCGGTGCCTCCCAACGGGCCGGCGGCCGTAAATGTTCCGGACCCCGGCCGCATTCAGGACGACGTGACGCTGGCCGAAGAGGTGCAGCTCAACCGGTTTAATCCGGACTACTACGCGATGCAGCTTGGTAACCACGTCCTGGGCGGCGGCTTCTATGCGACACGGCTGTACCATGATCTTCGGCAGGTGGCCGGTTTAGTTTATAACGTCGACGATTCATTGACGGCAGACAAGACACGCGCAA
Source organism: Bryobacterales bacterium (assembly GCA_963780485.1). GTDB lineage: Bacteria > Acidobacteriota > Terriglobia > Bryobacterales > Bryobacteraceae > Palsa-89. Next base: position 21,359 of record CAWACO010000028.1, read on the forward strand.
TTTATACCGTGAAATACGCATCCGATCCGGCCAATGTGGCTAAAGCCCGAGCGATGATTCAACGGGATCTGATCGCCATGCAAAAAGAAGACGCGACGCCGGAGGAATTGCAGCAGGCCAAAGCGCTCCTGTTGCGGCAGATTCCTTTATCGGAATCGAGCTACGATGCCATCGCCGGAGCGCTGGTGCGGCGAGCGCAAATAGATCTGCCGTTGGACGAACAAATCCGCGCGGGGCAACGTTACTTCGATTTGACCGGGGATCAAGTCCGGGCGGCATTTTCCAAGTGGATCCGGCCGGGCGATTTTGTACAAGTAGTGCGCGGTCCTGCGCCGCACTGACCGCCGGCGGCCATCGAGTGAAGCGATGAATCGCAGAGAGGTGTTGGGTCTTCTGGGTGCGGCCACTATTCCCAGCAGTCTTCTGCGATCCGCGTGGGCTTTTAGCCCAAGAACAAACTGATGTAAAAGCCGGTTTCACACTTCGCATCGGACCCGGGTCGGTTGAATTGGCCCCTAAGTGGATCGTAAAGACGACCGGATACGACGGATCATCGCCGGGCCGCTTTTAAGTATGCGAGAGGGCCAGATGGTTTCGGTGGATGTGGCTCACGCTGTTCCACTGCCATCAGCAGATGCACATGGACTATGGATTCATGAATCTCATGGAATACGTGTGAGGCCGGAGCAACGGTAGACCAAACGGCGATTGCTATTGACTAGAGCGAGTTTCCCTTGGACGACGAGCTCGACGCTGGGATCGTCTGAGGCGTATCTACAAATCTCTCTCGCCACATTCTTGAAGACCCTGATCTCCGGATAAGAGGGAACGTTCAATTCGCCGACCGACCAGTCGAAGATATCCAATTTATTCCGGTTCGGCCCTTCCTCCGTCACGTAGTCCTCGATCTTGTCCGGCAGCCGGTCGAAAACCGCATCGCTCAAATAAACCACTCCCGAGTTTCTGTTCCCTGAATAAAGCGCCGAGGAAAGATAATGATCCCAGAGGTTGAAGAAACTCAGCGCCGGCATTAAAGCAAATAAGACCAGTACGAGTTTCTGAAACGCGAACGCTCTTCCCCAAATGATGTCGCGAGGCGCTGGGTCTTCTGTTCGCCGGAAGAACAGGATCAGTAAGAACGCAATCATTGCCAAATTCCACGGCCATACGACGACGTTGACACCGCGCCCCAGCGGACCGATCGTGACCAGGACGAAAACATGCATTGCGATGGCGAAGAAAATGGCAAGGGGGCGAAAACGTTTGATGAGAAGTCCGACACCGGCGGCGCATTCGGCCACGGGCGCCAAGAACGCCAAATGGCGGACTAGCCACAGTCCGACACCTTGCTCACCTCCAATGAAGGGCTTTAAGAGAAAAGGAAAAGTGTCTCCAATGAAGTTCGGATTCAGTTTTGCCAATCCACTCCAGACGTAGGTCGCCGCGACAATGAGGCAACACGTGTTGAGCGCAGCCGTTGGTCGGTCCGGACCAGCCAGAGCGATAGCCAGCAGCATGAGCGCGTACTGGTAGAACCAGGGTTGCAGGCGTGACTGATCCTGAAGGACCACCAGCACGAGCAGGACGAACACAGCGATCAGGATTTCCCGCCGTGGCACAATAGCGGCCGCAATCAATAAAGCAATCAGCGTGAACAACACTATGTAATCGCCAGGAGGACGGAGCGGTTTGATGAAGGACCACACCGGCGTCAGCGGATAGAAGCGCGAACTCACCCAGAGCTTGGGCGACAGCGCGAACCCAGCGAGCAATCCTAAGATCACGCTGATTCGCAGCAATGCAATTTTCACCTTCGGCCCGACGCGGCGAACTCCCGTGGATACGCTACGACTTTCTTCGGATCAGCACCGGGATCTACGATCACTCCAAAAAATGGAATCATCATCTCTTCCCAGGTCTGGTCGCCCCAAAAGACTTCGCGGTTCGGATTGGGATTGAACAGGTTGTTCGCAGAATTGTCGAAGTGAGCTTCAACCTGTAGCCTCGTGCCTTTTGGCACCAAAATCGGCTTTTCCAGATCGTAGCCGAACTGCCAGTCAAAATCGTACTTCACGCTTAGCACGATCTGCGATTTCCCGTTGGGATAAACCAACCGGTAGGTCATATCCTTACCTCGAAGGTGCATATGGGGGAGGAACCACACCAGTTCTGCGTCTTGTTTGAACACGACTTCCGTGTTGGTCTCCCAGTTCGGATCGCCAGGCGGGATGTGGAAGTGTTCGGCATCTCGAAACGCAGTCGGGATGACTGTGAGGAACCGGCGCGTGGGCTTCTCCTTCGCCAGCGTGAATCCGACTTTGGTCTGGTCCGTGGTAGCAGTGCCGTTGGGAGTGTAATGCACTTGAATCACGAAGTCGGAACCGGCCGGGATCAACTTCGCACCTCCGTGCAGACCATAATTCGCGGGCGCAGTGCCTGGAACGTAAACAGCTTCGATGCCCCGGAGAGGGCGCAGCCGATCGTCTTTCTGGACTCTCTCGATCGCGATCCCCTCGGTATCACGTTCCTTCGCCTCCTCCGAAGGCACGCCATACTTCACGCCGGGTTTGTGAGGTACGACAAAGAGGTCGGCGTGATGCACTACCGAGCGATTTCCGGGCAGGATCTCGATGGCCGTGACCCAGGTATCCTTCGGGAAGCAATTCGGGACGGTGACTTCGGTCAATTCGAGCACTCCCTTAGCGGGGATCGGAAATGGGTCAGGCATCGACACGATAACGTCCGGCTGAGTCGTCCATCCTTCAGGCCAAGAAATCGGAGCTGGCCTGTCCCGCGCGTCTCCCTCGGGTGAGCCGCTATCCGCCCACGCCGCGAGAGTATTGATCTCGCTCTGCATTAATGTTGGATTATTCAGAAATTTGCCGTAGCGCGGATCCGCGGACCAGGGCGGCATCTTCTTGCTGAGAACCGCTTCCTTGATGGCCTTCGCCCATGGCCGCGCGCTTTGATAGCTCAAAAACGACATCGGCGCCACTTGTCCCGACCGATGACAGCCCTGACAATTCTTTTGTAGGATCGGAAGAACGTCGCGATTGAACGTGACGGATGATGGGGCCTCGGCAGCCATGCTGGCCGCGCTCATCGTCAAACCGGCGATCAAAATCCGCAACATTTCATTGTACGCTCGGTCTGATATGCTGAGACGGCGTTTGGTAGGTGTTAGAAAGGAGATCAAATATGAACACCATTTCCACGCGACGAAACTGGATGGCATCGCTTGGGTCGGCTGCCCTGTTGTCCCGATCGCTGGCAAAGGCCGCGCCCAGTAAGTCCACCCCCGGTAAACCCATGCAAGGCGCGTTCATCATCCTGTCCACGCCCTATACCGCCTCGAAGGCGATCGACTGGGAGGACCTCGCGGGCGAAGTCGATTTCCTGGATCGCTCGGGTGTTCAAGGCCTGGTCTGGCCGCAACTCTCCAGCGAATTGTTGCAGCTAACCAAAGACGAGCGGCTGCACGGCATGCAGGTGCTGGCCAAGGCGGCCCAAGGCAAGAAGCCGGTACTGGTGTTGGGTGTCCAAGGCGATGACACCGATGAAATGCTCGAGTATGCTTCGCACGCCGAAAGCCTCGCGCCGGACGCCATGATTGCGATCCCACCCAAGAAGGCCAAATCTCTGGACGGCTATCGCGAATACTTCCGCGCCCTCTGCAAGCTGACCAAGCGGCCTGTGTTCGTGCAAACCTCCGGAGGCGCGCCGGGTGTTGTGGCGAGCGTCGAGTTCATTGTCGAGCTGGCCCGCGAGTTTCCCAACTTCGGTTATGTCAAGGAAGAGCATGATCCCGTGATCGCTCGCATGGCCGCCCTGGTGGCTCAGCGCCCCGACCCAATCAAACGCGTGTTCGGAGCCAACTACGGCAATGGCTGGCTATACCAGATGCGATTGGGCTGCGACGGAACCATCACCGGCGGCGCGATGTACGCCGACATCTATGCGCGCCTGTGGAATCTGCATCGGCAGAACAAGGCGGATGAAACGCGCGAGCTATTCAGCAAACTTTTGCTGATGTTGAACCTAGATCAGGACATCCCCGGCACGCGGCTGTATATGCTGAAAAAGCGCGGGATCTTCAAGACCTCCGTGTCCCGGCAGCGAGAATACAAATTGACACCCGACGAAATCGCCGAGATCGAATATCGCTTTGCGGCGCTAAAGCCCTATCTGCAAGTGTGAGCGTCATTCGGAATAAGGCAGGAATATGAAAACGGCAATCGTACTCGTCCTGGCTTTGACTACCGCCGGCGCCATAGCGCAGTCTCCTCTACCACCCCAGTTCCCGGTCACCATTCGGGTGAGCGCGGCGCAAACGGTCGGAGAGTTCAAGCCGATCTACCGGTACTTCGGGTACGACGAGCCGAATTACACCTACACGAAGAACGGGCGCAAGCTCGTCAACGAACTCGCTCAACTGACGCCGGACCCGGTCTACATCCGTACGCATTTCATGCTCGCGACCGGCGATGGCGCGCCCAATTTCAAGTGGGGCTCGACGAACGCCTATACCGAAGATGCATCCGGCAAGCCAGTGTATGGCTGGACCATCGTCGATCGCATTATCGACACGTACTTGGAGGCCAAGGCAAAGCCGTTCGTCGAGATCGGATTCATGCCGGAGGCGCTGTCGAGTAAGCCGGAGCCGTACCGGCCGGTCTGGTCGCCCGGAGCTGATTTTGATAAATACTACGTGGGCTGGTCGTATCCTCCGAAAGATTACGCGAAATGGGGCGAGCTGGTGTATCAGTGGGTCCGTCACGAAGTAGAGAAGCACGGAGCGGATGAGGTCGCCTCCTGGTATTGGGAGGTCTGGAATGAACCGGACATTTCGTATTGGCACGGTTCCCCGGAAGAGTACGACAAATTATACGATCACGCAGCGGGGGCGGTGAAGCGGGCGCTGCCACGGGCAAAAGTCGGCGGACCTGGGTCCACTGGTCCGGCATCGCCCAAAGCGGCGGCATTCTTGCGTCAGTTTCTGGAGCACTGTGCGAGCGGGACAAACCAGTTGACCGGTGCTACGGGGTCGCCGCTCGACTTCATTACCTACCACGCCAAAGGCCGGCCCGCGGTTGTTGAGGGTCACGTGCGCATGGGCATTTCGAAGAACCTGGACGATGTTGAGAAAGGCTTCGAAATCGTCGGTTCGTTCGCAAAATTCCGCGATCTCCCCATTGTGCTGAGTGAATCCGATCCGGAGGGATGTGCAGGCTGCTCGGCCCGGGTGTACCCGCAGAATGCCTACCGTAACGGACCGCTGTATCCGGCATACACGGCGGCGATGTTCAGCAACATCTTAAAGCTTGCCGACAAGCACAAAACGAATATCGAGGGGATGCTCACATGGGCGTTCGAGTTCGAAGACCAGCCGTATTTCGACGGCTTCCGAACGCTGGCGACGAACGGCATCGACAAGCCGGTTCTCAACCTTTTTCGAATGGACGGCCTGATGCGCGGCGATCGGGTTGCGGTGGAAAGCAGCGCAGGTGTGAGCGTGGACGCGATGATCAAGAACGGTGTCCGTGAAACACCGGACATCGATGCCATCGCTACGAAATCCGGCAGTAACGTTTCCGTGCTCCTGTGGAATTACCACGACGATGACGTACCGGCGGCCGATGCCCCGGTTCGCATTACCATCACGGGACTGCCTGCGGCCGTTCATCGGGTACTGCTAAAGCATTATCGGATCGATCGCGATCACAGCAATGCATACACCGCATGGAAGGGGATGGGATCGCCGCAGAACCCCGCGCCTGAGCAGTACGCTGGTCTGGAATCGGCGGGGCAACTGCAGTTGCTGGAGTCGCCGCGCTGGCTTTGGAGCGAGTCCGGGCAGGTTGAGGTGAGTTTTGCGTTACCGCGGCAGGCTGTATCGTTGGTTCAGGTGAGTTGGTAAGTTATTCAAACGCCTGCGGCGGTCGAGAGATTGTTCGATATCTTGGTGAAGACGTTCACCAGGCCAGTGGCAACCGAAGGCGAGAAGGCCGCATAGAGAAGCACAATGGCGGCCATAAAGCATCCGTATTCGAGCATGTCTTGCCCCCTGGTGTCCTTCCAGATCTTGAGTTGAATGACGAAGCTCAATACTTTTGCCATATTCTGTCGGCCTCCTAACAGCGACGGTTCATTCTCGCACCCGCGGACACCTGGTCCCAAGAGATCATAGGTACCGATTGCGGCGGTAAGAACGGTGTAGAACTTCGATACCCCCCGGCGGCATTTCTTAGTACCTTGTGGCTAGTAATTCATTAACTAGTAATTCATCCAGGGTCAAAAGCAATGCGTAAAGATGTACAATCTGGAACGGGGAAAAAGGCTCCTTTGGCAACAATTTAACGCAGGACCGGCCTTCCGTCTTAGCCGATCGGCCTCTCGCAGTCATAAGGATGTCACCGATTTGGATGTAAAATCTCCTTTTGGAGGCAAGTTCATGAACCACGTTCGTTATGCGCTAGCAACACTACTTGTTCTTTCCGCGAGCCTGTTGCTCGCTCAATCCGACAACGGTTCGATCGTGGGATTCGTCAAAGATCCGTCCGGTGCCGTAGTGCCGAAAGCCAAGGTCACGCTCAAGAACGATGCTACCGGTTTAGCGCGTCAGACTACTACCAATGACGCCGGTTACTACGTAGTGCCCAATCTGCCGCCGGGCAATTACACCGTCACGGCTGAGGCCACCGGCTTCAAGAAATTCGAAGGGACGGGTAATAAGCTGGATCCAAACTCGACTCTATCAGTGGACGTCCCGCTCCAGGTGGGCTCGGCGAGTGACACGGTGGAAGTGGTGGCATCCGCGGTAGTTCTGCAAACCGAATCCGCCGCGGTCGAGAAACTCGTGACGCGAGCGCAGATCGATTCGCTTGAATTGAACGGTCGCGATCCGCTGTTCCTTGCGTCCTTGCAGCCCGGAATGCGCAGCAGCACAACTCTGGGCGACTTCACGTTTAGTCTGACCAACGGTGGCTACGCGGTAAATGGGGCTCGTTCGAACGATACGCAGATCACGTTCGACGGAGCGCCAGCGCTGAGAACGCGCGGGAATGGGACCAGCATCGGCGTCGCCGACGTCGATTCGACCCAGGAAGTGCAAATCCTTACCGCGGATTACGACGCCGAATACGGACGAGCTTCGGGCGGCCAGATCCGGATCGTGACCAAGGGCGGAACCCAGGAGTTTCACGGCTCTGCCTACGAATATTTCCGCAACTCAGCTCTGAACGCGAATACGTGGGCGCGGAACCAGAGCGTCACAACCAACTTCGCCTCTCCCTTCCGATACAACCAGTTCGGATTCAACCTGGGTGGGCCCGTCATCATCCCGCATCTGATTCCAAAAGGAAAGATGTTCTTCTTTGTGGGCGAGGAGTGGGCGCGCTATCGCAATGCGCAAACGCAAACCCAGGAGGTGCCCAGCCTTCTGATGCGACAGGGTAACTTCAGCGAGTTGCTCGGCCCGAACATTTACTACAGCACGCCCAAACAGATTTATGATCCCACCACTTGTCCTTCCGTCGGTGCGGCGAGTTGTGTTCCGTTCACCAACAACATCATTCCCGCGTCGCGCCTAAGCAAGAATGGGTTCGCGATCCTGAACATGTACCCAGCGCCGACACCTGGATATCTCAGCGGGAATCAGAACTGGATCGCCGCTGCTTCGCAACCCGAGAATCAGCGGAAAGAGACCATAAATTCCGATATCATTCCCAGCCAGAACGACAAGATCCAGTTTCGCCGTACCGCGCTCGCCTATTTCGAGGTGGACCCCTTCGATCAGGGTACGAACTTGACGCCCAAGGAATTCAATCGCCCGAATCAGGCGGGCTCGGTGAGCTGGATCCATACCTTCAGCCCGACGCTGCTCAATGAGGCACGCGCCACGGTGAGTCTGGATGATGTCTACATCCCGGTGATCACGTCCGCGCCGGGTTTCAACCGCCAAACATTCGGCATCGACTATCCGTATATTTTTCCGGCGGGAAAGGATCTGCCGAACAAAGTTCCATCCGTGAATGTCCCCAACTTGTACAGTTTCAGCGGCGGACCCTACCCCTCGCATTCGACTGGCCCGATTTATACCGTCTCGGATACGATCACAAAAATCTGGCGGAATCACACCTTTAAAACGGGATTCTTCTGGGAGCGATCCGGCGAGAACGACGGAGATCAGATCAATGTCAGTAGCGTACCGGGCGGCAGTAACAATCAGAACGGCACGTTCACGTTCAGCGATGGAAGGACCGGCCTGGGAGCGACGTCGGGCGTCGCGGTCACAAACCTTGCGCTCGGACTGGCCGACAGCTACACCGAAATTGGTCCGCGCGCGTACACCATCTATCGTGGATTTCTGTACGAATGGTTCGCCCAGGATTCATGGAAAGTAACCCAGAAGTTAACCGTAAACTATGGTATTCGCCAGACGATCAACGTCCCGTACAAGGCGCTGTGGGGCAATCAAATCTTCTTCGATCCGGCGCTTTACAATTCGGCTCAGGCTCCGCAAGTTGATCCCAAGACCGGAAACGTCATCATCGGAACCGGCAACGCTTACGACGGCATGGTGATCCCGGGCAGTAAATGGCCGAGCGATGCCTGCGGACATGGCGTAACCGCCGCCTGCGGCAGCACCTATAATAGTCTTTTCCAGAACCTGCCGAGCTACTACGTTAAGGTCACCGCACAGTTCCAGCCCCGCTTCGGCGTCGCGTACTCGCTGAATGACAAGACTGTTCTTCGCGCCGGCGCAGGGCGGTATCTGACGCGCTTCGGTCTGCTGGATAATATTTTCCCGGGCGCGAACTCGCCGTTCCAGCCCTTCGTGACCGTCAACAACGTATCGGTGGACAACCCCACCACAGCACTGGGTGGAACCGAACAGGCCGCGATCACGGTTACTACACTCGCGCGCAACTTGAAGCCGCCGGCCGCGTGGAACTGGAACTTCACCGTGCAGCGGCAGGTCTTCTGGAAATCCGTGTTCGAAGCCGCCTATATCGGGCATCGCGGCCTTGATCTGCCGCAGGTTTACGACATCAACCAGGCCCCGGCGGGCGCCCTGACCTCCGCCACCTCCGGCACGAACATCAATTATCTGCGGCCCTACAAGGGATTCGCGTCGATTCAGATGGAGGAGAGTGTCGCCACCTCTACCTATCACGGGCTTCAGCTCTCTTGGAATCGCAGGTTTAGTAACAGCTTCGGATTCGGATTCGCGTACACGTTGTCCAAGAGCATGGACAGCGGATCGAACTACCGCGACATCCTTCCCGATACCTACAATGCCACGAACATGTGGGGACCCTCGGAATTCGATACCCGCCACGCGGTGGTGTTCAGCTACATTTACACGCTGCCGTTCTTCAAAGACCAGAGCACGATGTCCGGCAAACTGCTGGGCGGATGGCAGATCAGTGGAGTGAATCAGTTCCAGACGGGAACACCCTGCGGTGTCGGGACGAACAACGACTTCGCGGGTGTTGGCGAAGTCGGCAGTTTAGGCTGCGGGGTTGAGGGCCAGTTTTGGACGATGAACGGAACCCCGTCCATCTTAGGACAATTCGCTAACAGCAGCGCCAGCCCGAACCAATATTTCGCGACCACGAACTCCAGCGGGCAGCCGATTTTCACAGCGCCTGCCGCTGGGACGTTCAACCTTCAAAAGGGCGTTCGCGATGAAATCTACGGACCTGGCTTCCAGGATTGGAACCTGGGCCTCTACAAGCAGTTCGCATTCAACGAGCGTCACGGGCTCCAATTCCGCGCAGAGGCGTTTGACGTTAACAATCATCCGAACTGGACACCCCTCACTGCTACTGGCGGGACCAGTGGGTTCTACAATCCGACGTCGTCGACATTCGGAAAGGTGACTGCGAAAACCGGGCTTTCGCGGAACCTACAACTATCACTGCGGTATTATTTTTAGGGTCATCACCTTTTTAGGTGCACCTCAAGGAGCGGGCGTGATGCCCGGCTTTCCTTTGTCGATGATGTAGGTGTCCACCGCCCTTGCCGGCGTTGTCCCTATGTTGCGGGCATTGTGAATGCGGCCCCGCTCGGTGAAAAATACATCTCCACCCTTCAAGGTCAGCGGAGGTTTCCCATCCACCTGAAGCACGATCGTCCCCTCGATGACGTAACCGAAATCCTCACCGGGATGGCTGTGTCTCGCGGACGACGCGCCCGGCGGGATCTCAATCACGGTCGTCATGCCGTCAAGGGCAGTGCCGGGAATCGCGCGGCGTTGAAGTTCGGTCCACTTTGCCGCGGGCGGCGCGGCGACGCAGACGGCGATCATCGCCAGGATGGCCGCCCAGGATAGCAACACGTGTGGGATCGATGTCATGATTTAAGCTCCTGACAGCAACTCTACAGGATGAATGCCCGTACTCGATTCGACTGGGATGGAACTGTCCTTCCTGCTTGCTGCGGTACTATGACGGCGTGGCACTGGGGCCGGATGTTGCATTGATCGCAGGGCTGATGGGAGAACCTGCGCGGGCGGCGATCCTGGTTGCGCTGGTCGACGGCCGGGCGCTTCCAGCCGGAGAATTAGCATTCATCGGCAACGTCGCGCCACAAACAGCCAGCTTCCACCTCCGCAAACTGATGGACGCTTCCTTGATTAGCGTGGAACGACAAGGCAAGCATAGCTATTACCGATTGGCTAATGAGCGCGTCGCCGCGACCCTGGAATCGATTGCGGCCCTGGCGCCGTTGCGCAACCAGGTCGATCTCCGTTCGCGGACTCGGTATGAGTCGGAACGCGTGAAAGAACTTCGCTTCGCGCGCACCTGTTACCGGCATCTCGCAGGCGTGTTAGCTGTCGAAATCAACCAGGCGCTACTCGATCGCGGGTTGCTGGTGGCCAATTCTGAGACGACCTATTGCTTGACAGAGCGTGGCGGTGAGTGGTGCCGCCGGTTGGGAATGAATCTTCCCACCTCTGTAGGTCCACAGGAGCTCTCTAGCCGAGCGTGCATAGATTGGACGGAACGACGCCATCATCTTGGCGGGGCGCTAGGAGTCGCTCTCTTTTCCCGTCTGACAGAGTTACGCTGGATCGTCAAGAATCCCGAGACTCGCGCGGTCCGTGTCACCCATGCCGGCGCTCGCGCGCTTGAACAGCAACTCGGCATCACGGCTCAGATTCAGAAGCATGGTTGACCCTGCCTAAGTCTCAAGTTTCCAAATACTCACGATGATCTCGTCAATCTTCCTGATTTTGCCATTCGCAAATGTGAACCACTGGACACCCCGTACGCTGTAAGCCTGTCCACTCGATTTGACGACACCGCTCTCCCGTACCAGCACCGCGACTTGCTCACCCTGAGAGATCATGCTTTCGATTTCAGGCTTTTGGTTACCCACCCGCGCGAAGTTTCTCCGGGTTGCGGCGAGTACCTCCGCGCGGCCCCGCCATGTTCCATCGAGAGCGCTAAATCCGCAAATGGTAAGTTCTACGTCATCCGTAACCAACTCACCGAACGCGTCGTAGTTGCCTTGGAGGACGGCATCAAAAGCCGCGTGAAGAACGGTGTGGGGGTGTCTGCTGTCTTCGGTCGCGGCACGGCTCGTGGTCTGGAGAAATCTATCCTGATATTCGCGGTCCATGGGGATAAGATAATACATCCGGTGAGCGGAACCTAATCTTAGCGAGACGAACGACCCAGGTGCGAAGCCTCAGGCGCTGCGCCGCCATGGGCAATCGGGTCAACTGACTTCACATTCCCGTTCTTGTTGTTGTCGACTTCTGCGTGCAAGCGCACTGCGTTCTCGGTTTGTCGAAGAGATGCTGAGAGTGACGCCCTCGAAACGCGGCGGACCATCGGTTCCGCCAGAAATCGAAGCGAAGCCGGGATGTTGCGGCTCAGGCCAATCGCCTCGAGTTCCAGATAAACGCCACCGTCGCGTTCTGCGAAGCGCGTGATGCTGAACAACCGCCAAATGATGCCTTTGCCTTCGTCCTGTTGAAGCAGGCGTTGCGCCGGGCTGCCGTACTCTTCCACTTCCTGGATGCGAGTCGCCCGGGAGATGCTGTATACACGTTGATCGTCTACGGGGACGTAAAGCGATTCGTAATCGCCATCGAGCGCCGTCTTCAAAAATGTCGACTTGTGGATGAGCAGCATCGAAAAGCGGTCTTTCGTTTCGTCAGTATCGATCACTCTGGAGTCGACCACGGTTGGCTGATACAAATCTTTGTATTGCCCATAGTTGCGTACCACCTGCAGCACGTCCTTGAGCGTAGCGCCGGCGATGAAGGCCGCTCCGGTCCAATCGTGTATCAGTCCGGATGCCACTTTCTTCGGATTCTGCGGACCGACCGGCGAGACCACAATCTCGCCCGCCTGAACCCTCGCCAGCCGTGCCGGTTCTTCGTCCACCCACAAAAAGACGTTGCCGGGGCTCAGACGCTGCTCCATCCGAATGTTTGCAGACTCGATGTACTCCTCCCATGCTTTCAATGTGGTCGGCTCAAGGCTGGCCGCCTTTCCTGTTACCGGAAAAAGCACCGTGATAAGCGGAATCAAAGACAACCTGGTTATAGCGGTCATTCGTTGCATGCGATTTCAATGGCACTCGGCCCGCCAAAAGGGCGGGTCCTCAGGTGACTCCAAATACAAACAAATGCAGCCAAGAAACACCGAATCCGCTCGTGCAATGCCGAGCGTCAGCATGCATTTGCCCAAGCTCCGTCAGTTCCCCTCCGTCAGTTTCTATGATGAGTTCTGGAGCGTGGAGGATGCAGTGGACTGGATGCTCACCCGTGAACCGAATGAGACGCTCCGTTACTCAAACTTCGAAATCCCGGCGAATGCGCTCCTGCGGGCGCCGCGATTCCGTGTGCGGGGGCCGCGCAATGAAATGCAAAATCGACCTCGCATCAAGCTAGTCCCATAGGCAACAAAGGAATCTGATACCGTTAACGGACACCGAAGATTGGAAACCTGAATGTTCGGACCCCTAGCGGATGTTCTGCAATTTTCATTCGTAGCCCTGACTTCGATTTTCTTTCTAGTTGATCCGATTGCCGCCGTGCCTACCTTCCTGATCATGACCGCGAAGGCAGGTACGGAGCCCAGGCGGCGAATGGCGCGGCGCGCGGCCTGGACCTGTTTCGTGGTGTTATGCAGTTTTGCGATTGCCGGTACTTTGATTTTCAGGCTGTTTGGAATCACGCTACCCGCCTTCAAGATTGCGGGAGGCCTGATCCTCCTTTTGATTGGAATGGACATGCTCCAGGCGCGCCGCTCTCAAACTAAAGAGACCCCTACTGAAACAGAGGAGGGCATGGAAAGAGAGGATGTCGGAATCATCCCGTTGGGAGTGCCTATGCTGGCCGGTCCCGGTTCGATCTCCACGGTGATGGTTCTGATGAGTGGCGCCCCAAAATGGTGGTACGCCATCCCGATCCTCGTCGCCATCGCCATCACCGCTGCATTGTCCTACTGGGCGCTGGCCGCTGCCGATCGGGTCCGTGGCTATCTGGGCGAAACTGGAATTCGAATTCTGACGCGAATGATGGGTCTGCTTCTCACGGCAATAGCCGTTCAGTTCATGCTGAACGGGCTCAGTGATATCGGGATTATCAAGCTACCGTAAATGACACAAATCAGAAGATCAGCTTCAACCCCAGTTGAATCTCCCGCGATGGCGCGGCGTAAGTCGTGATTTGACCCGCGGTCGAAACCCGGCCCAGCGTCGCGGTGGGGCTCGGTGTCCCCGTGAATAGCGCCGAAGCGGGGTACGAAAGATTTGTGTGGTTCAGGATATTGAACACTTCGGCTCGAAATTGCAAGGTCACATTTTCCCGAATCCTGGTGCCCTTCAGAAGCGCCATGTCCAGATTTGTCAGGCCCGGACCATACAGGCCTTCCCTCGAAAAATTGCCCAGCGTCCCGAATGCCTCCGGATTGAAGCAATTTGGATTGAACCACTGGGCCGTTGTTCCGATGATCGGGTGGTTGTTGCAAGCCGGATAGCTGATGCCGCCCACCGTAATAGCCGGATTGTTGGGAGCATAATCCGGCCGCGGCACCCCGTTGATCTGGTTGCTTTGATCCACTCCATCAGTGACGTTGAACGGCAAACCCGTGCTGGCCGTTAGAATTCCCGAGAGCTGCCAGCCTTCAATCAACCGGTTGCCATGAAACGGAAAAGCGAAGAGGCTGTTCAAACGCAAAGCCTGCGTTACGTTGTAGCCGCAAACAGAACGATCGGCCCCCCAGGCATGCGGATTGGAGTAAAGTGTGGGAGCGTTTGCCGACAAAGAACCCAAAGTCGCGTCGCCCGTCCCCAAGCACTTCGAATACGTATAGGAAACCTGCGCTTGCAGGTTTTGCGTCAGCCTCCGATTCAACGCGGCCTGCAGGGAATCGTAGCGCGAGTTGGTTCCGTTAACACCTAGAGAGAAGCCCGCCAACGCTGGATTTATACGCCCGCTGCCGGCCGGGTTGCGCGTGAAATGATACACGCCGTTCGAGTCGACCGTGTAAGGCACGGGATTTTGCTCCGACCCGGTAATCAGGTTCACTCCACGAGATCCCACATATCCCACGGATAACACGGTGCCCTGAAGTATCTCGCGCTGGATATTGAGATTGTATTGCATCATGTAGGGGGTCTTGCTCAGTTGATACGCATATCCAATGCTGATGCTGGGAAGGGGCGGGGCCGCCGTCCCCAAAGTGAAAGGAGCGGCTCCTCCACCGATAGATGGATTTTGGAAGGGCACCACGTTCTGACCGGCTGGCGAGGCTTGTGTGAGGATGTTCCAGGGCGGAGAATTGATGAATCCGATGGCCCAGACGCCGGCGTACAGGACCTCGTGGAAAATTCCGAAACCTCCGCGAATGGAAGTCTTATGATCGGCGAACAGGTCGTAGGCGAAACCCACGCGCGGATCGAAATTCTTCCAGGACGGATTTGTGATCATCACGTGTGGAACGTTCGTGAACGACGTGTCCGTAAGATAGTTGGTGATCGAATACAGATTATTGCGAAGCTCCACTGGGTTGGTGGTGGGTTCGTAGCGCAATCCAAAATTCATCGTGAGCTTGGGGCTCAGCTTCCAATCATCCTGAGCGTAGAACACAAAATCGAGTTCTCGAAAATCCCGGATCGGATAATTGTTCGGCGCGGTCGTGACTCCTGTTAACGTGTTGGCGTTTCCGGCCAGAAATAACGCAATGCTGCTGAAGCTCCAACTGGATTGGCCCTGGAACGGCCAAAGAGTGGCGGATTGAACGCGGTCCACGGACGCGCCGAATCTCAGGCTGTGAGCGCCGCGCGTCCAAGCCACATCGTCGCCTTCCGAATACCGGTTCTGCACCTGTCCGGCAGGCTCCGGCGACGCCGCGCCTGTTCCCAGGCCTGTTAGCCCGGGGATGGTGAGCGTGGCATCCGGACGGCCAGCTCCGGGAAAGAGCTGCAACGCCGGATGAGTGGCCCCCGCCGCGGCGAAGACATTGGTGCGCGAGAAGGAAGCGCGTACTATATTAATGACGGACGGGGAGAAAATATGCCGGTCCTCCAGGTTGAAGAACTGATTGGTTCCCGCGTCCAACTCCGGCCATAAACCCACCAGCGCGCCGGTGAACGGATAGACGGCGTGTTGCAGATCAATGAAGTAGCGTGCGGAGATCGAATCCTTGGTGGAGACATTGTAATCGACGCGTCCTAAAAAGTAGTTTTCGTGCGCGGTCTGGTTCTTAACCACCGTGGCTTGCCCGGTTCCCGCGGCGGTGTTGATGTTGAAGGCCGGCTGAGGATAAAGAGCCAGCACGGCATTGATCGCTGCGGCCGTCGCGGGATTGGTCGAGGTGGACGCGCGGGCCAGCGGAACGGTTACCGTTTGAGAGAAGCCTTGGACAAACCGGATACCTTCATAGTTGAAGAAGAAGAAAGCCCGGTCTTTCTTGATCGGACCACCGATGGTGCCCCCGAACTGGTTCCTGCGATACTCGGGAACCGTCGATGGGTCCGTGAAATTGCGGGCATCCATGTCGCTGTTCCGCAGAAATTCATACAGCGAGCCGTGAAAGGCATTGCTGCCCGACTTAGTCACCGCGTTCATGACCGCGCCGTTGCCTCCGAACTGCGCGCCGTAGGTATTGGTCAGCATCTGGAATTCTCCGATGGCATCCACGCCCAGCGATGTGCCGGTTATCGAGCCCAACCCGCGATTGTAGAAGGTCTCCAGGCTTTGATCGTCCATCAGGAGAGCGGTTCCCTCCGGTCTGCCGCCCGCAATGGAAATCGCGGCGTCCTTTCCTTCACGCATATTCAATCCGGTGGTGCCGGCGTAATAATTCTGAACGCCCGGCGCTAGCTGGATTAGTTGTTCGAAGTTGCGCCCGTTCAGCGGAAGCTCGCGCATCTGGCTCTGATTCACCAGCGTGGACAGTGAGGAACTGGTGGTATCCACCTGAGAAACTTCGCCTTCCACCGTCACGGTTTGCTGGGTCTGTCCTACAGTGAGTGAGAAATCCACCACGAGCTGGGCGCCGACCGTGAGAGTGAGCCCCTTGTGAACCAGGGTCGCAAAGCCCTCTCTGGTGGCCTGGAGCTCGTAGTCGCCGACGGGCAAATCCGGCACGTTGTATCGGCCCGCCGAATCGCTTTGGATAGTCTGTATCTGGCCGGTGCCGACATTTCTCACCTGAATCGCGGTGTTAGGCACTGTCGCGCCGGTGGTATCCGTCACGGTGCCAAGGATGGTTGCCGTGGTTCCTTGCGCCTTCAGACGACCTGCCGCGCCACAGCCCAAGAGAATGACAGTCAGCACCATGGCAAAGGCAGGCCTGAACGTGGGCCTTGAATTTGTAGACATCTCAAACTCCTGTCTATCCCGGACCTTGATTCCCAACGAGTATACATCCAATGGCCACAACTTTCACTGCGGAAAAGGTTTCTAGCAAGTACTCTAGAGAGAAGAGCGTGTACCGGTGGATAGCGATCTTCAGCGGTTCGATAGTTTTCTCCAACTGGCGCGGTGGGCAGCGGAAGCCCCAGAAGCTCCCGCGCTGCTTGCGCCAAGCCGCGCACCACTCACCTATTCCGGACTTGGGACGCACATCGAAAACGCACGAGGCGCCTTACGCGACGCCGGCTTACGCCCGGGTGAAGCAGCCGCCCTGGTGATGCACGGTGCGGAATTGATCACGGCCTTCCTGGCGATCGCGGCCGAATCTGCTTGCGCGCCCCTGAATACATCGCTCACCGAAGAGGAGTACGCCAACTACTTGTCGCGCCTGGGCGTCCGGATTCTCCTGGTTCAACAGGACCTGGCCGCGCCCGCCCTGTCTGCTGCCCGGCAACTGGGAATCCGCGTCCTGCACGTTCGGAGCGCACCGCATTTTGCCGCTGGTGTTTTTACGCTGGAGTCGGATGGAGCGCTGCCAATGACGCCAGTCCGCCAAACCGACGCCGCGCTGCTCCTTTATTCCTCCGCGACCACGGGCCATCCCAAGCTCATTCCATTAACCTGCGCCAATCTCGCCGCCATCGCGCTGAACAACTCGCAGGCATTCCAGTTGGGCCAATCGGATCGGTTTCTTACCATGGTGCCCCTGTTTCACTCACACGGAATAGGCGCGGTGCTGACCCAGTTGTACTGTGGTGGCGGAGTGATCTGCACACCTGCCTTTAACCCCGATCATTTCCTTACGTGGCTCGAAGACTTTCGCCCCACCTGGATTTCCGGCGGCCCGCCGGTGTTGAACGCGATCCTGGGTCTGTCACGCCGGCATCCGGAATCCTTCCAGCGGGTCCGGCTGCGCTTCATCCAATCCTCCGGGGCGCCCGCCCATCCCGAACTCGTGCGGTCGCTGGAAGAGGCAGTGCAGGCCCCGGTGCTGCAAGGCTACGGCATGACGGAGGCTGTGGGAATCACCCGCAGCACGCCCAATGCGCACAAACCGGGCTCGGTGGGCCGCAGCATCGGTTCTGAAGTCGCGATCACCGATGAATCCGGTGCCTTCCTGCCGTGCGATACGGAGGGCGAGATCGTGGTCCGAGGGCCCACCTTAATGTCCGGATATCTTGACGATCCGGAGGCGAACCGTGCAGCATTTAGGGACGGCTGGTTCCGCAGCGGCGACATCGGCCACCTCGATAGCGAAGGGTACCTCTTCATCACTGGACGCTTGAAGGAGATGATAAATCGCGGCGGCCAGAAGATCTTTCCATCGGAAGTGGACCGCGTGCTGGCAACGCATCCCGCTGTAGCGGACGCGGCCGCGTTCTCGATTCCGCACCAAACACTCGGCGAAGAAGTGGCTGCCGCGGTGGTATTGAGGGATGGCGCTTCCGCGTCAGAGCAAGAGCTGCGCCACTTCCTGGCTGCGCACCTTGCGTCATTCAAAGTTCCGCGCCGGATTATTTTCTTGGACGCTCTTCCCCAGGGCGCCACTGGAAAGCTGCGGCGCAGCTCGCTTACGGAGCAGTTTCGCGGCCTCGCCGGGGAACTGCCGGATTCTTCCCGTCCCGCGGATGCCGCCGAAAGCAAGCTAATCGAGATCTGGAGCCGCATTTTGAGCATCCCACGCATCGCGATCGAGGACGATTTTTTCCGCCTGGGTGGCGACTCGCTGTCGGCAGCGGTCATGTTGACGGAGGTCCAGCGAGAACTGCTCCACGGCCGGGCATTGCCGGAACGGACGAACTTCTTCGAGCAGCCGACCGTTGCGGCCTTGGCGCGGCTCCTTACCAATAGCGTCAAAAGTCCCGACAGCCATTCGCCCGCTCATCGCATACTTCCGCTTCAAAGCTGCGGTTCGCGCCATCCGTTCTTTTGTTTTGCGCCCGACTACCTCGATCCCTATTATCTCCGCCACCTGGCAAAGTGCCTGGGAGACGACCAACCGTTTTATGTTGTTTGCCCCCCCGAACCGGTCCGTGACAATCGGCTGTTGAAAGTGGAGGACCTTGCCCGGCTCTTGGTGGCTGCGATTCAGGCCGTGTGTTCGCGGGGACCGTACGTGCTCGGCGGGCATTGCTATGGCGGCGTGATTGCGTTCGAAGCTGCACTGCAACTGCTCGCTCAAGGCCAGGAGATCACCCGTCTGGTGCTCTTTGATGTCCCCACGCCCGGATATCCAAAAGTCATCCGGAGCTGGAGAAGGTACCTTGCGGAGTCGCGCCGAATGTTCACCGCCGCTGCCCGTGGAGAGTTCCTGGAACAGGCTGCGGAAGTTGTCCGTCACGCCAGCCGGTTGGCCCGCATCGTCCAACGCAGGTTTGGAGGCCGCGCTGTCCGTGCCGCGGCTTCCGTCGGAACGCAGGTCCTGGCTGAATCACAGAATCCGAAGCAATTGACCGCTCTGGCGCTCTGGGAATATGTTCCGCGCGATTTCCCGGCGCCGATGATCCAGTTCCTGGCGGCGGATGAGACCGTGAGTACCAAAGTTCTCGACGATTTTCGTCTGGGCTGGCGCGATTTTGCCCACGGCGGCCTGGGAGTTTTCACCACCTCGGGAAGTCATGGGTCGATGCTTGACGCTCAAAACTCACCCGCTCTCGCCCGCCAGCTCGAACCGCTCTTGCATCAGAAAAATTTCGTCGCGAAGGCTTGAGCCACCTACTCGCATCACAGGTAATCGTAGAAACGGGTCCTAAGTCTGCGGAATGCCAGCAGTCCCACCAAGAGCATCCCCAGCGACACAGATGTTAGTTTCACCAGCAATTCCCAGCGTGGCGGCTGCGCTTTAAGCAGGATGTCTCGTAGCGCCAGGATGAGCGCGGCCAGCGGATTCAGCTTGTACAGTTCTCCGTAGGCGCGCGGAACAGAAGAGAAGTCATAAAATATCGGAACCATCCAGAACAGGATGGTATTCGCCACTTCCACCAGATAGCGCGTGTCGCGCATGTAGACATGCATGGCGGAGGTGAGCAGCGCCAACCCGCAAACGAAGATAATCTCCATGCCCCAAATGTACGGCAGCCAAATCCAATAGCGATTAGGCGGCACACCGAAGTAGAAAAGCAATCCCAACAACAGGCCGATTTGAATGAACAGGTGTATGCAGGTCGCCAAAACGGAGGATACCGGTATAATTTCGCGGGGGATCGGAACGCGCTTGATCACTGGGTAGTTGTTCACGACTGAGGTCGTGCCGGTTAGCCAGGCCATCGAGAAGAAGTTATATGGAACCAGTCCACACAGGATGAAGAGCACAAAGTGATCCGCCGGCTTAGTCGGAAAGATCTTCGTAAAAATAAAAGTCAGCACACCCATCATCACGATGGGATTGAGCAGCGACCAGAAGACCCCCAACGACATGTTTCGATAGCGGGTTCTGAAATCTTTGAGGATCAGATTCTGAAGCAGGAATAGCCAATCCCCGCGCCAGGCACGGCTCGGCTGGCTGGAAGCATCCGGAGCGGCGCTTTGTACAACTCCCGTACCGGCTCCCAACGCGGCTACCGGTGGACTGGTTTGTTCCATGTGCGTCTCGCATCCACCGAAAAGTCCACGCCCACCCGCGTTAAGTTGGGATTGTAGTGCGGATCATTTTGAATCTCTTCCGCCCAGCGGCTGGTGAACAGCGCCACTTCGTCGGGATTTTGTATCTTCCGTTTGATCGATGTTCCCTCGAAATGGTACAGCTCGGCGTAAGGAGTATAAACGATTCGGAATCCCTTCTGGATCACCCGCAGACAAAAATCGATGTCGTTAAAGTCGGTAGCGAACTGCTCATCGAACCCTCCGGCTTTTTCAATCACATCCATGCGCGTGGCCATGCAAGCGGCAGAAACCGCGGAGTAGTTGCGAATCAAGTGCGTGTAGGCGTTGTAGCCGATTGAGCCGGCCGGATACTCATGAAACGCGTGAGCAGCACCGTTGTTCACTCCCAGCACCAGCCCGACATGTTGGATACGATCGTCGGGAAGCAAAAGCCTCGACCCCACCACGCCGATCTCTTCCTGCTGCGTAAACTCGATCATAGCGCTCAGCCACTCGGGCGAGATAACTTCCATGTCGTCATTCAGCAAAACGATGTGACGGCCGCGAGCCTGCCGGAACGCAAAATTCGCTTTCTTTGAAAAGTTGAACGGCTTATTGGGAGCTGTGAAGCTCTCCAGCCGGTACGGGATGCCGGCCAACGCCCGCCGAGTGGCTTCCGATAGATTGCCATCGTCCACCACCACGATCTCGTAGTTGGGATAATCGGTTTTTTCCGCGATGCTTTTGACAAAATTCTCCAGAAGGTCGATGTTGCCGCGCCCCGGCACGGTGGCTCGGTTGTTGCTCGCCATGATGCACAGCGAAGCCAGAGGATTGTCGCGGATCCGATGGCGTACCCGGAAAGTTCCCTCGATCTGGCCTTCCTCGACCGTTGCGTCAATTCCATTCCGCCAGACATAATCTTCGAGCGCGCGCCGCCCGGCATCCAGCGCTTCCGGCTTGGCGTAAACCAGGCCGGCGGCCGAGCCTTGAGCTTTCCGCCAGTGGTAGAGAATCTTCGGCACGTGATGAATCGATTCCGCCTCGGTTGCCAGACGCAGTGCCAGGTCGTAGTCCTGCGCGCCGCTGAACTCGGAACGAAACCCGCCTACTGAGAAAAAAAGATCTTTGCGCACGACGAGCAAATGCAGCATGTACATGACCGACAGTAAATGTTCGGGTGACCAATCCGGCTTGCAAAAATCGTCCACCAGTTCGCCATCCTCATCGATCTTGTCCTCATCTGTGTAAAGCAGATCGATATCCGGGTTGGCTTGGATCGCCTTAGCTACTTCATACAGCGCTTCTGGCGCGAGTTCGTCGTCGTTGTCCAGCATCGCCAGGTACTCGCCGGTCGAAAACTCCGCGGCCCGGTTGGACGCGATCGCGATCCCCTGGTTCCGCTCCAGCCGGACGATCTTGATTCGCGGGTCGGTCCCCCGATAGCTCTCCAATGCTGCGACCGTTTCCGGCAATGTCGACCCGTCATCGCACAGGCACAGCTCCCAGAACGGATAGTATTGCGAGCGCACAGATTCGATGCATCGCCGCAGGAAATCGCCTTTCACGTTGTATACCGGCGTGATCACGGTGATGACTGGCTTCGACCCCCAGCCGCGAATCTCAGCGGCTAACTCCGCGGGAGTCCCCGGATGCAGTAGTCTGGGCAGGCTGCCCGCACCGTGCACGTGGAAGATGGAGCGCGACAATCGCTGTTCCCGCAAACCGATCTCTTCCAACCGGTCGGTAATCTTCCTGCCCGCTGCTGCGGCGCTGTAGCTTTTCCGGATCTCCTCCGCCGCGCGCTGACCCTTCTGCTCGCGGCCTTCGGCATCTTCGAAAACCTCTCGCATCAGATGGCACAAATGATCGACCGAGGGATCCGCCCACAGATGCCCGCGCATGTATGGGCCCATCGTCAAAGGAATGGGGACCAGGTTGCAATCGATCAGATAGCTGTTGTCCTCTCGCATGAAGTCGAGATTAGAGGAGTATCGCGTCGCGATCACGGGCTTACCCAGGTACATCGCCTCGGCCATGTTGTAACCGAAGCCTTCGCCGCGATGCGGAGATACCAGGCAATCGATTGAATTCTGCAGCGAGACGATCTCGTTGTCGTCCATGATCCCGCCGTAGGTGCGGATGTTCGGCGCGCCCGCGATGGCGTCCTCCAGCGCCCGGACATTGTTCTGGTCGTGTTCGGCGTTGAAATATTTCAGATACAGCAGCACGTCGCGCGAATTACCGAACTCCCGCTTGAACGCCTCTACCAGGCACAGCGGATTCTTGCGCTCGAAATAACTCGCGACGTCGAAAATGTAGCCGAAGACAAACACGTTACGGGGAAGACCAAAATGTTCGCGCCCATAAATGGCTTTCTTCTCGATGCCGTCCACCACCAGCGACATACGCGTCACTGGCAGGTTGGTCAAGGCCTGAAACGAGTTGCGGACGAACTCGCATCCCACCCAGATTTCATCCACGTAGCGGTAGAGATGGTGCCAGTCCGAGCGGGGGGAGGGAAGTTCCCACGCCCAGTAGCCGATGTTGTAGCAACCCTTCAGCAGCTCGGAACCATAGGCGTCGACGAATCGCGGCAGCATGTCGGGATTCTGTACCAGCAGGTTGACACGGTAAGGCTCAAACTTCGGCAGCGATCGATTAGCGCCCCGCTCCTCCCAACTGGGGAGTGAAATCGCGTGAAAGGGAATGTCCGCCGCCTCCAAGGCCTGCGCGAAACTTCGGGTAGACGCGCCCACGCCGCTCACAGTCGAAAGAAATCCGTAGAGATTGACGCCGAATGGCCGTGACTCCACCACTTCTAAAAAGTCGGCGCGCTCAGGGATCGCTTCCCGGGCACCTCCTCCCCGGCCTTCTGTGCGCCCGGCAGCAACCCAGTGGCTGTAGCCCGAGGGCCACCGGCCCTGCTCGACTGCTGAGGCGACATCGGGATTCAAGAAGAGGTATGAGTCCTCGTCGAAATCCGCGGGAATGTCGCGCCTGGCGACCGGTTGTCCCCGGTCGCGAGCAACCAAGCTGCGATACCAGTCGCGAATGCCCCGAAAAGGCCGCATATCTTTCGCACTCCCCGCCCCAGCCGGCGGCAATATAGTACGAGATACCTTCGGTCTCCGCCGAGGCCCGCGAGTGACCCCCGGACGCGCTTCGCTCTTGGGCGCCAGCGCGCTCAACTGCTTTTCCAATTGGGCCGCGAGTTCCTGGTTGGCCGCGATCTTCTCGCGCAATTTGGCCGCGATCTTCTCGCGTACTTTGAAGGACGAGCTCAGTTCGCTTACCCTCCTGCCTTATTCACCAACGTCGTTACTCTGCTGGTCTCGCTACGCCAGCCCGAAGCGCCGGGATCAATCGTGAAATCCACGTCGGTTCGCGTCAAGTTCGGATTGTAGTAAGGATCTCGCTCGAGGTATGCGCCCCAGCGCTTCTGAAATAGCCCGAAGTCGCGCGGGTTCTTGGTTCCCTGCTGGATGGACGCAGCTTCGAAATGATACAGCTCGGCATAGGGAGTGTAGACCACGCGATATCCGTGCTCGATTGCCGACAGGCAGAAATCGACGTCATTGTAGTCGACCGGAAGCTGTTCGTTAAACCCGCCGATGGCGTCGATGACATCCATGCGCGTGGCCAGGCACGCCGCGGTTACAGCGGAATAATTCCGGATCACATGCGTATAGGCGTTGTAGCCAACCGACCTGGCGGGGAGTCCATGAAAAGCGTAGGCGGCGCCTCCATTTACACCCAGAATCATGCCGGCATGCTGGATGCGGTCGTCCGGAAGCAGCAACTTGGCTCCCACTGCGCCCACCGCGTCTTGCCCGGTGAACTCAACCAGCGCTTCCAGCCATCCGGGTGAGATCACTTCCATGTCATCGTGCAGCAACACGACATGTTTCCCATGTGCTTGTCGAAAAGCCAAGTTCGCTCGCTTTGAAAAGTTGAAAGGCTCATTCCCCGATTCATCTGCGATCACGATCTCGTAGTTCGGGTAATCGGTTTTCTCGGCGATGCTGCGAACGAAATTCTCTAGAAAATTGATTTCGCCTCGGCCCTCCACCTCGGCGCTTTGTCCCCCGCCCTTTGTGAGAGGGCTTGAGGATACAATGCACAGGGAAACCAGAGGATTCCCGTGAACCCGGTGGCGGACACGGAACAGCCCTGGAACCAAACCCTCTTCAACCCAGGCATCCGTCCCGTTGTTGCGGACATAATCCTCCAGCGCTCTGCGGCCGCTATCCAGAGCTTCCGGCTTGGCATACACAGTTTCCGAAGCCGATCCACGAACGTAGCGCCAGTGATACAAAATCTTCGGCACGTGATGGATCGCCTGCGCATGCGACGACGCCCGTAGCGCCAGGTCGTGGTCCTGTGCTCCATCGAACTCCGGACGAAATCCGCCGGATGCGTAGAACAGATCCTTGCGAATCACCAACAGATGCAGCATGTACATCACGGATAACAGGTGCTCGGGCGACCAGTCCGGCTTGCAATAGTGTTCCTCGAAAGCGCCGTGTTCGGTGATTTTGTCTTCGTCGGTGTACAGCAGATCGATATTTGGATTCGCCTGGATCGCCTTGACCGTTTCGTACAGCGCTTCCGGCGCCAATTCGTCATCGTTGTCCAGCATCGCCAGATAATCGCCGGTCGAAATCTCTGCCGCCCGGTTGGATGCGCCCGCGATTCCCGCGTTGCGCGCGTTCCGGACAATCTTGATGCGTGCATCCATGCCCCGGTAGCTCTCCAGTACATCGATTGTGGCGCCCGAAGTCGAGGCGTCGTCACACAGGCACAGTTCCCAGAACGGATAATATTGCGACCGTACGGATTCGATGCAACGCCGCAGGTAGGCGCCATCGACGTTGTAAACCGGCGTAATCACGCTGATCACAGGCCGCGACGGCCACCCACGAATCTCGTCTGCTACTGTCTGAGGAGTTTCCGGGTGGAACAATTTCGGCTGGCTTTGTGCTCCGTGGCGCTGGAAGACGTCCGGCGATAGTCGGGATTTCCGCAAGCCAACCTGCCCGAGACGCTCCGCAATCTTGCGGCCTACGACGTCGGCATTGTAGTTCGCGCGAATCTCTTCTGCCGCCTTCAGCCCCTTCTCCGCGCGCCCCTCGGAATCTTCGTAGACCGTTCGCATCAAGTGACAAAGATGATCGATCGACGGCTCTGCCCACACGTGCCCTCGAAGATAGGGACCGTGGCTCAGCGGGATTGGAACCAGGTCGCAATCGATCAGATAGCTGTTATCGTCCCGCATGAAGTCGAGGTTGGACGAATAGCGCGTGGCGATCACCGGCTTGCCCAGATACATTGCTTCCGCCAGGTTGTATCCGAAGCCTTCGCTGCGATGGGGAGATACCAGGCAGTCCATCGCATTCTGCAGCGAGGCGATTTCGTTGTCATCCATAATTCCGCTGAAGGTGCGAATGTTGGGAGCGCCGGCGATGGCCTCCTGCAAGGCGCGGTTATTGTTTTCGTCGCGGCTGGCGTTGAAATACTTCAGATACAGTAAAACATCGCGCGAACTGCCGAACTCGCGCTTAAACGCCTCGATTAGACTCAGCGGGTTCTTGCGCTCGAAATAGCTCGCAACATCGAAGATGTAGCCAAAGACGAACGCGTCGCGCGGCAGGCCAAAGTGCTCGCGCGGATAAATAGCTTTCTTCTCGATGCCGTCCACTACCAGAGGGATCCGTACGACCGGCAGCTTCGTGGCGGACTGAAATGCCTCGCGGCAAAACTCGCTGGCCACCCAGATCTCGTCTACATAGCGGTAAAGATGGTGCCAGTCAAAGCGTGCCGACGCCAGTTCCCAGAGCCAATATCCAATGTTGTAGCAACCCTTCAGTAGATCCGTGCCGTAAGCTTGGTAAAACAGCGCGAGCATATCGGGATTTTGCAGGATCAGGTTTGTGCGGTAAGGCTCTAACTTAGGCAAGGAGCGCACCGCAACCTGTTCCGCCCAACTGGGGATGGATATCTTTTGGAGAGATACATCCGTGGTGTCAAGAGCCTGCGCAAAGCTCCGAGCAACAGAGCCGAGGCCGCTGACGGTATTGAAAAACCCGTAGATGTTGACGCCCTGTGGCCTGGCTTCCAGCACGGGCAAGAACTGCGAACGATCCGGAACCGGCTCCCACGGACCACCTGCCCGGCCCTCTTTGCGGCCGAAATCCGCGTAATGATCGTACGCGGACCCCACCACCCCCTTCGCGATCATCCAGGACACATCCGGATTGAAAAAAAGATAAGCATCTCCGTCAAAATCCGGAGGAATATCCGGCCGCTGCTTCCCAACAGCAACAGCACTGGATTTGCGGAAGCGAGCCAATCGTCCCTCGCGTTGCCCAAATCGGACCCAATGCTCATAGCCGCTCTGAAAGTCGCCGGCTGCCACTCGCTCGGCGATGTCGGGATGGAGAAGCAGATAGGTCAACTCATCGAAATCACGCGGAACAGGCTTCGACCGGAAAGAGCTGACGACAATCGAAACCAGCGCCCCTTGCCAAGCGCGTACAACTTGTAAAATCCCGACGCCCCCGGGCTGACGGGATTCGCCGAGATGTGCCCGAAAAAGCCTGAGAAGGGCGCCCTTCCGTTGAAGCTCCTCATTTGACGGACGACTGAGCTTCAACTCCTTCAGGCGCATGCGAGCCGCGACCTTCATCGCTAGAGGCGGGTAATGTGCCAGCGATGGATCGTCCAGTTGGCGCGACAATACATCCAGCAGGTTGCGTTCCAAGACGAACGAGTTTGCCCAGAGCACAGGTCTTGCATTTTTCCGCTCGGCGGCTGTAGGCGGCCGGGTCTTTAGAGCCCGGCGGCAGGGCGGTTTGCTCTCCAATTCCTCCAACTGGGCTTCGATTTTGGAGGCTAGTTCTTGATTGGCCGCGATCTTCTCACGCAATCCCGAGATTCCTCTCATCACAATCGCCATTAACGCACAAAACAAAGTATTCTGGATGAGTCGCTATGAATGCCGGCGCACAAAGCCAGCCTCAAGAGCCGCTCGCGCAACAATCTGACTTCGAGCTTCGCATCCACAAGCTCGAGGCGGAAGTCGGTGGCCTCAGACAGGATATCGCCGGCGCCATCGCCGCCCAGGATCAACTCCACGGCCAGCTAACCCTCGCCATCGAAAAGCTTTCCGAACTACTGCGCCAGCGCGCGCTTTCCAACGCCCCCGCCAGCGCCGTGCGCCCGCCTGAACCGGAGCGGAACTACGGGCTACAACTGGGTCGCCTGGAGTCCCGGATGCGAGGCGTGGAACAGCGTTTGGAGCGTGTAACCGGGCAAGTGGCAGGCATCCTGGAGAGCCGGATTTGGAAGACCTTAGTGAAGGGTAGCGGCTTCCTCCTGAAAATAGTAAGATAAACTACTTACGTCTGCCGCCTCCATCTGTTGACGGCCGTCCGCCCTGTCGATAGCCCAGGTAGGTATCCCATGCTCTCTTGTCGCAATCGCTCTATCCATCATAGAATCAGTCTGTTGGCCGGACTTTCCTTGGCCTTCGCCTGCTCGGCTTCGGCGCAGATTACCGTCACCGCTCCGGCCGCGAACGAAACCATCAAGGCTGCGGACGATTTCGCAACGGAGACCTTTCAGGATCCCTGGGATATGAGTCAGATGACCGACCTCGGTTGGTTCACGTATGGCGTCGATGCCCCAGTATCGAATTTGACGAATATCGCGTTTTCCGGCGGGATCTTTTCGGCGACTACAGGCCAGCAACGCTTCCAACAGCATCCTACCCAACTTCATGCTGCTCGACCCTAACTCACCGACGGCCACCCAGATCGGCAAAGTCGGTACGGTCTACCCGCTTGACTCCACCAAGTACCAGCACTTCCTGATTCGCATGAATCTGTCCGGGTCGGGGTTGTCAGCCACTCCCAACGCGTGCGCGTTTGTCAATGCTAGTCAGTGCTCTCATTTGATTTGGAACCTGTACGGGCCCCTCGAAACACCAGCTCGGCAGCAGACCACATCCAACGTATTTCCGGTTTACGGTGGCTGGTGGATTTATTCGGTTTACCTGCCAACGCTGGGTTCGGCGGCCGGCCCAACTTGGGTTGCCAGTAATCCGGTGGAATCGTTGCGCGTCGATCCCATCTTTATGCCCAATATGAACCTTCAGGTGGATTGGGCGCGGTTGACGATCGAGGACCACACGCTGTACAGCACCATCACCTGGACTGGCAGCGGTCCAGTGGATATATTCCTCGACAACGACAAGAACTGGGGCAACGGTAACGAAAGCCAGATCGCTACGGGCGTTAGTGGCGGTAGCTTCCAGTTCTACGTTGGCGGGCTTTCCGCCGGAACCTACTACGTCGCGATTCGTCCGACCGCCGGAGGCGCCGTGGCCTATTCCGCTGGCGCGTGGACCGTTAATGACATCCCCACCCTCACCTTCACATCGCCGAATCCTCAAGGCAGCTCCGATGACTTCGCAACCACGCAATTGGGCAATCCCTGGGACATGAACGCGACCAGCGATGTCGATTTCACACTGAATGTAGGGACACCTGTGATAAGCAGCATCCCCGCTCAAGATGAGGCTGGCAACAGTCTTGGCAGCGTCCGGGTCTACTCTGGCACCACCTCCGGCACCTTTAACGATCCCGAGATCTTTCCTCTATTTTGGAACGGCCGGGGAGCGAACACCCATATCGACACCAGTCGCTACCGGATTCTCACCCTCAAGTGGGGAATCAACCGGCCCCGCGATATCTTGGACGGCTCCATCGGACGCGTGGTCTGGCGGGTATTCGGAGAAACCTTGGAGAACGTTTCGAGCGACCTTATCCTGCGACATTTGGGAACGGCGAACGTGATTCAGACTATCATCGCCGACATGAAGAGCATTCCCCTGGCATGGGGTGGCAGCCCACCACATTTCGGCGGCGGCAGTCCGTCCACCACCGGCTGGAACGGAATGCTGGACGGCTTCCGCGTCAAGCCCGACGAATTCAGCAACGCGACCAACTTCTATATTCAAGACATCAAGCTGACCGCCCTTGAGCAGGCGGACGCTTCCTACACCATTCAGTGGAGCTATACCAACGCGGGAACGGCAGTGCCCACGCTCCAGCTCGGCTACGATGCTACGGGAACCGGTTTCGCCGGGACGCAGATCGTGTCCGGCCTGAATCCGACCGGCGGATCTTACATCTGGAACACCACTGCGCTCGCCAATGGAACCTATTACATCTACGCCCGCATCCTGAACGGCGCCACCGTAATGAACGAGACTTACGCGAAATGGCCGATCAATGTCATTCACGGCGGCGGCAGTCTCCCCACGTTGGCGCTGGACCGTAGCCACCTGTACTTCGGCGCCACTAATAATGGCGCTACGGTTACGTCGGCGCAGGTTTTCCATGTCATCACCACCTCCGGCGTCGCCTGGACGGCAAGTTCAAATCAGCCTTTCGTGACGGTGAGTCCCACGTCGGGGTCAGGCAGCGGGACGATCACCGTGACAGTCCAAAGCAGTACCTTCCCCAGTCCTTCGACGCAGAACGCCACCCTCACCGTGAGCTCGGGCGGAGTATCCAATTCTCCTCAAACGCTAGCGGTCTCGGTGAATGTGATTAATCCCTCGGCGAACTTGCCGCCCTTCGGAAGCTTCGATACGCCGGTGACCAATACAACCGGAATTGCTGGAGCGATTGCGGTTACCGGCTGGGCTCTGGACGACATTGAAACCATGTCAGTCGAAATCTGGCGCGAGCCGGTGACGGGCGAGACTCCCCAAGCCAACGGTCTGATTGACGTCGGCGCCGCTACCTTCGTGGATGGGGCGCGGACGGACGTGGCGGGCACTTACCCCACCTACCCTCTCAATACCCGCGGCGGCTGGGGCTATATGCTGCTTACCAATTTCCTGCCTAACAACGGCGGGTCGGCGGGACCTGGGAACGGGACGTATAATCTGCACGCGATCGCGACCAACAGATACGGGCAAACGACGGATCTTGGTGTCAAGACCATCAGCGTTAACAACGCGGCTGCTTCAAAGCCGTTCGGCACCATTGACACGCCTTCACAGGGAGGCACCGCATCGGGCAACGCGTTCGTGAACTTCGGCTGGGCGCTCACGCAGAATCCCAACTGCATTCCGATCGATGGATCGACTCTCACGGTCGTGGTGGATGGTGTAACGCTGGGCCACCCGAACTACAACCAGTACCGCAGCGACATAGCGACGTTCTTTCCAGGCCGGTGCAATAGCGGTGGAGCGATTGGGTTCTTCTATATCGATACCACTACGCTGACCGATGGTGTGCATACGATCAGCTGGAACGCGTTCGACAACGTTGGCCACGGGGACGGACTGGGAAGCCGGTACTTCACCGTGTTCAACGGTGGCGGGACGGCTGCCCCGGCCGATGCGGGCAACTCGTCCGCGATTTCGCCTGCGGCGATTGCCACACCAGCCGCGGTTACCGTGCGCCACGGCCTCGACCTGCGGGGTGTACCGGAGACTCTGCTAGCTGGCGCCGATGGCGCCTACTCAGTGACAATGGAAGAGCTCGGCCGTATCGAACTGGAAATCGGCGCAGCAAAGGGCTATCAGATCATCAACGGCGAAGCTCGCCATTTACCGATCGGTTCCACGCTGCGGGAAGGTGTGTTTTACTGGGGGGCCGGCCCCGGATTCCTGGGCCCTTACGAACTTCGATTTGAAAGGCCGGACGGTACCGTCGCCGCAGTTCACGTCAACATTCAACCGGAGACGACACCCAAGCGTCGCGCTCGCCAATAGATCGTCTCCACAACCTGAGACGCCCTGAACGGAATGCTAAATGTCCCGTCGATTTATCCGTAACTTGGTCCTGGTCGTCTGCGGATTGGGGGCGGCCCTCTCCGCCTTTGGTCAAGACAACGACAACGATCTCAACGAAGGTCCGGACATGATGAATGCCCGGCGCGAATGGTTATTTCGCCAGCGAGCTTATCCGCTCGGCTTCATCCCCTCCGGCGTTCGCGCGCGAGCGGTAATAGAGCTCAACCGCCAGCTTGCCGAACGGTCGGCTGCGCGCGCCAAGGAAAAGACGCCGGAAACGCTGCAGAACAACGCGAGCACCGGCACGTGGACGCTCATCGGTCCGAATCCGACCCATAACGGAAACCTGACAACCGCGGCCTGGACCAATGCCATCGCAGTCGATCCAACTAACGCGAGTATTGCCTACCTGGGCGCGCCGGAAGGCGGCGTTTGGAAAACCACGGACGGCGGGGCTCACTGGACGCCACTCACCGATACGCAGCCGTCGCTGGCGATTGCGTCGATTACTATCGACTCGACCAACCATCTCACTGTCTATGCCGGCACCGGGGACAGTTACCTGTACGGAGAGGGCCTGCTCAAAACGACCGATGGTGGAAACACCTGGACATACATCCCGTCCCCGTTTGCAGGGCCGTTCAGCGACAGCGGTTACTTCGGCGGTGGTGCCCACATCAACCAGATCGCTGTGGATCCCGGAAGTCCCTCCGTGGTCCTCGCCGCGGTGTGGAGATTCCCCGCTAGCAGCGCCGGCATCTATCGGTCCACAGATGGGGGTAACACCTGGGAGCAAGTATTGCCCGGGGCTGGCGCCACGTCAGTCGCTTTTAGTTCCACCGGGAGCGTGGCCTACGCCGCCGTCAGCGACTATTTCGGAACATCGCTGGCCGGCATCTATAAGTCCACCGATGGCGGGCAATCCTGGACTCCCGCCAACGGCTCGAGTAGCACCCAGCTTCCGCTCACCAACGCCGGAGTCCCGATTGTAGGCGAGATGCAGCTTGCGATGGCGCCTTCCAGCCCGACTACGCTCTATGTCTCTATAGAGGGATTGAATACCTTTGCGCCCCTGAGTCCCAACAGTGTCTTCGTCAGCACCGATGGCGGCGCCACCTGGAATCCCACGGCGGCCAATCCGTTCGTTTATACCAGCACTCCTGCGGGCAACAAGGGCATGGTCCTGACCGTCCATCCCACCAACCCCAACATCGTTTTCGTGGGAGAGCAGAACCTGTTTCGCTCCATGGATGGAGGCCACACCTGGGCCGTAGTGACCAGCAGCGCCAACGGGCCCGTGAACAACCTCTTCGGCGATATCCGGTCGTTTGGATTCTCAGCCGGTGGAGTGGTGCTTTATGTCGGCTGCGATGGCGGCCCGTGGAGCACTGAAGATGCCGCGAACCAGAACATGAACTGGACCAACCTTACCTCCACGCTGGCAACCACACAGTTTTACCCCGGCCTTTCCATTAATCCTTCCAACGTGGCCATCGCGTTCGGAGGGTCGCAGGATCAGGGCGTGCAGCAATATAGCGGATCGCCAACCTGGACCACGGTTCAGCCTTGCGATGGAGGCTGGACGGCGATCGATCCCAACGTAACGAACAACGTTTATATCGTCTGCGAAACCGGCACGGTGCAAATCCTGAAATCGATTAATGGCGGCGGCACATTCGCCGCGGCTGGGACCGGGATCAACACCGCGGACCGTGTCGCTTTTATCCCGCCCATGGTGCTGGATCACTCCAATCCGCAGAACCTATACTTTGGAACCTATCGAATCTACCAGACCACCAATGGAGCCGCCTCCTGGACGCCCATCTCCGGTGATCTAACCACCGGGACGAATAGTCCCAACTATTTCCACGATCGCGGTCGCGCCCAGCGATTCCAATCGCGTCTACATCGGCACCAGCGACGGCCAAGTCCAGACTACCGCGAACGCCACCGCTGGCCCGGCCGCCATCTGGACCAACGTCACCGGAACCTTGCCGAACCGCGCCGTATCGCAAGTGGTCGTAGATCCGTTCAACGCCTCCACTGCTTATGCTGTAATGTCCGGCTTCACATTTGGCTCCGATACCCAGGGCCACGTTTTCAAAACTACCAATGCGGGAACTACCTGGACCGACATCAGCGGCAATCTTCCAAACATTCCGGCCGACGACCTGGTGGTGGACCCGGATATTGTGAACTGGCTCTACGTCGCCACCGACATCGGCGTCTATGCCACTACCAACGGAGGCACTTCTTGGACCGCGTTCGGAAACGGGCTGCCGCGCACGGTGGTGAGCTCCCTGAAGCTACACCAACCTTCCCGGACACTGCGCGCCGCCACGATGGGCCGTTCGGCATGGGACATTATCGCTCCGCTTCCGCAACCGATTCTTTCCATCAGCAAGACACACTCCGGCAACTTCGAGCAAGGCCAGCAAAATGTGACCTACACGATCACGGTGTCGAACTCGATCTCGGGCGGGCCTACCAGCGGGACCGTAACGGTGGTCGAAACGCTGCCCGGGGGTCTTACACTGGTATCGATTGCAGGAACAGGCTGGACTTGCGCAGCCACCACCTGCACGCGCAGCGATGTATTGAGGGGCGGATCCAGCTATCCGGCAATCACTGTCACGGCCAACGTTGCGTTGAATGCCACCTCCCCGCAGATCAATCAAGCCAGCGTATCGGGCGGAGGATCAGTCAGTGCCAACACGACCGACCCCACCACGCTGGTCCCGGCCGGAACCCCGCCGTCTCTCAACATAAGCAAGACGCATTCCGGCAGTTTCACGCAGGGCCAACAGGGCGCCACATACACCGTAACGGTCATAAACAGCCCCACGGCCGGGCCAACCAGCGGGACAATGACGGTGACTGACACGATTCCCTCGGGTTTGACGTTGGTCTCGATGGCTGGAACCGGCTGGAGCTGCGCTTCAAACACTTGTACTCGAGCGGATGTGCTGAACAGTGCGGCCAGTTATCCGGCCATTACCGTGACGGTCAACGTGGCCGCGAACGCTCACCTCTCCGCAGGTCAACCGGGCCAGTGTATCGGGGGGTGGGTCTCCCGGCGCCAATACCAGCGATACGACTACGATTAACGTCCTG
Source organism: Bryobacterales bacterium (assembly GCA_963780485.1). Lineage (GTDB taxonomy): Bacteria > Acidobacteriota > Terriglobia > Bryobacterales > Bryobacteraceae > Palsa-89. The sequence goes on from CAWACO010000028.1 coordinate 55,750, forward strand.
GGCACGTTGTCGGTGAACCGGACCAGACTCAATTTCGGTTATAGCTCCACGCTGATCACCAGCACCCAGACTGTCGCGGTGAACTTTCTCAACGGCATCGCCGGGAATTGGACAGCATCCTCGAATCAGCCGAATATTACCGTTTTTCCAGCCTCGGGCAGCGGGAACGGAAGCATTGAGGTGACCGCGAGCGCCGGGCCGGGCGGCACGATAACGGTGACCGCCGCGGGTTCCCCGGGCTCGCCCCAACAGATCCAGGTAAATGTCGCAAGCGTCACTGCGGCCTCGCCGTATGGCAGCTTCGATACGCCTGCTAACAATACCACTGGGATAGCGGGAGCGATCCCCGTAACCGGTTGGGCGTTGGACAACATCGAGGTAGAGACCGTGGGTATCTGGCGTGCGCCGGTGGCCGGCGAGACACCTCAATCCAACGGCTTGGTATTGATCGGTAATGCCGTGTTCGTCGCCGATGCACGCCCGGATGTACAGGCGACCTATGCCAGTGCGCCCTGGAGTTATCGCGCCGGGTGGGGCTACATGCTGCTGACCAATTTTCTGCCGCATAGCGGCGGCGCAGCGGGGCCGGGAAATGGAACCTACAGCCTGCACGCGATCGCGGTCAATAAAGCCGGACAAAGCTTCGATCTGGGTACCCGCACTATCACGGTGGACAACGCGGACGCCGCCAAGCCATTCGGCACCATCGATACGCCTGCGCAGGGAGGCGTCGTTTCGGGGAATGCATTCGTGAACTTTGGCTGGGCGCTGACGCAGAATCCTCACTGTATTCCGACCGATGGATCTACCCTCACCGTCATCGTCGATGGAGTAACCTTGGGCCACCCCGTCTACAATCAGGCCCGTAGCGACATCCAGAATTTCTTCCCGGGATTATGCAACACCAACGGCGCGGTTGGATTCTTCTACATCGACACTACCCAGCTCGCCAACGGCGTGCATACGATCTCGTGGGTCGCCTACGACAATGTGGGACATGGCGACGGCTTGGGCAGCCGTTACTTCACGGTGTCCAACACGGGCGGAGCAAATGCGCCGGCTGTGGATGAACCCATCGAGCCCGCACCCGACTCGCGCACGCAAATCACAGCCGAAATCGAGGAGCTCGGCCTCCTGGAGTTGCACTTGGGCGCTGCCACAGGCCATATGCTCACAGGCGGCCAGAGTGCCTCGCTCCCGGTGGGCTCGACGCTGAAGGGCGGCGTCTTCTACTGGCAAGCCGGGCTGGGCTTCCTGGGCGATTACCAACTCGTGTTTGAACGGCCGGATGGAAGCGAAGTTCGGGTTCGGGTTAACGTTCGCCCCAAACGATTCCTCAGCGATCGATAATGAGCCCCGTGTGTGAGCAAACGGTTTTGCACCTGCCAACGAATTGACCGCCATAGCACGCTACCCTGACACTCTTCTCTTTGTTCAGGGCTAGCTGTTGTATTTCTGCTCGAACGAGGCCACGTGCATGCTGTAAGGGGAACGCGGAGTGCAAGTATTGGCTGCAAGCCGGAGCCCTTCGACATCCTGGAGGCCTGGCGGGAACATTTCGGAGAAAATCTTGCAGAGTGAAACCCAGCCAGTTTTGGCGAAGGCTATCGAGACCACACTCGAAGCCCTTATTGTGATCACGGAAACCGGGTCCGTCTCCATTCCTTGGGAAAAGTGGTCACAGCGGCTTGCCCGCGCATCTCTAGTAGAGCGAAGCCGAGCTGAACTCTCGCCGTCTGGCTACGGGATTCACTGGCCATTGATCGACGAGGATCTCGCCGTCGGCCCGCTGCTTCGTGCCGCTGCGTAATCGATTGAAGCCATTCGATTACAGGGACGTTCCGGGACCCATCCGCGTTGAACGGCTGTAGTCCAAACTTCCTAGATTGAGGCTTATGGCTCGCGCCGCCTCCAAGGCGACTCCGATAACTTCCGAATGATCCGGACATAGTCGTCCCGAACCGCAACTTCCCTCACTTGCCAGATCTGCCAGTCACGTGGAATGACTTATGAATGGAAGCTCCGATAGCTCGAAGCGGAACCTCTAGCCGGCTCTTGGGCCACCCCCCCTCGCTACACTTCGTAGGGCTTGCGATAAACCGGGCGTGTGATCATTTTGGTCGCCTCGGCGTCGCCCGTGAACTTCGGGGTCGGACCGGGCTCGATCTTCAGCGCGCGGCCCACGCGGTAGCTGATGTTCGCCAGATGGCAGAGATCTGCGCTGGGCACGGCGTTGGCGATCGGATCGTGAAGATCCTGCTCCCGGCGTGATTTCACACACGCCAGGAAATTCTGCATATGGAGGCCCGTGGAATCGCCGGAACCACGATCGTTCCGCTCTTCCATGATCAGTTCGCTCGAATCGCCCTTGTACGCCTGGAACCCCTGGTCGCTCATCGCGGCCCAACCTTCGCTGCCATAGAAGAGGTTGCCGACACCGACGTTGAGCGGATTGCTCGCCGGTCCCACCTGCGTGGGCGCCGGAGCGGCCGGAGGCGCCGCTGCCGGAGCCGCGCCTCCGCGGCCGCCGCCAGTTCCGCGCCCGCCCGGTCCGGCCGTCACCACGCGGGCCTGCCGAACGCCTTCGCCGTTGGTCATTCTGCCGCGCACCTCGATGACGAGCTGCTGGTTACCGTAGTTGAAGCCGGCCGTGAGCGTGTTGGGTGTTTCTGTGTCGTCATCGATACCGAACTTGCCGCCGAACGCCATCGCCGTCTTCGGCCACACGGGATCGCCCAGCGCCCAGCGCGCGATACCGGTTTCGTGGACACCCTGGTTGCCGATGTCGCCGTTGCCGGTATCCCAGAACCAGTGCCAGAAATAAGCGAAACGCTTCTCGTTGAAGGGCCGCATCGGCGCCGGGCCGAGGAACAGATCCCAATTCAAGCCGGGAGGTGTGGGGCTATCCGGCGTGTGGCCGATCGAGGGACGCAGCTTGTAACACAGCGCCTTGCTCATGTAGAGCTTGCCGATCAAACCCTGTTGCATCGCCGCGATCGCCTTGATCTTGAACGGCCAGCTCCGATGCTGCGATCCCACCTGCATGATGCGCTTGGTTTCGCGCTGCACCTGGATCATCCGCATGCCTTCGTAGATGTTGTAGCAGGCGGGCTTTTCCCCGTAGACGTCCTTGCCCGCCTTCATCGCCCAGATCGCGGAGAGCGCGTGCCAGTGGTTCGGAGTTGCAATAGAAACCGCCTCGACCTTCGGATCGGCGAACATCTGCCGCATATCTTCGAATTCCTTGGCTTTCTCCAGGTTCTTCCTCGTCAGCGTTGCCTGGGCCTTTTCGCGTGCGGCCTGGTTGACGTCGCAGAGGGCCGACGACCTGAGCCTCGTTCAGACCGGTATAAGTATTGAGGTGGCTGCTGCCGCGGCCTCCCAGGCCCACGATGCCGACGTTGACCTTGTCATTTGCGCCCCAGACGCGAACCGCGGACGCAGCGGTTAGGGCTCCGAGGAAAAATCTGCGAGTTTTTGGATCAGACACCGCGAGACTCCCTTTCGCGCTAATTGTATCAAGTAGCGGGGTGGACTTTGGAACGAAGGCCTCCGCTTGAAAGTGAGACTCTGAGTTAGCGGGCGTGTGGGTGCCACTCGAAAGCAATCCAAGTTGACGGTTCGTCGGCGATCCGACAGTTGATCGGAAGCGGCGTTCTGGGAGACCAACCCATGATACGCGTTCGCGCAACCAGTCGAAAAGGCCTGCCTAATCACGCCGCCACACCCTCTTTCTTGCGCTCTCCCTTCATCAACTTACCAATGCCCACCCCGTCGCGGGCCCAACCCGCATGTTATTCGGTAGTCATGAGCACCTTTACAGAATCGAACCCCAATGGCGAGTGCGCCTCCAACCGTGCCATCGTGCCGACGTCCAGACAGATAAACAGCACCTAAGCCGGACGCTTTGCGGCAATGGACAATCGTGCGGTCCTCAACGGACCCTGGGCGTCATTGGGTTCGTTTTTTCAAAATCACTGTTCGGCCTCGCCGCCCGGCACACAATGCGTCAACAACCTTCGCTCTGCTCCGGCTTGCCCGCCGAGGTTGGCTTCGTTTTTTCAAATGCGCATGCCTAGGCGCAACTAGAAACCAGAAACTAGAAACCGTGGTGAAAACCGTGCTTCAATAATAGTTACACTCCTTCGCGAGCGTACGGGAGGCAATCCGGATTGAATCAGGCAATTCTCGCCCTGGAAGACGGAACGGTCTTCGAGGGCAAGAGCTTTGGTGCGCAAAAAGACAGGCTCGGAGAGGTGGTCTTCAACACCGCCATCACCGGCTATCAGGAAATCTTCACTGATCCCTCCTATGCCGGTCAGATTGTCGTCCTCACGAATCCGGAGATCGGCAACTACGGCGCTAACCAGGCAGACCAGGAGGCGGCGCGCCCTTACATCGAAGGCCTGGTGGTGCGTGAATTTTCCTCCATCGCCAGCAACTGGCGTTCGGAAGAGAACGCCGAACATTTTCTCTCGGAAAACGGCGTTCCGGTGGCCGCCGAGATCGACACCCGGGCGTTGGTGCGGCACCTGCGCACCCGCGGTGTCATGCGCGGCATTCTGGCGGTAAACGGCGGCGACTCGAAAGAACTGATCGAGCGTGCCCGCCAGTCGCCTTCCATGGCCGGGCTGGACCTGGCGACCCGCGTTTCCACTGCAACCAGCTACTCCTGGGATAAACCGGTCGCCGCTTGCTCGCCCTCCGAGCAGGTGAAGGGTGCGGTGGACCCCTGGTGTCACGTGGTCGCCTACGACTACGGAATCAAGCGGAACATCCTGCGGCGCTTGGTCCAGGTGGGCGCGCGCGTCACGGTTGTGCCTGCTCTCACGCCGTCCGAAGACGTTCTGGCGCTCAAACCCGACGGTGTCTTCCTATCCAACGGGCCTGGCGATCCCGAGCCTCTCCAATATCAGGCCCAACAGGTGCGCAACCTGATCGGCAAGAAACCAATCTTTGGCATTTGCCTGGGCCATCAGATCCTGGGCCTCGCGCTAGGGGGTAAGACCTACAAACTGAAGTTCGGCCATCGTGGCGCCAACCATCCGGTACTGAACCAAGTCACGCAAAGAGTCGAGATCACTTCACACAATCACGGCTTCGCAGTGGACCCTGATTCGCTCAACCCAAATGAGGTCGAGTTCACGCACCTCAACCTGAATGACCAGACATTGGAAGGCTTCCGGCACCGCAGCGAACCTGTCTTCTGCGTTCAATATCACCCCGAAGCCGCGCCCGGCCCGCACGACTCGCATTACCTGTTCGACGACTTCATGAAGTTAATCAAGGACACTAGCCGCTCATGAACGGGGCGAGTTCGTAATGCCCCGCCGTAACGACATCCACCGTATCCTGATCATCGGCTCCGGCCCGATCATCATCGGTCAAGCCTGCGAGTTCGACTATTCGGGTGCCCAGGCCTGCAAAGCGCTCCGCGCCGACGGTTATGAAGTAGTGTTGATTAACTCTAATCCGGCCACTATCATGACGGACCCGAACATGGCCGACCGCACCTACATCGAGCCGCTGAGCGTCGCTTTCGCCGAAGAAATCATCCGCAAAGAACGCCCCGACGCGCTGCTTTCCACCGTGGGCGGCCAGACCGGCTTGAATCTATCGGTGGATCTGGCCGAGGCCGGAGTGCTCGATAAATACAACGTCGAGCTGATCGGCGCCAAGATCCAATCCATCAAAAAGGCCGAGGATCGCCTGCTTTTCAAGGACGCCATGCGCAAGATCGGCTTGGAGACGCCGCAATCGCAACTGGTCAACAACATCGAAGATGGCGTCGCCTTTGCCAACCGTATCGGCTATCCGGTGATCCTGCGGCCGAGCTTTACCTTGGGAGGCTCCGGTGGAGGAATCGCCTACAATCGCGAGGAACTGCTCGAAACTCTGGAGCGGGGCCTGGACCTTTCGCCGGTCCACGAAGTTCTCATCGAAGAGAGCGTGCTGGGCTGGAAAGAATTCGAGTTGGAAGTAATGCGCGACGTGGCTGACAATGCCATCATCGTCTGTTCCATCGAAAACTTCGACCCCATGGGCGTTCACACCGGCGACTCCATCACCATCGCACCCGCCCAAACGCTGACTGATCGCGAATATCAGATGATGCGCGATGCATCGCTCAACTGCCTGCGCGAGATCGGCGTCGACACTGGTGGGTCGAACGTCCAATTCGCCATCAATCCCGAAAACGGCAAGATGGTGATCGTCGAAATGAATCCGCGCGTGTCGCGCAGCTCCGCGCTGGCGTCCAAGGCCACCGGCTTTCCTATCGCCAAAATTGCCGCCAAGCTGGCGGTGGGCTATCGCTTGGACGAGATCAAGAACGACATCACCAAAGTCACTCCCGCGTGCTTCGAGCCGACCCTGGATTATGTGGTGGTGAAGATTCCGCGCTGGCAGTTCGAAAAGTTCCCAGGTGCGGAGCCGGTTCTCGGCACGCAGATGAAGTCGGTCGGCGAAGTGATGGCCATCGGCCGCACTTTCAAACAGGCGCTCGCTAAAGGAATCCGCAGTCTCGAAACTGGCCGGGCGGCGAAGTCCGAGACCTTTGAACCTGAGCTCATCCGCCAGCGCCTGATCACTCCCAATCCCGACCGGCTGGGCTACATCCGCTTTGCCCTCGAGCAAGGCTGGACCGTTGAGCAGATCCACGAAATCACCGCCATCGATTCCTGGTTCCTGAAACAGATGCGGGAAATGGTGGACCTTGAAGCCGATTTGGCCAAAGAGAGCTTCGATACTGTATCGCGGGACTCCCTGCTCCGAGCCAAGCGCGATGGGATTTCCGACACGCGCCTCGGTCTGCTATGGAACACGGGATCGCAAGCGGTGCGCAAGAAGCGCCAGGCGCTCGGCATCAATGCCGTCTTCAATCGTGTCGACACTTGCGCCGCGGAGTTCGAGAGCTTCACGCCCTATCTATATTCGAGTTACGAATCTGAGAACGAGTCTGCACCGAGCGATCGCAAGAAGGTCATGATTCTGGGCAGCGGTCCAAATCGCATCGGCCAGGGCATCGAGTTTGATTACTGCTGTTGTCATGCATCCTTCGCGCTACAGGAGTTCGGCTATGAATCGATCATGGTCAACTGCAACCCGGAAACCGTTTCCACCGACTACGACACCAGCGACCGGCTGTATTTCGAGCCTCTCACCCGGGAAGAGGTTTTGAACATTTACGAGGTCGAGAAGCCGGACGGGCTCATCGTCCAGTTTGGCGGTCAGACGCCGTTGAATCTGGCGCTGCCTCTGAAAGCCGCGGGCGTTCCGATTATCGGCACCGATCCTAACGACATCGATCTGGCGGAGGATCGCAAGCTGTTCGGCAGGCTGCTGGACGACTTGGAAATTCCGTCGCCCGAAAACGGCGCTGCCACCAGCCAGGAGGAAGCCTGCGCGGTCGCGCGCCGCATCGGATTTCCAGTGCTGGTGCGTCCCAGCTACGTCCTGGGCGGACGGGCCATGGTGATCGCTTATGACGAAGAGATGGTTCGCCGCTACATGCGCGAGGCGGTGGTCTTCTCGCAAGAGCGTCCGGTCCTGATCGACCGGTTTCTCGAAGACGCCACTGAAGTGGATGTCGATGCTCTGGCCGATAAAGACGGCGGCGTGTTGATCGCCGGCATCATGGAGCACATCGAGGAAGCGGGCGTGCATTCGGGCGATAGTTCCTGCGTTCTTCCGCCCCAGGGGCTATCGGAAGCTGTGCTGAAGACCATTCAGGAATACACCGCCAAGCTGGCGCGGGCCCTGCATGTGATCGGCCTGATGAACGTCCAGTATGCGATCAAGGACGGCGCAGTGTACGTGCTGGAAGTGAATCCCCGGGCCTCGCGCACGGTGCCCTACGTCAGCAAAGCGACCGGCGTGCCGCTGCCCAAGATCGCGGTGGGCTTGATGCTGGGCCGGAAACTCTGTGATTTCGCGTATCTCACCAAGGGCCAGACCACCGGCGTTTTGCCAGTCACGCAATGCTTCGTCAAATCGCCGGTTTTTCCGTTCGCCAAATTTCAGGGAGTCGATCCTGCTCTCGGTCCTGAAATGCGGTCCACCGGCGAAGTGATGGGGATCGGCGAGAACTTCGGCGAAGCGTTCGGCAAGGCGCAGTTGAGCGCCGGTACTCCGCTGCCCGATAGCGGCACGGTGTTCATCAGCGTCAACGATCGCGACAAAGCCGCGGCGGTGGAAGTGGCCGCGAAGTTCGCCGAATTCGGATTTAAGTTGGTGGCCACGCGCGGCACCGCGGCCGTGCTGAAGGCGGCCGGGCTACCGGTGAAGACCGTTTTCAAAGTGAACGAAGGCCGTCCCAACGCTGTCGACTTCCTGAAAGTCGGCTCGCTTCAGTTGGTCATCTATACCACCACCGGCGCGCATTCCTTCAGCGATGAGCAGGCCATCCGGCGCGCCGCGGTGGCCTATCGAGTGCCGTGCATCACAACCATAAGCGGCGCAAAAGCCGCCGCGCAGGCCGTTGCCTCTCGCCGGCGCGACCCGATTCGGGTGTGGAGCCTGCAGCAGATTCATCAGTCCGCGGCCAGCGGCTAGCTTGAGCGCTGATCGTTATTCCAGCAGGCTTTCTTTCCAGAGCTTCTGGCCGGCCATCGATGTGTAACAGCCCCACACGGCTAAACCGAGGATGAAGGCCAGCAAGAAAAGGTCGTTGCCCAAATACCAAGCACCGAACTATGCAGCGTGGGTTGCATGCCGTCCGACCAGGCTATTCGCAAATATGTAGATTCCCAGGGCGAGTAGGCCGAATCGCCAGGCTATCACTGCCACCAAGCCGTAAGCAACCAGAGTTTCCAGACCATCGATCACCGGATGACTGCTCGCAAAAACGCCTGGCGCCGTGAAGAGGAGCGCAAGGGCCAGCGAGGCAAGCCACTGATTCCGTAAAAAAGCTCTCAGCAGAAACAGAAGCAGGAAAAATATAAGAGTGTCGCGAATGCCATGCGGCAAGCTTACCAGGCAAACTGTCAGAGTGCTCCGTAAGCCGAGTAAGACAGCGGTCGGGCCAAGGTTCGGAGGCAGATTCGATCCGAGCATCAATGCATCGGCTCGCTTGGACCAGGCCGGCTATGCCGATGCCTGCCAGCAAGGCCGACCAGAACATCGCGGCCGACAATTGGATCGCGCCAGTGACCAGTCAGGATTGCGGTCCAGGAGATGAGAGTCTGCGGCCAACGCCGGCGTACCTGGGGCTCCAATGCGATATACATGATGTAAACCGTGAAGCCGTAGAACACCGCGGTGCATACCGCGAGAATGCCCATCCCGAACGTGCCCATCGAAGCGGTAAAGTGACCGCGGCAGATCCATAGCGCCAGCTGCACACCGCCAATCCAAGCGGCCAGCCGCCAGGCGCCCTCGCGATCGCCCCGGCCCTGCTTTAAATTTCGCCGGGCGAGCCAACCGCCTCCGAAGAAAATCGCAACCGCAATGACGGCGAAGATGATCAACTGGCCACGCGCTCCCTTCGATGGTCCCTGAGGCGCGCGATCCGTGCCGGTCCAGGGACTGATGAGGGAGAAAGCCACAGGTTTGCCGCGCAGAGAGGCGGCTTCAACGCGAAGGGGCCGATTCGATTCAGGCCAAGTCCCGGTCCAGGCCGCCCGCGTGTCGGAAGTTGCCAGCCAGGTCCGGAGCGGCTCCGAGGGCTGGAATTTTGAAAGATCCAGGCCCGCGGCTGCGAACAGCGGTTTCCAGTCGATTTGCGAGGACGTCCTTGGCGGGCTGTTGTTGCTGGTCGGGAATTCGCTCGAGATAAAGCAAGCGGCCTTGGGGATCCAATTGAAGACCGATCATACCGGACAAGATGGGCGCTGGGTCCTCGCGGTCCACTACACCCGGAGTCAACAGGTCGTCGTGATAACCGTCGGCGGTTAAGGGATAGCGGCTTTGGCGATACCAGAACAAAAACGGCGTGGGCCGTTGGGACAACACCTTGCTCCAGTCAGGTGCGGGCTTGTCGTTATTCTCAATGTATTCGACGAACTTGGTGTCCCAGTCGAAGCCGTAGGCGTCATCCGTAGCAGAGGCATCGATGCCGAGCCCTTGGATGACGTCGCTGGCCTTCTGCGATAGAACCTCGGGAGAGTAATCCAGATGCGAATCCTCTCGAGAGCGCTCCTCCGCACCGCCAACGCGTAATAGCCGGCTAAACACAAAATCACGACCGCGAGCAATGAAATCGCAATTTTCGGCGCGAGCCCCACGCCCTCACCCGCCGCGGCCACCATTTGCGGCGAAGGAGTCTCTCCGGCGGCAAGCGCGGCTGCAAGGGGATCTCCGCCGGGCAGCGCGGCAGCAACCGCCAATGCTGTAGACGGCCGGCGCGACGGCTCAGGATCGAGACATCGCAGAATCACGCGTTCCACCGCCGGATCGAGATCCCGCACCAGCGATGTCAGGCTAGTAGGAGTCGTGTCGGTTTGTGCCCGCACCAATTCGGCGAGAGTGCTTGCCTCGAACGGACGCCGGCCGGTGAAGATCTCGTACAGTACCAGGCCGAGGGCATAGATGTCGCTGCGCGCCGTGACCTCTTTGCCCGAAAGCTGCTCCGGCGCCATATAGGCCGGTGTGCCGTTGCGAACTTCAGCGCCAGCGATCTGGTCCGCCAAGCCAGCCAGCCCGAAGTCGGTCAGGAGAACTTGGCCGCGCGCATCCAGCATTACATTGCCGGGTTTCAGGTCGCGATGCAGGACCCCCTTTTCGTGGGCCGCGGCCAGACCGGCGCAGAGTTTGCGCGCGATCTCAATTCCCTTGTCGGCGGGAAGACGGCCGATGCGGCGCAGCAGCGAGGCAAGATCCTCTCCATCCACGTACTCCATCGACAAGAACATGTGACCGTCGATTTCGCCAACGTCGTAGACGCGGCAGACGTTGGGATGCGACACCTGTCGCGCAATGCGAACCTCATTCCGGAAGCGCGTGAGAGCCGCGTCGTTCTCTCCGATACTTTCGGGCAGGAACTTCAATGCCACCGGCTGTTCGAGCGTCAGGTCATCGGCTCGATACACTTCGCCCATCCCGCCTCTTCCGATGAGCGATATGATGCGGTATCGTCCGGCCAAAAGCGTTCCCGGCAAAAACCGGCTCTCGCGCAACGACGTGGACGACGGGCTTCGGCCGCTGGACGATTGACCGCCGCTACTCGGGGACTTGGGCGTGGCCGGGCGCAGAGCGGCTACGGTACGGGTAGCGTAGGCCTCTTCGCTCACCCTTTCGCCGCAGGATGAACAGAAGCGAACGTTTTCCGCAATTTCGGTCCCGCAGGAGGCGCACTTTTGCATGCAGGCGCGAGTTAACGCTGGCTGATTTCGCCCGCGCCGACTCTCTGGTTGAAATTAGCGGACTTGCCGCGCGGAATGGTCAACGATTTCCAACGGTCGTGCTGAAAGTGTTTGGCAAGGAATACGATCTGGCCGCAATGATAGGAGTAGTGGCCCATCTGCCGGTTGATGGCCTGCATCACCGAATGCGGCTCGCCCCGAATCGTGATGGTGCGGTCCATGTCGGGCTCGGATAGTGGCTCCAGCGCAGTGAACAGATGATTCCAGCCCTGCTCCCAAAGGTTCATAAGAGCTTCGCGCGTAGCCGGTGGGTCTTCAAACTCGGTATCGCGATTGCGGTCCGGCTTCTCGCCGTCGCTGGTGAGAAAATCCATCCATCGCGACCGCATGTTGCCGTACATATGCTTGACGATGATTGCGATTGAATTCGCCTCGGCGTCCAGCACTTCGAAAAGCTGCTCATCGGTCACTTGTTCCATGGCGCGATCCGCGAGCTTCTTATAGTAGCGAAAAAGCGTCAGGGAATCTTCCAGGTAAGAGGTTGTGAATTTCAGAGCCATGGTTAATTTTTCCGAGACCGCGAACCTGAATTCGTAGTCTCATGGGTATCGTAACTCAACGAGGAGAAAGAAACATGAATATTGGCATCATTGGCTCGGGCAACGTCGGCGGGACTTTGGGCACGCGTTGGGCCAAAGGCGGTCATCAAGTGATCTTTGGCTCGCGCGATCCCGGCGCTGGGGATATGAAGGAGTTGCTCGCTCGGGCTGGCTCAAATGCTCGCGGAGCCAAACTTCAGGACGCGGCGAAGTCCGGCGACGTCCTGCTGCTGGCCATGCCGTGGCCGGTGACGAAAGAAGTCGTGCAAGGGCTTGGCGACTTGACCGGGAAAATTCTTATCGACGCGACCAATCCGGTGTTGCCCGATCTTTCGGGATTGGCTCTCGGGAACGACAACTTCCGCCGGCGAGCAGGTGGCCGGTTGGGTGCGCGGCGCCAAAGTAGTAAAGGCATTCAACACCGTCGGCTCCAACATCATGGAGAATCCGGCATTCGGTCAGGAAAAACCGGTGCTATTTTTCTGCGGCGACGACGCCGGCGCGAAGGGCAACGGTCAAACAATTGGCCGGCGAGCTGGGTTTCGAAGGCGTCGATGCCGGGCCGCTGACACAGGCGCGTGTGCTGGAGCCGTTCGCCCTACTATGGATCTCGCTGGCGTTCAAGGCCGGGCTTGGCCGCGAGTTCGCGTTCAAACTTTTGCGACGCTGATTTGTCAGCTCTTGGGCTTAGTTGAATCGAACTTGATCTGCTTGAGGATCTCAGTCTGGCGGTCGAGTTCGGCCTTGCCGGCCGGGAACTGGTTGACCTTCAGAATGAAAGCCAGAATATCGGCGTTCTGCTGCCGGCTGAGACTTCCGGGAGCGTTTTGCGGCATCGAGATGCGAATGCGTTCGAACAGATCGCCCAGCGTGAGGCCATTCCAGTTCGCAAAGAACGAGTCGCCGGCCAGGGGCGGAGCCGATTCACCGCCGGTGAGTTCCCCACCATGGCAGGACGCACACTCCTTGCCATAGAACCCCTCACCGCGCTTGGCTTGGTCGTCCGTATAAACACCATCCCACACGGTTCGGGTCGTTTGGGCGATTAGAGCTATGCCTAGAATGATTCCGAGCACTACTATTTTGACCTTCATGTCACCTCACTCGAACCAGTATCTCATTCCTGCCTGAGCGCCGTAATGGGATCGATCCGCGTCGCGCGGCGAGCCGGAAGGTAGCTGGCCAGCGTGGCGACTGTAATCAGGATGGTACTGACGCCGATGAAGGTGGTCGGATCCCAAGGGCTGAATTCGATCAGCAGTCCGCCCAGCAATCGCGAGACGGCCGCGCCGGCTGCGAGACCGATAGCCATTCCAATCAGCGCCAGCCGCATACCCCGCCGGATCACCAGCCCGACCACGCCGCTCTCGGTAGCACCCAATGCGATACGAATCCCGATCTCGCGTGTTCGTTCGTTGACAGAATAGGCGATCAGCGCGAACAGCCCGACCGATGCCATGGTCAGCGCCAGGCCAGCGAATACGCCCAGCATGTCGAAGATGATCGCCAACTGCTGGATTTGATCTGTGAGCATCTGGTGCATCGTGGTGGCCTCGACGGGCTCATCCGCATCGACATCCGCAATTGCTTTGCGGACGCTGCTGAGAATCCGGCTGGGATCGCTCGCCGTGGTTACCAGTAAGGACATTGCGCGCTGGGGCGCCTGATCGAATGGCACGTAGATTTGAGGATGGGCCGGCCCTTGCAGGCTGGGTGGTTTGACATTGGCGGCAACGCCGACGATGGTCCACAAGTCTCCCCTCGCGTCGGCATCGGTTAAACGGATCTGCCTGCCGATCGGGTCGCTTCCTTTCCAAAAGCGGTCGGCGAAGGCCTGATTGACCACAGCGACACGCGTCGCGGACGCCGTGTCCTGACTCGCGAACTCGCGCCCTCGACGAAGCGGGGTGCCAGCAACTTCGAAGTAGCGAGGCGCAACCACGACCTGCATCGCGACCGGGCGCTCGGCCGGCGCGGCCTGTTCTCCGGGCATGACGACGTGAACCGGTATGCCCTCCGTAAACACCGGAAGGTGACTGGTAGCCGAGACGGCCCGAACTCGGGCTACACCGGCCACGCGCGCGATGGCCGAGAGATAAAACTTCCTGAGCTGTTCATTGCTCGCATACCGCACGATAGATGGCTCCAGTTTGACGACGACGAGACCATCAGGCCGGAAGCCGAGATCGAGCCGGCGCAAATGCCGCACGTCTTCGAGCAGCAGGCCGGTCACGATCAAAAGGATCATCGATAGCGCAATCTGCGAAGAGACAAATACATTCGCAAGCCGATGAGTGCGCGCTCCGCTGCTGCGCGACTCTTTCAATCCTTCAATAGGGTCGGTTCGAGAGGAATCCAACGCCGGCGCCAAGCCGAAGAAGAGTGCGGCCAGCACCGAAATCAACAAACAGAAACCGAGCACCGACGGATCCATGACGCGATTCGAGATCAGAATCTGTGACGGATAAATCGCGATAAAAAAGTCTTTCGCCCAGAAACCCACCAGGAGGCCCAGGATGCCGGCCATTGCTGAAAGCAGCAGGCTTTCCGTCAACGATTGCCGGATCAGGTGCCAGCGGGACGCGCCGACCGCGGTTCGAATGGCCATCTCACGACGGCGGGCGGCAGCTTGCGCGAGCAGCAGATTGGCGACATTGGAACAAGCTACCAACAACAGCGCGCCGACTACTCCGAACAGAACGCCTAGCAAGATCGGATCGTTGGCGCCCATGACGCCCCGAAGCGGCTCCCAGGCGCGAGCGCCCCAACCGGAATTCGCCAGCGGATAAAGCGTCGCGAGCTGCCGCGAGATTGCGGTCAGTTCCTGATTAGTCTGCTCCAACGTGACACCGGGGCGTAAATGTGCCAGCACGATGCCCTCGCGGACACTGCGGATCTCGGGACTCGATACCGGCGGCGTCAAAGGGAGCCACATGCTGTTAGTTCGCGAAGGCATCCAGAAACTGGCCGGCATGATGCCCACGATGGTAAAGGCGTCGCCGTTCAGATGAACAATTTTGCCAACTGCGCCGGGATCACGTCCCAGTTGCGTTTCCCAGAAGGAATGGCTCACCACTACCGAGCGCAGTGCGCCAACGCGAAACTCGTCCGCGGTGAAAGTGCGGCCCAGAGATGGCTTGAAATCAAAGAACGAAAAGAACTCGGCCGAAACGCGAGAGGCCTTCAGGCGCACGGGTTCCTTGAGACCAGAAAGCGCTACAACGCCTGGTATCGCGATCGCCATCCGGTCGAATGATTGGGCGTGTTCCCGCCAATCGCGGAAATCGGGTATCGAAACACCTTCTTTGATATTTCTTTGGGCCGTGTTCTCGGAAAAAAGAATTACCGTACTCTTTTGGTCATGGAAAACAAACGAGTCAACAAAAATCGCCCGCACAACCGAGAAGACCGTAGTGTTTGCACCTATGCCCAGCGCCAGTGTGACCACCGCCGCAATCGTCACGAGCGGGTGTTTCGCGAGAGTGCGGCGGGCAAACCTCAGGTCGCTAAAGACATTCATTACAAGAGCCTTAGTCGCTTGCAGAGCACGTTTCGTGCCACGGCAACAGCTTTGCATCCAATCAAGACCCAGCACTCAGAGTGCTCGAAATTGGGACGGTCCGATTCGCCAGCGAACGCTGGATTTAGCGATCCTCCGAAGGTAGCGTATACGCGACGTACTCGCCTGAATAGGGTCCACCGCTGATCGCCAACAGGATGTATTGCTTGCCGTTCAACATGTAGGTCATCGGCGATCCGCTTTGCGGCGCGGCCATGAATACCGCGCCCACCTCTTTGCCGGTCGCTTTGTCGTAGGCCCGCAGCATCGCGCCGCGAGGATGCTCCGGCGTGGTGGTGACTTGACCGTCGCCT
Source organism: Bryobacterales bacterium (assembly GCA_963780485.1). Classification (GTDB taxonomy): domain Bacteria; phylum Acidobacteriota; class Terriglobia; order Bryobacterales; family Bryobacteraceae; genus Palsa-89. The sequence continues at coordinate 71,522 of CAWACO010000028.1, forward strand.
GCAATCACCAGCGTCTTGGTCACCAGCGTTCCGATGTTGTAGGTCTGCTGGCCCGTCTTTCCGATGTTGAGCCCCTTCAGAGCCGGATTATTGCGGATCGCGTCCGGCGTGTCGCCGTGCGCTACCTGCCAGACGATCTCGCCCTTGTCCAAATTAATGGCGGAGATGGTTGCGTAAGGCGGTTTGAACAGCGGCAGACCTTGTACACCCAGTCCGTAGAATGCTGCGCCGCCTCCGGCTGGTGGGGCGGGTGCTTTGGCAGGAGGCGGAGAATCCGCGCCGGCATTCTCACCCGGCCCTCTGGCGATCTCAAACCGTTGTCCGGCCATGCCCAGCACGTACCTCATGTCGGAGACTTCTTTGGGAGCGGGAACCAATCCGATCGGCTCAGGGCAAGAATTGCACGCAAATGCATAGACAGTATGAGTCTCGGGGTCGTACGATGCGCCGGGCCAGTTGGTCCCGCCGGATGCTGTGCCCAAGGTGAGCGTGGCGAGCGGCCCATCGAGTTTGCTCTCCACCGGCGGAGTGAACACTGGTCCGAGTTTGTACTTCGATGCGGTCGTCAAAGCTTGATCGTGCAGCGCGGGCGTGAAGTCGATGAGAACATCCGGGGTGACGCCGTTGCGCGAGTAGGCCGGCGGCTTGGTCGGGAACGGTTGCGTCGGCGAATACCACTCGCCCGGAACGTTTCCCTTCTCCACCGGTTTCTCTTCGATCGGCCAGACCGGCTGCCCATTCACGCGATCGAAAACATATAGGAACCCTTGCTTGCTGGGAACAGCAACCGCTTTGATCGCGCGGCCATCGACGTTGATGTCGGCGAGAATCGGCGCCGAAGAGATGTCCATGTCCCACAACGGATGGTGGACCAATTGGTAGTGCCATTTGCGCTGACCGGTTTTCAGATCGACGCAGACAATACTTTCGCCAAACAGGTTGTTACCGGGCCGATGGCCGCCATAGTAGTCGCCGGTCGGCGATTCCACCGGGAGGTAGACCAAGCCCAGCTCCTCATCCACGGAGATCTGACTCCATACGCCCGTGTTGCCCGTATACTCGGCCGATCCGTTCAACCAAGTGTCGTAGCCGACCTCGCCCTTCATCGGAATGGTATGGAAGATCCACAGGCGCTTACCGGTGCGCACGTCGAATCCGCGCGCATAGCCCTTGTTGTTGCGCATGCTCTTGGGCGTCATGCCTTCGCGGAATGCCGCGCCGACCAGGATGGTGTCCTTGGCCACGACCGGCGCCGATTGAATCCCGATTTCGCCATGCACCAGGTCGGGCACCCATTCGCCTTTGTCATTCCATGCCGAGATGGTCTGATCGTCGTCGAGTTTCAGATCCACCACGCCGTTCTTCCCGAAAGTCGGGATCAGGGCCCCGGTCTTGGCATCCAGTCCGATGAGCCTAAAACCAGGCGTGATATAGAAGATCCGTTCTTGTTTACCGTCCGACCAATAGGCCAAGCCTCGGCCCGACAATTGTCGTGGAGCAGCACCGCCGCGCGCACCTTCATGTTCGCCGTGCACCCACAGCAATTCACCCGTAACCGCATCGAGAGCAATTGCCGCGCGACGCGATCCGGCTGTTGCATATACGACGCCGTTCACCATCAGTGGCGTCCCTTCCAATTTGTACTCCGGCCGGTTGCCGATGCTGTCGGTCTTGAATCGCCAGGCGACCTCCAGCTTGTTGAAGTTGGACGCGTTGATCTGATCGAGCGGACGGTACCTTGTGCCGCGGACGTCGGCGTTGTAGCTGGGCCACTCCGTGTCTTTTGCGGCGGGCTGAGCGGAAGCCAGTCCTGCGACTGCCGCTAGCGTGGCGACAATCGAGACGAGTGCTCGCAAACGATGCATACTATTTGCTCTCCTGAAATTCTGTAGATGTAATCGTAATATACCGCATGCGGGCTAACCCTTTTCCACGATGCGCCGCAACAGTTCTGAGGCCGTCGAGGATCTGGTTTCGCTCGGCCGGCTTCGCGCGGCGCAGCGCTTCGACCAGCGGGTGGATCTCCAAACGGGGCAGGGTGTCGCGCAGGTAGTCGCGAACAGCCTTCGACGCGCCGATCCTGGTGATCCGGCCATCGCCGGCGTCGGTCTTACGCTCGACCAGCCCTTGTTTCTTCAGACGGTCGACGATTCCCGACACCGTGCTGTGCGCCAGACCGACCTGCTTGCTGAGGTCCTTTAAACTTATTCCATCCGATTGCACCACCACGTGCATGACGCTCCGTTGTGGTCCAGTGAGGCCGCCCCGCGCGAACTCGGCTTCGACAGGCCGCCGCAGGACCTGCCGCACGGTTCTCAAGTGCAGATCGATCTCTTCCGCTAGGCGCACGAGTCGTTTGGGGGCGCTCATATCACAGCACGAACGGAATTAGCGCCTTTGTTTCTTGCCGGTATTGTACGTACTGCACACCGAACTGTTCCACCAGGAACGACTCCTCAGTCCGCAGCTTCAGCCACAAGCCAAGGAATGCCAATCCGACAGCTAGCAGCCCGCGAACTTCTCCCATAGCCACCGCTGTACCTAGCATCGCCAGCAAGAATCCGGAGTAAATGGGGTGACGAACCAGCGCATATGGCCCGCGGCGAATGATCTCATGATCCTGTTTGATGGTGACCACGGCGCTCCAGTTTCTGCCCAAGAAGATGCGAGCCGACACCGCCAAGGCTGCTCCGCAAACGGTCAGCGCGAACCCGGTGAAAGAAGCGGCCGATGACGCCGGCAGGAATCGCCAGCCGAGTGGTCCGATGCTCAGGTCGGGTTGCAAGAGAAGAAGGAATCCGCCCGCGGTCAGGGCGGCCTGGAACAGGCGGGAGCCGGTGGTTTGTACCCTAGCGGTCCGCTTCGTAATAAGTGCGCCAATCAACCAGATAACTCCGAGCGCGAGCCAGACGCGGTTAATCCTAAGATGAATGTCAATTGGCATAGGTCGTATACGACGCGTCGTACACGACTGATATTAACTGATCATGAATTGAGTGTGCAACCCGGTACACTGGGTTTGGTGGAAGCCACAGACGCGCTCGAAGAACTGGCTGGAGCATGCTGATACTGCCGGATAGAAGTAGATCGATGCGCTATGTGCAGCAGCCCGAAAATCGCTTCCTGACGGGCGCGGCTCGGTAACGATTGCGCGAGCAAGCGGTCTTTCGGGAGTTCTCACGACCATTCCAGAATCACCTTCCCCGTATTCCCGGACCGCATGGCCTCAAAACCCTTCTCGAAATCCTGATACGAAAACCGGTGCGTGATCACCGGCCGGATGTCCAGCCCAGTCTCTAGCATCACCGTCATCTTGTACCAGGTCTCGTACATCTCGCGGCCGTAGATGCCTTTGATGGTGAGCTGGTTGAAGACCACCGGGGTCCAGTCGATCGCCATCTCCGCGGTGGGAATACCCAACATGGCGATCTTGGCGCCATGGCTCATATTCGCGATCATTTCGCGAAGCGCCGATTCCTTGCCCGACATTTCGAGGCCGACGTCGAAGCCTTCCTGCATCCCCAGTTCTTTCTGGACTTGAGCGAGCGGCGTCTCGGCGGTATCGACCGCCCGCGTCACGCCCAGCTTGCGCGCCAACTCCAGACGGTAGCGATTCTTATCGGTAATCACCACGTGCCGCGCGCCAGCGTGCCTAACCACCGCTGCGCTCATGATCCCGATCGGTCCCGCGCCGGTGATCAGCACGTCCTCCCCCAGCACCGGAAACGACAGCGCGGTATGGACGGCGTTTCCGAACGGATCGAAAATCGCCGCCACATCCAGATCGATGTTCTCTTTGTGGCGCCAGATGTTGGTCATCGGGACGGCGATAAAGTCGGCGAACGCCCCTGGCCGGTTGACGCCTACGCCCATCGTATGCGCGCACAGATGCCGGCGCCCCGCCAGACAGTTGCGGCAGCGCCCGCACACCACATGTCCCTCGCCGCTCACGATGTCGCCGGGATGAAAATCGTTGACATTGGAACCGGTCTCGACGATCTCGCCGACGAATTCGTGGCCGATCGCCATGGGCACGGGAATGGTGCGCTGCGCCCACTCATCCCAGTTGTAGATGTGCAGATCGGTGCCGCAGATGCCGGCCCGGCGCACGCGGATCAATACGTCGTTGATGCCGATGGTGGGTTTGGGAATGTCTTCGAGCCAGAGTCCAGGCTCGCGCTTGCTTTTAACCAGTGCTTTCATGAAACGGGTGGGGGCAGGTCTATGACCTGCCTTTAGTCTGGCACGTATTGCCGCAGATAGCGATGCGCCATCTTGAACCCGAGTGCATAGTCCGCATTGAAATCGGGACCAGGCCGGTTAGGCGATCCATACAATGGATCTTCGTGCTCCAAACTCATCGCGCCCTGATACCCTGCACGCTGCAGCACTGAGAAAAACGCCGCCCAGTCGATCGACCCGAGCCCCGGCAGCCGATAGACCCACCACCGCGCCTGATTCACCGGATTGATTCCCACGTGCCGCAGCACGTCCCAGCGGATCTCGGTGTCCTTGAGATGCACATCGTAGATCTTGTCCACGAAGTCGCGCGCGGTCTGAATCGGATCCATCATCTGCCAAACCAAGTGCGACGGGTCATATTGCAGACCGACGTAGGGCGAATCGCCGAAGCCCTTGAACAGCGCTTCGAATCCGGCCGGGCTAATGGCGACGTTCGCTCCGCCGGGATACGGCTCCCAAAGGATGCGCACCTTGTTGGCTTGGCAGGCGGGGAAATAGCGTTCATTGTAGACGCGCACGATATCATCTACTTGCTTTTCGAAAGGCTGGGCGGCGTCCTTGCCGGAAGAGGTGCCGATGTAGGGAATCCCCAGTTTGCCGGCCAATTCGATGATCTTCACGAAATAATCGTTGTCCTGCTTTCGCTGAGTGGCATCGGGCGCGATGTGGTTTTGCGAAGCCTGAAATGCCGACACGTGCATGCCATATCGCGCGAGAACCTGCTTCACCGTTTCGATCTGCTGATCGGTGAGCGCCGTCGGATCCATGGTGGAATGTCGGGTCGCTCCCAGGATCATGTTCGTAAAGCCTTCTTCTTTGGCGAATCGGACGTTGGCCTCTGTGAACGGCCCCAGAATGCCGAGGCGCGGCTTCCATTCCACGGAACGCGGGCGTTCCTGCGCCGCGGCCGCGGCAGTGGTCGCTAGACCGGTTACTAATGTTCGTCTGGTCATTGATGCTCCGCTGCGCAGATTCACTTACCACAATATACAGCCGAAGCCCTACCGCATGCGATTCCATTGCTGGTGTGGTGCCATCGCACTACGCAAAACCCGCAAAAACTAATTCGCTTAGCGTAGGTCGTACGGGTAATGATCGATTGATCAGCTTTGAGATGGATGGTACTTTCTCCAAGGCCTGGCTATTTGTTTGCCCAAGCCGCAAGGAGAATGAATGTTCAAGTTTGGTCGTCGTGAGACGTTGGTCTTGGTGTGGGACGCCCCGTGTTCTGAGGCAGTTACGCAGTGGTCCGAAGAATGCGTGTGTAAAATGTGAGCTTGGGGTATTCCTTCTTAGGCAGGTTTAGTGTATGCTTGCACTCTGAGAAAAAGGAATAGTACCCATAGTACTAACTAGGGAAGTGGCCCCCGCGGTGGGCGAGGGCCTCGTCTCGGATACCATGTCAGTGGTAGCCCGATACGTTGACACTCCTATTGTACCTGTTATCCGAGACTCCACAAATCCCCCACCGGTAACCACCGAGTAAGCTCGCGCGAACAGCGCGACAGCAGCCAAAAGGAGTGTGTCTATGCGTTTTGTAAATTTGATCAGAGCACTTAAGGGATGGAAGTCCCTGGTCTATGTTGCCTCTGTGGCCGTATGTTTGGCGCAAAGCGATCCCGGTCCCCGGGGTGGCGCGGCCGGCGCGGGAGGATTTTTCCCGACCCTCAACGCCACCGAACAAGCATTATTCACGGCAGCAAGAACTCGCTTTCAGGAAATAGATTCGGTGTCCGGAACCGCGGCCGGAGAAGCGGGAGTTGGCTTGGGGCCAACGTTTAACGCCAACAGTTGCGCGGCTTGCCACGCGCAGCCGGCCGTTGGGGGGACCAGCCCGGCAGTGAATCCGCAAGTGGCGTTTGCTAAGTTGGATCATCCCAACCCAGATCCATTTCCTCAGACCGTGCCCTCATTCATCACAGCCAACGGTCCGGTGCGGGAGGCTCGCTTCGTTCTGAACCCGAACGGCTCGCTGGATGGCGGAGTGCATGGCCTATATACGATCGCCGGACGCACGGACGCCACTGGCTGCACCTTGGCGCAGCCGGACTTCGCCTCGGAACTCGCGAACCGGAATGTAATTTTCCGCATTCCAACTCCGACCTTCGGGCTGGGGCTGGTAGAGAATACGCCGGATGCCACATTGCAGGCAAACCTGAATTCCACCGCGGCGCAACGAGCGGCGCTGGGCATCCAGGGCGCGCTGAACACGTCTGGCAACGATGGCACAGTGACTCGCTTCGGCTGGAAGGCGCAGAACAAATCGCTGGTCATCTTCGCCGGCGAAGCCTACAACGTCGAGCAAGGCGTATCTAACGAGTTGTTCCCGAATGAGCGCGCCGCTGTTCCGGGCTGCGTGTTCAATCAGACTCCGGAGGACGCCCTGAACTTGACCGTGAGTGGCACTCCCCTCAGCGAGGCCTCGGCCTATTCCGCGGATACGGTGAACTTCGCTGCGTTCATGCGGATGACCGCTCCACCTACCCCAACCACCTCCACAGCCTCGCAGTTGAGCGGCCAAGCTCTGTTCTCCAGCATCGGGTGCGTTCTCTGTCACACGCAGTCGCTCACTACGGCGGCATCGATTTTCACCGGGATGACCCATGTGACCTATCATCCCTACTCGGACTTCGCGCTCCATCACATGGGCTCGAACCTCGCGGATGGCATCCTCCAGGGCGCGGCCGGCCCGGATGAGTTCCGCACCGCGCCACTGTGGGGTATTGGCCAGCGTTTGTTCTTCCTGCATGATGGCCGCACATCGGACCTGTTGCAGGCTATCCAGGCGCACTCCAGTTCGCCCTTTGATTGCGTAATTAGCGCCAGCAGCAATATATTCGAATTCGAACCGCACCTGAAGGTTTTTGCCCCGACGTCGGCATCCACCTTTTGTGGTTCGGAGGCGGATAGAGTCATTACCAATTTCAATGCGCTCAGCGTGGCACAGAAGCAGGACATCTTGAATTTCCTGCGTTCGTTGTAGCGCGCTGGACGCCGCGTCCCGGAACGGTGTGAGCCTGTCTGCCACAATCTAGGTATGCGGCTCGCGCTCGCTCTGGTGGCGTTGGTGTCCATTTTTGCGGCGAACAGCGACGATCTGCGCCAAGCTGTCCGTGCCGGGGACACCGATCTCGTCCGCGCGCTAATCAAGCAGGGTGTGTCGCTGAATGCAGTCGATTCATTGGGCGGGACTGCGCTCCACGACGCCGTGTGGGCGGGGGAAAGAGCGATCGTCGCGCTGCTGCTCGAGGCCGGGGCTGACGTGAATGCCCGTCACGCGGAGGCAGGCTCAACGCCTTTGCACTACGCCGTCATCACCGGCCACATCGACATCGCCGCCATGCTGATCGATAGAGGCGCTGATGTCAATGCACGCTATAGTTCGGGCGCAACGCCGCTGCACTTGGCCGCCAATCGGGGTAGCCGTGCCATGGTTGAACTGCTGCTCGCGCACGGCGCCGATGTCCAGGCCCAGGATTCGAACGGCTTTACCCCCCTGGATGAGGCGGCCGTGAGAGGCCAAGCCGAAGTAGCGCGAGCTTTGATTGAGCACGGCGCGAACGTCAAGAGTAGAAATGCGCTTACGGGGATCACTCCGCTGCATGAGGCCGCGAGGAAGGGTGAGGCTGAGGTATCGACGATCCTGCTGGATGCCGGCGCGAATCTGAATGCCCGTGACGTAAACGGCGCAACGCCGCTGGAGGAGGCGATCCGCTACCACCAGACGAAGGTGATCGAAGCGCTGCTGGCGAAAGGAGCGCGGCAGCCGGGCACGGAAGAATCGGCTCCCGCGGCTCTGCACGAAGCCATCTTACACGGTGAGGCGGACATCGTGAACATGCTGCTTGAGACCGGCGCGGACCCCAATCGCCTGGGCCCAGACGGTTCCAGTCCCCTCGATGACGCCTGTTTAAAGGGCGAGAAGAATATTGTGGGCTTACTGATCGCCCATGGCGCAAAGGTCGGAATCAGGAACAGATCGGGGGCTACCCCCTTACACGACGCCGCCCTCGGCGGCCATGCAGAGGTGATAAAGCTCCTGCTGGATCACGGCGCCGACATCAATGCCCGCGATCAGGAGTCCGGGGCCACTCCGCTGTTCTATGCGGCTTCTTGGGGTCGCCTGGAGGCGGTTGAAGCGCTGCTGAGCCGTGGCGCCAACGCAAAACTCCCCAACGGCCGAGGCCAAACGCCCTTCGAGGCCGCCCGCGAAAACGAGCATAAAGAGGTTGCCGATCTGCTTCGGCGGCATATACCCCAAGTAGTCCATAAGTAATATTTATTTGCCGGCCATGCCGCCTCGGTAATCGGGGAGATTCGCTAAAGCCTTTCCCCTAGAAGCCGATATAACACCTAGGTTGCAACTAACGGAAATAGCTCCGGAGCTTGCGGATGCTGCCGATGTACTCAGCGACCAGCTGCGTGTGCACCTGCAACGGCTCGCTGTATTCTTGCTACCACACGCCGAAACTCTCGACCGGAAATTTTTCCTGAAACTGAAAAGCCGGCAATTCGAGCCGCGGCAATACGAAGCCAAGATCCGCACTGCTCTGGCTTCACTGACTCCCTGCGCGGCCGCCCGGATTCTGGCCAGCGGACAGCCGCCTTTGAAGTTCATCGAACAAGTGGAATACAACGGCCGGCGCTTGGCCAAGTTGAACCTGCCGCCCAGCAGCATCGTGGAGGCGCTTCAGGAATATGACCGTTTGTTGACGCCCATGCTACGCAAGCTGCTGCCCAACGAATACGCGAATTTTCAGTGGGTGCGCGAGCAGCTCCACTTCTGCGTCATTCTCACGCTGAACAACGCCTACTATCAGGTCCGCGAAGCCGAAACACAGGCCTTTTATGAGCTGTTCCGGGTGGAGCTGGAGTCTCGTAATCTGGACGAACTGTTGCGCCGGTTCCTGGAAGCTTTGGTACAGGTTTGCCAGGCCGACGCGGGCCATCTGTATCTGCTGAACGATCATCGAAGCGCCTGGGTGCTACGGGCCAAGGCTGAAAATCGCGTGCCGAACCAACTGACATTTATTGAGGTCCGGAACACACCTGCGAAGCTAAAAATGCTGTCAACCTCCCGGCAGATCGATACTCGAAATGGTAGTGGGCATCTGCTGCTCGACCCCGATTGGAAGGACCATTTCCAGATGTGCTGGTCGATTCCCCTGGCAGCCGGCGGCCGGACCGCGGGTGTCATGCAGTTTGCATTCTCGAAACCCTACGAATGGTTGCCGCGCGAACAGGAACTGCTGGCGGCCGCGGCCGAACGTTGTCTAATGGCGGCCGACAAGGCCCGGCTCATGGAGGATCTGGCGGCGAGCGAAGAGCAGATCCGGCAGTTGGCCGAGCACATGTTGCACGTCGAGGAGATGGAACGCCGCCGCATTAGCCGCGAGCTGCACGACGAGGCCGGCCAGTCGCTACTATGCATCCGCTTGCAGATGGAATTGCTGGAGAATTCGATCCCGCCCGAGCATTCCGAATGGATCGCGAAGCTGAAAGAGGCCCGGGACCTCACCGAACGCACTATTTTGGAGATGCGGCGCCTTATCGCGGCCTTGAGTCCGGCGGTCCTCGAACAGCTCGGCCTGGGGGCGGCTTTACGGCAACTAGTCAATCGCTTCCGGAGGTTACACCCTAGCCGCGTGCGGCTGCTTTTGGGCCGGCTCGGCAGGCTCCCGCAATATACGGAAATTATTGTTTATAGGCTAGTTCAGGAGTGCTGCAACAACGTCGCCAAGCATTCGGGAGCCAGCAGCGTAAACATTTCGGTTAGTTCCGCCGATGGATGGGTAAGACTGGCCGTTGAGGATAACGGAGTCGGCTTTAAGGTAGAAGAGGCGCTGGCCCGGAAAGATTCTTTTGGCCTTTCGGGAATGAGAGAGCGCGTTGCCCTGCTCGGCGGTAGGTTTGACGTAAAGAGCTATCCCAGCAATGGGCCTGGTAACGGAAACTCGCAGTCCGACCGGAGGAAAAAAGGCCGCGGTACGAAAATTTCGATCACTCTTCCCGTTGCGAAAGAGCCACCCTCCTTCAGTTTGATCGAGCCGATCCGGACAAAACCGATCGGCGCAAAGAATGGACGGAAACTGAGGGCCGTCGGCGAGTGATCTGGCAGGTTCTCGACCCGCTGGTTGAATAGCGGGAGTCGTAGGAAAGGGATTCTTAGAGAGATTCGGGCAAACGTTATGGCAAAGACTCGCATCATGCTGGCGGACGATCACACACTCTTCCGCCAAGGCATCAGAACGCTAATATCCGCGGAGTCGGATATGGAAGTGGTCGGAGAAGCCTCGAACGGTGGAGATGCCGTCGAGAAAGCTGCCGAAGTTCGGCCGGACGTAGTGTTGATGGACATCGGCATGCCCGGTCTCAGCAGCTTCGAAGCCACCCGCCAAATCAAGAAAAACCGCCCCGAGACCAAGGTGCTGTTTCTGACCATGTATGACGACGAAGATTACCTGGTCGAAGGCATGGAAGTGGGCGCCAGCGGTTATGTCCTCAAGGACAGCCCATCGGCGCAGCTAGTCGCCGCAGTTCGCGATATCTGCCGGGGTGGAAGCTATCTCAGCCCGCGCATGCTTTCTCAGCTCGTGGACGATTTCCGCTCCAGGATTAAGTCGGCCAACCGGCTGCCCCGCTTTGCCACGCTTACGACGCGCGAACGCGAAGTTCTCAAGATGCTCGCTGAGGGCAATTCCGTGAAGGAAATTGCCTGCGACCTGAACCTGAGCGTCAAGACCGTTGAAGCTCACAAATTCAACCTGATGCGCAAACTGGATATCCACAATAAAGCCCAGCTCGTGCAGTACGCGATCCAGAAGAAGATCATCAAGATCCCGAACCTGGTTTAAATAAAGCTTGGTCTAACAGGCTATTCTGGTTCCAGAGTGAACCGGAGTATTCTGACAGTTCCTGTCCGCAAAATCGAAGGCGACTCCTCCGTTTCATTCCAGGACCTGCTCGCGGTCGAAGACCCCCTCGAAATTCGCCTGGGCGAGAAAACCATCTCTATCACCATGCGAACGCCCGGTCATGATCCGGAACTCGCTGCCGGCTTCTTATTCACTGAGGGTATCCTCGACGGAACGCACCAGATCCGAGAGATCCGGCACTCTAAGAACTCGATCACGGTGCAGCTCAATCCGGAAGTGGAAGTCGATTTTGAGCGGCTGCAGCGGAACTTCTACACCACATCCAGTTGTGGCGTGTGCGGCAAGGCTTCGATTGAAGCATTGCGGATGCAAGGCTGTCCGATATTGCCTCGTAGCTCGTCGGCAATGCAAGCTGCTGTGATTCACCGGCTCCCGCGAGCTCAGCGCGACGAACAAGCCGTCTTCCAGAGGACCGGAGGCTTGCACGCGGCGGCGTTGTTCGACTTCCAAGGTAATTTGATCCTGCTGCGCGAGGATGTCGGCCGCCACAACGCGGTCGACAAGCTGGTCGGGGCGGAGATGCTGGCCGGCCATACGCCGCTTGCCGACAAGCTGCTCTTGGTGAGCGGCCGCGCCAGTTTCGAGCTGACCCAAAAAGCGCTGATGGCCGGCATTCCGATCCTGGCGGCAGTTGGCGCGCCATCCAGCCTGGCGGTCGAAACCGCTCAGCGCTTCAACATGACGTTGCTCGGCTTCGTCCGCGATGGCCGTTTTAATATATATTCAGGACCTGAGCGAATCCAATGAAACCCCGTGTCCACCTATGAAACTGCGTATCCAAGGTAACGCTCTGCGCCTGCGGCTGAATCAAGCCGAGGTCGCCCAGTTCAGCAAGACCGGCTTTTTCGAGGACTCAATCGAGTTCACCCCCGGTGCGCGCCTGACCTATGCGCTCGAATCATCGAACAGCATCCGGTCCCCGAAGGCAATCTATCGAGATGGGTCGTTACGAATCCAAGTGCCCTACCAGGATGGATTCGAGTGGGCCACCACCGATCGAACCGGAATCTCCGGTGGCGATCATCTTTCGATTACCGTTGAGAAGGATTTTCAGTGCCTCCACGGCGACGGGGCGCACGATCCCAAGGCCTTCCCGAATCCGCTCGAAGAGACAGCGGGTCTAAAAATGGAATAGGGCGCTGAAATCATCAGCGCCCTATTGCCGCGTCGTTCAGATTCGACCCTGGAGTTGTGAAGTCTTGGTCCCCTTCTAATCGGGGCAATTCCAAGGTGTCGTCAGAGTGATTCTATCACGAAATTTTTTCGGCGATCGACTTGGCCTGCAGGAACTGCAGCAGATAATCCGGTCCTCCGGCCTTCGAATCCGTGCCCGACATATTGAAACCGCCGAAGGGATGCGCCCCCACCATCGCGCCCGTGCACTTGCGGTTGATATAGAGATTGCCGACAAAGAACTGATTGCGCGCCTTCCGGATCTTCTCCGGATTCTTGGTGTAAGCCGCGCCAGTCAGGCCGTATTCGGTATCGTTGGCGAGCGCGAGCGCGTGATCGAAGTCCCGTGCCTTGGTCACAGCCAGCACCGGACCAAAGATCTCTTCCTGGAAGATGCGTGCTTTGGAATCCACGTCGGCAATTACCGTCGGAGCGATGAAATATCCGTCGCCGGGCGCCGCCGCGCCACCAGCAATCACGCGACCCTCTTTCTTTCCCACCTCGACGTAATCCAAGATCGATTTCCGGGCGCCTTCGTTGATCACCGGACCCATGTAGTTCTCCGGTTGGTCCGACGGCCCGACTTTGAGACCCGCTACTTCGGCCTTGAGCTTTTCCAAAAACTGATCGTAAATCGCTTGATCCACGATGGCGCGAGAACAGGCCGAGCACTTCTGGCCTTGATAGCCGAATGCCGAAAATAGAACGCCCTTTACGGCGCTATCGAGATCGGCCTCGCGGTCCACGATGATTGCATCCTTGCCGCCCATTTCTGCAATCACACGCTTGATCCAGATCTGCCCCTTTTGCGGCTTGGCGGCGAGCTCGTTAATGCGCAGGCCAACTTCTTTCGAGCCGGTGAATGCCACAAACCGCGTCTTGGGATGCTGGACGATTACATCGCCCACCACAGCGCCGCTGCCCACCAGCAGCGAAAACGATTTCGCCGGGAAGCCTGCCTCCAGCAAGACTTCGGCAAATTTCGCCGCAATGGTCGGCGTGTCGCTGGAGGGCTTGATCACCACCGTGTTGCCGGCCACCAACGCCGCAGTCGTCATACCGGTCATGATTGCGAGCGGGAAATTCCACGGTGGAACGACCACGCCGACGCCCAGCGGCAGATAAACCATCTCGTCTTTTTCGCCGGGCAGTTGAACCAGCGGATCTGGTTTACTCAAGCGCAGCATCTGGCGGGCGTAGTACTCGCAGAAATCGATCGCTTCCGATACGTCGGCGTCGGCTTCGGGCCAGGTCTTGCCCGCTTCGTAAACCAGCCACGCGTCGAATTCGAATTTGCGCTTACGGATGAGCGCGGCCGCTCGAAGCAGCATCTCGACGCGAGTCTCCGCCGGAGTCGCGGCCCACTGGGGGAAATAAGCGTACGCTGCTTCTATTGCTTCGTTGGCCAGCGCCGCAGTCGCTTTGCTGTGAACGCCGACCACTTCGCTCGATCGCGACGGATTGAGCGACGTCAATTTGTCCGAGGTTTTCTCGCGGCGCCCCGCAATCACAAGATCGTATTCGCGCCCGAGCTGCGCGCGCACATCGCGCAACGCCTTCTCCATCGCCTCGCGATTAGCAGGCTTCGAAAAATCGGCGACTGGCTCGTTGGAAAACACCGGGATCGTTTTCACCGGCTCGGCAATCGTGGTGCTCATTCTGTTATTCGCTATCCCTTCAAATTAGCCGCGGTCCCTTCCACAATCTTCCGTCCGCGTTCGAACATGTCCGCGGCGTCGTCGGCCATTTTGCGACCCTTTTCGTACATCTCTTTGCCGCGCTCCAGCATGTCCCTGCCGGAATCGGCAATGGCCTCGCGGCCCTCCTTCGTCCTTTTTACGATCGTACGCCGCGTCTCCTCGCCGGACGCCGGTGCGTACAGTAGGGCAACTGTTGCCCCGATCGCGATTCCCGCCATCAACCACACAACCTTGCTGCCGTAATCTTCAGCCGCCATAGAGCCTCCATTCATTATTCTAACGCTGCGACCGCTGCTATCCTCAAGACATGGCGCGTCGGGAACGGCAACGAGGCGTCCAAAGTCTACCTATGAAGATACTCCCGCTCGCATTATGTTTCGCAATTTGCGCATTGTCCCAGGATGAAGACACGCCGCCCGGCGGCCGCGGTCCGGCTTCCGACGATCCCATGAATTCCGCCACGTTCAGCGGCCTGCGGTTGCGCGGCATCGGTCCTGCGTTCACCTCCGGCCGTGTGGTAGGATTCGCGGTCGACCCCGAAAATTCCCAGCATTACTTCGTAGCAGCCGCATCCGGCGGCGTATGGAAAACCACCAACGGCGGCACGTCCTGGACGCCCGTGTTCGACACGCAAGGATCGTATTCCATCGGCACCGTGGTAATCGATCCGAAAAATCCGTCGGTGGTGTGGGTCGGCACCGGCGAGAACAATGACCAGCGGAGTGTCTCTTATGGTGACGGTGTCTACAAGAGCGAGGACGGCGGCAGGACCTGGCGGAATGTTGGATTGAAACAATCGGAGCACATCGCTCGCATCGTCATTGATCCGCGCGATTCGAACGTCGTCTATGTCGCCGCGCCCGGGCCGCTTTGGAAAGGCGGCGGAGATCGGGGGCTCTATAAGTCCACTGACGGCGGCAAGAACTGGACCAGCCTGATCAAAGTTGGCGAATACACCGGCGTCGCCGACGTGATCCTTGACCCGCGCAATCCGGACATCCTGCTCGCCGCCACGCACCAGCGCGAGCGCAAATACTACACCTTGATTCATGGGGGACCGGAAAGCGCGCTGTGGCGTTCCACCGACGCCGGCAAGACTTGGACCAAGGTCACCACGGGAATGCCGACGGGCGAACTCGGCCGCATTGGAATAGCTTTCGCCCCATCGAATCCCAGCATCATTTACGCGCAGATCGAAGCCGGCGAGGGCCGCGGCGGTCTTTATCGCTCCACCGATAATGGCGTCACGTGGGAGAAGCGCAATAGCTCGGATTCGCAAGGACAGTACTACGCGCACGTGGTAGTCGATCCCGTCAATCCTGAGCGTGTCTACATCATGAACGTGAACATTTCGGTGTCGAACGACGGGGGCCGCACACTCGCCACGCTACCGACGCGCAACAAGCATGTCGACAATCACGAGATCTGGATCGATCCCAAGGACAACAATCGTTACCTGGTGGGCTGTGACGGCGGGGTCTACGAAACATTCGACAAAGGCGAGAACTGGATTTTCAAAGCGAACCTGCCGATCCCGCAGTTTTACGATGTCGCGGTCGACAACGCCGAACCGTTCTACAACGTCTATGGCGGAACCCAGGACAATTTCAGCTTCGGCTGCCCTTCACGCACAAGAAACGCAGTCGGCATCACCAATTCCGATTGCTTCGTCACTCACGGCGGCGATGGATTCTACACTCGCGCCGATCCAAAGGACCCGAACACCGTTTACGCCACTATGCAGAATGGTGGTCTGGTCCGCTTCGATCGGCGCACCGGTGAGCGCGTGGCTATTCAACCGCAGCCGGGGAAGGACGATCCGCCCATGCGCTGGAACTGGGATGCGCCGCTGATGATCAGCCCGCATTCCAACACCCGGATTTACATCGGAGCACAGCGGCTTTATCGCAGTGACGATCGCGGCGATAGCTGGCGCGCGGTAAGCCCCGATCTCACGCGGCAACTCGATCGCAATAAACTTCCGGTGATGGGCAAAGTATGGGGCGTCGACGCAGTAGCGAAGAACGTCTCCACCGCGCTGTACGGCAATATTTCAGCTATCGCCGAGTCACCCAAGCAGGAAGGCTTGATCTACGCCGGCACCGATGACGGACTTGTGCAAGTCACCGAAGACGGCGGAAAGACCTGGCGCAAAATCGACCAGATTCCCGGCGTACCCGAGAATTCTTATGTCCAGCGCATCGTGGCGTCGCAGACTGATGTTGGCACGGCGTACGTGATCTTCGAGAATCATCAGAACGGCGATTTCAAACCATATATCCTCAAAACCGCCGACCGTGGAAAAGGCTGGGCCTCTATATCAGGCAACTTGCCTGAGAACGGCGCCGTATACGCGCTGGCTGAAGATGCCGTGAATTCAAAACTCCTTTTCGCGGGCACCGAATACGGTCTGTACTTCAGCGCCATCGGCGGCGAGAAATGGACCAAGCTCACAGGCGGATTGCCAACTATTCAAGTGCGCGATCTCGCCATCCAAAGGCGCGAGAACGACCTGGTGGTCGCGACCTTCGGCCGCGGGATTTACATTCTCGACGACTACACGCCGCTCCGAAGCGTGACTCCCGAAACACTGAAGCAGGAGAGCGCACTGTTCCCGGTAAGGAACGCCCTGTCTTATATTCCCGCGCAGCCGCTGGGCCAGAACGGCAAAGGATTCCAGGGCGAGGCGTTTTTCGCCGCTCCAAATCCTCCATTTGGCGCGGAAATAACGTACTTCCTCAAAGACGGCCTGCGGACCAAAAAGCAAGAGCGCCAGCAGCGTGAACGCGAAGCCGCTCGCAAGAACGAGACCCCGCCTTATCCGAACGCCGACGAGTTGCGGGCGGAAGCCGAGGAGGAAGCGCCGGCGATCGTCCTTACAGTGACGGACGCGTCGGGTAAGGTAGTGCGGCGTTTCGACGGGCCCGCCACACGCGGTATGCATCGTGTGGCTTGGGATTTGCGCACTCCCGCGCCAGTCATCGTCAACGCTCCCGGTGGCCGTGGCGGCGGAGGACGTGGGGGTGCTGAAGGCGGCGGGGGCGGTGACGAAGAAGAAAGCGGTTTCTTCCGCGGACCCACCGGTGCGCTGTTAGTCCCCGGCAAGTACACGGTGACGCTGGCTAAGCGCGTCGATGGCGTCATCACACCGCTCGCGGGCTCGCAGAGTTTCGAGGTTGCGGCCGAAGGCGTCACCACCCGCGAAGATCGTTTAGCAAAGGCGGAATTCGAGGAGAAGCTGGCGCGCGTGCAAAAGGCCCTGACCGCTGCACAGCAGTCCGCCACCGATGCTCGGACGCGACTCGATGCTATCCGGCGCGCCATCGACGCTACCCCCGCGCTTCCACCCAAACTGCGGGAGGATGCCATCAATCTGGAGAAGCGCTTGGACGAGATTAACCGCGAGTTGCGTGGCGATCCGGTAATGCGGGCGCGCGATGAACCGGCGCCGGAGTCCATCTCTGAACGCGTAAACTCGGCAGCCGGGACCATGCGTCTGACGACAGGCAGACCAACCAAGACCGCCCTTGATAGCTACCAGATCGCCTCGGATGAACTGGTGTCCGAGATTCCGAAACTGCGCCGCCTCATCGAGACCGACCTGCGCGCGCTCGAAAAGCAGCTGGATGCCGCGGGAGCGCCGCCGACCCCCGGTCGTCTGCCCGAATTGAAGAAATAGGAATGTAAATGTAATGGATTCAGGGCCGCAAGGTCTATAGAGCAGAGCGGAACGGGGCGGCTGATGAAGACAGGTTACTTGATTGTTACAGTCCTGGCGACCTTTACTGGTTCCGCATTCGCGCAGGTTTATGAGATCAATGCGTTTAATGCCGACATAGCGACCGCTATCGACGCCGCGCAGGATCCAAATGCTTCCCAAGCCCAGGGTCAGAGTCCTCCCCCGCCAGGTTCGGGCCAGTCCACCCCCCCTCAGGATGCTCGTGATCGCGTCTTTTATCCCGGCGATACTGAGCGGGCCAAACCGCTGGCACGCAAACTGATCGGCAACATTCTGCTCGATCAAAAGGAAATCTGGACCAGTCCGTTCCACATGCACAAGCGCGACGCTGGGTGGTGGCTTGGTATTGGCGCACTCACCGCGGCACTCATCGCAACCGATCACCAGACGTCGACCGCGCTGGAGAACAGCAAAGGCCAGGTCCTGTGGGGCAATCGCGTTTCTAACATCGGCGCAGCTTATACTCTCGTTCCTATAGTCGCCGGCTTCTACACCTTCGGTGTGCTGGACGACAATCCGAAGGCCCGCGAAACGGCAGTGCTGGGAGGGGAAGCGCTGCTGGACAGCCTGATCGTTGTGTCGGTTTTGAAGCCCATCGCAGGCCGTAACCGTCCGAATGCGAAAGACGACCAGGGGAGTTTCTTTGACGGCGGCGCTTCCTTCCCGTCGGGGCATGCGATCGAAGTCTGGTCGCTCGCGTCGGTGATTTCTTACGAGTACGGGCACACCAAGCTGGTTCCGATTATCGCCTGTGCATTGGCCGGCGTCGTGACCGTCGCGCGGTTTACAGCACAACAGCACTACGCTTCCGACCTGCTTGCGGGCGGAGGTATGGGCTGGTTCATCGGCCGGTATGTGTGGAAAACGCATCAGGACCATGCCATTCACCCGCATAGCAAGATTCAAGCCCAGATCATGCCGCAAATTCAACCCAGCACCGGCACCTACGGACTGGCGGTAGTGTTATCGAAGCAATAATCTAGCTATTGTTTTCGTTTGCTGGATTCGCGCGCAATCAGCCGCGGCGGAATAAGTATCCGTCTGGGCGATAGCGGGTTCTTGGCTTCAATGCATTCCACCAACAGATTCGCGGCGGTCTCGCCGATCAACGTACTGCTCTGGTCGATGGTGGAAAGCGGGACGCGCAGAAGATCGGAATAGTGGACATTGCCGGCCCCGATCACGGCAATATCGTCAGGGACTTTCAATCCCGCCTCCAGGATGGCTTTGATCGCGCCCGCGGCTACCGGATCGTTATAGCAAAAGACGCCATCGGGCCGGGGCGAAACTCCGAGCAACTTCCGCATCCCTTCGTAGCCGGTGCTGTCTTCGTGCTGGCCGCTGACGACGTAATCGGCCGTCGCGTTGAGTTGCTGCTTCGCTAGCGCGCGCCGATAACCTCGGAGCCGTCCGATCCCGGTGGAATTCTCCGGGCCGCGCAGATGCGCAATCCGGCGACAGCCTTGCTCTATCAGATGTTCGGTGGCCATCATCCCGATCTCTTCATCCCGCCCGCCGACAAAGTGACCTTCAAATCCCGCCGGCAGGCGGTCGATCAGAACGTAAGGGATTTTTCGCCCCTGTAAAGTCTTGAACAGTTCTCCCCGGATGTTCGCCTGAGCCGCTGCGATGATGATGCCGTCCACGCTTCGATCCAGCAACACTTGAATCTCGCGAAGTTCCGCATCCGGGCTTTCTTCGGAATTCGATATGACGATTTGATATCCCAGAGGCTCGAACTTCCGGGCGATTCCTTTGGCCACTTCGGCGAAGAACGAGTGCATCAGGTCGGGAATGATCAGTCCGACCATGTAAGTGCGTCGCGTGACCAGGCTGCGCGCGATCCAGTTCGGCCGGTAGTTCAGCTCCTTGGCCCGCTTTAAGACACGGCGTTTGGTCTCTTCGCTGATGTCGCTATGACTTCGCAACGCTTTGGAAACCGTCATCAGCGACACGCCCAAATCGCGGGCGATGTCTTTCATTCGCGCACCCACGCCACGCCTCCAGTCAACCAGTATAGGTAATGCTTAGCAGCGTCCCTTGGGATTTCTCGTGGCGGAGCAGCCACTCTTTTCGCGCCAGCCCGCCCGCGTAACCGGTCAATGCCGATGACGCGCCGATCACGCGATGACATGGCACAACGATCGCGATGGGATTCAAAGAATTCGCGTGCCCGACCGCCCTGGCGGCCAGTGCGCGACCTAAACGCGTCGCCAACTCACCATAGGTTTGCGTGCGTCCCGCGGGTATCTGTCGAAGCGCCTTCCAAACCTGCGCCTGAAATTCTGTACCCCCCATCGAGACCGGCGTGTCATCGAATGCGTGCAACTCGCCATAGAAGTAGCTCTGTAAGCGCCGTTTCAACTGGCAGGGATCAGAGCCGTGGCGAAATTTGAATTCGCCGAATCGACGCGTGAGCAGTCCTTCCATCCGGCTCTCGTAACCGGCGTAGTCGAGTGCGCAGATTCCTTCACTATCGGATGCGAAGAGGATGCGGCCAATCGGGGATTCGAACTCGTCGTAGTCCAGCAACATGCCTTTACTAATCATCATGGAGTAATTCCCACAAATACATGGCCGCATAAGAACGCCACGGCCGCCATCGTTCGGCCAACTCCGCAAGTTTTCGAGGCGCAGACATCCGCGCCGCTTTCAGCAAGCCCAAATCCGAAGCCGGAAATGCATCCGGATCGCCGAGCGCCCGCATAGCGATATAGTTCGCAGTCCAGGGGCCAATGCCGGGAAGTTCGCACATCTGGCCGATCATCTCTGGGCTCGACACCGCTCCATCGAAGCGAATTCGTTGGTCGCACACTGCTCGCGCGAAGCCGCGAATCGATTCCGCGCGCGCCTTCGGCAATCCGATGGACGCGAGATCGGCGTCCGCCAGAATCGTCGCCAGCGGCGGCCCGAACTGCTCCACTAACCGTCCGGCCAGCGTCGACGCGCCCTTTACCGTCACTTGTTGGCCAAGCAGCGCGCGGACCGCCAGCTCAAACGGGTCCCAGCAGTGGGGAACTCGAAGTCCGGGATGTCTCCCGACAATCTTCTTTAGCAAACGAGTTTTCACCAGGTGCGCTGCTATAGGGCGCGGATCGGCGTCGAGGTCGAAGAAGAACCGGATTTGCGGTGCGATCGACGCCACGGCATTGGTGGCAATCAAAACATCTCGATCCGGATGCTTGCGCACGACGACCCCGGATCGTTGATAGCTATCTGCATCTACCTGCTCGAGACCAGGAATCGCACGCGGCTTCACGAATCGCAGAAATGCGGCCCAGTCGTAAGGCGGTTGGTAGTCAAATTTGAGCTCGGTGCATGCCGCCGCCGCATCCATAACGCCAGTATGCCATGCTGCCTTCCGCCTTCTGCCTGCTGCCGCCTGTAAAATGGTGTTTCACTGTGACTCGCCGAACTTTACTGGGACGATCCTGGCTGAGCCTCGCCGCCACCGGCTCCATCCTGAGTCAGGAGATCCTGCAACTCCCCCCGCCGAAGGCCAACGCGCGAATCCCGTATGGCAAAGATCCACAACAATTCGGCGATCTTCGATTACCCAGCGGCGCCGGACCGCATCCCGTCGTCATTTTCATTCATGGCGGGTACTGGAGAAACGCCTACAGCCTGGATCACGCCGGACACGCCTGCGCTGCGCTCGCCCGTGCTGGAGCGGCCAGCTGGAGCCTCGAGTATCGGAGAATCGGCGATCCCGGCGGCGGTTGGCCCGGCACCATGGACGACGTGCTGCACGGCGCGGAACACATCAAGAAGCTGGCGGTGCGCTACCATCTGGATCTGGAACGGTTGGTCGCTTCCGGGCATTCCGCAGGCGGCCACCTGGCGCTCTGGCTGGCTGCACAAATCGCTCTCAATCTGCGAGGCGTCATTCCGCTGGCCGCTGTGTCGGATCTGCGCCGCGCGTGGGCGCTGCAACTGAGCAACGGAGTTGTCCGGCAATTGCTCGGCGGAACTCCGGACCAGGTGCCGCAGCGGTATGCAACCACCTCGCCCATCGAGCTTCTGCCGATTTCGGTGGCGCAGCGCTTGATTCACGGCACTGCGGACAACATCGTGCCGTTCGACATGAGCGAGCGATTCGCCAAGAAGTCGCTGAATTCCAAACTGATCCCGCTCAAAGGCGCCGGGCACTTCGAACTGATCGATCCTCGCTCGCGCGAGTGGGCAACCGTCCAGACTAACATCCTCAACTGGGACTTTTGAGTCATGGATCTGGGGCTGAAGGATCGCGTCGCCGTCGTGGCCGCGTCGAGCAAAGGCCTCGGTAAAGCGGTCGCGCTTGGACTCGTGGCCGAGGGCGCCAAGCTCGCTCTTTGTGCGCGCGGCCAGGAGGAATTGCAACGCACGGCTAACGAGATCCGTAATTCCGAGATCCACACTGATGTGCTCGCCCAAACGGTGGATGTAACCGTCGATGCCGAAGTCCGCGGCTTTATCGAAGAGACCTTGCGCAAGTTTGGCCGCATCGACATCTGCGTCACAAATGCGGGCGGCCCTCCCGCCAAGCGATTCGAGGACACGTCGCCCGATGACTGGCGCTCCGCCGTCGATCTGAATTTCATGAGCACTCTGCATTTTGCCCGGGCGGTGCTACCAATTATGAAAGAGCAGCGCTGGGGCCGGCTGATCGCCATCAGCTCCGTGGCCGTGCTACAGCCGGTGGACGGGTTGATCCTGTCGAACGCTGCGCGCTCGGCGGTGCGCGGTCTGGTGAAGAGCCTGTCGAACGAATACGCGCCGTACAACGTGCTGGTCAACAATGTCTGCCCCGGCTACACCGCCACCGAAAGGCTGCTGAAACTGGGCGTGCATCCGGAGGCGCAGATTCCCCTCGGTCGCGTCGGCACTCCCGAAGAGTTCGCGAATCTGGTGGTGTTCCTTGCATCTGAGCGCGCTGGCTACATAACCGGAGTTTCGATTCCGGTGGATGGCGGCTGGGTGAAGGCCATTTAACTGGGCCTGTAACCGGTTACAATGTACAAAGAGTGCGATTCACAGCGCTCCTATTTTTAGCCGCGATAGTCTTGCTTGCTCGTTCGGAGTATTTCTCTCCTCAGCACCGTCTTTCGGGCATCGGTGTGGATCGAGCCGAGATAACGCCTGAGGTGCTGGACGCTCGCACCGGCCGCATGATTCAATCACAGACCTTCGTGATCATGCGCGAACCTCAAGCCACGGCCGGCGCCGAGAGGATCACGGGGCCACGCCTCACATCGATCTTTCGCCGCGCCGCGACCAGCAGCGGCCTTCCGGCATCGCTGATCTCCGCGATTGCGTACCTGGAAAGCTGGGGCGATGCCCGCGCTGAAAGCCCGGCCGGACCCAAGGGCATCATGCAGTTTTCCGAGGCCACCGCTCGAGCGGCCGGTTTGCGCGTGGTTCGCGTCACGCGATTCAAGATCACTACTGAGCGGAAGCTGGTGGCCCGCAAGGCTGGCCCCCCGGTTCACCGTACCGTCCGCCATCGAATCCCTTACACCGTCACCATGCGCGACGACCGCTTAAATCCGGACCGCGCGGTACCGGCCGCCGCCAATTACCTCTCGCGTATGGAGACAAAGTTCGGCGGGCGCGACTGGGCCGTCTTCGCTTATCACTGCGGCGAGGGCTGTGTGGCGGAGCTGCTCCCTCTGGCTCAGGCGGCGCTCGGCGGCAAGCACCAGCCCACGGTGGCCGCGATGTTTTTCGCCGCCAATCCCGCGCTCCATCGCGATCTCTACGACGCCATACAGCGCCACATGCAGCGCGACTATTCGCCAACCTACTGGTTTCGTGTGCAGCGTGCCGAGCAGTTGTTGGAGCTGTATCGGGCTGATCCGGCGGCCTTTGGCGAACTCGTCGATGAGTACCGCAATCCGATCAACGCCCAGCATCGCGCCAACGATCGTCTGATGGTGTGGCTGAAAGCAGAGGACGTGTTCTACAAATCGCTGGATGACCTGAAGCAGGCCAGCGGCAAGGCTCTCGAAAGAGTCTTGGACAATCCAAAAGCTTTCGGTTTCTCTTTGCCGGCCTTAGACGCCGACTCGGAGACCAAGGAGCTATATCTTCAGGCGTCGCCCGCCGCGATCGGCACGCTGCTCTACATCGCCTTCGAGACGCACCGCTTGTTTGACGTGCTCAAGCTCAAAGGCGAGGAGTTCGTCCCTCTCCAAATAACCGAACTGGTGAGCACCACCGATCGGCCGGCCGAGGCAGGTTCGCTACTGGTGGATCCCGAGTTTCCCGGAGCATTCCACCGGTCAAGTCTTCGATATCGACCGCTCGAGCCTGCCGCGCGGTGAGCGTGAATCCCTGAACTTTATCCTGGATGACATGGGTTGGGATGGATACCTGGGCTTTATTCAGGTGACCGGCGACACATTGCACATTGGATGTTCGCCATCCTCGCGCGCTTTCTTCGCCTCAGTGTTTCAGGATGCGGTTAAGGAAAAGTAATTAACGAGAGCCTCGACGGCAGTGATTACCTCCGATGAGAATCACTGCCGCCGTCATCGAGCGCTCCACTGGAACAACTCTCCGCGGTTCTCTCCCAGCTTGCTGTGGCACTTATAGATCCACAATTGAATCGTGTGGAATGTTAAGGATGTAAAGCGCCGCAAGCATCCCCTGAGACACCTTGGCTGCGCTCGCGGGACATTTTGCCCCTGTGAATTTTTCGAGGAGGTTTTAGGCGGGCTGTAGCTCGCGCACGATGGACTGGATTTCGCGAATCACCAACTCCAGCTCTTCATCACGGGTATAAAAATGCGGAGCGATTCGAATTCCCGCGCCGGGTCTGTAATCCACCAGAAAATCGCGGCGAAGTAACTCTTGTGTCACATCCGAGCCGTTGGGAACATCTATGGTGATAGTGCCTCCACGTTGGGCGGGATCTTTGGGTGAGTTCACGCGATAACCAGCCTGCCCGGCGAGTTCCATCAACATCGATGTCTGGCGAACGGATTTGGCGCGAATGTTCTCGACGCCCACTTGGTTTATGATCTCGTATCCTGATCGCGCGGCATATAAACCTGGAATGTTGGGCGTTCCGTTCAGGAAGCGATAAGCATCGTCCGCATATTCGATGGCAGCGGGATCGAAAGCGAACGGCTTGCGATGGGCCATCCAACCAGTGACCCGCGGCTCGAATTTCCCCCAAAGATCGCGGCGGACGTAAAGATAGCCCGCGCCAGGGCCGCCACACAGCCACTTCACCGATCCGCCTGTCGCGAAATCCACGCCCAACTCTCGCACGTTGACAGGCACGGCGCCCGCGGATTGATAAACATCCGCAATTACCATTGCCCCAACCTTGTGAGCGCGCTCCGTGATGGCGCGCAGATCCTGGATGAAGGCGCTCTTGAAGATCACGTGCGACACCGAGACCAGCAGCGTTGCTTCGTCGATCGCGGCCAGCAGTTTGTCTAACGGCACCGTAATGCCGTCTTCGGAGGGCACCGTGACTACGCGCGCGCCTAACGATTCGAGCCGGCGGTGAATGTAGAGGTTCGACGGAAAATTGAGCCCTTCGGAGACGATCTTGTTGCGCTGGCCGTTCCAATCGAAGCACGAAGCGACGATAGACTGGCACACCGAAACATTCGGATGCATCGTGACCTCGCCTTCGCCGGCGCCGATAATCTTGGCGACGAGATTGCCCACTGTGATGGGCATCTCCCACCAGCCTTCCTCCCAGGCGCGAATGCTTCGCGTAGACCAGATGTCGGCGTACTCATTCAAGCGGTCGCGGGTGCGGCGAGGCATAGCGCCCAGCGAGTGACTGATCAGGTAGACGGTTTTGTCGAGGACCGGGAACTCTTTTCGCCATTCCAGCAGCGGGTCGGGCATTCCTTTATGATATCCGCGGAAGCAGCGCTCGCGGCTTACTGCGGTACGGTAAAACGAAAAGTCGCGCCTTTGCCCGCCTCGGATTCCACCCAGATCCGGCCGCCCTGCTGCTCCACGATCCGTTTGCAAATGGCCAAGCCGATCCCCGTGCCGGGCCTTTCCCGGCCATGCAGCCGCCGAAAGATGCCGAAGATTTGCTCGTGATAGCGAGGATCGATCCCAACGCCGTTGTCACGGATAGAGAAGATGGTCTCGTGGTCCGCTTCGGTGGCCGCAATTTGAATCCGCGGCGCGTCGTCTCCGCGAAATTTGATCGAGTTCGTAATTAACTGGCGGAACAACTGGGTCAAGCGCCCGAAGTCGAAGTTGATCTTCGGAAGTGAATCGGACGTCACCTTCGCGCCGCTCTGCTGGATGTCTTTTTCCAACGTCAGCAGGACGCCTTGCAGCACGACTTCCGGATCGATGAGGGCCGGCGGCGCCTCCAGCGGTCGAAATTCGTGAGAATACGATAGCAGATCGCCCAGCAACTGCTCCATCCGATGCACCGCGTCAACAATGAAGCCGATGAATTCGCGCCCATCGTCGTCCAGTTGGCTGGCATAGCGGCGATTAAGCAGTTGCGAGTAGCTCGCTATCATTCGAAGCGGTTCCCGCAGATCGTGAGACACCGCGTAGGCGAACTGCCGGAGCTCTTCGCTGTGGCGCGATTCCTCCTTGCTGAGGCGGCGGTGCATTTCCTCGATTGTGGCCTGCAGGTGCTGCGCGTCGGCCTCTAACCGCGATATCACGTCTGCCGCGGAAAGTTCGCCTTTCTGCTCCTGGGCGCTCATCGATAGACTTCCATCTAAGTGTCGGTCAAGTGGTAGTGATTCCGCTTAGTTCGCGGTTGCGATTCTCGTAATTTTGCGCGTAGTACTTCAAATACTGACCCGAGCGTACGTGCTGAACCCATTCCTGGTTCGCGCGGTACCAGTCCACCGTCGCCTGGAGGCCCGGTTCGAAATTCATTAGCGGACTCCAGCCGGTTTCCTTCATCAGTTTTTCGCTGGACAAGGCGTAGCGCCGATCGTGCCCGGGCCGGTCGGTGACGTACTCTATGAGGCTGGCTGGTTTCGCGGTGATGGCCAGAATCCGATCGACCACTTCTTTATTGGGAAGCGAACGGTTGCCACCGATATTGTATATCTCCCCGTCACGGCCCTTCTCGAGAACTGTCAGCAGCGCGCGGCAGTGGTCCTCGACATACAGCCAGTCGCGTATCTGTAGGCCGTCTCCATACACCGGCAGGGGCTTGTCCGCGAAAGCGTTGGTAATCATCAGCGGGATGAGCTTTTCCGGAAATTGGTAGGGACCATAATTGTTGGAAGCGCGCGTCACTATCACCGGCAGCTTGTAGGTCTTGAAATAACCGAGCGCGAGCAGATCCGAACCCGCCTTGGCGGCCGAGTAGGGACTGCTGGGCTGCAGAGGAAATTTCTCGTCAGCTTCGAGCGGAGCTTCGAGACTCCCATAAACCTCGTCCGTAGACACATGGATAAACCGGCTCACCCGCTGGGCCCGCATCGTCTCCAGCAGATTGAAACTGCCGCGCAGATTGGTTTCGAAAACCGGCTGCGGCGCGAAAATACTCCGGTCCACGTGCGATTCGGCGGCGAAGTGAACCACCGCATCCGGCTTCGCTTGCTCAAAAATAGGCCGCAATCCATCGAGATCGCAGAGATCGGCTTTGATGAACCGGTAGTGCGGGTGATTGGACACCGACGCCAGGTTTTCGAGATTCCCGGCATAGGTGAGGGCGTCGAGATTGAAGATCTCGAACGCGGGATTTTGGAGGGCGAGACGAACGAAACAAGAGCCAATGAATCCCGCGCCCCCGGTGACGAGGATTTTCATCAAGTTTCTATTGTACGTGGTGCGCGAGCGGTCCCATCCGTACTGATGGGCCTGGGAAAGGGTCGAAAAGTCCTAGACCGAGGCGGACGCCGAGATGGTTTCTTCTACAATTCGGCCGTCGAAAAGCGTAATACTGCGCTCGGCGCAACGGGCATAGCGCGGATCGTGGGTGACCATACAGATGGTGGCGCCCTCTTTGTGAAGCTCGCTGAGCAGCCCCATAACCGCTTCGCCGTTGGCGGAGTCCAGGTTGCCGGTAGGCTCGTCGGCGAGCATGATGGAGGGGTGTCCTCCGAGCGCGCGCGCCACGGCCACGCGCTGCTGCTGGCCGCCCGAGAGCTGCGAAGGGTAGTGCTTCATCCGATGCGACATGCCTACCCGCTCCAGGGCATCGCGTACCAATTCCTTTCGTTCCGCTGACGGCATGTTGCGGTAAGTGAGCGGGAGCTCGACGTTTTCGTAGACCGTCAGGTCGCCGATGAGGTTGAAGGCCTGGAAGATGAAGCCAATCTCGCGATTCCGAACTCGGGCGCGCTCGGACAGTTTCATTTGATCCACGCGCGTGCCATTCAGAGTGTAGGAGCCGTCGCTCGGCGTGTCGAGCAGGCCGAGAATGGCCAGCAGCGTAGACTTGCCGCAGCCCGAAGGTCCGGAGATCGAGACGTACTCGCCCTTTCGGATCTTCAGCTCAATCCCGGCGAGCGCGTGGGTCTCCACTTCATCGGTGGTGAACACCTTGGAAACGGTTTGTAACGAAATTAGCGTCTTGTCTTCTGAGGTCACATCGACTCCTTCTGGAACCCCCCACCCGGAAGCTCGGGCAAGCGTTCAACACTTAGACGTACGCTCCCCGGCTGAGTTAGGTTCAAACAAATTTACTGGATTTCACAAAAAAGGTTACAGCTTATCGGGCCACTTTCTGGCCCCGTGGATTACGGCCAGGATTTCTATCTTATTACTACGGACCCGGTACGGGATAACAAATGGCATACCGGTGACCACGAGTTCGCGCGTGCCGGTCAGCCTGCCTTTACGCCCAGCGGTTGGGTGTTGCCGCAGCACCTGAACGGCTTTTTCAATCCGATCAATGAGATGGTTTGCCGCGGATGGGTCATCTTCGGCCACATACGCGTGCGCGCTATCGAGGTCTTTGATCGCCAGCCGTGTCCAGCGGAGCTTCACTTTCTCCAGCGAGAAAAGGCGGCCGCGACTGCGGCGTCACTAGCAAAATCGCCGGCGTCAGCTTGTCGAATACCTTCCTGGATGTGTTCCAGCTGCCACTGGTGGACGTCCAGATAAGCATCGATGGCTTCGTTTAGGACGTAGGTCCGGTCGCGATCCTGCGCCTGGGCGAGTGCATCGAGAGCCTGTCGTTTCTTGGCGTCCAACCGGAAGCTGATTGTTTCCCGATCCATAGCGTCATAATACCATGCAATGCGCTGCAATACGCAGGCTACCTCACCGGCAACATCAGCCGCGCCTCGCACCCCGGTCCGTCGGTCGCGTTCTGCAGCGTCAAAGTCCCGCCGTGGGCTTCGGCGATCTGGCGGCTCAGGACCAACCCAATCCCCGAGCCAGTCGGCTTGGTGGTGAAGAACGGGACGAAGAGGTTGGACGTATTCGGCAAGCCTGGACCTTCGTCGCGCACCCATACGATCAAGTGCGAGTTTTCGCGGCCCCATCCCACCCGAACGCCGCCGCCGGTCTCGAGCGATGCATCGGCAGCATTGCGGATCACGTTGATCAGCAGTTGCTCGAGCTGATCGGCATCGGCCTGGATGGTTACCTCGGGACCGGGCAGCAGTTTCGGCGCGACACGAGTCTCGAGTCCCACTACGCGCCGAACCAGGTCACTGACGCCCACCGGCGCCAGCGTCGGCTGAGGCAGCTTGGCGAGCCGCGCATAAGCGCCCATGAATCGGCTCAACGCTTCGCTGCGCGAGGCGATGACTGCCAGTCCCCGGCGTCATGTCGTCTTCCCAATCCTCGGCGCGCGGCTGGCGGGCCAGGATATTCTCGAGGCTTCCGGCGATCGACTTGATGGGCGCCAGTGAATTGTTCAGCTCGTGGCCCAACACGCGCACCAGGCGCTGCCAGGCTTTCAACTCCTCTTCGCGCAAGGGCCGCGTCAGATCGGTGACGACCAGAAGCTGATGCGGCAGGCCGCCTTCGCGGAACGTGCTGCGGCTGATGCCCCAGCGGCCTGTTCCTCCGGAGAAGTTGTGCTGCACGGTGTGCTGCGCTTCGCCTTCGAGATATTCCTCCAGGCCCAGCGATTCGGCGGGCGCTGCGAGCAGACGTTCGGCAGGTTCGCTCAACAGCCGTTCGCCGGCGCGATTGACCAGGCGCAGCCGATGGTCGCCATCGAACGCAAAGACCGCCACGTTGATCTCTTCCATCACTTTGCGCAACAGCGTGGTGGCTTCGAGCGCGCCCAGCCGCTGAGCGCGCAGCGTGGCGCTCATGGCATTGACCTGCTGCATCACTTCGCCCATGGCGTCGTCGCTTTTGACGCCGCGCGCGCGAATCGAATAGTCGCCTTCCCGCATGGCCTCGAGCAAATTGGCGAGCGTGCGCAAGCGGCGATGCCACCCGTTCGCGCAACCCGAAACTGAAGCCGAGCCAGAACGCCACGAATCACTACCGTGAGAGTCCACTGGACTTTGGGAGTGTGGTCGCCCAGCCAGAGCATGAGCATGGACGTGAGCACGGCCGGTGAGCCGGCCACGAGAGCCAACACGAGAATGCGCTGCTCGTGGACGAGGTGCGGCTTGTGAAGCTTCATGGGTCGCGGCCCAACTGTGTCACATCATAGCCCGTAGCGCTGCAGGCGGCGATAGAGTGCGCTGCGGCTCAGCCCCAGAGCGTTGGCGGCGTGGCTGACATTGCCGCTGTAGCGCGCCAGCGCCTTCTTGATCAGGAAGGCTTCCACTTCCTCGATGCTCATGTCTTCCAGGCGCGGGCTGCCTTCGCGCGTCGCACGCAGCGCCAGATCCGCTGGTTTGATCTGGCTGTCTTGCGCCATCAGCACGGCGCGCTCGATCACATGATTCAGCTCGCGAACATTGCCCTGCCACGGATTATCCAGCAGCGACTGCATGGCCGCGTGATCGAAGCCCGCGATCCGCTTGCGATAGCGCTGGGCATGCGTGGACAGGAAATGCGCCGCCAGCAATGGAATGTCTTCGCGGCGCTCACGCAGCGGCGGCAGATGAATCTCGATGGTGTTGAGCCGGAACAACAGGTCCTGGCGGAATCGGCCGGCTTGCACCTCTTCATCCAGGTGCGCATTGGTGGCGGAGATCACGCGCACGTCCACGCGCTTGGTCTTCGACGAACCCACGCGCTCCATTTCGCCGACTTCCAGCACACGCAGCATTTTCGCCTGCAGATTCATCGGCACGTTGGCGATCTCATCCAGAAACAGCGTGCCGCCGTCGGCCAGCTCGAAGCGGCCCACGCGATCCACCTTGGCGTCGGTGAAGGCGCCCTTGACGTGGCCGAACAACTCGCTTTCGAAAACCCCTTCCGCCAGACCGCCGGCATTCACGGTCACCATCGGCTTGGCGCTGCGCGGCGAAATCGCGTACAGCGTCTTGGCGACCACTTCTTTGCCGGTGCCAGGCTCGCCGGTGATCAGAACGTTGGCGTCGGACGGGCCCACGCGCGAAATCATCTGCAGCACCGGCTGCATGGCCGGCGACTCGGCGATCAGAGACGGGCACGCCGTCGGCGCGCAGCAGCCGGTTCTCGGCTTCCAGGCGCATGCCCCGCCGGATGGCGTTGCTCAGATCGATCTGCGTCTTGACGATGCTCAGCAGCCGCTCGTTTTCCCACGGCTTTTGAATGAAATCGCGCGCGCCGCGGCGCATGGCTTCCACTGCCAGCTCAACGGTGCCCCAGGCCGTCATCACGATCACGGGCAGGATCGGAATCGATGGTCTGAATCCGCGAGAGCAGATCCAGGCCTTCCTCGCCCGAGGTGGTATCGCGCGTGTAGTTCAGGTCCATGAGGACGACGTCGAAATCGCGAGTTTCCAGCGCGGAGACGATGCTGGCCGGCGAAGTGGCGGATTCGATCTGATAGCCCTCGCCTTTCAGCAGCAGGCGTAACGCTTCGAGCACATCGGGCTGGTCGTCGGCGATAAGAATCCGCGGAGCGGAATCAGAAAATCTCATAGAACAGTTTCTAGTTCCTGGTTTCTAGGTTTCTCGTGCTTGCTTCTCGAGGCCTGAACCAGAAACGAGAAACCGTGTACGAGAAACTTATTTATATCTTAGTGCGGTCCCCGTGCCGCGATCGACGCAGGCTGATGTTGCCGTTCACAGTCGCGATGCTAAGCTCCGGACCGCCATGCCCGATTGCGCCGTCGGCCCGCTTGCTCACGAATTGGCCGCGCACTGGCAGGCCGAACTCGGTGTTGATGCCTCCATTTACTGTGTTGGCATGAACGCGCGCGCCCGTCCGCGACGGCATTTCGAGCGTAATGGCGCCATTCACGGTTGAGAATTTGGCCGCGCTTGTGATTCTTCCCATGGAGGCGGTGATGGAGCCGTTCACGGTCTCACCCTGCGCCGCGCCGGCGGTGCTCAGCCGCACATTTCCGTTGACGGTGTGGGCTTCCGTGTCGGCCTCCAGCGACTTCGCTTCCACCAGGCCGTTGACGGTCCGGGCGACGAAGCGCACCGCTTTGGGCACACGCACTGTAAAATCGACGCTGACATCGTTATTCCGGGAGTTCAGTGCGCCGCTTCCTCCGGGAGCACACTCGTCAGCCAATCCGTCACTGGAAGGATACACAGCGCAGATGGTGACACCACCATCGTGCTGGACCACGCGTACGTCGATTTCAGCGGGATCGAACTCTATTCCGTTCTTGAATGCGATTACCTCGACCTCGTCGCCCGAAGCCGGTTCTGCGTGGATGCTTCCATTCACGCCCCGGACTTCGAGCCGCTGCCCAGCCGGCACTCTGCCGCTCCAATGAAACGTATCGACCCCGGTGGCGCCGAACAGTCCCGTAGCGGTAGTCAATAAAACCAATAGCCGTGAAAAGTGCACGTCAGTCTCCTTCTATTCATATCTCCCCTATTCGTATCTCAACGCCATGATCGGATCCACCGCCGCGGCCTTTTGGGCCGGGATGTAAATGGCCGAGAATGCCACCGCTGCCAGCAGCAGGGACAAAGCAGCAAAAGTCAGCGGGTCCGTCGCGGTAACGCGATAGAGCAAACTCCCGAGTGCGCTTGCCCTTGCTCAGCGTGCGAACCGCGCATCGAACATCGCGTATCATTCGTACCTCAGCGCTTCCATGGGATCGATATTGGTCGCCCTTCGCGCCGGGAAATAACTCGCGCCGAGCGCAACGGCGCACAGCACCAGCGGCACTGCAATAAATATCCAGGCATCGGTTGGACTGACGTTAAACAATAAGGACCGCAGATAGCGCGTCAAGGCAAACGCTCCGGCCAATCCGGCCGCGGTTCCGATCAACGCCAGCACCAGCCCCTGGCCGACCACCAATCGCAATACTTGATCACGCTGCGCGCCCAGCGCAACACGGATTCCAATCTCATGCGAGCGCTGTGCCACCGAATAGGACATTACGCCGAAGATTCCGATGGCAGCCAGCAACAGGGCCAGCGCGGCGAAGCTCGCGAGCAGCACCGATTGGAATCGCGGCCGCGCCACCGATTTCGTCAAGAAAACATCCAGCGGCTGAATATCGGCGATGGCCTGGTCTTTGTCGTAAGCATGGACCACCTGCCCGATCGTAGGAGCGAGCTTCATGGGATCCACGCCGGTCCGAATCACCAGCGTTCCACCGCCATTGGGTTCTTGCGCGTCGGGGAAATAGACCGTCGGTTTGGCGTCTTTATCGAGACCCTCGTGTTTCACGTCACCCACGACGCCGACGATTTCGTAAGGAGTCTCCCGCCCCCATTGCACGAACAGGCGCTGGCCGATTGGATCTTTGCCAGGAAACTGTTGCCTCGCGAGCGACTGGCTCACGATAGTCGCTTGCGGCGCGCCGGCGCGATCGCGCTCACCGAACAGCCGCCCTTTGACGAGAGGAATGCGCATGGTCGCGAAATATCCGGGGGTCACAATGGAAACGTCCGTAACTGGCTCGTCGCCGGGTTTGGGCACCGGGCGATCGGCGGGCCAAAAACCGGTAGCGGAACCGAGGCCGCTGAGAGGCGGCCACTGAATGGAGCCTACTGAAGCGACTCCCGGCACTTGCTCGATGCGGCGGATGATTTCCGCGAGGCCGGTGCTGGTTTGCTGCAAATTCGCATAGCGCTTTGACGCAAGACCGATGCGCATCGATAGAATGCGATCGGGTTGGAACCCGGGCGCCACATTTTCCAGGCGCACGAAGCTCTTGATCAGCAGTCCGGCGCCGATCAGCAGCATGAGGGCCACCGCCATCTCACCCGCCACCAGCACGGCCCGCATCCGGTTTCGGCTCAAGCTGGCCGAGACCGCGCGGCCGCCTTCCTTCAGGGTGTCGCTCAAGTCGGGCCGCGAAGCACGCAGCGCCGGCAGCAACCCGAACAGCAGTCCTGTGCCGAGAGAGGCGACCACGGTGAATGCCAGGACATTGTAATCGATGGTGACGCTGTTAACCTTCGCCACCGACATGTCGTCGGGCAGCATGGCGAGCAGCCCGTCCTTGGCCCACACGGCGAAGAGCAGACCCAGTAATCCGCCCACCGAGCCGAGAATTGTGCTCTCGACCAGCAATTGCCGGATGATTCTGGCGCGGCTTGCTCCCAGCGAAGTACGGATGGCCATCTCGCGCTGCCGCACGCTGGAACGCATCAGCATGAGATTGGCGACATTGGCGCAGGCGATCAGCAGCACCAGTCCCACCGCGCCCAGCAGCACCAGCAGCGGTGTTCGAAGTTCACCGGTGAACTGCTCGCGCATCGGAACCACGCTGGCGCCCCACTTAGTGTCGAAAGCGGGATTCTCTTGCGCTAGTTGTGCGGCGATGATGTTCATTTCGGCTTGCGCTTGCTCGATGCTGACACCCGGCTTTAGGCGCGCGATCGGCGACAGGAATCGCCCACGCCGCGGGGCTTGGGAATCGAGGTGGATTAGCTCCCAGATGTCCGCTTTTACATCGGGGAAGCGGAAACTGGCGGGCAACACTCCCACGACCATGGTGGGAGTTCCGCGCACTATCAACTTCTTGCCGACAATACCCGGGTCAGCGCCATATCTCCTGCGCCACAATCCTTCACTGATCAAAGCGACATTATTCTTATCACCGGAGACATCTTCTTCGGGAAGAAAATCGCGTCCGAGGAACGGTTGCACGCCGAGAATGGAGAAGAAGTCACGCGTCGCGTAGTTGGCGGGGACCTCTTCCGGGGTGCCGTCGCCGGTGAGGCTTATGGTCTGCTGGAAGGGTACGTAAGCCGCCATCTTTTCGAACGACCGGTTACGCTTCTGCCAATCCGCGAGATTCTGCGGATTGCCGACGTTGTTCTTTCCCGTGTGCGGGCTGGTCTCCCAAACCATGACGAGCCGGTTGGCGTCGCGGAAGGGCATCGGCCGGAGCAATACCGCATTGACGACGCTGAAGATGGCCGTGTTCGCACCGATGCCGAGCACCAGCGCAAGAAGGGCAACTCCGCTGAAGCTGGGACTCCTCCAAAGAATCCGAACCGCGAAGCGGATGTCTTTCCGGAGACTATCCATAAGCGCTACCCAGGTGCAAGTACCCTGCCACGGCAACTTGCTTCAAATCAAAGAGTTGTACTACTGCTGTGTTCGCTTGTGGGACAGCCCGGCACGAAACCGCGCGCTAATCGGTGATCCAACCGTCGACAATGTTAATGATCCGGTTGCCATATTCCGCGTTCCGTTCGTTGTGCGTCACCTGGATGATCGTCGCCCCGTCATCATTCAACTTCTTGAACAGGTCCATGATCTCCTTGCCCTGGCTGGAGTGCAGGTTGCCGGTGGGTTCGTCGGCCAGAATGATCTTGGGATTGGCCACGATGGCGCGGGCAATGGCGACCAATTGCTGCTGTCCGCCGGAAAGCTGGTTGGGATACAAATCCTTCTTGCCGACGATCTGAAAACGGTCGAGCACGTCGCAAACGATACTGTCGCGCTCGGATTTCTTGATGTTGCGGTAGGAAAGGGGAATGTCGAGGTTTTCGTAGACGGTGAGGGAATCGAGCAAATGATAGCTCTGAAATACGAAGCCGAAGTATTTCTTATAAATCTCCATCCGGTCTTTCTTGTTGATCTTGTGAATGGCGTGGTCCAGGAGGTGATACTCGCCGGTCCAGGCGCTGTCGTGCATTCCCAGCAAGTGCAGCAGCGTCGATTTACCCGCGCCGGAGGGGCCCATGATGGAGACAAACTCGCCTTCTTTGATTTCGGCGTTGATGCGCCGCAGAACGAAGGTCTTGGTGGGTCCGTGCTCGAAGTATTTCTCGACGTTCCGCAGAACGATCATCGGTGAACTCATATGTATCTATATTCGCTTAAGCGGACGCGCCGAGATTGGGGTTTGAGTGTAGAGTCTGCTGTCTCTAATTAAAAAGGAGCGCGATCGCGTCCGGGTCGGGCACTCTCAGAGAGGACACATGGGAGAAGGCGAGCAACGCAATGGCGATCAGAAGAACCGCGACAAAATCGACGTGCCGGCGAAACATCACACCACTCCTACGCTTTCCTCCACAATCCTTCCGTCAAACAGCCGGATGGTGCGATCCGCATAGCGGGCATACCGGGGGTCGTGGGTTACCATGCAAATGGTTGCGCCGCCGCGATGCAGCTCGCGGAGCAATTCCATGACAGCTTCACCGTTGGTCGAATCCAGGTTTCCGGTCGGCTCGTCAGCCAGCAGGATGGAAGGATCGCCGGCCAAGGCGCGGGCCACAGCCACACGTTGCTGCTGACCTCCCGATAGTTGCGAGGGATAGTGCTTAATGCGATGCGACATTCCGACGCGCTCCAGGGCATCATGAACGCGCTTCTTGCGCTCGGCGGACGGCATGCCCCGATAGGTGAGCGGAAGCTCCACGTTCTCGTACACCGTGAGGTCGCCGATAAGATTGAAGGCCTGGAAGATGAAGCCGATTTCGCGATTGCGGATGCGCGCTCGTTCCGAAAGCTTCAGGTTCTGAACTGCTTTGCTATTCAGGATGTAGGTGCCATCGCTGGGCGAATCAAGTAGGCCCAGAATCGCGAGCAAAGTCGACTTACCGCAGCCAGATGGCCCGGAAATCGACAAATATTCGCCCTTTTTGATGTGCAGATGAATGCCGGCCAGTGCGTGCGTCTCCACCTCATCGGTGACAAACACTTTCGTCACGCCATCCAAACTGATCAAAGCATTCGGGTCATTTGCCATGAAGTATCAATCCTTTTTCGCTAATTCAAGCGGATGCGGTTGAAGGCATCCTGTGCCGACATATCCGACAAAATCACCTGATCGCCCACCTTGAGCCCGTCTACTACCTCGATAGTGTTCACTGAGCTGCGTCCCAACGATACTGGGATTCGTTGCGCTTCTTTGCTGTCCGGGTCCAGCTTGAACAAGGTGATCTTCGCGCCCGGCTGTCCGATCACCGGCCGGCCGACATAGACCACGTCCGCCAGGCGCTCGATCGTGATGGTACCGTCCACGCTCAGGTCGGGACGCATCCCGTCCGCCGTGCCTTCCAGTTTGACGTCGACATCCACAGTTCCGTTGACCGAGGCGGGGTCAATTCGCGTAACGTGGCCTGGAATAATCCCGTTACGCGTATCAATAGAAGCCACTTGGCCGATGGCCACGTCTTTGACCTGCGTCTCGGGAATCTTCAGAGTGGCTTTCAGCTTGTGGGGCTGGGCGATTTTTGCAAGGATGGCACCCGGCGCCACGCGCATCCCGACCTCGAGCGGCGCCGCGGGAGTTCCGAGCACAGTCACTACGCCTTCAGCGCCGGCTCGAATGGTCAACTGCTCCACTTGCTGCTTCTTCAAATCGTAAGCCGCGCGGGTCTTCTCGATCAGGATTTTTTGCGCGTCCAATTGCGCTTTGATGGCCGCGTTACTGATCTCCAACTGCTTCTTGGACAGCGCATATCGTCCCTTCAACTCGTTCCACTTGGCTTCGGAAAGCTTGGCATCCAAGTCCGCTTTCAGATCGAGCTTGTTGAGGGCCTTGTCGCGATCGGACTGCAAGCCCGCTTGCTCCATGTCGGACTGGACCTGTTCGGTCGAGGCTTGCTGGGCCAATTGCGCGGTCTGGAGCTGCACCTGCAGGTTGTCGTAGTTCGCTTCGGCCTGTTTGATCTGCCATTCCAGATCGGCCATATCCAGTTCCATCTGCGGATTACTCAACACCATGATCACGTCGTTCGGATGCACGGGGGCGCCAGGCAGGAAATTGATCTTCTCCACCCGGCTGTCGAAATTAGCCGGAATCCAGATGAACTCTTCCACCACCAGCGTGCCGAGGCCACGCACTTCGCGCAGCATAGGGCCGCGTTTGACCGTGTCGATCCAGACCGTGGCACGATCTACCGACGGGGCGGCCGGCTTCAGCCGCGAGAGCCCCCAGGTGATCAGAGGAATGGCGGCGACAATGAGAACGATGTATATAACTCGGCGAATTAGTTTCCGGCGAGCGACTTCTTTACCACGAGGGACGTCCATGATTGCTCCCGATGTAATTGGCAACTACTCTGCCAATGTCAATCTTACTGAAAAATAAGGACCAAGGGCCTAGCGGGGGATATCTTGCTCCAGCCCGTTGTCCGCTTGTGGGATTGTCTGTGTACGCAGTGGGACACGCACCCACGCTGACAAAACGAACCCAAACGCTTTGGCCTCTGGCTAGATTCTAGCGCGAAAGCGAGCGGCGGGGTAGCGGCGTCAGACCGTCCCGAGGTCCTCGGCCCAACTCACAGCGTCCGTATAGGCGGTCGAAAGCGCCGGTCTGGAGACGCCCAGCCGTTTGGCGCATTGGTCGACGGTATCCCAGGCGCCGGCCTCATAAGAGGTAACCAGCGAGTAAATGGTGCTTACCGTGTCCCCGCTGTTGCTTTGGTTCAACAACGCGTTCCGGATGTCCTCATTGAGATCGATATGCTCGATGATTTCTTGCGTCGGACGCCGCAAAATAGCCTCAAAAAGCGATAGCATTCCGAAGAGAAACAACTCCGAGCTTCGGGTCTCGATCCCGGCCTTCGCGGCGATTAATTCACAAAACCTGGCTCTGATGATGGCAACCGGGCTCAGAGAAGCCGGGGACCGATCGGTCAATGCCGAAAGGGCCAGCAGCCCGACCCATTTGCGGATTTGGTCAGTGCCGAGCAGGGCCAGCGCATGCCGTATCGAATCAATAGGTTGCTCCCAGGCGAAGGCAGCCGAATTCAGATAGCGCAGCAGCTTGTAAACCAGCGCGGGCTCCCGTTTCAGCGATTCTTCGATACGGATTAAGTCCAGTTCGGGCTTGTTGGCCTCGCGAAGGAGACGCAGGAAAGCAATCTTGGCGGGCGGAATGTTCGACCCGGGAATGATCTTTGGCCGGGCGAAGAAGTAGCCTTGCGCGAATGTATAGCCCAGTTTCAGCGCCCGCTCAAACTCGTCGGCGGTTTCCACCTTCTCGGCGATTAGAACCGATGGTTTCGGGGTGTTGCGCGCCAGTTGCTCCTGCTGCCGCTGGCTGGCGGCGCGAAAGTCTACCTTCACAAAATCCGCCACCGTGATCAGATCGCCGACCTTCGCCAAGTCCGTCACATCGTCCAGAGCGATTTTGAAGCCTTGCTCTTTCAGATCGCGGCAACGGTCCACTACTTCCTTGTCAGGCGCTACAGTTTCCAGCACCTCAATGACGATTTGCCCAGGCAGCAGCAGCCCGGCGAGTTCGCCCAGCAGAAGCTCGCGATCGAAGTTCACGAAGGCGAGTTTTCCGCCGACCAAATGGTCCATTCCGATGTGCAACAACGCGTTCAGGACTACATCCGTCGTGGCTCGGGTGCTGGAGACGCCATCGTAGCTGTTATTCCAACCCGAGCGGTACAGCAACTCGTAGGCGTACACATTCTGCGAACGATCCAGGATCGGTTGGCGAGCGACGAAAGTCTCGCATCCGGCGTCACTTGGCTCGGAGGGCGGCGCGGGTGTGAATTTTGGGAGGAGACTCGCCACGGAAAGACCCTAAAGGGATCTTATCGGCTGGTGGCAAGGATTTCGCGAGATTACTAACGCAGCGTGACGTACTGGGGTATCGGCTAGAATGATTGACGCGATGCACCGAAAATACTTTGTCCTTGCAGTTGTTTCCCTATGGCCGATTCGCGGAGTCGTTGCGGCCCAGCGTCCTCTAGCAGCGGCCGACACGCTGGCCTTGAAATCGATCAGTGAGGTAGCCCCCTCGCCCGACGGCCGAACGATCATATTCGCGCTGGGGACCATCGATCTGGCGGCAAACAAGACGATCGAGCAGCTCATGCGTATTGCAGTGGCGGGCGGCCAGCCGGAGCCGGTCAAAGGCACTCCTGAGGGCGCGAGCAACGTGAGATGGTCGTCCGATGGCAGCCGGATCGCATTTATTGCGAAGTCCGGCAAAGGCGACGCTATCTATACGTTAGAGGTCTCTTCCGGAAAACTCACCCGGGTGTGTGATTATGCGCGCTCGAACGGGTTTCTGGCGCACTCGGGCAACATGCTGGCCTGGTCGCCCGACGGCCGCGCGATCGCGTTCGCCGGAACATTGGAGCCCGATCCGCAGGTTCAGGATCCGCTGGTGGTCACCCGCATTCTCTATAAGACCCGCACTTCGTTTTCCGATAACCGGCGCACGCACATTTACATTGTCGCCGGGACCGGCGGTGAACCCCGCGCGGTGACCAGCGGCAACCATGACGAGCACTCAATCGACTGGGGCGGCGACGGTCGCGAGATCGTTTTCGTGTCGAACCACGAGAAAGACCCCGATGCCGTGCTCAATTACGACATTTTCGCCGTCAACGTTGATAGCGGGGCGGTCCGACAGATCACGCGCGCACCCGGCGTCGAGATGGAACCGCGGGTTTCGCCGGACGGCCGTTCGATCGCCTATACGGCCACCAAGCGCAAGATCACGACCATCGACAGCGTCGCCGAGGATGCACACGCATGGGAGATTCCGGTGGCTGGCGGCGAAGCCAAGGAGTTGAACGGATCGCTGGACCGGCGGACGTCGGCTGTCATCTGGTCTCCCGATGGCAAAAGCGTGATCTATACGGCCGGCGACCACGGCAGCGTGCTCGCGTGTACGACCTTCGTGAGCACCACCGAAACTTCTTGCAAGATCGGGAAAGGTGCGCAGGTGGGGGCGCTGGCGATGGCGCGCGATGGATCGATGGCCTTCACCATGAGCAAGGAAGCTATGCCGCCCGAATTGTTCGACATCGGGGTGGGTGGTGGCGTGCCAAAGCAGTTGACGCACTTGAATACCGAATTCGCGTCATCGCATCGGCTTTCCGCTCCGGAGGAGGTCGAATTCGCGAGCTTCGACGGGACGCGCATCCAAGGCTGGTTTTATCCGGTGCTGAATGCATCCGGACGCACCCCCATGATCCTGACCATCCACGGCGGGCCACACGGCCAGTTCGGCTACGCATTCAATCCACAGGCGCAATTCTGGGCGGGCCGCGGCTATGCTGTGCTGGCAATCAATCCTCGCGGGAGTTCCGGTTATGGGCAGAAATTCTCAGACGGCTCGGCGGACAATTGGGGCGGCGGCGATTACAAGGACCTGATGGCAGGTGTCGACCGGGTGCTGGCGACGCATGCAGGCATCGATCCCGACAAACTCTTCGTCACCGGCGGAAGTTATGGCGGGTTCATGACCAACTGGGTGATCACGCAGACTAATCGCTTCAAGGCCGCGGTGTCGGTGGCGAGCGTGTCCGACATGATCAGCTTTTATGCGACCTCGATGTATCAGGACCTGGTGCACGCCGAGTTTCGTGGCTTCCCGTGGGCCGACGACAATTACGCGCTGTTGTGGAAATGGTCGCCGCTTGCACATGTGCAGAATGTGACGACGCCGACCATGTTTCTGCACGGCGAGAACGACAACGACGTGCACATCACACAGGCCGAGCAGATGTTCACGGCCTTGCGGCAGCGCGGGATCGAGAGCGAGTTGGTCCGCTATCCACGCGAAGGGCATGGATTCCGCGAGCCCCAGCACCGGCTG
Organism: Bryobacterales bacterium; assembly: GCA_963780485.1. Taxonomy (GTDB): domain Bacteria; phylum Acidobacteriota; class Terriglobia; order Bryobacterales; family Bryobacteraceae; genus Palsa-89. The sequence continues at coordinate 113,259 of CAWACO010000028.1, forward strand.
GACTCGACCGAGCGAACGGTCGCCTGGTTCGACCGGTTCCTGCCGAAATGACCCCAGCTCCGGTCAAGGCGACGGTCCCGAAAGAGATATTGGATCAGCTCGATATTCGCGTGGGTACGATCGTTTCAGTTGAGGATATCGCCGGTTCGGACAAGCTGGTCGCCTTGCGAGTGAACTTCGGCGATCACCAGCGGACGATCGTGGCCGGGATGAAACAAGAACGCGCCGATCCCCGGGAGATCGTAGGCAAGCAGGCTCTGTTTGTGGTGAATCTGGAGCCTCGCAAGATGCGGGGTGTTGTATCCGAGGGGATGCTTTTCGACTTGGGCTATGCCGATGGGATCACACCGGTGCTGGCCATGCCGGAGCGTCCGGTGCCCGATGGAACCCGAGCCGGCTGATTAAGCCGACGTGTTTGCATGAGTGCAAACACGGCACGCATGAGTGCGTGCGCTACGGTAAAATCCTATGTGATGAGCAAAATCTCGCGTCGGGAATTTGTCGAAACCACCGGGGCCGGCATAGTCATCGCGACGGGCGTGCCTCTCGCCGCGCAGGAAGCTCCGCCATCCGGCCCGCGCACCACTGTCAAGTTGACGGTTAACGGCGTCGAGCATCGTACCGAGGTGGAAGACCACTGGACGCTCGTAGAGATGCTGCGCGATCATCTGCGGCTCACCGGCACCAAGATCGGATGCGATCGCGGCGAGTGCGGCGCCTGCACGGTGCTGCTGGACGGCAAGCCGGTTTACTCGTGCAGCCAGCTTGCGGTGTGGGCCGACGGCCGGTCGATCACCACCGTCGAAGGCTTGGCGCACGATGGCCATCTGCATCCCCTGCAAGAAGCTTTCATCGAGCACGACGGGCCGCAGTGCGGCTTCTGTACTTCCGGCCAGTTGATGAGCGCCAAGGCGCTGCTCGATCGCAATCCGCATCCCACAGCCGATGAGGTTCGCGCCGCGATGACCGGCAACATCTGCCGCTGCTCGAACTACAATCGCTACGTCGAGTCGGTGCTGGCGGCATCGGCGACCACGGCGGCGACAGCGCGGAGGCAGTCATGAGTCTGACGCCCCTAAAAACGGTCGGCCATGCTGCGCAGCGCATCGACGCCGTCAAGCGCGTTACCGGAGCAGCCACCTACACCGGCGACATCCAACTTCCCGGTATGCTGTACGCCCGCGTCCTGCGCAGTCCGCACGCTCACGCGCGCATCCGCAGCATCGACACTTCGAAGGCCCAGGCGCTGCCTGGAGTCAAAGCCGTTCTCACTCGCGAGAATTGCGATGTGGTCTGGTCGAGCGGTGACACGCGCAACAAGCGATATCTGTTCAACAATCCGGTTCGCTTCGCGGGCGATGCCGTGGCTGCGATCGCCGCGACGGACCGTCACATCGCCGAGGAAGCGATGCGTCTGATCGAGCGTCGATTATGAAGTGCTGCCGTTTGTCCTCGATCCCGAAGACGCCCTGAAGCCCGGCGCGGTCGAGATCCAGCCCGGCGGAAATCTTTCGCCCGACGCCAAGGGTAAGCACGCAGCCGGAGATCTTCCGGCATGGCGACATCGACCGCGGGCTGACTACGCGCCGATCGCGTCTTCGAAGACCACTACACTTCCGTTCACATCAACAACGCGCAGCTCGAAACGCGCGTCAGCATCGCGCAGTGGGACGGCGACAAGCTGACTGTTTACGCTTCGACTCAGGGCATCTCGAACTGCCGGACCGATATCGCCAAAGATCTGCAAATGCCGCTCGAGAAAGTGCGCGTGGTTTGCCAGTTCATGGGCGGCGGCTTCGGAAACAAGAACCAGTGCCACGATTTCGATCTGATGGCCGCCATGCTCTCAAAGTATGCCGGCGTGCCGGTGAAGCTGGAGTTCACGCGCAAGGAAGATTATGTTGCGGTCCATGGACGCTGGCCGACCAAGCAGTATTACAAGATCGGCGTCGCGAACGACGGTACGCTGACCGGCATTCAACTGCGCGGCTACAGCGGCATGGGGCCGTATCGCAAGGGCGCGGGCGGAATCGCTGGCGTGGAGCTGTATCAGTGTCCCAACGTCGAGAACCAAGATTTATCCGGTCTACACTAACATGGCCGTATCGGCGAACCTGCGCGGGCCGGCCTATCCGCAGGGCATCTTCGGCATCGAGTCGCTGATGGATCACATCGCGTATGAGCTGAAGATCGATCCGCTCGAATTCCGCTTGAAGAACATGACGCGGAAGTACCACGATGAGCTTCCATTCACCAGCAATGGGCTTGGAGGACTGCATCCGCCGTGGCGCGGAGGCATTCGATTGGAAGAAGCGCTGGCATCCGGCGGGAATGGGTACGGGTCCGATGAAGCGCGGCGCTGGGATGGCGATGGGCGCATTCGGCTCAGCGGTCGGCCGCAGCAGCGCGGTCGTCAAACTCGACGGCAGCGGCAAATATCATCTGCACGTGGGCGTGACCGACGTTGGGACCGCCGCGAAAACGACCATGGGCCTGATCGCCGCCGAGGAACTGGGCGTGCCGCTCGAGAAGATCGAAGTGATCAGCGGCGACACCGCTCTGTGTCCTTATTCTGTGGGCGAATCCGGCAGCCGGACCACCACGCATACCGGCTACGCGGTGATCCAGGCGGCGAAGGATCTGAAGCGCCAGATCGCGGAGAAAGGCTTGCCGCAAGGCGATCAGGTGTTAACCGCGAGCGTGAACGCCGATCCAGCGCCGCCCAAGGAGGCAGCGCGCTACAGTTTTGCCGCGCACTTTGCCGAGGTTGAAGTGGACACCGAGACCGGCCACGTTCGCGTGATCAAATACGTCGCTGTGCACGATAGCGGCCGCATCATCAATCCGCTGACCTGCGCGAGCCAAGTGAAGGGCGGGGCGACGATGGGCATCGGCATGGCGCTGCACGAAGAACTGCTATACGACCGGCAGACCGGCCTGCCGCTCACAGCCGGCTACTATGGCGCGCGCGTGATGACGCATCGCGATACGCCCGACGTCGAAGTGCTATTCGTCGAAACCGAGGATGCTTACGGGCCGTATGGCGCGAAGTCGATCGGCGAATCGACCATCGTGCCGTCGGTGGCCGCGGTCGGCAACGCCATCTTCAATGCGATTGGACGGCGTATCAAAGATTTGCCGATTACGCGCGATAAAGTCCTGGGGGTGCTGGCATGAAGACCTTCAGCAATGCAAATCCGAAAGACATTCGGCGAGGCGATCACCATGTTGACCCGTGGCAACGCATCCATCGTCGGCGGCGGCAGCGATCTGCTCGGCATGGTGAAAGAGCGCTTGGTGTCCCCGGACGTACTGGTGAATCTGAAGGCGATCCGCGGGCTTGATCGAGTAGAAACACAATCGGGCAAAGTCAAGATCGGCGGGCTGATTACGCTCGACGCGCTGAGCCATGATGCGCAGATTCGCAAACAATACGCTGTACTGGCGGAAGCGGCCGAGAGCGTCGGAACGCCGCAGATCCGCAATGCCGGGACTCTAGCGGGCAACGTCTGCCAGCGCCCGTGGTGTTGGTATTACCGCAACGGATTTCCATGTTTGAAAAACGGCGGAGACAAGTGCTTCTCCGCATCGGGCGAGAACCAGCTCCACGCGATTTTTGGCGGCGGGCCGAGTTACATTGTTCATCCGTCGGACACCGCGCCCGCGCTGGTGGCGCTGGATGCCGAATTTCACGTGAGCGGGCCGTCGGGCGATCGCGTGATTCCTGCGGAGCAGTTCTTCCAGCTTCCGCGCGTGGATGCGGCTCGCGAAAATGTGTTGGCGCCCGACGACGTGCTGGTTGCGATCACATTGCCGGCGGCGCGGCCGGGCGTTCGGAGCACATATCATAAGGTGCTGGATCGCGAGGCGTGGACGCACGCGGTAGTGAGCGTGGCGATCGTGCTCGAGATTCTCAGATCCACGTGGATATTAGGGGGCTATGAGAGAACGCTCGAGATCTGCCGAAGCGCCCGCGTTGTTCTCGGCGGCGTTGCGCCGATCCCGTGGCGACTGCCGAAAGTCGAAGCGATGCTGGCCGGCCAGCGCATCACACCAGAGCTCGCCGCCCAAGCCGGCGAAGCCGCGGTCGAAGGCGCCCGGCCGTTGGCGAAGAACAAGTACAAAGTCCCGCTTACGCAGTCTGTCGTAAAACGTACTCTGCTGTCACTTGCGAACACTGCCTAAGGAGCACCTGCAGCTTGTTTCAAGACATGAGGGACAGCATCGATCCACCTTGCAGATGTGCCAATCACGCCCGAGCACCGAGAAGAGCTAAACCGGTGTCTTGCCGGCCTTGAGCGTGATCCTCGTTCCGGAGATCACTGGGACACCGTGAAGTCTCGTATCGTCCGCAAATAAAACACTAGCTCCTGGCTAACCTTTACCCCGCTCGCCAGATGTTTTATCCTGGGTTCTACTAGGCCAAGGAGGACAGTATGAACCGCGTTGTTTACGCCGCGTTGGCGCCCATAACCCTCTCTTTCGCTCTCGCAGCTATCCAAGATCCTGTCTACGTGCACAATGGACTCGTCTCCGGGGAAGCCGGCAAGGATGCGGCGGTCCACGTCTACAAAGGCATTCCATACGCCGCGCCGCCGGTGGGCGACCTGCGATGGAAGAAGCCGCAAGCGCCAGCTGCCTGGCAAGGCGCCAAGCAGTCGACCGAGTTTCCTAAAGCCTGCATGCAGGCGCCCTATCCGCAGAACTCGATCTACTACCGGCCTCCCGAGCCGATGAGCGAAGACTGCCTGTACCTCAACATCTGGACGGCGGCGCAGTCGTCCAAGGAGAAGCGGCCCGTGATGGTCTGGGTCCACGGCGGCGGCTTCACGCGCGGTTCCGGGAGTGTAGCGACCTATGACGGCGAGAATCTCGCCAAGAAAGGCGTGATCGTCGTCACGATCAACTACCGGCTCGGCATCTTCGGATTCCTCGCGCACCCGGAGCTGACGAAAGAGTCCGACGTGCAGTCATCGGGCAACTACGGACTGCTCGATATGGTTGCGGCGCTCGAATGGGTGCAGAAAAACATCGCGGCCTTCGGTGGCGATCCCAAGCGCGTCACGATCTTCGGCGAATCGGCCGGCTCTTCAGCCGTCAATTTCCTGATGGCGTCACCGCTAGCGAAAGGGCTTTTCCAGCGGGTGATCGGCGAGAGCGGCGCGAACTTCGGCCGCGGCGTTGCTTTGACCGAGATGGAGCAGAACGGCGGCCGCTTGGGATCGCTGGCTGCACTCCGCGCCAAGTCCGCCGAGGATCTCTTGAAGACCGAAGGCTCCTTCCGGCCCTGCGTGGATGGATGGTTCCTGCCTGAAAGCGTGGGCGAGATTTTCGCGCAGCACAAGCAGAGCGACGTACCGGTGATCGCGGGCTCCAATGCCGACGAAGCAAGGTCGCTCGCGCCGTGGCCCGCCACCGCAACCGCGAAGACGTTCGTCGATCAGGCGCACAAGCGCTACGGCGATTTCAGCGACGAGTTCCTGAAACTTTATCCCGCCGGATCCAACGAGCAAGCGGCCGAAGCGCACTACCGCAGCTCCACCGACGGCGGTATGGGTTGGGAAATGCGCACCTGGGTTCGCGCGCAGACCAAGTCGGGGAAGGCTCCGGCCTATCTGTATTACTTCACGCGTACACCGCCTTGGGAGCAGAGCAGCCGCTATCGCGCCTACCACGCCGCCGAGATTCAGTACGTGTTCGCGAACCTGCGGCCTAATCGGCCCTGGGAAGACGCCGACCGCAAGCTGGCGGATACGATGTCAAGTTACTGGGCGAACTTCGCCGCAACCGGCAACCCGAACGGCAAAGGTCTACCGAAGTGGCCGTCCTATGACGTGAAGAGCGACCCAGCGATGCAATTCGGCGATCATATCGAAGTGCAGCACGACATCAACAAAGCGACTCTCGATTTCTTCGATCGCTTCTTTGCTTCCGAGCGGGTTGGACAATCAGGCAGCAACTGAACTGCTGAGCTACTGGCTTTCTTCCTTGCCCATATATAGTTCACTCACCAGCCCGCGGTGATTCTCCAGCACGCGACTTCTCCGGACCTTCATGGTAGGAGTCAACTCGCCGGTCTCGATGGTAAACTCACGTTCGATCACTCGGAACTTGCGGATTTGTTCGAAGGGAGCGAGTTGCTTGTTGACGCGCTCGACGGCCTTCTTCACTTCGGCTAAGCAGGGCTCTCCGCCCTTTAGGCCCTCGGCGCTGGCGACATTCACAGTGACCAATGCGGTGACATAAGGCAGACGGTCGCCGATCAGCACAATCTGATTGACGATCGGCTCGGTCTTGAACAGACCTTCGATGCGCGCGGGATAAATCTTCTTGCCGTTGGAGGAAACGATCAGCTCTTTCTTGCGGCCGGTGATGTAGACGTAACCGTCGGAATCGATCTCCGCGATATCGCCGGTATACAACCATCCATCGCGGAGCACTGCCGCAGTCGAAACGGGGTCCTTGTAATATCCGGAAAAAAGCGACGGGCTCTTTATTAGCAGCTCGCCATCTTCGGCCAGGCGAAGCTCGACGTCCGGCAAGCTGACCCCGATGCTACCGGACTTAGGCCGATGCAGCGGATTCAAGCAGACCACGCAGCCCTCGGTCAGGCCATAGCCTTCGATCAAGGGCAGACCGATCGCGGAATAAAACCGTGCCAGCTCTTTCCCGAGAGGTGCAGCGCCGGAGCAAACGATGCGCAGCCGGCCGCCCAGGCGCGCGTGGACCTTCGAAAACACAAGTCTGTGCGCGATCTTCAGCGATGCCTTCATCCACGTGGGAACCGGTTTCCCTTCCTCGCGCAAACGGCTGACTTCCGATCCCAGGCCGACAGCACCGTAGAATAGCTTCCTGGCGATCGCGCTTTTTTTCTTGATCTCGGCGTTGACGCTCGCAAAAATCCGCTCCCACACGCGGGGAGGAGCGAGGAGAAACGTCGGCCGGATGGTCTTCAATTCGTTAGGCAGCTTCGCGAGGCTCTCCGAAAACCAGACCGTAACGCCCAGACGGGCCGGCAGCAGCTCGATCACAATCCGCTGGGCGATATGCGCTGAAGGGAGGAAACCGATGGTGCTATCAGTCGGCAGAAGGGGCAGTACAGTCGGACCCGCGTCTACATTCGCGACCAGAGCCGCGTGAGTCATCAGGCCCATCTTCGGCTCGCCAGTGGCGCCGCTGGTGAGATACAAGATCGCCAGATCGCCGGCGTTTACCTCGGCGTGGATTTTTTCGAACGCTAGCGCGTCTTCGGCCAGCGCCTTGCGGCCTTCAGCGCGCAATTGTTCGAGCGTGAGCGTATCACCTGCCTCGCCAGTCAGGAGAATCCATCGCACCGGCAGAGGTACGTCGCCGGCCGCGTCCATCAGAGCCTGCATACTCTTCGGGATCCTCGACGAAAACCGCCTTGGCGTCACTGGTGCGAAGGTTTCCAATCTGGTCGGGCAGCGGATAGCTGGTGTACAGCGCGGCGGCGATAGAGCCGTTTGACATGATGCCGAGGTCGGCCAGGTAAAACTCGGCGCGCGTCTCCGCATAGAGCGCAACGATATCGCCTTTGCCGATGCCCAGCCGGCGGAGTCCACAAGCGATCTCTTGGACGGCTTGCTTGTACTCGGCCCAGGAGTAGGTCTGATACTTGCCTTTACCGATCGGCTGGTGAAGAGCGGGCGCGTTTCCGTAGGCCTGCGCGGAAGTCTCCAGGACCGAATAGATGGTGCGAGCGCCCATGCAGACATTTTAGGCATGCTAGCGTGTGGGTGGTGGAACAGGCCTGGTCAAGGGAGATTGCAGTCGCGATAGAGGCCGCCCGCAAGGCCGCCGAACTGGCGTTACGGTATCAGTCCAATGTCATCGCTGAGACGAAGCCCGACAATTCGCCAGTCACCGAGGCCGACCGCGAATGCGAGCGGCTCATCGCGCGCCTGCTGAGTGAAGCGTTTCCCGAAGATGGTTTGCTGGGTGAAGAAGGGACGAGAGCCGAATCGCGAAGCGGCCGACGCTGGATCATCGATCCGATTGATGGCACGCGCGACTATGTCCGCGGTAATCCGCTGTGGGCGAATCTCATCGCGCTCGAGGAAGGAAACGAGGTCGTGGCGGGAGTGGTGAATTTGCCGATGCTAGGCAACCTGTATTCGGCGTGGCGCGGAGGCGGGGCATTGCACAATGGCTCTCCTATTCGCGTCTCCTCCAAGAGTTCAATCGATGAGTCGGTGTTGTGCATGAGTGCGTTTGACAAGCTCGAAGGGACTCCACTGAAGAGTCGCATGCTCGATTGGATGGCCCGCTTCTGGGCAGTACGAGGATTGGGTGGCGCAACGGACGCAATGATGGTCGCTTCCGGACAGGCCGAAATCTGGATCGAGCCTCACGCCTCGCCCTGGGACTTCGCGCCGTTGAAGGTGATCGTCGAAGAAGCCGGCGGCCGCTTTCTCAACTTCGATGGCGGAAGCAGCATTTACGCGGGCAATTGCATTGTTTGCGCTCCAGCGTTTGAGCGGGAAGTACTAAGTTTTATGGGACTCGCCCGTTAAACCCGTTCACGTGAGGAGATTTTAACGCGGTTCACCGAAACTCCGGCCGTGCGAATGCATTTGCAGGTATGGAAGGAGAGAACAGCGTGAAAAAAATATTCTTATCGATCATGGCAGCGGGATTGATCGCGAGCACCGCTGCGGTTGCTCAGGAGGGCCGCATCCAGCAGCGGAAGGAGAATCAGCAGCAGCGCATCGGGAATGGCGTGAAGAACGGGTCGCTGACGCCGAAAGAGACCGCACACCTGGAGAACAAAGAGGCGGGGCTGAACAAGGAGATTCGGACCGATCGCAAGGCAAACGGCGGCAATCTCACCAATAACCAAAAGGCGCAGATCAACCGCCAGCAAAACCGGCTGAGCAAGGACATCTACAGCCAGAAGCACGACGGCCAGCACCAGTAATGATTTCGGAGGAGGAGAAGCCGGGCGCGCTTTTCACCGCAGAAAGACGGCGAGGCGCGCCATGGCTTCTTCGACAATAGTTCGCTCGGCGGCGTAGCAAATGCGCACCGAGCCTTCGCCGCCTGCTCCGAACGCGACGCCGGGGGCGAGCCCTACTTTGGTTTCCATGAGCAGCCGCTTGCAGAAGTCGAACGAGTCGGTGGCGCCCGCGATCTTAGGGAACAGGTAGAACGCGCCGTCGGGCTTGGGCACGGTGACGCCCGGCATCTTGGCGAGCGCAGCCAGGCAAAAGTCGCGATTTTCTCTTAGCCGGACCAGCATCTCGCAGAGCGTGTTTTCTCCCCACAGCAGCGCGGTTTCGGCTGCACGCTGCGCAAAACTGGGCGCATGCGAAACGATGAACTCGTTAAGTTGGGTGGCCCGCGCCGCCAGATCGCGCCGCGCCACCAGCCAACCCAGCCGCCAGCCCGTCATGCAGTACACCTTCGAAAAGGACTGCACCACGATGACTGCGTCGTCACGAGTGGCGAGCTTCAGAATGGTCGGAGCGGGCGTGGTGCGGCTTAGGTCCGGTGTAGTTGAGCCGCTCATAAACTTCGTCCGCGACCAGCCACAGGTTGTGGCGCCGCGCGAACTCCAGCAGCTTGCGCTGTTCGTCGACGGTCGCCACCCAGCCCAGAGGATTCGACGGCGAGGTATAGAGCAGCATTCGCGTTCGCGGCGTGACGGCTGCTTCGAGCGCGGCGAAATCGATCTGATAGCGATCGCCCACCAGCGGATGCGCGATCTCGATCGGGCACTCCGTTTGCCATGGCGACGTTGGACGCGCCGTTCGGCCAAGCGGGCGTAAGTACCAGCGCTTCGTCGCCCGGATCGATCACGCAACGGATGCCGAGGTTGAGCGCCTGCACGCCCGACGCGGTGATCACGATCTCGTTCGCCGGATCGAGCTCGACAGCCTGCAATTCCTGGTAGTAACGCGCCAGCGATTTGCGCAGCGAGGGCAGGCCGGCGTTCTCGGTGTAGAACGTAAAGCCGTCGGCCATGGCCTTCTGGGCGGCGCGCTTGATGTACTCCGGCGTCGGCAGATTCGATTCGCCGAAATAGAGTTTCAATACGCCATCCATCGACATGGCGATTTCGGCCAGCTCACGGATGCGGGAATGAGGAACGCGCAGCGCAGAGGCTGCGAGAGTGGGAGTCATGCTGTTTTTTATTTTAAATGCCTTCGAAGAGGGCTGAGACGGGCGCGGAGAACCCAGGCAGCACTGGATCCGTCAGAGTGTGGCTTAGCTCGAATTTTCTAGCCTGGCCATCGGCATCGAAGATCCGAATGACCCGCTGCTTGGGATAAACCACCCAGACCGACCTGCTGCCGTGCGCGAAATAGAGCTCGATCTTCTGTTCTAGGCGTTCCGCCGATTCGGAGGAAACGACCTCAATTGCCAATTCCGGCGCAGCTTGAATCCAGCCGGTACTGTCCGGACTGAGGCGCCCCGGAAAGACAACGCCGAGATCCGGTATCAGTGAATTGTATTCGTCGAGCTGATACATCGTCTCTGGGAATAATTCCGCAATCGGGTGCTGGGCTAGCCATACCACCAGGATCTTGTTTAAATTTTTTTTCACTACCTCATGCGGAATCTTGCCTCTGCCCATGCTGACGACTTCGCCCCCGATCAGTTCCAGCTTCTGGCCCTGAGGCTCGGGCATCTGCAGGAACTCCTGGACTGTCACCAGCGTCGTGGTCGCCATGTGTTGATTGTACTATTCGCCTAGCGCCGGCGGCCTTTGGCGGCCACCAGTTCTTCGATCTGAACCAGCTCGGTCGGATAGTCGCCCGTGTAGCAGGCGTAGCAGTATTGGTGCTTGTCGTCGGACACGGCCTGCCGCAGAGCGTCGAGCGAGAGGTAGGCGAGCGAATCGGCTTCGACGAACTGGCGGATCTCTTCCACTGAGTGATTGGCGGCGATCAGCTCGCTTTCGCGCGGCGTGTCGACGCCGTAGAAGCAGGGTGAAATCGTCGGCGGGCAGGAGATGCGCAGGTGCACTTCGCGCGCGCCGGCGTTGCGCACCATGCGGACGATCTTGCGGCTGGTGGTTCCGCGCACGATGGAATCGTCCACCAGAATCACGCGCTTGCCTTCCAGCAGATGCCGCACCGGATTGAGCTTCAGCTTCACGCCGAAATCGCGAATGGCCTGCGACGGCTCGATGAACGTGCGGCCCACATAGTGATTGCGGATGAGCGCCTGGCGGAACGGGATGCCGGATTCGGCGGAATAGCCGATGGCGGCGGCAACGCCCGAGTCGGGCACCGGAACCACGACGTCGGCCTCGACGCCCGATTCCTTGCGCCAGCAGCCGGCCCAGATTCTCGCGCGATTCCTCGACGGCGCGTCCGAACACGATCGAATCCGGGCCGCGAAAAATACACGTGCTCGAACACGCACTGCGCGCGCGGAGATTCCGGCGCAAAGCGCTCGCGCGTCATGCCCTCGGGGCCGATGCAGACCATCTCGCCGGGCTCGACATCATTCACATACTCTGCGTTGATCAAATCGAACGCGCAAGTTTCCGATGCGAAGACGTAAGCGGTCCGTCCGTCGGGCATCGCCAATTCGCCGAACGCCAGCGGCCGGAATCCGTGCGGGATCGCGCGCCACGATGACGCGGTCGCGAGCCAGAAACACCAGCGAAAATGCGCCTTCCAGTTGCAGCAAGGCCTCGCGCAACGCGCCGGCGAGCGTTCGCTCGCGCGAGCGCGCCACCAGGTGCAGAATCACTTCGGTATCGCTGGAGGCCTGGAAGATGGATCCTTCGCGCTCCAGATCGCGCCGCAGTTCGCCGGCGTTGGTGATGTTGCCGTTGTGCGCGACCGCGATCTGTCCCTTGTTGCAGGCCACCGAGAAACGGCTGCGCGTTGAGCAGCACCGTGTCGCCGGCCGTGGAATAGCGCGTGTGGCCGATGGCCAGATCGCCGGGCAGACTGGCGATCTGTTCCGGCGTAAAGATATCCGCCACATGGCCCATGGACTTGAAGCAGCGGATCTCGCGACCGTCGCTGGTGGCGATGCCCGCGCTCTCCTGGCCGCGATGCTGCAACGCGTACAAGCCCAGATACGTCAGGTTGGCCGCTTCGGGATGGCCGTAAATAGCAAACACGCCACACTCCTCGTGGAATTTATCGTTGGGAAATTGGTCGAATTGGAGGTGGTTCATGACTGGTGCAGCATGCGTTCGAGTGAAGTTTCCCAAGGCTTGCTTCAACTCGCTCAGGTCGCAATCCAGCAGGGTTTCCGAACCGCAATCGATTCGTAACCGCTCTTTCATCGTAACACCGATCGCACCGCTTCGATACCGCTTGTTTCGGGCGATTTCCAAAACATTTTCGGGCTGGGATGTCGAGACCAGAATCCGCGACGGACCTTCGTGGAACAGCAGGAACTCAGTCCGCAGCTCGGCCGCGATTTCGATGCGCGCCCCGATCGCCCGCCGGCCCAAAGCTCGACTCGGCCAGCGCAACCGCCAGCCCGCCGTCGCTCAGGTCGTGCGCCGATTCCGCCAGACCTTCGCCGACGATCTCGCGGATCGCTTGCTGCACGCGCTTTTCGTAATCCATGTCGAGCGCCGGCGGCAAGTCCCCATAGAGATTTAAGGATCACCTTGGCGTATTGGGTCCCGCCGAAGTGCAGATCATCGCAGTGGCCGAAGCCGCCCAGCAGGATCACCGCGCGCTCGGGCGTCAGGAAATGCATGGGCGTCGGCTGCCGCGGTCTTCATCAGACCCACTATGCCCATCACAGGTGTCGGATAAATGGCTTCGCCCAGCGTTTCGTTGTACAGGCTGACGTTGCCGCCGGTGATCGGCGTCTCGAAAAACTGGCACGCTTCGCCGATGCCTTCGATCGATTCCACCAGCTGCGCCATGATCTCCGGCCGCTCGGGATTGCCGAAGTTGAGATTGTTGGTCGCGGCCACCGGTAGCGCGCCGGCCGTGGACAGATTGCGGCAGCATTCCGCCACGATCAGCTTCGCGCCTTCGCGCGGATCGAGCACGCAATAGCGGCCGTTGCCATCGAGCGACATCGCGATCGACGTTCCGGTTTCTTTGATGCGCACGATCGCCGCATCCGAGCCGGGGCCTGCGATGGTATTGGTGCGCACCGTGTAGTCGTATTGTTCCCAGATCCAGCGCTTGGAGCAGATGTCGCCGGAGCTGAGCAGCGCGATCAGATCGGCCTTGATAGCATCCGTCGGTAGCGCGGCTCGGGATCGCCGGGCCATTCATCGGGACCGGCCGGTAGGGCTTGGTGTGCGGCCGGTCATACAGCGGAGCTTCGTCGGCCAGCGCGCGGTTGGGAATCTCCGCGACCACCTGGCCGTGATCCTTCACGCGCAGAATTCCGTCGGCGAGTTACGTGGCCGATCGTGACAGCATCCAGCCCCCATTTGCGAAACACGCGAAACACTTCGTCTTCGCGGCCTTTCTCGGCCACCAGCAGCATGCGCTCCTGCGATTCCGAGAGCATGATCTCGTAGGGCGTCATGCCGGTTTCGCGCTGCGGAACGTATCTGCAGATCGATCTCGATGCCCGTGCCGGCGCGGCTTCCCATCTCGCAGGTCGAGCAGGTGAGGCCGGCCGCGCCCATGTCCTGAATGCCGACGATCGCGCCGGTCTGCATCGCTTCCAGGCACGCTTCGAGCAGCAGTTTTTCCAGGAACGGATCGCCCACCTGCACGTTGGGCCGCTTCTGCTTCGACTCTTCGGTGAACTCGGCCGACGCCATCGACGCGCCGTGAATGCCGTCGCGGCCGGTCTTCGCGCCGACGTAGATGACCGGATTGCCGACGCCCGTGGCCTTGCCGTAGAAGATTTCGATCTTTCCGGAAGACGCCCAGCGCGAAGACGTTGACCAGCGGATTGCCGTTGTAGCACTCTTCGAAAACGCACTCGCCGCCGACCGTCGGCACGCCGAAACAGTTTCCGTAATGCGCGATGCCGGAGACCACGCCTTCGAGAATCCGGCGATTGCGCGGTTTATCGAGCGGGCCGAAGCGCAGCGCGTCCATCACCGCGATGGGCCGCGCGCCCATGGTGAAGATGTCGCGCAGGATGCCGCCGACGCCGGTGGCCGCGCCCTGGAACGGCTCGATGAAACTGGGATGGTTGTGCGATTCGATCTTGAACGCGATCGCGTAGCCGTCGCCGATGTCGATGATGCCGGCGTTTTCGCCTGGGCCCTGCAGCACCAGCTTGCTGCGCGTGGGCAGCTTCTTCAGATGCAGGCGCGAGCTTTTGTAGGAGCAGTGCTCGCTCCACATCACGCTGAAGATGCCGAGTTCGGTGTAGGTGGGTTCGCGGCCGAGCAGCGCGACGATTTTGTCGTATTCCGCCGCCGTCAGTTGATGGGCCTCGATGACCTGCGGCGTCATGGATTAGCCGGCGGACAACACAGGCGTGACAGCCTGCGCCACAAACGAAACCATCGATTGGAAAATCACCAGGCCGTCGCTCGATCCCATGAGCGGCTCGGTGGCGCGCTCGGGATGCGGCATCAGGCCCATGACGTTGCGCTGCTCGTTCAGGATGCCGGCGATGTCGCGCAGCGATCCGTTCGGATTTTCGAGATAGCGCAGCACCACGCGGTCCTCGGCTTCGAGCTGATCGAGCGTGCGATCGTCGGCGATGTAGCAGCCCTCGCCATGAGCGATTGGAATCACCAGCCGCTGACCCTTCTCGGCTTCCAGCGTAAACGGCGAGTTCGTGGTCTCAACGCGCAGCGGGACCGGTTTGCAGATGAACTTCAGTCCGCGATTGCGTACCAGCGCGCCGGGCAGCAGCCCGCTTTCGACCAGAATCTGAAATCCGTTGCAGATGCCGAGCACCAGGCCGCCGTCAGCGGCGAACTTGCGGACGCTTTGCATCACCGGCGAAAACTTCGCGATGGCGCCGCAGCGCAGATAATCGCCGTAGGCGAATCCACCCGGAAGGATGACGGCATCGACATCGCCGAGGCTCGTGGCGTCGTGCCAGATGAACTCCGCCTGTTGTCCGAGGTTATTGGAAACCGCAAACCACGCGTCGTGATCGCAGTTGCTGCCAGGAAAGACGACGACACCGAACTTCATCGGGAAATTTAATTGTAACGTAGAATTCGAATAGCGAGGGACGAGGAACGAATTTGTTCGGTGACACGCTGCCACTCTTCGAAGAACCGTTCGAAATCAATCGTGCGCGCTTGGGCGCCAAGCTCGCAGCCCTCGCATCAGAAAACATTTTCATCGGGACCAGCTCGTGGAAATACGAAGGCTGGATCGGCCAGATCTATTCCCGCAACCGCTACCAGGTGCGTGGCAAGTTCTCTCAAAAGCGCTTCCAAGACGAATGCTTGAGTGAATACGCCTCTACTTTCCCGATCGTCTGCGGCGATTTTTCGTTCTATCAGTTCCCGCCGGAATCCTACTGGCAGCGCCTCTTCGGTTCCGCGCCTGCTTCGCTCAAGTACGCGTTCAAAGTGCCGGAAGAGATCACCATCAACATGTATCCGCGACAGCCTCGCTATGGCGACCGCGCTGGCGCCTTGAATCCATCGTTCCTGGACGCCCTGCTGCTGCGAAACGTTTTCCTCGATCTGCTCGAACCCTATCGCGACCGCATTGCCGTACTGATTTTCGAATTCGGGGCGTTCCCTAAGCAATGCTATAACGACGATCGCGAATTTGTCGCCGCGCTCGATCCTTTTCTTGCATCTCTCCCCGGCGGGTTTCGCTACGCGATGGAAATCCGCAACCAGGAGTTCCTCACTCGCGAATACCTCGCCTGCTTACATCGTCACGGCATCGCGCATGTGTTTAACGCCTGGACGCGAATGCCCGAAATCCACGAGCAGATGCAGTTCCCCGAGGTTTACACCGCCGATTTCACCGTGGCTCGCGCCCTGCTCCGGCGTGGCCGCCCTTACGAGCAGGCCGTCGCGCAATTTTCTCCTTACAGGGAAATCCGGGACCCCAGTCCGGAGGCCCGACAGGCACTGCGCGACCTGATCTCGCACGCCCGGGAGCGCCACCAGCCGTCCTATATATTTGTCAACAATCGATTGGAGGGAAACGCGCCACAAACCATTGAGGCCGTGGTCGATTGAAACGTAAAGTTGTTGCCAACAACGGTCGATTGCCAATTAAGGTATCGTTAAGATCTCCATGCGCTTGCGCTTCTGGGGTACCCGCGGCTCGATCGCAGCACCGGGCCCGGATACCAATCACTTCGGCGGAAATACTTCCTGCATCGAGCTCAACGCCGGCGATGGCGCGCGCATGATCCTCGATTGCGGTACCGGCGCGCGGCTGCTCGGAAACGAACTGATGAAAAATGCGCGCGGTCCCATCTCGGCCACTATCCTGCTCACTCACACGCATTGGGATCACATTCAGGGCTTCCCGTTCTTCGCGCCGCTTTTCGCAGCGGCCAATCACTTCCAGGTCTATGGGCCGGAGGGCGCTCACCTGTCGCTGCATGATGTGCTGGCGGGCCAGATGGAGCATCATTATTTTCCGGTTGAACTGAATCAGCTAGCCGCGCGAATCAGTTATCGCGATCTCGGCGCGGGCAGCTATCAACTGGATGGTCTGAGCGTGAGTGCCCAGCAAATGAATCATCCCTCGCCTACGCTCGGATATCGCATCCAAGCCGACGGAGTTTCGGTTTGCTATCTCAGCGATCATGAACCGTTCTCCGAAGATGTTTGGCGCGATGGCGCGCTCGCGCCGGCCCGGCTCGATTTGATCGCCAATGAAGGCGACCGGCGCCATGCCGAGTACATGAAGAATGCCGATGTCGTGATTCACGAAGCGCAGTACACTCCGGAAGAATATCCGGCCAAGAAAAATTGGGGCCATAGCACCTACACATACGTTGTTCAAATAGCCGCCGTGGCGGGAGTGCGCCGCCTGTTTCTGACCCACCATGACCCGTCTCATGACGACTCTTTCGTCGCCCGTATCGAGCAGCGCGCTCAGGAACTGGCCCAGCGGCTTGGCTCCCGCATGGAAGTTCGATGCGCCTACGAGGGCTGCGAGATCCTGGTCGAGCGCGCCCCGGTCCTAAATCCGGAAACAGTCCGCTACTCTACTTGACGGCTACTCCAACTGAGAGGTGCAGTTGGGGCAGCGCTTCGCCTTGAGCGGAATAGCCGAGGCGCAAAAAGGGCATTCCTTGGTGTTTGGCACGGCCGCCGGCTGCCTCCTCAGCTTATTGGCCTGTCGCACCACCATGAAAATGACAAAAGCAACAATGACGAAGTCGATAATATTGTTCAGGAATATTCCGTAGTTGATGGTAGCCGCGCCGGCCTTTTTAGCTTCGTCCAGCGTCGCGTGATGCACGCCGGAGAGATCGAAGAAAAGGTTGGCGAAATCCACTCGGGCCAAGACTAATCCAATCGGCGGCATGACGATATCGCTCACCAGCGAGGTGACAATCTTCCCAAACGCCGCTCCGATGATGATGCCGACGGCCAAGTCGAGCACGTTGCCGCGCATGACGAACTCTTTAAACTCTTTGAACATGACTCCTCCTCGGTCTGACGCTCCTGCGGCGCTCATCATAACATTCGGCCGTTGCCGAACGGCTAAACTTGGGTCTTGAAAACCTGGAAGCTCACGCTGGAGTACAACGGAACCAAGTATAGCGGCTGGCAGGAACAGCAGAATGCGCGCACAGTGCAGGGCCAGCTTCGCAAGGCTGCCGAGGATTTCTTCGGAACGGCCGTCGAGATCCAGGGCGCTGGCCGCACCGACGCCGGGGTCCATGCCCGCGCTCAAGTGGCCCACTTGCGAACCCGCCCTAAACCTGGTGGAAAGCCGCGCTTCGCTCCCGTGGACACAATTCTGCGCGCGCTGAACGAGCGTCTTCCCGCTGACGTCTGCATCATCGACGTGGCCGAAGCCGAAGATACTTTTCACGCCCGCCACGATGCCATCTCGCGCACGTATCTTTACCAGATCTCGACCCGCCGCACGGCGTTCTTCAAGAGGTACGTTTGGTGGGTGAAAGAGCCGTTGGACACGGTGGCGATGGCGCGCGCCGCGCGGATGCTGATCGGCCGCCACAATTTCATCTGCTTCCGTGCGCCCGATCCCTCGCGGCCCGATGAATCGCCGATCGTAGTGGTGGAGGATGCGACGATCGAGGTTGAAGGCGACCTGATTCTGTTTCGCATCACGGCCTCACATTACTTGTGGCGCATGGTGCGCCGCGTGGTGGGCGTGCTGGCAAAGATCGGCAAAGGCGAGATCACTATTGAAGATTTCGAACGTCTGCTGGGCGGCCAAGCCGATCCATCGATGGATGTAGCAGCCTGGACCGCGCCGGCGTCCGGCCTGTTTCTGGAAAGTGTGACTTATCCGGATCGAAGCCGATGATATACTCATCTGAACATGAGCAAAACGATCGCAGTTCGTCTATGTGGAATCAGCCTAGGTTTGGCCGGTCTGTGGCTGATATGGTCCCAGGCGCAACCAGCCCAGCCTCTGACCATGGAGAAAGTTTCAGACAATCTGTACGTCATCATCGGCGATGGCGGCAATGTGGCCGTGATGCCAACCAGCGAAGGAGTTCTGGTGGTAGACGACAAGTTCGCTCGCGATGCGCCGGAGATCATGGCCAAGGTCAAGAGCGTGAGCGATAAGCCCGTTCGTTACGTGCTCAACACGCATCAGCATGGCGATCATACCGGCGGCAACGAAGCCATGATGGCCGCTGGCGCGCAGACCCTCATTCACAGGAACGCACGCGCCAACATGGTAGAAGGCAAGATGCCGGGCCTGCCGCAGATTACTTTCGCGGATGAAGCGCAGGTGTTCATCGGCGGGAAAGAAGTTCAGGCGCACCACATCGGACGCGGGCACACCAATGGCGATGCAGTAATCTACTTCCCTTCCGAGCGTGTGCTGCACACCGGCGATCTGTTCGTCAATGGCGGCGCGCCGTTCATCGATTACAGCGCTCACGGCAGCATCGTTGAATGGGACAAGACCATCGAGAATGCGTTGAAGTACGATTTCGATACGGTCATCCCCGGGCATGGCCCGGTGGGCAAGAAAGCGGATTTAGTGAAATGGCGCCAGTCGCTCGCGATGCTGCGAACCAAGGCCAAAGCGGCCTGTGCCGGGGGCGCCGAGGATGCGCTGAAGCGGCTGGATCTCAAAGAGCTGGGGATGACGCCGAGTCCGTTGTTCGAGCGGAGCATGCCGGCGATGTGCGCGGAGTTGGCGCGGTAAACAAAAAAGCCCGCCCCGAAGGGCGGGCCATTCTAACTTCTGTCGAAGACGGAGCGCCTCTGCGCCTAAGGCGCGTTGGCGGCCCCGCGAGGGGCTTCTTAGTAATCCATCTCCGGACCATGGCCGCCAGGCATCGGTGCCGGCGCCTTCTTCTCAGGAATCTCAGCGATCATCGCTTCGGTGGTCAGCATGAGAGCCGCGATCGAAGAAGCGTTCTGTAGCGCCGACCGAGTCACCTTGGTCGGATCGATTACGCCCGCCTTCACCAGGTCTTCGTACTCCGCGGTAGCAGCATTGAAGCCGTAGTGCGGGTCATTGGAAGAACGGATCTTCTCGATCACGATCGCTCCCTCGTAACCCGCATTGCCAACGATCTGGCGAACCGGCTCCTCAACGGCCCGGCGCACGATATTCACGCCGATCTGCTCGTCGCCATGAACCTTCAAGCCATCCAGCCCTTTGACGGCGCGAAGCAGCGCCACGCCGCCGCCAGGAACAATGCCTTCCTCAACGGCCGCGCGAGTTGCATGCAGTGCGTCTTCCACCCGAGCCTTCTTCTCTTTCATCTCGGTCTCGGTGGCCGCGCCGACTTTGATGATTGCCACGCCACCAGCCAACTTCGCCAACCGCTCTTGCAGCTTCTCGCGATCGTAATCGCTGGTGGTTTCTTCGATCTGGGCGCGCAACTGCTTGATGCGGCCTTCGATGGTCTTCTGCGTTCCGGCGCCGTCCACGATGGTCGTGTTGTCTTTGTCCACGGTGACGCGCTTGGCGCGGCCGAGGTCTTCCAGACGCACGCCTTCCAACTTGATGCCGGTCTCTTCCATCAGAGCCTTGCCGCCGGTCAGGATCGCGATGTCCTCCAGCATGGCCTTGCGCCGGTCACCGAATCCCGGAGCCTTCACCGCGCAGGCGTTCAGCGTGCCGCGCAGTTTGTTGACTACCAGAGTTGCCAGCGCTTCGCCTTCCACTTCCTCGGCGATCACCAGCAGGGGCTTGCCCGAACGGGCGATCTGCTCCAGCAGCGGCAGCAGGTCTTTCATGTTGCTGATCTTCTTTTCGTGGATCAGGATGTACGGATCTTCCACCACGCACTCCATGCGTTCCGGATCGGTGATGAAATACGGGCGACAGGTAGCCGCGGTCGAACTGCATTCCATCCACGGTCTGCAACTCAGTGGACATGGTCTTCGATTCTTCCACCGTGATGACGCCGTCCTTGCCGACCTTCTTCATCGCCTCGGCAATGGTGTTGCCGATGTCGGTGTCGCCGTTGGCTGAAATGGTTCCGACCTGGGCGATGGTCTCGTTGTCCTTCACATCCTTGGAAAGCTTCTTCACTTCGTTGACGATTACTTCGACAGCTTTCTCGATTCCGCGCTTCAGAGCCATCGGGTTCGCGCCCGCGGCTACGGCTTTCACTCCTTCGCGGAAAATCGACTGGGCCAGGATGGTCGCAGTGGTGGTGCCGTCGCCGGCTGTGTCGGAGGTCTTCGAAGCAACCTCGCGCACCATCTGCGCGCCCATATTTTCGAGCGGATCCTTGAGCTCGATTTCCTTTGCCACCGTGACGCCGTCTTTAGTGATGGTCGGGCCGCCGAATTTTTTCTCCAGGACCACATTGCGGCCCCGGGGGCCAAGCGTTACCTTGACGGCATCAGCCAACTGGTTGACGCCGCGTAGGATCGCCTGGCGGGAATTTTCGCTATAAACAATCTGTTTTGCTGGCATTTTGAAATGTTTTCTCCTTGTGAAAATTCTCGACGCTTAGGCCGCTTTATTGGCGGACTTCGCTGCGCCTTCCAGAACGCCGAGGACCTCGTCCTCGCGCATGATGAGTAATTCTTCTCCGTCGATTCTGATCTCGCTGCCGGAGTATTTGCCGAAGAGGATGCGGTCGCCTTTTTGCACATCCAGCGCCACCACTTTGCCGTCTTCCAGGCGTTTGCCCTTTCCGACAGCCACCACTTCTCCCTCTTGCGGTTTCTCTTTTGCCGAGTCGGGGATAAACAGACCACCGACTTTTGTCTCTTGCTCTTCGATCCGTTTCACCACGATCCGGTCATAGAGCGGTCGAATATTCATAGTTTGGAACCTCCTTCAAAAAGTCTAGATATTGAGTTTTAAGGCTGGCGGGCAGTGCATGCTCGCCCCAGTAATATTAGCAGACTCG
The DNA here is from genome assembly GCA_963780485.1 of Bryobacterales bacterium. Classification (GTDB taxonomy): domain Bacteria; phylum Acidobacteriota; class Terriglobia; order Bryobacterales; family Bryobacteraceae; genus Palsa-89. Next base: position 134,652 of record CAWACO010000028.1, read on the forward strand.
TGGGAAGAGTGACAAGTCTATCATGTAAACTATTGTAACTACACTACTTATAGGTATAATCGAATTCGTGGACAGCGCCCGGTGCTTCCCGATATCCTGGAAGGGTCGATGCGCAAAATCCGGCCTGTACTCCTTTTGGCCATCTTCGCGATTCTGGCCGGCGTCGGCGTCACCTATTACACGCGCCTGAAACTGCAAGCCGGCTCTGCGCTCTCCAAACCGAAGGCCCTCGCCCCGGGCACTGTCGCCACCTCCCATGCCTGGACCTACAAACAGACCACCAACGGCAAGATGGCCATCAGTGTTCATGCGGAAGATATTCAGGAGATCGAGGGCAAGCAGGAACTGACCGGCGTCGAGCTCGACATTTATCACAAGGAGGGCAACGAATACGACCACGTGAAATGCGCCAAGGCGGAGTTCGATATGAACCAGGGCGTGCTCTACTCCGATGGCGATGTCGAGATCACGATGGGAATGTCGGTGGACAAGCCTCCGAGCGGCCGGCTGATCGTCATCAAATCTTCGGGAGTCCGCGTGGAGAGCAAGACCGGCAAGGCCCACACCGACCGGCTGGCGACTTTTCAATTCGACCGCGGCGAAGGTAGAGGAGTGGGCGCCGACTACGATCCCAACACGCGCGAACTAGTGATGCACAGCCAGGTGGACTTGACTTGGCGCGGGACCGATCCGAAGACCGTGCCCATGAAAATCGCAGCGGGCGAGGTCACTTACAAGGAGCGTGAAGCGAAGGTCTTTCTGTCGCCCTGGTCCAAGCTCTCACGCGACACTATGCTGTTGAACGCCGGACCCGCTGTGGTGACGCTAGTGAACGGTTCTATCAAGCTGGTTGAAACCCAGAATGCGGTGGGCGCCGACCAACGTCCCGGCCGCAACCTCGACTACTCGGCCAAGCAGCTCCGAATGGATTTCGACGACAACAGCCAGATCCAGAAGATTACCGGTGTCGATCAGGCGCGCCTGGTCTCCAAGCAAGATACAACCATCACGACCATGACCGCGGACCGAGTGGTGATGGATTTCGATACTTCCGGGGACGGCAGTGTGCTCCAGACCGCTGTGGCATCCGGGCACAGCATGGTGGAAACGAACCCGGTTCCGGCCAAGGATGTCGAGCTGGCTGATACCCGCATTCTCAAGAGCGACACCCTCCGGACCAAGATGCGAGCCGGCGGCCAGGAGATCGAATCGGTGGAGACGGACATGCCAGGCTCGATCGAGTTCATCCCCAACCGTCCGGAACAGCCGCATCGCTGGATGAACGGCGATCGCGTGTCCATTGCCTATGGCCCCAAGAACCAGATCCAGTCGTTCCGCTCGGTCAACGTTACCACGCGAACCGAGAAGCCGAAGCTGTCGGATGGTAAGGAAACACCCGCTCCGGAACTCACCTGGAGCAAAGATTTGCTTGCTACCTTCCAGCCAAATTCCTCGCAGCTCGGGAAGCTCGAACAGTGGGGCAATTTTCGCTACGAGGCAGGCGAGCGCCACGCCAAAGCCGATCGCGCCGCGCTGGACCAGCCCAATAATCTGATCGATCTTATCGGTGGTGCGCGAATATCGGATGCCACCGGCTCGGCCGACGCCGACAAGATCCAGCTTAACCAGATGTCCGGCGACTTCAGCGCTGAAGGCAACGTCAGCTCCACACGGCTGCCGGATAAGAAGAAGGAAGACTCCGGAGGAATGCTGTCCGAAGACGAGCCCCTGCATGCCCGCGCGAAGAAGATGAGCTCGTCCGACAACAGCCAGCAGATCCGCTATGAGGGTAATGCGGTGTTGTGGCAGGGCGCCAACCGCCTGGAGGCCGACACCGTCGAGATCGACCGCGAAAATAGCGTGCTCAAAGCCCATGGACATGTCGTGAGCCAGTTGCTCGACAAAGCGGACTCGCCGCCGTCTGAAGCGGACAAAGCCGCGGAAAAAGGCGCGGGCAAAGCCAAGGCGGCCACATCCAAGAAATCAACAACGAAATCAGCAACCAACCAGGCGGCTCGCGTGTTTACAGTAGTGAAGGCGGCCGAGCTCGAATACAACGACATGACGCGCGTGGCGGACTACAAGGACGGCGTTACCCTGGACCGGCCGAATATGAAAGTGAAGGCCCACGAGGTTCACGCTTTTCTGCGCGATAACAGCGACGATTCTTCGCTCGATCATGCCTTCGCGGACGGACAGGTGGAGATTGTCCAAACCGCTCCGGGCCGCGTTCGCAATGGAACGTCCGAACATGCCGAATACTATGTCGATGAAGACAAAGTTATCCTGGAAGGAGGCAGCCCGCTGTTCGTGGACAGCCTGCGTGGCAATACACGCGGCGAAAAATTGACCTGGTTTTCCAAGGATGATAGGCTGCTGGTGAACGGAGTGGAAAGCAAACCAGTCAAAACCGTCATGCACAAAAAGAAGAAGTAGCCGCGATGCGTACTCTGCAGACCGCCGAAATCTCGAAAAGCTACCGCGGGCGGAAAGTCGTCGACAACGTGTCGCTGTGGGTGAAGCAGGGCGAGGTGGTGGGTCTGCTGGGGCCCAATGGCGCGGGCAAGACCACCTCCTTCTACATGATAGTCGGGCTCATCAGCCCCGATTCCGGTCGTGTGCTGGTCTCGAACGGGCAAGGATCAGAAGACATCACCAGCATGCCAATGTATCAGCGCGCCCGGCGTGGAATCAGCTATCTGCCGCAGGAAGCTTCGGTTTTTCGCAAGCTTACGGTGGAAGACAACCTGATGGCTATCCTGCAAACGCTCCGTATGCGCGGGCGCGAGCGGCGAGAACGCATGAACCGGCTGATCGAGCAATTGGGCCTCGAAACGGTTCGGCACAACAAAGGCTATACGCTCTCCGGTGGCGAGCGCAGGCGCGTGGAGATCGCGCGTTCTCTAGTGATCGAGCCTAGCTTTCTGCTGCTGGACGAGCCTTTCTCCGGAATCGACCCCATCCAGGTGCTGGAGCTGCAGCGCATCATCTTCGATCTGAAAAACTCCGGGATCGGTATCCTGGTGACCGACCACAACGTCCGCGAGACACTGGCCGTCACCGACCGCGCCTACATCATCAATAACGGGAAAATCTTCCGCGCCGGCACTCCCGAAGCCCTCGGGGCCGATGCCGAGGTGCGCCGGGTTTATCTGGGCGAGAATTTCAACCTTGAGTTCGAAACGGGACGCTGGAAAACTGTCGCGGAAAACTAAAACAGTTTCCCCGCCCTTGCCTGAATACCTCGAGTTCCTCGCGCCCTTCGAATCCCGTATCACGGAACTGGCCCTGGCTACTCGCAAGCTCGTGCTCGAGGAGGCCCCTGACTCAACCGAGCTCATCTACGACGCCTACAACGCTGTCGCCACCGGCTACGGATTTACGGGCCGCCCCAGTGAATGCTTCATCCACATCGCGGTCTATGCCAAGTGGGTGAATCTCGGATTCCATCGTGGATCCGAACTGGTTGACCCCAAGGGCGTGCTGCAAGGCACCGGCCGATGGGTCCGTCATATTCGAATCTCGGAGCTCGAGGACTTGGCGGAGCCGGCGGTTCGAGCGTTCGTGAAACAAGCCATAGCGCGCGCCAAGCGTCCGGCCACGGACGCGCCGAAATCCAAAAGCGTTGTGCGTGCGATCTATGCCCGCAAGCGCCGGCCCGCGAAAAAGGCCTGATCAACGCACGTTGCCAGGATCAACAGCAAGCCGCAGTGCTCGGCTGAAACGTTGTCTATCTGCGTCGCGCTGTGAGGATCGACCGCCCAGCGCGCAGAACAGAATTCCGGCAGATCTAAAGTCTGAGAACTGATTCGACGATACTGACGCTGGCGGAATTGCTTTATTGACAAAGAAACTGCTGCCCTTGATGTTATTGGTGCTCGGATCTGCTTTTGCCCAGATTTCGATCGGAGTGCGAATTGGACCGCCGCCGCCTCCGCGTGTAGTACGAGTGGTTCCCGCCAGTCCCGGACCCGATTATTTTTGGGTCGATGGATACTGGTATTTGGTCGGAAACCGATATCGGTGGCCCGCCGGATATTGGAGCCGTCCTCCCTATGCAGCGGCGCATTGGGTGGCGCCCCATCATGACGGAGAGCGATTTTTGAAGGCTATTGGGACGGCGAGCGCGGCCGCCGCGAGCACGACCGCCATTGGGATCGCGACCGTGACCGCGACTTCAATCATGATCACGATCGCCGGTAGTTTCTTGAAGCGCGTTTTGTAATCAGCTCGCTGTTTTTCCAGGCAGCCGAAATCGAATCAGCGGCAGACGCGGTTATAGGCTGAATCGTCTACCGCAAAGCCACGGCCAATAGCACGGCTAGAATCGCCGCCGCCATTGCAAGCGGCCAAAAGCTCAGCCTCGGCGAACGATTCACGGGGCTGTATTGTCGCACGCTCAAACCCGTGCCAGGCAGGCCCGCGCTCACGTATCGCTGCCCTCGTGCGGTGACGCCCGCATGCAGCCCACGGGGACCCACGGACACGCCGATGCCGCTCAGGCTGAGATTGACGTGCACGCCCGGCAGCACGCGGATGCGTCGCTGAAACCGTAAGCCGTGGAAGCGGCCGCGTCTCATCGTGGGTCTCCGTCCGGATAGTTCAAGGCGGCGAGATCGTTGGAAGTCATTGCCCGTACTCTCAATCGACAGAATGGGATACGAACCTAAACCTAGACCGCAATGGGGAAGCCGTTGAGGAACTAGCCTCTGCCCGGCCGAATGTTTCACGGCGTGCGAAGTCCACTGTATCAGCGGCTTAGAAGGACAGAGCCATACGGCCACTTAGCCGCCCGGAACGCCACTGAGGGCGCGTTTGCGACTAAGAAATGGCCGTTTCGGTCGAGTTGGCACCGGAACATTTCTGCCAAGAATGATTTAGGAGGCAAAACCGCGTTGGACTACTTCATCCGGCAACCAACAAAGAGCGCCAACTGGCTGCATTTCGACGTTCCACAAAAAATGCGAGAGCTCTCGAAGGCATATAATCTCGACCGGGAGGTAAGGTCCATGACTCCAAACATTGCCGCTGCCACGGCATTCCTAAAAGCCATGAAAGACAAGGATCTATCGCAAGCACCGCTGGCCGAGAGCGTCTTCTATGATGGTCCGCTCTCAGGGGAGGCCATTCGGGGTCGCGATCATGTGACTCGCTTCTTGAGAGTATATCTGCCGGTCATCAACGACGTTCGCACAGTGCGCCACATCGCGGATGGTGATTACGTGGCGACGGTGTGGCAGGCCGATACCAGTTTCGGTCAGATCTCGCTCGTCTATGTTTTTCGCATCGAGATGGGCAATATCGTGGAGATAGAGGCGTTCTACGACCCCCGGGGCTTCCTTGAGCGGATGGGGATGTGGACAGGCGCGTAGGGCATCGGGGAGAAACGGCGTTTCCGGCCATGGTCGGCCCGAAGACATTTAGGTAGGCCTCGAAGAGCGACCGGGCCGTGTTGCCGCAAGTCTGGTCTGAGGGGCACCGGTTGAAGCCTAGGCGGTCTTTAGTGCATCTGTAAATGGACTGGTACGACACTCGCATATGGATTCCGGCCAACCTTCACACCTCTTGCTTCCGATTCGCCCTTTGGTGGACCACGCACACGGCCCCCAGGACGCCCCCCATACGCTCGTGGAGTACGGGGATTACGAGTGCCCGGATTGCGGGCGTTTGTATGTGACCCTTCGTGACCTGCAGAAGGAGATCGCTTCCCGATTGAGGGTCGTGTTCCGGCACTATCCTCTTTCCGGCATTCATCACCATGCACAGCAGGCAGCCGAAGCGGCAGAGGCGGCGGGAGCCCAAGGAAAGTTCTGGGAGATGCACACGCTGCTTTTCGAGCGGCAAGGGGCGCTTCATACCAAAGATTTGATTCACTACGCGGGAGAACTAAGCTTGGATGTCGAGCGGTTCCGTAATGAATTGAAGCAGCAAACCTACAGCGAAAGAGTACGCGCCGATTTTATTGCTGGGGTTCAGAACGGCGTGAACCACACTCCAGGTTTGTTCTTAAATAGCGTCCGTTACGAGGGTAATTGGGACAGGGAATCACTAGAGATCCTGTTGAAAACCTGAAGAGCGTTTTTCCGCTCCCACTACTTTTATTGCTGTTGAGAACCCAACTTAATCGAGAAGTCCGCCTTCTCATCCACGATCGTGTAATCGGGCGGCGGTTGAAACAGGCTTGGGTCGGGCTCGCTCCGATCAATATTAATTAGCTTTTGAGTATGTTCCCCGCTGCGTGGGTCGTTTGTCTGGCTAAGGATGACCACCTTCAGTTCGGGCGACATCCACATTTCATCCGTTTTCGTAATAGGGCGATCGTTACCTTGGGCGCCTACGGGCCAGGTCATAGTGTTCCGCGTTCCCTCTACCAAAACTCCCTCGATGGTCTGGTTTGCAAGTTTTTCTGTAGTCATCTGCGGACGCGCTGGGTCGATCATTTTACCCGTTGCATTCGGAGTTGGAGCCGCTCCCAGGCGGCTGGCGAAAGCGCCTCCATTGACGGCGAAGGTGGCGGATCCCGAGACGTCTCCGCGGCCCACGGGGTTTGCTGCGATAGTTTCCGGTCTCGATGCCCCTAGCTCCTGTCGATGTGCAACCTTGTTTTGAGCGTCCAACGTGTACCTTGACTGTCCGATAGGATCGACAATTTCGATGATGATCGGTGACTCCGGAACGGTTATGTCCGATGCCCGCTAGACCCCTGAACATCTGGCGCTCGGTCCGAGTTCGGCCCAACGAATCTCGATAAACCTTCGTTGCCGGCATCGTTTGGGTGATGTGAGTCCCATCTACTAGGGTCTGCACCGTTTCGTTGACTTGCTCGCCTGAGTAAGGAGCTCCCGTAATCGGCCGCATGGCGAAAGGCGGCGTCGGACCAAAATGCATAGTACCGACTGCCATTCGCACCTACCGCTGTAGCAGAAACCGAGGTTTGCGCGAGTGCCCCCACGGCGAACAGCGCGATAATAACGAACACCGCAAGACAACGAGTCATAATTCCCTCTGCCAGGAGTGTAGCCGAATCAAGTCCCTACGGCAATCCCCAAAGGTCGATCTCCCCGCTAAGACCGCCGCTACCCCCGTATAATCGTATCTTGGACCTCGAAAAGATCCTTCTGCGCAAAGTCGGCGAGGCGGTCGGCCGTTTTAAGATGATCCGCAACGGTGATCGCGTCGCCGTTGCATTATCCGGCGGCAAAGATTCGTTGACCTTGCTCGAAGCCCTGCTGATGCTTGCCAAACGCGCGCCAGTGGATTTCTCGGTCTGCGCCTTCACGGTGGAGCAGGGCAAGTTCATGCGTCCCATCGAGCCGCTGGGCGAGTATCTGAAGCAGCGCGGGATTGCCTGGACCTATTACCAGGACCGGCCCTCGCTCCGGTTGCTGAAAGAACAGCCCACTCACGGTTGCGATCTTTGCAGCCGCTACCGGCGCCGCGCCGTCTACGAAATCGCGCGCGGCCTGGGCGCCAATGTTGTCGCCTTTGGGCACACCGCCGACGATTTTTGCGAATCGTTCTTGCGCAATGCGATGTTTACCGGCCGCGTGAGCGCGCTGCCGCCCATCACCTACTCGCGCGACAAGGAATTTCGGCTGATTCGTCCGCTGGCATTCGTTACCGAGGACATCACCAGCCGCTTCGCCGAGTCTTTGGGTGCGCCGATCGTGCCTTGCGGCTGCTCGGAACGGACCGGCACAGTGCGAAAGTCCATCCGCAGCCTGTTCAGTGAAATCGAGAAGGAACACCCGCATCTGAAGGAATCGCTCCTGGCGGCCATGGGAAATCTGGAACCAGATCGACTTCTTGACCCCCGTTTCCTGGATCTCGACGGTCATCAACCGGAAAGAAAATCCCCCCTGTTACCGGTCTTGTCTGATTGAGCGAGTAACTTTTTCTTTACGATCAAGCGTCGGGCTCGTGGGATCCCGCCCAGCCACTCAACGCCTTCAACAACTTAGCCCGCCGCCTCGTACTGGAATAAAACATGCCCTATCCCTAGCCCGGAGGTGCGTCATGCTTTACTACGCACTGATGTTCCTGATCGTCGCGCTCATTTGCGGAGTCCTAGGCTTCGCAGTACTGGCTGCGACTGCGGCACTCGTCGCCAAGGTGCTGCTCTTCCTGTTCCTGATCCTTTTCCTTGCCACTCTTCTGCGTGGCCGGAGACGAGCTCTGTAGTTCGCGGTGGATCGATATGCCCAGGCAAACCTCGGTCTCCCCGAACCTCTGCACCGGCCTTATCGTGCTGGCGGTGAGCGCCATGTCGTGCATCCTGGTTTATTCGGGCGTTCAGGTCTTGATGCTTTTACGCTAGTGACAAAAATCCAAAACTATTTCTCCTTGAGCATGCGTTAGTTACGAAGCTGCATCCATCCGGCGAGAACATCCGAGCCTTAAGCTGGATTCAGTTGGGTGCTGTCGTGGAGACCACGATGGGCTGCGATGCGTGCTGTTGGTGCGAGGGCAGCACTGCGTCGCAGTCAATTGTGGCTTTAAACCCGGAACACATCCGCCCGCCAGCTCACCACTGCCTTCTTGATATCGGCCGCTTTCATCTGCTCCTTCAATGCTTTTTCCATCAGCGCCGCCACCTCTGCATCGGATGCAAAGCGCAACGCCACTAATTGTGATTCGCTAAGATCTCCGATTCGCGATCTCAGCGGTTCATTTAAGAGTGCTGCCAGCCGCAACCGCTCCTCCAGGCGGATCACGCGATCCTGAGCCCGAAGCGGATTGATGCGGATCAGAAGAATCGCTATGGGCGCCATCACGCCGATCAGCAGCAGAATCCAGGATTCCAGCAAATCGTAATGCCGCACTACGTTGACGATAGTCAGAATCAACAACAGCAGCGCGGAAGGAATCAGGAAGAAGTGAAAGGGCGGATGCAGCCGCACGTGGTTCGCATAAGTCTGCGGAACTTTTTCTGCCATGTAGGTCTCCTTGCGTCTGAAGATGTATTCTACTAAGAGGGGGTTTAGTCGCGCTGAAAGCGCTACAACTCCCTAAAAATCTGCTGTTTCCGGCCTTGTATTCGCTGCACCAACTATGCTACGGTAACGTTTTTAGGGTATCGGTTTCCGGCGTCCGCAGGGTGATGCGGCGCTTTCTCAAGTCAAAGTCCCCTTCACTAAATAAATGGACGCAACCTTACACGATCTAGGTCGATTACTGCTAAAGGCAATACCCACGGTGGTGCTGTTGCTAATCGTGCACCTGTACTTGAAGCGGATGTTTTTCGGTCCCATGCGCGAAGTATTGGCGAAGCGTCGCGAGGCCACAGAAGGCGCGCGGAAATCCGCGGAGACGCTCCTGGCTAAAGCATCCGAAAAGGCGGCTGCCCTCGAAGCTTCGTTGCGCAAGGCTCGCGAGGAGATCTATCAGGAGCAGGAGGAAGCGCGGCGCCGCTGGATTGGTGAACAAAACGCCCGTCTAGAGGAAGCCAGGCGCAGCTCTCGCGATTCGATTCACCAAGCCAAGCAGCAACTCGACATCGAAACTGCGGCGGCTAAACGGGATCTTGGCGCCACGACCGCGGCGCTCGCCGACCAAATTGCTAGCTCGTTGCTCGAAGGGAAGGCCGCCTGATGCGCCGCGCGACGCTCGCCCTCGCATTCGGATTAGCCTTTGCGTTTTACGCTCTGCCTCAAGAAACACGGCCGGCGCCCGCAACCCAACGTGAAGGCGAACGGGGCGATCCTTGGATCTGGTGGAAGTGGGCGAATTTCCTGATTCTCGCTGCAGGACTCGGCTACCTGATTTCGAAACACGCGCCGCCATACTTCGCCACGCGCTCCAAAGAGATTGAGCAGTCTTTGCTTGAGGCCGCCAAAGCCAAGCAGGATGCCGAGGCGCGCGCTGCCAGTATCGACAAGCGTTTAGCGGATTTGGACCGTGAGATCGAGAGCCTGCGTCAGGCGGCTCGAGCCGAAACGGCAGCTGAAGGTGAGCGTCTGCGCAGTGAAGCGGAACGGCATCTCCAGAGAATCCAGCAACAGGCTGGGCAAGAGATCGAACTGATGATCAACGGAGCGCGGCATGATCTTCGGAAGTATGCGGCGCTGCTCGCTCTCGATCTGGCCGAGCAGCGCATCCACTCTCGCCTGACCAAGGATGTGCAGGAGGAGTTGATGGACGGATTCCTGCAGGATCTGCGCATGCGGGTGAAGCCCGGCGTGGCGGCGGAGCGCTAACTATGGCCGCGGCAGTCGCTAATCGCTACGCACGCGCACTGGTCGATGTGGTTACGGTTTCGACCTCGACGGTTCAACCCGAAGACGCCGTTCGGCAAGTGCGTGCAGTGGAAGAGATGATCGCCGGCTCCGCCGAGTTGCGGACCGCCCTTCTCACGCCCGCCATTCCAAACTCTCGCAAGCGTGCGGTGATAGGCCGCTTGCTGGCAGAAATGTCCGTGTCGCATCTGATCCGGAATTTTGTTTACGTGATCATCAATCACCGGCGCATCGGACTGCTGGGGGAGATTTCGGAAGCGTTCGAACTGCTCATGGATCGAGCGTCTGGGCTTTGTCCGGGCGGAAGTGACGTCCGCCACGGCGCTGGATGCGCGGCGCAGCGCCGAGCCTGGAAGCGGAATTATCGCGCTTGACGGGGAAAACGATGCGCTTGCGCTTCGCCGTGGATCCAGCTTGCTGGGCGGCGCGTTGGCGCGGATCGGATCGACAGTGTACGACGGATCTATGCGGGGACAGCTGCAGCAATTGCGGCGGCAGTTGGTCGGAACAGTCCGCCGGATAAAAGGGTGAATATGGCTCAAATCCAAGCAGATGAAATCGCGCGCCTGTTGCGCGACGAAATTGAGCACTACGAAAAGGCGGTGAATGTCTCCGAGACCGGATCGGTGATCTCGGTCGGCGACGGCATCGCGCGCGTCTACGGCCTGGAAAACGTGATGTCCGGCGAGATGGTGGAGTTTCCGCACGGCGTAACCGGCATCGCGCTCAACCTGGAAGAAGACCAGGTCGGCACCGTGCTGCTGGGCGAGTATCAGGAGATCAAGGAAGGCGACGAAGTCCGGCGCACCGGCAAAATCATGTCGGTTCCGGTGGGCGAAGCCATGATCGGCCGCGTGGTGAACGCGCTCGGCCAGCCGATCGACGGCAAAGGACCCATCGCACCAGCGGAAACGCGGCCGATTGAAGCCATCGCTCCCGGCGTTGTGGACCGCCGTCCGGTGAAGGAGCCGCTTGCAGACCGGCATCAAGGCCATCGACTCGATGATTCCGATCGGCCGCGGCCAGCGCGAGCTGATCATCGGCGACCGCCAGACCGGAAAAACCGCGGTCGCGCTCGACACCATCATCAACCAGAAGGGCGGCGACGTCATCTGCATCTACGTCGCGATCGGCCAGAAGCGCTCCACTGTCGCGCAGGTGGTCAAGACGCTGGAAGATACGGCGCCATGGAATACAGCATCGTGGTGGCGGCCACGGCCTCCGATCCAGCGCCCATGCAGTATATCGCTCCTTATGCCGGTTGCGCCATGGGCGAGTATCTTTCGCGACAGCAAACGCCACGCGCTTCTGCATCTACGACGATCTTTCGAAGCACGCCGCCGCGTATCGCGAGATTTCACTGCTGCTGCGCCGTCCGCCCGGACGCGAAGCATATCCCGGCGACGTGTTCTACCTCCATAGCCGCTTGCTCGAGCGCGCCGCAAAATTGAACGACGAAAAAGGCGGCGGATCGCTCACGGCCTTGCCGATCATCGAAACTCAGGCCGGCGATATCTCGGCCTACATTCCAACCAACGTGATTTCCATCACCGATGGCCAGATCTTCCTGCTGGCCGATCTGTTCAATTCCAACATCCGTCCGGCCATCGACGTTGGCCTCTCAGTCAGCCGCGTCGGCGGCAGCGCGCAGATCAAGGCCATGCGGCAAGTGGCCGGCTCGCTTCGTCTGGATCTGGCGCAATATCGCAATCTGGCGGCGTTCGCGCTGTTCGGCTCGGAACTGGACAAGGTTTCGCAAGCCCAATTGAATCGCGGCAGCCGCTTGGTGGAGATTTTGAAACAGCCGCAGTATTCGCCGCTCCCGGTGGAAAAGCAGGTTTTGATCCTCTACGCCGGTGGCAACGGGATGCTCGACGATCTGCCAGTGGAGCAGTGCCGGCTTTTTGAAGCGGAACTCTATCGATTTCCTGGACTTCGACACACGCCGCTCTGCTGCAGGACGATCCGCGAAAAGAAGACGCTGGATGACCAGCTCAAGGCCAAGGTGAACGCGGATGCTGAAGGAGTTCAAGGAGCGCTTTGTCGCCAAGCACAAGGAAGCAGCCGTCACGGCCTAACCGATGCCCAGCCTGATCGATTTACGCCGGCGAATTCGCTCGGTCAAAAACACGCAGCAGATCACCAAGGCCATGAAAGTGGTCTCGGCGGCCAAGTTGCGGCGTGCGCAGGACCGGGTGCTGGCGGCGCGTCCGTACGCTCAAATCATCCGGCGCATGCTGGCCAATGTCGCGCAGGCCGCGGCCGAACAGCACGAAGACGAGGAGCATCGAGTTGCTGGCCAAACGGCCTGAGAAGCGCATTCAATTCCTGGTGATCACGGCCGACCGCGGCTTGGCCGGCGCGTTCAATTCCAACGTCATTCGCGACGGCGCAGAAATTTATCCAGGAGCATCCGGACGCCGAAGTTCAACTGGAGCTGATCGGCCGCAAGGGCCGCGATTTCTTCCGCAAGCGACACTCGCACGTCACAGGCGAATATTCCACGCTTTTTCAGAAGGCCCCGCGCTTTGAGGACGCGCTCGAAATCGCGCGCAAGGTGACCGAGCGATTCCGAAAGCCGAGATCGACGCGGTTTACCTGGTGGTGAACAATTTCAAAAGCATGATGGCGTCGCGGCTGGTCGTCACGCGCATGCTGCCGATAGAAGCTTCCGGAGAAGCAGGAGCAGATCGACTACATTTACGAGCAGCCGCCGGGAGAGTTGCTGGAGAGCCTGCTGCCGCGCTACATCGAAGCGCAGATTTTCCGCGCCATGCTGGAATCGGCCGCGGCCGAACACGCCGCGCGTATGACCGCGATGGAGGCGGCCAGCTCCAATGCCGCCGATGTGATCGATTCGCTGACGCTGAAGATGAATCGCGTCCGGCAGGCCAGTATTACCAGAGAGATTATCGAAATCGTGAGCGGCGCCGCCGCTCTGGATTGAGTGGCACAGGCATTCCTGCCTGGATCTGAAAGGCATTTATGGCAACAACCAACGGATTGGTCGAAGGCAAAGTAATCCAGGTGGCCGGACCGGCCGTCGACATTCAGTTCCCCGAGCACCAGATCCCCGTCATCAACACGGCGATCCACATCACCAGCGAAGGCTTCACAACGCCGCATGCCCATCGACGTGATGGTCGAAGTGGCGCAGCACATCGGTGAAGGCCGCGTGCGGACCATCGCGCTGCAGCCCACCGACGGCATGGTGCGCGGGATGAAGGCAGTGAGCCTGGGCCACGGCATCGAAGTGCCGGTCGGAAACGAGACTCTGGGCCGCGTGATGAACGTCATCGGCGAGCCGGTGGACAACATGGGTCCCGTGAATACCGAGCTCAGAAGTGGCCCATCCATCGTGCCGCGCCGGCCTTTGAAGAACAGGCCACCGAACTGCAGATGTTCGAGACCGGCATCAAGGTGATCGATCTGCTGGAGCCCTACCTGCGCGGCGGCAAGATCGGGCTGTTCGGCGGCGCGGGCGTCGGCAAAACCGTCGTCATCATGGAGCTGATCAATAACATCGCTCTAAAACATGGCGGCGTGTCGGTGTTTTCCGGTGTCGGCGAGCGAACCCGCGAAGGCAACGACCTGTGGCTGGAAATGCAGGAATCCGGCGTGCTCGATCCGCACGACTACAAAAAGTCCAAAGTCGCGCTCATTTACGGCCAGATGACCGAGCCGCCCGGAGCGCGTCTGCGCGTGGGCCTCACCGGGCTGACCGTCGCCGAATTTTTCCGCGACGAAGAGGGCCAGGACGTGCTGCTGTTCATCGACAACATTTTCCGCTTTACGCAGGCCGGGTCGGAAGTCTCGGCGCTGCTGGGCCGCATGCCTTCGGCGGTGGGCTATCAGCCCAACCTCGCCACCGAGATGGGCGAGTTGCAGGAGCGCATCACGTCCACCAAGAAAGGTTCCATCACGTCGGTGCAGGCGATTTACGTGCCCGCCGACGACTACACCGATCCCGCGCCGGCCACCACCTTCGCGCACCTGGACGCCACCACCAACTTGACGCGCAGCCTGGTGGAGCAGGGCATCTATCCGGCGGTGGATCCGCTGGCGTCGACCTCCCGCATTCTCGATCCGCGCATCGTGGGCGAGGAGCACTACGACGTCGCGCAACAAGTGAAGCAGATTCTGCAGCGCTACAAGGACCTGCAGGACATCATCGCGATTCTCGGCATCGACGAGCTTTCCGACGACGACAAGCAGATCGTGGCGCGCGCCCGCAAGATCCAGCGGTTCCTGTCGCAGCCCTTCCACGTCGCCGAGCAGTTCACCGGCTTCAAGGGCAAGTACGTTCCGCTGGCCGATACGGTCCGCAGCTTCAAGGAAGTGGTGGAAGGCAAGCACGACGATCTGCCCGAGCAGGCCTTCTACATGCAGGGCGACATCGAAGATGTCAAGAAGAAGGCGGAGGAACTGCGCAAGCAGGGCGAGGCATAGCCGATGGCCGACACGTTCGAGATCGAGATTGCCACACCCGAGCGGCTGCTCGCGCGCGAGAAGGCTATCCGCGCGCAGATTCCGGCCACGGATGGCTACATCGGCGTGCTGCCGGACCACGCGCCGTTGCTGTCTGAGTTGGGCATCGGCGCGATGACCTACACCACGCCCGACGATCATCGCTTCAGCCTCGCCATCCGCGGCGGGTTTCTGGAGATCTACAATAACGTGGTTCGGGTGTTGACCGATATCGCCGAGAAAGGGGCACGAGATCGACGTCACGCCAAGCCGAGAAGGATCTGAAGCACGCCCAGGACGCCATGATCAATCCCGCGCTCGGGATCGACATCGCCTCGGCCCTGATCGCCGCCCGCCACGCGCAGGCGCGGATTGACGCGGCGCGCAAGGAAGCGAGCAAAGAAGAATAGCCAGCAATGCCAGGTGCGGTTGGGGGATGTTGCCTGAATTGTTATCCTTGAATCGTGCCGAGGGTTACTCAAAAGAAGGCCAAGAGACGTAAGCTTCCGCGAATCGTGGAGATTGCGCAAAAGCTCGGGAAGAAGATTCTTCAAGCGGAGCGACGAGCGGTCCCGCCTGTTTCTCCAGCCGGCTCGATCATTACATCTATGGATCGCCAAAGCATTGAGGCGAATCTTCGCGGACACGCTATATTGGATCGCGATTTTTCTGCCTAATGACCCTTGGTCCGAATCTGCCAAATCCATGGATTTGGACGACACACGCTTGGTCACGACAGAAGAAGTGCTCTCAGAGTTTCTCACGGGTGTCGCTGGTTTTGGTGACCGTACCCGCCGGTTGGCTTGTGAATTAGTCCGCACGATTCTCGATTCAGATGAAATCGCCGTGATCCCCCAGTCGCATGAATCCTTTCAGGGTGGTCCGGCGCTCTACGAGCGGCGTCCCGACAAGAAATACAGCCTCACAGACTGCATCACGATGAACGTTATGCGACGGGAAGGGATCACCGAAATATTGACGAACGATCATCATTTCGCTCAGGAGGGGTTTCGTCGCCTTATGTCGCGCCGGGAAGTGGTCCGCGAGGAGTAACGCGGTCGCAGGCTGGCAGCTTATGCCAAAATCGAAATAGGCGAATGTTCCGCGTCATCTTGTACCTGATTTTCGCGGTGATCCTGATCTCGGTCCTGCGGGCTATCCTCAGAATCATTACCAAGGGGTTCGGCGAGCTGATGAGTCCAGGCGCCGGCCAGCAGCGCCAATCCAGCCAGGCTTCCGAAAAGCAGGTCCCGCTGACCGGCGAACTGAAGAAAGATCCGGCCTGTGGAACCTACATCGCTGCCGCGACATCCATCCAGGAAAAGGTCGGAGGCGAGATTTTCTATTTTTGTTCCAAGCAATGCCGCGATAAATACGTTGCGTCGCTCGCTCGTTAGTTTCGCCGCAATGGCGGCGCTGGCGACAGCGATAGCTGCCACTCCCCCAACCTTCCACAAAGACGTACTGCCGATTCTCCAGCAACGCTGCCAGGAATGCCATCGGCCGGGTGAGATCGCGCCCATGTCTTTGCTTACGTACGCAGACGCTCGGCCCTGGGCCAAGTCGATTCGGGAAGCGGTGCTCACCCACAAGATGCCGCCCTGGTTGGCGGACCCGAAATACGGGCACTTCGCCAATGACCGGTCGCTCTCGCAACTGGAAATTAACACGCTGGTCAACTGGGTGGACGGCGGCACTCCCGAAGGTGACTCGACGGACGCGCCCACGCCACGCGCCTGGCCGCAAGGTTGGGCGATCGGGACTCCGGACGCGGTCTTTGAAATGCCGAAGCCTTTTCCAATCCCTGACAAAGGCACGGTCGACTATCAGTACATCATCCTTCCCACGCACTTTTCCCAGGACAAATGGATTCAGAAGGTGGAAGTCCAGCCCACTGAACATCGTGTCGTTCACCATGCCGTCGTGTACATCCGTGAGCCCGGATCGAAATGGCTGGAAGGACAACCTGGCAGCGCGGCGTTTTCAGTTCCTCTCTCGAAAGGCTTCACTACTAGCGACATCCTTATGGTTTACACACCGGGCAACTCGCTGGATCAGTGGAAACCAGGAATGGCGAAGAAGATCAAGGCTGGGTCCGACCTTGTACTGCAGATGCATTACACGGCGGACGGCCAAGCGGTGAGGGATCGCACGCGCATCGGAATCGTATTCGCCAAAGAGCCGCCAAAACTAGCTGTCCTCACGCTGCAAATGGGAAATGACAAGTTCTTGATCCCGCCCGAAGACCCCAGCTATCGCGTCTCAGTGTCCGGCACCTTACCGAACGACGCGCTGCTGATCAGCCTTTTTCCACATATGCACTTGCGCGGTAAGTCGTTCGAGTACTCGATCGTGCGGCCAAATGGAAACCTCGATACGTTGTTGAAGGTCAACGACTACGACTTCAATTGGCAGCTCAATTACCGATTATCCGAGCCGCGTCTGATTTCGGCAGGCACGCGCCTGCAGTGGACCGCCTACTTTGATAATTCAAAGAACAATCCGCGCAATCCCGATGCCGAAGCCGAGGTCCGGTTCGGCGAGCAGAGCTGGGAAGAGATGATGATCGGGTTCTTTGACGTGGCAGTGGATGCCGGCGTCGATAAAGCGACTTTCTTCGTGCGCGGACGTTAGCGCAAGGTTTCCCGATACCGCCGGTCAAAAAATACACAACTGGTGCGACCCATTGACCAGGTAACCGCGCTACACTTGAAGAGAATCAAGCGCCGTTTGGAATGGCAGGCGGCGTGCACATCGGAGCAACTTATGTGGGGAAAACCAGGAGAGACACAACCAACTCAGACTCCGTCGCAGCCGGGCAATCCAGCCCAGAGCAGTCCCGCCCCGGCTAATTCGCCGCAAGCTAAACCGGCTCAGGCTAGTCCTGCGCCTGCGCCCCGGCCGCCCGCAGCCACGCCGAACCCGCCGGGGAACGCGGCGAAACCGGAAGGCCCGACGATCTTCGGCAAGACCATGAAGATCATCGGCGACGTCTCGTGCGATGAAGAATTGTTCGTGGATGGTGAGCTGGAAGGCCGGCTGGACTTGAAGAATCGCTTAACCATCGGCCCCGAGAGCAAAGTGAACGCCAACATCAAAGCCAAAGAAGTAATCGTGTTCGGTTCGGTGCGTGGAAACGTGGAGGCCGAGGAGCGGATCGCACTCCGCGCCGGCGCCACCATCGTCGGCGACATCAAGACCGCGGGCATCATCATCGAAGACGGGGCATATTTCAAAGGTGGTATCGACATATCCAAAACGGACACTCCCAAGGCCAGTCAAAAAGCATCGCAGGCAGCCGCGGGCGACAAGCGCTAAGCGCTAAGGGCAAAATACTGTCCACCAAGTAGTAACAGATTCTTCTATCACATCGTCTAACGCTTGAGGTCGCACCCTCCATCGAAAGAGGAATTGTGGCCTTTGGAGGAGAGCGCCCGCCAGCAATGGCGGGCGTTTCTTATGTTCAGCGAAGCGCCTTCAGCTTGTTGCCGATTCTCTTCCGCGCGCCGCGATCAGAGGCAAGACCGAGTGCTGATTCATAAGCCGCTCTGGCTTCGGCGACTCGCTGGCGACCGGCTTCGAGGTCGCCGATCTGCTCGAAAATATCCGCATTCTGCGATCCCTCGGTTGAAACCCGCCGTAACTCCTGGATCGCTCCGTCAGTGTCGCCGGACTTCGCGAGCAGGCCGGCTAGTGCGATTCGCGCCGCTGGATAGGCGGGCTTCGCTTCCAGAATCTTGCGATATTCTTCAATCGCAGCCGCGTTATCGCCGCGCTCGGCCAAAGTTCCCGCCAGGCTGAGACGCGACGGAAGATAATCGGGCGATTGCCGCAGGTTCTCGCGCCACAGGTTGATGGCTTCTGGTTGACTGGTGCTCTGACTCGCGAGCAACAACGCCAGATTGTGGCGCGCGGCGAGCAGGTTCGGATTCTTCTGCAAAGACTGGCGGTAAAGCTGTTCGGCTTCGCTCCGCTTACCCTCGGATGCTTTGAGTGTGCCGAGCGCATTGTACGGCTCGGCTGAATCGGGCGCCAGTGAACTGGCCTTCCGGTAGGCCGCCTCCGCGTCGTTGCGGCGATTCAGCCGCTGATAAACCAGCCCGAGATTATAAGGCAAGTAGCTGTACTGCGGCGTCAGCCGAATGGCTTCCTGATAAGCCCGAATAGCCGATCGGTAGTCGCCGGTCTCGACAAAGGCCAGCGCTTCGTTGTGCAGCGGATACGACCAATGCTGGGCGCGGCGGACCGCATCGCGAAAAGCCGGAATCGCTTTGTCGTACTGCGCCTGCTCCAGGTACGCGATGCCCAGCGCGTTGAATCCGTATGCCCCGCCCGGATCGATCCGCACGGATTGCTCAAGCAACTGGGCGGCTTCCGGAAATTTCTTATCGAACAGCAGCGCCCGGCCCTGGAAGAAATCCTGGCGGCCTTCGAGAAACAGCGATTCCTCGGTCAGCCGTGCGCGCTGCTTCCATATAGCGGCTGCGCCTGCTCGAAGTCCGACCGCGATTGCGGCATCTGGTCGCCGGCGAGGTATCGCAACAGAACTTCCTGCGCCTTGTTTTCGAGCGCGACCTGAAGCTGGTTTTTGCGCTCCTGGTATTGGTTCGGGTCGAGCTGATTCTGGAGCCGCTGCAAAGCGTCGAAAGCATTGTCCGGCTGCTCGGGCAGAATCCGGCCCGCGTTGATCGCGGAAGCAAAGCGATCCACCTCGTCTGAAGCCTGTTGGTCGAACGGCAAGCCGCTCATGGATGTGGAGGCGAGATACAATGGCTGGCCGCTGCGCGCGTCCAGTATAATCCGCCAGTGCGCCAAGTTGATGCCGGGCTTCTTGACGTCGGAAAGCCGCATGGTGTTGTCATAGGTGCCGAATTCGCGCGGGTGCTGCTTGTTGTCGGTGGCCATCGGCACGCTGTCGTTGACGTACTTGATCAGCTCGTTGGCGTCGACCACGCCGTCGTGGTTCTCGTCCGCTGCGCCTTCCAGCCCCTTGATGACGTAGTAGCTGAAGACGCCGTGCCCGCCGCCGAATTCGCGGCCCTTCGAGCGACACTTCTTTGGGGCGGCTGGCGAGCAGCCCGAACAGATCGCCTTCCACGTCGCCCAATTGCTGGACATTCGCGCTCACGGTGGTGTTGTGGATGGTGCCGATGGTTCCGGCCTTGCAGACGTCCACGAACAGCAGCACGCGGCCCACTTTGGCGAGTTGCTCCTCGAATAAGGACTGCAGCTCGGCCATGGCAAGTGCGGTGCTTTTCAGATCCTGCGGGTCGGAGTCGTAAGTGAGGATGAATGCGTTCTTGCTGCCCGGCACCTCCACCGTGCCGTGGCCCGCGATCAGGATCATGACGGTGTCGTTCTTGCCAGCGCGGCGTTTCAAGAAATCCTGGAAGCCGTTGCGGACGGCGGCCGTGGTGGCTTTCTCATCGGTTAGCAGCAGGACGTTATCGGGCATCAAACCACCGCCCCGAGGGCTCTGCAGAAGCTGGCCGAACACGCTGGCGTCCGCGTCGGCGAATTGCAGCGACAGCTCCGGCTTTTGCGTATTTCGAGATTCCCACCAGCAGAGCGTAGGTTTTGCCTCCCGTCCCGGCGGCGGCGGTGGCTGCGGCAACCTGGCTCGCCAGCGCCTCCTCCAGCTCGAAGATTTTGCTCTTGATCCAGACCGCGTCGGGCCACTGACTCGCGGAGCTTGTAGTACATCTCCAGCGCGTTGGCGGTCAGCTTGTGATTTTCAAAAATCGTGGCCTCGCCGACCAGCGCGGCGGGATCTTTCGGATTGGCCGCTAGTGCAGCGTCGTGAGGGGCCAGCTCGGCCTGCACATCCGGGCCAATTTATCGCGGGGGGTCGGCAGGAACTTCGGGCTTGTTGATGCCCGCGCGTCATGCTGACGCCGTAGTGTTGCTGGCTGGCCGTCGCGACGCGCAGCGTTTGCGGCAAAGTGCAGGCCCGCGCCGGCTGCTCGGAGATCTTGCCGGCTTTCACTTTGGGCTGCTTCGATTCCAGACGAACTTCGCCCGATGGACCCAGCGTATCGATAGCCTTCGCAGGGCAGAACAGGAAGGAGGCCGCCGAGTTTCGGTGCTCAGGCCGTCGCCGGCAAACAGCAGGTCGCCGGCTCTTGCGCCGAGCGGCGTCTCGGTATCGGCGCGCAGCAGCTTGCTTCCGGCTGCCGACAAAACCAGGCCGACTGGCTCTTCTTTTGTGTCGCCGAATGCCGACGCAGCGGCCATCGAATAGAAGAACGTATGAAATCGGCTACGCATTCACCACGGCCTTGGCCACCAGCGAGGCGACCGTATACAAATTGATCGGAACCGCCTTGCCCCGCACCGGCACTTCGCCCAAGTGCACGGTTTCCACTTTGCTTCCCAAGACGGCTCTCGGGTAGCGCCGGACATCAACAGCTTCGTATGGTGCTCCTTATTCAGACTTTCGAGCCTGGATGCAAGATTCACCGTGTCGCCCAAAACTGTATATTCCATTTTATCGGCTGATCCCACGTTTCCTACAACGGCAGGTCCGGTGTGGATGCCCGCGCCGGTCTGAAACTGGCTCTGAGCCGTCACCATTCGGGTGGCGCAGCGAACCGCGCGAAAGCGCGTGATCGCCTGGCACGGCGCCTTCATCCTCGTCAGAAAACATGGCCAGAATGCCGTCCCCGATGAACTTGTTGGCGTGGCCGCCGATAATTCACGATGATCCCCACCATCATCGCCATGTATTCGTTCAACAGCCTGCACCACCACTTCCGGCCCTTCCTTCTCGCAGACTTCTTCAGTGAATGCCGTGAACCCGCGGATATCGGTGAACAGAATGGTGACCTCCAGCCGCTTTCCCGAAAGTGCAATCGCCTGAGTTTCATCCAGCGATGTGGCCAGTTGCTTGCCGACGAACATCGAAATGGCGCGGCGGAAGAGATTGCGCCCTTTTTCCTCGGTTCCAAAGCGATAAACCACCGAACCGATCAGGCAGAGTGAAGTCGCCAGCAGAACCTCGGAGGTCGAAAGAATAAAGCCGCCTTCGAACACCAGATGGGTCGCCGCCAGGATCGCAATCAACTCCAGCAGCACGAACACGGCCGCGCGCGAAGCAACCAGTTCGGTAGCGATCCAAACCGTAATTGAAGTGGCGAGAATCAGGGCGAACACTCGAACCCATTCTGGAACTGGCACCAGATATAGATGTTCGAGCAGAGTGCGGATCGTATTGGCGTGGATTTCGACGCCGGCCGTAGTCCACTTGGGGCCGCCGAAGAGCGTGTAGAACGGTGTCGCCTTTCGGTCTTCGTCGGCGAAATCGATTCCGATGAGCACGATCTTGCCGTTCACCCAGTTCGTAGTTTGGCTTGGTCGCCGGCCTTCGCGGCTGCCTCGAAATCGGCCAACGAATAGCTGGGGAACGTGCCGGGAGGCCCGGCGTAGTTGATGGCGAGCTTGCGGTCGGGCGAAATCGGGATTACGTTCCCTGCCAGCACAAGCTTGCCGTCCTGAACTTCAGCGTCGACGCCCAGATATTTCTCGGCTACGCGCAGCGCGAAAGAGCGGGCGGGCGGAGGATCGGTGGGATTCTTCGACGGAGCCTCGATTAGCTCCTGCCATCGGACGAAATCGTCCGCGTCGGTGGTAAGATTGGCGAAAGCGCCCAGCCCAAGTCCCGCGGCAATCATGTTGATCGGCATCGATTGCGACGTCTGGTTCGAATTCAGCTCGGTAACGTAGCCGTAGACTACGGGAGCCGCCGACGCACTGAGAGACTCACCGATCAGTCGATCGTAATCGGGCTCCCACTTGTCGACCGGTATGCCGAAAGCATGGTCCAATCCGATCACTTTGGCGCCCGCTTCCGAAGCAGCCCGGATCGCGTCGGCGTAGTGCTTGTGCCAGAACAGCCGCGGTTCTGAAAAGGTATCGAAGGTCTTCTGGTCTGCGACTAAAAGGACGATGTTAGAGATCGTGGGCGGCCCTTGGAGCAGGGAACGGAGGACAAAATGGGCGTCGTACGCCTTTAAGTTCAGGATCTGGAAAAAGCGGACGCCACTGAGCGACCACGCGGCGGCAGTGCTTCCGAGTGCCAACAAGACACACAGCGCCCAATGCCTCCACTTTCGCTTCATGTTAACCTGCATCTTACTACGGCTGCTTCGCACTCGCGCTTTAGAGTCTCTATTGATGACTTCGAGCATCCGCGCGCTTCTCTTGGTGTTGTTCTGGGCGCTGGCGGGCGTCTCCCAAACCACGCAAGGCTTGATTTCAGGGCAGTTGGTGAACTCCGTCACTGGCCGACCGGTGGGCGGGGCCAGTGTCACCTATTCGAGTTCGACCAGCAATTTGGCCGGGGCTGCCCGGAGCGATTCCTCCGGCTATTACTACCTGCCGCTGCTTTCTCCCGGTTTCTATCGGATCAGCGTGATGGACGAGGGCTATCAATCGCAAGAGGTTCAAGAACTGGAGTTGACTGTGGCCGCCCGCGTGGAACTGGACTTCCGTCTGCGGCCATTGAACGATGTCTGGGAAGCGGGTGAGTACAAGAGCGTATTTCTTCCGGGATCGAAGACCATCGTCACCTTCTATGGCCCGGACGTCGATCCCAGCAAATCCGGCTCCTTTGAAGCGCAAAAAGGGCGCCAAGCGGCGCTGGAATCGACCGTGTCGGAAGTGATCGACTCGGGCGAGATCAACAACCTGCCGCTGGAAGGCCGGGATGTTTACACCATGCTGGTGACCCTGCCGGGCGTCACTTCCGATGCCGCAATCGGCCGAGGCCTCGGATTGTCGATCAACGGACAGCGTCCATCGGCGTCAAATTTCCTGCTGGACGGCGTCGAGAACAATAATTATCTGATCACCGGGCCGCTGACTGCTCTGGCGCCGGAAGCCATCCAGGAGTATCGCGTATCCACCAACAACTTCTCGGCCGAGTATGGCCGGACGTCCGGTTTTGTGGCGAACGCCATCACGCGAGCGGGAAGCGAGCAGTTTCACGGCGCCGGCTATTTCTATCTCAAGAACGATGTCTTGAACGCGAATAGTTTTCAGGCCAACCTCGAAGGCGCGCCGCGCACGCCGGACAAGGAGAACGAGCCCGGCTACGTGCTGGGCGGCCCGATTCTGCGAAATCGTCTTTTTTTCTCGAGCGCTCTGGATTATCTTCGCAGCCGCAGCCAGCAGGATCCAACTACGTTCGTTTTCCCCACGCCGAGCCTGCTCGCCTTTACTGCTCCAACGTCCCTGGCCAGAAAGCTGCTCACTGAGTTCCCCGCTCCCTTGGTCACAAATGGCAACCTCTTCACCGCTCCACTCACGCTCGCGCCACCCGTGGCCGTGAACCACGCCCTGGCGATCGAACGACTCGATTACAGCCGGCCCAACGGCAAGGACCGTATCCTGGCACGCGTCCTGATCAATCAGCTATCCGAGCCGGATTTCATCTGGAGCCCTTACAAGGACTTCATCTCGGCCCTCCATGAATACACCACTGCGCTGGGCATCGGCTACATTCGCACCCTGCGGTCAAACCTGACCAACGAAGCCCGTTTCAGTTACAGCGACGATGACCTCCACTGGAATCGGCCTCATCCCGAGATTCCCTCGCTGGTCAGCGCGGACGGCGTCACTCTACCTGGCAGCTCTGCCTTCTACGCATACAAGAATGTGAACCAGAGCTGGGAGTTGCTGGACAACGTGAGCTGGTTTCATGGCCGCCATCTTGTGACTGCCGGCGCCGGATTGCTTCTGCGCTCATCGGAAGGATATTTAACCGCGGGCCAGAATGGCGAGTACATCTTCAACAATGTCGCCTTGTTCGCCTCGGATATACCGGCTTACTTCAGCGCTTCGATCGATCGGAGCGCACTTCCAAACATTCAGCAGCCCGACCCGAACCGGTCCTACGGCTATCACCAATTCTTCGTGTTTGCCGAGGACACTTACAAACTTACCTCTCGGCTTACTGTGAATTTCGGTCTGCGATATGAATACTACGGCGGCCCGCAAAATACAGGTCCGGTGAAGGATGCTCTGGTACAGCTCGGCTCAGGATCCACCTTGGCCCAGCAATTGGTTGGCGCGACACTCGTGCGGCCGGCCGTCAACGGCAATCAGCAGCTTTTCGGCGCCGACTCAACAGATTTTGCCCCGCGCGTGGGCGCATCCTACGACGTTTTTGGTTCGGGCCGCACACTGCTGCGCGGAGCTTACGGAATATTTTATGATCGGCCCTTCGACAACTTGTGGGAAAACCTGCGGAACAACAATCTGATTGTTCCCCTGCTGCCTTTGCCTGTCGGCCGGACTAACTATCTAGCTCCGATCGCCACCGAGCTCGCTACGTTCCAAGGACAAACTCTTAGCAGTAACTTCCCCGATCTTACTCTGGTGGACCCCGGACTTCGCAACGGCTACATTCACAGTTACTTCGCGGGCGTGCAGCAGCGCGTTAGGGACAACCTCATCGTCGAAGTGAACGGCCTGGGCAGCTACGGGCGCCGCCTCATCACCACCGACATCGTCAATCGGGATTTCTCGACTCTGGCCGGACGATATGATCCAAATCTGCCCGATATCGCCTATCGGTCTGACCAGGGATTCTCGGACTACAATGCTTTGACCGGTTTGGTCCGTTATCGGACCAGCCGTGGAATGGCACAAGCCTCCTACACGTGGAGTCATTCGATCGACAACCAGAGCGACCCCTTGATCGGTGATTTTTTCAATCTGAGCTTTACCAACATCCAGAGCACGGCGGAAGCGAATGGCCGTTCGACTTTTTCGCAGCAGTTCAATCCGCAGGCTGATCGTGGGAATTCCGATTTCGATCAGCGGCAGAACCTGGTGCTGTTTTCATACTGGAACCTGCCGGCGCCGTTCGCCAATTCAAAAGCAGGTTTTCTGTTTCGTGATTGGACCGTCGCGGAGATGGCCGCATTCCGCTCGGGATTTCCTTACACCGTGATCGGCACCACGGCCGCCATTCCCGGACAGGGCTTGATCCTTAACAACCGGCCGAACATCATCCAGCCCACCCAAACGATGCTGCCAAATCCCGTGCCGGTAGCGGGCGGCGTGCAGCTATTGAACCCGGCGGCCTTTGCCGAAGCCGCTCCCAGCATGCTGGGTAATGAGGGCCGCAACGCGTTTACCGGCCCTGGATTTTACAGCCTCGATCTGTCGGTCGCGCGATCCTTCCCCCTCCGTTGGCTGGGCGAATCAGGACGGCTGAGGGTCCGGGCCGACGCCTTCAATGTGCTAAACCACGCCAATCTCGGCAATCCGGATGCGCTGTTTACGAATCCACCCTCGCCCACTTTCGGGATCGCCACCTACGGCCGGCAGGGTACGCCGTCGGGCTTTCCCGCGGTGAGTCCTTTGAACGAGACGCCGCGGCAGATTCAACTGAGCGTCAAGATCGAGTTCTAGCGGCTCGCGAGGACACAGCACGCACGGGCTTCGGCACGAGTGCCAAGCCGTGGCACACAAAGTGATCGGTGCGCGATCACGACGGCGCCCTGCTTTGTTCTGCGCTCTGGTGGCGCTCACGACATTCTAGCGTGCCGCGTTCACACCCGTGTGAACGCTCGGGCCGAGTCAGAAGATCGCCATCAAACCCTCAGCACCTGGTCTTGCGCATTCAGAAAGACCACTCGATGGACATCAATTCGCAGCCGGTAGCTCTGGTTGATTTGGAAGAACGCCTGAAACGATTGTTCGCGGTGCGGCCGGAAGGCGTGCTCTTTGTGAATGGCGCCGGGGACCTCGATTTTTCCGACGTCGCAACCGTCATTGACATTGCCCGCGGCGCCGGTGTGGACCGCATTGGCATCATGACGGCGCGACAGTGAGGATTTTTATTGGATCAGATGTTCCAGGGCCCGATGCACCTGGTAAAGCACAGACGGCTGTAGGCCGATCGCAATCACCACTCCGGATAACATGACTGCGGCGCTCGCTTGCAGGCAGCCCATCCATCGCTCGGACACCGTGTGGACAACTGGTGCGGCGCTCAGCAGACGCTGCACGCGGGCCGGTAGATCGTCCTCGTCCGCAAGCAGCGGCGCCACCAGAGCCGACGCTCTCGGAGTAATCCCGAGCCGGCTTACGCTCACCAGGGCCGTTGCCAGCGAAAGAGAAAGGCCGGCGTCGCCACCCACCGCCCGATCGTCCGCCGCTCGTTCGGTATAGCGTGCCCAGCCCCGCTCCAGTGTGGCGAAGCCTCGGAGGAACGGCAGGATGTCGGGCGCCAGCACCAGAAAGAGGCGCTTGAGATTATCGCGCGACGTCCAATGGGCGCGCTCGTGTCGCAGCGCTGCTGCGAGGTGCTCCCCGGAAAGCGCGCCCATGACCTGGCGCGAGATAAGCAGATTTGGATGAGTGATTCCCGCCATTGCGAACAGGGCGCCCGGCTCTTCGACCATCCAAACGGGCAGGCGTTCCCCTGGCAGGTCCTTCTTCTGGCCGTTCCGCTTGCAACCTTGGAGGTATCGAACCGAGCGAGCGAGCGCAACCAATCCGCGCGTGATCGAAACCGCCCAGAGAGTGACGGTCAGCATCGAAAAAGCCAAGCACAGCACGCCGACGTCTTCGGAAGTCTGCGTTCTTGGCTCCAGCCACAGATAGCTGGGGACGCAAAGCCCCGCGACGATGAGAACGCCGAACCCGGCCGGAAGCATACGCAACAGAAGCAAATAGCGTGCCGCCAGCACCGGTCTAATCCGCGCGGCTATGCGAAGCGCGACCGGCGTGGCAAGCATCACTACCAGAGCCAGTGCCAGATGAATCAGAAAGAACGAAGCCAAACACAGGCACAGCAGCTTGGCGAGGTACGGCAGGGTCATGGCTTCCCCCGTTGGTCCAGCTCTTTGCGTTTCGCCCTGATCTTTTTTTCCAACTCATCGAGCAGCGCTTCATCGTGCTGGCCGACCGCCTCCACCAGGGATGAAATCAACAACTCGCCCGATGGCCGCGAACCGGCAAGGAAACCCGCCACCAATTCATCGGCGCGCGTTCGCTCCCATTCCCACCGGGAAAGGCGTGGAGCGTACAGGAACGCTCGTTCGGGCTTCCGCCGATTCAGAAATCCCTTCTTGAAAAGCCGGTCCAGGGTCGTCATGACCGTGGTGTAGGCCAGCGGTCGCCGGAGCCTTTCGATCACATCGTGGACGCTGCTCTCGCCCTGCGCCCAGAGGATTTCCATCACCGTGCTTTCCAAATGCCCGAAAGACGGCGGCGGGCCCGGCTTCCGGTTAGGTGAAGAACGCTTCATGAAGCGAATCATCGTAGTTCTGCTGTCCTGCCTGGCAAAAGTTCCAGGCCGAGCTAGAATTAATTTTAGCCAATTGCGGGCCTTGCCACTGCGCAAACCTGGCGCCAGAAACTTACTCCAGGCCACCTTGTGCTTCCAACTAGTTTGACTGCACTATGGGCCTAGGGCATAGCCTGGCTATGACCTTTGGATAGAGGTTGACTGTAGCTTGACGGAAAAGCTGCCGATAACACATAATGTGAGCACAGGCTCCAAATAGTGTGATCAGGCGAACGGTGGGCCGGCTCGTAACCGTCGCTTGCATGTAGGGATGGGAATGTATCTACTGAAGACTGCTCGTCTTTTATCTGCTTTTGTTCTATTTACGCTAGTGGCCGGTTCGGCGTTCGCTCTTACGCCCGCGAAAACCAAGAAACATCGCAAGCTTCATCACGCGACCACTGCAGCCGTGGCTTCGGCCACTTTGGCCTCGTTCACTGCTCCCGTACCGCTCGTATCGGCGCACCCGGCGGTCAATCATCTTTCCGCGCTTAAGAAACGTAGCTCGCGCAGCCCTTGGACGTCACCGACCTTTGCCGATTCCACCGAAGGCGATTCCGTGGATGGCGAAGACCTGATGGTCCGCCGAGCCGCCGTAGCCGCATTGGGTCCCTACAACGGCAGTGTTGTGGTGCTGGATCCTAAGACCGGCCGTCTGCTGACCATCGTCAACCAGAAACTGGCTTACCAAAGCGGATTCCAGCCCTGCTCCACCATCAAAGTCGTGGCGGCGCTGGCGGGCCTGAATGAAGGCGTGATCGATCAGAAAACGAAATTGTGGCTTACCAAGCGCCACGGCATGGATCTGACCGAAGCGCTCGCTCATTCCAACAACGCGTTCTTTTCTTCTGTAGGCTACAAGCTCGGCTACGATCGCATTATTCAATACGCGCAGATGTTCGGGTTGGGTGAAAAAGCTGGATTGGATTTGGATCAGGAGCAGCCCGGCATGCTCGCCACCGAACCCCCCGCCGATGGCGTCGGAATGATGACCAGTTTCGGCGAAGGAATCTACATGACCCCGCTCGAGCTCGCCGCGGTCATATCGACAGTCGCTAATGGCGGAACGCTCTATTACCTGCAACATCCGCGCTCCAAAGAAGAAATCGAACAGTTTGTCCCTCGCGTAAAGAGGCAGCTCGATATCGCGCAGTTGGTGCCGGAGATCAGACCGGGAATGCAGGGAGCGGTCGAGTACGGAACGGCTCGGCGCGCCGGCTATTTCGCCACCGATCCCATTTTTGGGAAGACCGGAACCTGCACCGATGGCCGTTCTCCAACGCACCTCGGCTGGTTCGGGTCGTTTACCGAAACTGGCGATAACAAACTGGTGGTGGTCGTTCTATTGACGGGTGGACATTCCGTGAATGGCCCGATAGCTTCCGGAGTCGCTGGCGCGGTTTATAAGAACCTGTCGACCGAGAACTATTTCGCCCAAGCAAAGCCCACTTCGCCCCTGGCGTTGATCTCCAATCAGTCCTGCTGCAACTAGCCTAGAAGTGATCTCGCAAGTCCGGAAACCGCTCTAATCGCAACAGCAGCCCGCTGCCCTCCCGCACTTCCTCGTGCTCTAACCGCCAGGTATGCTCGTGCGGCACGAACACCGCGTTAATCCCCGCTTCGAGCGCAGGATTGATGTCGGACTTCGGCGAATTTCCGATCATCCAGCTTCGCTCCCTAATAAGCTGCCGCTCCCGGATCAGCGCGGCATAAGAAGCGGTGTCCTTTTCCTTCACGATGGCGGTATGGCCGAAATAAATCGCGAGCCCTGACCGGTCCAGCTTCAGCTTCTGTTCCTCCGGATTGCCCTTGGTGAACAACGTCAGGTCGTGCCGCAACGAAAGATACTCTAGCGTTTCCTCTACGCCAGGGATCAGCTCAATCGGATGATGAAGAATCTGCTCGGTGAAGCTCATGATGATCGGCAGGTCCTCCTGCCGAACGTCGCGCTCCACCAGCTTGTGATAGCACTCGGTCAGGTTTTTTGCAAAATTGGCTGTCCCGTAGCCGTGGATCTTGTTGTTGACGGTTTCGATTTCATCCAGCACGGCCCGAACCTCGGCCGGCAACATGCTGGAGTGCGCCAGAAAATCGCAGAACTTGTCGAAGGCGCGCTCGAAGTAGATGTTATTCTCCCAGAGCGTGTCGTCGGCATCGATGATCAGGTGCTGCCGTCTTTCGATCCTCACACGCCCGGCGGCCACTTGGCATGTCCGTTAGTGGGAGCCACTGCGCGCGCGTGCTGGATCTGGCGCTGGCGAGAGCTGTAACCAGGAAAGAAATCGGCCAACTGCTTCATACGATCCGCCTCCGAACGCGTGGCCAGCAGCACCTGGCGGAAATCCAGATCGGGCACTACTTGTGCCAGTTGAAAGCTGAGCTGCGGATCGGTCATTTCCGGATCATGCGGCGCCTCGTTCGGTTCCAGTTTCCGAATATCGTTGTATGCTTCCATCACTCGCTTGCGGACCTCGGGAGTGATCGGCTCCGACGCTTCATCGTCGAAGAACTCCACCGCGCCCCGCAGATATGGCTTCTCGTCGTTCAGCAGAATGATCTCAAAACGACGCCGCCCCACCGTAATCAGGTCCATCCGGCCATCTGGGTATTTCTTGATGATCTTTTCAATCGAAGCCGTGCAGCCCGTGTTCACGATGCCCTTCTCGCCGGCCAGGACCACGCCGAATTCCGCTTTGCCGCGCATCACCTCGTCGATCATTTGCTTGTAGCGTTCTTCGAAGATATGCAGCGGGAGCGAAGTCCGCGGGAACAAGACCACCTGCAGAGGGAAAAGTGGCAACAGCTCGTCCTGCATTGTACTATTATGGCTTCTTACCTGCCGGAGATGCAGATCCATGATTGAGCAGAAGGGCCGCATTGCGGAGGTGTGCATCGGATGATTCTCAAGCTCAAGCGCACCCCCGGAATCTACCTGGTGGGCTTCATGGCCTCCGGCAAAACGACCATCGGCCGCCTGCTCGCAGATGAACTGGGCTGGACATTCGCCGACCTGGACGAAGACATCGAGGCCCAGCAAGGCCGATCCATCGCGGAAATCTTTGACAGCGACGGGGAAGACGAATTCCGAAAGATCGAGCGGGCTGCGATCCGGAAACGGGTAGTCGAAGTAGAGCGCGGAAAGCCTATGGTAGTGGCGCTCGGCGGCGGTGCTTTTGCACAAGAGGAAAACCACGAGCTTCTGGAGGAAAATGGCGTGACCATCTGGCTCGATTGCCCGTTTTCCAAGGTCTGCGCCCGCGTGGAAACGACCACGCACAGGCCTCTCGCCCGTGACGCCGAGAAATTCGAACGGCTCTATGAGGATCGCCGCGCGGCGTACCGGAAAGCCGACCATTCCATCCAGATCGATAGCGATGATCCGGCCGCGATCGTGGCAGCGATTCTGAAGCTGCCGGTCTTTTTCTGACGGCGCACATGGCTTCTGCTCTCTCGCGAGACGCTCTTCGAATCTTTCACGCTGCGTTGAAAGCAGCCGACCCCGCCGAGGCCGTGCTGCGGCACGTCAAGCTCGCTCGTAATGTCCTCACTGCCGGACGCAAGCGGTATCACCTGAACTCGTTTCGCCATGTCTATGTAATCGGGGCGGGGAAGGCAAGCGCTCAAATGGCCCAGCCGATCGAGCGGCTGCTCGGAAAGCGGATCACTGGCGGTCTTATCAACATCAAGTATGGTCACACCGCTCGGCTGCGACGCATCGAGCTCAATGAGTGCGGCCATCCGATTCCCGATCGCAAAGGCGAGCTGGGGGCACAGCGCATCGCCGAAATCGCGCGCCAGGCCGGCCCGGATGATCTGGTGCTATGCCTGATCTCGGGCGGCGCCTCCGCTTTGCTGCCGTTGCCTGCCCCGCCGGTCACTCTGGAAGAGAAGCAGGAGACTACGCGTCTGTTGCTCCATTGCGGCGCGAACATCCACGAGTTGAATTGCGTTCGCAAACATATTTCCGCCGTGAAGGGCGGCCAGCTTGCCGAGCTAGCTTGGCCGGCGACGGTGCTGGCGCTCATCTTGTCGGACGTGATCGGAGACGACCTGGATGTTATCGGCTCCGGCCCTACGGTTCCGGACCGCTCCACGTTTTCTGACGCACGGGCCATTCTCTCGAAATACGGAATCTCCGGCCGAGTTCCTACCGCAGTCCAAGAACGGTTGAACGGTAGCGCTCGTGAGACGCCCAAGCCCAGCGACCAGATTTTCGAGAGAGTGCAAAATTTGATCGTCGGAAGCAATCGTTTGGCGGTGGACGCGGCCGCCCAGCAAGCCCGCGCGCTGGGCTATCACACCCTGGTGCTCTCCACCTTCATCGAAGGCGAAACGCGGGACGTGGCGCGCGTGCATGCCGCAATTGCGAAGGAGATCCGCGCCACCGGACGTCCGTTAAAGCCACCGGCGTGCGTGATTTCAGGCGGCGAGACCACCGTCACGATTCGCGGCTCGGGCCTGGGTGGCCGCAATCAGGAGTTCGCTCTGGCTGCCGCGCTCGATATCGCCGGCTTGAAAGATGTCGTCGTTCTCAGCGCCGGAACCGATGGAACCGACGGCCCCACCGATGCAGCCGGCGCCCTCGCCGACGGAAGCACGGTCACGCGCGCGGCAGACCGGGGGCTAGACGCCGCCGCCTATCTTGCCAACAACGACTCTTATCCGTTCTTCGAACATTTAGGGAATCTGCTCAAAACCGGACCAACCGGCACCAACGTCGCCGACGTCCGCATAATGCTGCTCCGGTAGCGCACGCACTCTTGCGTGCCGTATTCGCACTCGTGCGAATAGCCTCTCCGTGTTATTGTGCGCTGGTTCCGAGACGCGCGCTCACCACGCGCTATTGCCGCTCCACCTTCAACGGCGGCTTCGGCGCATCCGGCGGCGACGGAATGTTCGGGAAAGTCACGTCCTCAGCGCCTGCCTTGCGCACCGTCACAGCTCCGCGCCCGGTTTCCAGCCGTAACTGAGGGCCGCCGCTGTTGCCCACGATCGTCGCTCCACGATGCGATTCGTCCACCGTGAGCGGCGCGCCGAAGTCGTTATGCGCCTCGCCTCGATCTGTCGACGCCTTCAAATCGAATTTTGCTCCCGCCGGCAGCGCCAAGTCGATATCACCCGATCGCGTGTGCACCTCGATCTTCGGCACCGTCTTGCCCGCTCGCAGCTCCACATCGCCCCGCTCCAGCGTCAAATCCAGCGACTGCGTAAAGTCGGACATCTGCACGTCGCGCGATCTCGCGTTCAGGCGGATCGGCCCAATCAGGTTGTTGCCGGTGAACTCGCCCAGCCCCATGTGAATCTGTCCCGGCAGCTTTTCCAGGCTGACCGTGATCAGCGGGTCCTCGTAACGCAGCGGCTGAGCCAGATTCCGGAGCTGGATCTGGCCGACATAGGTGCCGCCCACATTCACCTGGCCGTCGATGTTCTGTAGCTCTACGTCCTGGCCCCGGCCTTTGAGATCCACCGTGCCCTTCACGCCGATAGCGCGAATAATGTCGCTCTTGCGCAGATCGACGCGCACATCGCCGCCGATGTTTTCCAGCCGAACGCCCGCATTGTCGCTGTTGATATCGACGGCGCCGTTCACATTCTGGATGTCAAAATCTCCCAGGCGCCCGTGCGCTTCGATGGAAGAGCCGATCGGGACCGTGATCTCGAGGTCGGAATTCACGCGAGTGCGGTCGCTCACCCGGTCCTGATTGGTGCGCACGATGATCTGGTCGCCTTGCTGGATCAGTTCGAGCGGCGTCTCCTTGTTGGCGTTGTCCGCGTCCGATTGCTGGAACGATCGGATGGTCTCCCGGCCGCTCGCCTTCACCATCGTTTCGTCCGCACCGGTGATCTTCGCATTCCCGCGAAAGCTTTCGATCAGCACTCTGCAATTCTTGACACACGGCTTCTCGGCAGCCGCCAAAGTATAGTCATAAGGCTCGCCCATATTGACCATCACGCCGCGCCACGCCCGTCCGGCTGGAAACCACGACGCATAGTGGCGGGCCGTGTACATGGTGCCACCGATGACGCAAATCAGAAAGACCAGCATCCATTCGCCGCCCGAGACACCGTTGCGCGGAATCGGCTTCGACATCGCAGCCGCCAACAGGATCTCGATTAATCGGAGGCCGCCCCAGGCGATCAACACGAACGGCCAATAGCGCGAGATGAGATCCGCCAAAGGAATGTCCGGCCACAGATTCCGCATCAGAAACAGCGCGCCGATTAAGATCAGAATTAACGGTCCGATCACCGAGCCGCGTCTCATATCAC
Organism: Bryobacterales bacterium; assembly: GCA_963780485.1. Classification (GTDB taxonomy): domain Bacteria; phylum Acidobacteriota; class Terriglobia; order Bryobacterales; family Bryobacteraceae; genus Palsa-89. Next base: position 168,924 of record CAWACO010000028.1, read on the forward strand.
ATTCCCTCCCTGCGGCCTGTTATCCATGGGCGGCGGCGCCATGGGAGGCGGCGTATCGGAGGTGGCGGCATCGGATGCGCCACTAATTTTTCTAGCAGCTTTAATAATCCGAACACGATGATCAAGATCGGCCAAGTCCGGCTGAAACCGTAAACACCGAAATAATCCATGGCCACCAGCGTTCCCAGCAGGATCAGCATGATCGGCCCGCGGATTGCTTGCACCAGGTTGTAGCTACTGTCGTTCATGCGTGGCCTCCTGTACGCCGGTGGGGGCGGAGTGCCGATGTTCGGATGACGACAGGCGCTCGTATAGCATGTACACTCCCAGCGCGATTAAAGCGATCGGCCAATAACGGATGATCTGGCTGAAGCGAATAATTTCCATGTTATTCAGCAGGAACAGCAGCCCCACCGCGATGAGAACGGCTGGTCCGACCGGAAAGCTGGATTGCTGGCCGTGCAGCGGCACCAAGCTGGAGAATTCGTCCACATGCTGCCCCAGTTGGCGCTTTCGCGCCGTGTGGTAGGCTTCGAATGCCATGTAAAATACCCAGACGCCAATCATCATCCCGAACAATGGCTCCAAACCGCCCGCGGCATCGTTGCTGCTGACGATGCTGATCAGAACGCCGAGAACCACCACGTGGATCAGCCCTTTGACATATTGGCCGTTATAGATCGCTCCGACTCCGGGAATAAGGCCGAGCAGGAAAGCGAGCCCCGGCGAGGCTCCGGTGTCCGGAATCGGCCCACGCGCGATCGCGGGAGCGGGGGCCGGCGCCGTATATGGCGACGATTCGGCCGCTGCTCCCGCGGCCGCCACCGGAGCATGCTCCTGGCAATAAACAGTTCCTCCAGCGCTCACGCGACAGGCTTCGCAAAGCGGCTTGCCGCAGGCCCGGCAATAAGCTATGGCCGGCAAATCGGGATGATTCACGCAATTCATCTTAGTTACCTCTTGTCATTCGTTCCACTACCTGGCGTTCCACTAGCGGCGGCTGGCGCACCAGCGTCCGCTTTCTGCCCACTGCTTTCCGGGCCCTGAACCTGCGCCTGTTCGGTCCATTCCTTCAATTGCGACTGGACCTCAATCACCAATCGCAGGTTGTCGTAGTACTTCACCGCGCGATCCCAAATCCGGTGCGTCCGATCGTCGACCGACTGCCAAATCTTCACCGGATCCAAGTCCTGCGGATTCAATTGCCGCGGTTCAATGCCCGTGAAGCGCGCCAGCATTGAGAACGACAGAATCGTCATCGCCATCCCCATGGCGTAACGCGGCTGCAGCACGTGTTCCACCCAGCCACCGAACAGCCTGCGCCACCAGGACGGCCGGTCAGCCGCGCGCTGGCGGCCGTGCGGGATCTCGTGCAGGATTCGCGTCAGCAAGTCCGCCGGCGGATCCACCGTGGCCACGCGCTCCAGGAATGCCGTTGCGCCCGCAACATCCTTCGCTAACTCCGTGCACGCGCTGCATCCCGCCACATGACTCTCGAGGGCGGACTTCTCCTCCCCGCGGAGTGTTCCGTCCACGTAGTCGCACAACAGGATTTCCAGCTCAGCGCACGTCATACCGCAACCTTAAACCGCCGGAGCACGCGAGCCAGCTCGGCCCGCCCCCGGTTCAGCCTCGACTTCACGGTTCCTTCCGGAACATTCAGCACCTGCGCGATCTCCCGATATTCTAATTCTTCGAGATCTCGGAGGATCACCGTTTCTCGCAATTCGGGTGAAAGCTTTTGCAGTGCCGTCTGCAACAATTCGCTGGCCTCTCGTCCAGCCAGCATTCCATCCGTCCGGGCCGACATCGCCGTGCTCTCTTCGAGCGCCACGGCCTGATCCTCAATCGAGTCAGTCGCGCGTTCCATCCGCGTCCTGCGGTAATGATCGATCAGCAGGTTTCTGGTCAGCCTGGTCAACCACACCACGAACAATCCTTCGCCCGATCGAAAGCTCTTCAGGTTCTTGAACACCCGCAGAAAAACGTCCTGCGTGAGATCCTGCGCCTCGGCATCGCTGCTGGTGAACCGGTAGCAGATCGAATAAACCCGCCGCGTATGCGATTTTACAAGCTCTTCCCACGCAGCGTCCTGGCCGCTGAGGCAGCGTTCTACGAGTTGGGCATCTGCGTCCAAGCCAATGCTCGCCCGACGTTGTGAATAGGGTGGCGCCCAATTCCATTTTGCTGCCGGAACTGCCACCGTGGCCATGATTCCTCTTATCTCCTGCTTCCAGTAAAGGAAACGAGGATTTATGATAAGAAGTTCACTTGAATCCAAGATTTACATTCTACAAGGGTCATGTCCAGCGTACCAGTTCCGATTGGGGTGCGCCTAGAGGGATTCCGCCCCGAGGAGTCCGGTGGTAGCGGCCGGCGACCGCGCAGGACGCCGCTGGACCGTCAGGCTGATCCTGACCGCCGCCGGCTTGCTGGTCATCGCCTGGCTCCTCTACCGGGTGCGGGGAAGCTCGTTTCAATGGCAGCTTTTCCTCAGTACCCTCTCGCATGTGAACGGGGCCTGGTTGATAGGCTCAATCGTTCTGATCCTACTGACCTATTGGGGTCGCGCCCTGCGCTGGGAGGTAATGCTGCGGCCTCTGGGACATACCCTGACCGTCCGCAAATTGACCTATGACACCGCTATCGGCTTTACAGCAGTGGTTTTGCTCGGGCGGGCTGGCGAGGTAGTGCGGCCCTACCTGATTTCAGTCAGCGCCGGCGTGCCCTTTTCGTCCCAAGTTGCAGCTTGGATGCTGGAGCGTATTTTAGATCTTCTGGCCGTACTCCTGCTGTTTGGCTTCGCGCTCGCTTGGATCCCGAGCCGTGGATTGGCTCTCGGTCCAGCTCTTCGATGGGCGCTGGGGGCGGGGGGGTACGTGGTGGCCGCCATCGGCATCGCGTGCCTGGTATTCCTGGTGCTGTTTAGGAACTTTTCTGAGTCTGCTCAAGGACGGCTCCTCAGTGCTGTAACCTTCCTGCCCGAGAACTACTACAAGCGCGTGGAACGGATGCTGAGGACGTTTTCGCAGGGGATGGAATCCACCCGGAATTCGCGGTCATTGGTGCTGTTACTGCTCTATACGGTGCTCGAATGGGCACTCATCATAGCCAGCTACTACACGCTGTTCCGATCATTTCCAGCCAGCGCAGAGTTTAAAATTACAGATGTAGTAATAATTCTGGGCTTCATGGCCTTTGGAAGTATTGTCCAGATCCCCGGCATCGGGGGTGGTATCCAGATTATGTCGGTCCTAGTGTTTACAGAAATATACGGCCTTCCGGTTGAGGCTGCGGCTGGATTAGCGGTCTTCATTTGGATTATTACATTTGTAGTTATTGTTCCCGTTGGCTTCGTTTGTGCGTTTCATGAGGGCCTGAATTGGAGTAAACTCAGGCGGCTCCCCAAGGACGTTTCCCTATGACTTGCCCGTTCTGCGGATTCAAACAAGACCGCGTCATCGACTCCCGCGAAAGCAAGGAGGGGGATGTCATCCGGCGACGCCGGCAATGTCTCAAATGCGAGCGGCGCTTCACCACTTACGAGCGTAGTGACGAGATCCCCTACATGGTCGTAAAGAAGGACGGCCGGCGCGAGAAGTTCGACCGCCAGAAAGTACTGAATGGGCTCTTAAAGGCCTGCGAAAAGCGCCCGGTCCCCATGGCCAAGCTTGCTGAACTGGTCGACGCCGTCGAGAGCCGTCTTTCCGACAATCCTGATCGCGAGATAAGTACTACTGATATAGGAGAAATGCTGATGGACAAACTGAAAGGTCTCGACAAAATCGCCTATGTGCGCTTTGCTTCGGTTTACCGAGACTTCCAAGACGTCGAGGCTTTTCTTAATGAACTGAAGAACTTAGTGCTTCAAAAACGGCCTTGATGTCCGCCCCGCGCGGAGGAGTCGCCGATCTCCCGGGCAACCGCTAAGTTTCGTGTAACCAATCCCAAACGTAAACATCTTCTATTTAGGGCTTAACTTCGAAAACGATTCGAGTTATAATCGATTGCTACATACGGACGGTAGGGCGGCTTACGGCGCAGCGGAGGCGGGAGTCTGCATAGCCAGTTTAACATAACCCCATGCGGGAACGAAGTTTGTGCCCGGTTGGGAGGTGAGTAATCCAAGTGGATCAGTTTGAAGATCAGTTCTTAACCGACAGTCACGAGCCCATCGGGATCCCTTTCGACGAAGAAACCAATTTCTTCCATCCCGAGGAAGTTCAAGACGAAGAGTTCCCTGCTGCCCAGCAGGTCGAAGAGTCAATCTACACCGACGATCCGGTACGAGTGTATCTGCGCGAAATGGGCGCGGTTCCACTATTGACTCGCGAAGGCGAAGTCAACCTCGCGCGGCGCATGGAGCGCGGAAAGCTCCGGATGCAAAAGTCCATCAGCCGTTCCGCGCTGGTCCAGTTGCGAGTAGTTGAAATTGCCGAGTTGTTGAAACAAGGCGAAGAGGAACTAGACAATTTTGTCGACCTGGGGGACGTGGAAGAAGGCAGTCCGGCCGACACCAAGAAGCAGGCCGAGGTCCGGGCGGAGTTCGCCGAAATCATCGCGCTGCACAAGCGGCAGCAGCAATTGTTCGAAAGGGTGGATTCGGTCCCGCTGAGCAACAAAAAGATCCGGCGCCGGTGGGCGGGGAAGCTGAACCGGTGCAAGGTTGAGATTTCGCGAGAGATCCGCCGGGTAGCCTGGCTCCCGTCGCGCTGGAAGCAGTTCGCCAAGGAAATCGAGCATGCCGTGGAACAACTGGCCCATTTGGACCTGGAGTTCCGCAAGCTGGAGGGCCGCAATGGTGTCGCTGCTCAGGCCCGGGCTCGCGAACTGAAGCGAGAGATGCGCAAGCTTGAGACTGCGGCCGGCGCATCGCTCACCGATCTGAAGCACAGCTTGTCGGTAATCCGTCACGGCGAAATCGAAGCTGAACGCGCCAAGAAGGACCTGGTGGAGGCCAACCTGCGATTGGTGGTTTCCGTCGCCAAAAAATACGTCAACCGCGGGCTGCACCTGCTGGATCTGATCCAGGAAGGTAATATTGGTCTAATGCGCGCCGCCGATAAGTTCGAGTACCGGCGCGGTTACAAGTTTTCCACTTACGCCACTTGGTGGATCCGGCAAGCCATCACGCGCGCCATCGCCGACCAGTCTCGCACCATTCGCATTCCGGTGCACATGAACGAAAGCATGAACAAGTTCCTGCGCGCCACGCGCGAGCTCGAAAAGGAACTGGGCCGGGCTCCCACCAACGATGAGATCAGCCGGCGGATGGATATTCCGGTGGAGAAAGTTCAGAAGCTGAAGACCATCTCGCGCGATCCTGTGTCGCTTGAGACGCCGGTGGGCCGCGACGGTGAATCGGCGTTGGGCGACCTGATCGAAGATCGCTGGGTGGGTTCTCCGGTGGACGCGGTGATCGATTCCAACGTCCGGGACGAGACCGCCAATATTTTGAAGACCCTGTCTCCGAAGGAGGAGAAAGTGATCCGGCTGCGCTTCGGCATCGGCTGCGAGCGCGAGCACACTCTGGAAGAGATCGGGCAAGAGTTCGATGTCACTCGCGAGCGCATCCGTCAGATCGAGGCTAAGGCTCTGCGTCAGCTTCGGTCTCCTGAACGGGCGCGCCATTTGCGCGCTTTACTGGCTGCCAGATAAAGCCGCTTCCTGCTCCATGTGAAAGGCCGGGCCAATAGTCCGGCCTTTTTTATTCGGTGAGCGCGCTATCCAGATTCAGCCGCCGCGCGGTAGACCTCGCCGTCGAAGAGCAAGAAAGGTCAGCGTGAGGCAGGCCGCCAGTAGCGCGCCATCGCGCAGCAGAGTCCGGGCGCTGATCGGTTCGCCCAGGCCGAAGCAGCCACAGTCGATCTTCAGCCCTTGCGCGTAAGCATGCACCATGATGCCGAAAAAGACGCCTAGCAAAATCGCGGCCGCGGCAGCCGTATAGCGCAAGGCAAAGCCGGTCGCCAACAGAAGGCCCAGGAGTAGCTCCAGCCACGGGATGGTCCGCCCCAGCGTCAGCACCGCCCACTGCGGCAATAGCTGGTAGGCATCGATGGACATCGCGAACACCAGCCAGGGCTCGCGTAGTTTCGTATAGGAGGCGTAGAGAAAAACGGCCGCCATGATCAGCCGCAGAGGTAGGATCAAACGCCGCACGCTAGTTCGCAAGTAGCTGGTCGATGAAGCGGCGCAGGATTTCGTAGCTGGCGCCGCCGGGAACGCGATACTGCTTCGACCGGTGCGTCAGGATCAACGTGGGCGTGGAAGAAACATTGGCGTTGCGGCCGGCCTGAATATCCTGTTCCACCTCGGCGATGATGGCGGGATCTTTGGCCAGCGCCCGCACTCTCTGCGCTTCGACGGGTGTCAGAATGCTGCAGACCGTTTGGTCTACTTTGCCGCTCGCGGCCCAGCTATCCTGAGTGCGAAAAAGCACGTCACCGGCCTGTTCGTACTTCCCCACTCGACTCGCCGCGCAGGCGTAGCAAGCCGCTTCCATGGCATGCGGATGCATCGGCAGCGGGAACTCATGATGGATCAAGTAGACCTTGCCCTTGTCCACGTAGTCGGCCATGAGCGGGACCAAGGTCCTCTCGTAAAGCGCCTTGCAAGCCGGGCATTGGTAATCGCTGTAGACATCGAGCTGGACGGGAGCGCCGGGCGTACCCCGGCCCTTCAGTTGTGCGGCGGGGGAGGCAAAGGTCGCCGCCAGTAGTGCCAACCAGAGAGTTGCAGTTCTCATAGCGATGAGATAATTCTAGCGTGGTTTCCTTCACCTGCAATATTTGCGGCGCTTACAACGAAGTCGAAGCTTTCGCCACCGAGCCCGCCAGTTGCGCGTGCGGGTCGAATGTTCGCTTGCGCGCGCTCATCCATCTGCTGTCGATGGAGCTGTTCGGGAGCAGCCTCACCTTGACGCAATTCCCGACGCTGAAAGCCATTCGCGGCCTGGGTTTGAGCGATCATCCGGGATATGCGGGAATCTTGGCCGAGAAATTTGATTACACCAATACCTACTACGATCGCGAGCCCCGCTTTGACATCGCCGAGCCACATCCGCGGCTCGCCGGAACGTACGATTTTATTCTGTTGGCCGATGTTCTGGAACATATCGCACCGCCAGTGGAGCGGGCGCTCGAAGAGGCCTGCCGGTTGCTCAAGCCGCGCGGATTTTTGGGGATCACGATCTACTGCAACCCACAAGACGAGATGCGCGAGCACTTTCCGGAGCTCAACGAATTCCGCATCCTGCGGCTCGGAGATTCCGAAGTCCTGGTCAACCGGCGGCGGGACGGGAGCCTGGAAGTGCGCGACGATCTGATCTTTCACGGAGGATCGGGAGCGACGCTCGAAATGCGGGAGTTCGGCATGACAGCGCTGGAGAACAAATTAATCAGCGCCGGTTTTCGGGAGGTGTTTTTTCTGACCGGGAATATGCCGCCGATCGGGGTGCTGTTCGATCATGATGTTTCCCAGCCGCTCATCGCCCGCAAAGAACCGTACGTGATGGACCGCTGTGCCGTGAGCCAGTTATTCGAGCAATGGCATGTGGCCAATGATCTGGCAGAAAGCCGGCAAGGCCGCGCCGAGACGCTGGCAGCCCAGATTCGAATGGCGGAGGAGTCGCGCTGGCTGCGGTTGGGGAGAAAGCTCGGCGTGGGGCCGAAGTTCAGCGTGCCGGAATAAGCTTGCTCAATGCTTCGGTACGCGCTAAATCACTATCTCCAACTTCCCCTGGTACTTGTCGAGTTCCTTGCAGGCTTTAGTCCAGCATTGCCAAATGTGAGGGTGGGCTGTGGCAAGTTTTGCACGGATATACTCCCGGGATCGCGCGATCAATTCCTTACGTTGTACGTCCGTTAGTTGGTCTCCACCGTCTTGCGAGTAAACAGGATCGCACCTGTTCGGGTCCCAGCTTCCTTTAACTATTACAGCGATAGCAACAGGGGACACGATTTGATTGTTCCCGCGCCAAATGCTTGTAGTAGCGCTTTGGCAAAAGGTGGTCGACTGTCCCATGCCTGAAAGAGCTTGGCTCGACGGACATCACCGGTAGATCACAGTATGCGCAGACCACAGCCTGAGCCGCCCGGCGATCAGCCAGCCACGCCATCAAGAAAGACTCCGGAAAATCGCCCCAATAGGTTGGCTCCTCCCGCATGAGCGATCATGCAACAAATCTAAGATTGTTCTCGGCCATATGGTAATCCTCTTAAGTACGTCGCAGGCGTCAGATCTGAGCTCAGCACACGGCTCATGCCGCCGTCGTGACTTCCACTTCTCCGGCTAAACTGGAGGCTGGGGGAATCGGATCGCCGTACTCCCGCAGCGTTTGGAGATGTCCGAGAATTGCTTCGCGGATGTTTGCTTTTGTCTCTTCGAGCGTATTACCAGTCGACATGCATCCTGGAAGATCAGGCACGTAGGCGGCCCAATTGTTTTCCGCCCGTTCAAAGATGACTGCGTACTTAACATTCATTTTCTACCCTCCAGACCCGCGGCGCGAAGAATTGCTTTAAGAGTTCCAATCGGAACGTCGTCACCACCGTTTCCTGGAACAGTCACCACGTTCGGCTTTACCGGATGCTTGAAGTGCTTATGACTACCCGTCGTTCGAACGTGTCTCCAGCCGTCCGATTCGATCATTCGAACCAGGTCCCGGACCTTCACTGTCTCCATTGTATAGAGCGAGGACCACCCGACGCCAAAGATTGTCCTGAGGTGATAAACAAGCGACCGAAGTAGTCGTTCCGCATCCAATCTATCGGTGGAGCCAGGCTACACCCCATTGTCTACTGACAAATAGGTGATAAGATTAGGGAAAGTCTAATGTCCGTCGCCACTTCCATCGTCCCCCCCGTTTCCAGGCTGGTGCCGACGAACCTCCTGCAACTGATCGGTCATACTCCGCTCATCCGCATGGAGCGCATCACGCACGACCTTCCGGGCGTCGAGATCTATGGCAAGGCCGAGTTTTTTAACCCCGGCGGTTCGGTGAAAGATCGTGCCGCGCTCAACATGATCCTGGATGGAGAGCGGACTGGCAAGCTGACTCACGATCGTGTGCTGTTGGACGCCACCAGCGGGAACACCGGGATCGCCTATGCCATGATCGGAGCGTATCGCGGCTATAAGATAAAGCTGTGCCTGCCGAAGAACGCCTCCATGGAGCGCAAGCATGTCTTGCAGGCTTATGGCGCGGAGATGGTCTTCAGCGATCCGGGCGAAGGATCGGACGGGGCGATTCGCCTATGCCGCGAAATTTACAACCAAGATCCCGACCGTTATTTTTACCCCGATCAATACAACAATCCGGCCAATTGGAAAGCCCACTACGAAGGAACGGCGGTCGAGATTCTGGCGCAGACGGCCAGCCGGATCACGCACTTCGTGGCCTGCATGGGGACCAGCGGAACGTTTATGGGGAATTCACGGCGTCTCCGCAAAGAAATACCGGGTATCAAGTGCATTTCGGCCCAGCCTTCTTCCGGTTTCCATGGTCTGGAAGGCCTGAAGCATATGCCAACCGCGATCGTTCCCGGCATCTACGATCCCACTCTAGCCGACGACAACATCTGGATCGAGACGGAGGACGCTTACGCGATGTGCCGCCGGATCGCTCGCGAAGAGGCGCTGCTGGTGGGCATCTCCTCCGGCGCGAACCTGGTGGCCGCGCGCGCGGTGGGCCGCAAACTGGTGGAGGCCGGCGAGACGGGCGTGATCGTGACCATGTTGTGCGACGGCGCTTACAAGTATTTGAGCGAGCCGTTCTGGAGTGAACCGAACGGAGCATGATCCGGATTCGGTAGTATGATCCAGATAGACAAGGCGGCATGGGATACCATGGTTTCGCATGCCGAGCAGACATTTCCTAAAGAGTGTTGCGGCGTGATGCTGGGTTTGGACGGCGTCGTGCGGGAGGCCGTACCGCTTCCGAATACTTACACCGGCCCGCAGGAAGATTTCTTCGTGATGGATCCGAAGGACCTGAACCGAGTGGACCGGGAAGGGCGCGAGAAAGGCTTGGACGTTTTAGGCGTGTTCCACTCTCATCCGGATTGCGACGCCTACTTCTCCAAGCGCGACCTGGCCAACTCCTGCTCCTGGTTTTCGTACGTCGTACTATCGATAAAGAACGGGCGCTTCGACCACGCTAACAGCTACCGGCCGGACTTTGACCAAAAGGAAGCTCCCAAGGAAGAATTGATCTATGGCTAAGATTCTGATTCCCACTCCGCTCCGCCAATATGCCGGCAAGCAGGACGCCGTGCAGCTCGCGGGCAAGACCGTGGGCGAGGTATTGCAGTCGCTGACCAGCCAGTATTCCGACCTCCGCCGCCACCTCTACAACGACGAAGGCAAGCTGCGGAGTTTTGTGAACGTCTATGTCAACGACGAAGACATTCGTTATTTGAGCAAGGAAGCGACGCCTTTGAAAGATGGCGACACGGTATCGATTGTTCCCAGCATCGCCGGCGGATCGGCCGGAATCGCGGCGCCCCCAGTGGCGCTATCGAAAGAGGAAATTCTGCGGTATAGCCGCCACCTGATCATGCCGGAAGTCGGCATGGAAGGGCAGTTGAAGCTGAAGAGCGCCAAGGTCGCGCTGATCGGCACGGGCGGCCTGGGTGCGCCGCTCGGCATGTACCTCGCGGCCGCGGGCATCGGGCGGATCGGCCTGGTCGATTTCGATGTCGTGGATTTCACCAATCTGCAGCGGCAGGTGATTCACGGCACCAAGGACGTCGGACGCAAGAAGCTGGATTCGGCGGCGGATACGATGCTGGACATAAATCCGTACCTCGAAATCGACCGGCACGAGACCGCGCTCACCAGCGAGAACGCCCTTCAGATTTTAAAGGACTATGACATCGTCGTCGATGGCACCGATAATTTCCCGACCCGATACCTGGTAAACGACGCTTGCGTGCTGCTCGGAAAGCCAAACGTGTACGGATCGATTTTCCGTTTCGAGGGCCAGGCAACGGTCTTTGCCTACCAAGGCGGCCCGTGCTATCGCTGCCTGTATCCCGAGCCGCCACCTCCGGGTCTGGTACCGAGCTGCGCCGAGGGCGGCGTGCTTGGAATTCTGCCGGGGACCATCGGATTGATCCAGGCGACCGAGACCGTGAAGTTGATCCTGGGCATCGGCGAGCCGCTGGTGGGAAGGCTGTTGCTCTATGACGCGCTGGCCATGCGGTTCCGGGAGCTGAAGCTGCGCCGGAATCCGGACTGCCCAGTGTGTGGCGACCATCCGACTATCCGCGAGCTGATCGATTACCAGCAATTTTGCGGCATTCCGAATCAGCCGCATGAGCCCGCGCCGAGTGAGGTCGACATCGATCCTGTGGAAGTTAAGGCGAAGATCGATCGCGGCGACCCCTTCGTCCTGATCGACGTGCGCGAGCCGCACGAATACCAGATCTGTAGCATTCCATACGCGAAGCTGATCCCACTAGGCGATCTGCCGAAACGCGTCAACGAGCTCGATTCAGCCGACGAGATCGTGGCGCATTGCAAGAGCGGTATGCGGAGCGCCAAGGCGGTGGATTTCCTGAAGCAAGCGGGATTCCGTAAGGTACGGAATATGAAGGGCGGCATCTTGGCGTGGAGCGATAAGGTGGATCCGAGCGTCCCGAAATACTGATTAGTAGCGTCGCTCGGTGATCGAGTAGCCGGACGGTAATGTCAGCAAAGCAGGGTCTGGCTCCTCAGGAATGTAATGTGTCACGCGAAAGTGACGGTACGACGTAGGTAAGCCGTAATGATTGTAAGTTTTTTCTTCCTCTTCCATCAGTTCGCACCCGAATGCCGGCGCTAATGCCGCGTCGCGGCTGGCGGATCGATCACTTGCACGATAGCGCACGACCGGAATACCGGCAACGACGCCATAGCCAGCGCGCAGCTTGAGACCGAGACCATCGGCGGCACGCGAGCACTGCGAGTCGTCCGGTTGTATCCTCGGCGGCTCCCAGGTGCAGAAGCACGGGATTCTAGAAACAATTCGCTTGTCGTCTTCGATCACGTAGGCGGAGCGACGCGACGGCAGGTACATGGTGTGCCAGTGCCCATGGCGATCTGGAACGATATAGTACTTCCAATAGTCACTTTCCCCGATATTGGCACGCGATCCATCGGAGAAGATCGCAACGGTGCCCGACTGCTTCCTTCTGTCAACATTATGCAAACCCCAGCTGTTGTTCTCCCAAGAATCAGTCTCAAAACGGATAGTCCGCGCCTGACCGTCGCTTACGGACAAGCCAATATATGCGTAAAGGACGCACGCGCAGGGCACGTCCTTTAAGACACCACTCCGTTCGGACTTGTTCCACTGTCGATCCCTCGTGAGATGGGTTCGTTTTTCCAGGCACCGCCCCATCCCAGCCATGAAGAGGGCGCGGCGGGCGCCTTGGTCAAGTACCAGGTACGATGACCACTCCGGTCGATTTTCTTGTCCTTGGAAAACAGCGTTTTACGCAAATTTTCTAGTTGGCTGGGACACTTCGGATGTGATACGATAGGTTAGCTTTCATGGATCGCATCCGCGAAGCAGTTCCGCACAATCCCCAAAAACGGAGTTAACGACACCACAGAATGAGTTTCACAGTGTTCCTCGGAAATTTGCCCGTCTGGGTTACCAAGGACGACATCAAGTCCTGGCTTAACGCAGAAAACCTCGTCTACGATGACGTGAAGGTGATCCGCAATCCTGAGACCCAGGAGTCCAAAGGGTTCGCATTTATCGATACGCCCAACTCGGAAGAGATGAACTTGATCATCCGCCGTTTTGACCGTGCGCCACTGGAAGACCGGTTGCTGCGGGCCAATCAAGCCCAGCCGCCCAGGTCAAAAAGCCAAGGCCCAGGCCCAGGTCCAGGTCCAGGACAATCCGGTCAAGTGAATCGGGGAGCGCCGCCAACCGGTCCACGGCGTGAACGCGGCGGCAGAAAGCACAAGCGCCCCAACAGCCCGAACGGACAGCAAGGACCGCAAGGACCTCACAGCGCATTCGCGGAAGAATTGGCCAAAGCTCTCTAAGTTCAGGCGCGCTTCTATCCTCCACTCCGCCGCTCTTGTTCTATCCCTCCTGTAACTACTAGCACTCCATTTCAGACATCAGTTCTGTTATCAGTGTTATACTCAATGGCGCACATTGTAACGTGGGTAATTCAACCTGCGGTGCACAGTCCGCTCGGTTGAGGGTGGTGGTGTCGTGAATAGCCTTCTTATCATTCGCGTCCTCTTTATCCTGCTGCTGGCAACATCCGCGTGGTATTTGCGGCCTTTCGATCTTTCCAGTCAATACGCAGCAGGGGCCGGCCTGGCTTTCGGAGTAGCCATCGTTCTGTTCGAAATCCAGGTTCGGAAAACTACGCTCAAGCGCATATTCGGCGCGGCTTTTGGATCTCTTCTCGGAATTATTGGAGCTTATTTGATCTCATTGGTCCTGTCCCGCGCTATTCCCGGCCCGTCCACCACGGTTTCCTTTCTCCAGCTCTTGGTGCTGCTGTGGATGGCCTATGTCGGCCTGGTGGTGGGCGCAAGCAAGGGCGAGATGTTGAACCTGGGCGCGCTGGGCGGACTTTTCGGCGGCGAACAAACCTCCAGCCAGTCGTTCAAGATCCTGGATACCAGCGTCATCATCGACGGCCGCATCGCCGACATTGTGGAGACGGGTTTTCTGGATGGCACGCTGGTGATTCCGCAGTTCGTGCTTCGGGAGCTTCAGCTGGTGGCGGATTCGGCCGATTCGCTCAAACGTAATCGCGGCCGCCGCGGCCTGGACATTTTGCAGCGTATCCAAAAGATGACTCAGCTAAACGTTCAGATTCTCGAGGATGACTTTCCGAACGTCCATGAAGTGGACATGAAGCTGATCGAGCTCGCCAAAGTATACAACTGCAAGATTGTCACCAACGATTTCAACCTGAACAAGGTCGCCCAGCTTCATGGCGTGGAAGTCTTGAACATCAACGAGCTGGCCAACGCTCTGAAGCCCATCGTTCTTCCGGGTGAAACGATGCGCGTCTTCATTCTCAAAGAAGGCAAAGAGTACAACCAGGGCGTCGCTTATTTGGACGACGGCACCATGGTCGTGGTGGACAACGCCAAGAAGATGATATCCCGCACCATCGACATTTCCGTGACCAGCGTTCTTCAAACCACCGCCGGCAAAATGATCTTCGGCCGGTTTGACGACCGCGTCCATGGCGTGCACGACAAGAGCCAAGCCCATTCGGAGCGCCAGTCAGCGCCTCCCCGGGAGCAGCAACCCGCTTCTACGGGCGCACAGACGGCGGAGCGTGGTTCGGGTGTCGGAGCAGCGGGCTAGAGGATTGAGATGAAAGTTTCGGTAATCCTCCCCGCCGCAGGGTTGGGGACTCGAATGGGACGCGCTGTCCCCGAGAAGGCTGGCACCAGCCGCAAGCAGTTCATGCTGCTGGAAGGATCGCCCATTCTGCTGCATACCATCCGGAAATTTGTTTCATCGCCGGCGGTCAGCGGAGATCGTGGTGGCGTTGCGCGGTGAAGACCTGGAGTGGGTGCGGGATTTGCTGGAGCGGGAAACATTCGCCAAGCCCGTGAGGCTGGTTGAGGGTGGCGATAGCCGGCAAGACTCAGTGGAGAATGCTTTGGCGACACTTAGCCCGGGAACGGAGCTGGTCGCGGTGCACGATGCCGTGCGGCCATTTATCGAACTTTCCGTCCTCGACAAAGTTTTTGCCGAAGCTCAGGAAACCGGCGCCGCCATCGTGGGCATCGTTCCAGTGGACACGGTCAAACAGGTCCACCGCAATAAAATCCGCCAAACTATCCCACGCGAGCGTCTGATTCTGGCGCAGACTCCCCAAGTGTTCCGCTACGATTTACTGAAGCAGGCTTTTGCCAAGGCCCGTGAGGATGGCTTTGCGGGGACGGACGAATCGAGCCTGGTGGAGCGGCTGGAGCAGGTGGAAGTGAGCGTGATTCCAGGAAGCGACCGCAACATCAAGATCACGAAACCATCGGATATGGATCTCGCCCGGTTATTCCTGGCCGAGGAGCTGGCTCCCCGGGTCTCCACTTGACCGATCTGCGAATAGGCCAAGGCTGGGATGTGCACCGCATTGGGCCCGGCCGGCCGCTGATCCTGGGTGGCGTGAAGATTGAATCCGAGTTTGGACTGGAAGGTCATTCCGACGCCGACATTCTTTCGCATGCCATCACCGATGCGCTGCTCGGCGCCGCGGCCCTGGGCGACATCGGCATGCATTTCCCAGATTCCGATGCGAAATGGAAGGACGCCGATAGCGCGCAATTTTTGCGGGCCGCCCGCGACCTGATCGCGGCCCAGGGGTATAGCATCGTAAATGTGGATTCGACCGTGATTCTCGAGCGGCCTCGACTCAAAGACTTCCGGCAGGCGATTCGCGAGAAGCTCGCCGCGACCCTGGCTCTCCAAGTTGGCCAGGTTTCGGTGAAGTTCAAGACCGCGGAAAAAACAGGACCGGTCGGCGAAGGCCGCTCCGCGGAGGCGCAAGCATTGGTAACGATATGCCGACAGCATTGATCACCGGCGCTTCCAGCGGCATCGGGCTCGAGCTGGCCCGTGTCTTCGCGCGCGAGGGCTATCGCTTGGTTTTGGTCGCGCGTAACCAGAAGCGTTTGGAAGAGATCGCTCGGGAGCTTCGGCCCGCTGAGGCTCAGCCGATCGCCATGGATCTTTCATTGCCCGGCGCGCCCGAGGAAATTCATGGCAACGTGCCAAAAGTTGATGTTCTGGTGAACAATGCAGGCTTCGGTGTCTTCGGAAAATTCGTCGAGAAGGGCCTGGCCGAAGAGCTGAACATGATGCAGCTCAATATGACCGCGCTGGTGACCCTGACGAGACTGTACCTACCGGCGATGATATCGGCCGGGAACGGGAAGATTATGAACGTTGCTTCGACAGCTGCGTTTCAGCCGGGTCCGTTGATGGCCATCTATTTTGCGACTAAAGCTTTCGTGCTGTCATTTTCCGAGGCGATCGCAAACGAGCTGGAGGGCACTGGCGTCATCGTTAGCGCGCTGTGTCCCGGTCCGACAGCGTCTGATTTTCAAGAGCGCGCCAAAATGCAGAATTCCGGCCTGGTGAAGGGCAGGAAGATGATGGACTCCCGGACGGTGGCGGAAGCCGGCTACCGCGGGCTGATGGCCGGAAAGACGATCGTGATCCCAGGATTCGGGAACAAACTGATGACCCAATCCCTTCGGTTGAGTCCCCGAAGCATCGTCACGAAGATGGTCCGGCGGATGCAGGAAGAGCGTTAGCTCCTAACGCCGTCTAAACGCCGCGATTCCTTCGCCCGTTACCCCGGTGAGCGTTTCCAACTCTGGCGGAATCGTAACCGATGACGCGCCGTTTGCGATAAAAACACCGCCGCTCGTCATCATCTGTGCGACACTTGTCATCACCAGCGTCATCTCGACACGGTTATAACCTGTAGTGGCAGCAATCACCAGGTCGAATCCCTGGCCCGGCGCTGCGTCGACAGTTTGCGTGGCAACATTCAGATCTTCAGCACGGATGCGCGCGCCATTCCGTCCTCCGGCCTTGGCCGCGACAGCGCGTACGTGTGAAAGAACCCAGGGATTTATGTCGAACACAACCAAGTCCACGTTGCCTGGCTTCGCGAGGCCCGAGGCCAGTGCCGCTTCCAGACCCGCGAACAGGTTATAGGTGTCCGCGTCATATTCGGGGTCGAGACCTGGCCCAATCACCCCGATACGCCGGATGCGAGCGGGCGCCTGGCTGGCGCTCATCAGACCTCGCAGAGTCTGTTCGATCAAAGAGGCTCCCACACTGGCACTGTGCATTTGCTGAGTCCGCCCCCGTTCCAAGGCCGCGCGCCGCAAGTTACCGAGCAAAAAGGGTCGCAGTTCGTCTTGCGCAATCTGCCGCCTGCGCAGGAACTGCAATACCGAGCGAAAACGCTCATCGTCGATCTGATCCAGACCGCTGATGAATGCATCCATTCTGAGGCGGGCGGCCGGCGACAGGTCTCCGGCCGAAGTAACCGCATCGCCAGGACTCGCCAGCCGAGGCTGGGTAGTGAACGAGGTCCCGAAGATGATCAGCATACTGATGGAGTCTTCCAGGCAGCGATCGATGCCGCTGCGAATTTCAAAATCCCGCTGGCGAATCCAGGCATCCCATTGCTTGGAGTCGTTTACTTCGGGAATGAGTGGCTGAATTTCATTCCAGCGAATGTAGTGGATACCTTCCCGTGCGAACACAAGACTGGCAAGCAATAAGAAAATGACAGCAAGCCGCCGCCGCATGGGACCCTCTCTAAGCATTCTAGTTTGCTATCGGCAGTAAAGTCGCTGTTGTACACTGTGAGCGGATGAAAGCAGAGCTGTGCTCCTGACCGCCCCCAAGCCGCGAGGGCCTAAGAATATACCCGTCGTGGGCCATTTGCGACCGTTCCGCGCTCATCCGATCCAGTTTCTGATGAAGATGGCGCGCGAGTACGGCGATCTGGCTTACTTCCGGGTCGCCTCGCAGCATATTTATCTGGTGAACCACCCCGATCTCGTGCGGGAGGTGCTGGTCACCAATCAAGCCAACTTCACCAAGAGCCGCGCGTTGCAGCGCGCGCGAATACTGCTGGGCGAAGGCTTGCTTACGAGCGAAGGCCAGTTTCATCTACGGCAGCGGCGGCTGGTGCAGCCCGCGTTTCATCGCGAACGGTTGGCGGCGTACGCAGCAGTGATGAGCGAATATGGCGTGCAATTTCGCGATCGTTGGACAGCCGGGAGCTCCGTCGATGTAGCCAGTGAGATGATGCGGCTAACGCTTGCCGTGGTCGGCAAGACGCTCTTCAGCGCGGACATTGAGGCGGAGGTTCCGGAAATCGGAGAGGCTCTTACCGTCGTGCTGAAGATGTTCCGCATGCTTATGATGCCGTTCTCGGAATATGTTCAAAAATTACCGCTGCCTTCAATCCGGCGCTTCGAAAAGGCGGGGGCGCGACTGGACAAGACCATCTATGGTCTCATCCACGAACGCCGGCGCAGCGGTGAAGACACCGGCGATCTGCTCTCGATGCTTCTGCTGGCGCACGATGAGGAGGCTGACGGCAGCGGGATGACCGACAAGCAGGTGAGAGACGAGGCGCTCACGCTGTTCCTCGCCGGTCATGAAACCACGGCCAATGCGCTTACTTGGACCTGGTACCTGCTTTCGCAAAACCCAGAATGTGAGCGGCGGCTGCATACAGAAATCGATTCCGCGCTCGGAGGCCGTGTTCCGGGGATGGCCGATTTGCCGCAACTGCGCTATACGGAAATGGTTTTCGCTGAAGCGATGCGCTTGTATCCGCCGGCCTGGGCTATCGGCCGGATGGCGAAGGGTGCGTTTGAACTGGGTGGAATCGCGATCGCTGCAAAATCGATCTGTATCTTGAGCCCGTATGTGATGCAGCGCGATGCTCGCTGGTTTCCCGATCCGGAGCGTTTCGATCCCGAGCGCTGGACGACGGAGGCTCGCGAAGCCCGTCCAAAATTCTCGTATTTTCCATTCGGCGGCGGCGCGCGCGTGTGCATCGGCGAGCGCTTTGCGTGGATGGAGGGCGTCCTCATGATCGCGGCCATTGCGCAGAAGTGGAAGTTGAGGTTGGCCAAAGATCAGCGCGTGGAACCGCTGCCGCTGATCACGCTGAGAACGAAATACGGAATGCGGATGATGGTCGAGCCGCGAGGCTAACTCGCGCGCCGCAATACCGCGCGTGCCGGCGCTCCGTCGCTTCCTACGATCTTCAGCGGGAGACAGATCAGATCGTAATCACCGGGCTCGACGTCCTTCAAATTCAGGCCTTCGATGATCCAGATGCCGGCTCTGAGCAGCGCGCGATGAGTTTCGGGGCCATCGGTGTCATAACCACCAACCGATAAGTAATCCACTCCCACCGTCTGGATGCAGCAATCGGCCAGGTAGGCGGCGGTTTGGTCGGGAATGTAAACGAACTTCTCTTGAAACTTCGAGGTTGTCCAGCATTCCATGGAGTTCCTGGTCTTGAAGAGAACGCGGTCGCCTTTCGTTAATCGATACGGCTTCAGCTCGCTCACGCGGATCAATTCCGGATCGTGAATCGCGATCACTCGCGCGCGACCGACGCCGGCTGAGATCGGAAAAGTTTCCATCCCGGCGCCGTCCGCCAGGTAATGGCGCGGTGCATCCACGTGGGTCCCGATGTGCGCGCTGGTGCAGATTTCGGATAAATTGCAGGGATCCCCGTTCGCGATCGTTTCGGTTTCCGCACGCTCGAACGCCCGGTCATTGGGCCAATGGGCCATCCCGTTGTGCAGCGGCACGGAGATATCGATCCATGGTTGATTCACGGCGCTATGATTCATGCCGACACCGCAATAACGTTCTTGATTCCACCCGCACCGGGCGTCAACGGCTGGGTGGCTTGATCGATCGGAAAACGCGCGGTGATCAAACCGCGCACTGCATCGGGCCACTTTTGCATGAATGTCCCGAGGTCGCGGATGGCTGCTTGAAAACTCTGCGGCGGCGCGTTGACGCTGCCGAGAATCACCTGGTTGTTCAAGACGATATCGCGCATGATGCAGTCGGTATCCACTTCAATGGGCCCTTTGCGGCCGGGCACGCCAGTGAAAATGAAAACACCGTTCGCTCCCAGATGCTTGATCACGTCGAATGCAAGGCCGGACGCGCCGATCGCTTCATAGACCAGGTCGATCGCTCCGACGGCCGCCGCCATTTCGTCAACCGAGTGCGTTTCGGCGGCGATATAGCGCGCACCGATTGCGCTGACGATGTCATCCTTTTCTTCTTGCTTGCTGGATCGCGAGTAGACGGTGACGTCAAAGCCGGCGACGGTCAAAGCCATCGCGCCCAGCAGTCCGACCGGGCCCGCGCCGAGCACGACGGCGTTGCGATGTCCTTGGCCGTCCCAGGGCAGGCGCTGCTGGACGACCTGGAGCTGGGCCAGCGATTTTTCCGCGATGGTCAGTGGCTCAACCAGCACGGCCACTTCGCGTAGCTCGCGAGGAACCACGTTTACGTAGCTTTCTTCCTCGACTACGAATTCGGTCATGTAGCCATGGCTTTGCTTGATGCCGCGTTCCGTGAAGTCGCCGGTATAACAAAAATCCTGACGGCCGGAGCGGCAGGCGATGCAGGAGGCGTGCGGGCAGGGGCGGCGCACCGTGAGGACCACCAGGTCGCCAGCTTTTGCCTTGGTTACTTTTTCGCCGATGCCGACAACCTGGCTGAGCGATTCATGGCCGATGATCAGATAATCGCTGCCATCCGGCGGCGTTCCGTACTGAAATGAGGTGATTTCCCGATCGGTGCCGCACACTCCGACGTCCAGCACGCGCACCTTCACCTGGGCGGGTGACTCGATATTAGGTTCTGGATGATCAATGAGTTGCACCTGGCGGCGAGCCGGAAAAACGGCAACGGCCTTCATGATTTCAGCATACCTCGCAAGCCTTGCGCCGCCTGCGTTTATTTTTGTACTTGACATCCGGGTCATTTAGTACTAATAAATTAGTATGCGGCCCAAAACGCCAACACTGACCGAGCAGGAACTCGAAATCATGAAGATCGTCTGGGAGCGGGATCGGGCGACGGTCCGGGATGTCTACGAATCGCTGCTGGAGCGACGCAAGATCGCTTACACCACCGTCATGACGATGATGAACATCCTGGAGCAGAAGAAGTATCTGCGCAAGTCGGCCGAAGATCGAGCGTACATTTACCGGCCCGCCAAGCCCAAGAAGCAAGTGATCAAGGGAATGGTCCGGGAATTCGTGGACCGCGTCTTCAATGGCTCCGCCGAACCACTGCTGGTGCATCTGATTGAGGACCGTAGGCTCAGCAATAAAGATCTGGACGAGCTGGCACGGATGATCAGGAAGGACCGCTAATATGGCGACGCTTTGGCTGCGCAACCTCGGTTTCTACAGCCTGCAGATCCTGCTGATCGCGGCGGCCGGTGGGCTTCTGCTCCATGCGCTCCGCATCCAACTCCCCAAAGCGCGGTTGTACTGCTGGCAGGTCCTGCTGGTGGTCTGCTTCTTGCTCCCCGCGATCGAACCTTGGCGGCGCTTGAACATCGATTCGTCGGTGCAGATTACGACCGGTGCATTCACGGCCGTTGAACGCAACCACAGCTTGGGATTCCTCCAGATTCCGCTGCCCATCGTCATCTTGCTGCTTCTCGGCGCTGGCGCAGCGATCCGTTTTTCGATACTCGGTCTTGGTTTTATGCGGCTGCGGCGATACCGGCGGGATTCGAGCATCGTGCCCGGAGCGTTTCACGATCTCGAACGGCGGATGGGTATTCATGCCGACGTGCATGTTTCTTCCGAAACTCCGGGACCGGTGACGTTTGGATTTCTGCGTCCGGTGATTCTTCTTCCCGAGGCATGTCTTCAGGACGAATCTATTGCTTGTCACGAGCTATTGCACGTGCGACGCCATGACTGGTTGTTCACAGTGCTGGAAGAGTGCGTCCTGGCGCTGTTCTGGTTTCATCCGGCGATGTGGTGGTTGGTCGCGCAAATCCAATTGGCGCGTGAAGAAGCGGTTGACCGGGAGGCGGTGGCGATCCTGAACTCGCGCGAGCGTTACCTGGAGTCGTTGCTGGCGCTCGCCACGGCCAAGGTCGGAATGGATTTAGTTCCGGCGTCTCCGTTCCTGCGGCGGCGTCATTTGCAGAAAAGAGTTGCTTCACTATTGAAGGAGGTTTCCATGTCTAGATTACGATTGAATTGCTCTCTTGCGACGTTCGTCGCCGCACTCGCGCTGGCCGGATGGCTGGGCGTAAGATCGTTTCCGCTGCAGGCAGCGCCGCAGGATAAAGCCGCGCCGCAGGACAAACCGGATGCACCCGGAGTTTCCGTAGACGCGAGTGGGTTGACGCTGCTGCATCGCGTGCCGGTTACCTATCCGCAAGAAGCGCTTAACAAGGGAGTCGAGGGCGATGTGCTTGTTGAACTTACGCTGAGCGCTACTGGCGCGGTGTCCGATGCCCATGTATTGAGCGGACCAAATGAGTTGCGCAAGGTGACGTTGGAGGCGGTACTGCAGTGGCACTACGCGAACGATGCGCAGCTACCCACCAAAACCCAGGTCACTATTAAATTCAGGCTGCCGCAAGGGACACCCGCTAGCATTCCGACTCCTTTGGTGGATGGCACCACTCCCCTGAAGCGAATCGACATGCCCGTCCCGGATGCGCTCAGGCAGAAGCTCGAAGGCCGCATCTCACTGCACGAAGGCGATCAGATTACGCAAGCCTCACTCACCGACCTGGTCGCGGCCGTTCGGGAGGTGGACGAACATTTGAATGTCAGGGTCGACAAAAGCGGGGTCATCACGATCATGCTCGGCAACGGGCCGCCACAGAGAATCCGCGTTGGCGGCAATGTGCAGCAGGCGAATCTAATCCAGAAAGTTCAGCCCGTTTACCCGCTTCAAGCCAAACAGGATCACGTGCAAGGCTTGGTTCGATTCACCGTAGTGATCGGGAAAGATGGCCACATCCAGACTCTGACCCTGGTCAGCGGGGAGCCGGTGCTGGTCGATGCTGCCAAGGACGCGGTGTCGCAATGGGTCTACAAGCCGACTTTGCTAAATGGCCAGCCGGTGGAAGTGCTCACGCAGATCGACGTTAATTTCACGCTCGCGCAGTGACCTTCACGGGTTTTTCGGCCGACGCCGGGAGGCTCACCTGTCGATGCTTCGGCAGGATCGCGATGGACAGTGCGCCAATCAAAGAAACCGCCAGAACGACGCCCATCGCTATGCCATAGTTGCCGGCCCGATCGCGCAGCACTGATACAAAGTAGGGGAACCAAGTCTGGGCGATCGTGTTCACGGGAAGAATAACCGCCATCGCGCGCGCTAGCGTGTTCACACCGAACTGTTCGGCCGCCATCAACGGGATCAACATATAGTCGGCGCCCATTCCGAACCCGAACAGCAGCGCGAACATGTAAAGGTACATCTCGTTCGACGGGCGGACAATCAGCAGAATGGGAATGGTGCCGGCGACCAGAAAATAGGTCGCTGTCATGACCCATTTCTTGGAAAAGCGATCCGCCAGTCCGCCGATCAGCAAACGCCCGCCGATGCTGGACCAAAGAATCAGCACTGAAGCCGTGCGCCAGGCCCCATCGACCACCGGCCCTTTCTCGAAGCCGGCATCCAAAAAAACGAACTTCATATGGAAATTAATTGCGCCGATGGAGCCGATGGAGCAAAAACTGCCGATGAGCAGCAGCCAGAACGGCCAGCTTCGGAGCAGCTCGCCGAAGGTGTGGGATTGAATTTTGTTCTCGGCCGGGGGTTCGGCGGCCCCGTCGGGATTCTGGCCGATGTCGGACGGCTTATCCTTCATCACGAAAAGCACCAGTGGCCAAGCCAGTAAAATCAATCCCGCTAGCACCATCAGCGCCACTCGATAGCCGAAATCGTCCGTCAGCCATTTCACCAGGAAGGAGCCGAGCGAACCCATCAATCCAACGCCGACGTAAACGATCCCCATGGCTTTGCCCCGGCTGAGCCGGAACCAGTGCGAAACAATTAACTGGTGGGGGATCGGTCCGGAAAGAAAGTAGCCGAGCGTATAGACAACCCAGAAACCGTAATAGACGACGAGCGCGCTGCCCATGTTGGCGAAGCCCGTGAGCGCGATGCAGGTGAGCACCGTGCCGATCAAAATCAGCTTGCGCGGGCTGAATCGATGGATGACGAGGGGGCCGAACCAAATGGTGAGAGCGGCGGCGAGCGGGAAGCCAAGCGTGATGTCGGAGCGTGACCACTGGAACTCACGCTGGAAGTAGTCGTAGAAAAATCCGATGTTGTAATAGGGTACGCCGACGGCCAAGCCGAACGTGACGACGGCCGCGGCTGTGATCCACCAGCCGAAGAACTTCCGCTGCATCGGTTCTATTGTTGCACGGATGCCGGGAAAGGTAGCTCTAGAGGGTTCGGAGGTGGAAACCGCCGTCGACGTCGATCACCTGGCCGGTGGAATAGTCGAGCAGACCATCCGCGATCGCGCGAACTGCTCGCGCGACATCCTGGCCTTCGCCCATGCGGCGCTGCGGGACGAGACCGGAGGCGATCTTTTCTTCATAGGCTTGTTCGACCGCCGCGATCATATCGGTGCGCACAATACCGGGCCGAATCTCGAAAACTTGCACGTTCTCGGCGGCGAGCCGCTGCGCGTAGAGCGCCACACTCATGCTGAGCCCGGCCTTCGAAATACAATACTCGGCGCGATTGATCGACGCCGTGTAGCTGGAAATTGAGGTGATGAAGACGATCCGGCCGCGCCCTTGTTCCACCATCCAGCGGGCGATTTGCTGTGTCAGAAAGTGAGGGCCTTTGAGATTGGTGGCGATCAATTCATCGAAACTGGCCTCGCTGGCTTCCAGGATGTCGCGACGCTCGCGAGGCGCGATGCCGGCGTTGTTCACCAGCAGGTCCAGCCGGCCATGTTTTGTCTGGAGATGCTCTACCAGCGCCCGACGATCGGCTGCGGAGCTAATGTCGCTTTGGATTACATCAGCGCCAGTTTCGGCACCGAGCGATTTGGCAGCTTCGGTGTTGCCGCGATAAGTCGCCACGATCGCGTGTGTTTTCGAAAGCTCGACAGCGATGGCGCGGCCAATCCCGCGGCTCGCGCCAGTGACCAATGCGACCGGCTTATTTGGAGGCGGCAAGTTCGGCGTCGATGGCCTTGGCGACGTCTTCGAAGGCGAAGGTTTCGATGAACGGCGTTCCATTCACCAGAACGGTGGGGGTCTTGGCGATGCCGCGCGCTACGCCCTCCTGGTAGTCTTTTTCTACCAGCGTGGCGAGCGTTTCATTGCCGAGCGCGGCCACCGCCTGGGCGGGATCTAACACCGTGCCCTCGTGCGAATTCTGACAGCACCGCATTGAAATTGTCCACGTTGATGGCGCGCAGATTAGCCAATGCATACTTCCGGTAGGCGATGCCTAAACCCGGTTGTGCCTCTTCGAAGAAGCGCGCCGCGATGGCGGCCTTACGCGCCCAGGCATGTTTGGCCAGCGGAAAGTCGCGGTGCTCGAATCGGACGGTGGCGGCGTAGCGCGGAAGAAGCTGCTGGTCGAGCATGGTGCGGAAATCAGCGCAGTCGGGGCACTGCAAATCTTCGTAGATCAACACCCGTACCGTGCTTTGCGCCGCGCCTTCCATCAGATGCTGCTCAGCCGCCTTGCCGGACATCGTCGCCAGCACTACGGACGCGAACAGCCGCGTCATAGATTAGCGGGTTGTTGGAGCGTGAACGTCAAGCGGGTCTCGGACGGGATTTTCACGTGCTGGCCTTTGGTCATCACCTGAGCTGCGCCACCGACGGCCGCGCCTGAAGCTGCTCCGATGGCCGCACCCGAACCACCGCCGGCGAGCGCACCGATGATCGCGCCCAGAGCAGTTGTACCACCGACGACCTTAGCCGTGCGCGCGCCGCGAGATCCGCTGGCCTGCGTAACATCGCCGGTCGTGACATCGATCATGCGCCCGTTAACCTGTACCTGTTGCAATGCCAGCGTGAGAACGGTTCGACCGGCGAATTTACCGGATTCCTTGTCTTCCACCAGTTTCACGACGCAATCGGCACCGCGTGAGATCGCAGTCTGGTCATTGACCAGGACCGGTTCATCCACACTCGCGCGGTAGGTTTGGCCGAGACGCGATTGTTCCGAATCGACGCCGTCGATCATCCGCACCGTAATCGGTGTACCGCTCGGAATCTGCAGTGCGCTCTGCTGTGGCGGAGCTCCGTAAGCTGAACTCTGTGGCTGCAGGGGGGGAGCCGTTTCTTGCCGCGGTGGAGGTGCATACTCTGGCTGCGGCGGAGGCGCTGGCGCGTTCTCGGATGAGAGTCTCTCCCCACCGCCGAACTGCAGATTCGATACGTCGGCCACGTCGAAGGTATCTACGCGGTCGCCCACGGCCATCCGGATCTGGCGGGCGTCGCCTCCGAGGTACTGGCCGTGCACCACTCTACCGCTGCGAAGCGTGAGTGAATCGGCCGAACATATTGTTGCAATAGCGACTATAAGGGTGGTAACCCGAAGTAACATAGGTCCTCCTCTGCCTAGCTTATCATTCAGACGCAGTCCGCTGATGCCTGGTTGCAACACGGCTTCAGCGCTTTACCCATCCTAAGGTTGACTCGTGCCACCATATCTTAAGCATGAATATTCGTATCAAGAAGCTGCACCCGGACGCCGTACTTCCAAACTACGCTCATGGTCCGGAGGAAGACGCGGGACTCGATCTGCGGGCGCTGGAGCGTGTGTTATTGGAACCGGGGGTCGCGCAAGCCGTGCCCACCGGGCTTGCCATCGAGCTGCCGCCGGGCTATGAGGCACAAGTTCGCCCACGTAGCGGCCTGGCGCTGAAACACTCGCTCACCGTGAATTTCGGCACCATCGATCCGGGTTATCGGGGCGAGATCCGGGTGGTGATGTTCAACCTGGGTCGCGGGGAATATACCGTCGAGAAAGGTGACCGCATCGCGCAGTTGATTGTGGCTCGATACGAAGCCATCCAGTGGCAAGAGGGAGAGCTGGGCGAGTCGGCGCGGGGGGCCGGCGGCTTCGGATCGTCCGGCAGGTAGTCGGCTGCGGGGAGCGGTACTATGGAGTAAAAGGCTATGATCATCCGCAAACCGTCCGACCTTCGCTATTCCGATGTAACGCCCAAGCAAGTGTACCTGAACCGCCGCCGGTTCCTGGGCGCCGCGCCGATCGCACTGGGAGCACTTTTGGGCTCGCGCGCCGCACAGGCCACCACCAAACTCGCTGGCGTCACCAAGAGTTCCTATACGGTCGACGAAAAAGTTACGCCGCTGGATGTCATCACGCACTATAACAACTTCTACGAATTCGGCACGGACAAGGAAGACCCGTCCAGAAACGCTCAGAATTTTCGCACTTCGCCGTGGATGGTGAAGGTGGAAGGCGAGGTTGCCAAGCCGAAGGTGCTCGATCTGGATGCTCTCATGAAGCTGGCGCCGCTCGAGGAGCGCATCTACCGGCACCGTTGCGTGGAGGCTTGGTCGATCGTGGTGCCGTGGGTCGGCTACTCGCTGAACGCGCTGCTCAAGGAAGTGGAACCGACCTCAAAGGCCAAGTTCGTGGCGTTCGAAAGTTACTATGACCGGAAGCAAATGCCGCAGGGCACCTGGGCTGGCATCCAATTTC
Source organism: Bryobacterales bacterium (assembly GCA_963780485.1). Lineage (GTDB taxonomy): Bacteria > Acidobacteriota > Terriglobia > Bryobacterales > Bryobacteraceae > Palsa-89. The sequence continues at coordinate 196,171 of CAWACO010000028.1, forward strand.
CGTATGTCGAAGGACTGCGGCTGGATGAAGCCATGAATCCTCTGGCTTTGCTCGCGGTCGGTCTGTATGGCGAGACTCTCCCCCCGCAGGACGGCGCGCCTTTCCGGCTGGTGGTGCCGTGGAAATACGGCTTCAAGAGCATCAAGTCGATCGTCAAGATCCGCCTGGTGGAGAAGATGCCGCCGACTACGTGGAATCTTTCCGCGCCGCAAGAGTACGGTTTCTATTCCAACGTCAATCCGGAAGTCGATCATCCGCGCTGGAGCCAGGCCAAAGAACGCCGCTTGGGTGAATTCCTGAAGCGCAATACGCTTAAGTTCAACGGCTACGGCGAGCAGGTGGCAAGCCTTTACACCGGAATGGATCTTCGCAAGAATTACTAAGGCATGAAGAAGGTCCTCTCCAACCGGTGGACCAAAGTCGTCCTCTTTATCTTGTGCCTGGTCCCGCTGGCGTGGCTGGGCTGGCGCGCCTACCAGCAGGATCTGACCGCCAACCCGATCGAGTACATCACTCACTTCACCGGCGATTGGACCATCCGTTTCCTGCTCATCACCCTGGCCGTCACGCCGCTTCGAAAGCTGTTCAACCAGCCGCAACTGGCGCGCTTCCGCAGGATGCTGGGCCTGTTCGCCTTTTTCTACGGATGCCTGCACCTGACGACCTGGCTGGGGCTCGACAAGTTCTTCGATCTATCCGAAATGTGGAAGGACGTCATAAAGCGCCGCTTCATCACGGCCGGTATGACGGCGTTTCTCCTGATGCTGCCTTTGGCCATCACGTCTACGGCGGGCTGGGTGCGGCGGCTGGGCTTTGTACGTTGGCAGCGGCTGCATCGGCTGATTTACTTCAGCGCGCTGGCTGGGGTGGTTCACTACTACTGGCTGGTTAAGTCGGACGTCCGGCTGCCACTGATGTATTTCGCGATCTGGGCGGTGCTGATGTGTTACCGGGCGGCGGTTTGGCTGAGCGCGCGGGGTGGAGCGCAGCGCAAAGGACAGCGTGGAGAAAAACCAGGTCGCGTCACCATTCCGAGTACGGCGTCCCTTCCAGACTGATCTTGTCCGAGCTGCTCCGCACATCGAAAATCCCCGGCTCGCTTTGGTTTACGGTGTTACTGGCATCCTCCATGATGACCTTCCAGGAGTCGGCCGTGCCAGTGATGGGGTCCACCGGGATCTGGCGCATATAGCCGTCGCTCACCAGGTCGTTCAACGTTTGCGGCGCTTTCTGCTTGTCGTAGGTGTACTCGTCGATCACCGTGCGCATGGTGAACAGATTGTTCTTGAGCACGCTCTCTTTAGCACGAGTGATGGATCGGCTGTAAATCGGAATGGCGACGGACATGAGAATTGCGATGATCGCCATCACGATCATCAGCTCCACCAGCGTGAATCCGAATCGGCGTCTATGCATGACTCACCACTCCCCGTAGGCCGTTCCGTCGCGCGCCTTGTCCAGGCTCTTGGTATAAACCTCGAACACATTCTGGCCGCCCCAGGACTGTCCTTTCGGATCGTCGCGAGTGCTGCGAAGACCCCAGTCGTAGGACTTGGTCATCGGGTCTTTCGGAATGCGCCGCAGGTATTTGATTTTCTTGTCCACCGAGCCGGTGGCCTTCACGCCGTCCACCAATTGCTGCAGCGTTTCGGGATAGTTGTCCGAATCCAGCTTGGCCGGGCCGATCTTTCCGGCATCCATGTCGTCTTTGAACTTGTCGATGGCATTGCGCATCGTGACCAGAGCGCGCTCCAGGTCGCGTTCCTTCTCACGTTGCACCTTGTAGCGCGCCAGCGGAACTGCCATCGCGGAAAGCAGCATCAGGATGGTGAAAGCCACGATCAGCTCCACCAGCGTCAAGCCGCTTTGTCGACTGCGCCGCTTCACTTTGAACCTCTATTGAACCGTAACGGTCACCGAAGGCGCCGCCACGCTGATCGGTTGCTGTTTCGAATCTTTCAGGTTTACTTCGGTGACGGTAATGGCGGTCGATCCTTTGCCGATCGCCATAAAGGTCAACTGCAGGATGGGCCCGGAACCACTCACCCCGCCCGTCCCTGCCCGGCGGCTCATTTCAATGGTGGCTTCACCGGCGTCATTGCGAATATCCAGGGTCGGCGCATTCACGGTTGCGGCTTGGCCGAGTAAATTCCCCGGCGCAGCCTGATTCAAGCGCAGGACTTTCGGGTCCCACTTGATTTTTAGCGGCGCGGCCGCGAGATCGGTCAGATTGTCGGCTTGCAAAGAGACCACCACGGGAGCACTCAAGGCCACCTGAATCGGCGTCGGAGAGAACGACAATTTCGGCGGGCCGGCAGGCGCCACAGGCGTGGCCGCGGGCGCGGGGGCCGCGGGCGCTGGGGCCGTTACGGGAGCCGCCGGGGCGGGGGCCTGGGCGCCAGGAGCAGGAGGAGCGGGCGCTGCTTCCTGATTGCGCGGCGCAAAGCTCAGCTTCACCGTCTGATCGGTTCCCGCGGACACTCCCTTCAGATCAAGCCCGGTGATATCCGGCGTCCGCAGGATGTGCGGGATCAGCGCGATCATCAGTTCGATACGCGATTTGTCTTTTGAGTTCGAGCCGAGAAAGTACTTGCCTAAGATCGGAATACTCGTCAGCCCCGGAATTCCATTGGTGTTGTTGCTGTCAGAAGTCTGGGTCAGGCCTCCCACTAAACTGACCTCGCCATCCCGCAGCCGAATGTCCGCCTCATTCTTCCGCTGCGAAATTATAGGCTGCTGCAGCCCGCCAAGGTTAATGGTGTTGCTTACCTGGGAGATGTCCACCAAAATATGCAAAGTCACTTCGTCAGTGCCATGAACATGCGGTGTCAGCTCGACATTGACGCCCGTATCGACAAACTGAAACTGCGTGCTCACCAACGGGCTAACACCTACTGTGCCGATACCCGGTTGGAAGCTGCCAGTGGCATACGGGTATTTGTCGCCGATCTTCAAGGACACTTTTTGTCCGTCCGAGGCACGCACCTGCGGCGACTGCATCACCTTGGTCGACGAATCCGACATTACAGCCTGCAGCAAGGCTCCCGGCAGGGTGGTCGAGAAATCGCCCGTGCCAATGTGTGAGAGCTGCGACAGCGCGACTGCGCTGCCACTGGTGGTGGATGTCCCTGTCGTTCCGGTGGTGCCGGTTGTCCCGGTTGTCCCAGTCGTCCCGGTAGTCCCTGTGCCGGTCGTGCTGGTCGACGTAGTGACCGGATTTCGAGGTGTGAACGAGATGGGCAGCGCCAGCCCGGTGGTGCCGCCCGACACCAGTGCCGACGCAATGCTTCGGCTCTTATCGCTATTCACTTCCATTACGATCACGTCCACCATCACTTCCGATTTCGGCTTGTCCATGTCGTGAAGAAGCTTTTCCACCAGCGCGACCTTGTCCACGGTGTCGCGCACCATCACCGCGTTTTGCGCATTAAAAGTGAACATGCGGCGAACATCGGTCACCGATCTCACAGCGGTGATGATCTCCTGAAATTCCTGCACGGAGGTGGGATTTCTCAAATAGAAAACCTTCACCACTTCGTCCTCATAATCCCGGCGCTTGGTGACGTTGTCTTCGGTCACGAAGATGGCGTTGGCGCTGACCGGCTTCCAGAACGTCTTGGTCAGCAGCGCGATGTAATCCAGCGCCTCATCCAACGTGGTATTGTTCAAGTCCAGATTGGTTGGCCGGCCCGGTTGCATCTGCGGATCGAACAGTACGTTGACGCCGGCCAGCTTGCCCACTGTTTCATAGAGCACCTTGGGCGGCTGATTGTTCATCTTCAGCGAGGAGATCTGGCTGGTAATCGGTTTCAACACCGGGACCGGCAGCATGGACTCGATCATTTTCACGCTATCTACGCGAGACCGTTCGGCTGGGGTCAAGGGAGTCTCGCCGGGCGGAACATTGCCCTTTTTCACTTGATCGAGCGCCTCGGTGGTATGCTTTATCTCCTGTAGCGCGACGGCCGATCCAGGATCGATACTGAATGCCCTTTGAAATTCCGCCAGCGCTTGTTCCAGCTTGCCCGCCTGGCGAAGTCTGATGCCGGCTTCCACATGCAGTTGGCTGGCTTGAAACCGGGTGCGCCGCGTGGCCAACTGGTAGCTGACCTCCTGCGGATCCGTGCTCAGGGCCTTGGTGTAATATTCCAGCGCGGCGTCATAATCCTTGCGAGCCTCGGCTGCCAGGCCTAACTTCATGAACTTGTCGCCCTTCCTGTTGCTGGCATCGGCGCCGGGCACGGGCAGCAGGATCAGCACCGCCGCAAGTATCGCTAAACCGCGTAAATTATTGTAAGCAATCATCTTATTGTCTAGTGACGCCTTATGGTAAAATGAACCTGCGCTGGGCTAAGGTACACCACATAAACGATTGACGTAGCGTGCTTTCCGAGCGTGGAGTACAAAAAACAGGCCACAGTGGAGCCTAAAATCAAAATTTTGAGCGACAATCGTCACGCCGGCCACAACTACCATTTGCTGGAGCGGTTTGAAGCCGGTCTTGCGCTCACTGGAACCGAGGTCAAGTCGGCCAAGGACGGCAGGGTGCAATTGAAGGACAGCTTCGCGGAGGTGGCAGGCAACGAGGCATGGCTGCTCAACGCGCACATTGGGCAATACTCGCACGGCAATCGCGAGAATCACGAGCCCACCCGGCGGCGTAAGCTGCTGCTCCATCGGGCCGAAATCGACAAACTGCTCGGCAAGACGCGAGAAAAAGGCCTGACGCTGGTTCCGATCAAAATGTATCTGAAGAACGGGCGGATCAAGTTGGAGCTGGCGGTGGCCAAGGGTAAAAAGCTGCACGACAAACGGGAGAGCGAGCGCGAACGGGAGATGGAAGCCGAGGCGCGCGCGGGTGTGAATCGAAGGCGTCTATAACTTGCAAAATAACGACTGGGGACATCGAGTAAGGGGACATGGACATAAAGGTTGAGGGGAAACCGATGGCGGAAGTGGAAGCGGATGCGTTGATAATCGTCGGCTTTGAAGGTGCCGCTCCCGGCGGACCCGCCAGCGGACTGAGCAAGGAACTTTACGACGCCGGTGAATTCTCCGGCAAGGCGCTTGAGATCGCCATTCTTCACCGTCCGTCCGGCTTCAAGGCCAAACGCCTGGTGCTGGCTGGGGCAGGGAAGCGCGGAGACTTCAATCCAGGGGAGCTGCGCAAGCTGTCGGGCGCGATGCTGCGCGCGCTCAAGCCGAAAGGCGTTCGGAGCATTGTTATGGCTCTGGATGAACCGTTTCGTTCAGACGATTTCGTCGCCGCAGCTGTGGAGGGAGCACTGCTCGGCGATCTGGAGGCGGATCGTTACAAGACTGATCCGAAGAAGAACGAGAAGCAGGTGGCATCGTTTGCCGTGCTGGGCGGCTCACAAGCGGCGGTGGATCGCGGCCGGATTCTCGCGGAGGCGCAGAACTTCACCCGCAACCTCGCCAACGAGCCGGCCAACTTGCTGACACCTACTGGTCTAGCCGAAAGCGCGCGTAAGATGGCGGCGGACTTCAGTCTGGATTGCGAAGTCCTGGATCAGGATCGCATGCGCCAGCTCGGGATGGGTGCGCTACTGGGGGTCGCGCAAGGCAGCGCGGAGCCTCCCGCGATGATCATTCTGCACTACAAACCGGCAGCCACGCCGTCTTCGAAGGACCACCTGGGTCTGGTAGGGAAGGGCGTTACGTTCGACACCGGTGGCATTTCTATCAAGCCGGCCGATGGCATGGAGAAGATGAGATATGACATGGCCGGCGGCGCAGCCATGCTGGGAGCGATGCGCGCCATCGCGCAGCTCAAACCCGCGATCCCTGTGACGGCTATCATCCCCACCGTCGAAAACATGCCGGGCAGCCGCGCGCAACGTCCCGGCGATATCGTCACGTCGCTGTCCGGCAAAACGGTCGAAGTGCTGAATACCGATGCCGAAGGCCGTATGATTTTGATCGACGCCCTCACCTATGCCCAGCGGCTCGGCTGCACGCATTTGGTGGATGCCGCCACCCTCACTGGCTCCATAGTGGTCGCGCTCGGGTTCGTCAACATCGGCGCCTTCACCAATAATCAGCCGTTTCTCGACAAACTGATGGCGGCGGCGAAAGCCGAGGGCGAAAAGATGTGGCAGATGCCGATTGACGAAGAATATAAAGAGGCGCTGAAGAGCGATTTCGCCGATTTGCACAATATCGGCGGGCGGCCCGGTGGATCGGTCACGGCAGCCATGTTCCTCAAGGATTTCGTGAATGACCTTCCCTGGGTGCATCTTGACATCGCCGGAACCGCCTGGTTGGACGATGCCAAGCCGTATCTGGCCAAGGGCGCTTCTGGAGTCGCGGTCCGGACGTTCGTGCGGCTGGCCCAGAATTGGTAGCAATTACTTGCCAATAGTGCTGTCGAAGCCCTGCAGCACCTGTCCCGGACGCGCACGAACCCTCAGATCGTCGGTGAGGTTCTCCCAGCGAACTGTTCCACTGGAATCGATCAGTATTTCGGCGGGGCGTGCAATGTCCTGCCCGTTTTCGCCGCCTTTTGGATGCAACAGGCCATAGCGCCGGATTACCTCAGCCGCAGGATCGGAAAGCACCGGAAATGTGTAGCCCTTCGCCTGGCTCAGCTTTCGCGAGTCGTCCGTTGAGTCGACGCTGATGGCTGCGATCTCGATGCGGCGCTGAGTGAAGTCGTTCAAGTGCTGCTCGAAACTCCGCAACTCGGAGTTGCAGAACGGTCACCAATAGCCTCGATAGAAGATCAGGACCACGGCCCGATTGTTTTTTAGTTGATCGGACAAGCTGACCTGCTTTCCGTCCCAGTTCGCGAGGGTGAAATTAGGAGCTGGCTGCCCCACGCGCACCGCTGTTTCCGAAGCCGGGATAGCCTTCGAGATGTAAAAGATCCCGAAGCAAAAGAAGGCGAATAGCAATAGGCTGAGACTCGTCAGGATCGAACCGAGAACTTTCCCACGGTAGATTTCCGGCTGCCCGAAGGCCCGCCGCAAGCCGAGCACCAGCAAAATCCCCCCGGCCACGAAGAGCAAATAGTTCACCCAGGGGACATCTCGCGTGACGGCGAAGACGGCAAAGATCGGAATATAGGTGAGCAGTGCCAGAAGTACGAGCCCGAAGCCGGCCCAAAGGAGAATGTTGTGGCGGCGCTTCATGGTTGTCGCGATTCAGCTAATATCATATGTCATGACAACTCGTCGCGATGCTCTCGCCGCTGCTCTCGCTCTGGTCGCCGAGGCAGCCGCCGCCAGCGCCCAAACTCAAAAGGCGGCTGATCCGAATGCAGTTTTTGTACACGATCTTCCCAACTTAACCATGGACGACTGGCAGGTGACGGTCAGTCATGTTCCGTACCCACCCGGACGCGTTGGTCAAACGCACCATCATGCAGGATTCGTTTTGGCGTACGTGCTGGAAGGCGCCGTCGTCACCAAGATCTCGGGGCAGGCCGAGAGGGTTTATAAAGCTGGAGAAATGTTCTACGAGGCGCCCGGCGCCACGCACGAGGTTTCGAAGAACGCCAGCAGTACCGAGCCGGCCAAGCTTCTGGCGCTGATCTTCGCCAAGAAGGGCGCAACTTTGACAATGCCTGGTCCAGCGACTGGCACGCACTAATGCGGAGGCTCGTAGATCGTAGTATCCGGATGGAATTCCGACCACGCGAACCAGTACTCCGGTTCGAGGATGAGCGACTGTAGCTGAGTCCCCGCCAGACGGCCCGACATGCAGCCTCCATACGCATCCCATCGCGAATGCGTTTCGTCATCCGTTAGCTCCGTCGCATCCTGGTTCGCAGCCGTGAATTTCAACGCCTTCCCATTCAGCCGCGCCAAAAATGCAGTGGTAGTATCCGAGCCCGGTTGATGCACGACCAGAACTGGTTCGCCGCCGAGCGTATCGTTGATCACTCGCGTCTGCCGGAGCGCGTTCAACGGGAACGCCTTGTTCGCTCCACCTGCATCCAGGCCGAGGATCATCGTTTTTGGTGGAAGTCGCTTATCCGTGCGCAAAACTCCATCCGGCGCCGACCCGCGCTGCGACAGGCCTTCCAGCACGCGCTTGTTTGTTTCCGCAACGCGCTCCGCGTAGCCGGGCAGCGGCTTCAGCACCAACGTGCCGGGATGAAGCTTGCGCCATTCGCCCCAGTTGGTCAGCAGGAACGGATACAGCTTAACGTGCTCGCCCTTCATCGGTCCTGAAATCGCTTCCAGGCTCGACTGCTGCCACCGGCTGCCGGTCTCGCGATCGCGGAACACTTCATTGCCCCCGATTACGCCGGCATTTTCAAAATGCAGCTCCTTGCCCTTCGCTTCGGCCCTAAACACGAGGGCCGTATTGCAGTAAGATCACCAGGTGACGGCGATCGGGCCGGCCGCGAGCTGATCCTCGACCAGTCCATGCTGGGCCAGGATTCCAGCCGGATAGGCTTTGGCGATCTTGCCATCGGTAACGCCGATCAGGCGATCGCGGTCGCTCATGAAAGCGGCTTGAGACGCCGGGATGAACTCGGGATGCTCGATGGCGACGTATGGCAGCGATTTCGCCTGAGTCTGAAATGCGAGGCCAGCGCCCCCCGTCAGTAATGCGACGGCCGCGATCTCGCTGGCGTATGAGAGTTTCATGTTTCGTTATTGTATCCCACGTATTGTCGACCGCGTTTAATTGGTAGTCCGCTAAATGTTGGTTGATGCTTCAATGGACAGTAAAGGGAGCGGCCCCAGGTACATTTAGCGGACTACCGTTTAATTCACATCCTGTCAGGCCACTCCTGCCGGCCATGAAAGACGGCAATGAGCTCCAGACGTTCTCCTCGGATGCGGTACGGGATGATATAAGGGACGCCACCAATAACCAGTTCTCGTGTACCGACAATTCGGCCCGGCCTGCCCATTTGGGGCTGAGTTGCGAGCAGATCAACGTGATTGAGGATACGTTCAACGACTAAGGCGGCGTTGTCCGGACTGTCCTGAGCGATATGGTCTCGCAGAGCAATCAGATGACGGATTGCTCGCCGCGACCAAATGATCTTCATCGTGGAGGCTTTTGTTCGGAGCGCTTACCCCAGGAACGCAACCATTTGGCAACTCTCTCGTGACTGACCGTCTTACCTTCATCAAGATCTGTAAGACCTGCCTGTATCTCGCCGAGTTGCCACGCTTCTGCGTCTACGTATGCGGTGATTGCTTCAGCCGCAAGGAAAGACTTCGAGCGCTTACAACGACGCGCCAGCGCATCGAGTTTCTTATTCGTATTCGCGTCAATCCGAATTGAGAGCGTCTCTGTCATACCGTGTGTGCTTCTGTACACATTTTCACACAATTTCGTAGCACGGGCCAAAAGGCAGAATTTTACTTCCTCTCCGAATCGATCTGCACCAGCTCCTGCGCCGGCGCGCTCTTCTTCACTGGCGTCAACAAAGACCGCGGCAGCTTCGAAAAATAAACCATCCGCTCCACCCACGGCAGCATCCGTCGCACGGTCCGGCCATGCAATAGCAGGCTTCCAGCCACCAGCAATGGATGCGGAATGGTGGTGCAGCAGCGCGAGCAGATTGCAATCTCACCCGCCCGGCCCTCGACGTGCAGCCTGCGCATGCGCTGCATCTCTTCGGAATTCCAAATATCGGCAAGAGATTGCGCGGCCACATTCCCCACCGGCCGGCCGTCCAGCATATAGCTCTGGCAGCAGGGATACACGTCGCCGTTGTGTTTCACATACATCGGCCCGCGCCACAAATAGTGGCAGGGATGTTTCCAGTCCTGCGCCGCATGCACGGCTTCCGGTTGCAGAAGATTCGTCTCGTCTTCCTTGATGCGGACCTGATCGACGCCCGGGACCGCGCTCCAGAAACGGATGAAATCATCCACTTCGCCCGCGTTGCGTTGCATCCTGACCATCTGGACAACCACTTGAACTCTGGCGCCGCGCTCCTGCTTCATGCGCGCAAACCGCACAAAGTTGTCGCGGACTTTTTCGAACTTCGCGCCCTTGCGGTAATACTCGTAGGATTCCTTGGTCGCGCCGTCGAAGCTCAGCGTGATGTGTTCGAGCGGTGTATCGAGCAGCCGCGCAGCAAGTCTTCTCGTCGAAGAAGGTGCCGTTAGTCGACAGCAGGGTCGAGATATTGTGGCGCGCGCAGTACTCGATGCGATCGAAGATCTGGCGATCCATGAACGGCTCGCCCAGACCGATCAGCATCATGTGCTCGGCGCTGCGCCCGGACTCCTCGACCAGCCGCGTAAAGATCGCCTCGGTCATGTCTTCTTTGGGCTGCTTGTAGGTTTCGCGTGGACACATCGGGCAATAGAGATTGCACTTGGCGGTGGTCTCGACGATATACTCCACCGGCAGCGCGTTCAGCGTCGATTTGCGCCGCAGATAGCCCCACAGCAATTTGGCCCGGTTCCAGGCTCGCATGATAACAACCTCATTGTAGCCGCCTGGCGGAATCCGGCTGCGCGAGTTGGAGGAAGATTGAGTCATGAACATCACGGTCACGGGCGCCAGCGGCTTTATCGGCAATCGACTCGTTCATGAGCTGCTGCAGGCCGGGCACAGCATTCACGCTCTCGGAAGAAAACGAAATACCGGGCTTCCGCAAGCTGTCAGTTTCTCGGAATGGCGCTCCACGGAAGCCGAGCCGCCGGCCGAATCCCTAGCCATGGCCGACGCCATCGTGCACCTGGCGGGCGAGCCCGTCGCACAGCGCTGGAGCCTGGAAGTGAAACAGCGCATTCGCAGCAGTCGTGTCGACGGAACCCGGAATCTTGTGACCGCGCTGTCGAAACAATCCCACCACCCGCAGGTGCTGGTATGCGCCTCCGCGATCGGATACTATGGCTCGCGCGGCGACGAGGTCCTAACGGAAACGTCGGCTCCGGGCCGCGACTTTCTCTCGCAGGTCGTCATCGATTGGGAGCAAGCCGCCCGGCAGGCCGAAGCGCTCGGAATCCGGGTGGTCCCGCTGCGGCTTGGCGTGGTGCTCGGGAAAGATGGCGGCGCGCTCGTTAAGATGCTGCCACCTTTCCGGTTCGGCCTCGGCGGACGCTTGGCTTCGGGCCAACAGTGGATGTCCTGGATCCATGTCGACGACGTGATCGGCCTGATCCAGTTTAGTTTGGACAATTCCGCCGCTCGTGGCCCTATGAATGCTACTTCGCCACACCCGGCCACCAACGCCGAGTTCACCCAGGAACTGGCTGCCGCGCTGCATCGCCCGGCCGTTTTCCCCGTGCCACGATTCGCCCTGAACCTTCTATTCGGTGAAATGGCCGAGGTCATTCTGGGCAGCCAACGGGTGATCCCCAAGGCGGCTCAATCGACCGGTTTTGAGTTCCAATATCCGGAACTGAGGCCGACCCTGGTACGTCTTCTTTCGGAGTGAACCTTGATGCACAATAGTAGTAGTATGCGGTACGTCTTAATTCTTGCCGCCGCGATCGGGTTGGCCGCCGCGGATATGAGCTTGACCGTCGATAAATTGACGGCCTTCATCCGTTCGGCGATTCAGCTCAAGACGCCCGATAAAGACGTGGCGGAGTACCTGCACCACGTCAAAATGGTGGAGAAGCTGGATGACCGGATGGTGGAAGAGCTGCAAGGCATGGGAGCGGGAGCGAAAACTGTTGCAGCCCTACGCGTGCTAAGTGATGCGTCTTCCACTCTGCCCGTCGCCGCGCCTCCGCCTCCGAAACCCGTATACGTGCCGCCACCGCCGCCGAGCTCGATTGAGCAGGCCAAGATCATCGACCAAGCGCGTGAATACGTGATGAATTACACGAAAAATCTTCCAAACTTCATCTGCGTACAGGTTACGCGCCGCAGCTTCGATCCCAAAGGCGGAAACAACTGGTACAAGGGCGACACCATCACCACGCGCCTGACCTATGACGGGCAGAAGGAAGATTATCAGGTAATCCTGCATAATGACCAGCCCGTGACCAACAAATCCATGGAAGCCTTCGGCGGCACGACTTCGGCCGGTGAATTCGGCACTATGATGAAGGAGATTTTCGAGCCCGAGAGCCATGCGCGTTTCTCGTGGGATCATTGGGGAACATTGCGCGGCCGGCGCACCTACGTATTTGGCTACGACATCGAGCAGCAATATTCGAGGTATCACATTCTGGTCGAGGACAATCTGAACATCGTCCCTGCTTATCGCGGCCTGATCTATATCGACGAGGACACTAAGATGGTGACTAAGCTGACGCTGGATCCTTACAACCTTCCGGAGACGTTTCCGGTGCGAGAGTCCCACCAATCGCTCGATTATGATTTCGAAAAGATTGCTGAAGCCGAATATCTCTTGCCGCTCAAAGCCGTCCTCACCGTAAGCCGGTCGCGGTATGGCTCAAAGAACGAAACCGAGTTCCGTCTCTATCGCAAGTTCGAGACCGGCAGCACCATCAAGTTCGAGACGCCCGACGCGCTCCCGGACGACACGACGAAAGAGAAGCCTCCGGCAGATAAGACTCAGAAGAAGCAGTAGGAGCGGCAGCCTCTTACGCCGGCTTTACCGCGCGGATGAAGGCGCTCAAGAATTTTCCATCCACTTGCGGCGCGATAGCCTCAGCGTCAATGCCTTCGCCAGCCAGGAAGTCCCTGGCGTCTTCGGCGCGATAGACGCGAGTGGGCTCCAGATCGATCTGTTCGAAGCCCGCGGCGTTCAACTTGCTTCGATACTCGCCTTCGTCCAGCGCGCCCGCCACGCAGCCGACCCAAAGCAGGACACTCTTGCGAATTTCAGGCAGGATCTCGCCCCGCGTGACCACATCGGAAACGGCGAACCGTCCACCGGGCTTCAACACGCGGAAGGCTTCGCGAAGCACCAAGTCTTTGTTGGCCGATAGGTTGATGACGCAATTGGAAATGATGACGTCCACCGAGTTGTCCGGCAAAGGAATGTTTTCAATCTCGCCCTTCAGGAACTCAACATTCTGGACGCCGGCTTCTCGCTTGTTCTTTTCCGCCAGAGCCAGCATATCGTCCGTCATGTCCAGACCGTAGGCTTTGCCGGTTGGCCCGACACGCCGGGCCGACAGAAGAACGTCGATGCCGCCGCCCGACCCAAGATCGAGGACGGTTTCACCGGGATTCAGCTTCGCCAGCGCGGTTGGGTTTCCACAGCCGAGCGAAGCTTTGACGGCTTCCTCCGGCAACACATCGGTCTGAGAGGAATCGTACAGATTGCTGGTGATCGGGTCGCAGGAACCACCGCAGCAGGTGCGCGTACCGCTAGAAACGCCGCGGGCGGCGCGTCCATACCGTTCTTTGACCACTTCCTTGATGTCTGTTTCCATAATTCTATAATAATCGAATAATGGCCTGTGTCAAGAGGCTTGTTTCAGAGAATTGATCGGCGCGAAGTACACTGATTTTGCCAGGGCCGGTTGGGCGCCAGCGCTGGAACATTCGCTCGGATGCAAACCCAGCGAAGATGCTGATCATCGGAACGCCACAGGCCGCGGCGACATGCCCACCGGCCGAATCGTAGCCAACATACAAATGACTGCGCTCGATGTGAGCGGCAAAGCCCGCGAAGGAACCGTCCCACATCGCGATACCAGGGCCCGCGCGAGCCACTGCTCGTTCGACGCGATCGGCTTCTTCTCCGCCAGCGCCCCGATCGATCAGAACCGGGCGCGGTAGCAGCTCGAGCAGTTCTTCTTCAAACGGATCTGGTATTCGCTTGGCCGGATTCTCGCCGACCCCGAAGCTGACCGTGGTCGCGACTTCTGTGGCATCCAGGCCGGTGCGAATGTAGGGCCGCGCATCAGCGACCCCGAATGTTTCCGAAACCCACCGCCGGGCCAGATCGGAGAGAGACTCATCGCCGCCGCCCCCGTACGAGCGGCTTTCGAAGAAGTAGTAATCTTCTTCCGAACAAATTGGGAGCAGGCCCAACTGCGTTAGGCGGGAATCGGGGTCGATGATGATGCTGGCAGGTTTGCCCATGGTTTCCCGCAGAGCCCGCCAAATCGAGAGCCGGTCGTCAAGTGTTCCACTGCGGCCATAAGCGATGGCAATGTGTTTCAGTCGCGGATCGGCGGCGAACAGCTCCCAGGCTTTTTGCGGACCGACGAAGTAGATCTGAGCGTTCGGGAACTTTTGCTTGGCGGCATCCAGCATGATGCTGGTGATCGCCACATCGGCGCCCAGCGTGACGCGCGACAACACAAACACATTTCGGATGGCGGTTGGATCGCGGTCGAATTTTCGCGGCCGGCGCACGCGTTCGTAGCGCGCCAGCAGGTGCTCGGCATGCAGATCTCGCAATGCGCCGAGCGATTACTTCCGAAAAAAGATCGGCATAAACCCCGCAGAGACGCGGCTCGAACAGATCGGCCAGGCGCTCGACCACGATGCGGAACAAAGCCCGGCTGCGGTCTCCATCGAGCAAATCATCCAAGAGCCGTTCAGGGTAGGGCGAGCCGGCCAGGCAATGCTCCAGGAGTTCCTGAGCCAGTGAATCAGCCGAGGTATTTTCCAACCAGCAGCTCCAGCTTTTTCCGGGTGGCTTCCGGAATGGATTTTCGGATCGGTAATCAACGCGTGGGCGAGCGCCGCTCCGCATTTGCATTCGCGCTGCGGCTGGCATGCTGGCGACAGTGGCGGCCACCACTTTGCACGCGTTGTCGGCATTCTGGCTCAAGTTAGCCAGGATGTCGGTGACGGTCACGGCGTCATGCTCTTCGTGCCAGCAATCGTAGTCGGTGACCATGGCGACCGTCACGTAACAGATCTCGGCTTCGCGCGCGAGCTTGGCCTCCTGCAGATTGGTCATGCCGATCACGTCCATGCCCCAACTGCGATAGACGTTGGATTCGGCCTTGGTGGAAAACGCCGGGCCCTCCATGCAGAGGTAAGTACCGCCCTTGGCCACGTCAACGCCAGCCTGGACGCACGATTTCCGCACGACCTCGGCAAGCTGCGGGCAGACCGGATCGGCGAAGCTGACGTGCGCCACCAGTCCTTCGCCGAAAAAAGTGGAGACGCGGCCGCGCGTGCGGTCGAAAAACTGGTCCGGAATTACGAATTTGAGCGGCGGGTGTTCTTCCTTGAGGGAGCCGACGGCGCTCAGCGAAATAATCCGCTCGACGCCGAGCGATTTGAAGCCGTAGATGTTGGCGCGGAAATTCAGCTCCGAAGGGGAGATGCGATGGCCGCGGCCATGGCGCGCAAGAAACGCGACCTCTTTCCCGGCCAGCTTTCCGACGACATAGTGGTCCGAAGGCCTGCCCCACGGCGTGTCGATGGTCAACTCCTGCTGTACTTCAAAGCCCGGCATCGAATACAATCCGCTGCCGCCGATAATCCCAATGGTTGGTTTCATTCGTATATAGCCGGTTTCATGCCTGTATGAGCTCCAGCAAAACGCCGCCTGTGGACGAAGGATGGACGAAAACGTAAAGGTGGCCGCCGGCGCCCGGCCGTGGATCGTTCATCAAGCGCGCGCCGCTCGATTTGAGACGCGCGACGGCACTCGCGAGATCGGGCACTTTGATGGCGACGTGATGCAGCCCTTCGCCGCGCTTGTCGATGAATTTGGCGATTACCGAATCCGTTTCCGTGGCTTCCAGCAGCTCGATGCGCGACTCGCCGGCCGGTAGCATGGCGACCTGGACCTTTTCCTGTTCGACCGTTTCGCGGAGTCCGGCCGAGAAGCCGAGTTGCTTTTCGTAGAAAGCCAGCGCGGCGTCGAGCGATCGCACGGCGATGCCGAGATGATCAATCTTGATAGTGTTTGAGCCAGCCATCGATGATCGTAGTAAGGATCGCGCTTGCCGCGTCGCGACCTCTTCGGCGGCGGCCTGGAAATTGACATCCGCGAAACGTTCCAGCAACCGTTCTCGCAGCATCTCGCGCAGCCGCAGATGCCAATTAGCCACGGCGCGGTCCTTCGCTCCCCCACGCGCCAGAAACGATCGTACCGCGGCCAGAGTCTCACTGATTCCCTGCCCGTCGGTGGCGACGGTTCGAACCACCGGCGGCACCCAGCCGTCTTTGCGTGTCGAAAGGCTCTGGATAGCTTTGATCTCGCGCTCGAGCTGGTCCGCGCCGGGCTGGTCGGATTTGTTGATCACGAAAACGTCGGCGATTTCCATGATACCGGCCTTGATGGCCTGCACGTCGTCGCCCATGCCGGGCACCAGGACCACGACGGTCGCGTCGGCGAGCTTGGCGATTTCTACTTCATCCTGACCGACGCCCACGGTTTCGATGAGCACGACGTCCTTGCCGGCGGCGTCGAGCAGCACGGCCATATCGGTGGTGGCAGCAGCGAGCCCACCCAGCCAGCCTCGCGTGGCCATGGAGCGGATGAAGACGCCAGCGTCGGCGTGATGGGCGAGCATGCGAATGCGATCGCCGAGAATCGCGCCACCGGTGTAGGGACTGGTGGGATCGACGGCGATAACGCCGACCTGTTTGTTTTCGCGGCGCAGTTCGTGGACCAGGCGATCGACCAGCGTACTTTTACCGACGCCAGGTGAGCCAGTGATGCCGATCACGCTGGCCTTGCCGGTGTGAGGGAAAAGTTCTTTGAGCAGCGGCTCGGCGTGGTGAGACCGGTTCTCGATGGAGGTGGCAGCGCGGGCTAGAGCGCGGAGGTCGCCGGCCAGGATTTTTTGAGCTGAATCCGTCATCAACTCTTCAACAGTTGGCGGGCGATTACCAGGCGCTGAATCTCGCTTGTTCCCTCGCCGATGGTGCAGAGTTTGACATCGCGATAGAACTTTTCGACGGGATAATCCTTGATGAATCCATTGCCTCCGTGGATCTGGACGGCTTCGTTGGTGACGCGCACGGCGACCTCGGACGAGAACAGCTTGGCCATCGACGATTCCTTGGTGACGCGCTGGCCCTGATCCTTCATCCAGCCGGAGCGATAGGTAAGCAGGCGGGCGGCATCGATCTCGGTGGCCATGTCGGCGAGCTTGTTTTGGATGGTCTGGAACTCGGAGATGAAGCCGGCCGAATTGCTTGCGCTGCTTGGAATACTTCAGCGCGGCTTCATATGCTCCTTGCGCCGTTCCGACCGCCAGCGCGGCGATGGAGATGCGCCCGCCGTCGAGAATACGCAGGCTATCGATGAACCCTTCGCCGCGCTTACCGAGCAGTTGCGATTCCGGGAGGCGGCAATCGGTGAACACGATTTCGCCGGTAGCGCTGGCGCGCATTCCGAGCTTGTTCTCCTTCTTGCCGACGCGGAAGCCGGGCACTCCCTTTTCGAGGATGAACGCGGAGATGCCATGCTGCGACGCGCCGCGATCGGTAACCGCCATGGCGACGCAGACATCGGCGTACTGGGCGTTGGTGGTGAAGATCTTGCTGCCGTTCAGTACCCAGCAGGCGCCGTCCTTCACGGCTTTGGTGCGCGTTCCGGCGGCATCGGAGCCGGATTCAGTTTCAGTCAGCGACCAGGAGCCGATCCACTCGCCAGTCGCCAGTTTAGGAATGTACTTCTGACGCTGCTCGTCGCTGCCGGCGATAAAAATATGATTCGTGCATAGCGAATTATGCGCGGCAACGATCAGGCCAACCGAGGGATCGACGCGCGACAGCTCTTCGATGATGATGGCGTAATCGACGTACCCGAGCCCGGCGCCACCTAGGTCTTCCGGAAAAATGGCTCCCAGGAAGCCGAGCTGGCCGGCGTTCTTGATCGCTTCCAGCGGAAAGATCTGCTCTTCGTCCCATTCGAGGACATGAGGCGCGATCTCGGCTTCGGCAAATTCACGGACAGCTTTGCGAAGATGGATCTGCTCCGGCGTGTAGTCGAATTCCATCGCGGATCAGACGATCACTTCTTTCTGCGGATCCCAGCGCATGGTGCGGCTCTGCCGGTAGCTTTCCACCGCCATGCGGCAAGCGATGGAAACGCGGAATCCCAAATCGAAGGGGCAGTTCGGGTCTTTCCCGTCGCGGATGCAGTCCAGAAAATTCTGCATGTGGGCGTTGCCTGCCGCAGTGGTGCGGCCCAGCATCTCGGTCCCGTCCGGGCGATTCACTTTCTGCGGCAAATAGCGAATGGACGGGCCCTTGGAGATGGTTCCGTCGGTGCCGAGCACGTCTTCCGTCACGCTGAGCTGGTTGTTGCAGAAGCCCGAGTCCCAACTGATGAGAATCTCTTCGGGCTGCTCGATCGAAACGTTCATGGTGTCGGGAACTTCGCGGCCGTCTTTCCACAAGTAGATGCCGCCGGTCATGGTGACGGCCTTCGGAATTTGCAGACTGAGCGCTTTGTACCAGAAGGAAAGCTGGTGGCACATATTTTCGTAGACGTTGCCGCCCGAATAGTCCCAGAAGAATCGCCAATTGATGTAGCGGTTGGCCTCGAAATCGCGCTTGGGCGCCTCGCCGAGGAAGGAGTTCCAGAGCACGTTCTCTGGATTCATGTCGGGATACACCGGCCGCGCCCACTGCGGCTTGCCATGGGGCGTGTTGCGATACATGTGCATGTGCACAGCGGTAATTTTCCCGACGTAGCCGGTGGCCAGGAAGCTAAGAGCGTCGGGCATCTGGCCCGAGGAACAGGATTGATGGCCGACCTGGACGGTGAGCTTCGGCGCATTTCGATAGGCGGCGCGCATGCGCTTGGCGTGATCCGCTGTGAAGGCCATGGTCTTTTCCTGATAGACGTGCTTGCCGGCCTGGATGGAATTGACGAAGTGCTCGCAGTGCAGATGCTGCGGAGTGGCGATGATGACGGCGTCAATGGACTTGTCGTCGAGCAGGCGGCGATGGTCGAGATAGGTGGCCGCGCTGGGTACGAGTCTCTTGGCGTCGTTGAGGCGCTTGGTGTAGATGTCGGCGAAGGCCACGAAATCGACATTGGGGCAGTTGAGCGCCCAGTGGACCAACTCGGTGCCGCGGTCGCCCACGCCGATGATGCCCATGCGGATGCGATCATTGGCCCCCAAGACGCCTTGCGGTGAGGCGAGCGTGGTGGCTAGGCCAGTGGCCATCGTGCCGATGAACTTACGGCGGGAATCCATAGGAATGACCTTCTATGGTTCAATCTTAACATTCCACTCTAGTTTCGAGTTTCACCAGGTAAGCAGGTGCAATCCGCGGACGGCCTGGAAATGAACGTCGCGGGTCACGACGGGGAGCCGATGCTCGCGCGCCAGAGCAGCGATCCAGGCCTGCTCGGAATCAGCGTTCCCGCGGTCTTCAACTCGCGCCGGAGTTCACCCTTCTCGCTGACCAGGCTCTCGTTCGCTTTCTGGTGGAAGCAGCCGGCAACAGATCAATCAACGCCGCTCCTGCTCGTCAATGCGCTCGAACTCCTGTTGGATCACGCGTTCCAGCCGCTTTGTTTCTCGATGGAGATCCCGAAGGCCGCCGAAGGCGCGCGTCCACGGCTTGTTTGGGCTAGGTAGAGCACCCTTTTTTCGCAATTGCGCACGCACCGCCTCGGTGAGGAAGTCGTTAAGGGAGGTGCCCTGCTGGGCGGCGGTCGCTTTTGCCTGCCGCAACAAAGCATCGGGAAATTCGACGGTAGTCTTCATCCTGACCGTTTTCCAATAAATATGGGGAACAGCGACACAAGCGATCAGGCTGTGTCGCTTGAGATACCCGAGCCTACGTCAGCGAGCTTGACGCCTGCGTCGCCAAGCGAAAAGCCCCGCAACCCCGAAGAGCGCCAACCCGAACGTCCCGGGTTCAGGAACTTGGGGCGTCAAAAAGCCCTCGATTTCGCCGGCAGGAAATTGCGTCGTGTGAATGTTCAGGTATGCGCGTCCAGCGGCGAGTCCGGCCGCCAAAGTTGCCTCAGCATCCGCAGTCGTTCCCCCGCTTGCCGTGATGAAGGCGGGATTCCAAGATGAGGCCAACGTCATGTCAAAAGTCTGGCTGAAGTTTCCAGCGGTAACGCCCAGCGGAAATCCGCTGAACGAAGGGAGTTGGGTTGCTACGCCCGCCGTTCCGGTCAGTGGGGTCGCGGTGCAGCAATGAATGTGAGATGCGGTGGTAGGCGCCAACAAACCGGAAAAAGTCTCGGACACGAACAGCGTGTTGACAGTCGTATCGATTGTGACGATTCCGCTTCCAATCCCTGGGGACGATGTGCCCTCAGTTGGTCCGTTTAGAGTGGCGACATACGTAATAGGAGCGGCGACGGCAGTAGCTCCAAGGCAGATAACGCCGAAAACCAGCAGAGAGAGTTTCATGGGCTTCCTCCGAATTGTCCTGGCTTGTCAGTATACGCTCCTCTGAAGATAAGCGCACGGGAATTGAGTGCACTGTCCCTGATTATTCGTGGCGGAGGGCGTCCATCGGGTCGACGCGAGTGGCGCGTCGGGCCGGGATGTAGCTGGCAACGAGAGCGGCTGCGATCAGCATCAAGGCTGTGATCGTGAATGTAAGCGGATCGAAAGCGCTGACCTGGAATAGCTGACTTTGGAGGGCGCGGCTAAAGACGAGCGCGGCTGCCAATCCGATGGCTGCGCCGATTCCGGTGAGACGCATGCCTTGGCCGATGACCAGGCTTAGCACCTCGCCCGGTTGCGCGCCGAGAGCCATCCGAATGCCGATCTCCTGGGTTCGTTGCGCGACGGAGTAGCTGATGACGCCGTAGAGGCCGAGCACCGCCATGAGCAGCGCCATGCCGGCGAAGATTTCGAGCAGCGTCACAACGAAGCGGCGCGGCGAGAGCGATCGAGCCACCATGTCGGGCAAAGTTCGGATGTTGGCCACCGCGAGGGCCGGATCGACACCACGCACAGCTTCGCGGATGGCGCCACCAAGAGCGGCTGGATCAGACTGGCTGCGGACCAGGAAGGTAGTAAACGGCGCCGGCACTTGAAACATGGGGAAGTAGTATTTGCCTTTGACTGTGTCGCCGGAAAGGTCGGAATGCTTGACGTGGCTGACGACGCCGACTACAGTCGCCCAAGCTGCGCGCCGTCCCTGGCGGATGTGTTTGCCGACCGGACTCTCGTTGGGCCAGTACTGGCGCGCCAGCGTTTCATCGACGATGGCGACCGGCTCGGTGTTGGGTTGATCTTGAGCAGTGAAGGTGCGTCCGCTGCGGAGCGGGATCTTCAGCGCGGCGAAATAGTCCGGCGAGACGAGGCCCAAATCGCCGTGAGGCCCGGGATCGCCTGGAGGGGTTGGGCGGTCTTCAATGGCGAAAGATGCGGAGCCGGCGTTCCCGCTGAAGGGGACCGGGACGCCCTCGGCAACTGTGGTCACGCCAGGAAGATTGGACAGGCGCTCCAAGACAGCGCGGTAGAAGGCGATGCGCTTGGCAGGCTCGCTGTACTGTGGTTGAGGCAGCGCCACGCCAGCAGTGATCACGCCACCGGGTTGAAAGCCGGGGTTCACGTCTTCGAGACTCGCGAGGCTACGCAGGAACAGGCCCGCGCCCACCAGCAGCACTAGCGCGAGCGCGACTTCGCCGATGACGAGACCGGCGCGGATTCGCTGGCGGCGGAGACCTGCGGCGCCGGAGCGTCCACCTTCTTTGAGGGCTTCGAAGCGATCGAGACGGGAGATTTGCCAGGCGGGCGCGATACCAAACAGAACGGCGGCAGCGACAGCAGCCATGGCGGTAAACAGCAGCACCGGGGCATCGATGCGAACGGACAAGGCGACTGAAGCGTTCTCTGGCGCCAACGCGAGAAGTGCGCGCACGCCAACGAAAGCGAGAGCCAGACCTGCCATTGCACCACCCAGCGCGAGTACGAGGCTCTCGGCCAGGGTTTGCCGGACCAAGCGCCAGCGACCCGCTCCAAGCGCGGCACGCACCGCGATTTCGCGAGCATGACCGGAAGCCCGCGCCAGCATGAGTCCCGCAATGTTCGAGCAAGCGATCAGCAGCACGAAGCCGACGGCGGCGAGCAGTACCAGCATGGGCGTTTTGGTGTCGCCGGCGACGTAATCGGTGAAGGGCATGAGGAACATGCCCCAGGCGGAGTCCTTGGCGTAGGCGGCGCCTTGCGTGCCGTTGTTTTTCAAACGATCGGTAAGGATCTGAACCAGAGCACTGGCTTGCGAAAGGCTGACACCGGGCTTTAGCCGCGCTACAGAATCATAATTCTCATTGAACCGGTTTTGAGGGTTGTAAAGATCGTCGGCCAAGCCGAGAGGTACCCAGACGTCGACGTCGGCGGGCCAGCGGAACTCAGGCCCCATCACCCCGATGATCCGATACGGCTGTTGATTAAGCTCGATGACGCGGCCGAGCACGCCGGGATCCTGACCGAAGAGACGCCGCCAGGCGGGAAAGGACAGCACCACGACGTGATTGGCGTTCGGCTTATCTTCCTGAGGTTCGAACACGCGGCCGAGGCGCGGCTTTGCGCCGAAGACATCGAACCACTGAAAAGACACATTGGCGCCGTTGAGCCGCTCGGGGATTCCCGACCCCGTGTAGCTGTAGTCTCCGCCACTCAACACTGCGGCAGATTCGAAAACTTGTTTACTCTTCTCCACGTCGGCGAAATCGGGGACGGAGACGGCGATGCTGCGGAGAGCTAATTTATCGTACTTGACGCGCAGGGCGACGATTCGCCCCGGATTGGAAACGCCTGCGGGATTCAGAAGGACTTGGTTGACGACGCTGAAAATCGCAGTGTTGGCGCCGATACCAAGGGCCAGAGCCGCCACGGCGGTCAGGGCGAAGGCGGGGCTTTTGGTGAGGGTGCGGAGGGCGATGCGAAGGTCGGAGAGCATGCTGTGGTCCTTAGGGTACTTACTTCTTGTACGAGTGTACTTACTTCCTGTACGAACAAAAGTTACAGTAGGTTCCCGGTCACGGCTGTGGGCGGTAGGGCGTTAGCCTGGGCGGACGGAAGTCGGGTTCGAGAAGCCAAGCGGTGCGATCGGGGTAGTAGCGGCGAAGTATTTCGTTTTCTTCGGCGCCGAGGTCGCGTGCCCAGACGATCCGCGAGGCGTCGATGTCAGCCAGGTTGTGGACCCACTCTCGGAATTCGTGCGGCGGGTAATAGCGAACAAATACGAGTTGCTTTCCGGGATACTGTGCGAGCTGTTTGTTGATCGCGATGCGGCCGTCGGGATCGTCATGATTTATTGCGTCCCAGGTTTCGTAGGGCGTCATCGCGGCGTAAAGCGGCTGACTCCCGGAAAGATGGAGACCGTACCAGAAGACGAAATGGGCGGCGCAAAGGAATAGGATGAGGCGGGCGGCTGCTTGGCCGACGGGTGTCCCGCGAATATTGAAATGGCTTAGGCGTTCGAGCGCCGTAACGCTGACAAGTACAAACAGGCAGGTGACGGCGGCGATGTAATGCGTGTAGAAGTACGGATAGAAATTGGAGCCGATGCTGAAAATGATCAATGTTAGGACCACCCACACGTAACGGCGCTCGCGGAGCGCGAGGAGGAAGGCCGGCAATGCGAGGTACAGCGGAGCGAGAAAGAAAAAGCGGTAGAAGCGGACGCGGCTGGTGAAGCGGTCCCAGAACGTCCGGAACGTGTCGGTGGAGGGGCCGTGGGTCTGCGCTTGGATTTCGTAGTCAAGCTGCTGTTCACGCGTAAGCTGGCGCTGCGGGATGGGGTTGGGCTGGACGGTGAAGGTCGCTGGTACACCGTACTGATATTGGCTGAGCATGTAGGGGAGCGTGGTCCAACTGCCGGTCACCTGCTTGTTTTGGAGCAGGATGAGCGCCATGGCAGGAAGCAGAACCAGGAAGGCGGGCAAGAGTTTCGTGATTTTGCGGAATGACGGAAGCAGAAACAGGACTGCGCTCGCGAGCAGGAAGATGAACTCGTAGGGTCGCGCGAGTAGCTGAAGGGCGAGGCCGAGACCGAGGCCGAAGCCGAGGGGGACCGCGTCGCGAGCGCTTGGCGCTTCGCGCAATCTGGGCAACGCGCCGAATACCAGGCATCCCGCGCAAGCCGAGACTGCTCCGCCCCAGAAGCTGTTCATCCACTGATTGAGCGGGCCGAATTGGATGACCGCTAGCAACCCCCCGACCAGCGCCCATCCGGGTGTCGTCCACGCGCGGAGCATCCAGTAGCACAACGCGCACAAGGCGCCGATGGAAAGAGCGACGCCGGCCCAGGGATGACCGAAGATAATCCAGCCGAGCGCAAGGATGATGCCTTGGCCGAGCGGAAAGATCGAGCTATAGGTTGGTTCCTGGAGGACGAAGAATGTTTCGAAGAACTGATGCAGCGGATGTGATGGATTGGCGAGACGGAAATGTCGCAACGTGTCGGCGAGGAGAAGATAGCTGAAGTCATCGGTCACGTTGGGAGATGGGATGGGATATTGCGGAAGGAGAGCTAGGCGCAGTGCGATGGGGAGCAGCGTGAGCAACAGCATGGACCAACCGGTATGCTGGGCGAGCTTTCCAGCGTAGCGCTCGATGATGGGGCGGGAAGCGAGCACGAGCACGACCAGAAGAACCGCTAAGATCAGCTCGATGAAATCCGCCGCGCCAAATCCGATCGGATTGCGGAGCGGCAGAAAGAAGCGCAGGAAATCCATAAGCTAGCGCACCTGCTCGAGGCGGAGTGGCGAAGGTTGGGGTGTGAGCGCCGGCGGCTCAGGCACGTAGCGGCTGAGCTTGGGCGGACGAGCGTCGGGTTCCAGTAACCAGACGGCGCGATCGGGATAGTAACGCCGCAGTTTATCGTCTTCAGTTGCCCCGAGGTCACGCGCCCAGACGATGCGGGCCCGGTCGATATCGGCTTCGTTGTAAACCCACTCGTCCTGGAAAATGTGCTGCGGCGAGTATCGAACGAATACGAGCAGATTGCCGGGGATTTTCGCTAGCTGCTGGTTGACCTCGATCCGGCGTTCGGGATTGGAATGATTGATGGCGTCCCAGGTTTCGTAGCGTCGCATCGCGGCCGAGAAGTCGGCAGTTTCGAATATGTGGAGGCCGTACCAGAAGACGAAATGGACGGCGCAGAGGAGGACGATCAGCCGGGCGGCTTCGTTGCCTGCCGGCCATCCGCGAATGGTCAGGCGGCTTAGCTGCTGCAGCCCGGTGATGCTCACGAGAACAAAGAGACACGTAACTGCGGCGATGTAGTGAAACTGGAAACTCGGAAAGAAATTCGCACCGAGCGCGAAGATCAGCAGTGTCAGAGCGACCCACGCGAATCGGGAATCGCGGAGGACGAACAGGAAGGCGACGAGAGCGAGGTACAGCGGCGGGAGGAAGAAGAAGCGGTAAAAGCGCACGCGGTAGGCCAGGCGCGTCAGATAGGTCGCGATTGTTTCGGGGCCGCTCGGCCCGAACCCAAGCTGCATCTTATAGTCGAGCTGCTGTTGCGGAGTGAGATCGTTGTGGGGGACGGGATTGGATTGGAAGGTGAGCGCGGCGGGGACGCCGTATTGATACTGGCTCAGCATGTAGGGGAGCGTGGTCCAACTGCCAGTGACCTGTTGGTTTTGCAGCAAGCTGAGCGCGATGGCGGGAAGCAGGACGAGGAAGGCTGGCGCGAGCTGGGCCGGTTTGCGGAACAGCGGCACGAGAAAAAGAAGGGCGCTCACGAGCAGGAAGATGAACTCGTAGGGTCGCGTGATTAGCTGAAGGGCGAGGCCCAGGCCGAGAAGCGCGGCGTCGCGAGTGCGGGCTGATTCGCGAAGTCTGGGGAGCGCTCCGAAGACCAGGCATCCGGCGGTCGCCGAAAATGCGCCGCCCCAATAACTGTTCATCCATTGGCTGAGTGGCCCAAATTCGACGACTGCGAGCAGGCCGCCGAGAAGCGCCCAGAGGGACGTCGTCCAGCCGCGCAACATCCAGAAGCAGAGTGCGCAGAAGGCCGCGGTGGAGAGCAAAACGCCGGTCCAGGGAAGGCCGAAGATCATGCGGCCGAGCGCCATAGACAGACCTTGGCCGAGCGGGTAGATGGAGCTATAGGTCGGCTGCTGGAGGACAAAGAATGTTTCGAAGAATTGATGCAGCGGATGCCGTGGATTGGCGAGGCGGAAATGACGGAGCGTGTCGGCTACTAGCAAATGGCTGAATTCGTCGTAGATGTCCGGCGTGGGAACGGGATGATGAGCAAGGAGGGCGAGCCGTAGCACGACCGGCAACATCGCCAGAAGCAACATGCACCAACCGGTTTTCGGAGCCAGCCTGCGTGCGTAGGGTTCGATCCAGGGGCGCGAGATCAGGATCAGGAGAACCAGGAGCGTCGCGATGATGAGTTCAATAAAGTCGCTCGCGCCGAAGCCGATGGGGTTGCGGAGAGGCAGAAAAGAGCGCACCAGATCGGCGAAATGCATGAAGGTTCCATTTTCCCAAGACGTCCGGCGTGTCGCGGCTGGTACGATAACGCTGATGATCGTACCCTCCAGCCCGGAAGATCTGGCTGAGGCGCTGGCGACGGCGCAACGCAACCATCAGACTATCCAATTGTGCGGCAATTCGACTAAGGATCGAATGGGCGGAGCGATCTCTGCGGCGGATATCCGGATTTCGACGGCGAAGCTCAATCGTGTGTTGCAATACGAGCCGAATGATCTGACCATCAGCGTGGAGGCTGGGATCACTTACCGCGAGTTGCGCCGGGTGCTGGCCGAGCACCGGCAGATGGTTCCGTTAGATCCTCCATTTTCAGAAAGCGCGAGCATAGGTGGGGTCGTGGCAACCAATGCGAGCGGCCCGCGGCGGCGTCTGTATGGAACTGCGCGGGACATGGTGATCGGCATGACATTCGCGACGCTGGAGGGCAAACTGATCCGGTCGGGCGGCATGGTGGTGAAGAATGTTGCTGGTCTGGACATGGGCAAGCTTATGATCGGATCGTTCGGGACGCTGGCGGCCGTGGCCGTCATTAATTTCCGATTGCATCCCATGCCGGCGGGGACGCGAACTTTCGTGCGGGAGTTCGTGCGGGCGACGGAGGCAATCGCGGCGCGGGACAAGGTCTTGAAAAGCTCTCTGCAACCGGCCGCCGTGGATATCGTCAAATCGGCGGCGGGTTATGATCTGATGATTCAGGCCGGCGGGAGCGCAGCTGTGCTGGATCGGTACACGCATGAATTGCCGGCGGCCCGAGCGGTGGAGGGCGCTGAGGAACAGGCACTCTGGGAGCGGATTCGCGAGTTCACGCCGAGGTTTTTGGAGGAGCATGACAACGGAGTGGTGGTGCGGCTTTCCTGCACACTTTCCGAAGTCGGGCAGGTACTGGAGACGTTGCCGGCGCCGGTATTGGCGAGAGCCGGATCGGGCGTGTGTTATTGGTACTATTCGCAGTCCGGAGATTTGCGCTACATCGAAAAGCTGTATCGGGAGGGCCATAAGGGAAAGTGCGTGGTGGAATTCGCTCCGCACAGCGTCCGCGAAACGTCGGACTTATGGCCCGAGCCGGGCAGCGACTTTGCGATGATGAAAAAGGTGAAGGAAATGTTCGATCCGCAGTATCTCCTCAACCGCGGCAGGCTGTATGGTCGTATCTGAGCTGGTGAATTTCGACAGACCGCAACAGGTCGATCTCGACCGGTGCGTGCATTGCGGCCTGTGTCTGAACGCCTGCCCCACCTATCGCGAGCTGCGCGTCGAAATGGATTCGCCGCGTGGGCGGATTTATCAAATGGCGCAGGTGTCGAGCGGCGCAGCAGCGATCAGCCCGTCGTACATCGAGCACATCGAACTGTGCCTGGCTTGCCGCGGCTGTGAAACGGCCTGTCCTTCCGGTGTGCAGTACGGGCGTCTGGTAGAGGCGGCGCGCGCCGAGATCGAGAGCAAGATCCAGCGGCCATGGCACGTGCGTTTGCTGCGCTGGCTCGTTTTCCAGAAGCTTTTGCCGTCCAAGCTCAATCTTGGGATAGTCGGCACGTTGCTTTATTTCTATCAGGCCAGCGGTTTGAAGAAACTGGTTCGAATGCTGGGCTTCCTGCCTGCGAGGATGCGTGAGGTGGAGAGCCTGGCGCCTGAAATCGAATCGCCATTCTTTTTCGGATATTACGGGAGGGTGCTGGCGCCTGAGGGCGCGCAAAGGCATCGTGTGGCGTTTATGGGGGGCTGTATCGCGAACATCAGTTTCGCGCGGCTCAATGAGGCGACCGTGCGGGTGCTGCAGAAGAACGGCTGCGAGGTGTCGATACCCAGGACCCAGACCTGCTGCGGCGCCCTGCATGTGCACGCGGGTATCCGCGAGAAGGCGCGGGAGCTGGCCCGGCAAAACATCGATGCGTTGCTGGAAGGCGAATACGACGCCATCGTTACCAACGCGGGCGGCTGCGGATCGACGCTGAAAGAATACGGGGAGCTGCTCGAGCATGATCCGGCGTACGCCGAAAAGGCGCGGCGTTTTTCGGCTCTGGTGAAAGACGTGAACGAGTTTCTCGCGTCCATTGAACTCAACCTGCTGGATATGAAGCCGCAATCGATGACGGTGACGTACCAGGACTCGTGCCACCTGGCGCACGGGCAAAAGATCCGTTCAGCGCCGCGGAAACTGCTGAATGCCGTTCCAGGCTTGCAGCTTCGCGAGATGCCGCTGTCGGACTTGTGCTGCGGAAGCGCGGGGATCTATAACGTCGTGCATACCGGGATGGCGATGGCGCTGCTTCGCAAGAAAATGGATTCCGTGAATGGGACCGGCGCGCAGGTGATCGTCACGGCGAATCCAGGATGCATGCTGCAATTGGCCGCGGGTGTTCAGAAGTTTGGGCAGGGGCAGAGAGTGGCGCATGTGGTGCAGATTCTGGATGAGGCGTATGGGAAACCTACACGTGTAGGGTGAAGACTGCGCCGCCGCTGAGTCCGTTGGCCGCGCTGACGGTGCCGCCGTTCTGCTCGACGATGGACTGCACGACATAGAGTCCCAGCCCCGAGATAATCGACTTGGTGGAAACTCGCGGTTGGAAAATCCGCGGCAGCAGCTCGGCTGAAATCCCCGGACCGTCATCGCTCACGACGATTTCCTGCTGAAGGGCCTTGACGTGAATATTCTTGGCGCCGGCCTGGGCGGAGTTCAAGAATAAGTTCACCAGAACGCGCTCCCACTGAGCAGGATCGCCCTTCAAGTGAAACTCGCGGTCGATTTCGTGGGTAAATCCGATTCGCTGGCTATTGGCGCACTCCAGATAGTCCTGACAAAACTGCGCGGCGTTCTCGATGACGGGCGCCAAATCGGTGGCGGCGCCGGTGGTCTCAAGAATGCTATGCACGATTCGCTGGCCGCGATGGACGCTGCGCTGCAAGGTCTGGGCAACCTTCTGCCATTTGGGATCGCTTTCGAGCAGATCGGCATTCTCTCCGATCGTCTGAAACACGTTATTCAAATCGTGGATCAGGCCCTCGAGGGTTAAATCAGCAACTGCCATATCGTTACTGGGTGACTCGATGTAGTGTAGCGAAAAATTCGGGAAAAGACACGGAGGCTGCCTCGGCGCCTTCGATGATGCAAGGCCCGTCGGCGGCCAGGGCTGCGATGGAAAAGGCCATGGCGATGCGGTGGTCGCCGAAGGAATCGAGCTCAGCGGCGCGGAAGTGCTGGCGGCCGGGCACCTGGAAGCCATCCGGATGAATCTCGATCGCGAGCCCCATGCGCTGGAAATTGTCGGCGATGGTTCGGATGCGGTCGGTCTCCTTCACGCGCAGCTCGGCGGCATCGCGCACGATCAAGCCATCCTCGCTGGCCGCGCCGAGGACCGCCAGGACAGGGATCTCGTCGATCAATGCGGCGGTTCGCGCTTTCTCGAGCAGTCCCCCACGGATCCGCGACTTTGTGATTGACACGTCGCCGATCAATTCGCCGGCGCTCTGCGTGATGTCCAAAACTTTGATGGACGCGCCCATTTCGGCGAGGAAATCGAGCAAAGCGGACCGGGTCGGGTTCAGGCCTACGGATCGGATGGTGAGGTCCGATTCAGCGACGATCAGCGCGCCAACCAGGAAGAACGCCGCCGATGAGAGATCGCCGGGCACGCGGAGATCGCGGGCTTTGAGGTGCGGGCGGCCCCTCAGGGTGATGGATTTTCTCTGAACTTCGACGTCTGCGCCGAACTCGCGCAGCGCCAGCTCGGTGTGATCGCGAGTGCGGACCGGCTCGTGAACGATGGTATGGCCATCGGCGTATAGGCCGGCCAACAAAACGCAGCTCTTCACCTGCGCGCTCGCCACCGGCAGCGTATATTCGATGGGATGAAGCTTGGTTCCACGAATGGTGAGCGGAGGGAAAGCGATTCTCGCGGGCTTCAATGCTCGCTCCCATTTCGGCCAGCGGTTTCATGATCCGCTCCATGGGCCGGCGGGACAGCGATTCATCGCCGCCGATTCGAGCGTCAAAGGGCTGCGCTGCCAGGATGCCCGAGAGCATGCGGATGGTGGAACCCGAATTGCCGGCATCCAGCATCGCGGCCGGCTCTCTCAATCCATCGAGACCGCGGCCCTCAATTAAGACCGAGCCGTCACGTTTTTCGACGCGCGCTCCCAGCGCCTGCATGCAGCCCAGGGTCGACTGGCAATCCGCGCCAGTGGAATAATTCTCGATTTTCGAAACGCCTTCCGCGATCGCGGCCAGCATCCCGTAGCGATGAGAGATCGACTTGTCGCCGGGAAGTTGGATGGCGCCGCTCAAGGCACGGGCAGGAGAGATTTGCTCGCGCATCAGGTAAAGAGCTAGTGTAACTGAATAGGACTGACGGCCTAAGCGGCGCCGTGTTTCTTGAACCAATCGAGCATTCGGTGCCAGGCATCTTTGGCGTCGGCTTCGTTATAGCTAGGCCGGTAGTCGGCATTGAAACCGTGCTGAGCATCGGGATAGACGATGATCTCCGACGGGCTCGCGGCAGCACGTAACGCCGCGCGCATCGCTTCCACTTGCTCGAGCGGAATGCCCGCGTCTTGGCCGCCGTAAAGGCCGAGCACCGGAAACTTCAGCGAGCCGGCGACATCGAGCGGGGTCTTGGTTCGAAATTCGTTGGTGGGATGGAGAAGCTGGCCGTACCAAGCGGTGCCGGCTTTGGGCCGGTTGGTGTGCGCCGCGTAAAGCCAGACGGCGCGGCCACCCCAGCAGAAGCCGGTGATGGCGAGTCGCGAGGGGTCGCCTTTGCCGGTTTTTTCGGCCCAAGCGGCGGTGGAGTCGAGATCGGACATTACCTGCGAGTCGGGAACTTTCGACACAACTTTGTCTCTGATCTCCTGGATGGCTTCCAACTTGGAAACGTCGCCCTGGCGCACATACAGGTCGGGAGCGATAGCCAGGTAGCCCGCCTTCGCAAGACGCCGGCACACATCTTTGATGTGCTCATGAACACCAAAGATCTCCTGCACTACCAGAACCACCGGGAATATTTTGCCTTTGTCGGGCATGGCGCGATAGCCGGGAATTTCGCCGTCGCCGGTGGGGATCGCTACCTCGCCGGCGATGAGACCATCAGTGGGCGTTGATATCGCGCCGGCGGAAATTGGGTACACAGCGCGCGCGAAACCTTCAGGAAGACGGGTTATCAGAAGTCCACTCATGAGATTTATTGTCGTCGATCCCCTGACGCTCAGGTGACGGCGCTTTGGACGGCTTCGGCGAGCGTCGGATGGATGTGGATGGCGTCGCGGATCACTGTGGATGATGCGCCGGCATTCATGATGTCGATGAACATGTGGACCAGCTCGGCGCCCTCCGCGGCGAGAACCGCGGCGCCCAGAATTTTGCCGGTGCCTTCTTCGAGCAGAACTTTGATGAAGCCGTCAGGCTCACCGATCTCGCGTGCTTTCCCATTGCGCTTCATTTCGAAGCGGGAGACGCGAAACTTCAGCCCCTTCTCTCGCGCGTGCTGTTCGGTGAGCCCGACGCGGCCAAGTTCGGGATCGGTGAACATGGCGTAGGGCACGATCCGGTCCGTGGTACGCGATTGGTCGCCAGAAATCTGCGAAAGAAGAATGCGATAGTCATCCCAGGAAGTGTGGGTGAACATGGGG
Organism: Bryobacterales bacterium; assembly: GCA_963780485.1. Lineage (GTDB taxonomy): Bacteria > Acidobacteriota > Terriglobia > Bryobacterales > Bryobacteraceae > Palsa-89. The sequence goes on from CAWACO010000028.1 coordinate 228,024, forward strand.
CCGCCGCGGATATCGCCGGCCGCCCAAATGCCCGGAACATTCGTGGCCAAGCGTTTGTCGACCTTCACAATGCCGTGGGGGCTGGTCTCCACTCCGACCGTATCCAGGCCCAGATCGTCGGTATTCGGTGTGCGGCCGGTGGCAAGGAATACGTGGGTGGCGTGCAACTGTTCGACGGATTGGATGTGAGCATTCACGTGAAACTCGATGCCTTCGCGCTCGAGGAACTGCTGGATGGCGGTGGATACTTCTTCGTCCTCGTGCACGGCGATGCGCGGCGAGTTCTCCCAGACGGTGACCTGACTTCCCATGCGCCGATAGAACTGCGCCATTTCGAGACCGATATAATTGCCGCCAATCATGGCGAGGCGCTCGGGAAGTTCCGTACGATCGAGCCAATTGCCGGAGTGGATATAGGCAATTTTTTCGAGCCCAGGGATTTTTGGGATGGCCGTCCGTGTGCCGGTATCGAGGACTACCTGCTTGGCCAAAACCTGCGTCGAGCCCACCAGAAGTTCGAAGCCGGGACCGAGGAATCGCGCGTGGCCGCGAAGCAGCTTGGGATTGTCGGAATTTTCGAAGCTTTTATCGAGCCCGGTGCGCGATTCGAGCGCGATGGCGCCGGCGCGGCGGAGGACGGCGGGGAAGTCGACTTCCACTTGCGGGATTCGAAGACCGAAGTCTGTGGCGCGCCGGGCCAGATGCGCAAGCCGGGCGGAGGCAATAGCAGCTTTGGTAGGCGTGCAGCCAAAGTTGACGCAGGATCCTCCGAGATACTTGCGCTCGGCCAGGGCGACCTTCTTCCCCGCTTTCGCGAGATCGCGCGCCAGCGGCGGACCGGCTTGACCGCCGCCGACGATCAGGACGTCATATTGATCGGACATTTTTCGGCTCTCTATCGAATCTAGGTTGGAAAAACGGCGCGCAATGCATTCACACCCGCGCCGATGACGGCCATCTCGTCGCCGCCGGGAACGACTTCGAAGACGTAACCCTGAAGCGGGCTCATCTTGACCATCTCGTGGAGATATTGCTGGAGCAGGTTGATATCCAGGTGCTTGGCATTGAATCCGGTGACGAAGAACTTGCCTGGTCCGGCAAGATGAATTGAGCTGGCGGTGGCGGCAGCCAGAGCGCTATGCCATAGCTTCACGAATTCGACGCAGCGCGGATCGCCTTTGTGGGCGTTGTCGAAAATTTCATCCGGCTCCATATCCAAGAAGCGCAGGCGCATGGCTCGATTACCCATGATGCCTTCCAGATGGCCTCTTCCACCGCAGCCGCAGTAGCGCTCGCGGGGATCCAGCGAAACGACCACGTGACCGCCTTCCCAGATGCCTTCCTGCCAGGGATAAATGCCGAAGCCGATACCGAAGCCGAGGCTCCAAACGCGGATCAGCCGGTCGAGATGACCGCGCGTAGCGGCAAGTCCGGCGGCCATGGCGTCGGCGTCGTTGTAGACCTGCACGGGCACATCGATACCCACTTCCCGGAGAGCGCGCGAAAGCTCCCCGCGGATGTTGGCGCCTTTGAGCTGCCGGAGATTGGGAGATTCTTCGATAAAGCCGTTGCGAATGATGCCGGGAAATCCGATACCGATGACATCAATCTTCGAACCAGCGAGGACAGTCCGGACCTCGCGCGCGATGCACTCAGCGATGCCCGCCAGGGGCGAGCTGAAAAGTGGTTCGGATTCGGGCCCTTCTTCATATACGCGTAGCGGGCCAATCAGACGATTGCCCTCTACGAGGCCGGCGGCGATGTGCTCTGCGGTAGTGATTCCGATGGCTTTCATTTTGATTCGCAGGGCATGGCCCCGCGCCACTCAAAGCTTGGAAAGCTTGTTTAAGCCGTTAAAAGCCGCTGCCTTGTAGCATTCGGCCAAAGTCGGGTAATTGAAAACGGTATCGACGAAATATTCCACCGTGCCGTCGAAGATCATGACCGCCTGGCCGATGTGAAGAAGCTCCGAAGCTCCTTCCCCGATGATATGGACGCCCAGGACCTTCTTGGTTTCGCGATGAAAGATAATTTTCAGGCGGCCGGTGGTGTCGCCTCGGATCTGGCCGCGAGCGATCTCGCGGTAGTACGCCACGCCGACTTCGTAGGGAACGTCCTCGTCAGTGAGCTGTTCTTCAGTCTTGCCGATGAAAGAAATCTCTGGGATGGTATAAATTCCGTAAGGATAACTGGCTGGGTTGGACTGAATGATTTTGCCAAACGCGTGGGCGGCGGCGATGCGGCCCTGCTCCATGGAAACCGAGGCCAAGCTGGGAAACCCGATGACATCGCCCACGGCGTAAATGTGGGGCTGGGTAGTACGGTAGTCGGCATCTACTTTAATGCGGCCGCGCGCATCGAATTCGACGCCCGCCGCCGCGAGATCCAGCTCGTCGACGTTACCTTGCCGGCCTACGGCGTACAATAGCGCGTCGCCGCTCAGCTTTTTCTTGCTTTCGAGATTCGCGACCACGGAGCCGTCGGGTAATTCCTCGACGCTCTCGACCTCTTCGTTGAGGCGCATTGTCACACGATGATCGCGCAGATTGTAGGAGAGCGCCTCGACCATTTCCGAATCGGCGAATTCCAAAAGCCTGGGCCGCTTCTCCACCAGGATGACGCGCACGCCCAGGGCCGCGAACATACAGGTATACTCGACGCCGATGACGCCGCCGCCGACCACGATCAACGTTTTTGGAATATCCGGCATGTCCAGCACCTGGTCGCTATCGACGATGTTTCGGCCATTGGTGGGAACTTTGGGCGAACAGGCCGGCTTAGTGCCAGTGGCTATGATGATGGCCTCGGACGAATAAGCCTGCTGACCACGCGAATTTTGGAATCGAACGGTGTGCGGGTCAGTGAAGGTCGCGACACCGGTGATTAGCTCGATATTGTTGCGCGACAACTGCGCCTGGATGACATCGATCTCGGTCTTGATGACGTGCTGGACCCGGAAGGCCAGGTCCGCCATGTTGATCTTTTCCTTGACGCGATAGTTGACGCCGTAGACATTCTGGTAATAATAGCCGGAAAGATGCAGGACGGCTTCGCGGCAAGTCTTGCTGGGAATGGTTCCGGTGTTGACGCAGACTCCGCCGACGACTTCCCGCCGCTCGATTACGCCGACGCGCTTGCCTAACTTTGCGCCTTGGATGGCTGCCCGCTGACCGGCCGGACCTGAGCCGATGACCAGGAGGTCGAAAGTTTGCACTCGACAACTAATTTAGCGCACAAGCGCGACGGGACGGGGCCTGGTTTCTAGTTTCTGGTTTCTAGTTTCTGGTTGGGCACCTAGGCATGAGCCTCGAAGTCGTGAAGGTTGGCCTGCTCAGAACGATCTTGGCGACGCAGAAACGTTTCGATCTGGCTGTTCGAAAAAACGAAGCCATCCTCGGAGGGTTCATAAGGAAGATTTTGGTCCTTGTGCATTTTCAAAATCTTAGCGGCGTTGTCGAGCTGGCGCTCTTCGTTCTTGCGGCGCTCGGCCTGGATCTTGCAGAGCAGAGTGAGGGTGCGCTCGAACTCACGGGTTAGGCGCTGGCGATAAATGCTGATGTTGGCGAACGCCCGGTTGTGCTCGCGGTACGCCAGGGCCATGGCGAGAGCAGCTTCGGCCTGGGGATGGTTGGCGCGGATGCGGTCTTCCATTTCGGTGATGCCGAGCGAGAAGAGGTTGGACTCGACGGCGGCGGCGCGGTTGAGTTGCCAAGAGGTATCGAGGAGGGACTGGACGAGCTGGGTTTCGATGGCGCCTTTGGGCTGGCATTCATCGAGGAAAGATTGGGAGTGGCGCTGGTAAGCAGATTGGTCCTCGGTGGGCAGGACGATGGTTTGGCCGGTGAATCCATGGCGCAACGCATTGAGGGAGGAGCGCTGTTTCCCGGCTGCGGTGCGGGGGCCGGTAGAGTGTTGGGCATTGGCTTTATTCACGGCGGCGCGGTCGATGGTTTGGGAGCCGGCAGCGCGGTCGTGACCATTGGGCTGGGGGGCGGCATTGGGGACTTTTGAATCTGGCATCTGATATCTCCTTCAATTCGGTTTTAACGCGCGTGGCCGGGGCGCGACGGGGCGGAAGCTGGTAAGTGAATGAGTGGGAGCGGAAGAAAAAGAATTTGGGTCGGTGACTGCGGGGGGCCGGGCAACTTTACTCGGGGTTGACGAATCCGAGGGGACCGATCCGCGCCAGCGGCTGACGCCGTTTGCCGAGGGCTGGGATCGGCCCGCAATGGCGGCCTACGAATACAACGAAGCGAATGGTTGCGGCGTCACGGCGGCTACAGCATCCGCGCGTTCTTCTGCCCCTTGAGAACCAGTTCCGTGGCCAACAGGGCGGCGGCCTGATTCTGGGCCACCTGCGTGCGGTTCACAATGTCTTCAACGAACTGCGGCCCGAACGGCAACGCCAGATTCTTGCAGTCAATGTAGCGGGCCGACTTGCGGTCGACGATCAACAGATGATCTCCACCCGGCCGTCCGGCAATATCGATAGTCTTCCGCATTTCGATATACCCCTCGGTTCCCAGAATGAAGGTCCGTTCGTCGCCAAACGCCCCCAGGCCATCGGGAGTGAACCAATCCACGCGAAAATATCCAAGACCGCCATTGCCCTGGACCAGCATGTCGCCGAAGTCCTGGAACTTCGGGCGATGGCGATAATTCAAATTCGCAACCTGCGACATCGTCACCTCCGCCATGGTGGATCCGGTGAAGTAAACGAACTCGTCGGCCTGGTGCGAGCCGAGGTCGCACAGAGTGCCGCCGTAGCGCACTGGATCCCAGAACCATTCGGGGCGGCTATCCTCGTTGACCCGATGAGGAGCGAGTTGGACCGTCTGCAGCACACGGCCAATAGCGCCGTCCTTCAGCAGCGCACCCGCATGCATTGTCGCCCTTGACTCCAGGCGTCCGTACATGATTCCGAAAAAACGACCGGTTTCCTGGACGGTCCTCCGCACCTCGGCAAGCTGCTCCAGCGTGGTGATGGCCGGCTTATCGCTCAGGAAGTCTTTGCCGTGGCGCATCACCCGTACTCCAAGCGGCGCCCGCAGATCAGGGATGGCGGCGGAACAAACGAGCTGGATGGACGAATCATTCAGGATTTCATCCTCGCTGCGGGCCACTCTCACGCCGTCATAGCGCTTCTGAAATCCAGCGAGAGCCTGGGGATTCGTGGAGTGCACCGAGACCAGTTCACCGCCGCTGCGCCGGATCGTATCCGTAATGCCGTTGATGTGGTTATGATCCAGCCCGATGACCGCGAACTTAATCGTGTGTTCGGGCGGGTGCTCCTGCAGGGGGCCAGTTGCCACCTCGTGTTTCATCTGGCCAGTCGTTTGGAAGGCCAGCGCCGTCTCGGGCAATCGCCCCATGATCCCGGCCGAACCTGCGGCTTTCAGAAGGGAACGCCGACTTACATTATCCATCGCCATGCGGGTAGTGTACCAGTCGATGTGATCTGGATGTCCGGGTGAAAACATCGGTCAGGCAGGACCGGTTGCTGTTATCCCCGTTCGCGGTCCAGGATTCGCCGGGCGCGGAAGAAAGACCGCGCGAAACATCGCTTCGGTGAGTTTGCCTGTCGATGTGTTCTGCTGGCTGGGATGAAACGAGCTGATGAGCACCGGCTGGCCGGGGCCGATGCAGATGCTACTTTGTTGTGGCCGAAGACGAAGTCGGAGCGGCGAGCGATTTTGCCCTGGTCGCGAAGGATGGCCAGATAGACGTCGAAGGCCAGGCGTCCGAGCACGACCACGACTTTCAGATTCCGCAACAATTCCAATTCTTTTTCCAGATACGGGCGGCAGTTGCGCATCTCCGCCGGGAAGCGGCTTGTTGTCCGGAGGAGCGCAGCGGACGGCGGCGCTGATGTATGCGTCGGTGAGCAGCAGTCCATCATCGCGGGAAATGCTGGTGGGCTGAGAGGCGAAACCGGTCTCGAAAAGAGCCCGGTAGAGGAAGTTACCGGAGCTGTCGCCGGTGAACATGCGGCCGGTCCGATTGGCGCCGTGCGCGCCGGGCGCGAGGCCGATCAGGAGCATGCGGGCGCCTGCATCGCCGAAGCCGGGCACTGGCTTGGCCCAATAATCCTGGTCGCGGTAGGCGCGACGTTTCACGCGTCCGACTTCCTCGCGATATTCGACCAAGCGGGGACACAGGCGGCAAGCGACGATCTGGCTATTCAGAATCTCCAAGGGATTTCAAGTACAGCTTTATGCTACCTGGAAACCTATCTGGAAACCTGAATGCGCATGTTCTCGAGCGATCGTTCCAAGTTGGTCAGATCGCTGGCAGGTTTGGATTGGATGATGCTGAAGAACAATGGAACCAGCTCCGGGTCTCGCCAGCCACGCTGCACTTCTTCCTCCAGGGTGGCGAAGGCTTCCGCGGCGGACATCGCGGCTTTATAAGGGCGCTCGGTAATCAGGGCGTCGTAGATGTCGGCCACTTGCAAGATGCGCGCGAGCAGTGGAATATCTTCGCCGGCCAAGCCGTCCGGGTAGCCTGAACCGTCCCAGCGCTCGTGATGGTTGCGGATGATCGGCAGAACGGGCCGTAGGCTTTTCATCGGGCGGCAAATCTCTTCGCCCCGGATGGGATGGCTGCGCATCACTTCCCATTCCTCGGTCGTCAACATACCTTGCTTGAAGAGGATGGCGTCGGGGATTCCAATTTTGCCGATGTCGTGCAGGTAGCCTCCCCTGAGCAGCGCCGTGAGATCGGAATTGGACAGGCCGAGCGCTTCTCCCAGCATCACCGAGATGGCCGCCAGGCGCTGGCAGTGCTGGCCAGTGCAACGATCGCGCCGCTCCACCGCCTGTGCCAGAGCGAACAGAATGGTCTCGGCTTCCTCCAGCGAGTCAATTAACGCTTTATTGCGCAGCATGGCGCGCACGCGGGTCCGCACCACCGCTGGATGCAGAGGCTTGATCAGGAACTCGTCGGCGCCGGAGGAGATGCTTACGATCTCGTTTTCGACGCCCTGCACGTTGGTGATCATCAAGACCGGCACAAGCTGAGTGGGCCGGTTGGAACGAATCCATCGGCATAACTCCGGGCCGCTCATCTCCGGCAGCATCAAATCGAGGATGACCAGGTCGACCTTTTCCGACTGGAGCAACGCCATCGCTTCGGAAGCCTTGCGTGCTTCCAGCATCCGATAGGGCGCGGTCTTGAAGATGGCCTTGAGCAATCGGCGGTTGATTTCTTCGCTGTCGACGATGAGAATCGCGGCCGGAACCGTGTTGTGCTCTTCAAAAAAGGGACTGGCTGGCGAGGGTCCGACCTCAAAAGGAGTCGTTAATGTGATCTTTCCGGACATTCAAGACGGAAGTGGGGTCGGGTCCCCATATTGGTCTATCGTCCGAAAAGAGGAAAGGTTTAACCCGGGCGAGGTACCTAGCTCGGCGCTTTTCTATTGAAAACAAGCTGGTTAGTTCATCTCTTGGGAAGCTTGGACAGGATATCGATTACGTAATTGATGGTCTCGGGGATCGGCGGAACTCCACCTTCGCTATCCACCCGGCCGGACCCGGCGTTGTAAGCGGCCAGAGTCAGCTTCATGTCGCCGTTGTATTTTTCGAGCAGTTGCTTCAACAGCTTGGTACCGGCTTCTACATTTTGTTTTGGATCGAAAGGATCATGCACCCCGAATTGCGCGGCGACGGCGGGCATGAGCTGCATCAAACCTTGAGCGCCCTTGGGCGATATGGCACACGGCCGGGCGCCCGATTCCTGACTGATTACGGCGCGTATCAGGTCGGGTTGGACACCCGACTCCTTCGAATTTTCAGTGACCAGCTTGTCGAGTTGCTCGCTGGGCAGGGGATCGCAGGGCGGCAGAACGAAGGACGGGAAGTCTATCCAAGGCACGGTGAAGAAGGATGCGGCAGGTGTTGTGCGCCGGCCGATTAAAGAATCGACTTGCTGGGTGATGGAGACGCGCTGCTTTTCGAGAGAACCGGCCATGGCGGGCTGGGCCAGGCTCTTAGGAGGGTCGGGTACCTGGTTGCGCCCATCCGTAGTTCAGGATCACGAATGCGACGAAGATCCATCTCACTAGTTTCCATCGGTATGATCGTGCGGATTCTGAATAGGACCAGCGGTATAGTAGAGCTTTCGCATGAAGATCATCTCCGAGGCCCCCTGCCGAGTGGATCTGGCCGGCGGTACTCTAGACATTTGGCCCTTGTATTTGTATCATCCGGGCGCGGTGACGCTGAATTTCGCGGTGGACCGCTGGACGCGCTGTGTGATCGAGCCGAGGGAGGGGCCGGAGATCCGATTGCGATCCGGAGATTTGGAAGCGGAAGAGACGTTTGGGTGCTTCGAGGAAATGCGAGCCGCCGACCGGCCGCGGTTGCCGCTGGTTACTTATGTGCTACGGTTCTTCGAGCCGCAATCCGGTTTGGCCGTGCATACGGATTCCGAGGCTCCGGCGGGAGCGGGCATCTCGGGATCATCGGCGCTGATTATCGCGGTGGCGAGCGCGCTGAACCGCCTGACCGGCGCGCGGCACAGCATCGAAAAGCTACGAGAGATCGCCCAAAACGTGGAGGCGCAGATCATTCGAGTGCCGACGGGAGCGCAGGATTATTATCCGGCGATGTACGGAGGGCGTGAGCGCGATCGAACTTGGACCGGGAGGCATCCGGCGCGTGCCGATTGCTTTGGACGTCGATGATTTCAACCAGCGCATCGTGCTGGCGTACACCGGCGTGCCTCGCAATTCCGGGATCAACAACTGGGAAGTGACCAAAGCCTATATCGACGGAAACAGGGACGTGCGGCGCAACTTTGAACAGATCACGGCCATCGCCTGCGCAATGCGCATTGCGCTCGAAAAGCCCGACTGGAAGGAGACCGGCCGCCTGCTGCGCGAGGAATGGTCGCACCGGCGGAAGAATGCGCCTGGGATCTCCACGCCTTTTATCGATCAACTGGTGAAGATCACGCGCCGGGCGGGAGCGCTGGGCGCGAAGGTGTGCGGAGCAGGTGGCGGCGGCTGCGTCTTCTTTCTGGTGGACCGCGGCGCCAAGGACAAGGTTTCTCGCGCCATCGAAAAGGCGGGCGGGGAAATCCTGCCGGTCAAAGTGGCGACCCACGGGGTGAAGGTACGCGTGGCGCGGAGCATATAAATAAATGCCGTTATTGGGAGCGATCCTGCGAGGAGAGCCGGCCGGGGAGCTAGACGCCGCCGCGCTGGAAATGGCGGCCATCGAGCGGCCGGGGCTAGACCCGGCGCCGTATCTGGATACCCTGGATCAGCTCGCGTCCGAGATTGCGACTCGATTGGGCCGTGGATACGATGGTCCCAAGTTCGTGCGCGTCGCCAACGATTACTTGTTCGAGGAGTGGGGCTTCCGGGGAAATGAATCGGAATATTACGATCCGCGCAACAGTTGCCTGGACGCGGTGCTGGATCGACGGACTGGAATTCCGATCACGCTGTCGGTGGTTTACATCGAGGTGGCGCGGCGGCTGGGGCAGCCGGTATTCGGAATCGGGCTGCCGGGCCATTTTATCGTGCAGTACAACGATGGCAAATATTCTACCTTTGCCGATCCGTTCCATGGCGGCAAGCTGCTCACCGAAGAAGACTGCCAGGTTCTGGCGCGCGAGGTGGGCGTGGACATTGCCGCGGAGCCTTCCACGCTTCAGCCGGTCAGCAATCGATACATCCTGGTGCGGATGCTGAACAACCTGCGGTCCTCCTATTTCCGGTCGAAGAACTACAGAAAGGCGACACAGGCGCTGGATCCGCTGGTGGAAGCCTTCCCCAACAACGCCGAGTATTACAAGGCGCGGGGAGTAGCGCGGCTGCAACTACGCGAATTCCGGGCAGCCAAAGCAGATCTGGAGAAGTATCTGAAATGCTCACCAGAGGCGGGGGATAAAGCGGAGGTGACCAAGCAATTGGAGGCGATCCATCGGTGGCTGGGGCGGTTGAATTGAGGGGGCGGAGGCAGAAGACAGGAGGCAGAAGGCAGAAGCAGAAGGCAGGAGCAGAAGGCAGGAGGCAGGAGACAGAAGGCAGGAGGCAGGAGACAGGAGGCAGGAGGCAGAAGGCAGGAGCCAGAAGGCAGGAGGCAGAAGACCGACGCGGAGCGAGGAATTGGATGAGCGATTTCCAGAACATGATAGAGGCAGTAAAGCAGGGCGATCTGGAACGTGTCAGGGCCATCCTTGAAATAGATAACAGACTCGCCAACCAAAGAGACGAGTCAGGCGCCACGCCCCTCCACTATGCAACGCTGAACGGGCACCGTCACATCGTGAAGCTGCTGCTTGAACGAGGCGCTGACATTAACAGCACCGACAGTCGGTTCGGCGCTACGCCAGCGGGTTGGGCGATTGAGTATCTGCGCGAGAAGGGTGGCTTCCTGGCCATCGAGCTCGACGACCTGGCCTACGCCATTCAGCTCGGAGACGCGCGGTGGGTTGCGCGATTCCTGAAGCGGTTTCCTGCGCTTCGTCAAGCGAGCGACACAAATGGAACTCTTTTTCAGGGGCTGGCCCGAGAATCTGGCAACCGAGAGATTGCGGGACTATTCGGATTGGAGGATGTTCCATAAGAACCGCGCGTGATGGATGTGCGCGGCTATTCGTGCCGCACAGCTTCCACCGGATCGACGCGGGCGGCGCGACGGGCTGGAACATATGACGCCAAAAAAGCTATCACAACGATACCGACGGTGGCGACGGCTAATGGCGCGGCAGTTTGTACCGGCAGGTCCTGGATCAGCGCCGCGGCCAGTGATCGGCCCCAGATAGCCAGTGGAACGCCGAGAAGGAGGCCGGCCATAACCGTCACCAGCGCGTCTTGCAATACCAACCACGTTACGTCGCCCGCAGTGGCTCCTAGCGCTATGCGTATGCCGATTTCGTTCGTGCGGCGCGCAACCGTATAAGCCAGCAGTCCGTATAGGCCGATACCCGCAAGCACCGCTCCCAATGCGCCAAAAAAACCGGAGAGTGTCGCAATCAGCCGCTCTGGAACGATAGAGGCGTCGATTTGATCGGTTAGCGTGATGATACGCTCGACGGGGATGCCCGGCACGACATTGCGGATCACGCGCCTCGCGTCGCCGGCAATTCCTTCCGGGTCAATATTAGTAGCAATCAGGAAAGTCCGTGCGCCGACCGATCCGCCACGAAAGGCCGGCAGGTAGATGGAGCGCCTCGCCGCTTCACGAATCTCGAAGTAATTCGCGTCGCCTACCACGCCCACGACTGCATAGGTCCTGGGTTCGCGCATACCCGTCACATGGTCGAGAGAGACATGCTTTCCAATCGGGTTGCGGTCGGCAAAGTAGTAGCGTGCAAAGGCCCGATTGATGACCGCCACGTTCGGGTGCGCCTGATCTTCGAAGTTGAACGCGCGCCCCGCAAGAAGAGGGGTTCCGAGTGTCTCGAAGTATTTCGGCGCAACATAGCTTATGGATATCCAGCGGCGATCCTCGGGCCTTTCCTGGTAGCCCTCAACGGTGGCGAAACCACTGGCGCCAGCGCCTTGAAGCGGAGTTGGGGCGCTGAGCGATACCGAGCGTACGCCAGGAATCCGTTCCAGGCGAGTAAGAAGATCCTGATACGCGCGAGACAATCGTTCGTCACTGTAGCCGCTGGGCGATGGGGCGAGTGACACCAACAGGACGTGATCGCGATGGAAGCCAAGATCGGTATGCTCGAGATTCGCCAGATTGACGATAAATAGCGCGGCAGAACTCAACAACAAGACTGATAGGGCGACCTGTGTCACGACGAGGCTCTTCCCAAACAGGCGCCGGACGCGCGTCTCGCCTACGCTTCCGGTTTGTCTCATCGCCAATGCAGGAGCGGTTCGGAAGGCACTCCAGGCAGGGGCAGCGCCGAAGACGACACCGGCGAGCACGGCGATTCCCGCGGCAAACAGAAGCACGTGAACATCAGGTTGGACCCGAAGATAGACACGCTCGTGTTCCCGGCCGCTGGCCATGATCCGCAATAAGGCAGACGTGCCGAAATACGCGACAACGGCGCCCAGCAGCGTCCCCACGGCGGAAAGCATCAACGACTCGGTGAGCACCTGGCGCAGCAGGCGGCTGCCGCTTGCGCCCAGGCTGGTCCGCACCGCCATTTCGCGTTCGCGGCCGGCAGCGCGCGCCAGCAACATGCTCGCGACGTTGACGCACGCGAGTAGCAGGAGCAAACCAACCACGGTCATCAGAACCGTCAAAGGCTTGCCGTAGCGGTCACGTACAGTCGCGAGGCCGTTTCCGGCGGGTTCCACTTGTATGCTCAACTGCCACACCAGCGGATCTTTGCTCGACGCGGCTCTTTCCTCGATGGTGAACCGGTAGAGAACAGCCATTTCGGCGCGTGCCTGCTCCAGGGTCACGCCAGGCTTTAGCCGCGCCAACAGTACGAGTCTGCTTTGTTCGGTAGGCTTTTGCGGCAGCCAAACGTCGGTTTTTGCTTCCACACGCAGTCCAACGAAGGCGGGAGGCGCGACACCGATAATCGTGGCAGGCACATCCTGTACCAAGATTCGCCTTCCGAGAATGCCTGGGTCCTGATGGAATCTATTTATCCATTGGGACCAACTTACGACCGCAACAGCACCCTCCGGACCATCGGGATTATCTTCCGGACCAATGAGCCGACCGACAGCCGGCTTCACGCCAAGGTCCGCGAAGTAGTTGCCGGTAACAGACTCGCGTATTCCCGTGAGAGGCTCCAAGCCTTCCGCAAGCAGTCGGGCGCGGTTATCAATCGACGTGCCGATGAGCGCCGAAAACACGTGGTTGTTGTCGCGAAAATGCTCATAGCTCCGCCATGACCAGTAGCCATTTCCACGAGGTTCGCCCGGATATTTCTGGAGAAGCTCCACGAGTTCCTCCGGATGACTGACAGGCAGCATGCGAAGCATCGCGGTCTCTATGAGGCTGAAGATCGCGGTGTTGGCGCCTATTCCGAGCGTCAGCGACAGTAACGCGACGGCGGTAAATCCCGGGCTGCGCCGCATGCCCCGAAGCGCATAGCGAACATCCTGGAACATAACTGTGGGTATTCTACTAAAGTTCAATACCGCCGGACGCCGCGCGGGCCGGGCGGGGCATATGAACGGCGGATTCCGGTCACTTGGCCGCGATCTTCAGATTGGAAAAGTAGCCCTCGGTGCCGGGTCCGACCCACAATGCGACTCCTCCTGCCCGCGGTTCGAGCTTCAGATCGTTGACGATTAGACAGGGTTGCTCCGCTCCGTGCACGTAGAGCCGCGCTTCGCGGCCTTCCACCTCAATCTTGTACTTGGTCCAGATGCCGGGCTGCAAATCAACGTACGACTCATACTTTCCAGGAGCCTCCTGCCGCGATCGGGCGAAGTCAAAATCCGGGTGCGAACTGTATTGGGTGGAGTGATTCCGCCGGACTTGATCGTCGGCTCGGCCGTTGGTGGGTCTGAGATAGATGTACTCGTAGCTTCCATCGCCCTGGAGCCGAAAGGCGATGCCAATAAACCCGCGCGCGCCGTCGGATGCACCAGCGGCCGGCTGGCCGGCCAAATCCACTTCGATCGTGCCGTCACGAAATGACACGTCCTTGACTACGGCATACGACGTGGCGTTTGCGGCCGCCGGGCGCGGCTATCACTTGGATCGCACTCCGGGCTTTATAGTTGGTCTGGTGTGATCGATACGTTCTTTCCTACCAGTCGATCGGCGCTTTGGGCCGCAAGCGGGACAGCAAGGAGCGCTAATAGAGACGCGCGGATCATACAGGGTGGGCCCGAGCACGTCGACGTCCACTCCTAAGCACCGGCGTAAGGGACCGCGCTGCCACGACGTTGCTTTCTTGGAATGGTCAATTGTGTCTCGCAATGCTGTTCGATCGCGAGAACGGATGTCCCATTTCGAACACAGGCCGATTACGGATAGCTCCAGCGGCGCTGGGTACGAGCGCCAAGCGTGATCGTTGCGTGTTGCGGATTCCCGATTCGCGATCAGTCGCGATGGCATGATAGTCGAATCCTCACAGTGCCCGCCACGCATCCCTTCCAAGTAACATGCGAACCGCAGGGATGATAGGCGGGCTTGGGCCCGAATCCACTATCGATTACTACCGCTCTATCATTGCGCGCTATCGCGCCAGGAAGCCGGACGGGGGATATCCGCACGTGATCCTGAACAGCCTCGACGTTGATAAGGGTATCGCGCTGCTCGACGCTGACCGGCTCGACGACTTGGCCGACTATCTTGCAGCCGGTGTGGAGTTGCTGGCGCGTGCCGGTGCGGACTTTGGTTTCATCGCGGCGAACACGCCGCATCTGGTGTTCGACGAGGTCCAGCGCCGGTCGGCTATCCCGCTTCTCAGCATCGTGCGCGCCACCTCTGATCACTCAAAGGCGCTCGGGCTGAAGAGGTTGGGCCTGTTTGGAACTGGATTTACGATGCGGGCGAGCTTTTACCCGGAGGAATTCCAGCGGGCAGGGATCGCTCTGGTTCGACCAAAAGAGTCAGAGCGGGAATTTATTCACAGGAAGTACATGGATGAACTGCTGAATAACCGATTTCTGCCGGAAACCAGGACGGAGATTCTCAGCATTGCGCAGAGGATGAAGAACGAAGACGGCATTGAAGCATTAGTCCTGGCAGGCACGGAGCTCCCGCTGTTGTTGCGCGACTCCAGCACTCCGGGTATGGAGTTTATCGATACAACCGTGATTCACGTCGAAGCCATCGTTGACAAGTTGCTGAGTTGAGCAGCCGGCAGCGTTTTATACAGCCGGACGCCGCGCTGTTAACCGAAGGCGGAGGATAAAGCAGATGTGACCAAACAACTGGAGGCGATCCATCGGTGGCTGGGGCGGTTGAACTGATCAACTGGCACATCTCAGTAACGCGTTACGGGTCAAAGTGGCGCAGGGCCAACATCCGGATGGCGCGTAATAGATTCCCAACCACATCTTGATCGGACAACGTTAGCCTTGCTGCGCGCTGGCTGGGCTCAGATCGCCGGCAGGCGGCGCCGCAGCTCGTCGAAGAAGTTCAGCAAGATGGTTGCGTGCACCGTAGCCGGCTCCGCGCTCCTGGACTCAGGCGGAGCGAGCACTACAAAGCGCCGGCCATCCGGCGCTATGTCGAGATTCCAAAGGGCGTTGTAAGTTGGCCGGAAGAGCGGCGCCGGCGACCACTGGCGGGGTTTCTCCGGGACGAAGGAGTGCTCATTGGCCGTGTAGCGGGCGACCATGATGCGGTTGTCGGAATTCAGGTAGAACAGTTCCCTGCGATTGCGCGACCAGACGGGGAACTTTGCCCCGCTTTCGATTCCGATACCTGCCATCTGCCCGCCGAAGGCGAGGACGGAAACGGGCGCACAGTAATTTGGCCTCCGACTCCCGCGCCGTTGGTAGATACATATGCCATCCAACGGCCGTCGGGTGAAAAGGCCGGGTCTACCTGGCTGAGTGATTCGGGCGCGAATAGCTCGGGCTTCCCCGGTTTGGGATGGTCTGGATCGTTAAAATCCAGCAGGAGCGTCCAAATCTCAAGCCCCCTATCCTTGCCAGTCCGAAAAAAAGCTATGGCGCGCCCATCAGGGGAAATCGACGACAATTGAATCGGAGTTCTCTCGCCGAACAACTTCTCAGGCTTGCTGGAACCATCGCTGCGGATCCACCAGATGCCGAATTCACCGTCGCTCGCGGGAACGTCCGAGACGTAAACAATGTGCTGTCGCGTCCGGCGTCCAAACCGGCTGCCGGTTCAGAGCCGCATCGAAGGTCAGCCTGGTTGCCGTGCCGCGTTGGAGCTCGTGAACGAAGAGGTCTCCTGCCACCGCCAGCGCCAGCCGGTTGCCGTCCGGCGAAAGGCGAGGAGTCTCCGCCTGCCGCGATATGTTGATGGATGGGCTTACAACCCGCTGTAACTTTCCGGCGCTATCCAGCCAGGCAATGGGGGCGATTCCGGCTCGTCTCGCCGCGCTCGCGTATAGTAGAATCCCCGTCCGGGAAAAAGTGACAGGAAACCGGCGCTCCGGATCAGCGAGGTCTTCCAGCAACGGCGCCGGCGCGCCGTGTGTCTCCAGACGCCCGAGGTCGAACGGTACGCCATAAAGCGTTCCCTGACGGAAATATATGAGGTGGCCGCTTGGCAGATAGCGCCCAAAGTAACCGCCGCGCCGAACCACCTTGACCCGTCCGGACTTGAGCGAAAGAACTTCGATGTTGGCGCTATCCTGGCGGCGTCGGAAGCTGCGACGAGGCCGGTGAACAAAACGCTTCTCACCGCCGGGTAGAACCTGCGGCCAACGCCACGTCCGCTCGCCGTGCTGCTCCGGGTTGCCGACGACCTGCGGTTCACCCCCGCTGGCAGGCACGCGGAACAGATGGTAGTTATCCAGATTGGCAACGATCGCGCCATTCTCTCCCCAGGAGGCGCCGCGCTCCAGGCCGGCAGTATCGCACAACGAAACGACCCCGCCACCCTGTAGGGGGATCTTCTTCAACTTCTGGCCGGCGAAGAATCCGATCCACTGGCCATCCGGAGAAAAGAACGGATCAACCGCTCCTTCCGTGCCTGCGAGCATTGTGACGGTGGACTGGTCGAGGCGGCGCGTTGCTAGTTGCTCACTGCCATCCGCCACCTTCGCAGGGAAGACCAAACGCGTTCCGTCAGGCGATATTACCGGATTGAAGAATTCACCACTTGGTGCCCGTCCGCGGATCGCTTCGGGTCCCAAGTCAACGCTGAAGCGGATCATGGGCCGGTCCGGCGGCAAGTGTGGCGCGCCATAGCAGCGCCCCCGAGATTACCGCAACCACCAACGAAAGACCTGCGATCATCCACGGGAGCCCGGCCGAAAGCTTCGGCTTCAATCCGTGGGTTGTCCCGCGCTCCGGCTTCTCAGCGAGTGCGAGCGGTGTCTCCAGCGTTGGTTCGAGCGCGTGGCCGTTGGGGTGACCGGCGTCGACTGGCGCGATGAACCGATAGCCGCGCTTCGGTAACGTTTCGATGAAGCGGGGGCTTTCCGCCGAGTCACCCAAGGCGTCGCGGAGGTGATTGACTGCCTTGTTCAGACCGCGATCGAAATCGACAAACGTGTCGGCCGGCCAGAGCTTTTTTTGGAGTTCCTCGCGAGCTACTACTTCGCCTGGGTGTGCCAGCAGGAGCAGGAGAATCTGGAAAGGCTGGTCCCGAAGTTTGATCCTCAGGCCCTGCTTGCGCAGTTCGCCCGCGTGCAGGTCGAGTTCGAATACACCAAAGCTGATCGGGCGGCCATTCCCGGACATACTCGCTCCTGGTAGATCGAGTATACATCGCTTTTCACACGTCTCGATACGACTTTGGCTTTCAGCGGATTAGGCGGGAATATCAAGGGAACACAAAAGGCAGCGCCCTTGGATTGACCTTCCACGTCGGCGAGTGCGAATATAGCCCAAAATCCGCGCCACAAGGAGGAATGACGATGCAAGAGTTGTGTCAGATAGCGAGACGCCGAGGCTCGCTGATTCGGGTTGCGGCCGCCTTGGCAGCCGTGCTGCTCACGGGCAGCCTTGGCTACGCGGACATCTTGAGCACAAGCGCCGCGGTGAGGCCGAACAATTCGCTGCTTGTCGATGTTCAGGTGACAACCGGCGCCAGCGTGGAGCGCGTCTCGATCACCTACCAGACTACGGGCGTCGACCCGCTGGTTTCCCGCTTCACCCAGGTCTCCTCCACCGGCTCTACCACCATCACCATCGGACGGCTGAGGGCAAACCGGACATACACCTACACCGTGGCCGCGTTCGACCGCGATGGCGCTCCGGCGGGAACCGCGAGCGGAAGCTTCACGACCGGCCCGCTTCCGGCGCCCTTGTTGACGAATACCTACAAGCTTACAGGGCGCACCACGGCGCCGCTCGTCATTTTGCAGGACAACCAGGTAGGCTTCCGGGGCTTCGTGGGCTTAGACCTTCACTCCTCCGATGCGCCGCAGATCGTCTGGTACTACAACAACGCTCCGAGCAACGCGACCGGCGTACTGCAAGTCGACACGGTGGGATCGATCGTTCGGGAGCGGAACGGGAATATTCTCTTTGGGGACGCAGGAACGGGAGGTCCTACGGCCACGGACACTTTCTATCGTGCGATCACGCCCGACGGGACGCTTTTTGCCGAGAGCCCACCCGATTGCACCGTGACACAGCCGACTGCCTCGCCGAGCCCGACGGGCTGGATCTGGGGCCAGGGAAACGACTGGCATGAACATCTCGTTCCCGGCGCCGACGGTGTCCGCGGCACGGTCCTTCACCTTGGCAGGATCTTCAAGGACCCGTTCTTCGAAGCGGGGCAGGCTGCGCAGGGCAAGCGGTTGCAGGCGGGGAGCGTCATTCGCCGCTGGAACCCCGCAGCGGGAACAGACGAAATCGTGTGGGACCCCTTCAACTTCCTCGACCCGTTGACCGAGAGGACGAACGTGGCAAACACCGATCCGGGCAACAGCTCCGATCTCATCAGCGCATTCCCGTGCGCGGGAGCATCGCTCCAGAGCGAGGAGTGGATGCACGCGAACTCGCTCCAGGTCGCGCCGTCGGGCGTGATCCTTATGTCGGTGAGGTACCTCGATACAGTGGTCGCGATCTCGCCGCAGTTGGACCGAATCGCGTGGCGGATCGGCCGCTTCAAGAGCGACTTTACCTTTCCCAACCCAGGCGACAGGTTCTACCACGAGCATTACGTCCGCATGCTCGAGAACGGAAATCTCCTCCTGTTCGACAACGGAAACGGCCGGCCGGCGGCGGAGGGCGGGCAGTATACTCGCGCACTCGAGCTCGCGCTCGACTGGAACTCGATGACGGCGACCAAGGTATGGGAGTATCGTCACCAGGTAGGCATCAGCGGCGGAGCTCCGGTTTACAAGTACTCCGATAGAGTGGGCGCCGCCCAGCGACTCGAGAACGGCAACACTATCGTCTGGTTCGGCGCCGACATCGATCCCACGACCCTCGTCGCGAAGAGCCCGCAAACATACACGCTCGTCGAAGCCGACGCCAGCGCCGAGGCTGGCGTCGGAGCGGTCCTGGACGTGCAGATTCCTCCGGGAACTGGCTTTCCCTATAGGGCGTTGCCGGTGGAAACGCTCTTCGGAGAGGTCCCGGCGTCGGGGACTGGAGCATCCCTGACCGCGTCTCCAAACCCGATACCGGTCATGGGCGCGGCGGATGGAACTACCACCATCAGTTGGAATGCGCCAAACGCATCCTATATTGAGATTCACGTCGGCAGCCCGAATGGCCCGCTCTTCGCCTCTGGAGGGAATCTCGGATCGGCGCAAACCGGCCCGTGGGTGACGGACGGGATGACCTTCTACCTGCAGGATGGCGGAAAACCTCTGATAGCGAACAATACGCTGGCCAAGCTGGTTGTTCATTTGCAAAGGTCATGAAAACCATGTGTTAAGAACGCCTTGTTTATCGTCGAACCAAACCGGCGCCAGCCGTTGGAGATCAGCCCGCTCCTGGATGCGCGGGGAGCTCCGGCCGCTTGCCGATGTTGTAATGCGCTTTTCACGAGCGCCGGATGCCTTCACCGGAGCCGTCATGACGAAAGAGCGTGGGAAATTGGGGTCATATCTCCAAGACGACAGATTCGAGGGCTGCATAATTCCGCTTGGCTGCGCCCTATCGGCTCGGCCGAGACACGCCAAGCCGGGATAAACGCCCTGCGCTAAGGATGGCCTGATCAGTTCAGGCCTTCGGCGATGACGTGCTGACGAAGTGGTACCAGGGTTCATGAGTGTGTGGTCAGCTACTCCGAAGTAAACCACAAGAGCATATAGTCGCCATTGCTGACTTGTGCCACTCGTCGTTCGGGAAATAGGGTCCTACCTTTTCGCTCAGCGTTTGCGGATCGCACTCGGAAAGCGATTGCGGAGTGTGGATGTCCGACTACGAAAGGGTAGCTGCCGGCGGCCAGCGTTTAATACAGCCGGACGCCGCGCGGGCCGGGCTGGCGGGTCATGTGAACCGTGTCGCGGAAGCTGACGTTGTTGGGATTCAGGGTCATGACCAGGGTGTGGGTGCGGTAGCCGTCACCAAAGAAGCGGACGCCCTGGAGCAGGTTGCCGGGCGTCACACCGCAAGCGACGAAGATAATCTGTTTTCCGGGAGCCAGATCCTCGGCGTGATAGACGCGGTGCGGATCCTCGATGCCCATGCGTTGCATGCGCCGCTCCAGCTCGGTATTATCGACCACCAGGCGGCCGACCATTTCGCCGTGCAGGCAGCGCATGGCGGCAGCGGTAATCACGCCTTCGGGCGCGCCACCGATGCCCATCACCGCGTGGACGCCCGCGCCGCGCACGGCAGCGGCTATTCCAGCCGAGAGATCGCCGTCGCCGATCAGGCGAATGCGCGCTCCAGCTTTTCGTATAGCGGCGATCAGTTTCTCATGGCGCGGGCGGTCGAGAACCATGACCACCAGATCTTCTACCGGACGATCGAGACAATTGGCGATGGCTTGCAGGTTCTCTTCCGGCGGCGCATCGATATCCAGCGCGCCTTGGCAGGCCGGACCGGCGATGATCTTATCCATGTAGCAGTCCGGCGCATGGAGCAGTCCACCGGCTTCGGAGGCGGCCAGCACAGCGATGGAATTCGCAGCGCCGGTGGCGCAAAGGTTGGTCCCTTCCAGAGGATCGACCGCGATGTCGATGGCCGGATACTCGAAGCCATCCCGCGGCGGAGCGCCGACGCGTTCGCCGATGTACAGCATGGGAGCCTCATCGCGCTCGCCCTCGCCAATGACGATATTGCCGGCGATGGGGACGTTCTCGAAGGCTTCGCGCATGGCCTGGACGGCGGCGTGGTCCGATCCTGGCCGGTCGCCTTGGCCCATGGTGCGAGCGGCCGCGACGCCGGCTTCCTCAACGACGCGCGCCAGCTCGAACGCCAGTTGCTGATCGACGTTAGCCGATAGCTTGGCGCCGTCCTCGTTCTTGGTGCTCCGCGCCGTTGCCATCGGCACCCTCCGTTCGGTGGTGTATTCTACCTGCCGTGAGACGCCACGATCATATCAGATGATATCGTAGTTCAAATCTTGAAGCGATAGCCGATAATCATCTTCACGATCAGATGCTCGGTGCCTTGAGTCAGGCCGACACCGACGCCGAAGTTGAATTCCCAGTTGGGAGAAAGATTCAGGTCGATGGTTGGGAAGAGCTGCTGCATCTGGTCACGGAAGGGATCAAATCCGGTGACGGGACCTAATGCGCCGTAGTATTCAAAGCCACCGTTGATCTTCTTGGTGAAGTCGTAGCCGATCTTGAAATTCGGCGAGAACTCGAAGCCGCGTTTGGTGTCGGGCCCCTGCAAAGCGCGATCAAACGCAGGGTTGAAAGAAAGATACCAGGGGCCGATCTGCTTGTCGATGATGGGGCGGATTTCCCAATCCCAAAGCGTGGTGGAATAGGGCCGCCGCTGATAGCCGATCTCGTTCGAAATACTGATGCCCACCGGCCACTTCCAGGACTCCGGAATTCGAAAACGGGGCCGGATATGGTCGCCGACCCAGTCCCACCCGACCCCGCTCTGCGCGCTGGTGAAGATGTAGAAGCCGGTTTCAAACCAGTCGGTGAAGCCGTGCGTGATTTCGATGGTTTCGTGCAACTGGTGATTGTCGGGGTACAGCGCCATCCACGGAAGTCTTGAATCCCTCGAAGGTGAAGTTACTGTGCAGCTCGATCATGGTTTGATGCGGAGCCACGGTCTCGTAGGGATAGACCTGGATCTCATAGTTGTTCTGGCAGAGCAGGGGGAGGCAGAGAACGAGCAGCAGAGACAGTCGTCGCATTAAACTTCATTCTCAGCCATCCGGTCGCTAGCGTGGCGGCCCGGTGGTGAGCGTGTAACGATCCAGCAGGGCGGCGGTGCTGGATTGCATGGAATCGAAAAAGGTGTTGAAGCGCCGGGGTTCGTCGGCCTTGTTGTACGGTTTCAGATTGTTGGCCCAACGAAAGCCGATGGGCTGATACCAAAGTTCAGCTTCGATGGTAAAGGGTCCCGACGCGGCGCCGAGTGGCGCGGAATAGCGAATGCGGTCAGTGCCGGCAGTGAAGGCCGGGTCTTGGAATGCGTCTCCAACTACCGCGATATCGTGGTCGGCGGTCTGCTTGTCGAAGCCGTCGGGAAGCAGGCGATTGTCCTTAAGGTAATGGACGCCAGTAAGAAGGCCGGTAGTGACGCGGTCACGCTCATCACCGAGAATGGATTCGTAAATCTGGACTTGATCGGTGCTGCTGATTTCGGTGTAATGCGGCTCGAAACGGGCGGGGTCGGCGTCGTTGTCATTGCCGGCGATTGATCCATCGGGGTTGAGCGCGCCAGACTCGAACACAGCGCGGCCGTCGCGGTCGCGCACTACGAAGTGGAGCCAGGCTCGGCGGGATGGGTACGCGGTCGGCAGCTTGTGGCCGGTCTTGTTTCGAACAACGACATCGGCGCGGAGCCGGCCTGACATGGTCGTCACGTTTTCGATAGTGACGGAGGCTGTTCGTGTTCGCAGGAGCTCCAACGTGGCTTCGACGCCGTTCTGCAGTTCCGGTGGCAAGGCTGAGACACTCAGTTCCCCCCGATAGCGATTGAGCATATTCAGCATGAAGAAATTGCCGCCGACAAAAGAATGAACGCGGGCGCCCTCGCGCAATTCGCCGAGTACGCGGGCCACCTGAACCGGTTCCTTGATTTCCGGCATGTGGCAGTCCTGACAGCTTTGTTTATTTCGATAATCGGAATGGAGCCACTCCGGGTACGGCATCTGTTCGGGGAGCGCGCCGATCACTTTGCCGCCGGTGCCCAGCGCTTCGGTCTTGAGGGTATGACAAGTGGCGCACAGCTCGGAGTCGCGAATGTGGTCGCTTTTATCGGGACGGTATCCTTCCGTGGACGACCGCATGATCGTGACCCGACCCTTCTGGATCTCAAAAGGACCATATTCGGTACGCAGGCCGTCCGCGTCAGGAGGGTGGACCACGAAGCCGCCGTTATAGCTTTCGGGGGTACCTAGCTTTTCCTTCGTGATCTGGTGACAAACGGAACAGGAAACTCCATCGGCAGCCTGGCGCTGCTCGGCGTCATCGGTGCTGAGGGGAAGATGCGCGAAGATCTGGCCTGTTTTGCCGCGGAGCTTGGCCTCGTAGCGCGTGATCGGCATATGACAGATGGAGCACTCGTCCTCAATCTTCGGTTGCGATTCGGGATGATCGGTGACTTCGCGGCGCACGCTGCCCTGCCAATAAGGATCATGCGAGGAATTCGCCATCATCGTGGCGCGCCAGTGGAATCCGATGGAGATGTCCGCGCCCGAGGCGGTGGAGAGGCCGTTGTGGCAGGCCAAGCATCGGTCGGAGGTTTGGAACTGGGGCTCGTTGCGCTTGGGCTGAATGCTGGTGATAGCAAAGACGATTTGGGCGCACAAGAGAGCAATGACCCCGATATTCCGTGTCACAACTACTTCCACCCTTTCAGTAAGCTACCGTCGAACCAATCCCACAGCACGTAGAACACGACTTGAATGGAACGATCCGATGTGTTCGTAACCGGAATGCGGGCGCCAAGGTTGAGACGAACGTGCTGACGCTGACTCAGTGTGACTTGAAACTGAGGAACAATGTCCCAGTCCGGCGTTGAATGAGGTAGGAAGTTCTTATTCGCGATTAACTCCACCATCGGAGTCCACATGCGCCCCAAGCCATTGGACTGGCGCCACGTTTTGCCCATGGCCGAACGCCAGAAGAGCGATCGTGGAGTCTTCGATGGATCGGTGGGCTGGTCGGTTCCCAATTGCAACTGCACAAAGCTTTCGCTGGGGAGTATTTGCGCAAAGGCGGCGAAAGTTTCAAACTGTGTGACGCCCGTTCCCAACCCGTAAGATCGATTTCCACTAGGAATAATAATCCCGGCGAACCCGCTCAGTATGGAGCCGACGTTCAGGTTGGAAAACAACACTTCCTTCATGCCGATCGTGGCGTCGCCGATTCCACCATGCCACAGTCCCGGAGCTGAACGGACGAAGTCAATGGGGGCATCGATTTCCAATTGGCTGCGCGCTCCGAAGGTGTTTTCGGAGATGATGTCGGTCATCACGCCCGGCGTACGCTGAGCGTTGATCCTGGACGTAATGATCACCTCATCTTCCGGAAACGCCTTCTCGGTAAACTGCGGCAGAGGCAGGTTGAACTCTCCGCGCGGCCAAGACTTATCGGTGCAGAACCCTCGCATGTACTTGACCACCATCTCGATTTGCTTCATGGTCAGCGCATCGGCGAAGGACGGCATGATGCGAGAAAAGCCGCGGCCGGCCCCTCCATCCCGGATGGTCGCCTCCCAGTCTTTATTCAGCTCGGGCGTGGTCTGGTCGCACTGGGTGAAGTCCGGGAAGGTCTTGGGCTTTTCGAAGCCGGCGGTTGTATCAGGCGTGCCTTTGCCGTCATGGCCATGGCAGGCTACGCAAGCGGCTTCGAAAATTTCCTTGCCAGTGTCGAGTTTGAACGGTTCAGAAGTTTTAGTTTGAGCGGATGCGCAAATAGTTAGACATACAAACGTCAGGACTGGGCGGACGCGATCGGATGAATCTCTGCGCGACAATTATCGAATGTAGCACGAGGCGGATGCATTGGCCTGCCTCGCTGGCAACCCGCTACAGTAGAAGTTGGAAGACGCTAGCGCCTGCGAGAATCCCCCGTGATCGGCATATATCCACTCTTGATCTCCCTGGTGTTGCTCACGCTGGCTGGAGCGGCCGCGGGCATCAAGCTGGCCGAAACGCCGTCGATCTCGCAGCGGGTTCTGCCGTTCAGCGGAGGCCTCCTGGTGGGCATCGCGCTGTTCTGGATTCTTCCGGAGATCGCTCAGCGTTTTGGTTGGGTGGGGGCGAGTGCCGGCCTGGCGATTGGCTTCGCACTGCTGTGGGTGATCGATCATTACGTTCATCCAGTTTGTCCGAGCTGTTCGCATACGCACGATCATGAAAGCTGCAGCGAAGAGCTGCACGGCTTCGCGGCTCCGCTGCTGATCGCATCCGGGCTTCACAGCTTCTTCGACGGCTGGAGCCTGGCGGTCTCGCAGGCCCAGGGCTTCGAGGATCTCAAGGTCGCGTTCCTGCTGGGCATTAGCGCCCACAAGCTACCCGAGGGTCTGGCATTGGGCGCGCTTTTGGCAGCCGCCCTGGGGACAGCGCGAAAAGCGATGCTAGGCGCGGCCGCGGCCCAAATGATGATGATCGCGGGAGGGGTGCTGGCGGTAGTGCTGGCGCCTCACCTGGGCACGAACTGGACCATCGGATTTTTGTCGTTGGCCGCAGGCGCTTTCGTGTACTTGGGCTATCACGCGATTGACAGCGAGTATCAGAGGCGAGGGATCGCGACCTCGGTGATGCCGGCGTTGACGGGCGCGGTGGGGGCGGCAGCGCTGCGGTCGATCGTGCCGGGGATTTAAGGCTGTACGCACTGAAGAGGCTGCGGAAAAAGTCTCTCGCAGGTCAGAGACCTGCGCCACATGAGCATGTAAACCATTGATCTGCAGTTGTGGGCACGCAGGAGTGTGTGCGCTACGCCCTTTCATCGACCGGCGGGCGGCGGCGATGCCAGTCGGTGCGCGCCTGAAAATCTCTGCCGATGGCCAGCAGGGTGTTCTCCGTAAACGGACGGCCGACCAGTTGAATCGCGATCGGCATTCCGTCCGCGAAGCCGCATGGCAGCGAGAGAGCCGGTAGGCCGGCCAGGTTGCCCGCTGGGATAAGCGCCGTGAGGCGTCGCAGGGCGATCGAGAGGCTGCGTAATCTTGGGAGCCGGACCAAGGCGCGAGGGCGCGAGCAGCACGTCGATTTTATCAAAAAGATCGCTGAAAGCAGACTGAATCAGGCTGCGTATGCGCATCGCCTTCAGGTAATCGGTGGCTGGAATTTCGAGGCCGGCCTTCAGCCCGGCGATCTGCTTGGGATCGGCCAACTCATCCACCTTACCGCTCTTGATCAGCGGCTCGAAAATCGAGGCGGCTTCGGACGAGATGATGGTGCTGATGATCGGGCCGTAGGGAAACTCAGGCAGCTTGACCTCGGTGACCTGCACGCCGAGCGAACGGATCGTTTCCAGGGCTTTGGCGAAGTCGGGGCGCGCTGAAGGCTCGGCCGCATCGTCAAAATCGGCGGGAGCGAAGCCCACTCGAACGTATTTCAGATCGCGCGTGAATTGCGGCGCATAGTAGAAGCTTTTGCCGGCGGATGCCGCGATCCTGGGAATCGGCGCCGGCGATGTCATGCAGCACCAATCCGCAATCCTCGGCCGAGCGGCACATAGGGCCGACCTTGTCGAGCGTCCAGGAGAGCGCCATCGCGCCATGGCGGCTCACCAAGCCATAGGTTGGGCGGAGGCCGGTGATGCCGCAGAAGGCGCTGGGCGTGAGGATAGACCCGGAGGTTTCCGAGCCGAGCGCAAACGTGACCAATCCGGCGGCCACCGCGATTCCCGATCCACTCGACGATCCTCCCGACCAGCGCGTGCGATCCCACGGATTCAGCCCCGGCCCGGTGAGCGATGCGTTGGCGTAGCGATAACTAGGGCCGCCGGCGAGCTCGATCATCGCGAGTTTGCCGGTGAGAATGGCGCCGGCTTTGGCGAGCTTCGTGAGTGGCGTGGCGGTATAGTCGAAAACCTGGCCGGCGTACGGACGCGCGCCCCAGGTGGTCGGCTGCTTGGCGTAGGACAGCAGGTCCTTGGCGCCGAACGGAATGCCTTGCAGTGGGCCGCGAAAGCGCTCGCGCTTGATATCGCCGTCGATGTCGCGGGCCTCCCGATCGGCTTGGTGGCGGAGAGACAGCGCCAGCGCGTTGTAGCGGGGCCCGAGACGTTCCAGGCGATCGGAAAAAGCTTTGGTCAGTTCCCGCACCGAAAACTCTTTGGCCTTCAGCTTCTGGTTGATTTCGGTGATGGTCGCGAAGAAGATGTCGTCGGGGATGGTGGCCATGGCGATGCCTTAGGCTTTGAAGCGCGTGGCTGGCTCGGTTGCCATGGGTAATGGGAATTTGGCGAGCTGCTCGGAGTTCTGACGGATCGAATCGCGCGCAGCTTTGAGCTCGTCATCCGGACTTAAAGCATTTTGAGGAACCGGTGGAGCAGGCGTCTGCCCGAGCAAAACGGCGGAGGCCGATAGGGCAGTTGCGATTTCACGGCGAGTGAGCTTGATGGTAGCCATTAACCGGAGTTTAGCGCTTCCAGCGCGGCTTTTTCCATTACAGTGCGTGGCGCCGAGGTTCCGGTCCAGATCTCGAACTGGCGCACGGCCTGCTCCAGGAACATCTGCAATCCCGAAACGACGGTGAGGCCTTGCTGCGCGGCGTGGCGCGTAAGCGTGGTCTCGATCGGGTTATAGACCATGTCGAATACCAGGTCGGCGGGAATCGAGTTTTGGAAGAAACAGCCCTCGGTATTGGGATACATGCCGAGCGGAGTGGCGTGGACGACGGCATCGAACTTGCGCGCTTCGGCTTGTTCGCGCAGTAACGCCTCGGCGCCGCAAGCTTTGGCGAGCGATCGCACGCGATCCGGATTGCGGCCGACAATGAAGACTTTGGCGCCGCTCTCCATCAGCCCATAAGCGGCGCTGCGGGCCGCGCCCCCATTTCCGACCAGCAGAATGGAGGATTTGGCGAGGCGCAGTTTGCGGCTGAGCGGTACCGTGACGGCGTCGGCATCGGTGTTGGCGCCACGCCATTTGCCGGCTTTCTTCCAGACTGTATTGACGGCGCCGATGCGCCGCGCCAGCGGATCCACGATATCGAGATAGCGCAGCACTTTCTGTTTGTGCGGAATGGTGACGCTGAAACCGGCGACCGGCAGCTTGTCGGCCAGAACGAAGAAGTCCTTCAGTTGCGACGGCTGAACAAGAAACGGCAAGTAGACGGCGTCCATTCGATGGGCCTGGAAGGCGCGGTTGTGAACGGCCGGAGAGATGGAGTGGCGGACCGGATCGGCGATCACGCCGTAAATCTTGGCGGCGCGCGAGAATTTTTCGACGCGATACAAGTGGCGCAACAGCCGCGCGGTCACCTGGCCCGTCGCCGTTCCTTCCGAGGTATTGGGCGCGGCATAGGTAAACAGTCCACCCCAGGCTGTCGAAAGCACGCGGGTCGGAAAGCCGGTTTCGCCCATGGCCAGAACCACCAGCGGCGTGCGCGGATGACGTCTTGGTAAGCGCCAGAATGCGATAGTTGTCGGACGGCTTGCGGGCCGTGGTGACGATCTTGTAGCCGTCGGCCGGAATGCGCATCATGCGGCGCAGTACGGCTTCGGGCGATGGCGTCCCATCGTAGTTGTGATAGGACAGGATCAGGCTGCCTTTGCCCCGGAAGCTCTCGAGACGTGCCGCTAGCGTTTTCAGCGCTTTCGATTTCGATGTCTATGGCGCGCGCCCCGGCGTCCAGGGCCGCGTTGAGAATCCGGATCTGGTCTTCCACGCTGCCGTTGAATTTGCCATGGTTTTGATGACGGCGGCAGGTTGCCAGAATGCAGCAATCCGGATGAGCGGACGAGGAACTTGCGAATAATCGGAATGCCCTGTTCGGGCGCCGGCAGGTAATCCAGGCGGAACTCGAAGAACGACTCGCCGGCGTTAGTTTCCCGACGGGCGTTCTCAAGCAGCCTCTGTGCTTCCGGAAAGCCCATGGCGATGCAGATGCGAGGGAGCGCAATGGTCGGCGGCATGACTGCGGCGAGGAAAACAGCATAACACACCAGGGCACAGGAGACAGAAGGCAGGAGGCGGAAGGCAGGAGACAGAAGGCAGGAGACAGGAGTCGGAGCAGCCGGACCCGAGAATCGCCTAACGGCGTTTGGCCCGAGTAGGGCTGGTTCCGACATTGAGCCCCAGTTCTTTCAGGCGCGCTTTGGCCTTGGCAGCGAGATCGGTGTCGGGATAGCTGGTGTAAACATCGCGGAATTCCCGCGCAGCAGAGTCGTTTCTGCTAAGCTGCATCAGCGCCATGCCTTTCATGTAGTGGGCGTCGGCGGTTTTGTTGCCGTCCGGAAATCGCTCGAGCACATCGTCGAAGGCCTGCAGCGCGTTGGTGTAGTCCTGTTTTTTGTAATAGAGGTCGCCGAGGTAATACTGTGCGTTGGATGCAAGTTGCGTGTTGCTGAAATACTTCAGATAGTCGTTGAACTCCTGGATGGCCAGGTCGTACTTGCCGCCCAGATAGTCGCGGTAGGCGTTGGTGTAGGCTACATCAGCCGACAACCCGGGAGGCGGGCCAGCTTGCGCCTCGGGAGCGCCTGGCGCACCGGTCGGAGAAGTAGCGCCCGGAGGTGGGGGCGCGGGGGCCTTGATGGTGTTGATCAGATTTTGGAGATCGGCCATCTTGGCGTCCAGTTTGCCCATGCGCGTGTTCATGTCGAGCACGGACTCGCGCACGGCGCGGAAATCTTCCGCCATCTGGTCGAGTTTCTGGCCTACGCTCGCCACCGGCGCGCTGACACTGGCTTGCTGTTGTTTCATCGCGTCGTTGAACCGGTCCTGCATCACAGCCATTGTCCGTGTTGGTATTGTTGACACTCTCCAGTGTCTGCTGCACCAGAGTTTGTATGGTTGTGACTTTTTCATCCAGAGACTTCTGGACATTGCGCACCTGATCCTGCAGCATGGCGACGTCGCGCTGCAGCTCGACAATTTCCTTACTGGCGCCAAAAGTGAGAGGCGCGAGAGCAACAAACAGAATAAATGTGCGGGACAAGCTCATAACAACTCCTATGACGTTCGGCGGGCGCCGGTTTGGTGGCCAGCGCCCACGGTTCAGTTAACTACCCCTCACTGCCCGGCCGAGAGATGCGCGCGACGATTCTTCTGCCAGCAATCCTCGGTGGCTTCGGTACACTGCGGCCTTTCCTTGCCGTAACTGATGGTCTTCACGCGGTCGCCCGGGACTCCCAACTGCACCAGGAAATCCTTGGCTGCGCTGGCGCGCCGGTCGCCCAGCGCGAGATTGTACTCGGCCGAACCACGTTCGTCGCAATGGCCTTCCACCACCACGGTGAAATTCGGATCCTGCCCGAAGATCTGTTTCAAGAGTCCGGCGTCGTGAGTCAGCGCATCCCGGGCGTCGGGCCGGATGTCGCTCTTATCGTAATCGAAGAAAGCGTCCTGCGCCTGCTGCTGCAACAAGTCCGCGGGGGATAGCCTAGGCGTGATAGACGGCGGAGGAGGCGGTGGCGGCGGCGAACTGACCGATACGGTAACGGAGCGCGAATCGCTGCCCCCCGGACCTCTGGCTGTCAAAGTGTAAGTCGTGGTGTTGGTCGGGAACACCTGCCGCTGGCCTTGGCTCTGCACCGCGCCGATGCCCTGGCTGATCGACATGTCGGTGGCATTGGTGATGGACCAGCTCAAAGTGGACGACTGGCCACGCTCGATCGTGGACGGCTCGGCGGTGAAGCTGTTGATCACCGGCCTATCCACCCTGGCAACGGGCTCGGGCGTCGCGGCAGGCGGTGGCGGCGGGGGCGGGGGCGGTGGAACTTTCTTCTTGCATCCGGAGGCAAACGCTACCAACATGAGCGCCAACAACACGGCGCCCAGCTTGCCATAAAGACGCGTATAGCGCACGGCGGCGCCGGAGTGCTTCCGATCGAATCGGGGGTCGCCGAAACCTGTGCGCTGGTAAGCGCGCAATCTGTCACTTTCGCTCATCCTGAACATTCTCCTCTTCTGTTTTTCAGCAAGTCATGTGGCGAGGTCTGGGAGCCACGCCCTTGCGCTGCTACTGAGTCGCTTTACTCCAAACCGGTTTTTCGTTATTTCCTTGTGTCGTGAGCTGTTGTACTCCGGTGCCATCGGCGAGCATGGTGAAAATCTGGGTGCTTCGCTCGCGCGTCGATGAGAACACCAGATGGACGCCATCGGGCGCCCAGCTCGGATTTTCGTTTCGTCCCGCGCCATGGGTAAGTTGCACGAAGTCTCGCGTCGCAACGTCCATGATGAAAATGTTAAAGTTTCCTGGTTCGAATCCACGAGTCCACGAAAACGCAATATGCTGGCCATCGGGGCTCCACGAGGGATTAACCGCATCGCCTTCCCCCGTGGTCAAGCGGGCCACATCTGTTCCATCTATATTCATTCTATATATTTGCGGCGTGCCGCCGCGTCCCGAGACAAACACGACGTCGTTGCCGGTCTTGGGATTCACCTTGGCTTCCACTTCCAGGGATCCGGAATGGGTAATGCGGCGCAGGCCGCTGCCGTCGAGATCGGTTTCGTAAATCTGCGAATATCCGCTGGCCGTGCGAGTAAATGAGAAGATGCCGGCTGTCGGGCATGAAATCGGAGGCGGCGTTCATCGAGGCTTGCTGGTTGTAGTAGACCAGCTTCCGTCCCGTTTCGACCGAATGCACGAAGATCTCCGGCTGGCCTTCACCGATCGACCGTTCGCCTCGCGGCAGCCTGTTACGAACCGGATAAGTAGTGAACGCGATCTTGGTTCCGTCCGGCGACACGACCGGAAAAGTAGTGATGGTTCCGTAAGCCGTGAATGCTTTTGATTCGATCCATCGTAATTCATGGACCAGATCTCTTTGTGGCCGGTGCGGCCGGATACGAAATAGATCTTGGTGCCGATCAGGCTGGTGGCGCCAAATATGTTTCAAGATGTCGGCGGCAAATTCGCTGCGCGACTTTCGCGGCGCCCGCTTCATCGAGCGATCCGAGATAAACCTTGCCGATCAGTTGCGCGGAACTAGTGTTGGACTGCGTGACGTCGTACAGCCAGCCGTACAGGACCAGCTGGTTGTTCTGCGCAGCTGTATAACCAAACGCGAGGTAATTGGCGTTCACAGGCGGCCCGGACCAATCGGTCAACCATGGTCCTTGACTTCGCCATTGAGCGGCGGATGAAGGTCGGTGGGCTGCTGGGGAACCTGCAACGGATAGACAGTTTTGGGAATCACCTTCAGCTGGCCGGAGGTTTGGAGTTCGCCGGAATAGCGTGCCGTTGAAGGGGTCCATCAAGCGCTGGGCGTCGCCCGCGCCGCGGAAATCGGGAACGGCGATGGCGGGCTTCTCGCCGTTTCCTTGTATCACGCCCTTAATCTGAGCAAAGACCAGAGCTGAGATGGCGAAGGCAATACTGCTTAGAACGATAGTGCGTTTCATCGCTTTAATTGAAACTGAAGTTCTACGTTAGCCTCATTCCGCTCGTAGTCGGGCGGAAGCGGAGGAAACGGCGCTGCATCCATAACGGCGCGAAGGGCGGAATAATCGAGCGTGGTGTTACCACTGCGCTGGGCGATCTGTGAATTCCGGACGGAGCCATCGCGCAAAATATCGAACGTAACGATAACCATGGGAGTGGAGGGCGAGCCAGCCAGACCGTTGCTCTGCCATTTTTCCGTGACTCGCTTGACTACCAGATCGGCGTAGGCGCCAAAGCGGTTCCCGAAAACGCTGTTCGGTCCGACGCCCACTCCGGCGGAGCCCGGTTTTTGAAACATGGCAGAGACGGGCCGCCGGCGCTTCGCTGGTGAAGACTTGATTTGGCACCGGAGGGTCCGGCCGGTAGCGTTGCTGCGCCTGCTGCCTGGGTTGCTTTTCCACGAACCGGCTTTTCATGGGAATAGCTTTCGGTTCAGGCAGCTTCACTTGTTTCTTGGGTTCTGGCTTGGGAGGTTGCTGTACCTGCGATTCAGTATCGTTCGCTACCGGGTTGACAGGGCCGGCGCGTGACGGAAGTGGAATGTTCTTCACGGCATTGACTTGGACCGCATCGCCAGCCTGGGTCTTCGGTCCACCCCAGATCTTGCGCGAGTGTTGGTAGCTGATGCCGCCGAACGCGAGCAGTCCGAATACCGCCGCATGGAACACCACCGATTCCAGGAACGGCCCACGTAGCGAATCCTGCTCGTCGAGGATGTCTACGTCGCGGTGTCATGCTAGCGCCGCTTTTCGGCCTGATCTTCGGGCTGCGTGACCATGTTGACCGCCAGCTTGGCCTCGCCCAAGGTCGCGACTACTTGGGCGATCGGATCCCATGGAGTTCGGCGGTCGGCACGCACGTACACCGAAGAGGCATTCTTGAATCGCTTGCGGACTTCGTCCGCCAACAAGTTGATGTTCACCGGTTTGTCGTTAAGGAAGGACGTGCCATCGCGGCCGATGGAGATCACTGGCAGATCCTGTACATTCTCCTTCACCGGCTTGACCTTCGGGACTTCGATCTCGAGGCCGAACTCCATCACGTGCGCGGTCAGCATGAAGATGATGAGCAGCACCAGAACGACGTCCACCAGCGGGACGATATTGATCTCGGCCAGAGAAGTGGTCGTTCCGCGGAAACGGCCCCGCCTGATTCCACCCGAAGAGGTTCCCAGCGAGAAAGCCATGTTACTCCATGCTTCTTTCGGTGAGGTTCAGGAACTCGAGCATGAAGTCTTCCATGCGCGCGCCAAATTCCTTGATGGTGTTCCCAAAAAGATTGTAGAAGATTGCGGCTGGTATGGCCGCGGCCAGCCCCATCGCGGTGGTAATCAGGGCCTCGGATATTCCGGGCGCGACTGCGCGCAGGCTGGCCGCACCGGCGGTCGCTAGTTGCTGGAACGCATCGATGATGCCCCACACGGTTCCGAACAGTCCGATGAAAGGCGACACCGTCGCGGTGGTGGCCAGCAGGCTCATGTTGCGCTCCAGCCGGGTAATCTCTTCGCTCATTCCTAACTGCAGACTGCGCTCCAGCGCCAGTGGATTGGTGACGCGCCGCGCGATTTCATCTGGCGCTGGCGACCTCGCTATAGCCGAAATCAAAGACCGCCGACCAGCGGCGATCTCCGGAACTGTTCGCTCGCCACCGCCACGGCTTCGAGTCCCGGCGCTTTGCGAAAGGCCCGCAGAAAGGCGCGATTGGCCGACCTGCGCGCTCCGGAACACGGCCCACTTGGAAAAAATGATAGCCCAGGAAAGAACCGAGAAGATCAACAGCAGCACCATGACAGCCTTGGGCAAGGGGCCGGAGCTTTGAACCAGATCCCAAAGCTGCAATTGCAGGAACAGCCCGCCAACGTTGGGGAAGTATCAACCGGGCTCCTTTCGCTTCAATGATAGCGTGCCGGTCATCCATGATCTAAAAATCATCGATGACCTAAAAAACAGAACCGGGACGCTCTGTTTCACAGTATGACGCAAACCGCGGTCAAAAAGGCGGCGATCTAACCGTTTAGACGGAGCGAAACCTCGTATAATTTCATCGAGTGTTGCTGGAACTGGTTGTGGAAAACTATGCAGTGGTGGAACGCGTCCGCGTTCGATTCCATCCCGGCCTGAACCTGCTGACCGGCGAGACCGGAAGCGGCAAATCCATTGTGGTGGATGCACTTGGACTGCTGTTCGGAGGCCGGGCGTCGGCCGACATGGTGCGGTCCGACACCGACCGGGCCCGGATTTCGGGCATTTTCGAAGCCCCCCAGGACCCCGCCTGCCGGGCGTTGCTGGAGGAAGCCGGCGTGCCGATGGAAGATGGAGAATTGCTAATCGAGCGCGAGGTTTTGGCGGGCGGCAAGTCGCGCGCATTTCTGGGCAACCGTCCGGTAACGGCGGCTTTGCTTCGGGAGCTCGCGCCCTATCTCGGCGATATTCACGGCCAGCACGAGCAGCAACAGCTGTTTTCGGCGGAGGCTCAGCTTGACCTGCTGGACGAGTTTGCGGGACTGGAGGAAGCAGGCTGAGCGCGTCGCCGTTCTATTCCGCGAATGGAAGAGAATTCGAGGATGAGCTGAGGATCTGGAAAAGTCCGAGCAGGAGAAACTGCGCCTGGCGGATTTGTGGAGCTTTCAGAGAAAGGAGATTGAAGCGGCTGGATTGAAGGCCGGGCGAAGATTCCGAGCTGCGAGAACGAGCGCCTGGTGCTAAAGAACGTGGCTAAGCTTGCAGGAGAGCGCGAACGCCGCGTACTCGGCGCTGTATGACGCACCGGAGAGCGCCTCGTCGCAGATTCGGATGGCCATCAAGAAGCTGGAAGATCTCTGCCGCATCGATGGCAGTTTGCAAGCGAACTTTGGAGACGCTGCGATCGGCCGAGATCGGAGTGGAGGAAGCGTCGCGCGCGGTGCGCGATTACCTGGACCGGTTGGAGGCAGATCCCGACCGCCTGGAACACGTCGAGTCGAGGCTGGCCTTGATCGACCGTCTGAAGCGCAAATACGGCGCAACTCTGGCCGAAGTGTTGGCGTTCCTGGACAACGTGCGCGCCGAGCTCGAAGCAGTCGAAACGGCCGGAGAACGCAAGGCCAAGCTGGAGCAGGATCTGGCATCTGTCGAGCGCAGCATATCGTGACGCGGCCGGTTCGCTAACCAAGTCGCGAAAGGCAGCCGCTCAGAAACTCGCCAAGAAAGTAGAAGGCGAGCTGGGTTCGCTGGCGCTCGAAAGCGCTGTTTTCCGGATCGAGATTCAGCCGGCGTGTTTGGTCTGAGCGGGGTGCTGACCGAGTGGAGTTTCTCATCTCGGCCAACGTGGGCGAAGAGCCGCGCCCGCTCGATAAAGTGGCCTCGGGCGGGGAACTGTCGCGCATCGCGTTGGCGCTCAAAACGTCGGTTGGAGTCACTGGGGTTGGAATCACTGGCACGCAGGCTGGCCGGAAAAGCAGAATGCAGCGCACGCTGGTGTTCGATGAGATCGACAGCGGTATCGGAGGAGGCGTAGCTGAAGCGGTCGGCCGCAGGCTCAAGAAGCTTTCGGGGGCGAGCCAGGTGCTGTGCGTAACACATTTAGCGCAAGTGGCCGGATTCGCCGACCATCACTATTTCGTCGAAAAGCGCGAGGTGAACGGGCGAACCATCGCCGAGATCGAAGAACTGCAGGGCGACGCCCGTACGCGCGAGATCGGCCGGATGCTGTCGGGCCAGCGCGTTACGGCCGAGGCTTTGAAGCACGCCGAGCATCTGATCCGGCTGGGCGCGGAGCCGGGCCGTTAGATGGGATCAGATCCGAACCTGCCTTCTCTCCGCGGCGCGGTCCGGCCAAACCGATCTCATCGCGACACTGGTGAAAGAAGGCGCTGATCCCAACGCGCCCGCCGGCGGAAATGGCTGGACGCCGCTGATGCACGCCATTCATAAGAACCAGAAAGGTTCCTTGATCGCGCTGCTCAATGCGGGAGCCAGCGTGGATGCTCGTGGAACCGACGGATGACGCCGCTGATGATGGCGGCGGGCTACGGGTACACCGACATCGTGGACGTGTTGCTGGATCGGGGCGCCGACGCCCGCATACAACTCAACGACGGAGAAAACGCGCTGTCATTGGCGGTGCTGGGCCTGCCCGACATCGATCGATTTACCGTTGCCGATTGCCAGGCTGGGACCGTCAAGACGCTGGTCCGGAGGGTTCCGGGTTTGCGATTCATCGGCCCATCCGGGATTTTGCGGGGAATCACCATTGCTAAAGTCAAAGCGTGCCCTGGTCTGGCGGAGCTAATGGCCGTGCGCAATCCATAGTGGCGCTACGCTCCTCGGAGTGGCTCCTGATCGGGTACTTCGGCTACGTGGCTTTGATTGCTCCTCTATTTCCGCTCGACCCGCAAGTAAAATGGTTGGCGCTCGCGGTACTCGTGCTGGTGGCCGGCCTGCTGGCGGCGCTTGCGGTTGCAGAAAGGTATGGCAGCCAGGAACTCTTCAGCGTCGCACGCGACTGGATTCCGCTCGCGCTGACCCTGGTCGCCTACCGGGAGATGGACTGGTTTTCTCCGCTCGCGCGCGACTACAATCTGGAGCTTCGCTGGCTGGAGTGGGATCGCAGCCTGCTCTATGGCGCAGGCTTACAGCGAGCACTTGAGTGGCTGGGCGCGTTAGTGCCGGCCTATCTGGAAATCTGCTATGTGCTGGTATACGCGGTGGGCCCAATCTCGGTCGCCGTCCTGTATGGTCAGCAGCGACGTGAACTGGTGAACCGGTTCCTCCTCGTGTATCTGATGGGGACGCTGCTCGCCTACGCGCTGTTACCTTACTTTCCTTCCGATCCACCGCGCGTGCTGTTCGGTGGAAGCGATCTGCCGAATGTGATCACACCGGTCCGGCAATTGAATCTTTGGATCGTAAGGGGCTACGGGATTCACTCCAGCGTTCTTCCGAGCGCGCACGTATCGTCGGCATTTTCGGCGGCGTGGGCGCTGTTATGGCTGCTGCCGGAAAGAAGAAGATTTGGCTGGGCGATGCTGGCTTACGCGGTGAGCGTGGCCGTGGCGACGGTCTACGGGCGCTACCACTACGCCGTGGACGCCGTTGCGGGGCTCGGTGTCAGCGTAATCGCGGCCCTTATGATTCTTCC
Organism: Bryobacterales bacterium; assembly: GCA_963780485.1. Lineage (GTDB taxonomy): Bacteria > Acidobacteriota > Terriglobia > Bryobacterales > Bryobacteraceae > Palsa-89. The sequence continues at coordinate 265,331 of CAWACO010000028.1, forward strand.
GTTTGTGTCTCGTCGCCCTCGTCGTGCTCGCGGCCTTCCTTGATGGCCTTGAGGCGTTCTTCACGGCGCCTGGCGCGTTCAGCGGCGCGCTTCACGAGCTCGGAGCCCACCAGCTCGAGCATGGCCTGCTCGGCACCGTCGCCCTTGCGAGGGCCCAGGCGCACGATCCGCGTGTAACCGCCGTTGCGCTGTCCGAAGCGGGTGCCCAATTTGTCGAAAAGCTTCTTAACCGAGGCAGGAGTCCTTAAGAAGGCCGCGGCCTTACGCCGGGCGTGCAGCGTGTCCTCCTTCGCCAACGTGATCATCTTCTCCACTAGAGGTTTGGCGGCTTTGGCCTTGGGAACGGTCGTGATTATACGCTCTTCCTCAATGACACTAGTCACCAAACCGCGGAGCAATGAATCGCGCGCCGCGACATTGCGCTTTAGTTTGAATCCCGCTCGTCCGTGTCGCATGGCTATTCAGGCGCCTCTTCGAGGCCCTGCTCATCATCCTCTTCCGGTCCGGGGGTGAAATGAGGCAGAGAACCCGGAGCCGGGACCAAACGCCCTTGCGCGTCGAATTTCATGCCGAAACCCAAACCGAGATTCGAGAGAATCTCTTTGATCTCGTTCAGCGACTTGCGGCCGAAATTCTTGGTGCGCAGCATTTCGGCCTCGGTTCTCTGCACCAGGTCGCCGATGGTCTGAATGTTGGCGTTCTTCAGGCAGTTATAGGAACGCACGCTCAACTCTAGTTCTTCCACGGAGCGGTTGAGCACTTCGTTCATCTGATTCAGGGCGCGCTCGGCCGGCTCTTCGGCGGTTTCGGGGACCTCTTCGAAGTTGATGAAGATGGCCATGTGATCCTTGAGCAGCTTGCCGGCTTGGCCGATGGCGTCCTGGGGAGAAATGGCGCCGTTGGTCCAGACTTCGATGGTCAGCTTGTCGTAGTCGGTCATCTGGCCGAGACGCGCGGCTTCGACGGTGAAGTTTACTTTGCGCACCGGCGAGTGGACGGAGTCGATCGGGATGTAGCCGAGGGGCAGATCCTCATCGTAGTTGCGGTCGGCCGAGACATACCCGCGGCCGGTCTTCAGACGCATTTCGATGTTGAGCTTGCCGCCCTCGCCGACGGTGGCGATCGGCATGTTGCGATCGAGCACTTCGACGTCCTGGTCGGTCTCGATCTGGCCACTCAACACCTAGCCGGGTTTATCGACTTTAAGCCGAGCGATGCGCGTACCCTCGCCGATCATTTTGAACGGCACCTGCTTGAGGTTGAGGATGATATCGGTGGCGTCTTCGACTACGCCGGGAATGGGGCTGAACTCGTGGGCCACGCCATCGATCCGGACCGAGGTGATGGCCGCGCCTTCGATGGAACTCAGCAGCACGCGACGCAGGCCGGTACCGATGGTGGACCCGAATCCGCGCTCGAACGGTTGGGCGGTGAACATGCCGTAACGCTCGGTGAGCGTTTCGGTGTTGGCGACTAATCTTTTGGGTTTCTGAAAGCCTTTAAACATAATTCCTTGTTTCCTTTTGACTAACTCCTATTTATTTCGAATACAACTCGACGATCAACTGTTCGTTGAGTTGGATCTGGACGAGTTCTTCACGTTTCGGGCTGGGCCAGCACGCGGCCCTTCAAGTTATCGCGGTCGACCTCGAGCCAGTTGGGCGAGGGCGCATGCGCGGTGGCATCGCGGGCAGCCAGGATAGTCGGATTATTCTTGCTCTTCTCACGAACTTCCACAACGTCGTTGGTCCGGACATCGAACGAAGGGATGTTGACCTTGCGGCCATTCACCATAATATGTCCGTGCCGAACGAGCTGGCGGGCCTGGTTGCGGCTGGTTCCGAGACCCATGCGGTATACGACGCTATCCAGACGCCGCTCGAGCGAGCTCAACAGCGTTTCGCCGGTGATGCCCTTCTGGCCGGCGGCCTTCTCAAACAGGTTGCGGAACTGGCCTTCGAGCAACCCGTAATAGCGGCGCGCCTTCTGCTTTTCGCGTAACTGAAGGCCATAGCCAACCAGCTTGGGCTTGCGATCCTTGCCGTGCTGGCCGGGAGCGAAATTGCGCTTCTCGATGGCGCACTTTTCGGTGTGGCAGCGCTCGCCCTTCAAAAACAGTTTCATACCCTCGCGCCGGCAAAGCCGGCAGACGGGGCCGATGTATCTAGCCATTCGTTCTGTCTCTACCTTTCCAAAAGGTGCAGTTTACGGCCCTGGCCGGGCTTTCGTCCTGCTTCACTACAAACCACGGCGTTCACACTCGTGTGAACGCGGCACGCACGAGTGCGTGCACTACACTCGACGCTTCTTGGGCGGCCGGCACCCGTTGTGCGGGATCGGCGTACGATCCTTGATCGCCCTCACTTCAATTCCAGCGGTCGCCAGAGCGCGCACCGCCGATTCGCGGCCGGCTCCCGGCCCGCTCACCCGAACCTCCACCGTTCGCAGGCCGTATTCCTTGGCCTTGTTGGCGGCCGTCAAGGACGCCTGCTGAGCGGCAAACGGAGTCCCCTTCCTCGAACCACGAAATCCCAACGAACCCGAGCTCGACCAGGCCAGGACATTGCCCACCAGATCGGTGAACGTGACGATCGTGTTGTTGAACGATGCCTGGATGTGCACCATGCCGTTGCTGACGACCTTCTTCTCTTTCTTCTTAAAGGTCTTCTTCTTGCCGGTCTTTGCGGGGGCTTTTGCCATGGATTAGTCCTTTAGGTCTTGCCGGTTGCTTTCTTCTTGTTGGCGACGGTGCCGCGCCGCGGTCCCTTGCGGGTGCGCGCGTTGGTATGCGTCCGCTGGCCGCGCACAGGCAGCCCGCGGCGATGCCGAAGACCGCGATAAGCGCCCATTTCGATGAGCCGCTTAATGTTCATCGAGACTTCTTTGCGCAGGTCGCCTTCGACGGCGCCCTCGTTCTCGATCAAGGTACGGATCTTGTTGACTTCGTCCTCGGTCAGATCCGCAACTTTCTTATCGGCATCCACGCCGGCCCGGTGCAACAACGAAAGTGAACGAGTCCGGCCGATGCCGTAGATATAAGTGAGCCCGATCTCGGCCCGCTTCTTGGCTGGTAAGTCGACACCTGCAATACGCGCCATATGATTCCTCTATCCTTGCCGCTGCTTATGCTTCGGGTTGGTGCAGATGACGCGCACCACGCCCTCGCGGTTGATCACCTTGCATTTATCACACATCTTCTTGACAGACGCTCGAACTTTCATCTTTACCTCCCAGGCGTCGGCACGAGTGCCAACGCGGCACGCATGAGTGCGTGCGCTACAACAATCGGACAATTCTTCCACGGCCCGGATCATGGGGCGATAACTCCACCTCTACCCGATCTCCCGGCCGCACTCTCACAAAATTCGTCTTCGTGGCTGAGGCTGCATGAGCGAGAACCAAATCCTGATTCTCCAGCTTCAAGCGAACCACAGCGTTCGGCATCAACTCCACCACTACCGCCTCAATCCCCTTCACGGCCGCGTCAACACCCACGGTCCGTTCTCCGTCACGGCGACGCAATGCTCGAAATGGGCCGAAACCGAGCCATCTTTGGTTACCGCGGTCCACTTATCCGGCAATACGCGCATCTCCGGGCCGCCGGCATTTACCATGGGCTCGATGGCCAGCACCATTCCTTCTTTCAGCCGCGGATTCTCGTTTCTGCGATCCACATAGTTCGGAATCTGGGGCTCTTCGTGCAACTTGGTCCCGATGCCATGTCCGACCATCTCCCGAACCACGGAGAATCCATTCTCGACGACATGCTGCTCAACGGTCCCGCAAATATCAAACAGCCGGTTACCAGCCCTAGCTTTGTCGATGGCCAGCTCGAGCGATTCCTTGGTAACCTCGAGCAGCCGCTTAGTGGAATCGCTGATTTCCCCGACCGGAACCGTGATGGCCGAGTCGCCAAAATAGCCGTCCAACTGCACTCCGGTATCGATGGAAACTATGTCGCCCTTCTTCAGCTTTCGTCTTGGACGACGGCATTCCATGGACAATCTGCTCATTCACCGACGTGCACAATACATACGGATACTTGCTGCCGGCGGTCGGCGTGTAATAGCCCTTGAAGGCCGGCTTGGCGCCCGCATCCTTCATCATCTTTTCGGCCGCCGCCTCCAGATCCTGGGTGGTAACGCCTTCCTCCACCATCTTTCCCAGCTCCTGCAGGATCTGCCAGACCAGCAGACCGCTGCGGCGCATCTGTTCCAGCTCCTTCTTATTCTTGCGGATAATCATCTCCGTCCGAGCGCAGAACGCCATACAGGGCGAGAGGGGATCGGTACTTTTATTGTAATACAGTTTCCGCCTCATCAGAAAGAGCTCCGGCGGCCGCGAATACGGCCGGCCCGTGGAGTAAAGCCCTCGTAATGCCGCATGATAAGCTGCGCCTCGATCTGGTTCACGGTGTCCATCGCAACACCGACCACAATCAGCAGGGAAGTGCCACCGAAGTAGAAGTTTACGTTCAGCCCGTCCAGCAGCCAGCGCGGGAAATAAGTGTCGATCCAGTTGCCGACTAAGGGCAATCGCTGCAGTTTGATGCCGGCGATCATGATCTGCGGGATCAGCGACAACACTGAAAGATATAGCCCGCCGACCACCGTGATCTTGGTGAGGATCTTGTTCATGTAATCGGCGGTGTTCTTGCCCGGCCGGATGCCTGGGATAAACCCGCCGTATTTGCGCATATTGTCCGCCGCTTCATTGGGGTTGAAGATGATGGACACGTAGAAGAAGCAGAAGAAAATGATGAGAACGCAGAACAGCAGGTAGTAGAGCGGCTGGTTGCCGCCAATGGAATTCAGCATTCCGCTCAGGAACGGGCTGTTCTTCACAGCCTGCTACGGTCATCAGCGTCTGCGGAAACGCGAGCAGCGAAGAAGCGAAGATCACCGGGATGACGCCGCCGGCATTCACCTTGAGTGGCAGGTGCGTGGACTGGCCGCCCATCATGCGCCGCCCCACCACACGCTTGGCATATTGCACCGGAATTCTGCGCTCGCCGCGCTCCACCAGAACAATGAACCCGACCACGGCGACCATCATCGCCAGAATCACGATCAGGTGGATGGGGGTCCACTCCTTGGTTACGAACACGTGCTCGTAGATATTCTGAATGGCGCGTGGGCAATCCGACCACGATGCCGGTAAAGATGATCAGCGACATCCCGTTTCCGATGCCGCGCTCGGTGATCTGCTCGCCCAGCCACATGATGAATGCGGTGCCGGTGGTCAGACTGAGGCAGGTCATCAATATGAAGCCGATGCCGGGATTCAACACGAATCCGCCTTCCGATTTTTCCAGTGTCAGGGCGATTCCGAAGGACTGCATCAAGGCCAGGATGACGGTCAGGTAGCGCGTCCACTGCGTGATTTTGCGGCGCCCGAGCTCGCCTTCCTTCTGCAGCTTTTCGAGGGTCGGCACGACGACGGTCAGCAATTGCAGGATGATCGACGCCGTGATGTACGGCATGATGCCCAGGGCGAAGATGGTAAGCCGCCGCAACATGCCGCCGCTGAACAGGTCGATGAATCCGAAGATGCCACCGGAGTTCTGGTTGAAGAATTCCTGCAGGCGGTTGGCGTCGATACCTGGCGTAGGAATATGTCCGCCGAGCCGGTAGACGGCCAGCATCGCCAGCGTGAAAAGAATGCGCTTCCGCAGGTCCGGAATCCGGAAGATATTTGCGACGGCTTCGAAAAACTTCATCTTTGCCTACCTCAAGACTTCACAACCGCTCCCTGACGGTCACGGCTCGGAATCACTCGCTCCCGATCACTTCGCCACTTCCACCGGCCTTCTGGATCTTCTCCAGAGCCGATTTCGAGAAAACATGCGCCTTCACCGTAATCTTTCGGGTCAGCTCGCCGGAACCCAGCACCTTCAGCCCCGTGCCCAGCTTCTTGATCACGCCGAGCTCGAGCAAACGGCCCGGATCGAATGCTTCCCCATCCAGTTGTTCCAGGCGTCCGATATTTACGATCGCGTATTCTTTTCTGAAATATATTGTTGAACCCGCGCTTGGGCAAGCGGCGGTGCAACGGCATCTGGCCGCCTTCAAAGCCTCGCATGATGCTGTAGCCGGAAATCGATCGCGCGCCCTTGGCGCCGCGGCCTGAATATTTGCCGCGACCGCTGCCCATGCCCTGCCCGATGCGCTGCTTCTTTTGCTTCTGCCCGCGAGGCGGTTTGAGATTACTGAGATTCATATTAGTCCTTCACGATTGCGAGCAGATGCGGAATTTTCGCCACCATGCCGCGAAACGCCGGCGTATCCGGCCGAACCACCACGCGATTCATGTTCTTCAACCCCAGCGATCGCACGATGGATTTATGTTTCTCAGGGCAGCAGATGGGGCTGCCTATCAGTTTAATCTTGATCCAGTTAGCCTTGTCCTTGGTCATCCTAAACTACCTTCTCCAGACTCAATCCTCGCATTTCCGCTACCTGGGCCTTGTCGCGCAACTGCTCCAGTGCATTGATGGTCGCTTTCACCACGTTGTGCGGATTGTGGGAGCCGATCGATTTGGTCAGCACGTTCGGTAATTCCAACCGCCTGAATTACGGCGCGCACCGGACCACCCGCGATCACTCCGGTACCTGCCGGAGCCGGCTTCAGAAGCACCAGACCGCTGCCGAAACGTCCCAGCACGGCGTGCAGGATGGTGGTCTCGAGAACGTTGATCTTGCGCAGATTCTTTTTCGCCGCCTCGATGCCCTTCTTGATGGCGGCCGGAACTTCCTTGGCCTTGCCGGTGCCGAAGCCGACGATCCTGGCGCCGGGGTCGCCTACCACCACGAGCGCGGAAAAGCTCAAATTCTTGCCGCCCTTCACCACTTTGGTGACGCGGTTGATCGAAACCACTTGCTCTTTCAGATTCAAAGAACCGGCGTCGATACGTTTTGCTGAGGGTGTAGCAGCCATTCGTTAGAACTCCAATCCTGCTTCGTCGAGCGGCATCGGCCAGAGCTTTTATCCGGCCATGGTACAGATAGCCGCCGCGATCGAATACAACTTTCTTGACGCCTTTGGCCTTGGCGCGTTCGGCGATCAGTTTTCCGACCTCTTTTGCGCCGGCTAAGTTTCCGCCTTTACCCACGCCTCCCTTTTTCCCGCCGGATGAAGCAGAAGCGACAGTATGCCCCTTGCGGTCGTCGATAACCTGCGCGTAGATGTGCTTCAAACTGCGGAACACGGCCAGGCGCGGCCGCTCCTCGCTGCCCCGGACCCTGATGGCGGATCCGTGAATGAATACGAACTCGAACGTCGTTCTTAGAAGATATCGCCATCTTACTTCGCTCCTGCCGCTCCGCCGGCTCCGGTCTTGCCGACCTTCTTGCGCAATGCTTCGCCCGTGTACCGTATGCCCTTGTTCTTGTACGGGTCGGGCGGGCGCAAGGCGCGAATGTTTGCGGCTACCTGGCCGATCATCTGCTTGTCATATCCGGTCAGCACCAGAGTGGGTCTGTTTGTCGATTTTGAGCTCCACGCCCTCTGGCAGCAAAACCTCGATGGGGTGCGAATAGCCCAGCGTAAAAGTTGCGATGTTGCCCTTCACGTCGGCGCGATAGCCGACGCCCGTAATATCCAACTCGCGCGTAAAGCCCGTGGAGACGCCCTGCACGGCGGAAGCGGCCAGCGCCCGTGTCAAGCCATGCAAGGGCGCGAGTTGATCTGAAGCGCGCGCGAACTCCAGGTGTCCATCCGCCTGCCGGGGCTCGATGCCCTTCGGAAGCGGCACTGTGAGCTTGCCCTTCGGTCCTTCCACCAGCAGCTCCTCGCCAATGGTGATCTTCACGCCTTTCGGCAGCGGAATGGGTTTATTTCCGACTCTCGACATATGTGTTACCTCATTACCAGAGCTGGCAAAGGACCTCTCCGCCGACGCGCTCTTTCCGCGCCGTGCTGCCGGTCATGACGCCGCGCGGCGTGGTCAAAATATTGATGCCCAACCCGCCCAGCACTTTGGGAACTTCCCGGCTGCCCACGTAGACGCGGCATCCGGGCCGCGAAACGCGTTCGATGCGCGAAATTACCGGCACGTTGCCGGGCGTGTATTTCAAGATAAATGCGAATGCTTCTCTTGGCGCCTTCCTCGGCCAGCTTGAAGTTCATGATGAAGCCTTCTTCCTTCAGAATGCGGGCGATCTCCATCTTCAGCTTGGAGGCGGGCACGTCCACCTTGGGATGGCGCGCCATTTGCGCATTGCGGATGCGCGTCAGCATGTCGGCGATTGGATCGGATGTGGCCATAGTTTGTCCCCCGTAATCCTTCGCCTACCAGCTGGCCTTGATCACGCCGGGAATCTCACCGGCGAGAGCAAGCTTGCGGAAACAGATCCGGCACAAGTTGAACTTCCGGATATAGCCGCGCGGCCGACCGCATCGGAAACACCGGTTGCGAAGCCGGATTTTCACCCGGGGTGGGCAGTCCTTGGACAACATCTTGATCTTGGTCTTCTCTTCTTTCGCGATCTTGGCTGTAGTTGCCATGTACCTTTATTCCTCGAATCCTACTGCTGTCTGAACGGCATTCCCATCTGTTTCAACAGCGCCAGCCCTTCGGCATCCGTTTTCGCAGTGGTGGTGATCGAAATATTCATTCCCTTGACCTTCTCGACCTTGTTGTAGTCGATCTCGGGAAAAATCAACTGATCTTTAATTCCGAGCGTGTAGTTGCCGCGCCCGTCGAACGACTTGCTGGAGACGCCGCGGAAATCGCGGACGCGCGGCAGCGCCACGTTCATCAGGCGATCCAGAAACTCGAACATCCGGTCGCCGCGCAGCGTGACCATGGCGCCGATCGACATGCCTTCGCGCAGTTTGAAAGCCGCGATGGACTTCTTCGCTTTGGTGATCACCGGCTTTTGCCCGGCAATCTGTCCCAGTTCGTTCACCGCGCCATCCATGAGCTTGGCATTCTGGGTGGCCTCGCCCAAGCCGATATTCACTGACACCTTCTCGATCTTCGGCACGGCCATGACGTTCTTGTAGCCGAATTCCTTCACCAGGGCAGGGATGACGCGCTCCTTATAATGATGCCTGAGCCGAGCGTCGGCTTTCTTCGACGGCTTGGGAGCCTTCGGCTCTCCTTCTGCCTTTGAACCTACGGGCGTCTTCGCAGCCGCCTCCTTCTTTGGACCTTGCGGGGCCTTGGGCTCCTTTTTCGAGCCCTGCTGCTGCGGTTTAGAAGCTTCTTCTGGTTTCTTTTCCTTTGCCATTCGTCCCTGCTTTTCTAGGCGCGCTTGTCGAGTAGCTCGCCGCTCTTCTTTGCGATGCGCACGCGCCGCTCCGAGGTGCCGGAGCCTTCCATTTTGTAGCCCACGCGCGACGGCACTCCGCCCGAAGTCAGAACCATCACGTTCGAAATCGCGATGGGGCTTTCCTTTTCGGCAATTCCGCCTTTGATCTGTTTGGACGGATTGGGCCGGGTGTGACGTTTGATCATCGAAACACCCTCCACCAAAACCTTCCCGACCGCGCGATCCACCGAAATGCACGCGGCCCGTTTTGCCCTTGTCGCGCCCGGCGATGACCTTCACCTGATCGTCTTTCTTGACACGGACTTTTATAAATCGCCGGCTGTTGTCCTTTTGGCGCGGCATCAGATAACCTCCGGCGCCAGCGAAACAATCTTCATGAATTTCTTGTCGCGCAACTCCCTCGCCACCGGCCCGAAGACGCGCGTGCCCACCGGCTCGCCCACCTCGTTGATCAGGACCGCGGCATTGGAATCGAAGCGGATGTAGGTGCCGTCTTTGCGGCGCGATTCCTTGCGCATCCGAACGATGACGCAGCGCACCACTTTGCCCTTCTTGATCGGAGATTCGGGCGTGGCTTCCTTAACGCTGGCGGTGACGACGTCGCCCAGGCCGGCGCGCAATCCCAGATCGCCGCCGCGCGGCAGAATGCACTGCAGCTTGCGGGCGCCGCTGTTGTCGGCGACCTCGAGCATGGTTCGCATCCCAATCATGACGATTTCCTCTTGGTTCCCTTGGCGGTCGGGGACTTCGACCCGGCCGTTGGCTGCATCAAATCCAGATCCACCGCGGTCGGGCTCCACCGCCACTTGCACCGCTTTCCGCAGCACCTCGCCCAGCCGCCATCTCTTCAGCTTGCTGATGGGCCGGCATTCGATGATGCGCACCACATCGCCGATCTGCGCGGTCTGCTGCTCGTCGTGAGCGTAAAATTTGTTGCGCTTGTTGATGATTCGCTTGTAGACCGGATGCTGAACTCGCCGGGTGACTTCCACCACGATGGTCTTCTGCATCTTGGCGGAGACCACCTGCCCGACCTTCTCGTTCTTGTTGCCGATCGGTTTTTGCTCTGCTGTCTCCGCTGTGGCCATGGCTTACTTGCCCTTTTTCTTCTTTCTTTGCCACCGGTTCGGGCGCCGTTTCCGGATGCAGCTCACGGTCGCGCAGGATGGTGAGCATCCGCGCGCGATCCTTCTTGAGGCTCCGCAGTTTCTTCAGCCCGTCGGTCTGCCCCATTGCCATCTGAAATCGGAGCCGGAACGCCTGCTCGCGCATTTCTCCGGTTTGCCTGCGAAGTTCGTTGCTGTCCAGTTCTCGTACTTTGTCGGCTCGCATCGTTATTCTCCGGCGTGTATCGCGGCTCACCACTTTGGTGGGCAGCGGCAACTTTCCCGCCGCCAATCGGAAGGCTTCTTCGGCCGTGGCTTTGGGCACGCCTTCCATCTCGAAAAGAATCTTGCCCGGGCGAATCACAGCCACCCATTGCTCGGGAGCGCCTTTGCCTTTTCCCATGCGGGTTTCGGCAGGCTTCTTGGTGATGGGCTTGTCGGGAAACAGCCGGATCCAAACCTTGCCGCCGCGCTTGATGAAACGCGTCATGGCCACGCGGGCGGCTTCAATCTGCCGGTCGGTGATCCAACCGCAGCGCATGGCTTTCAGACCGTAATCGCCGAAAGCAAGCGTAGACCCACGCCAGGCTTTTCCGGTCATGCGCCCGCGCTGCTGTTTTCTGTATTTCACCTTCTTGGGCATCAACATGAGAGTCAGTCTCCAATATTTCGATTATTCCGGCTTCTCCCGCGGCGGCTCGGGCGGCGTGCCGGATTCAGACGGCGCGGGGCTGTCGTGCTTCAACTCCTGCTTCCAGCTCGGCTGCGGCGGAGCCAGCGGCGGCAGGATCGGCGCGGGCTTCGAGGTCGAAGACAAATCCGGCGGTGCCGATTGCATTGCCGGGCCGCTCGGCTTCGACGGGCGCGACTGGCGTTGGTACAGGCGGACGGCGCTCGCGTCGATCCCGCAGTGGTGGACGGCGGGGCTCCGGCTCGTTACGCAGCGAATCCCGGCGAGGACCGCCATCCAAAATCTCGCCCTTGTAGGTCCAGCACTTGATGCCGATTACGCCGTAGGTCGTGTAGGCCTGGGCGAAGCCGTAGTCCATATCGGCGCGCAACGTGTGCAGCGGCAAGCTGGCCCTGCAGATACCATTCACTACGCGCGATCTCCGCTCCATTCAAGCGTCCGGACACGCGCACCTTGATGCCTTTGCATCCGAAGCGCAGCGCCGAATCGACCGCCTTCCGCATGGCTCTGCGAAAAGCCACGCGCTTTTCCAGTTGCAGCGCGATAGATTCGGCCACCAATTGGGCGTCCAGCTCCGGCTTGTGCACTTCCTGAATATCGATGAAGACCTCGCGCTTGGTCTTCTTGGCCAGATCCGTTTTGAGCTTCTCGATCTCCGCGCCCTTGCGCCCGATGATGATGCCGGGGCGCGAAGTGCGAATGGTCACGCGCAGCTTATTGCCGGGACGATCCACTTCGATCGAGCTCACGCCTGCCGCTTTCAGCCGCTCGCGCAGCGAGTCCTTCAAGTCCAGGTCTTCGTGCAGCAGCTTCGCATAATCTGCCTTGGCGAACCAGCGCGAGCGCCAGGTCTTGGTGACGCCCAGCCGAAATCCGTAGGGATGTACTTTCTGTCCCACTATTGCCTTCTCCTCGGTCTGCTTGTCGCCGACCATGACGGCGATGTGCGCCATGCGCCGCTGATAGCGATAAGCCCGGCCCATCGGCGCCGGACGGATGCGCTTCATGCGCGGCCCTTCGTTCACGTAAGCCTCGGTGACGACCAACTGGTCGACATCCACATCGTTGTTGCGGTTCTCGGCATTGGCGATGGCCGAAGCGCAGCACCTTTTCCACCATGGGCGCCATGCGCTTGTTGGTCTGGACCGCAGGATGATGCGCGCCGCGCTGGCCGTTCTGGCCGCGGATCATATCCACCACCAGCCGCGCCTTCTGCGGCGACGTTCGAACGTATCTGGCTTCTGCTCTGGCTTCCATGTTTTACTCCGTCTTCTAGGACGGCTTGGCCGTCTTCTCCGTTGCCGCGCACCGCCGGTGGTCGGCGCTGCCGCGGCCTTCACCGAATGCCCCCGGAACTGGCGCGTCGGCGAAAATTCGCCCAGCTTGCGCCCCACCATGTTTTCGGTGATATACACCGGAATGAACTTCTTGCCGTTGTGGACCGCCAGCGTGTGCCCGATGAATTCGGGCCGGATGGTCGAACGCCGCGACCAGGTCCGCACCACTTTCTTTTCGTTCTTCTGCGTTCATCGCGGCCACTTTGTTCGCCAGATGGTCATCGGTGAACGGCCCTTTTTTTAGCGATCTGCTCATGTCCTAATCCTTATTTTTTCGCCTTCCGGCTCACGATCCACTTGTCGGTGCGTTTGTTGTTGCGCGTCTTGAAGCCGCGCGTGGGCTGGCCCCAGGGCGTCACCGGATGCCGGCCGCCGGAAGTCTTGCCTTCGCCGCCGCCGTGCGGATGATCCACCGGATTCATCGAAACGCCCCGGTTGTGCGGCCGCTTGCCCAGCCAGCGCGTCTTCCCGGCTTTGCCGTGCGATTCGTTTTCGTGCTCTACATTGCCCACCTGCCCGATGGTGGCCATGCATTCCACCTGCACTCTGCGGATTTCGCCCGAAGGCAATTTCAGAAGAGCGATGCCGCCCTCGCGCGAAACCAACTGCGCCTGAGCGCCGGCCGAACGAGCCATCTGAGCGCCTTTCCCCGGCCGCAGCTCGACATTGTGGACCACGGTGCCGGCGGGGATGTTCTTAAGCGGCAGCGCATTGCCGATCAGGATGTCGGCCTCCGGTCCGGAACTGACCGTGCGTCCGACTGTGAGGCCAACCGGAGCAGATGATATAGCGCTTCTCGCCGTCGGCGTAATTCAGCAACGCGATGCGGGCCGTGCGGTTGGGGTCGTACTCGATCGACGCGACTTTAGCCGGAATGCCGATCTTGTCGCGCTTGAAGTCGATCACCCGGTAGGCTTTCTTCGCCCCGCCGCCGCGAAACCGGGATGAGATCAATCCCTCGCTATTGCGCCCGCCAGTTCGCTTCTTACCGGTCACCAGCGACTTTTCGGGATGCTGCTTGGTGATCTCGTCGCGCGAAACGACGCTCATGAAGCGGCGGGATGGCGTCGTCGGATTGTACGATCTTCATCGGCATGAGGTATGTTCTCCGTTAAATCTCGGCGTACTCGGGCATCTTCTCGCCCGCCTTCAATGTCACGTAGGCTTTCTTCCAATCCGACCGGTAGCCGGCGAAACGGCCGCGACGGCGCAGCTTGCCCACTCCGTTGGAGGTGCGAACGCCGGCCACCTTCACCTTGAACAACTGCTCGACAGCGGCCTTTACCTGCACCTTGTTGGCATCGCGGCGCCACTTCGAAGCTCAGAGTGTGCTCGGCTTCTTTCTTGGCGACGCCTTTTTCGGTCACGATGGGGCGCTTGATTACTTCGTAAATGGTCATTTTGCGAGCGCCTCCGAAAGTTTCTTGGCGGCGTTCTCCGACATCAGCAGACCGGCATGGCCCAGCAGAGTCGTAGACGCTGACTTCCTTGGTGGATACCAGCTTCACGCCCGGCAGATTTCGCGAGCCGAGCACCAGGTTGTTATTCTCGTCGTTATCCACCAGCAACACCGTCTTAGGAGCTCCCAACACGTTCAGAACAGCCCGCATCGCCTTGGTCTTGTGATCGGACAGCGAGAACGTTCTGTACCACCTTCATTTCGCCGTCCCTGAGCTTGGCCGATAGCGCCGACCGCAACGCGCCCAGAATCATCTTGCGAGGCAGTTTGTAGCTATAGTCGCGCGGCTGCGGCCCGTGCGTCGTCCCGCCATGCCGCCACAGCGGCGAGCGGATGGAGCCCATGCGCGCCCGTCCGGTACCCTTCTGGCGCCACAGTTTCTTTCCGGAGCCGGACACTTCGTGCCGCGTCTTGGTTTTTGCGTTTCCGCCTCGCGCACCAGCCTGAGAATGACGCACCGCTTCGTAGAGCAGCGCCTCATTGACCGGCGCGTTGAACACTTCATCGGCCAGCTCCAGAGAGCCGACCACCGCGTTATTTAAGTCGACAACATCCACACTCGGCATGGTTGGTTACCTCTTAGCCCTTCTCACCAGCACATACCCGCCATTGGGGCCCGGAACCGCGCCCTTGACTACCAGCACGTTGTCCTCGGCGACGACATCCACTACTTCGAGATTCCGCACCGTCACCTGCTGGGTGCCCATGTGGCCGCCCATGCGAGTGCCGGGGAAAACTCGCGAAGGAAAGCTGGACGCTCCAATGGAGCCCGGGGCGCGATGAAACATCGAACCGTGCGAACCCGGACCGCCCTTGAAATGATGCCGCTTGATGACGCTGGCGAAGCCGCGGCCCTTGCTGACGCCGATTACATCCACTTTGTCGGCCGGCTTGAACTGGTCGACTAGAACGCGATCGCCCTGCTTCAGATCGTCGTCGCCCGGCCGCATACGCAATTCGCGCAGAAACTTCACTCCGTCGGCGCTGGCCTTCTTCAGATGTCCCGCCAGCCGGCTTGCTGGTGCGCGAAGCTTTGGCGAACTCCACCAACCCGAGCTGCACGGCATCGTAGCCGTCGGTGGTCGGCGTCTTGCGCTGGACTACCACGCACGGTCCCGCTTTCAGCAGCGTGACCGGCACGACTTGCCCGTCCGGCCGGAACACCTGGCTCATTCCGATTTTCTTTCCTAAAATGCCTGGGCCCATAAGTAAACTTCAGTCAGCAGACAACGGAAGGCAGCAGGCAGCGGATTCCGGTGGCCGGTCGCGTGCTGCTTTCTGCTTTCTGCATTCTTACTTTCCTTTCCCGAACGCCTTGATCTCCACATCCACACCCGCGGGAAGATCCAGCTTCATAAGCGCGTCCACCGTGTCCTGGGTCGGCTCGAGAATATCGAGCAGCCGCTTGTGCGTCCGAATCTCGAATTGCTCGCGCGATTTTTTGTCCACGTGCGGAGACCGGAGCACGGTATAGCGATTCTTGATGGTCGGCAGCGGAATCGGTCCAGCGACCTGCGCTCCCGTCCTCTTGGCCGTGTCGACGATCTCCGTCGTCGATTGGTCCAGAATGCGGTGATCGTACGCCTTGAGGCGGATGCGGATGCGTTCGCGGAGGCTCATGATTATTCCAAAATCTCGGTCACGGTTCCCGCGCCCACCGTCCGGCCGCCTTCGCGGATCGCAAACCGCAATCCCTTGTCCATGGCCACCGGCGTAATCAGCTCGATCACCAGGCCCACGTTGTCGCCCGGCATCACCATCTCGGTCCCGGCCGGCAACTCCGTCACTCCCGTCACGTCCGTGGTCCGGAAATAAAACTGCGGCCGGTATCCTTTAAAGAACGGCGTGTGCCGCCCGCCTTCATCCTTGCTCAATACGTAGATTTCGCCCTTGAACTTCTTGTGCGGCGTGATCGATCCCGGCTTGGCGATCACCTGCCCGCGCTCCACGTCATCTTTTTCAATTCCGCGCAGCAGCAGCCCCACGTTATCGCCCGCACGCCCCTCGTCCAGCAGCTTCTTGAACATTTCCACGCCCGTCACCACCGTCTTGCGCGTGTCCCTGAAGCCCACGATCTCCATTTCCTCGCCGACTTTGCAGATCCCCTTCTCGATGCGCCCCGTCACCACCGTCCCGCGCCCTTGGATCGAGAAAATATCTTCGATCGGCATCAGGAACGGCTTGTCGATGTCGCGCGCCGGCAGCGGCACGTAGCGAGTCCACCTTCTCCATCAGCTCTTCTACCGTCTTTTCCCACTTCTCTTCGCCGTTCAACGCCCCCAGCGCGCTCACCCGCACCACCGGCAGATCGTCGCCCGGAAACTGGTACTTCGACAGCAGCTCCCGCACTTCCAGCTCCACCAGTTCCAGCAGCTCCGGATCGTCCACCATGTCCACTTTGTTCAACGCCACCACGATGCACGGCACGCCCACCTGCCGGGCCAGCAGGACGTGCTCGCGCGTCTGCGGCATCGGTCCGTCGGTCGCGGCGACCACTAGGATCGCGCCATCCATCTGCGCCGCTCCGGTGATCATGTTCTTGATGTAGTCGGCGTGACCGGGACAATCCACGTGCGCGTAGTGCCGGTTGGCCGTCTCATACTCGATGTGCGCCACCGCGATCGTGATTCCGCGCGCTTTTTCTTCCGGCGCGTTGTCGATGGAATCGAACGACCGGAACTTCACCTTCGGATTGTTCTTGCCCAGCACCTTCGTGATGGCCGCCGTGAGGGTGGTCTTGCCGTGATCGATGTGCCCGATCGTCCCGATGTTCACGTGCGGTTTGCTGCGATCAAATTTTTCCTTAGCCATGGGTGTTGAACTCTCCTATTAACCTGCTGCTATCTGCCTTCTGCTATCCGCTATTTCGTTACTTTTCCTTGTACCTTGGCGACGATTTCCTCAGATAAGTTCTTTGGGACTTCCTCATACTGCCCAAAATGCATGGTGAAACTGCCGCGGCCCTGCGTGCGCGAGCGAAGCTCGGTAGCGTAACCAAACATTTCCGACAACGGCACCATCGCCTTGATCAACTGCGTGGTACCGCGAACCTCGGTTCCTTCCAGGCGTCCGCGCCGCGAATTCAGGTCACCGTTCACCGTGCCCATGTACTCTTCCGGCACCACTACTTCGACGCGCATCACGGGCTCGAGCAATACCGGCTTGGCGCGCCTGCAGGCTTCCTTGAAACAGATCGAGCTGCAAATCTTGAACGCCATTTCCGACGAGTCCACTTCGTGATAGGCGCCGTCGTATAGCATCGCCTTTACATCCACCATCGGATAGCCCGCCAGAATTCCGCCTTCCAGCGACTCGCGGACGCCCTTCTCGACGGCCGGGATAAATTCCTTGGGGACCGAGCCGCCCTTGATCTCGTTCTCGAATTCGAATCCCTTGCCCGGGATTCGGCTCGACTCGGAGTTTGGTGCGCGCGTACTGGCCGCGAGCCGCCGGTCTGCTTCTTATGCGTGTAGTCGAATTCGGCGGTGCTACGAATGGTCTCGCGATAAGCCACCTGCGGCTTGCCGACATTCGCGCCGACGTTGAACTCGCGCTGCATGCGATCCACGATGATCTCGAGATGCAACTCGCCCATTCCGGCCAGGATGGTCTGCCCGGTGTCGGGGTCGGTATTCACTCGCAAGGTCGGATCTTCCTGCACCAGCTTCTGAATCGCCATGCCGAGCTTTTCCTGGTCGGCTTTGGTCTTAGGCTCGATGGCCAGCTGGATGACGGGCTCCGGGAAGTCGATCGCTTTCGAGCAGAATCGGATGCTTCTCGTCGCAAATCGTATCGCCGGTGGAGACGTTCTTCAGCACCGCGGCGCAGATATCGCCGGCCAGGATCTCCTGAATGTCCTCGCGCTTGTTGGCGTGCATCTTCACCAGCCGCCCCACGCGCTCTCTGCGATTCTTCGCAACGTTGAAAATCGATTCGCCCGCGCCCAGCCGGCCCGAATACACGCGGATGTACGCCAGCTGGCCGACAAACGGGTCGGTCATGATCTTGAAAACCAGCGCCGAAAACGGAGCGTCGTCGGTGGCGGGACGCTCTTCCATGACTTCCGGATTATCCGGCAGCATGCCTTTGCACCGGCGGGATGTCGACCGGCGAAGGCAGATAATCGACCACCGCGTCCAGCAGGTTCTGTACGCCCTTGTTCTTGAACGCCGAGCCGCAGATCACCGGGAAAATCTTCTGCGCGATGGTCGCCTTGCGGATGCCCTGCATCAATCTCTTCTTCCGAGATCGGCGGTGCCTTCGACGAATTTGGCGAACAGGTGATCGTCGGATTCGGCCACGGCCTCGATCATCTGCTCGCGATAGGCTTTGGCTTTATCCAGCAGGTCGGCCGGGATTTCGACTTCATCGTACTCGGCGCCCAGCGTCTCGTCGCGCCAGATGCGCGCTTTCATCGGTCACCAGATCGATGATGCCCTTGAATTGATCCTCGGCGCCGACGGGGATTTGAATCGCCACCGGGCGGCACTTCAGGCGATCGACAATGGTATCGATGGAATGGTAGAAATCCGCTCCCACGCGGTCCATCTTATTGATGAAGCAGATGCGCGGAACGCCGTACTTATCGGCTTGGCGCCACACCGCCTCCGATCTGCGGCTGCACGCCCGCCACGGCGTCGAATACCGCGACCGCGCCGTCCAGCACGCGCAAGCTGCGCTCCACTTCGGCGGTGAAATCCACGTGCCCCGGCGTGTCGATGATGTTGATGGTGATGTCGCGCCACTCGCAGGTAGTGGCGGCCGACGTGATCGTGATGCCGCGCTCCTGCTCCTGCTCCATCCAGTCCATGATGGCGGTGCCTTCATGCACTTCGCCGATCTTGTGCGTGCGGCCGGTGTAGTAGAGGACACGTTCCGTAGTGGTGGTTTTACCGGCATCAATGTGGGCCATGATGCCGATGTTCCTCATTCTGTCGATCGGTACGGTACGTGCCATAAAAACCTACAATCTCGCTAACTACCATCGGTAATGCGCGAAAGCCTTGTTCGCTTCCGCCATTCGATGCACATCATCCTTTTTCTTAATCGCTCCGCCGCGCATGTTGGCGGCATCGTTCAACTCGTTCGCCAGCTTCTCCGGCATGCCTTTTTCCGGACGGCTGCGGGCGTTCTGCAAAATCCAGCGGATCGCCAGGCTGGTTCGCCGGTTCTGCGGAACCTCGACCGGCACCTGGTAGTTGGCGCCGCCCACGCGCCGCGTCTTCACTTCCAGCAGCGGCTTGGCGTTCTCCACGGCTTTCTTGAACAGCTTCAACGGATCGTCGCGCGGTCCGCTCGCGGATCGTGTCCATCGCTTCGTAGAAAATCCGCTGGGAGGTGTTCTTCTTGCCGTCCCACATCATCGAGTTGACGAATTTCTCAGCCAGCGTGGAGTTGTACAGCGGATCCGGCAGAATCTCGCGAGGTTCTGGTCTGCGTCTGCGTGGCATACTCTATTTCGTCGGTCCCTTCGGCCGTTTGGCTCCGTATTTCGATCGGCTCTGCTTGCGGTCGGTAACTCCGGCTGCGTCCAAGCGTGCCGCGCACCACGTGATAGCGCACGCCCGGCAGATCCTTCACGCGGCCGCCGCGAATCAGCACGATGGAGTGCTCCTGCAGATTGTGGCCGACGCCCGGGAATATAAGTGGTCACTTCGATCCCGTTGGTCAATCGCACGCGCGCCACTTTCCGCAGCGCCGAATTCGGCTTCTTTGGAGTGGTAGTGTAAACGCGCGTACAGACTCCGCGCTTCTGCGGGCAGGCCTGCAGCGCCGGACTGGCGGTCTTATAACGCGGCGGTCTGCGCCCTTTTCGCACGAGTTGATTAAACGTCGGCACGAATTTCCTCTCTAGACGTTGTGTTGTTTCGTTTACGTACTGACGACAGGCGAAGAGCCAATGCCGCGAAAAAAATCAAGACTGCAAATCTGCGAGGGTACTTACTATGGACAGCCCATGCTCCTGACTGGCTGAAAATCCGATCAGAACCTCGGGGCCGACCCCCGGCCGGACTCTCACAACAGAGAGCGGTAACCGGGAGCAGAAGACACAACTCGCTAAACTCATTTCAGGATAACCGAGGTGTGTTCGGTTGTCAAATTGCTCTTACAAGAGGCAGTGGGTCCATTTGAGCATGGGCATTTTTCTAGTGTTCCTTGCTAGTACGCTGTCTACCAAGTGGCTGGCTTAGTAATGGTGCCACCTGCTCCGTCTGGAACTTGAGAAGGAAATTGCGCCACCCGCAGGAGGTTCAAAGGAAGATCGCGGTGTGTATTTGCGGAAGACCGAAGTTCCACAGCGAAACCACGCGTAGTGCTTAGAGCAGGCGTGTGTGGAACATAGACTATGATTTTCTTCATTGGAAACCTAGTGCGAACTAGGTTTACTCCAGGCACTAAGTCTGAATCACCACTGATCAAAACAAGCTGCTCGCAGGCGTCCTGGTAAGCATCATCAAGCATTGACACCGCTATATTGACATCAGTTCGTTTTTCTTCCACCGTTTCAAAAAATCGATTCCCAAAGTGAGAACAGGAAGTCTCGTTGCAAAGCACTCTCTTCCTTTTGAACTTTCCCAGAATAACTTCGACTAACGGTAGGGTCGCCAAAGCTTTCAGATACACCTCTTGATTGGATCGCGTTGAGCCAGTGACCATAGCGGTGAAATACTTAATAGCTACCAAGTCATCCGCTGGTCGCAGCAACCTGAAATAGCGTTCAAGATTCAACCACTTGTGAGGCGTCCCCTTAATAGCTCCATAATAGAGATTGAAGCCATCGATGTAGATAATGGTTCGTGGCCTTGGTACCGGAAGAGGAGGGCCAGGGACAGCCACTGTAAGAAGGTTCTTTAAAGGGCGGTCATATAGACCACCCAAACCGGCTTGCTTAGGGCCGGGGAGTCGTCACCAACATAATAGCTACATGTTGACTATTAGTCAATAGCTCTATAGGTTTATCCACAGGTTTAATAGCCCCAATATCAGTAACTTAGGTACCGGTTGCTTGAACTTGCAGTTAATGTGATGGTAGAATCCCAAATCCCCCGCTTCACTAAAATCCGAGGGCTGGCCCCTTCCCCGACAACTTCCAATCCCGTCGTTCGGCAATCTCTTCGCTCTTTTGGTCTTCGAGCAGCGCAACCACGTCAGACATCTCCCATAGGTGATCTGTGACGCCCGCTGCCATCGCCGGAGTCATCCTGATCGTTGAATGGATTTTGACGAAATTGTAGTACATGAAATGCAGGCTGACGGCCGCGACGTGGTTCTCCAGCTTTTTTGAGAAACCGTTGGTGAGCCGCGTAAACCGCCTCATGTGCATTCTCATGGTCAAGTTCTGACGTTCGACATAGCTCGTCGAAATGTGCTTCGGATCAGGCTTGCCGGTGATATCGACCGCACGGCAGCTAATGAATTCTGCGGGGCTGTAGCGTGCTTCTTCGGGACGATCCGCGCCATAGATCTTAACCAGCATCGCGTAGTCGATCTGCGATCCAAAGGCAGCTTCAACCGCATTCACGTACACGTTGTGGCCATCCGTGGTTAATTGAATGCGGTTCGCCAAACGCCCTGATAGATCCTTCATGAACTCGAAAGCGGACTGCGCGCCGCGATCACCGACCATCCATGAGCAACACAGCTTCGTGTCTGCATCGATGGCAACCCAGGTCCAGACGCTACCGACACCAAACTCTTCACGGCGTTCTTGAGGTACGTTTTTGTCTTTGGCTCCCACGTAGGCCCATATTTCATCGCATTGAACGCGCTTACAGGATAAATTTCGCAACGCCTTGTCTTGGTATTCCGCGCAAGCCGAGCCAGCCTGAATCAAAAGCCGAGCTATCGTATTCTTCCCCACCCCGAACATCCGCGTGACCGAGCGGATAGAGTTGCCTTCACAGATAGCAAAGAGGACCTGTATCCGTTTGGAAGAATCGAGGCGGTTCATATGGACTAGTATGCTTGAGCTGTCATGGAAAGTCAAGGGTAAAAAGTTGATCTAAGATCAAATAGCCCTTGACTGATTGTAGATCAACTGTTAACCTGAGATCAACTAGATCAGCGAAGGAGGTCCGAGGAAATGCATCGAACCACACAGTTTAATGAGGGGACCCGGCTTTGGAAAGAAAAGACTTACCTCTTGGTGGCGTTAAACGCACGCCGCCCTTATCTCTAGAAAACGCGCACGTTGTAATTACTAGGGCTTGGATGCTGGGAAGAGTGCGTTATGCCGAGCATTTCAGGAGACGGTGCCATGAGCGCCGCGTTACGACTGTCGATGTCGGGAACGTGCTTCGGGCCGGCCGAATAAGCGGCCAAGCTGAGTTTTGTCCTGAGTTTGGAAACTGGAAATACCGCATTCGAGCGGTGGCCGAAGAGGACACGCTTGAGGTGGTCGTAGCGCTGGACCCCGAGGAAGATTATGAGCTAGCGCCTCTGATCGTTTTGATTACGGTTTACTTTAAATAACAATCTTATCTTTTGTGATCATGAATACAACTACGCAAGTGAGTCCCACACAGAAGTGCTACCAGTGCGGTAGCAACATGCAGGGGCGTCGGGAAAACTATCGATATACCGAATGCGGTCTTAGTTCTGTCGTTCTACAGAACATTCTGGTGTTCCACTGCAAATGCGGTTCTATCGTGCCAGAGATCCTTGGGATCGACGGTCTGCACATTCGGCTGATGCGTAATTTATTGGCAAAGAGTACATTACTTTCTGGGGAAGAGATTCGCTTCCTCCGAAAGATGGCCGGTTCTACGGCAAGTAAGCTTGCCAAGACGCTAGGGGTAGCGAAAGAGACTGTTTCGCGGTGGGAAAACGACAAATCTACAATCGGTGGTGAGAGCGATAGGCTCCTTCGTTTTGCGTGTTTCTTCGAATTCATGCAGCAGCGAAAATTCGAGGAAAAAGATAGGCTCGATGATGCGCTGGATCGAATACGAGAGATGACCTCTTTGAATCTGCCTGAGGTCTTTCGGCAGATGACGGACTGTGCGAATGGATCGAAGCCGATGACGATCAATCCAGAAACCCTCGCCCAGTTCGGGTCAGACGTTTCCGAAAGCGGAGACCCAAGCCAGACGGTACAGTAATTTTATTTCTTCCACCGTGCCGCTGCCGCTTTCTTCGCTATAGCCTTCCTCTTGGCTGGCGAGAGCTTCTCTGCCCTCGCCCTGCCGCCCTTGAGCCCCCCTAAGCGCCCTAGCGTGACCGCAGCTGGGTTTTTTTGAGGGTCTGGAGGTTCTTCCTTCGGCATCTCGCCAATGGCCTTCTGCACGACCTCAAAAGCGATCTGATTGAAGTCCTTCGGGCCTTGGCCGCGACTGCTTGACCGATTCCCGACCTTGCCCTTCGGCTTGCTTGAGCCCTCATCCATATTTCAAGCGTGGCAGATCGGCTGCCAAAGTCAAGAGTGATGAATTTCAAATGGACCCACTACCTTACAAGAACATCCAATAAGGCGTACACTGGATCTGAACAGGCCCTCTATGAGGCCGCTTTCCGCGATTGCCGCATTGTGCACCTGCATGGCGCTGGTGTTCGGTCAGAGCGATGCCAGCGATTCTCTGGAGAAGTATCGGAAAGAGCTCGAAACGAACCGGTCCAGTTCGCTCGCGCACTACCGGATCGGTGAGATTTACCTCAAGCAGAAGAACTACCAGTCCGCAGCGAATGAGTTCCGTGAGGCGCTAAGCGGGGATTTGCAACCTGCTTGGGTCGAAGCCCAGTCTCATACGAGTCTGGGCGCGATCTTCGAATTCACTGGCCAGGCTGACAGGGCGCTGAATGAGTATCAATTGGCGACGCAGGCCATCATTCGGAATCCAGCGAACGCACCCCCTGCGCCACCGCTTGCCCCTCTTCCTTCCTTGAATCAGGTCAGTAATGTCGGGGTACCACCCCAAATTCTGCAGAAAACGGAGCCCGAATACTCAGAAGAAGCTCGCCTGGCCGGGCTGGAAGGCGCCGTCATGCTTACCGGCACCATCACGGAGCAGGGCGTACCCCGCGACATACGGGTCACCGGATCGCTCGGCTTCGGCTTGGATGAAAAGGCGCTGGCCGCGATCCAGCACTGGCGCTTCACGCCGGGCACTCGCCAAGGCCAGCCAGTCCCCGTTGACATGACAATTCCCGTAGATTTTCGCCTGCCGGACAAACAGTCGCGCTGGCACTTGATCCGGGCGGAATTCACGCCTCCCGAAGGAGCCTCGCGCCCTCAGTTCTCAAAAACGAACTACCCGTATGGCGTCGGCATTAGCCTAAACGCTTTCGAAGAGGCCATAGTGATCAGGGCTATCGGGCGGGAAGCCACTGCGACGGTGGCCTTCGATGTCGACGAGCACGGGTTACCGGTGAATCTTCAAGTGCTGAACGCCTCGCATCCGATCTGGGGCCCGGAGGCTGCGGCTCTCGTGCGCGAGTGGCAATTCGTCCCGGGCATGAAATACGGTGCACCGGTGTCCGTCCTCTGCACAGTGGATCTGGTATGGGGCCCGACGAATTTGAGCGCACAAGGCCTCCAGTGGGCCGTGGCTCAAATGAGCCCACCCCCGACGCCCAACTCAGTTCGTAATTTTGCGAGTTCTCCGGTTGTCGTGTACCGAGGGACCGATCCATCCTACACAGAAGAGGCCCGCACGGCGGGTCTGCAGGGAACCGTCCAAGTTTCGTTCATGATTGGAGAGGACGGAGTGCCCCAAAACCTACGCGTTATCAGCCCGTTGGGGCTCGGATTGGATGAAAAAGCGATAGAATCAGTGAGCCAATGGCGCTTCCAGCCTGTCATTCTGAATGGGCGACCCATTCGCGTTGGCAGCACGATATCGGTGACTTTCAGCCTAAATGACCCGCAGGGCCGACAGCGGCTCGATGATGGTCGCGCGCCTGGCCGGCGCCAACCCAGCAATCAATAGAGCTCGAAACGAACCGGTCCAGTTCGCTCGCGCTCTACCGAATCGGCGAGATTTTCCTCAAGCAGAAGTACTGCCAGTCCGCAGCGAATGAGTTCCGTGAGGCGCTAAGCGGGGATTTGCAACCTGCCTGGATCGAGGCCCAGTCTCATACGAGTCTAGGCGCGATCTTCGAATTCACTGGCCAGGCTGACAGAGCGCTGAACGAGTATCAACTGGCGACGCAGGCCATCATTCGGAATCCAGCGAACGCACCCGCTGCCCCACCGCTGCCCCCTCTCCCTTCCTTGAATCAGTTCGGCAATGTCGTGGTCCCACCGCAAATTCTGCAGAAAACGGAACCCGAGTATTCCGAAGAAGCTCGCTCGGCCGGACTCGAAGGCGCCGTCTGGCTTACCGGCACCATCACAGAGCAAGGCGTAGCACGGGACATGCGGGTCACCGGATCGCTCGGCTTTGGCTTGGATGAAAAGGCGCTGGCCGCGATCCAGCACTGGCGCTTCACGCCGGGCACTCGCCAAGGCCAGCCAGTCCCCGTTGACATGACAATTCCCGTAGATTTTCGCCTGCCGCACAAACAGTCGCGTTGGCATTTGATCCGAGCGGAACTCACGCCTCCCGAAGGAGCTTCGCGCCCTCAGTTCTCGAAAACGGCCGGCTGCCTGACCGGCCATGTTTAAGGCCGCTGATCGCGGCGGCCGCGTTTCCAGAGCCGCTCTTACAGCCCCCGCTGGGCGTGGGCTCAGGAACTAAGCTCCGTTTCTACTGCGCCACTGGCAGTTTGTCTATTTTCAGTTTTGACCGCCGTCTTGCTTGCCGCCGGAGCACGGAGTATCCGCTTCGGCACCAGCCGCCTTCAGGCGCTTGCGCTCGCTTCGCGCCCACTGGTACAAGTACGCGACCTCGGCATCGGACAACTTTGCTTCCGGATGCAGCAGGAGGAATCGGGGAAGAGGCATCGCGCGGTTCCTCACCAGGACCGACATCTTCGAAAGAATCTCCTGCTGCTCCTCAGGGTTGTACCCATTCCAGCGAGACAGATTCATATGACTTCGGCCGCGCTGTACGTCGTTCTCGATCATCCAAGACATGGGAGCCACGTAGCTGTACCACGGCCATTCCGTCCTTTCGGAATGACAGTTTTGGCAGGATTTCTCAATGGTCCTTACCACCTGAGGATCGAAGCTCGAGTCCAGTAACAATGGCTTGTCGGACCTTTGAGCTTTGATCGCACCAAATGGATGGACAAGGGCCGAACTAACAGCCAGCAGGGCGAGTCCCGAGAGCAAAATCGAGCCAAGGCGCTTTTTCAACTAGCCTCCAGACCGGAACTGGCGCCGATCGCGCTGGTTCCACCTTTCAGTACCCCCGTTCGATCCGCAATATTCCAATCAGTAGGCAGGAATAAAACGCCGGGCGCCGCGGTACTGACGCATAGAAGCGAATAAACCAAAGTCAATAGGAGCCAACTTGTCCAAGTTAATCATTCACGACCACAACAACGACGGGGTAGACCGTCGCGGATTTCTTCAGTGCATGGCATGGGCCGGCACGGGAGTGATCTGGAGTATTAGCGGCGGGCTTCCCACTTCGCGGGCCTTCGGCCAGAAGATGGGCGATTCCAAAGGTGAACTGACCTTCGTTCAAATCAGCGACAGCCATATCGGCTTCAACAAACCGGCCAATCCCAATGTGAACGGCACACTCCAGGCGACTGTCAACAAGATCAACTCTCTTCCGGTCTCGCCCGATTTCATCATCCACACCGGCGACCTCAGTCATTTGGCGAAGGCCTCTGAATTCGACACCATGGACGGGATACTGCAGGGCGCCAAGCAGAAACAGATGTTCTATGTGCCCGGCGAACACGACACTTCCAACGATGATGGCAAGCAGTATCTGGAACGCTACGGCAAAGGCACCCAGGGCAGAGGTTGGTACAGCTTTGATCAAAAGGGTGTCCATTTCGTAGGGCTCGTCAACGTAGGAGCCCAGGAGGGATTGGGCAAACTCGGCCCGGATCAGATCGAGTGGCTCGAAGCCGACGTGAAAGGGCGATCTGCCAGCACGCCCATCGTGCTTTTCGCGCACATCCCGCTGTGGAACCTTTATCCGGAGTGGGGTTGGGGCACCGCGGACAGCGAGCAGGCCCTCGGCTACCTGAAGCGATTCGGTTCGGTAACGGTGCTCAATGGCCACATTCACCAAGTGATGCAGAAAGTGGAAGGCAACGTCGCGTTCCATACGGCCATGTCGACAGCCTTTCCGCAACCGGCGCCCGGCTCGGCGCCCGCCGCAGGCCCGATGAAGGTTCCTGAGGAGAAGTTACGTAGCGTGCTGGGCATCACTAACGTTCACTACGTTGCCCAGAAACATAGTTTGGCGGTGGTGGATTCACCACTTGCGGATTCCCGAGGATAGAAGAATGAACTACCGCGTACCGTTGGTGGTGACAGGTTACGTCGCTTTGTGGGTAGCGTTCTTCTCTTTTGTAGCGCTACCTAGATTGGCAAAAGCACAGAATAGCGATCATGGCAAGGAGCTCTTCGAAAAGCGCTGCTCCGGATGCCACGCGCTGGACAAAGAGAAGGAAGGGCCCCGGCTGCGCGGCGTCTATGGCCGCACGTCCGGTACTGTGGCGTCATTCCAATATTCGAACGCGCTTAAGGCCGCCCGTATTACCTGGGATGCGACATCGCTGGATAAATGGCTGGCCGATCCGGAAAAGCTCGTTCCTGATAGTGATATGGCGTTCCAGCTAGTACGGGCCGAAGAGCGGACCGATATCATCGCCTACCTGAAGCAACTTTCCTCAAATTAGACACGGACCTCGCATGGGTGCATGTATGCGCTTGCGAGGGATCCCATTTCCCATTCGCTGGCGGCTGGTCAAATGGACCAAGGATCACCTCGATGAATTTGATGACCCTGTGTCAAACGTTACTGCGGCTCGGTCTGAGTGATCGTTGCATCGATCTTTTGGCCTACCGATTACCCACAGCATCGTGCGAAATGTGCATTACCATTCGAAGCACCGCCAATGCGTGGAAGCGGCCCCGTATAGCTGCGGCTGGGTTTCGAGGATAATGTTGAAAAATTCGACCGTGTGATCGAGCGTCAGGGGACGTCCGTCGTGCAGTAGGCGGGCTATCCTTCACCCCGCGAAGCGGGAACGTCTTGATCGGGCCATCATCGGAAGCCATCATGCCGTTCACCATGTGGGCCTTGTAGAAGCGCTCAGCTTGCAGGTTGTGCATGAGGTTGTCCGTGTAATAAGGCGCTGGATGGCAACCGGCGCAGCGGGCTTTCCCAAAGAAATTCTCCTGCCCGTGCACGTGCAGCCTGGTAGCGGGTTATTGTCTATCTCAACTTGCACGTTCGTTGGGGCTCAGCCGGCCCAACAGGAAGCTCGCCACCGCCTTCTGGTCCAACGGGGCACCGAGCTCAGCCTGTAAAATCAGCCATTTGGGACCGTCAGCCTTCAACCCGTATGTGCCAAAATTTTGTTTTGTCAATCTGCGGTCCACTTCCCAAGGCCGACGTCGCTGGTTATGCATGCGTGCGGCGAATGACGTGAAAGTTCGTCCAGTCCAAACCGATCAGTTGGAACTTAGCTCTAATATGATCTTTCGAGCGTCGACCTGCCAAGCCCCTTGACAATCGTTGACTTGTGAAGTAAGTTCTCTTATACGCGCTCTTGCGGTTCAGTGGGTTTCGGGGCTCCCGAAAAATCGAAATTTAGGAGGGGTATGACACAACGTTTGTCTCGCACACTCAGTGGTTTCTTTCTGCTGGCTTGTTTCCTTGTGGGGGCTCAGGCCTACGCGCAGCTCATCACGGCCGACATCTTAGGGACGGTTACTGACTCCGCGGGTGCCGTGGTGGCCAATGCCAAGATCACGGTCGTCAATACCGCGACGTCCGAAACGCGAGTCACTCAGAGCACCGGATCGGGCGATTACGTCGTCAACTTGTTGCCGCCCGGCCAGTACACGGTCACCATAGAAGCCCCAGCCTTTAAGAAATCCGTGATCCAATGTGACTCTCGTCGCCGGCGACCGCGCGCGCGTCGATGCCCAGTTGCAGGTCGGAGAGGCGAGCCAGACTGTGGAAGTGATTGCCACCACTCCGGCGCTCCAGACCGACAGTTCGCTCCTTCGGGATACGGTATCCGCGCAATCGGTGCAGGATCTTCCGCTGAACGGCCGCAATTACATCACGCTCGTTGAGACTGCGCCTGGCGCCGCCGCCGGACCTTCCAACTCGATTATCAGCGGCACGCGCCCGGACGATCGGCGGCAGACCTCGGCCGTTGTCGCTAACGGGCAGAATGAGACCTTCAACAACCACCTGGTCGATGGCATGGACAACAACGAGCGCGAGCAGTTCTCGATTCTATTCCGGCCTTCGATCGACTCGCTCGAGGAAGTGAAGATAGACACCAACGCTTTCCCCGCCGAAGAGGGAAGGGCCGGTGGCGCGGTGATCAATCTCATCACGAAATCGGGCACAAACGCGTTCCATGGCGGCGTTTACGAATACTTCCGCAATGACCAGTTGAATGCGAACGATTTCTTCGCGAATGGCGCCGGCATAGGGCGCGCGGAGTTCCGGCAAAACCAGTTTGGCGGCAGCCTGGGCGGGCACATCATCAAGAACAAGACCTTCTTCTTCGGCGATATGGAGGTCTTGCGGCTGATCCAGGGCAAGAATACGGGCTTGTTGGCGGCGCCAACCGCTTTTGAAAAGGCCAATCCCGGCAACTTCTCCGACGTAGGCGGACCGGTGATTCCGGCATCCAAGCTGGATCCCGTCGCGGTGGAGTATTTGCAGCTCTTTCCGGCCGCGAACATTCCCGGCGCGCCTCCCACGGCCAACTACACGGGCAACGTGAACAACCAGTATTTCGCCAAGACGATCGATGTGCGAATCGATCACCGCTTCTCCGACAAGGACAGCATGTTTGGCCGTTTCACCTACAACCCGACCACTACCGTATATCCAACCCTGTATCCCCAGTGAAAGTCGACGGCATTACTGGTCAATCCAGGCAACGGCATTTATCCGGGTAATTCGACCGAAGACTCGCAGGCGTACATGTTGGATTACATTCACATCTTCAGTCCAACGCTGGTGATGGAACTGAAGGATGGCTTCACGAGGCTGAATATCGCGACTCTATCGGCAAATCAGGGCACTAACCTGTCGGATAAATTCGGCATCCCCGGAGCAGACGTGAACAAATACGTTTCAGGGCTGATGAATACCTCGATCAACGGTTACACCGGAACCGGAAGCTGCAATACCCTGGGCGACTGCACTTCTGTGCCGATTTATGAAATCGACAATGTATTCCAGGAAGAGGGCGCGCTAACCTGGACGCACGGCGCCCACAACGTTAAATTCGGAGGTGGAGTTGATCCGGCGTCAGGAGAATTACTACCAAATCCAGAACGGTACAGGCAATTTTGTTTGGAGCGGGGCCACCGCGGGTGCGCCGCCAAACAGCCTCGCTAACTTCCTGCAGGGCGTTCCGACAACCATCACCCGGCAGTTTCCCTATCAGTTTCAGTACTACCGGACCTGGGAACCTCACATGTATGTCCAGGACGATTGGCATGCCTCGCGTAAGCTTACGCTCAATCTCGGCCTGCGCTGGGATCACATCGGTCAGCTCCAAAGCGCAACTGGCCAGCGCTCCAATTATCAGATCGACACCAACACGTTTTGTATTTCGTCTGCTGCCTGCGTGCAGCCGAACTGGAAACAGTTCCAACCGCGCGTAGGCTACGCGTACAACCCGGGTAAGGGGTTGGTTTTTCGCGGAGGATTTGGGATTAGCTATTTTGCCCAGGATTATGCCTCGGGCTCGCTGAATCTTCCCAACCCGCCCTTCGTAACGGTGAGCTTCACTTGTTCGCCAGCCGCCCTGACCGGGTCCTCGGTGTGCCCGGCAGGCATCGGTCAATTAAAGAACGGCCCACCTCCGATCGTGCCGCCCAATATCCCGCAGCTTCTCGGGCCGGTTGCCGGCGGTCTGAACTCGTCACTGTCCGCGCACTCCGATTATTATCCGGGGGCGAAAGTCATGGAATGGAACTTCACGATGCAGAAGCAGTTCGGCGCAAACGTCTTCACCGTGGCTTATGTCGGGGTACTAGGACGTCACCTGCAATATGCGCCGAATATAAATCTGCCGGTTCCGTCAGGATCGGCAGTGACACCTAGCTACGTTTATGCCGCTACCTTACCGAACATAACCGCAATCACCGACTACGGCACAGGCGGCGCCAGCGAATACAACGCCGCGCAGTTTATATTCGAGCGGCGCTATTCGAAAGGTTTGACGGTCAACGCCAACTACGTATTCGCCCGCAACCTGACTAGTGTAACCGATATCGCGGAGCCGCTTTACAACGTGGTCAACAACCGCGGTTACGATTGGGGCAACTCCAGTATCGGTTTCAAGAACAAGTTCACCATGCGCGTGAATTACGAATTGCCGTTCGGTAAGTCCGCGACGGGCTTTACCAAGACGGCCATTGGTGGATGGCAGTTGAACGCGATCGCCTTCTGGCAATCCGGTGAGCCGTACACCGTTACCGACAATCAGAATCTCATTAATCTGCCAAATTTAACCGCGGACCGCCCGAATCAGGTCTCAGGCCAGTCCTGCCAGGCGTCGAACCCATCGATTCACGACTGGATCAATTACAATGCCTTCCAACAGCAGCCCATCGGCAATCCCGGGAATGAAGGCCGCGCTCAGTGCTACGGCCCGCAGTGGCGAGGTCTGGACTTCTCGGTCTTCAAGGACTTCATGTTCACGGAAAGGTTCAAACTGTCATTCCGCGCCGAGGCTTACAATATCACGAACACGCCGAACTTCTCGCTACCAAACGCCGCGATTTCCAGTTGGACGGTTAGCCGCAGCCCGGCGGGCATCCCGACCAACGCGGGAGCATTCGGACAGATCACGGCCACCAACATCGGTTTTACTCCGCGCGTGTTGCAGTTGGCGCTGAAGATGACGTTCTAACGCTGGTTGACATTGCACGACCGGTTTTGATAAATGCCGGGTAATTCTCGACGCGATTGGATTAGGGAAATGGCTGGGACCGCTCTGATCGCGAGCCGCAGCCAGGCGGCTGACGCGACCGGTCAGCCCAATATTCTCTACATTCACTCGCACGATACTGGACGGTACATTCAGCCGTATGGATTCGACGTCCCTACGCCGAACCTGCAGAAGCTTGCCGCCGAAGGGGTCTTGTTTCGGCATTCATTCAGCGCCGCGCCGACTTGCTCTCCCAGCCGCGCCAGCCTTCTGACGGGGCATTGTCCCCACAACAACGGAATGCTGGGACTTGCGCATCGCGGCTTTTCTCTGAATGATTACAAGCAGCATATTCTGCACATGCTGCGGCCCCATGGATATCGTTCCAATCTCATAGGCGTCCAGCACATTGCCAAGGATCCCGACGATAATTGGATATGACGAGATCGTCGAGACATCTGGAGTGCATGTCGCCCAAGTCGCTCCAGCAGCAGCGCGGTTCCTGAAGCAACCGCCCAAGCAGCCGTTCTTTCTGGATATCGGTTTCTTCGAAACGCATCGCGAATTCCACGAGCCCGGTCCTCAGGAGGATGAACGTTTTTGTACGCCTCCCATACCCGTTCCGGATGCTCCGGCGACGCGGCGGGACATGGCGGCGTTCAAAGCCAGCGCTCGCGTGCTGGATCAGGGGATCGGCGACATTCTGAATGCACTTGAATCGGCCGGCTTGGCAGGCAATACGCTAGTGATCGCGACCAACGACCACGGCGTCCCATTCCCGGCCATGAAATGCAACCTCACCGTACACGGCACAGGCGTCGCTCTCATCATGCGAGGCCCCGGGGAGTTCCGAGGAGGCAAGGTTTCGAATGCGATGGTCTCGCATCTGGATCTCTATCCGACAATTTGTGCGCTGCTGAATATCGAGCCTCCGGCCTGGTTGCAGGGTAAGTCTCTGCTGCCCCTAGTCCGGGGCCAGGTTCAGGAATTGCACGACGAACTCTTCGCGGAGGTGAATTATCACGCCGCTTATGAACCGAAGCGCGCCGTTCGTACCCTGCGGTGGAACTACATCCGGCGGTTTGGCGACCGTGAGCACCCTGTTCTGCCGAACTGCGATGACAGTCCGAGCAAGGATTTATGGTTGAAGAGCGGTTGGAAAAATCAACTCGTCCCGCGCGAGCAGCTATTTGACGTGATCTTCGATCCGAACGAGACGCGTAACCTGGTAGCCGATCCAACGTACAGCAAGGCGCTGAATCAGATGCGAGGCCGCCTCGAAGCCTGGATGAAACGAACAGACGACCCGCTCCTGCGCGGTCCCGTAATGGCTCCTGAGGGCGCGGTGTTGAACGATCCCGGCGGTATTTCGCCAAAGGAACCGCCAATGCGCGCGTAATTAAGCGTTGTTTCTTGCATCCAGAAGGCGGATGATTTCCTTCATCGATGCGTGGGATGCCGCGATCTGCTGCTCGCCGAAAATATGAGTCTCCAACTCTAGGCGTCCCGGAAAGCCGTCCCGCTCGAGAGCGCTGAGGATGGTTGGCCAATCCAGGTGATCCGGATAATCGAGCAAGCTCTTGCCCTTGACGTGCACATTCCAGATGCGGTCCTTGGGCAGCGACTCGTAACCATCCGGATAAGACTTCTCGCCGAGCGGTACAGCGTTGAGCGTATCCCAATTGATCCCCACGTTGGCCGGCAGCAGTTTTAAAAGCTTGGCCGTTTCCGCCGCCGTGCCGGCATTTTGCGTGGTTTCATTCTCGATCAGCAGCTTCACGCCGTCCTTGTCGGCTATCGCCGCCATCTCACCGATGATGTCGGCGAGGCGGGGAAAGGTCGACTCCGGCTCGGCCACGCGCGTAAATGTGAAAATGCGCACCAGCGGACAATCGAACGTGTGGCTGGCTCGAATGCCTTGGCGAAGGTCGTCGAGGCGGCTGTCAAACAGAGCTTTGTCGCGCGCCAGCCGTTTCTCGCGAGCGGCCGGGGTTTCCGGCTTGCTTAGCTTTGGTTCGGTGCCAGGCAGGCTGAACTTCAGCAACGGTGTATCCAGAAACGCGATACGGATTCCGGCGTCTTTAAACTCGGTCGCCACTTGTTGCATCGTTTCCGGCGCCAGCGAGTAATAGGGGATCTTCTCGGCTCCCAGCGGGGCGGGCATGTCGCGCAACGAAAGACATTGCAATCCAAATTCATGGGCGAAATCGATCGCCTCAGCGGGAGACCGCGACACCTCGTCGGTGATGGCGCTAACGCGGGAACGATCGATGTGTCGCGCAGAAGCGCGAACGGAGACTGCGGCGCCAAGCGTGGCGGCGAGGAACGAGCGGCGGTTCATAGGTAACCCCCAATCAGTTGAAATTATACCCCGATTCACCCATCCGATTCGCGGTAACATCTTTGTGGTGAAGCATTCATGAAGGCCGCGTTTATCGCCCTGGTATGTCTACCCTTGATCGCGCAGGCGCCGTATCAATCGTCAATTGCTGCCTCGGATGTAGCCATTGAGTTACCAGCGAACAGCGGCGCCGCGGCCCTCTGGCAAAGTCTCAAGAAGCTGCATACTCGCGCCAGCCTCATTATGATCACCGCTCATCCGGATGACGAAGACGGCGGCATGCTCACTTATGAGTCGCGCGGGCAGGGGGCCCGGGTCGCATTGTTGACGCTGAATAGGGGAGAAGGCGGCGCGAACGTCATGTCGTCCGATTATTTCGATGCGCTCGGGCTGGTGCGGACCGAGGAACTGCTGGCCGCCGACCGGTATTACGGCGTCGATCAATATTGGACGCGTGTGGTCGACTATGGCTTTTCGAAGACCATGGACGAGTCTTTATCGAAGTGGACTCGTGACCGCGTGCTCTACGACGTAGTGCGAGTGGTGCGGATGGTCCGGCCGTTGGTTATCACCTCCGTTTTCGTGGGCGGACCGTCGGACGGTCACGGCAATCATCAGACCGCTGGATTGATGGCTAAAGAAGTGTATCGCCTCGCGGGCGATCCCACCGTATTTCCGGAGCAGATCAAGGCCGGTTTGAAGCCCTGGACTCCGTTGAAGGACTACGCGCGCGCGCCATTTTCGCGGCGAGGCAATGCGAGCCCACTGGCGGTGAATCTCGAAATTCCGGAGGGTATTTACGATCCGTCTCTTGGTCTGAATTATTTGCAGGTATCGCGCGAAGGGTTGGGGCATCAGAAATCGCAGAATGGTGGTACTGGCATTCCGGCCGCCGGGCCGATGATGAGTGCTTACCATCGTTTCGATTCGCGTGTGCCGGCCTCGGACAAGGAGCAATCGTTTTTCGACGGCATTGATACGTCGCTGACCGGAATCGCGAGTCTGGCGAAACAAGGCGACGCAGCCTTCCTGGTGGACGGGCTGAAGCAGATCAATGCCGACGTGGAACGAGCGCTGGATCAGTTCACAGCCGCTCAGCCGGACAAAGTGGCATCGTTTCTTGCGAACGGCCTTAAGGGCACGATCGCGTTGCTCGAACACCTGTCGCGAAGTGATCTATCCGAGGACGCCAAATACGATATTACGCACGAGCTGAACATCAAACGCGCACAATTCAATGATGCGCTAGCCGAGGCGCTCGGGATCGCGGTGCGCGCCACGGTTGCGCCCGCGACTGAACCGGATCCCAGAGTCGCGATGTTCATGGGTGAGCCGGATACATTCCGCATCGCTATTCCTGGCCAGACATTCGGAGTGAAGGTCCAGATTGTCAACCAAAGTTCCATTCCGGTATCTCTCCGACGCGTGTCGCTTAAACCGGTCGAAGCAAAGTGGTGGTCGATCTCGGATGTAAGGGCGGCGACTGGCGACCTTACGCCCAATCAATTGGCCACCGCGACATTTCGCGCTACTGTTGCGGCGGACGCTGGGTACACCCGGCCTTACTTCTCCCGTCCGAATATCGAGCAACCATATTACGATATTCTCGACGAACGCTACTTGCATTTGCCGCGCTCACCTTATCCTCTGTCGGCGTCGGCGGAAATAACTTACAACGGGGTTCCCATCGAACTCAATCAAGTGGTGCAAACGGTGAAGCGCGTAACGGGCTCCGGGCAGGTTCTGGAGCCGCTGGTAGTGGGTCCGGCTATCTCAGTTGTAATTTCTCCGCGCGCCGGTATAGTTCCTCTCGATTCGAAATCGTTCCCAGTGGCTGTGGTGGTTCATAGCAATGAAAAAGGGGCTGCTAAGGGCAATGTCAGGCTGGAATTGCCAGCAGGCTGGCGATCAATGCCTGAGTTGGCAGAATTCTCCGCGGCACTGGAAGGCGAGGATCATTCCGTAACATTCCAGGTTACTCCCGGCAAACTGGCTGAGAAATCATACGACATTACCGCCGTGGCGAGTTATTTGGGAAAGAGTTATCGGGAAGGTTACCAGGTGACTGGCTACAACGGCCTTCGCCCCTATTTTCTTTATACTTCTTCCACTTATCGGACAACTGGGGTAGACGTTAAAGTGGCCCCTGGACTGAATGTCGGCTACATTATGGGCAGCGGCGACGACGTTCCAGCCTCGCTCGAGCACTTAGGAATTAAAGTAAGTTTTCTTACAGCCGCAGACCTTGCCGGCGGTGATCTCAGTAAGTACGATGTCGTAATTCTCGGCGTTCGTACTTACGCTGTTCGGGATGACTTACGAACTTACAATAATCGTTTGTTAGACTACGCAAGAAATGGCGGCGTGGTGATCGTTGAATACAATACCCCTGAGTATGATCACAACTATGGCCCTTATCCTTACGTTATGGGCAACAATCCCGAAGAAGTGACGGACGAAGCTTCACAGGTCGATATCTTGGCGCCGGCGAATCCGGTTTTCAACTGGCCCAACAAAATCACCGAGAATGATTTTCGCGGTTGGGCAGAGGAACGGGGCTCGAAGTGGATGCAGTCCTGGGATTCTCATTATGAAGCGCTGCTGTCGACCCACGATCCGGACCAGGCGCCGCAGAAGGGCGGACTGCTCTACGCGAAGTACGGGAAAGGGATTTACATTTACAACGCCTACGCTTTTTATCGCCAGTTGCCGGAAGGGGTGCCGGGCGCGTATCGCATTTTCGCGAACATGGTGAGCCTTCCGAAGAACCCTGCCAGGTAGGAGACATCTTTATGGGATCGATTTCAGTTGCATGTTACAGGCCGAGGCCCGGTTGCGAGGAAGCGCTGCTTGAGCTGGTTCGGAACCATCTTCCGCCACTACGCGCCCTGGGTCTCGTAACTGAACGCACTTCGATCGTGATGCGCACTGCGAACGGAACAATCATCGAGATCTTCGAGTGGGTTTCTCAGGAAGCAATCGCGGGCGCTCACAACAATCCTTCCGTCCTCGATTTATGGAAACGCTTCGAAGCGGTATGTTGGTATGAGACTCCATCCAACCTGCCAGAATTTCAGAACATGTTTGCGCACTTCGAGCCTATTTAAGCAGGGTTTGACTCACACCTCAGCTTACCGAGATCGGCTTCTTCAAATACGCCAAGTGTTCGGGATCGCTTTCGATCAGCTCTTTAAGGATTTCCCCAGCCGGCTCCCATTCGCCCACCCCTGGATATAGTAACAGGGCCATCTGTGCTCGCTCCGACGAACCCTCGAGCGCTGCTTGAACCGCCGTGCGCTCATATGCTTTTACCGCTAACACCAGGCCCTTGACCGCATCCGGAAGCGTGCCCGCGGGTTGTGGGGATGATGCCCGCCCGGCTCCCGAGACATGGCACTTCGATCACATCGCCGGCCGCTAAATCTTCAATTGCGCCTTGATTTCGAACGTTCACGACAATTCGCCGAGGCGTGGGGCTGCTCATCGCCTCCATCACCTCCAGTGCGATCCGATGATAGCCGGTTGCGCTAGCGAACGGGTTCTCCTGAGAGTCCGGACGCAGCCGCAAAAGCGGAACCGGCATTGGCCTCCAGCTTCATGTAGGAACCGGAGCGCTGCTTCAGGTAGTTCTCGTAGGTCTCGAGTGCCTGCATGGGTTTTCGCGACTGAAGATCGGCCGACAAGTCAGAGAAAAGCGATTCGTTCATGCGCGCGATCTCTTCGCCGCGAGTGGCCCGCGCCGCCCGCTGGTTTTCGAGCGCCCGGCTGCGCGCGTAGTGGAAAAAAAGATACTCGGTGGG
Organism: Bryobacterales bacterium; assembly: GCA_963780485.1. GTDB lineage: Bacteria > Acidobacteriota > Terriglobia > Bryobacterales > Bryobacteraceae > Palsa-89. The sequence continues at coordinate 303,319 of CAWACO010000028.1, forward strand.
AATCAAACCGAGATTACGAATCAGGGAAGGATCGAAAAGATTCGTTGAGTAAAGGCTGCGGAGGATCGCATCGCTCGCGAGAATTCGAGCGGTCACATCCTCTCCGCGTAAACGCACGCGCTTGACCCAACCCAAGTGATTCAGACCGAGGTACTCACATTCGACATCGGCGATCGGAGCTTCCAGAGCCAGCGCGATACGGTGAAACAGCTCCGAGGGCGTGTCACAAATCCCGACCACTCGGATACTCGTCTCGCCGGCGAGGGCTTGCGTAATGAGCCCTGCTGGATTCGTAAAGTTGATGAACCATGCTTCCGGACTGTACTGCTCCACCAGCTTGGCCTGCTTCAGGATCACCGGAATCGTCCGCAGCGCCATAGCTAAGCCGCCTGGACCCGTGGTTTCCTGGCCGGGATAGCCGTGTTCGAACGCGATCCGTTCGTCACGGGCGCGAGCTGCAATACCACCCACCCGAATGCTATTCAAGACGAATGAAGCGCCGTCCACTGCGCTGGCGAGATCCCGCACGATGCCAATGCGCAGGCCGCCACCGTTGTGCGAGACGATGATTTCCCCGAGCTTGGCCATCAGCACCGCTCGGCTCAGATCGGTGTCGTATATCACCAGCTCGTCAACGCCGATGGCTTTGCGCGCTTCATTCAGGCCGTACATCAGCAGGGGCGAGCGAACCCCTCCACCCCCGATGAGCGCTACTTTGCCCACGAGCGCGCCTCTAGCTCTTTGCGCGTGGGCAATGCCTGGAGCGCTCCGGCCGCACGAGTGGACAGAGCGCCACATAGACACGCTATCTCCAGACACCGCTGCGGCGGCTCGTGATCCAGGAGGGCATGGATGAAACCGCTATTGAACGCGTCACCCGCGCCCGTGGTGTCCACCACCTCCACATCAAAGCCGGAGCATTCGTATTTGACACCCGCTTGAACCATTACCGCGCCCATCCTTCCCAGTTTAATCACGACACAACCGGCGCCGTGCTGGGCGAAGAAGTCCAGCATCTGCGATGGATCCGTTGTTCCCGTGATCGCTTGCGCTTCTCGCTCGTTCGGAAAGAACACGCTGGTTCGCCGGATCACCTCGAGATTTGATCGATCACGCAGCCAATCTTCGTGCCAGCCTGTGTCTAAACTGACCGCGCAACCCGCGCCGCGCAACTTTTCGAACACGGCGATCGCTGCTTCACGCTGGGGCGCAAAAGCAAAATGCACGTGCTGGGATTGCGCTAACCGCTGCCACACTGAGGGATCGTTCAAAAGATTGTCCAGCGCCGCATTCACGCCCCGGTAGGTAAAGAATGCGCGTTCTTCGGGCGCGGAGACAGAGACCGTGAACCCTGTGGGAAGATAGCCGCGCAGCATCTGGGACGTGTCCACTCCGAAATCTTGAATCCGCTGGATCAGCCAGTCCCCATCGTCATGGCCGACGATGGAAAACAGAGCAGACTTGCGTCCCATGCGCGCCAGCCCGCAAGCCGTGTTGACGGCGCCGCCTCCGCCCTCGCGACGATAGTTCTGGGCGAAGGCTTCCTCGCCTGGTTGAGGCCAACGAGGGAAACCGCTGAGCACGTGGTCGACAAAGCTGTCGCCAAACAGAGCGACGTCCCAGGGGCCGTTCATGCTGTGACAAACGGCCACTCGCCCCGGCGGCGCGCCCTCCAAAGATAAGCGAGAATTCCGACCGCCATCAACAGCAGTCCGGCTAAAACGTACACGAGCCCACTCGCGATAAGAATGAACAGCCAGCCCGCCAGTGCCACGACCGCCGGGATCGGATACAGCCACATTGAAAACGGACGCGCGATATCAGGGCGATATCTTCGAATCAGTACCACGGCCACACTCTGCGCCATGAACTGTATCAGAATCTGGATGACCGTCAGCGCCTTGATCAGATCTTCGAGACTGAGAGCACAGGCGGCGGCTGAGGCAACCCCGAGACTCACCAGTGAAAACGAGGGGAATCTGCCTTTGGGGTGCAACCGGGCGAAAACCGAGAAGAATCTTCCTTCGGCGGCTGCCGCATAGGGGACGCGGGAAAAGCCCAGGAGAATCGCGAAGACCGAAGCCATCGCCGTCCAAAGAATCAGCACTGTTACCAGGTTCGCGGCGCCTCGGCCGTAGAGCCGATCCATAAAATCCGACACGATCGCAGTGGACTTCATGGCGTCGCGCCAAGGAATCACGTTGATGATGGAAACGTTCATCGAAAGATATAGCACCGCAACCACGCCGATGGAAATCAAAATCGACCGAGGGATGGTCTTGCCTGGATTCTTGACTTCGCCCCCGAACAGACAAACGTTGTAGTAACCGCCATAATCGTACATGGCGATCAGCGTCGCGCCGCCCAGTCCGGCGAAGAAACTGGTGGACAGGTGAAACGCGCCTGGCGGAAAATCGGCGATGCGGCTGGCCTGGAAATTAGTCAGTCCGCCGAAGAGAATCCAGGCCGCTGTTCCCATCACTACTGCCCACATCACGATGGAGAGCCGGCCAATCGAGCGGATGTCGCGATACAGCAAAAGAGTCATGAGCAGGCAGCTTCCGGCGGCGAGCAGTTTCATTTGCCAGGTGCCCAGAGACGGCACTAGAAACTTTGTGTATTGCGCGAATCCAACAGCGCCGGAAGCCGTGGAGAGTGGCGCGACGAACACAGTCTCCCACAAAAATAAGAAGCTCATGAGCCGGCCCAAGCTCTTCGGCCCGAAAGCCTGCTCTAAGTAAATGTACGGTCCACCCGCGCCGGGAAGCGCCGCGCCGAGTTCAGCCCAAACCAGCCCGTCACAAACTGCGACCGCCGCGCCGACCATCCAACCGAGCATCGCCTGCGGTCCGCCCATGGCTGCGATGGCGAGCGGGATGGTAAGAAAAGGGCCCACGCCGATCATGTTCAGCATGTTCGCCGCGGTTGCTTCGAGCAGGCCGATGCCTCGAACTAAACTGGCGTCTCGCTCACCCATTCGTGTCGACACAGAAGAGGGGTAGAGTATCATCTTTGGCGGCGTGATGCGAACTTGTCTACTAATAAGAGGAGACGTTCTCGATGCGTATCGCCCCGCTGTAATCCACGACTACAAGCGCAATGGGACAGCCAGTTTGTTTGCCGCACTCAACACGGTCGATAGCAAAGTGATCAGTTTGTGCCAGGAGCGGCATCGCCATCAGGAGTGGATCAAATTCCTGCGTTTAGTCGACGATGCCACACCCTCACACAAGCAATTACATCTGGTGGCGGACTACTACGCCACGCACAAACACCCGAAGGTACAGTCTGGAAAACTTAAAGCGGGCTCGCACCACTCTGAATAAGGTTCAATCTGAGTGACGCACTACACTAAGGGCCTGGATCGACATGGCGACGGCGGTTTCGGGCAGGGCGATGCATCGCGACGATGCGCTCGCATTTATGAAGTATCTGTTGCGGCCGGAGTCGAACACGATGTGGAAGACGAAAGGCTTGGAACGCTTCAACTAACGCCCCGCAGGCGTCGAGGCTTGCACCGGGAGCTTCAGAAACTGGTCGGGCATTAGGGCCCTGCGAGTAAATCGCGCCTGCCGGACTGAGCCTTTGAAGTAGAACATCTTATTGATCCGCACGCCGACTGAAGAGTGGCCTGGTCCTTCCGGGGCAAAGTGGACCGCGGCTTTGCCCTGCAGCACGCCATTAACGTAGCTGCTGAATTCTTTTCCGTCGTAAACCATCGCGACATGATGCCAGACGTCCAGCGGATGCAAGAGATTCCGATACAGCAGCGCCTGATTCGCCGTGGGCGTGTGGACGAATGCATCCAGACACCATTGGTCGCCGATGACCCGGATCTCGAACAGGAAACGCGTTTCCGTATCCTGTCCAGTCTTCGGGTCCTGTTCGGCCAAATGAAACCAGCGCTGCTCCGGCGCTCCACCGCGCTCGGGGCGAAAGATGGCCTCGAAGGTGAAGGTTTCCGCGCCGGCCAGAGGATGCTCCGGAATAAAGATCGCGTCGTCGACGCCGTTGAATTGCACGGCCTTCCGCAAGGGAGTCTTGATGACGTGTGGATGACCTACAATGGTGGTCCGTAGGCCGCCGATTTTATCCAGGCGATCGAAGGTCCAGATTTCAGGTCGAGGCGCCCCGTACGAAGCGGAATTCAGTATCAGGGCGGCAACCACAGCAGCACATGCGAAGCGCATGAAGGCAGTATACTAAGGGAATTCGATATGCCGCATTTGACACGTTGGTCTCGATTGTTCTGGTGCGCTGTGTTTGCAGCGGGCGTAGCCTCGGCGCAACCCGCGGGCGTCTTCACCGTTGGACAGGCTCAGGCCGGGCGCGCCGTCTACGAGCAGAATTGTTCCGCGTGCCACGGCGCTAACTTCGAAGGGTCGGGCGATGCGCCCTCGCTGGCCGGGGGCACGTTCATGCTCAAGTGGGGCCCCAAGATGGTGAGCGAGCTTTTCGGCGAGATCCTGCAGACGATGCCGCCCACCAATCCTGGATCGCTCGGCGAACCGGCGGCGCTCAACGCGACCGCATACATCCTGGATCGCAACGGCGCGCAGCCGGGTCCGCAGGCACTGTCCGGAAGCGCCTCCATGCTGATCCGCACGATTGCCAATGGCCAGGCGCCGGCAAATACGCCAGCTCAAGGCCGGGGTGGCCGTGGCGGCGGGTCCATCGTGGTTGGCGCAGGATCGGGGAACGGCCGAGGCGGCTCCACCGCCACGCACGGCGTCACGGTTGCGGGCGAGGTCAAGAACTATGTTCCTGTGACCAAGGAGATGCTAAGGAATCCGCCGCCGGAGGACTGGCTCATCTTCGGGCGCAACTATCAAAGATGGAGCTATAGTCCGCTGAATCAGATCACGCGCGACAACGTACGGACGCTGCAGTTGAAGTGGACCTGGGCCATGAACGACTCGGGGGCGAATCAGACCACGCCCATCGTGCACAACGGAATCATCTATCTGGCCAGCCCCAGCAACATCGTTCAGGCGCTGGATGCCAGGACGGGCGATCTGATTTGGGAGACGCGCGCCGGTCCGGATCAGGCGCCAGGCTACGGCGGCATCCGCAGCATCGCGATCGCCGAAGACAAAGTGTTCCTGTCCACCAGCGACGCGCACATGGTGGCGATCAACGCCCGCAACGGCCAGATTCTCTGGGACACGCCGGCATCCGACAAACCGCATGTGTCCACCAGCGGCGATATCGTCATTGGCGACAAGGTGCTGATGGGCTTGACTGGCTGCGCGCGCTTCGACGGCGAAGGCTGCTACATTTCCGCATTCGACATCCACACCGGGCAGCGCGCCTGGCGGTTCTACACGATTCCGCGCGAAGGGCAGCCCGGCAGCGATACGTGGGGCAATCTGCCGATGAATAATCGCGCGGGCGCCGAGACCTGGCTGGCGGGCAGCTACGATCCCGATCTCAACATCACTTATTGGGGCGTCGCGCAATCGAAGCCGTGGAATTTCCTCAGCCGCAAGTTGACGCCGTTCGATAAGACGCTGTACGCCAACTCGACCGTTGCGCTGAATCCGGATACCGGCAAGCTGGTCTGGTATTTCCAACACGCGCCGGGCGAGTCGTTCGATCTCGACGAGGTATTCGAGCGCGTTCTGGTCGACATCGGCGATCAGAAAGTATCGTTCAACGCCGGCAAGGCGGGCATCCTGTGGAAGCTGGATCGCCGCACGGGGCAGTATCTCGGCAGCAAGGAAATGGTGAAGCAGACGGTCTGGGATCACATCGATCCGAAGACCGGCACGCCGCGCTATCGCACCGATATTCTGGAAATGCAGATGAACAAGCCGATCAACGTTTGTCCCAGCACGGAAGGCGGGAAGAATTGGCAAGCCATGAGTTACAACCAGCCAACCGGGGTGATCATAGCGCCGCTCAGCCAGTCGTGTATGGACTTCACGGCGCGCGAAGTGGACTTTAACGGAAGGGGCGCCGGTGGGGCCGCGGACCGCAAATTTCTGCCCATGCCGGGCACCAACGGGAATATCGGCAAGCTCGCGGCCTACGATGTGAAGACGCTGAACGAGGTCTGGAAATACGAGCAGCGGGCGCCGTTTCTGACGGCTGCTTTATCGACCGCGGGCGGCTGGGTGCTGGTGGGCGACATCAACCGCGGGGTGCATGTTCTCGACGTGAAGACCGGCCAGATGTTGTGGGAGACGCGGCTGGGCACGTCGGTGCAGGGCTTCCCGGTTACGTTCAGTGTCGATGGGAAGCAATATATCGCGGTGATGACCGGACTGGGCGGCGGCAGTCCTCGCAACGTACCGGCGGCGATTGCACCAGACATCAAGATCCCACAAAGCGGCCAGGCGTTGTACGTATTTGGATTGCCGTAGGCCTTTTGGAAGAACGGACCCGTTTGTGCTGCCGTAGGCGCTGCCTACGCATAAAGCGGAGCGATCGAAACTATGATCAGGCCGGCCAGGAATAGGATCAGCATCACCGCCAGCAGAACTCTCACCTTCCCGCTTGCGCCCGCGAATTCCTTCCATACCAGCAGTCCCCACAGCGCGCTCACCATAGTGGCGCCTTGCCCGACCGCGTAACTAATAGCAGGTCCCACCTGGACAGTCTTGGGAGCGCTGGCAGCGACGAAGTTGGCGATCGCTCCGATGCACCAGATGAGTCCGCCCAGAATGCCCAGAGCGTGCTGGCTGATCGATCCTTTGAAGTAGTCGAACATCGACAAGGCTGGACCCTGGACCGGCAGATTCAAGAAATAGAGGTTGAAGATGAACGTCGAAAGAAAGACGCCGACGGCGAAAAGGAATGCCACCGCATACGGTCCCAGACCAGCGTTGTCGGGCCCGCCACCTTTAGCCATCTCGACCAGTGGATAAAAAGAGCCCATTAACAGACCACTGACGAGGCTCAGCATTATTCCTTTCGGACTGGCCCCCGGACCTTTTCGCGGCGCTGCCTTGCCTGCCTTGGCTGCGACCGGTCTCGCATGGGCGCTGTATGCCCAGGCATCCACGATGATTGCGCCGGTCACCAGCGCCACCCCCGTCGCCAGAAGAATTGGATTGCCTTGCGGATTCAGAATGTAGTTCCAGACGACACCCACCACCAGGGCCAAGCCGATCCCAATCGGAAAAGCCACGGCCATTCCGGCCACCGATATCGCGGCCACCAACAGCATATTGGCCAGGTTGAATACCACGCCCGCCGCGCCCGCATAAGCCATGTTCCGCCGGAGGGCGATGAGCAGATTATCGGAAAACGACAGGTCGGCTCCCATGGAGCCGAAGGTATAGGCCGCCACGATCGCCGCCAGCAGCACGCCCAAGCTGTAGTCGTAATAAAAGAGCTCGAAACGCCACTTCCCGGACAGCTTAAAAGTGTTGGCCCACGATCCCCAACAGATCATAGACAGGATAATCAACAGCAGCGCGCTGTTATAGGTAGCGGGAAGAATCATACGTTTTCAATAAGGCATGGCGATTTTACCATGCCCGTTCCGGGAGTGCCTACAGCCCTCGGGTAGGCTTTTTGCCAGTACTTCAGTTCTAAGGTAAGAAACTAAAGTTTTACCCTAGTCGGTCCGAATTTAGGGATTAGACATGAAAGGGCCCCAACTGGCGAAAGCATTGATAGGACACCAGGTTCCGGCGCTGGCCTTGCTATTGGCCGCTTCCGGAGTGTTCGCGGCGGACCGGCATAAGGTGGATGTCGACGCCGAGAGTCAAGATGGCATCCTGCTACAGAGAATCCAACAGGAACCCACCAAGCCGCGCAAGCTGGCACTCCTGGAAAAATATGCCGCTGAGTTTCCCAAAACTGTCTCCATCGCTTGGGTTTACGAGCAACTCCTGCATATCTACAAGGACGACAAAGATAACGACAAGGTGATCGCCACCGCGGAGGCCATGCTGGCCGTGGATCCGGCTGATCTTGATGCCGCTTACGATGCGCTGCAAGCAGCCCAGGGTAAGGGGGACGGTGAAGCGGTCCGCAAATACCTTCCACTCTCCTGGGATCTGGCCACCAGGACGCTCCAGATCGCTAAGCCAGCCGACCCCGACGATGTGTCGGACTGGGCTAAGCAAATGGAGTTCGCTAAGGAGGTATTGGCTTTCACCGAATACGTGCTTTCGACCGAGGCGCTCCACGAATCTGATCCACAGAAGAAAGCCGAATTGATCCAGGCCTTGGAAGCGCGCAATCCGCAAAGTAAATTTCTGGCGCAGGCGAGAAACGAGCGGCCCCGACTCGACCTGGCGTCCCTGCCGCCGGAGAAAGCGGTCGCTCTAGCCGAAAAAGGTCTAGAAGACGATCCGGATAACGAGGATTTCCTGGTCACGGTTGCGAGTTATCACATCCAGCGGGAAGAGGACCTGCCGAAAGTGTTGAGTTACTCGCTTCGTCTTCTGGATCTGCTGCCGCGAAAGGCCAAACCCGACGACTTAAGCGCCGAGGAATGGGAAGCGAAGAAGGCCAAGTACAGCGGGTGGGCGAATTGGATGACCGGTGTGATTTACGCTAAACAAGCGCGTTACGGGGTCTCGGATCGCTATCTGCGCGCCGCGCTCGGTAACCTGCGCGAAGAGCGATTACTCGCGGGCGCGTATTTCTATCTGGGTTACGACAACTACGCCATGGCTGGGGAGCTACGCGATAAAGGCCGCGCTTTGGAAGCTCTGAAGTTTGATAAGCTCTGCGTTGCGATCGATGGGCCTTTCCGGGAGCCGGCTTTGAAAAACCTTGAAGTGCTGCGTAACGAGTACAACGTCGAATAGCGCCATTGCGGGTAACCCGCAAGATGCCCCGGAGCGAGTGTTATTCTTATAAATGCACCTGAAACGTTGCCTCCGCGGGCCGTGGGTCCTAGGTGTCTCCGGTAACCGACTTGCATTTGACCCCTGTCTTGAGGCAACCTGTAAGGTCTTCCAGCTTCTGTGGGTCTGAATTGCATGCGGGTGAGAATCCTGTATCACGATCATTGTTTCGACGGGGCCGCATCCGCCGCGTTCTTCAGCCGCTTCTTCGAAGGCAAATACGACCCGAGCGCGACCTTCGAATTTACGGGACTCGCCCATAAAGCTTCGCAGCTTTTTGAAGATAGCCTGTTCGACGGCGATGTCAACGCAATTGTAGATTTCAAATATTCTCCGGATCCAAGGCTGACCTGGTGGTTTGATCACCACCAGAGCGCGTTTCTAAGTGCCGAGGACGCCGAGCACTTCAAGCATGACTCCAGCGGCAAGAAGCTTTACGATCCCTCCTTCAGCTCTTGCACCATGTTCATTGCGCATGTAGCGCAAGAAAGGTTCGGTTTCCAGGCGCACGACCTGTCGGAGCTGGTGGAATGGGCGGATATCATCGATGGCGCCCGCTATTCGAGCGCGCAAGAGGCCGTGGAGCTGCGCGCGCCGGCCATGAAGCTGACGCTGGTGATCGAAAGCGCGAGAGGTTCCGAAATCATCCACAAGATCATCCGCTGGATGCGCCACCGAAGCTTGGGTGAGATCATCCTGGAGCCGGAAATCCAGGAATTGTACAAGCCACTGTACGAACGGCACATCCGCTCCATCGACATTATTCGCAATCACGCGCGCGCCGAGAACGGAGTGATCTTCTTCGATTTAGTCAACGAAGGTCTGGAAGGCTACAACAAATTCATTCCGTACCATCTGTTTCCTAACTCGACTTACACCGTTTCGGTGAGCAATTCGAGTTTCCGGACGAAGGTGTCGGTGGGCTCCAATCCCTGGGCTCCCGAGATTCCGACCCATAACCTGGCGACCATTTGCGAGCGTTACGGCGGCGGCGGGCATCCGCGCGTGGGCGCGATCAGCTTCGAAATTGGAGCGGTGGATCAGGCCCGCCAAGTGGCGCAGGAGATCAAGCAGGAACTGGAAAATTAAAATCGTTTCTAGTCCTAAGTTTCTGGTTTTTGGTCGCGGCGGCGGAGAGTTTCCCTGCTGTGAAGACAGAGTAGTCACGTGGTCATCTCCCGATTCGAGGACATTGAGATCAGGCGGCGCGCAAGGGAACTCAGCGCCGAAGTTTATGGGATTTCCACAACGGGGACATTTAGCAAGGACTTTGGTCTGCGCGACCAAGTCCAGCGCGCCTGCGTATCGATTATGGCCAACATTGCAGAAGGCTTCGGTCGAAACGGTGCGACCGAATTCAGTCGTTATCTGACGATTGCTCAAAGTTCGGCGACTGAAGTTCAAAGTCATCTATACATTGCGCTCGATCTTCACTACCCAACCAGACTTCGAACGGCTCTATGGCATGGTGGAAAGTGTTCGAAAACTGATCGGCGGCTTGATACGCTACCTCGCAGAAACTAGAAACCAGAAACTAGAAGTTTCTCCACGTACTTCCCAATCACGTCTACTTCGACATTGATGTTTGTTCCGCTGCGATAGCTTCCCAGGATCGTGTTGGCGTAAGTATGCGGAATGATGGCCACGCCCAGCACAAGATCTTCGAGCGCCGCGATCGTCAGGCTCACGCCGTCGAGAGTAACCGAGCCTTTGTGAATCATATAGTGGTCGAGTGCCTGCGGAATGCGGACCTTGAGCCACCAGTTTCCGTCGGGCAGCGCGTCGAGTGAAACACACTCGGCGGTTCCGTCGACGTGGCCCTGGACGATGTGGCCGCTGAGGCGATCGGCGACCGCCGCGGGACGTTCGAGATTCACACGCGAGCCTTCGCCTAGCGCGCCGAGATTGGTGCGGGCCAAAGTCTCGGGTGACAGATCGCACCAGAATCCATCCGGCTCCACCTTGGCCGCCGTCAGGCAGACGCCGTTGACCGCAACGCTGGAACCTTCCTTCGTATCGGCCAGTACGCTGCGGCATTGCACTTTCATGCGCGCGCCGGCCGCGCCGATTGTCCCAACCTCCTCGACGATCCCGGTGAACACGTTACTTCTCCACGTAAGCTTCCACCGCGAACTCGTCCGGCGGGATGGAATGCAGTTTCACTCGCGTGAGTTGGATGGCATCGCGCCGATGCAAGCGGCCCGCGCCACCGGCGACCGGAAGCGACCGCAGACCGCCCAAAATCTTCGGCGCGTAGTAAAAAAAAATCTTGTCGGCGACACCGGCTTCGAGCGCCGCCCAATTCAGCTTGCTGCCGGATTCGATCATGAGCGACCGGTACTGTTCTCCGGCCAGATATTCGACCAGTTTCCCAAGGTCCGTCCGGCCACCGGGCCCATCGAACACGAGCACGCGCACGCCCCGGTATTCGAGCGCGCGGCGGCGTTCGTCCGAGGCGGCCGAGGTCGTCAGTATCGCGAGATCGCCGTTGAAGCTGGTCACGATGCGCGAATCCAGCGGGATTCGCAGCGTGGAATCGGCCACGATCCGGAGCAGCGGGCGGCTGCGTTCCAGACCCGTCCGATCGGTTAGCAGGCAGTTATCCGACAGCACGGTTCCGATACCGGTAAGGATCGCGTCCGAATTGTGCCGGATCTTTTGGACGTGCGCTCTCGCCCGCTCGCTGGTTATCCAGCCGGTATTGTCTTCCGGCGCGGCGATCTTCCCGTCCAGAGTCAGAGCGGCCTTCAGTGTCACGAGCGGCCGCCCGGTTCGCATGGAATGGATGAAAGCTTCGTTCAATTGAGCCGCTTCCTCAGCGTATTCGGAGGCCATTTCAACCGTAATGCCGGCAGCGATGAGGCGGCGAAAACCCTTTCCGGCGACCAGCGGATTGGGATCTTCCATGGCCGCGACCACGCGAGCCACTCCGGCGTTTACCAATGCATCGGCGCAGGGCGGCGTACGGCCGTGATGCGAGCATGGCTCCAGCGTGATATAGAGCGTGGCGTCACGCGCACTTTCGCCGGCCTGGTCCAGCGCCAGAATCTCGGCGTGCTTCCGCCGTGCGTAGGTGTGGAAGCCGCGACCTATCACTTCACTACCCTTGACCAGGACAGCTCCCACGGCTGGGTTCGGACTGGTGCATCCGGCTCCGCGCCGGGCCAGCTCCAGCGCTTCGTCCATCGCCGGGATTTTCATGACGCGAATAACGAGGCGATGAATTTGTCAGGCTCGAAGGGAAGCAGATCGCCGGCCTGTTCGCCGACGCCAATGTAGCGGATGGGCAGGTTCAACTCACGCGCGATCGCCACCACGATCCCTCCCTTCGCCGTTCCGTCCAGCTTGGTGAGCACGATACCCGTCACGCCGCTCGACTCGGTGAATTTGCGGGCCTGCTCCAGACCGTTCTGTCCCGTGGTTGCATCCAGCACCAGCAGTACTTCATGCGGAGAGCCAGGCACTACTTTGGCGGCCGTGCGGCGCATCTTTTCCAGCTCGGCCATGAGATTGGATTTGGTATGCAGCCGGCCCGCGGTATCGACGATCACATAATCTACCTTACGGGCCTTGGCGGCCTGCAACGCATCAAATAAAACGGCGCTCGGATCCGCTCCGGCGGACTGCCGGATAACGTCGGTTGAGGTGCGCGTGCCCCACACCTGCAGTTGCTCGATCGCGGCGGCGCGAAACGTATCAGCGGCGCACAGCAGCACGCTTCGCCCTTCTTCTTTATAGCGGTTGGCCAGCTTGCCGATGGTGGTCGTCTTACCGGAACCATTCACCCCTACTACCACGACAACGGCCGGGGGCTCAGCCACGCGCGGCACCGGACGTTCGGTCGCCTCCAGCACCTCCAGGAGGTGTTGGGCAATGAGCTGCTTGATTTGCTGGGCGTCACCGACCTGTTTGCGATCCACGCGCTGCCGGATGCTCTCTAAAATCTCGGACGCCGTATTCACGCCGATGTCGGCTGTGATTAATGCGTATTCGAGTTCTTCGAGCACCGCGGCGTCGATCTCCTTGCGGCCAGCGATGGCATCTTCCAGACGGTCCACCAAGCCCTCGCGCGTCTTCTGGATGCCGGCTTTCAAGCGCTCCAGAAGATTGGGTTCTTGTTGTACCGAGCCGAACAAAGTTTGGATCATGGGGGAATTGGGCGGAAAACTTCATTGTAGCGGATGCGTGCTACGCTGAAAGAAAATGGTACGAATCCCGGCCAACATTCTGGTCCTGCTCGCGATCACATTGGTGCTCGCCAACGCGGGATGTTTTGCGCGTTGCACCGTGCAATCGTGCCAGGTTAGCCCACCGCCTTGTCATTCCCATACTAAAGGGGACGCTGGCCACTGCCCGCAGCAGAACCAAGTGAAGATGGCTGCGGCCAGCGCCGTGACATTCGACTCGGCAACCGGGTTCATCCCGGTCGATTGGCCAGCCGAAATAACGCAGGCTGAACAGCCTGGTAGCGCTCCGGCTCTCTTGATGACACCGCCGTCAGTCGTCCCGCTTCCGCCGCTGGCTCTCCGCATTTAAACCATCCACTCACTCGCAATAAGTTTATTCGTGTCTGACGAAAGGATGGAATTGTGTTTAGATTTCTAGCTATTGGTTTATTGTCTTTGGTTATTGCTTCGGCGCAAGAGCCACATGACATGGCACACATGCAGCCTCAAGACATGTCGCAAATGCACATGGGTGACACCAATCCAGCCAGCGATTCATTGATGAATCTCGCCTCCGGGACGAGCATGAACCCGGAATCGTGGAAGATGCCGATGCTGATGCGCACAGCCGGCGGCTGGCAGTTGATGTTCATGGGTTCGGCCTTCATAGTTGAGACGCAGCAGACGCCCCCGCGCGGCGCAGACAAGTTCTACTCGGAGAGTTGGGGCATGTTCGCCGCCAGCCACGAGCTTGCCGGGGGGACTTTCATGTTCGACCTTATGCTCAGTCTCGATCCGGCGACGATAACCGGCCGCCGCTACCCCGAGCTTTTCCAAACCGGTGAAACGGCATTTGGCAAGCCGCTGGTGGACGCGCAACATCCGCACGATTTCATCATGGGTCTCGGATTCCACTACGCGCATTCGCTGGGAGAACACACCACGCTGCAGCTTTACTTCGCACCGGTTGGCGATCCAGCGCTTGGACCGGTTGCTTTTCCGCATCGCGCTTCGGCTTCGGAACTGCCACAGGCGCCGCTGGGGCACCACTGGGAGGATTCCACGCACATCGCCGACGAAGTGCTGACCGCCGGCATTCTGTACAAGAAAGTGCGCCTGGAAGCCAGCGGGTTCTATGGCACCGAGCCGGATGAGAATCGCTGGAATATCGACTACGGACCGATGAACTCCTGGTCGACCCGGTTGTCCATTTTGCCGGCCAAGAACTGGATCGCTCAGGTGTCTGTGGGGCGCCTGGCTCGGCCGGAGCGGCAAGAACCGGGCGACATAGTCCGCAGCACCGCATCGCTGCAATACACGCGGCCAATGCAGAGCGGGCAGTGGTCTACCAGTCTGATCTGGGGCCGCAACCATCGGCTGCTGGATCACAACAACTCCAACGCGTATCTGCTCGAGTCCGTGTTCCCGGTACACCGGAAGAATTTCTTGACCGGCAGGATCGAGCTGGTAGACAAGAACGAGTTGTTCAGCGATCAGCCGGACCTGGCCGAGCAACTGGCGCGCACCGTGGGGTCCAGTTTCCGGATTGGCGCCTACACGTTCGGGGGCACCCGTGACATCGGCACTTTCGAGAAAATCGAAACCGGCATCGGCGTAAATATCACCACTTATTCCTTGCCCGGCGCAATTAAGCCTTACTACGGCGATCATCCACTGGCAGTTAATATCTATTTACGCCTGCGGCTCAAGCCATAGCATGCCGCTGGACCCGCTATCATAAACTGGAGACGCAAGATGTCTGAGGGCCCGAAAATCGTGGTCGTGATGCCCGCCTACAACGCGGCCAAGACGCTGCGGTTTACTTATGCGGACCTGCCGCCGGGCTTGATCGATCAAGTGATTCTGGTCGACGATGGCAGTTCGGATGACACGGTGAAAATCGCCAGGGAGCTGGGCCTGGAAGTGTTCGTGCACAATCGCAATTACGGCTACGGCGCGAATCAGAAGACCTGCTATCGGGAAGCTCTGAAAATGGGCGCGGATATTGTAGTGATGGTCCACCCGGATTACCAATACGATCCAAAATTGCTGCCCACTGTCATCGAGCCACTGAAGCGCGAGGAAGCGGACGTTGTACTGGGGTCTCGTCTGCTGGTAGGAAATCCGGTCCGGCAGGGAATGCCGTGGTGGAAGTATTTCGGTAATCGCTTTCTCACCGGTTTAGAGAACTTGGTCTTCGGCTTGAATCTGAGCGAATACCACACCGGCTACCGGGCCTACCGCCGCGAAGCCCTGGAGTCCGTCAATGTGGAAATGAATTCGGACAACTTCCTGTTCGACCAGGAGATCATCGCGCAATTCATCGCGTCGGACCTGCGAATTTCGGAGGTGGCGGTGCCGGCGCGTTACTTTCCGGAGGCGTCGTCGGCGTCGTTCATCCAAAGCTCCATCTACGGCCTCTCGATTCTCCGGCTTCTGGTCCGGTATGTGGCCCACCGCGCAGGACTTCGCCAGCGCCAGTTCCAAAGTCTGCAAAAACGCTATCTGCGGGTGCCGGCCGGCGACTACCGGCCCTGAGCCTGACCGGTTGCCAAGCCCGGTTACCCTGGAAGTAGCCAACTTATGTTCCCGATTCTCCAAAAGCCCGCCGGAACGTTGGACCCGGTGTGCGGCATGACTGTCGACCCGCGGCATGCAGCCGGGAGTTCGGCTTACCAGGGCAAGACTTACTACTTCTGCTCGAAAGGTTGTGTCGCTAGGTTCGAGACCAATCCGGAGAAGTATCTGCATCCTGCCGCGCCCCCCGAGACGATGGATACGGAGATCACTGCTGCCGGAATCGAATACACCTGCCCGATGCATCCCGAGGTTCGCCAGATCGGACCGGGCTCGTGTCCCAAATGCGGGATGGCGCTAGAACCCGCCACTTTAACAATCGCGAACGCCGACGAGGTGAATCCGGAATATATCGACATGCGGCGGAGGTTTTGGTTCAGCACCGCGCTGACCGCTCCACTGCTGATCCTCATGTATCTAGGCGCGCACTTGCGATGGGTCGAATTCGCGCTGGCTACTCCAGTTGTGTTGTGGGCCGGCTGGCCGCTGCTCGAGCGTGGCTGGGCGTCCATCGTGAACAGGAGCTTGAACATGTTCACGTTGATAGCCGCGGGCGTCGGAACAGCGTATCTGTATAGCCTGGTCGCTACCCTGGCGCCGAATATTTTCCCGCCGGGGTTTCGTGAAGCCAACGGCGGCGTTGCGGTGTACTTCGAGCCAGCGGCCGTGATCGTAACGCTGGTGCTGCTTGGCCAGGTGCTGGAACTGCGCGCCAGAGGCCAGACCAGCACGGCTATCAAGTCGCTGCTGGGGCTCGCGCCCAAGACTGCGCGCAGAATCCTGGCGGACGGTGGCGAGGAAGACGTCCCGCTTGAACAAGTCAAGATCGGCGATCCGCTGTTGATCCGGCCTGGTGAGAAAGTGCCGGTGGATGGGGTTGTCATCGAAGGATCGAGCGCGGTGGACGAATCGATGATCACCGGCGAGCCGATTTCAGTCGAGAAGACAGTAGGCGCGCGGGTTAACGGCGGAACGATCAACGGCACAGGAGCGTTTGTCATGCACGCGGACCGAGTCGGCGCCGACACCTTGCTGGCACGGATCGTGAAGATGGTGAGTGAGGCGCAACGCTCGCGCGCGCCGATCCAGCGCCTGGCGGACGTAGTGGCTTCTTGGTTCGTGCCCGCCGTGATAGGCGTCGCGGTTCTGACGTTCATCGCCTGGGCGGTGTGGGGACCCCAGCCGCGGATGGCTTATGCGCTGCTCAATGCGGTTGCTGTCTTGATAATCGCCTGTCCGTGCGCTTTGGGCTTGGCTACTCCGATGTCGATTATGGTCGGCGCCGGACGGGCAGCCACAGCAGGCGTTTTGATCCGCGACGCGGAAGCTCTGGAAGCGCTCGAAAAAGTCGACACACTGGTGGTGGATAAGACGGGTACGCTGACCGAGGGCAAGCCGAAACTGGTCACCGTCGACGATGTGGAAGCCCTGCGATTGGCGGCTAGTGTAGAAAGGATGAGCGAGCATCCGCTGGCTGAGGCGATCGTTGCCGGAGCCATGGAGCGCGGCTTGACGCTGTCGAAGGTGGACGGTTTTCAGGCGACCCCCGGCCGAGGCGTGACCGGACTCGTGGATGGCCGGCAAGTCTCGGTTGGAAACGCCATGCCCGCGGAGCTAAGCGAGCGTGCCAAGCCGCTGCTCCAGGATGGCCAGACTGTCGTGTATGTGAGCATCGATGGCCAGCCCGGCGCGCTGCTAGGCATGGCCGACCCAATCAAGGCATCCGCCGCGGAGGCTATCGAGATGTTACATCGGGATGGGATCCGCATCGTCATGCTCACTGGCGACAACCGCGCGACCGCGGGCGTGGTGGCTTCAAAGTTAGGAATCGATGAAGTGCTGGCGGAAGTGCCGCCTGATGAAAAGGCGGAGGTGGTGGCGAAGTTGCAAGCGCAAGGCCGTGTGGTAGCGATGGCCGGCGATGGAATTAACGATGCTCCCGCTCTGGCGCGCGCGCATGTGGGCATCGCGATGGGTACGGGAACGGATATAGCCATGGAGAGCGCCGCCATTACACTGGTGAAGGGCGATTTGCGCGGGATTATTCGCGCTCGCTCCTTGAGCCGTGCCACTATGCGCAATATTCGTCAGAATCTGTTCTTCGCCTTCGTCTACAACACGGTCGGAGTGCCTGTTGCGGCCGGGGTCCTCTATCCGTTTTTCGGTGTGTTGCTGAGCCCTATGATCGCTAGTGCGGCGATGACTTTCAGCTCTGTTTCAGTGATCGGAAATGCGCTCCGGCTCAGAAGGCTCGAGCTGTGACCGAGGCTTGAACTATGGTGGATCTGCATACACACACCAACGAATCCGACGGCACGTGCACGCCGTTGGAACTGGTTGACCGCGCGCTGGCGATGGGTCTGGAAGCGCTGGCGATTTCCGACCACGATACCTTTGCCGGCTACGATCAGGCGGCGGCGCCTGCCCGGGCATACGGCCTGGATTTAGTCTGCGGGATCGAATTGAGCGCACGGCTGGATAGCAATGGCCTAAAGCGCGGTACCGTTCACTTACTCGGCTATTTCCTCCACGGACCGCCTTCGGTCGAGTTCCGAGAGTGGCTTGGGGAATTGCAGGCGGCGCGCCGGGAGCGAAATGTCCGGCTGATTGCGAAACTACAATCGCTGGGTGTGGAAATCGAGCTGGCGGAAGTAGAGCGGATCGGGCGAACGCTGACGGGGCGGCCGCATTTCGCGCGCGTGCTGATCCAAAAGGGTTACGCGGCCAACTGGGAAGAGGCTTTTCGTAAATACCTGGGTGAATCGGCTCCAGGCTTCGTGGAGCGCGAGGCGCCGGACGTCCCTACGGGGATTCAACGGATCATCTCCGGCGGCGGCCTGCCCGTGCTGGCGCATCCGGTGCGGCTCGGAATCCGCAACCCGGCTACCGAGGAATCCCTTATCGCCAAGCTGCGCGACGCCGGACTACGTGGAATCGAGGTCTACCACTCCGACCACAGCGATTCCGACCAGGCGCGCTATCGCGAAATTGCCAGGAAATTCGCTCTAGCCGTGACTGGCGGGTCCGATTTTCACGGCGATGTGAAGCCAGGAGTCGCACTCGGAACGGGAGTAAGTGGAAGTCTGAATATACCGAAATCGATTCTAGACGACTTACGGAGCGTGTAAAAACAGGAAAAGCGTGGAACGCAGTTATCCGCGTTCCACGCCGTAATTACTGCAACAGAGTTAGCGCTTAATTCGCTTGCGAAGCAGGCCGAGACCCAGTAGGCCGGAGCCGAGCAGGACGAAGGAAAGCGGTTCTGGCGAGGAGAAGTTATTAGTCACCTGCGAAATCATAGCTGATCCTCTGGTCCCGGTGTCTACCAGAATGTCCTTGGAAACCGAGATCGATTGGACGGGCGAAAAAAAGACCTGGTCGTTAAAACCAGGCGGCGGATTGGTCACTTTGATCTGGCCCGAGGAGCCCACCGGACATCCGACGAGGGGACCGTTCAGGCAGTAGTTTTCAGTTACGTTAGCCGATCCGGTTCCCGTCACAGAGCCATTGAAGAAAAGTTCGAGATTCGTGATGCCGGGGCCCGAAGCCGTAAACGAAATCAGGCTATCCTCTGTAACCTCAGCACCTCCGTTGACATTGTTGACATTCCATGACGATTGGAACTGAAACCCTTCATCCCCCATCACGGTTTGCGGAACAACCGAGACATTGGCAGCCGGAACATTGAGGTCTGAATAACCCCAATTGCTGAACGTTAAACCGTTGGTCATGCAACTGAAGCTAGGCGCTAGGTACGCGGTAAGCGACGTTGGGCATGTGGTTGAAGTGGCAAAAGCCGACGACGCCAGCATACTGGATGCCAGCAAGATCATGTAAAACCTGTTCATTACATTTCCTCCGAAATTAGAACGGCAAGGCTGGCCGACCCGGCGACAATCCCGGACGACTCTTATACAGCCAAACTGAGTGTAACACCAGACCTAGGGTTTTTCAATGACGGTCTCACTGTTTTTCACTCTAGCCAACTCGTCATTTAGTACTATGACCTCCTTCTCATCCGAGATCTTACGCCGGCGCTAAGTGACTTATTAATCATAGCGATAACCCTATTACGGACGCCTGCACTCGGCCCGGCGATCAACACTAGATTGCAGGCTGATATACTTCACCCATGAGGTCCACAGTGAGACATTTTGCCTGCCTGGTGGTTTTCATAGTTACACTCGGGCCCAGTTGCTTGGCCCAGAATTTTGACGGCCAGCTCTTCGCTGGGATGAGGTGGCGGACGGTTGGCCCCTATCGTGGTGGCCGCACGCGGGCGTGCGCCGGTGTCCCCAGTCAGCCCAACGTCTTCTACATCGGCGCGGTCAACGGCGGAATGTGGAAGACCGGCGATTATGGGCGTACCTGGAAGCCTATCTTCGACGACCAGGCGACCGGGTCGATCGGCGCTATTGCGGTAGCGTCGTCCAATCCGGACATCATCTATGTCGGAAGCGGCGAGGGCTTGCAACGGCCCGATCTTTCCGTCGGTGACGGCATTTACAAATCCAGCGACGCGGGTAGGACCTGGACCCATCTGGGACTGCGAGATGGCCAGCAGATCCCTCAGATCGCCGTCGACCCTCGGAACCCGAACCGCTTGTTCGTCGCCGTACTCGGCCACCCGTACGGTCCCAACCAGGAACGCGGGATCTTCCGCTCCACCGACGGAGGACAGACGTTTCAGAAGGTGCTTTACAAGGACGAGAACACGGGAGGCTCCGACGTCGAAATAGATCCTTCGAATCCGGACCAAGTCTATGCGTCGCTGTGGGAGGCGCGGCAAGGTCCCTGGGAAAACGGCGCGTGGAGCGGAAGTAATGGCGGAATGTTCAAATCCACCGACGGCGGCAATACCTGGCATCCGCTGACGAAAGGGCTGCCGGAAGAGGGTGTCACTCAGGCCGCGATCGCCATTGCGCCCAGCCGTCCGAGCCGCTTATATGCCGCCGTAGCCAGTGGCCGCAGCACGGGGCTGTATCGTTCCGAGGATTCGGGGGAGAACTGGTCTCGCATCACCACCGACACGCGTCCAGCAGCACGGATTGGCGGTGGCGACCTCCCGCTGCCCGCTGTGGACCCGAAGAATCCGGACGTTGTTTACAGCGCCAGTGTCGTGACCTGGAAATCGATCGACGGGGGCAAGGCCTGGACTGGAATTCGGGGCGCTCCGGGCGGCGACGACTATCAAAAAATCTGGATTAATCCGAATAATCCTGAAATTCTTCTGATCGCCAGCGACCAGGGAGCGATAATTTCGGTGAACGGCGGCGAGACTTGGAGCTCGTGGTACAACCAGCCAACGGCCGCCATGTACCACGTCGCAGCCGACAACGCTTTCCCTTACCGTCTGTGCAGCGGCCAGCAGGACAGCGGCTCGGCTTGCATCGCTAGCCGCGGCAACGACGGTGGGATTACCCTTCGCGAATGGCATCCGGTGGGCGTAGAAGAATACGGCTATGCCGCGCCTGATCCACTGAATCCGGACATCGTTTATGGCGGCAAGGTGACTCGTTACGATCGCCGAACCGGTCAAGTGGAGAACGTCGCGCCCAAGCCCATCCGGCCGGCGGATTTTCGCGCACTCCGCACGGCGCCGGTGTTATTCTCGCCGGTGGATCCGCACATCCTCTATTTCGCAGCTAATACCTTGTGGAAAACGCGCGACGGCGGTAACAACTGGCAGCAGATCAGCCCCGACCTTGCGCGCAAAGATTGGGAAATACCGGCGAACGTCGGCAAATATCGCAATGAGCCAACCGCGAAACCGTCACAGCGCGGCGTAATCTATGCCGTGGCGCCCTCGCCGCTGGATGTCAATCGCATCTGGGCAGGTACGGATGACGGCTTGATCCATGTAACTGTCGATGGTGGCCTGCACTGGAAAGATGTCACCCCGCCGCAACAGGCGCCTTTCGCCAAGGTTGCTATTCTCGACGCCGGCCATTTCGACACGCTGACCGCGTACGCGGCTATCAATACGCTGCGCCTGGATGACATGCGGCCGCACATCTTGCGCACACACGACGGCGGCAAGACCTGGACTGAGATCGTCAACGGAATGTCTAATGACGCGCCAGTGGATGCGGTCCGCGAAGACCCCAAGCGCAAGGGGCTGCTGTTCGCCGGCACTGAGCGCGAGGTCTATGTTTCGTTCGACGACGGCGACCACTGGCAATCGCTGCGGTTGAACATGCCGCCCAGTTCGATCCGCGACATCATCGTTAAGGATGACGATCTCATAGCGGCCACGCACGGCCGCGGATTCTGGATTCTGGACGACGTCACGCCGCTGCGGCAACTTTCCCCGGCGGTCGCGAATGCCACGGCGTTCCTATTCAAGCCGCAGGCTGCTACGCGCGTGCGTTGGGACATGAATACCGACACGCCCTGGCCACCCGACGAGCCGGCGGGCGAGAATCCACCGGATGGCGCGATCGTTGATTATTATCTCGGTCCGGGGTCAGGCGGTGCGGTGACCTTGGAGATTTTAGACAGCGGCGGAAAGCTGGTGCGGCGCTACTCGAGCGACGAGCCGGCTCCCAAGGCCGATCCGGCGCTGGCCATCCCGTCTTACTGGGTGCGTCCGCCGCAGGTCTTTTCGAACCAACCGGGCATGCATCGCTTCCTGTGGGATATGCATTATGCGCCGCTGCCGGAAGGGCGGCCTGAATATCCGATGCAGGCTATTTATCACGACACCCCGCAGGCGCCCAGCTCGCCCTGGGCCATGCCGGGGAACTACGCGGTAAAGCTCACCGTCAATGGCCATAGCTATACCGAATCGCTCGCGGTGAAAATGGATCCGCGGGTGCATACGTCGCAAGCAGATCTCTTGCAGCAATTCACCGTTTCGAAACAGCTGTACGACGACATGACCGCCGCCTCAAAGGCGCTGGAGCAAATGCGCGCGGTCCGCGAGAAACTGCGGCAATTGCGCGATCGCGCGGCGCGGGGCCCGGCGGCGGATGCCATCTCGGTGTTCGATCAAAGAGTGCAGGCGCTCGAGGGCGCCGGCGGCGGGGGACGTGGTGGCGGCGGTGGACGCGGCGCGGCCCCGGGGCCCGACACCATCAGCAGCGTCAATGGATCGCTCGGCCTCCTGATGCGCCTGATTCAAGGCGCCGATACCGCTCCCACCACGCAAGCGGTGGCGGCGGCCGCGGATCGCCGGAAAGCCATGGCGAGCTTGCTGCAACGTTGGGCCGCGATGAAGACGCAGGATCTCACTAACTTGAACACCCAGCTCAAGCAGGCCGGTCAGTCCGAAGTCAAGGTAGAATGACACTGGAGGCGGCTATGAAGCGTATCGCCCTAATGTTGGTAGCGGTGATTGCCGCGTTCGCGAGCAATGGAATTCGGCCGCGTGGCAGCGCCACCGACTATCCCGCGCATGCGACCAGCGATGGCGTGACAATCGCTGCGGCCGTCGTCCCGCCCGCCCAAGTCCGCAAGATCTTTGCGGCTGATCTTAACAGTGGCGGCTACATCGTCATTGAAGTGGCGATGTATCCGGAAACCGTGCCCGAACTGGATGTTTCCTCGGGCGATTTCATGCTCAGCGCCGCTGGGGAAACGAGCGCTATTCCTCCCGTGAGCGCGCGCACGATCGCCGGAGTACTCGACCGGAAAAACTCTCCTCCGCGCGGTCGCGACACCGATGTCGCCGCTAGCGTTGGCTATGAGACCGGTACCGATCCTGTCACGGGCCGTCGCGTTAGTGGCACCTACACAGGCGTCGCCGTCGAGAATGGTCCGCCAGGGACGTTAGGTCCTCCACCCTCGGGTCCCGACCCGTGGACTATGAAGCAGGAACTCGAGGAACGATCGCTGCCCGAGGGCAAGAGTACCCAGCCTGTTGCCGGCTACCTATACTTCCCGAAACTGTCGAAGAAGTCCAGGAATGCGGGCTACGATCTCACTTACTACGGTGTGAACAGCAAGGTTCGGCTGTCAATTCCCGCGACCAAGTAGCTCAGTTGTCATTGTCCCCATTGCCGCCGCGGAGAGTCCAGACGTCCAGTGTATTTTGCACATCGTCCACTGCCGCGAAACGGAACTCGCCGCCACTGCGGCTAAATGCAAGACCGAATGCACCGCCCGCCGCACCGGAATCAACTTGAAACTGCGCCACGAACCGCCCGCCGACCGTGAATTCCACCAACTCGTTCTGCATTCCGCCAGTATTGACGGCATCTCCGTTGGCCGTGATCAGATGCCCATTGGGAGCGAGCGCCAGGCCAAGGGGTCCGTGTAGATGAACGTTGTCGGTGTAGACTACCCGTCCCATGCCCACATCTTTTGATGCGGCCCGTGCATGGTCAATCGCAAACACTTTGTTGTCGCCGGTGGATGCCACATACAGCACATCATGATCGGTATCGTATGCCAAGCCTGTCGGACCGATAACCAGCGCCGCCGGATCGAAGCGATGCGTGTAACCGGAAGCGATCCGGGTGGACGAGCTAACCGTGACCGCCGTCCCGCTGATCGACAGATCGAGTCGCGTGACCGTTCCGTTCAGAACGTTCGACACGAACACTTGCGGACGCGAGCCGTCGTCATGAATCGCAAGATCCCACGCCCCATCCAGTAGCGACGCATCGGATAGACTGGAGACCATCGCGCCGGCTGAGTTCAGGATCAGCAGCGAGCCTTGCTGAACAGTGTTCGAAGTCCCGTCCGTGGTGGTTAAGTTGCCGACTAGAACGAATCCTCGCCTCAATACGCCGAGTGCGGTGGTAAGCCCCAATCCTGCTTTGCCCTGGAAAAACACCGAGACTCCACCGGTTGGCGCTACTTTCACTATCGTCGTCCCGGTACCTTGCAGGTTGGCGCTGTTGTTGAAATTCGAGACCAGAATGTCGCCTGGCTCCAGCGCTCCGCCCCTTGCAAATCCGTCTGGCACGAACGCCACGCCGTAGGGATTGACATCACCATTGATGGGAACAGTGGAAACGATTCGCTCACTACTGGTCGGAAGCTGCGGCAGGATTGCCTTAGCGTTTTCGTTGTCACCTTTGGTGGCAAACAGGACAACGCAAAATGCAGGTATTACGGCAATTCGAATGGCCAATTTCATAGCACGTCCTTTCTTCTTGGGTTAGGACGCTCGACTCCGCCCTTCGCTTGTGAAAGCTTTGTAAAAAAATCCGGAGTTGAATAGACGCTGGTAAGGAATTATTCTACGGCGATTGTAGTCCCAAGCTGAGTGCTGTGCCCGCCGAGCTGTAGCCGTATCGGCACTGCCGCGCCGGTCGGACACCCATCCGGAATGCGGATGTTGATCTGCTGGAGGCCTGAAGTATAGCCCGGCGCCAGCCCGGCGAAGGTCACTTCGGCGGCAAGTCCGCCGATGGTCGCGCCGACCGCCGCGGGGAGCCAGGAAAGCCCGTCCTGTCCGGAAGGATTTGCGACGCCGAAGCCGGTTCCGTACACCATTAGGATCGATCCGCGTGCCCCAGGCACGGCGGGGGCGATGGCGCCGTTGTAGGTGTAGTCCTGATTTAGTACGCTGGCCTGCCCGGTTCCTGATTGGTTGACAGTGAACAGCGCCGGCGAGGCGTCTACAATCTGAAGCGGCGTCGCCAGCAAGAGATTGCCGCCGCTCGAAATCTGCAACAAGGCGGTTGCATTGGGGACCGCGCTTGGCGGGACCACGAAGTTCAGTTGCGTAGGACCATTGTATAGAAGCTCCGCGCTTTGTCCGTCGATCAGAACGCCCAAGGGCTGCGCGCCGGGAAGACTGCGGTAGAAAAGAGTCAAAATCGTGTTCGGGCCGGCCGGTCCAGCCTCCCAACTCGCGCCATTCACGAGAGCGCCGATCGCAGGCCCGAGTGGCAATTGGGCGGAATCGACGCCGCTAATGTCCACGGCATAAGAATTGTTGCGGCGGTTGGGCGAGAAGTCCCAGAACCCTGCCGGTAGGGTGATGCCCGGCGCCGCTGTGAAGTTTCCCGCTCCGTCATAGACGAATGGATCAGTAAGGTTTGGCCCAAACGGCATGTTCTCCGATTCCGTCAAGACGAGCTGGTACGTACCACTCGGCAGTGTCGCGGCGACAAAGGCGTCCCAACACGAGGCAGTGACGGGGTCGGCGGCAACTTTGCTGCAGCCTCCATCGCGATTGGCGGCAAGCATCAGACCGGTAGAATCGAAAAGCGAGAGGGATGGGTCAAATCCCCCGGCTTCAATTCGTGCTCCCGTAGAATTGACGCCGCCCGCGTAGGACCAGGTGCGAATGAGGACGTTCCCAGGCTGGCTTAGAGTAAAAGCGAACTGCCTCCGTTCGTCATCTTGCGCGAACGCTCCAACGAAAGAGAAGTCCGCCCCGAAGGCGGGCAAAATGAGAGCAACGCTCGCGTATAAGAGGATAGTCGGGTACCGCATTTCGCTTCCTGCTTCTTTAGTCGGCTCACGCGCACCTTTGTCTCCGAAAAATTGGATACTTTCCTCGGCAATTTTCCACTAGTCAGTCATGAACGGCAGGATAGTCTTCGCTCTAATGCTGGCTGCGGCGGGTTTAGCCCAAGAGTTGCCAGTTAGCGGGGACGCGCACGTGAACAGTCTCTATCCGGATGTGAACTTCGGCGCGCTCCCTTTCTTGCAGACCGGTGGAACCACCCGAACATTTGTGAAGTTCAACCTGTCGGGTTTCCCGCCTGGTGCAAGTCCTTCCGATGTATCCAGAGCCAGCCTTGTCTTATGGGTTGGCCGGTTGGCCACCGGCGGCGAGGTACAGGTTTCGGAGGCGGGCGGGCAGTGGGATGAGGCCACGTTGACCTACACCACAGCGCCTGCGTCAGGCGCTTTCATCGCCACGTTTTCAGTTCCGCAGGCAGCGCAGTTCGTGACAGTTGATGTGACGGCAACGGTTCAGAAGTGGCTGCTAAGTCCGCAATCGAATCAAGGGTTCGTATTATCAGGCGCACCGCTGGCGCCGGCAACGGTCGTGTTTTTCGACAGCAAGGAAAGCGTATCCACGAGCCACCAGCCAGAGCTAGATGTGTCATTCCGTTCCAGTGTCGGCTCTCCAGGGAGATCCCGGACCACAGGGCCCATCAGGGCAAACAGGTGCGACGGGTTCCGCGGGCCCAACCGGCGCAACCGGTGCTGCCTCTACGGTTCCCGGTCCCGCCGGTCCAACTGGTCCGACTGGTCCCGCGGGTGCGGCATCGACTGTTCCTGGCCCAACGGGTCCGACTGGTCCCGCAGGCGCGGCATCTACTGTTCCCGGTCCAACTGGTCCCCCAGGCGCGGCATCGACTGTTCCTGGCCCAACTGGTCCGACTGGTCCCGCGGGTGCGGCATCTACTGTTCCCGGTCCAACTGGTCCGACTGGTCCAGCGGGTGCGGCATCGACTGTTCCTGGCCCAACTGGTCCGACTGGTCCCCCAGGCGCGGCATCGACTGTTCCTGGCCCAACTGGTCCGACTGGTCCAGCGGGTGCGGCATCGACTGTTCCCGGTCCAACTGGTCCCGCCGGTCCCACGGGTCCAATCGGTCCGACCGGCGCGGCCTCTATGGTTCCCGGCCCAACTGGTCCTGCGGGCCCAACTGGTCCGGCCGGCCCAACCGGGCCAAGTAGCGGGCTATCCCAATACGGTTACATTTACAACACCAGCGCTCAAACGGTTGCGGTCGCCGACGCTGTGACCTTTGACACCAATGGTATTCTTACCGCTGGAATCACGCATACTGCCGGACTTGCCCCCATTACGTTCAGCGCCCCCGGCGACTACGGGGTTACTTTCAGCATATCGGGCGTAGGGCCAAACCAATTCACAGTGTTTTTGAATGGCGTCCCGCTCACGACCTCTACGTACGGTTCAGGGGCAGGCACTCAGCAAAACAATGGGCAGGTCATAGTCGCGATAGTAGCGGGTGATGTTCTAACTCTTCAAAATTACACTTCTGCCGCAGCGGTTGCGCTCCAGACTTTGGCTGGAGGCACACAACCAAACGTAAACGCTTCCGTTGTCATCGAAAAACTGAATTGAGGCGCCCGGCAGAACTCACGCTCGCCGTCGAAACCGGGCAGCCTCTTTGTTCGAAATTCAATAGATTACGAGCTCTGGCCTCTCGCCACCTTGATCTTGGGGGCGGCTACATAGCCCACCACTTCGTTCTTCTTCACCTGGTTCACCACAATCTCGTACACTTGAGCGCTCCCGGAAAGATAAAGCTGGACGGGTTCATTAACGGTCCGATCTTTCTTCTCCACCTTTTTGTCGTCCGCCAGCACTTCCACCGTATAGCGGTTGTGTTTAGGATCGGTCTTCTTCAAGACCAGGCGGAGATCGCCGACTTTCTGCGGCGCTTTCGTCTTGCCCAAAGCGAACTCGAAATAATCGCGCTCGCCCAGTTCCTTCAAGGCGGATAGTTCCTTGGAGTTCGTGGCGACGGCGCCGCTCACGGTATTCAAGTCGCCTTCGACGCGCTTGACATCTGCGCCTGTGTTCTCGAGGTCGCCGGAAACGCGCCCCAATTTCTCGCTCGTATCCACTCGCAGATCGGACAGTTGACTCATGAGTTGCTGGCTCTTCTGTTCGACGCCATCGGCCAGTTGGTTATTGGTTTTCTTCAGTTCCGAGCGGACCTGCCGCAAATTCGCATTGGTCGAGTCTTCCACTTGGCTCTCTAAAGCGTCCAGGCGCTGTTGAGTTTGTGAGAGCGCTCCCTTGGCCGCATCGTTCACCTTAGCCATTTGCTGTTGCGTGTTTACTTGCACCCGAGCAAGATCGCGGGTCAAGCTATCGCGGCACATCGACTCGTAAATGTTTCCGCCAATGGCAATGGCTAGGCCAAGAAAAAGAGCCCAGGTGACGCCAGTGTGCGATTTGCCAGCTTCGTTTTGAGACATAATGCTCCTCCTTTGAGCAATTAGCCGGATAACGTACGTCCGGCTCTGCTCAATGAGGATGCATGTGACGTTCCCGCACTAACTCGCGAGAGTCATCAACCACTTAGCTGGTCTCGGAACAAAACTACGTGTGCGCTTTGCCACGCGGAATGTCTAATGCAACACGGTGAAGGCGTACAGTGAGTCACCCGCGCCGACGACCAGATACTGCTTGCCATCCAACTCGTAAGTCATCGGCCCGTCGCTAACATTCGCTACCAGATGCGTATGCCAAAGGATGTGGCCCGTCGCCGGATCGTATGCAATGAAGTTTCCGTAAGGATCGCCGGTGAACAGCAGTTTGCCGGCAGTGGTCAGGATTCCTGAACCGCCGCCTCCGCGTCCGTACTCGTGGCTCCATCGAATCTGGCCCGTTTTGTAATCGATGGCCTTCAGCGCGACCTTCGAGAACACACCCGAATCGCGCCCGCCGTAGCCTTCCGGCTTATCCTCGGTGTCGGTGAGATAGAAGAGACTGTACGACGAGGAAGAGTTTACGTAGAACAGGCCGGTCTCGGGATCGAAGCTCGGAGACGGCCAATTGGATGCGCCGCCCGAGGCCGGAATCACTAGCGTACCGTTGGTATGTGGCTCCTTGGCAGGATCAGGAATCGGCTGGCCCTTGGCGTCCACGCCTTTCGACCAGTTCAGATCGATAAAAGGCTTGGAGAGAATATTCTTTCCATTGGTCCGGTCCAGGACGAAGAAATATCCGTTGCGGCTGGCCTGCGCAATAAGCTTGCGCGGCTGCCCGTTGACCTGTCCGTCGATAAGCACGGGCGTTTGCGCGGCGTCCCAATCGTGCGTGTCATGTGGCGAGGCTTGGAAATACCAAGCCAGTTTCCCGGTATCGGGGTTCAGCGCGACAATCGAGCAGGTCCATAGATTATCGCCCTTGCGTCCCTGGCCGGCCATCACTGGATTTGGATTGCCCGTGCCCAGATAATAAAGATTCAGCTCCGGATCGTACGTGCCGGGCACCCACGTCATTCCGCCGCCATGCTCCATGGCTTCCTGATTCGGCCACGTGTCCGCCCCAAACTCGCCCTTGCGGGGAGTCGAATTCCAGCGCCACTGGACTTGCCCGGTTTCCGGATCGCGGGCTTCCAGATATCCAGGAACATCCAGCGAGTCGCCGCCTACACCCACGATGATGTGATTGCGAACGACGATGGGCGCGGGCGTGGAGAAATACTCCTGCTTCACATCGGCGATCTCGACATGCCATCGCTCCGTGCCGTCTTTCGCATTGAGGCAGATCAGATAATTGTCAGGGGTCTCGAAATAGAGCCAGTCGCCATACATTCCGAAGCCTCGGTTGCCGATGTGAATGCCGCCGTGCGTCTCCCATTTGTAGTGCCAGAGTTGGCGGCCATTGCGCGCATCGACAGCCCAGGCGTGGTCGGGAACAGTGAAATAAAGCACGCCGTTGACTTCGAGCGGCGTGGACTTGATCGAGGCGTTGTCGCCGTCGGCTGGGCCGGTATTGATCCGATATTCCCAAGCCGGCGTCATGGTCGTCACGTTCGAAGCGTTGATTCTTGACAGCGGGCTGAAGCGGCGGCCCGAATAGTCGCCGTTGTACGTGGGCCAGGTGTCCACCGGCAGCTTCAGGAGTTTCGCGGGGTCCAGGCCCTGGCCGGATAGCGAGGCTGCGAGGAGTGCGGGGAAAACAAGCCGGCTAAGTGTCATTTCAAGGTCTCCAAGTAGGCCACCAGATTATGCATTTCTTCATCGGTATATTTCTTCAGCAACTCCTCGTGAGCCGCCAGAGGATCGCGCACGTCCACCTTGACGCCGGTGTCGCGCGAAAAAGAACGATAATCACCGGATGCATCGCGCAACGCAACGTCGAAATCGTCCATATACTCCAGCGTGCCGCTAACAGTTTGGCCGGAAGCCAGAGTGACGGTGACCTTCGTCGGAACGGTTTTTGGCTCGGGTCCCTCCGCGCGGCGCGGGCGTTGAGTCCGCGGGTACACCAGCCGTGACTGCAGGGCCACCGGGTCATACTTATTAGCGATGCCCGCCAGATCGCCAGTTGGGGAGTGGCAAGTATTGCATCGGCCTGCGCCATTAAAATACGCCTGGCCTTTCTTGGCATCCCCGGTCACGATGTCCTGGATAGTATAAGCATTGCGATTGATCGCGGCTTGCTGGCGCGAGCGCAAAAACGCCGCGACGTCCTTGATTTGATCGTCGGTCAGCGGAAACGCCGGCATGCCCTTATCGGGGCGTCCGCTCCGAATCACGGGACCGATCTTGTCGCCGCCCTCGTCATCCAAAGCCAGCACCGACCGAACTAGATCCGGGCCGCTTTCGCCACCGTTGGCGTTCGACCCGTGGCAGAACCCACAACGGGCGACGAAAGTTTTCTGGCCGCGCTCAACCGCCGCTGGATCGGGAACATCGCGGCTGATGAGAAAATTCCTGCCCGGCCGAGGAGGCTGCCCTGCCAAAGGCACCAGTCCCGCGGCCGCCAGGATGATTATGCCAGCGCCTGTTTGCAGTAGTCGAGACACTTCTTTACCTCCACCGCGGCGTCGTCTTTGCCTTTGTATTCGTATTCGATATTCGCCGGAATATTGTACTTCTTCTGCTTCAGCAATAAAAGAACCTGCTTGATTGGAGTTTCGCCCTCTCCGAAAGGCACGTTCGGCCCGTCGTTTTTCTTGCGATCTTTCAGATGCAGGTTGGTGATGCGGTCGTGATGTTCTTCGATGTACGAGACTGCGTCGAAATTCGCAGCCGTAAAATGACCGATATCCAGGTTCACGCCGATCATTTTCGAAAGCGCCATGGCCTTTGCGAAACTTTCGGGTGTCGCAAATTCGTTCGGATCTTTGACATTGTTGTGGCCATGCACCCCGACCGTGATCTTGTACTTTTCGGCCATCGGCGCGACGCGCGGCATCACACTTACAGTGGAGGACGCGGTGATCACTTTAACCCCCAGCGCTTGCGCCATCTGAAACCCGCGGTCGATCTCCGGATCCGTGAAGTCGTCCCGGAAGCTGAGATTGAAAGCGAAGAGCCAAATGCCGGCGTCATCGAACTTCTTGCGGACCGCCTTGATTTCGTCCAGCGGGACGGTCAAGCGCCATTTGCGGAGTTCTTCGCGATTGACTGCGCCTCGTCCTCCAGCTCCTTGGGGGCGTGGCATAGGTCCCGGCTCGATGTGCGGCGAAAACAGCTCGCACTCACCGATACCGTCTTCGATCATGGCCTGGATAGCCGCGTCCAGCGGGCGATCGCGATAGCTGTAGGATTGCACGCCAATCTGCACCCCGCCCACTTTGGAGTTGATCTTTGCCAGCGCCGCTCCGAGCGGCAGGCCGGCCATTGCCATTTTTCCGAAACCACGTCTGGTGTACACGCTCATGCTCTCCATTCTATTAATTAGGGACAGTGCACTCAAATAATTTCCGACCCCTCGTCCTAAACGACCAAAGTGACGACGCCCGCGACGATCAGCGCCATCCCCCACAGCACATCCAGATTGAGCCAAGCGCGCCGCAGAAAAGCCAGCCCCACGTATCGATAAACTACCAGACCGATCGTCCCAGCCGTCGCCAGATACGCGAGGGTGTGGATCGCGACCGCGATCAACCAAGGCTGAGGCAGCGTCGCGCCGGCATGCATATGCTGCGAGTGCTCGCCGGCCGGCAGCGAAAACAGCACCGGCAGCAGCATCAGACCGGCCCCGTGCGCGGTGGCCATCAAGAACGACCAGATGGTCAAGTCTCGAAATCCAACCCGCATGCCGGTCCAACTCGCCCAGCGTGGATGCCGCGAACTGACCAGCTTCGTAACGCCGAGAGCCACCAGAACAGCCGCAGTGGCGATGCGCACCCAGCGGTTCGACAGCCCAATCTGCAACAGTCCGAACACCGCGACCACCGCGCTCATGGACGCGAGGTGCCCCAGCGCCAGCGGCGGAAGCGCCCGCCATACCGCGCGCCCGCTCTTTTCCTGCAGGCCCAGCGACACCGCAAAGAGCCAGCCCATCGCCGGATTGAGTCCGTGATACGCGCCCAGCGCGAACAGAACCAGCCACGCCCAGGCCGGCGTCGTAATTAAATGCGCGCTCATTATGGATAGCAGTAAGAATCCGAGGAAGCGTCGCCGCCCTCCAGCCGTACCTGGTGCGGACGCATGCCGTCCACCTCGACGAAAAATTTTGGATCCAGCCGCAAGCCGCCATCGGGCCCGGCATCCGCCTTCACCATCCAGCCCCGAATTCCATCGGGATAGAACTGCGCGTCCCACGACGAATACAGCGAATTGGTAAAGTACACGCGCCGGCCGTCGCGGCTCACTTCCACCATCTGCGGTCCGCCGTTCAACGCCGCGCTTGGTTTCGCAGGATGCGGCGTGCGACGCGCAATCCCACCAATGTGCAGCGAGCCCACTTGCCTGGGATTGTGCGGATCGGAAACATCATACTGGCGCATCTCGCCGGTGCCCCAGCAGGACGCATAAAGGAATCGGTCGTCCAGCGACAAATCGATATCGGTCAACAGCGGCGGTACCGCTTTGAAGCCCTTCAGCAGTGGCGGCAATACTTCCGGATCGGCCGGCTCGGCCGGAATCTCGATCACTTTCTTCACAGCATACTTTCCGTTATCGCGACTCCACAGCCAGATGGATGACGAAAGATCCTTCAGCGAAACCACAACGCCGACGAATCCGTAGGTCTTGGTAGGATCATGCGAGGGCCGCAGCTCGAGCACCAACTGTTGTTCGCCGCCTAGGTCGAGCGCTTGCTGGTGACGCCCTTTGCGGAGATCCCAGACATGCATGGAATGTCCGTACTTGCCTGCGAGCAGCAACTCCGGATTGATGCCGTTCTCGAGCATGTTGGGCGTGCCCCACTCGCTGGTCAGCATGGTGTCGTGACCCAGGTGCCACCAAAAATCGTAGGCGAAGTATTGCGGCCCGCGATCCACTTCCCAGCGCCCCAGCACCTTGAACGAAAAATGATCCAGCAGAAAGACGCCGCCCGGGCCACTGCCATCCGGCGCGCCGAGGGCGCTGACGAAAATGCCGTCCGGACCACAATGCACCGTATGCGTGCGCGAGTATCCGGTGCGTGTTGCTATTTCCTCAGGTTCGATTGTTTTGACGATCTTGGGCTGCCGAGGATCAGGTTTCGTGTCCATCACATAGATGCGCGAGGAGCGTAGCCCAGGCGTGATCAGATAGCGCCGCTCGATGTGCGGATGCGGAGCGTAAGGACACAGCGCCGAGCTGCAGGCGTTCCAGCCGAAGTGATGCAATTCGTCGCCGGCGTTCGGCATATCGATGCGGCCCACGACGCGCCCGTAGCTATTCGAAGCAGGGTCGACATCCACCACCGCCATACCATCCGGTCGGCCGTCCTGTGCAGGGTTGAGAAGCGCGACGTAGGCCAGGCGCTCGACGGGAGCTTGCATGGCGAGGCGCGGGGATGGGTAGAAAGTCGGATCAGGTGTGAGTAGCATCCGAAACTCCTTTTCAATCATGCTCTCACAAAGTTGGTGTCAAGCTTGAGCGGCGGCTCGCCTGCCTGGTTCGAAGCGGATCGGCAAGCGCGCTGGTCCGTGGACGTGCAGCGCTTTGCGCGGCTCCCACGGTTCGCGGATCGCCAGCTCCAAGCCTTTCAATCGTTCCAGCAGGTCCGGCAGAGCGATTCTGGCCTCCAATCGCGAGAGCGCGGCGCCCAGACAGAAGTGGATGCCGTGCCCGAACGCGATATGCGGGTTGGGATCACGCGCGATGTCGAAGCGGCCGGCGTCCGGGAACTGCCGCGGATCGCGATTCGCCGCGCCGATGATCGGGAGCACCAGCTTCCCGGCGGGAATCGTTTGCCCGTGGATCTCGACCTCGCGCCTGGTTGCGCGGAACATCCACTGTACCGGCGAGCGGTAGCGCAGCACCTCCTCGATCGTCGAAGGCAGCAGACTCGGGCATCGCACGAAGGCGAGCGAGCTGGTCGGGATTCTCAATCAAGCATAGGATCGCGTTATTGAGCAGGTTCGTGGTCGTTTCGGAGCCGGCGACGAGCAGAAGCTGAAAGAAGCCCAGGATTTCTGGCTCGGTCAAATGCTCGCCATCCACTTCGGCATGAACCAACTTAGTCAGTAAGTCGTCTCTCGGCGCCTCCCGCCGCTGGGCAAGCAATTCTCCAAGATAGGCGCTCATCTCATCCTTCACCACGAAATAGCCTTTGGATGCTTTAGCGGCTTCATCACCGCCTGGCACTGTGTAGCTCAGGCTCAACATGACGTCGTTCCATCGCGTGAACCGCGGCCGGTCCTCCGCCGGTATGCCAAGCATTTCGCCGATCACTATCATCGGCAAAGGGACCGAGAAATCCGCGGCGAGATCCATCTCTCCATGCTCGATCCTCTGGTCCAACAGTTCGCGCGACAACTCGCGAATGCGCGGCTCTAGATTCGCGACCATCCGCGGCGTGAAAGCTCGCATGATAAGAGCGCGCAGCTTGGTATGGCGCGGCGGATCGAAGAAGATGAACCACTCGGGATTGGCTCGGCTGGCGGTGAACATGCTTGAGCTGAAAGCGTCGTTATCATTCAGCGCGCGCTTGACGCCCTCGTAGTCGAAGATCATCCACAAGTCGAGCGGCGGGACGTGCAGCACCGGAGAGTGGCGCATCTGGTCGTACACCGGGAATGGATTCCGGCGCATCTCGTCGGAGAAAAAGTTCATACAGCGGCAGACTCCCTGGGTAGAGTCTGCCACAGTTATTTCCTCAAGAGGTGAAGGATCTCGCTCTCGTAATCGGTCTTGCTCACGATCCCAACATGCCGGGCCGCTATACTCCCGTCACGGTCGATCAACAGGGTCTCGGGCAGCGACTCCAAGCCTCCGTACTTTTGTGCCAGCGCGGCGTCCCCGATCGCGACCCGATAGTTGATCTTGCTTGCCTCCATGTACGGTCTCACAGCCTTCCACCCGTCCTCGTCCATGGAGATTCCAATCACGACGAATCCTTGGTCAGCATACGTCCGCTGGAACTCCTCAAACCAGGGGATCTCGGCCCTGCAAGGCGGGCACCAGGTCGCCCAAAAATTCAGCAGGACCACCTTGCCCTTGTAATCCGACAGCCGGATGTTGCCGCTGCTGGCATCTTCCACACTGAAATCCGGGGCAGCTTGCGAACGCTGCATCGGCGTCGTGGTTGCTCGGCCGGCAAGAAAGCTCTCGCACGCACCCACGCAACGTTGCGCAATTCCCCGCGAGGCTGGAAACGCCAGAAGACCGGCGCACCCGGCCAGCACCACGGTCACCCCCCAGGTCACTTTTCGCCCCACTGTTCTTTCGTTGGCACGCCTCTGATCGAGGCGAGCGCGCGCCCGTGTTACGTCCGGTTGCCAGTCGCCGATGGGGTCGAGGTTGGCCAGATGATCATCCACCCAGCGGTCCAGATTCGATTCGTTATTGTTTGCCATATCTTTTGATGTATTCCTTTCGGAACGCTTGCTGGGCGCGACTGAGAAGAGTGCCGATCGAAGCCGGATTCAAATCGAGAACGGATGCTAACTCGTCGTAGCTGAGATCTTGGCTGCGGAGAAGCAGCAGTTCCGCATGGCGGGGCTCAATCAGAGCCAGTACTAACCGGACTCGCTCCTGCTCCTCGGCGGCGGCCCGAATCTCCTCGGGATTTGGAACTGCTCGAACGAATCCGAGCAGGCTTTCATAACGGACCCGGCGCGTCCGCCGCCGCAGCTCATCCAAACCTTTTCGTACCGCCGACCGGTACAACCACGCTTCCGCCTTCTCTCCTTGGGCGATCGGGCTCCGCCACAACTTCAGAAACACCTCGACTGCGAGTTCTTCCGCGCGTGCTGGATCGTGGACAACCCTTCTAATAACGCGGGCAATGCGCTCGTATTGAGCGCGGAAAGTTGCCTCGAAATCGAAAGGCGCTTCGCCGGCTCCCACACTGCTGACCGCTTCGCTGGCTGTGCTCAAATCTGTTGCGTTCACATCAACATAACGCCTGCCAGCGGCTATTTGTGACACGAAAACGGCTAATTCGCCCGCAGGGCAACCATCGGATCGATTCGCGATGCCCGGCGCGCTGGAAGGTAACCGGCCGTGACGGCCACTATGGTGAGGACAATCAGCATGGCAACGAAAGTCACCGGATCGGTTGAAGTCACCCCGAATAGAAACCCTTGGAGTGCTCGCGCCAGGGCCCAGGAGCCAGCCACTCCGAGCAGCATACCCACGGCTGCCAGCGCCAGAGTCTGCAGGATGATGCGCATCTGCAGATCAGCCGCCGAGGCTCCCAGCGCCATTCGAATCCCGATTTCCTGGGTTCTCTGGTTCACGGAATACGACACGACGGCGTAGATCCCGAGCGATGCCAGAATCAATGCGAACGCGGCGAATCCGGCCAGTAACCATACCACAAAGCGCCGGGGCGAGACGGCTCTGTCCACCAATTGCTGCAATGGTCGAAAATCGTTGCCAGGCAAATTGGGTTCAATGGGCTTGAGTGCGGCGCGAACGGCCGGAGCTAACTCGGATAAAGCAAGCCTTGAGCGGACCACTAAATCCACGGACGGGAAGTCATCGATTTGACGGATCGGTATGTACATTTCCAGCCCCGCTCCCTGCTCGAGCGCCATGTGCCGCACGTCGCCAACCACGCCAACCACACGCCGTTCCTTATCGGCCCGGACGATCTGCCCGATCGCATTCTGGCCCGGCCACAGCCTTCGCGCCATGGTCTCATTTACCATGATTACCAGCTCGGTGGACGGCGTATCACGCCCACTCAAATCCCGACCTGCGCGTAACGGAATCCCCATC
The DNA here is from genome assembly GCA_963780485.1 of Bryobacterales bacterium. GTDB lineage: Bacteria > Acidobacteriota > Terriglobia > Bryobacterales > Bryobacteraceae > Palsa-89. The sequence goes on from CAWACO010000028.1 coordinate 340,596, forward strand.
GTCCTCAGGTAGCCGTCGCTCACGATGCGTACAAACGCGTTGGGATATTGTCCTGGCGGATAAACCTGTCCCTTCGCGCCCGCACCCCAACTGCGGTTTCGGCCCAGTGGCAGCGCATCGGTGAGCCCGGCTGCCTGGATGCCGGGGATGTCTTTGACGCGCCGGAGCACCTCGTCGAAATAGGCATTCTGTTGGGCTTGCCCGGATAACTGACGCGTCGGATCAACGCGCACCGCCACGGCGCTTTCGGGCCGAAATCCCAAGTTTACGTCCAGGACCCGGAGAAAGCTCCGAATGAGCAGCCCGGCGCCCACCAGAAGCACGCAGGCAAAGGCGATCTCCGAAACAACTAGCGCGTCGCGGATCCAACCCCGCCCTTTGCCTCCCGTCGAGCCGCGGTTAGTGTCCTTCAACGCGTCGTGAAGAGCAGCCGAAGGAACCTGCAACGCCGGAACCATTCCGAAAATCAGGCCGGTGAGGACCGCCATCAACAGAGTGAAACCGACGGCCGTCGCATCGGTCCGAACGTTTTGGAGCAAGGGGATGCTGATGGCGTCCAGATGAGCCAGCGAACGCGTGCCACCGACGGCGAGGATCAACCCCAGGGCCGCGCCACAGAAAGAGAGCACGACACTCTCGGTCAACACCTGGCGAATCAAGCGCCCCTGCCCCGCTCCGAGCGCAGTGCGAATGGCAATCTCCTTCTGACGCGTCGCGGTTCTTGCCAGCAACAGGTTCGAAAGATTCGCACACACGATCAGCATGACCACGGCGACGGCGCACGCCAGCACGGCCAAAGCCGGACGGATCCGGCCGCTGACATGATCTTCCAGAAGCGTCAGCTTTCCTTCAAAGTCGTTGCGCTCGCGAAGATGAGCCTTCGTAATCCGGTCAGCAAGGATACTGACCTCCGCCTGAGCACTTCCCAAGCTGACACCGGGTTTCAAGCGCCCGATGATCGCCATCGTGTTTCCCCAGCGGTTCGTCTCGGCGCTGAGAGGAAAGGGAAGGTAGAGATCAATGTGACTGCCGGGCGCGAAGACTGACGCGAAATCGAAGGAAGCCGGCAGGACGCCAGCCACCGTGACTGGTTCGTCATTCAACGTAAGCGGGCGCCCTACGATTTCAGGATCGGAGGCAAAGCGCCTTACCCACAGCCCGTGGCTCAACAAAACGGCCTTTGGTCCATTCCATTTGCATTCCTCCGCGGTGAAGAGCCGGCCAAGCTGCGGCTGAACCCCCAGCAGCTGGGAAAAAATTCTGAGAGACCGGTACGCCGCTGAGACGCTCCGGCTCTCCTTGCCCGGTGAGTTTGTTGTCGCCAACGCCATAGAAGGCGAAGTAGGCGGCCAGGTCCGTGAAGGATTGATTCTGTTCGCGCAGATCGAGCAAATTCCCCACCTGGGTGGTTTGGCCCGACAGGCCCAGGCTATCGTGATTGGCGATCCAGACCAGACGGCTGGGATCGCGAAAAGGCAGAGGACGAAGGAGCAGCGCGTTCACCACTCCGAATATCGTCGAGCTCGCCCCGATCCCGAGTCCGACGATGAGAACAGCGAAGGCCGTGAAGCCGGCATCACGCCGCAGCGTCCGCAAAGTATAACGAATATCTTGGAGGAGACTGTCCCAGACGGGCAGTGCGCGACCGTGTCGACGCAATTTCACGACTATGCCTTGGACGGGAAATCCCAGCCAAGGTTAGCAGAAATCGGTTAGGGCGTCTGCTGGGGTCAGTTTGCCAGAGTCACCGGAACCCGTAGAGAAAACGCCAGCGGCGTATCCACCGGCAAACGAACATTCTTCTTGCCCGTGAACGCAGCCCCGGCCGTCCCCGCCCCAGCGCCTGCACCCGCACCGATCAACGCACCCGCCGGACCACCTGCCAAGGCGCCGATCGCCGTACCCGCGCCAGACCCACCGCCGATGAAGGCCCAGTTGCGCTTCTTGTGTCCGCCGCTTTCGCGGCCGACGTGCGTGGTTCTGATTTCGTGGCGTCGGCCATTGAGATCGAACGAATCCAGACTCAGGCTCATCACCGCGCGGCCCTTGAATCGGCCGGAGGGCTTCGATTCCGTCAGGTGGCCCGTACAAGGAGTGCCCGCAGGGATTAACGTTCGCCCGTCCAGGATGATCGGCCTCGTCACCGTCGCTGTGAAACGATCCCCTGCCCGGTTCCGCTTGGTGTCGAGCGTCTCTTCGAGACGGACGTCGAGAATCGTTCCCGCGGGAATAGACGGTGTTCGAAGGCACCCGCTCATAATTAGCCGCGGAGCTGGGTGGTGGCGAGTTTGGTGGCGGAGCTAGAGCGGCATCGGCAGGCTGCCCTTCCGCCAGAGGAGCGCCAGGTTGAGCCCCAGGTTGACTCCCGGGTTGCGCCATCTGCTGGGCGACCGGTTGTGGTGCCGGTCGATTTCCACAGGCCGTGGTCAACCCCGCCAGGACTGTCAGGGCTACTAAGTAGGAGCAAAGGATGGTTGTCCGCTTCATAGCCCTTGCTTAACGCACTATTTGGGCCAAAAGAAGCTGCGCCTGTAACTTCGTAATATCGGCAATCTATCTTGCGTTGATCCGCCAATTTCCAGATAGTACCCGGAACTTTTTACCGATTCACCGAGACGGCCCACGACCTCACCTTGACGGGACCGAAGCCGGGTCCGTACAATAGAGTAGAGTCCATAAAGGAGGCCGTATGTTCCGATCCATAGGCTTTCCTGAACTTGTGGTCATTTTAGTAGTCGCCGTTCTGCTGTTTGGCGGAAAGAAGATTCCTGAGGTGGCAAAGGGTTTAGGCGAAGGCATTAAGAACTTCAAGAATGCTCTAAAGACCGAGGAACACCACGACGTCGACGAAAAGAAGCAGGCATAAGGCTTCCTGGATTTGCTCGCACTTTGAGCGGACCTGAATCGACTTTGGAAAGAAGACCCCCGCGAGGCCGTCGCGGGGGTTTTGTTTAGAGGCTGCCTACTTTTTCTTGGGTGGAACGATCGAGTCTTTTACGGCCTTCGCTACGCGGAACTTTACGACCTTCTTAGCCGGGATCTTAATCGGCTCGCCAGTGGCTGGGTTGCGCCCCATGCGCGCTTTGCGATCCACGCGCACCAGACGGCCGATTCCCGGGATCACGAACATTCCGTTCTTCTTGGTTTCCCGAACCGCCATGTCCGCGAAGCTGGTGACGAATGTCTTCGCTGCCTTGGTGCTGCTTCCAGTGGCCGTGGCTAGTTCCTTCATGATTTGCGACTGCGTCATTTTTCCTGCCATGAACTTCTCCTTATGTGTTTCAAATCTGTGAGGTTCTTCCAATCTCAAGTGCGGCTACATAAAACATAACCGTACAAAATTGTTTCCTAACAAATCATACGGGAAGAGATGCCCGATGTAAAGAGTAGAATAGCAGAAAAATGCGATTTTTCCTCAGTTTTTTTGAGGGCCGGATGCTGGGAGGCCGATGAAACGCCATTCCGGCGTACTTCGGGCCTTTGAAGGCTTGAATTTACGGGGATTCTAGGCCGACTTGGTAAGCCGCAACTGATCATTCGCCGCCAGCCTGACGGTAACTTCGGCGTCACCGATGGCATCGAACCCGAGTTGCTTCCGCAACGCCGCGTCGAGTTGCTCGCGAATCTCGGGATTTGCAATCAGGTACGCGCGCGCGTTCTCCCGGCCCTGGCCGATGCGCTCGCCCGCGTAACTGAACCATGATCCGCTCTTTTCCACCAGCTCCTGGGTGACGCCCAAGTCGAGCAGGTCTCCTTCGCGAGAAACGCCTTCCCCGTAGAGAATATCCACTTCGGCTTCGCGGAAAGGCGCGGCAACCTTGTTCTTGACGACCTTGATCTTGGTTCGGTTGCCGACCACCTTCTCGCCGTCTTTGATGGCTGCCATTCGCCGAACTTCCACCCGCACCGAAGAGTAGAACTTCAGCGCGCGGCCGCCGGTGGTGGTTTCCGGATTACCAAACATGACCCCGATCTTCTCCCGTATCTGATTAATAAAAACAAGTAGCGTGTTGGTCCGGGCCACCACGCCTGTCAGCTTGCGCAAAGCCTGCGACATCAGGCGAGCGTGCAAGCCCATGTGGCTGTCGCCCATCTCGCCCTCCAGCTCCGCTTTCGGCACCAGAGCCGCGACCGAATCGATCACCACGACATCGATACCGCCGGAGGCCACCAGTGCGTTAGTAATTTCGAGCGCCTGCTCGCCGCAATCCGGCTGCGACACGATCAGGTTGTCCACGTCGACGCCCAGCTTGCGGGCGTAGGCCGGATCGAGAGCGTGTTCGGCATCGATAAAGACGGCCGCGCCCCCAACCTTCTGCGCCTGCGCGATCACTTGCAGCGCCAGCGTGGTCTTCCCCGATGACTCCGGTCCAAATACCTCCACCACTCGTCCACGCGGAAATCCGCCGACACCCAGCGCCGCGTCGAGCGAAATCGAACCGCTGGGGATCACGGTCACCGGCAGCACATTGCGCGACCCCAAACGCAGCACCGAGCCCTTTCCGAACTGCTTGTCCATCTGGCTGAGTGCGGCGTCAATGGCGCGCTGGCGCGCGGCGGTGTCTGGCTGCAGGGCTTGGTCTTTCACGCATCTCTAGTGGAATCGTGGCGGCCAATGTCTCAGAGAAATTTGCTTTCCGGGCTATCTGACCGAGGCCCATTAGCCCTTCCCTCAGTACAGCCAGTGCCGGTCCTAAGGCATTTCAAGTGACTGGTTTTCTACCCCCTTTACGGTACGATACGAGTGATGGGTGATCGTCCGCCGGTAGTTCGCGCGCCGCGGGGGCGCGAGATTTCCTGCAAGGGTTGGCACCAGGAAGCCGCCCTGCGGATGTTGATGAACAACCTCGATCCCGAGGTCGCCGAAAAGCCGGATGAATTGATTGTCTACGGCGGCACTGGCCGCGCCGCCCGCGATTGGCCGTCTTTCCATGCCATCGTGCGCTCACTCCGCGAACTGGAAAACGACGAAACCCTCCTGGTGCAATCCGGCAAGCCGGTCGGTATCTTTCGCACACATTCGGAAGCTCCGCGCGTTCTGATCGCCAACTCGAACCTGGTCGGCCGCTGGTCCAATTACCAGGAGTTTCACCGTCTGGAGCAGCTCGGCCTCATCATGTATGGCCAGATGACGGCCGGCTCTTGGATCTATATCGGTAGCCAGGGAATCGTGCAGGGGACCTTCGAAACATTTGCCGCCGCGGCGAACAAGCATTTCGGCGGGACATTGAAAGGCCGCCTCATTGTTTCCGGCGGAATGGGCGGGATGGGCGGCGCGCAGCCGCTCGCGGCGACCCTGAACGACGCTTGTTTCCTGGGTGTCGACGTCGATTCGGCGCGCATCGAGAAGCGGCTGAAGACCGGCTATTGCGACCGCATCGCCCGGAGTCTCGACGAAGCCCTGCAAATCGTCGACGATGCACGTAAGCGCGGGCATGCGATTTCGGTCGGCCTGGTTGGCAACTGCGCCGACGTGCTTCCCGAGATGGTCCGCCGAGGAATTGTTCCCGATATCCTGACGGATCAGACCAGCGCGCATGACCCGCTGCAGGGCTATGTTCCAAATGGCATGCCGCTCGCCGATGCGCTGGCGCTGCGGTGCTCCAATCCCGATGAATACCAGCGGCGCTCCTTCGACGCAATGGCCGAGCATGTGCGCGCCATGCTCGCATTGAAACGCATGGGCGCGGTCACCTTCGATTACGGCAATAACATCCGTGCGCAGGCCAAGAGCGCCGGCGTCGAAGATGCGTTCGAAATCCCGGGCTTCGTTCCCGAGTACATCCGGCCGCTGTTCTGCGAAGGCAAAGGACCCTTCCGCTGGGCCGCACTGTCGGGATCGCCCGAAGATATCCACACTACCGACCGTCTGGCGCTGGAACTATTCCCCAAGAATCCGGTGCTTGAGCGATGGATGCGGCTGGCGAAGGATCGGATCCATTTTCAAGGCTTGCCGGCCCGGATCTGTTGGTTGGGTTACGGCGAGCGCGCCGAGTTCGGCCTGGCCATCAACGATTATGTGCAGCACGGAAAAATCGAAGCGCCGGTCGTGATCGGCCGCGATCATCTGGATACCGGATCGGTGGCCTCCCCTTATCGCGAAACCGAGGCCATGCTGGACGGCTCGGACGCCATTGCCGATTGGCCGCTGCTCAACGCCCTCGTAAATACTGCCGCCGGGGCATCCTGGATTTCGATACATAACGGCGGTGGCGTAGGTATTGGCTATGCCCAGCACGCCGGCATGGTTGTGGTGGCCGACGGAACTGCGTCGTGCGCGCGCCGCTTGGAGCGCGTCCTTACCAGCGATCCAGGCCTGGGCGTCATCCGTCATGCCGACGCCGGATACACGAAAGCGGTCGACGTCGCGCATGAGCGCGGCATTCGAATGCCGATGGACCCGCCCAAGTGAGCGTGCGCGCCATCGACCCCAACTGGCCCAGCGCCGGTGAGTGGCTGGCCGGCGAGCACGCAGCCAAGACCATCGGCACGCTCACGATGCTGGGAGCGCCGGTCGGCCTCGGCTCCTTGAGCGGCGGCCGCTGCGATCTCGCTCCTCAAGCTATCCGCGCCGCGCTGGCCCGCTACAGCACCTATGACGTCGAGTTCGGCCGCGACCTTCGTGCGCTGGCCGTCCACGATTGCGGCGACCTGAAAATTGCCGACCTTCGCCCTGAAGAAGCCCTGGCGCCCATTCGTGAGGCCGTCTCAAAAGCGGTAAAACATTCCGCCGCGGTGGTGATTTTAGGCGGCGACAACAGCATCACCTATCCGGCGGCCAAGCCCGCCACAGGCCTGCTCACCTTCGATGCCCATTTCGATCTCCGTGCCATGGACAACGGCCTGACCAACGGCAATCCCATTCGAGCGTTGCTCGCCGATGGCTTCCCCGGCGGCCAGATCGTTCAGGTCGGCATTCAGTCGTTCGCCAATTCGAGAGCCTACGCCGACGTCGCTCGCCACGCCGGCATCACTTTCATCACGCTCGAACAGGTCCGGCTGCGCGGCATCGAAAACGTCACTGCCGAAGCGCTGACACAGCTATCCAATTCAGGCGATTTCATCTACGTGGATTTCGATCTCGATGTGCTGGACCGAACCTTTGCGCCCGCAGCTTCCGGTTCGCGTCCAGGCGGCCTGGCGCCCTGGGAGCTCCGGCGGGCCGCGCGGCTATGTGGCCTTCATCCCCGCGTGCGCGCCATCGATCTGGTGGAAATCGATCCCACCCGCGATGTCGCCGATGCAACTTCGCTCGCTGCCGCCGCGTGTCTGCTGTCGTTCACATCCGGTTTGCATCAGCGCCTTCGTGGTTGATGTTGAACAATCGGCGGCATTTAGGTCGTGGCTGTCGCGCTTTGATAGAGTGTTGCTCTTTGCGAAGGTGGTAAGCTGAAGGAAGTCCCGCGTTCGTCCGATCTATCTCCTGAGTACTATCGCTAGTTGGTTTGGTGTATCAATGATTTCATCCAGTAATTCTCGTTCGTTCGATATATTACTACTCTGCTTGGTGTGCGCCGGGTTCGTCCAGTCGCAAACCTTGACCATGGTCTCTGGCAATGGACAACTGATTGCGACGCAGTCCCTGTCAAACAGTCCGATGGTCGTCGAGGCCAAAGATCCGTACGGACGCCCGGCGCCCAATATCGCTGTAACATGGGCCATCACAGACGGCGCGGGTACGATCAATGGGGCTAGCGCCACCACCGACGCCAACGGCCAGGCCAAGGCCAATTTCCTTTCAACCAGCCTTCAGCCCGGCAACTCCTTCCTAGCTGCGACTGTGACGGCCAGCAGCGCTTATGGAACGGTGAGTTTCATCATCACCACGGTAGTGACGGCCTCCCTCCAACCAGAGGTCTCCATCCAAGTTATTTCCCCGTCGCTCGACAATCCAACTCTGACAGCCGCATCCGGGAGCACTATACCGGCGGGTGTTGTTGTCCAGGTGGTCGCCGCTGGCGGAGTCTTTAGTGGGGAGCCCATCCCCAATGTCGGCTTTGTCATCGTTGATTCCGGTGACCCGACTATTACACCAGCTGCTACGTGCGCTGGCCCAACTGGTATTGTGCTTACCGACAGCAGGGGAATGGCGACTTGCGATCTGATGATCACCGGAGCATCTGGTACCGTCGAGGAGCTCAGGGCCTCGGTTGGCTCGGTCCAGTATACCCGCGGATTTAGTCTGACAATTACCCCTGGCCAGAATTGCATTTACTCGCTTTCGGCCACCAGCCAGTCCGTCGGCTCGGCGGGCGGAACGGGCGGCGTGAATATCGCAACCAGCTCCGGATGCGGATGGAGCGCGTCCAGCAATTCGGCCTTTATCACCATCACGTCGCCTACCAGCGGCATTGGCAACGGAAGCGTCTCCTATGCAGTGGAGGCGAACAGCGGAGCGGCACGCAGCGGAACTCTGACCATAGCCGGAAGGACCGACACAATCTATCAGAGCGCGGCCGGCAGTGGTCCCGGCACTCTCACGATCTCGCCGCAAACTCTACCCAATGGCACGGTTGGCGCCTCTTACCAGATCATGTTGACGGCCAGCGGCGGCACGGCTCCTTACACCTGGTCGCCCGCCGGACCCATTTCGACGTCCGGATTAACGTTCCAGGCCAACGGCAATATAACCGGCACTCCCGCGACAGCCGGCACCTACCCGTTCACCGCCACTGTCAGTGATATTGCCGGCGCGACGAAAACACAGACTTACTCGATTACCGTCAACAGCGGGTCGAACGGGTCCGGATTCAATATCACCAACACCTCTTTTCCCAATGGCGCGGTAGGACAGTCTTATCCGTCGCAGTTGCTGATCGGGCTGGGCGGTTGCGTGACGCCTTTCTCGCCTCAGCCGTCATTCGTGGTGAACAGCGGGGTGTTGCCACCTGGCCTCAGCATCCAGGTAAACTCCGACGGGACACATTCGATTGCGGGCACGCCCTCCACGGCGGGCTCATCCACCTTCACATTATTAGCCACCGACCCCTGCGGGAAGACGGCCACCGCCAGCTTCACGATCACAATCACGGGAACTGTAACGTCCGTGCAGATGCTGGTCAGCCCAGCGTCGCTTTCGTTTACGGTGCAGGCCGGAGCCACCAGCGCTCCCGGCAATCAGACCGTCAGCATCAGCTCGAATAGCAGCGCCGTGAATTACAGCGCAGCAGTTTCAACCAGTTCGGGAGGCAACTGGTTAACGGCCAACAGCGCCGCCAGTGGGACCACACCCGGGACCTTCACCGTCGGAGCGGCGAACTTCGCGAGCCTCGCGGCCGGCGCCTACAACGGTTCCATCACCATCACTTCCTCAGCCTCGAATAGCCCGGTGGTAGTGCCGGTCAGCCTGACGGTTATCGTCGCAACACCGCTGACGGTTAGCCCAACCACCATAACAGTCAACGAGACCGTATCGAGCGGCTCGCCAATTTCGCAACAACCTATCACTCTTGCGAGCGGCACAACTCCGATCCAGTTCACCGCTTCGCCCACAACCAATAGCGGCGGGACCTGGCTGGTCCTCAGTCCCACGCAGGGCAGCACACCGACTACTCTGACCGCGATCATCAACACCCAAGGATTGGCAGTGGGTCAGTACACCGGCACGATCACCATCATGCCCGCCTCGGGTACGGCGCAAACGGTCACGATCACGCTAAATGTCACCGGGCCCGCTACCTTGTCAGCGACGCCCGCGCCCCTGGCTTTCGCTTATCAGCAAGTCGGCAGTTTGCCTGCGTCTCAGTCCGTGGCTGTAAGCAGCAGCGGGGCTCCACTTAGCGTTTCAATCTCGGCAACCACGCAAGACGGCGGAACGTGGCTCCTGGCCAGCCCGCCAAATGGCACGACGGCCGTGAACCTGTCGGTATCAGTCAGCCCGCTTGGTCTGTCGCCGGGAGCTTACAGCGGCTCGATTACCATCACGCCTTCCGATCCCACGGTTACCCCGCTCACAATTCCGATCTCACTGATAGTGACCCAGGCTGCGCCCTCAGTAGCCGGCGCCGCGAACGCCGCCAGCTATGCGCCCGGTCCGGTGGCGCCCGGCGAAATCGTGACCATTTTCGGAACGGGCCTGGGTCCAGCCACTCTGGCAACGCTTCAGATCACTGATTCTGGAACCGTGGCTACGAACCTGGCCGGTACCCAGGTTTTCTTCGACGGCTACGCGGCGCCGCTGATCTACAGCTCGGCCACGCAGGTGTCGGTGATCGTCCCCTACGAAGTGGCAGGCACGGGGAACACCAGCCTGATGATTGAATATCAAGGGACGCGGTCGAACACGATGAGCGTTCCCATTCTTGATTCACTGCCGGGAATCTTCACCGCCAGCGCCCAAGGCTACGGCCAGGGAGCCATCATAAACCAGGACGGCACCATCAACTCCAGCCAAAATGGAGCCGCTCCCGGCTCGATTGTGAGCATCTACGCCACTGGCGGCGGCCAGACCAATCCGTCCAGTGTGGACGGAACGATTACCGGTAACGTTCTGGCGACCCCGCAATTGCCCGTCACGGTTCAAATCTCGGGCGAGACCGCCCAGGTGTTTTATGCCGGCGCAGCCCCCGGAGAACCTTCGGGAGTCTTGCAGGTGAATGCGCAAATCCCAGCGGATGCTCCGCGAGGAACCAACGTTCCGGTGCTGATCACAGTGGGAAATGTGAGTAGCCAGGCCGGTGTTACCGTGGCCATCAAGCAGTAACGTCATTTGTGGATGAAATCGCCCACCCGGCGCATCCACGCCAGTTCCTCGGCGCTCATCGGGCCAAGCTCGGCGGCGCGCATAGCTTCGGCGGCGTGCGCTTCATTCGCGGGGCCGGTCATGCACACATCCACGGCTGGATTCGAGAGTACGAATCTGTAGCAATCGGTAGCAGTGGGCACTCGTTCGCCCGGCGGAACGCGCTTGGGATCCAGCAACTGTCGCCAGCTCGTGGCCGTAAACGCGACCATTCCCGGCCGATTCGCGCTCGCCGCGAGCAGTGGGAAAACCTCGCGCTCGGCACCCGTATGGACCGCGTTATAGCGAACGTGCACGATCCCGATATCCGGATCGGCCGATAAGCTTGAACCTAGCGGGCGGTGATGAGTGGAGATCGCAATGTTACGAATCAAGCCACGCTCGCGCAAGCGGCGGCTGGCATCCAGAATCCGCGGCGGCGGCTGGTGATTCCAGAGGCCGAGCAACAGCACATCGGCATATTCGAAGCCCAGCCTCCGCAGGGCGATCTCGACGCTGGGCTGCATGAGCGCGGCGACTCGCGAATAGGACTGCAGCACCAGCACCATGCGGTCCCGCTGCGGCTTCAGATTGCGAAGCGCCTGCCCGAAACGCCCGCGGCGGAAGCTGCCCCAGTAAAGGTAGTTGACGCCGCGCTCGAAGGCCTGTTCCACGGCCCTGGCCGGGACTCCGTAGCTCGCTGCCATGCCCAGACGGCCGGCTTCCAGGCCCGTGCGGCCGAGAATCCTTTTCTCCATAAGGCCTACTCAGGAATCAGCCGCCGATTCCGAGATAGCGAAACCCGAAGCGCGTCAAACGCGCGCGATCGAGCGCATTTCGGCCATCCAGCACAATGCGTGATCGCATGCGAGGCGCCAGCGCTTCCCAATCCATCTCGCGGTATTGCTGCCATTCGGTGATCAGCACCAGTGCGTCGGCGTCGTCGGCCGTTTCCTCCGGCGTTTCGCAGCAAATCACTTGCAGGTCGCGATATTGCTCCTGAAAACGCTCCATCGCCACCGGATCGTGCACCTTCACCTTGCAGCCTCGTTCCACCAGCTTGCGCGCGATATCGATGGCGGGCGCTTCGCGCAGGTCGTCCGTGTTGGGCTTGAACGCCAGGCCCAGCAGGCCGATCGTTCTGCCTTTGAGAATCTTCAATTCACCCAGTAGTTTCTCCACCACGCGTTCCCGTTGGCGCCGGTTGATTTCACGCGCCGCTTCGACAATCGGCATGGTCAGGCTGTACTCGGAGGCGGTCGCAACCAGAGCGGAAATGTCTTTGCCGAAGCACGACCCGCCCCAACCGATTCCGGCCTGCAGGAACCGAGTGCCGATTCGCACGTCCAACCCAATTCCTTTGGCCACCTGCTGAATATCCGCGCCCACTTTCTCGGCTAATTGTCCGATTTCGTTAATGTAGCTGATCTTCAAAGCCAGAAAGGCATTGGCCGCGTATTTGATCAACTCGGCCGAGGCGAGGTCGGTGGAAATCAGCGGGACGGCGCCGAGTCCTTCCGGGCGCGGCAAGTAGGTGGGCGGCGCGAAGGTCTGGTCGAGGATAGGGCGATACAGCGTGTACAGCATTTCTAGCGAGCGGGCATCGTCGGACCCGATCACCACGCGGTCCGGATAAAGACTGTCATGCAGCGCCGTGCCTTCGCGCAAAAATTCGGGATTCGAAGCCACCGAGAATCGCTCGCCCGTCTTCCGGCCACGATGCTGCTCGAACGATTCGCGGACCAGCGAGCCGACCCAGTTCCCGCTCCCGATTGGAACAGTCGATTTATTGACCACCACGACGTAATCGCCGTCGTAGTATTGCCCGATCCCGCGCGCGGCTTGCGACAAATAGCGAAGATCGGGGCTTCCATCCGCGGAAGGCGGCGTTCCAACGGCGATGAAGATCACATTGGCGCTCGGCACGGCGGCGACGTAGTCGCGACAGAACTGAAGATTGGGTCGAGCTTCTTCGAGCAATTCGGTCAAAAACGGCTCGTAGATTGGCGTTTTTCCGGCTTGCAACAGCGCAATCTTCCTTTCATCGGAATCGATGCAGGTGACTTTGTGGCCCAGAAAAGCCAGGCAGGCACCAGTCGTCAAACCCACGTACCCGGTGCCGATGATCGAGACATTCATGCTTTTACTACCGTATCAGACGCTGCAGCCTGCGGCGACTATAAACGATTAAGTCTATATAATGGCTCCCATATGCGCCTGCTCATTTTCTCCTTAGCGGCATCCGCTGCAATCGCGGCGTCCACTCCTCCGACGTTACGCCTGGGCAATCAGGCTCATCCGGAACGCTACGCTGTTCAAATGACTTTGGATCCTGATCGAGAGGCGTTCGAGGGGCAAATTGAGATTGCGTTAACCCTACGGGAGCCCACGTCGCTCATTTGGCTGAACGGGACGAACCTGGAGGTACAGAAAGCCAGCATTGCTTCCAACGGTACTAGCCAAGAAATCACCGTAGTGCCGGGCGGGGAGGATTTCATTGGCCTGTCCTGGCAACGCTCTATTCCAGCGGGGGCGGCTACGCTTACCGTTACTTATCACGGCAAATTGTCTGACAAAAATAGCGAGGGAATCTTCCGTGTTAAGCAGGCCGGGAGAAACTACATCTTCACTCAATTCGAAGCGGTTGCCGCGCGCCGCGCCTTTCCCTGCTTCGATGAGCCCAGCTTCAAAGTTCCGTGGCAGGTAACTCTTCACGTCCCGAACGGCGATCTTGGATTCTCCAATGCTCCGGTGCAATCGGAAACGCCGGATGGCAATGGGAGGAAGACCATTCGATTTCAAACAACCAAACCGCTGCCCAGCTATTTGGTGGCATTAGCGGTGGGGCCGTTCGAAATTGTGCAAGCCGGCAAGGCTGGCCGGAATCAAGTGCCGATCCGAGTGATCGTCCCGCAAGGCCGGGCCGCGGATGCGAGCTACGCGGCCAAAATAATCCCAGAGCTGTTTGCACGGCTGGAAAGTTATTTCGAAATTCCATACCCATACGAAAAACTCGATAGCGTTGCGGTGCCGCTCTTTCAAGGAACCGCGATGGAGAACGCCGGTCTGATTACCTACGATGATCCGATGTTACTCAGCAAGCCCGACCGGGAGAGCATTCGTTTTCAGCGGACGCTTGGATCCGTCGCCGCGCACGAGATGGCACATCAGTGGTTTGGGGATTTGGTGACGATGGCCTGGTGGAACGATACGTGGCTGAATGAAGCATTCGCCACTTGGATGTCTTCCACGATGCTAAAGCAATGGAAGCCTGAATGGCACGCGGAGATCGATGATCTTCGTGATAAGCTTGCCGCGGCTAACGTAGACGGGCTGGCCTCGGCGCGACGGATAACGCAGCCGGTGGAATCGAAGAGCGATATCGCCAATGCTTTCGATGACATTACCTATCTGAAAGGCGGCGCCGTAATTGGGATGTTTGAGGCCAGCGTAGGCCCGGAGAAGTTTCGCAAAGGCGTGCAGAATTACCTGCGAACGTACGCCTTTAAGAACGGCCGCACGGAAGACTTTCTGGCCGCTCTTACTGCCGCCACTACACCAGCGACGGGACCCGCGTTCCGCACTTTTCTGGACCAGCCGGGCATCCCGGAAGTTACAGTTGCTATCCGTTGCAGCGAAGGTTCCAAGCCGGTCGCAACGGTGACCCAGAAGCGTTCTCAGCCGCTTGGTTCCGAACTGGAAGCGGAGACCTGGCAGATTCCGGTTTGCCTGAAATTCGGAATGGGCGCCGAGCTTGGGCAGCAGTGCTTGATCGCAAAAACGAAGACTTCGGAAGTCACCCTCTCGGCGGCGCGAGGCTGCCCGGAATGGGTACTGCCCAATGCGGGAGCAAACGGTTACTACCGTGTAAATTATCCAGGCGATTCGTTGCGGCGATTGCTGGAACATGGCGATAAACTAAGCGTCGTAGAACGAGCGTCTGTGCTGGGCGACGCGCTCGCGCTTACTTTGACTGGAGAGCTTCCGGCAGCACAAGCGCTCGGAGTAGTCGCATTGATGGTGAACAGCCCGGAACGCGAGTTGGTAGAGGGGGCGCAGCGGATCGTTAATGGCCTTGGCCCTCCGACCCTTCCCGAGGCTTTACGAGCGAATCAGGCGCGTTTCATACAGAAAACATTTGGGCCTAGGGCACGTGGATTAGGTTGGATTGGCAAGGCCGAAGATTCTGAGGATACGCGTCTGCTTCGCGAGGGGCTGCTCCGGTTTGTAGTACTGAGAGGAGAGGACGAGGTGCTCGCGTCCGCGGCCAGGGACGTGGCGATAAAATGGCTCAAGACTCGTAACTCTTTGGATCGTGGGATGGTCCGCCCGGTTTTGGCTGCGGCAGCTTTCGAGGGGGACCGCACCATGTTTGACCGATTCCGTGCGGCGGCTCTCGAAAGCAAAGATCAAGAGGAGCGGCAAACACTGCTCATCGCGATGGGTTCGTTCCGTAGCCCGGACATCGCCCAGTTAGCGCTGCAGGAGCTTTTGAAGAACGATTTCGACTTGCGTCTTTCGAGCACTATTCTCTTCGGAAACATGACGACCCACCGGGAAACACGCCGGATGCCGTTTGAGTTTATCAAGGCTCACTTTGATGAATTGATCGCGAAAGCACCCACTTTCGGCGACTCCGATTTTGGCGCTGTTCTGCCTCTTACCGCGCAAAATTTCTGTAGTGCGCAGGAAGAGCAGGAGGTGAACGCGTTCTTCGGCCCGCGGGTCGCAAAGTTTACAGGGGGACCGAGAAATCTGGCGCAGACACTGGAAACAATTCGTGCCTGCACAGCGCGTAAAGCTAAACAGGAGGCGAGTCTGAGAGCCTTCTACCAGCAGTTTTAACAAACCCGGAGTTGGCCAATTCGGGATCTGGGACTCACGGTGTCAGCGGTTTCGGTGGTCGTTATCCGCGGTTGGATTAGCACTCATTCAGCAATTTCGTTAGGTGTGGCTGCGGTTGCGATGTCTCCCACAGCCGCAGCAGACGCAAGCGGGTAGGACGAGAGCGAGGGCGCTTCGATCTGCGGCATGGCTTCCTCCTGGCGCATCGACGGGAACTTGCCGTAGGTCAGGCCGCGCCATAACCACTCCATGGGGCCAAAACGATAGCGCTTTAACCACCAATTGCTGAACAGAACTTGTGCACCATAAAGGATGAAGGTGGGCGCCAGCCCGATGGCCGGTCCGATGCGTCCATAGAGACCGGTCGTGTAGTGATAGAAGAACAAAGTACACAACACGGATTGCATCAAGTAGTCGGTCAATGCCATCCGCCCAACTGCGGCAAACGGTAGTAGAACGCGTCGCCAATCCTGGTGCAGAAAGATGAGCGCCAAGCCCGAAATATAACCTGCGCTCAAGATATGGGCGCCAGACAGCGACAGAATTCCAGCGGACCAACCCCACAGCGAAACGATGCCTGGAGGAACAACCACCTTCACGATTGCTACGTAAATATTGAGGATCAGTCCTATCGGGATGCACCATGCGCATACGCGCTTCAAGACCGGTCTGTATTCATCGAGCCGTTGTACGATGCCGGCTCGCCACACCCACATGCCCAGCAGAAATAACGCCACCGCGTAGATTGCGAAGAGCGTCAAGGGCAACTCATCTTTCCATTCCACCCAGTTCTGCGCAAGTATCTGCCGAACCGTTCCATGCGCATAGATGCCGATGATATCGTGAAGCTTCTTCATGTCCGGCGGCTTGGGCGCCATCCAAGGTTGCCGGAAACGTGTGAAGTAGAGGGTCAAGATAGTCGTGCCAATGACGATTGGCAGCGTAAACAAACCGCCGGCCCACCACAGCAATGTCTTCTGTTGCCGCTTGCGAAAGAGCAACAAAATTGCACCTGACAACGCATAAGTCAGGAGGATGTCGCCCGCCCAGATAAGGAGGCCATGAATCAGTCCGAACAGTGCGAGCGCTAGAAGGCGTCGTGGATAGAAGCCCAGAAAGCGCACACCGCGCGCTTCCGCCCTGCTCATCTGGATGGCAAAGCCCATCCCGAAGAGGAAAGAGAAGATCGAGATAAATTTCCCCTGGATAAATACATCGATGAAGGCTTGGGCTAGGACATCGGCACGGCCGGGATAGAGGGCGCCGATATTCCCGTAGATATCGAGGGGCGCGAAGAAAGCGCGCATGTTGGCCGCGAGAATTCCGAACAGCGCCATGCCCCGCAGAACATCGATAAAAAGGATGCGTTCTGAAAGGCTAACCGGAGAAACACGCTGCAATTCTGGCTGCATGCGCCACCTTCGTGCAGGCAATGATAACATGAGCGACTCGAACGAGGGGGCTGCTCTGCCACGCAGGGTGCAAATACCCCACTCTGCCCGATAGAGGCGCACCCCAGTACAATGCAACTCTCTGATTTCACGGCCTCAGTCGACTGGCAGCCGGCTTGCTCAGCGGTAGATGAATCGCCATGCCCGAAGACTCGCCCGTCCGCCACAAAACGAAGCCAATCGCAGCCTGGTTCCTAGGACCCAAAGCCGAAAACGCGGAAATCGAAGAAAAGCTGATGAATTTCATCCTCCAGGATTATTTTCACTGGAGGCGCAACTACTACCCATCCGACGAGATCGTAATTCCACAGAGCCTGCGCCGTGAGCTGGTGGATTGGAATGACGACCTGACGCAAAAAATCGCTGAAATGTTGGCCGGCTTGCGGAAGCATTTCCCGTTCTACAGCCCGCGCTACATGGCGCACATGACGTCGGACCAGACGCTGCCCTCGGTGCTCGGCTACTTCGCCGGCTTGCTCTATAATCCGAACAACGTCACGCCGGAAGCGGCGCCGGTGACGGAACGTTGGGAGTTCGAAGTCGGCTGCGACATGCTCGAAATGCTGGGCTATAAAACTCCTCCCTCGCCCGGTGGACCGCATGAAGCGCGCTCGGAATTCGGATGGGCGCACGTCACCAGCGGCGGCACCGTCGCCAACATCGAGGCGCTGTGGGTGGCTCGCAACGCGGCGTATTTCCCACTTGCGGTTCAGAAACTCGCGCACGAGTTCGGTTTGGATCTGGAATTGGATGAGCAGCACTGCTTGGGAATGACGCCGGGCGAGATCGTGCATCTGCTGCCGCGGCTGGTGGAGGCGCTGCAACGGCGGCTCAACCTCTCGCGACCGGACGCCATCGCACGAACCGGCGGCCTTCTGGCATCCACCGGCTACAGCATTCCTCACAGCGGCACGGCGGTCTGTTTTGCGAAGCGGCCGCCCGCGATCTTTGTCTCCAGCACGAAGCATTACAGCATCTATAAAGCTGCGGACTTGCTGGGCATCGGCCGCGACAACGTGATCCTGGTGGATGTCGACCGCCTGTTCCGCATCGACATTCGGGATCTCGAGGAAAAAATGCGAGCGGCGATGAAGCGAGGCATGCTCCCCGTCGCGGTGATCGCTATTGCCGGCACTACGGAAGAAGGCGCGGTGGATCCGGTGCACGAGATTCTGGACCTCCGGCAGCGCTTTGAAACCGAATTGCGCACCAGCTTCTGGCTGCATGTCGACGCCGCGTGGGGAGGCTACCTGCGATCGCTCTTCATCCCCGGCAAGCCGGCTCATTTCCAGCCTCCTCATTCGCTGGCCGAGCACATGGAGGCCGTCAGCCGCTTCGTTTCGCGGGAAGTCGATTTGAGCGACCGCGCCTATTCGCGACTGCTTCCTATTCAGTGGGGCAATCAAGACGTGCTCAGCGCCTTTTTGGCTTTCCCGCGAGCCGATTCGATCACGGTGGACCCGCACAAGCTGGGTTACGTGCCGTATCCCTGCGGAGTGGTTGCATTTCGGAGCGATCGCGTGCGCCAGTTTCTCGCCGAAGCGGCTCCGTACCTGGCCTCCACAGCGCAGGACGACGAGTCAAAACCGGATCACGCGCCTCCCACTTCCATCGGCCCGTACATTCTGGAAGGCTCGAAACCGGGCGCGGCCGTGGCCGGCGTCTGGCTTTCACATCGCATGATTCCGCTCAATCGCGATGGTTACGGCGAGATCGTGCGAGCGTCGATTCTGGCGGCGCGGGAACTATACGAGCGGCTGGTGCACTGGGAGCAGTGGGCCAAAGCCAACCAGGTGGATCCGAGCTTCAAGTTCGTGCCGCTGACGCCGGAGCCGCCCGACACCAACATCGTTTGTTTCCTGGTCAAAGAGAAAGGATCGACGTCTCTGGCGCGGATGAACGAGCTGAATCAGTGGATCTACCAGCATTTCACCATCGAGAGCGAGCACAGCGAGGGCGAGTACAGCTATTCACAGCCGTTCTTCCTATCGCACACGGTCCTGGAGCACTCCAGCTATTCGCAGCGCTCTGTTGCGGAATCCTTGGCGCGGCTGGAGATCGATCCTTTCGATTACAAGGAACGCGGGCTGTTCGTGTTGCGCGCCACGTTGATGAATCCGTATATCGTTTTGGCCGAAGAGACCGGGCGTCATGGCAGGCCGTATCTGGCGCAGTTCACAGAAAAGCTCGCGGCCCGCGCCGAAGAGGGCGTCGAGGCAATCAGCCGCAAACCTGTAGTAGAGCCTATTTCCTGATCAGGAAGACGGCCACTTCGGCCAGCAGGTTCGGAAGGAGCGCGACTTTCCTCGCGCCTTGCAGAAACATTCTTCGCTCCACGGTCCACTTCTCGCTGGCGGCCAGCGATTCGAAATCATCCACGGTCAGGAAATGGATATTCGGAGAGTCGTACCAATCGTGCGGGAACAGCTTGGTCTTAGGCGCGCGGCCGGTGAACAGGTGCGCGAGGCGCACGGACCAGTGAGCAAAGTTCGGGAAAGCGACGATGGCTCTCTGTCCGACACGCAGCATGTCGCGCAGGACTTTGAGGGGCTCGCGTGTCTCCTGCAACGTCTGGCTGAGGATCACGTAATCGAAGGCCTGGTCGGGCAGGTCCGCCAGCGCGTCTTCGAGGTCGCTGTGAAACACTGAAACGCCACGCGCGATGGCCTGTTGCGCCCGTGCGCCCGAAATCTCGACGCCACGCGCATCCACGTTCTTGTTCTGGGCCAGCCAGTCCAGCAGCTCGCCTTCGCCGCAACCCAGGTCGAGCACGCGGGTGTTGGGCTCGATCAGCTCGCTGATGATCGCGTAATCGCTGCGGCCGAGCAGCTTCGGCACGAACGCCTGGGCCACTTAGCGTTCCACTCCGCGCAGCGTGCTGGTCAGGAATCCTCGCACTAACTCGGCCTGCTCGGCGATGTTGACCAGGAACGCATCATGTCCATAATTGGACGGAAGCTCGCAATAGGCGACGTCACAATTGCGGCCGCGCAACGCGCGCACCACCTCCAGCGATTGGTAGCTCGGATACAGCCAGTCGGACGTGAAGCTGATCACCAGAAATCGCGACTTCACGTTTTCAAACGCCGCGCTGAGAGACGGCCGGCCATTGGTCAGATCGAAGTAATCCATGGCCTTGGAGATGTAGAGGTAGGAGTTCGCATCGAAGCGGTCGACGAACTGGCTGCCGCGGTAGCGCAGGTAGCTCTCCACCTCGAACTGATTCTGATCGCGCAACCGGCGGCCGAACTTCTCGCGCATCGATTGATCGCTCATGTAGGTGATGTGGCCCACCATCCGCGCCACGGCCAAACCGCGAGCCGGAGGACGCTTGCCATAGTAGTTGCCTTCATTCCAGTCGGGATCCGCCATAATCGCCTGGCGGCCCACTTCGTTGAAGGCGATCTGCTGCGGGCTGTGCCGCGCGGTGCCGGCGATCGGAATGGCGGCCGCTACAGACTCCGGATACGCGACGGCCCATTGCAGCGCCTGCATCGCGCCCATCGATCCACCCGAAACCGCCAGCAGCCGCTGGATGCCCAGGTGATCGATCAGCATTTTCTGCAGTCGAACCATGTCAGCAATGGTGACCGGCGGAAACGACATCGCATACGGACAACCGGTCTCGGGGTTGATGGAACCCGGACCGGAGGTGCCGCGGCACCCGCTCAAGACGTTCGATGAAATCACAAAGTACTTGTGTGTGTCGAATCCCAAGCCCGGACCGATCATGTTGTCCCACCAGCCTGGGGTTCCCGTATCCTTATCTTGACCCGCGGCATGCGCGTCACCGGAGAACGCATGCAGAATCAGGATGGCATTGCTCTTGGTGTCGTTCAGAGTGCCGTAGGTTTCGTAAGCGACGTCCACAGGCGCTAGCGTGGCGCCGCTGTCGAGGGAAATCGAATCAAACTGCACAAGCTTGGTCTCGGTGATCATTTCCTAACTGAAACTGAGGGTTATTCAAATGATAGCAATGCGATGTTATGAATGTACGTTACTCTAGTGGCTTCCGCATGGCGCTGCTTACTTTGGTCCGGCACGGACAGGCTTCTTTTCTCGAATCGAATTACGACAAACTCTCGGAGCGAGGCGAGCGGCAGGCTCGGATTCTGGGCGAGTACTGGCTTGAAACGGGCGCGACTTTCGACCAGGTTTACTACGGACCGGCGTGCCGCCACCTTCGCACCGGCGAGATTGTGGCCGAAGTTTATCGGCGTGCCGGCGCTATGTGGCCCGAGACTGTGACTCTCGCTGAACTCGACGAATATCCGGGCATCGAAGTGATGCGGACGTTCCTGCCGGGGCTGATGGAGAGGCACGAAGACATTCGCGCGCTGGAAGCTGAGTTCAGGCAGGCCGGCGACCGTAGCGCGGCGTTCCGAGTCTACGACAAGCTGTTCCAGCGTATCACTCGCATGTGGGTGGATGAGGAGCTGGATGCGCCGGAGGTGGAAAGCTGGCGGAACTTTTTGCGAGCGGGTGGATCGGGGCATCGCAGCCATTCGGGAACGCGCGCTGAAGAATGGACGAGTGGTGGTGTTCACGTCCGGCGGAGTGATCGCGGCCACGGTGCGGAAGGCCTTGGATCTGTCGCCACAGCGGACGCTGGAGTTGAGCTGGACCTCGCGAAACGCGAGCTACACCGAATTTCTTTTTTCGCTGGAGAGGTTTTCGCTGAGCAGCTTCAATAATCATCCGCATTTGGAGGATGAGGAGATGTTGACGTACCGGTAAGCTGAAAGAACAAAGCGTTCACAGGAGTGTGAACGCGGCACGCAGGAGTGGGTGCTCGCCCCGCTACAGCCGTTTGGCGACGACCAGGGTGATGTCGTCGGCCGGGGGAGCACCCTTGGTGAAATCGAAGACGCGCTGATTGATGGCTTCGATAATCGACTGGGCCGATTCATCTTTTAGCTCCGCCAGCGCCTGGGCCAGCCGATCTTCGCCAAACTCCTCGTCGATATCGGGGCGGCAGGCTTCGGTCACGCCATCGCTGAACAGAACCACAACGTCACCAGGCTCCAGGAGGCAGGTTTGTTGTTCGTACTTGGCGATGGGCAGAATGCCGAGGATCAAGCCGGTGCCTTCGAGTTTTTGCAGGCTGCCATCATGGCGCACCAGCAGGGGCGGATTGTGGCCGGCATTTACGTAGACGAGCTCATTGGTCTTCGGATCCAGAACGCCGATGAAGAAGCTGATGAAACGGTTGGCGGGACAGTTAGTCGTTATGATCCGGTTGAGCCGAGTCACGAGCGCGGCGAGGTTGGTGGGGTCGTCGAAGAGTACCTGCACGCGGGCCTGCAGGCTGGACATGAGCAATGCCGCCGGCATTCCCTTTCCAGCGACGTCGCCGACCAGAATGGCAACGCGGCCGTCGGGATAGCTGATGAAGTCATAATAATCGCCGCCGACGGTGCGGCATGCGGCGTTGTATCCGGCCAGATCGACGCCCGGAACCACCGGAGCGCAGGTGGGGAGCAGCCCTTGCTGTATCACCGCCGCCTGCTGCAGATCGCGAGCGAGCGCGCGTTCGGCCTGCTCGACCTCGGCCAGGCGGGTGTGCTCGATGCGGATAGCAGCCACGTTCGCCATCACGGTGAGGAGATTCAGGTCATCCTTGGTGAATTCGCGCACGAAGTGCGGCGAGTCCAGATAGATGAGCCCGATGACACGGTCGTCGGTTTGCAGCGGCACAGCTAGCATACTGCGAATCTGCTGCTGCACGATGCTCTGGCGGCCGGCGAAAGCTTCGTCCAGGCGGGCATCGCGAACCAGCAGCGAGGTCTTCTCTTTAATCACGCGGTCGCGGACCATGCTGCTGATGCGGAATCCTTCACCGCGGGCGGCTTGCACCACCAATTCGTCGCCCTCCACGGTCATGAGAACCCCGCGCGCCGCGCCTACGGCGTCGATAGACAAGGTCATGATCAGGTTGAAGAGATCGGCGAGCGGCATGTTGCCGGCCAGCTCGCGTCCGGCGCGGATCAACGCGCGCATCTGCGGGCCGCCTTCAATCTTTCTCTCCTCGCTCAATAGACCTTGCAGGCTGGTGGCCGCCGTCGTGGAGACGACCGCCGCCTGGGCCGTCCCTTCGACGAAGATGACGGTGTTGGCCGGCGCGGCCGAAATTTTCTCGGCGAATTCGAGGGCCAGATGTCCGGCTGTGATGCGATCTTCCGGGCCCAGCGTATGTGATGCCGTAATGCGCTCGCCGTTGACGAAGGTACCGTTCTTGCTGTTCAGGTCCCGGACCGACCAGATATCGCCGTTTCTTTCGATGACCAGGTGCTGGCGGGAAAGTCCGGCGTCCTCGGAATAACACAGCTCGTTTGCGCTGGACCTGCCGAGGGTGTAACGGTCGTCGTCTAACATGAGCGCGCGAGTTTTTCCGTCGGGCGTGTGGATCAATAACTCGCGGGGTTTGAATGACTGAACAGCACCGGCCACTAGATCAGCTTAGCGGAAAATGAACTTTGGCAGTGCGCCTTCACGCTAAGATCGTTACGGGCCGGGATGCGCATCTACCTCTATTATGTCGGCAAACCGCGCGACGCGAGCGCCAATCAGATGGCGGAAGAATATATCCGGCGTTCCAGCCGATACGGGCGATGCGAGATGCGCGAGATACGGCCCGGGCGATTCGATCCCTGGGAGAAACATCCCTCGGCGGCCAAGATTCTGCTTGACCCTGCCGGCAAGAGCATGGAGTCCGGCGGGTTTGCGAAGTTGATCGGCGGCGCGGAGCGGGAAGCGCGCGACTTGGTTTTTCTGATCGGCGGAGCGGATGGCTTGCCCGAAGTCTGGCGGACTCGCGGCGGGATATTGCTCTCGCTCACACCGCTGACTTTGCCACACGAGCTGGCGCGGGTGGTGCTGGCGGAACAGATCTATCGGGCCTTCACGACGCTGCGCGGCCATCCGTATCCCAGATGAAGGCTTAGACGAAACTCAGGGTAGACTTGCTAAGAAGGAGCAGAGCATGCGGAATCGCAGGGAATTCTTCAAGACAGTGGCGGGCGTGTCGGCTGGAACGCTTCTTACAGGCCGCGAGTTTCTGGAGGGCGCCGCCCCAGCGCCGCAGTCTGGCGCTCCGGTGACCCGGCGGGAAGTGCGCTTGGGCGGGAAACGCGTGAAAGTGGTTGACGTGCACGCGCACGCAGCCATCGCCCAGGTTGCGGACGTGGTGAAGGGTACGCCGCTGGAGCGTTTCGCACGAGGCGGAGGCAGGGCGCTCGGACCGGATCGCATTCAGGAACTGGATAAGCGCGGCATTGACGTGCAGGCGCTGGACATCAACACCTTCTGGTGGTACGCAGCCGATCGCGACCTGGCTACGAAGATCGTGCAGGTGCATGACGAAGGTCTGTCGAAATGGTGTGAGGCGCATTCGGACCGCTTCGTAGCGTTCACTTCGCCGGCGTTGCAGTTCCCAGATTTGGCGGCGCAGCAGGCCGAGCACGCAGTGAAGGAGTTGGGAATGCGCGGGGTTGCGATCGGCGGCCACGTGGCAGGCGAGCCGCTGTCGATGCCGAAGTACGATCCGTTCTGGGCCAAGGCGCAGGAGCTGGGGGTGATCGTATTCATGCATCCCAACAATGCGGAGAACGTGGCTAAGATGGATGCGTTCGCGGGCGCGGGCGATCTGGGCAACGTCATCGGAAATCCGCTGGAGACGGGCCTCTTCTTGTCGCACCTGATCTTCGATGGGACGTTGGACCGCTTCCCGGCCCTCAAAATCTGCGCGGCGCACGGGGGCGGGTATCTGCCCTCGTACTTCGGACGCACGGACGTAGCTTGTGACGTGCGCCAGAACGCCAAGTGCGTGAACAAGAAACATCCTCGCGAATATCTGCACGACCAGATCCTGGCCGATTCAATGGTCTTCTCGCCGGAGGGTGTTCGGCACCTGGTGGCGGAAATGGGGCCGACCCAAGTGGTGTACGGGACGGACATCCCGCTGGTGTGGCCGGACACCATCGATGCGATCCTCAAGGCGGAGATTCCCGACGCGCAGAAGGAAGCGGTGCTGGGCGGGAACCTGGTGAAGCTGCTGAAGCTGTGAGAGAGTCAGCGGTCTGAGGGAGCCGAACTTTTTTAAGGGGCTGCACCGGCGACAGCAGTAAAATCAACTCATGTGGTTGCGAATGGCGCTGCTTTGCGGCATTGCGTTGCGGGTGGCGCCGGCGGCCTCGCCGCTCATTGATTACGTTACTTATCTAGGCGGCACGTACACCGACACCGCGGCTGGGATCGCGGTGGATTCAACCGGCGCCGCTTATGTTGCCGGCACCACCTCATCGCCGGATTTCCCGCTCACCTCTACCAGCCTCGGCACACCCACTACGAACAACGGCTGCGCCTTCGTTACCAAATTTAATCCCTCCGGCACAGCTATCGATTTCTCCGTTTGCCTGGCCGCGTCGCGGGCCACCGCCTTCGCACTGGATGCAAGTGGCAACATGTATCTGGGCGTTGAGAAGCTTGCTAATCCGTTTTTTGTTTCCTATGCCGTTGTGAAGCTTGACCCCACGGCCCAAAATATTCTCTACACTACGACGATCGGCGGTTCCGCGGAATCGATGGCCGTGGATGCAGCGGGCGATATTTATGTTGCTGGCGCGGCCGGACCTGGTCTCGCCACAACCGCTGGGGTTTACCAAAGCCAGTACGCGGGAGGAACATGCCCCGGCGGTAATCCGACCGAGAGTGGGCCCTGTAACAACGCATTCATCACCAAGCTGACGCCCTCAGGAAGCATCGCGTGGACAACCTACCTGGGCGGCTCCGGTCCGGACGATGCACATGTCATCGCCGTCGACGGCTCGGGAGATGTATGGGTGGCGGGCGAAACCGTTTCGCCGAATTTCCCGACCACTGCGGGCGCGATCTCGCGTACCTTCCATGGCGAAGTCGACCTGGGTCCGCTGCGCTACGGCGATGCGTTCGTTGCGAAGTTCGATGCCAGCGGCAGCCATCTGCTCTATTCCACCTACCTGGGCGGAAGTGGGCCTGACGGCGCTTTGGGTATTGCCGTAGATGGAACCGGTGCGGTATACGTGGCGGGCGGCACACAATCGACCGACTTTCCCACCACGCCAGGCGCGCTCTCGACAACCTACACCGACCACAACCTAAATCAGTTGCCGAGCCTCAGCGGCGACGGGTTTGTTACGAAACTCGATGCTTCGGGGCATCTCATTTACTCCACATTTACCGGTTTTCTGAACAGCTACCCGACACCAATTGCCGTGGATGCCTCCGGGCTGGCATATGTGAGCGCGGTCACCCAGGCTTCGCCTTCCCAGACCCAGCCCACCTGTGCAGCGCCACCGAATCCCGCCGTCATGGTCATCAACTCCACGGGTTCCGCGCTGGTGGCAACCTCGCCCATCCCCGGCGCCTATCTTGCTCTGGATGGAAAGGGCGGGCTCTATTCCGCGGGCACTGCGTATGCACTGGTGTTCTTTTCGACGCCGCGCGCCTTTCAAACCGAATACGGCGGCGGTGATTCCGACGCGTTTGCCGCGAAGGTCGACTTTTCACAGCCCGCTGGACCTGCATTGGTTTCGGTGGTGAACGCCGCTAGTTTGGCTCCCGGCTACGCGTCGGCTTTCGCGTCGGGAAGAGCCGCAATTGCGCCCGGAGAAATCGTTACGCTGTTCGGCTACAACTTTGGATCATCGAAGTTCGGATCCCAGCCTGCGGTGAACTTCGGCCAATTCGCGGCGCCGGTTCTCTATGCATCCAACTGCCAGATCAATGCCGTGGTTCCATTCGGAGTTAGCCCGGGCCTGACGATCCCTGTTACGGTACAATCCGGCGGGCAGACACTGGGGCCGGTTAAGCTGCCTGCGGTGGTCGCGGCGCCGGGGATCTTTGCTGTGAACGGAAACGGTAGCGGGCAGGCAGCTATCCTGAACCAGGATTCCAGCGTGAACTCGTCCTCGAATCCGGCGGCGCGAGGTTCCATCGTTTCGGTGTTTATGACGGGAGCAGGGGCGCTCAAGCCATCAATCCCGGACGGCTCAATCGGGCCGCTGACTCCTCCGTTCCCAATGCCCGTGGCGGGCATCGGCGTTACTATCGGCTCGGTGGATGCTACCGTCACTTTCGCCGGCCAAGCACCAGGTTTGATTGCCGGAGCCACGCAGGTGAATGTGCAGATACCGCAGAATGCGCCAGTCGGAAGCGCCATCCCGATCACGATTTATGCTGCAGGCTACGCCAGCCAGGTGGGCCAATTAATCACGATAGCAGTGCAATAAGGATCGATAACGTGGAGCAGAAACCCACTGACGACTGATTTATTCTTCGCGCAAGGCCGCCATCGAATCGAGCTTCGAAGCCCTCCGCGCGGGCAAATACCCGGCTATCAAAGCCACTCCTGCTAGTACAACGGCTGCTAAACCGAGCGTCCACGGATCATTCGGGTGCGGGCCATAAAGGAAGCTAGCGACCAATCGCGTGGTTGCCAGCACAGCGCCGAAGCCAACGGCAAGGCCGATACCGATCAAAATCGCGACCTCGCCCAGCACCATCCGCAGCACGCGAAACTGCTGGGCGCCGAGCGCCATGCGAATTCCGATTTCATTCCGCCGGCGCGCCACGTTATACGACATCACGCCGTAGAGTCCGATGGTCGCGAGAACCAGCGCCAGCACGCCGAAAAATCCAGAGAGCATCGCCAGCAGCTTTTCCCGCTGGATCGAATCATCCACCTTGGCGGCCAGCGTTTTAAACTCAACGGAAACGTCGCGGTTCACGCGGGCGATGGCGGACTTCACGCCGGAGATGAGAGAAGTAGGCGCGCCACCGGCAGCGCGTATCTCAAAACTGGTGAGCGGACCGGGCATTCCGCCCTGGCTCCACGGGATGAACACGAAGGGGGATGGCTCATCGCGCAGCGAACCATATTTCGCGTCCTTCACGACGCCGACGATCTCGACCGGACCGCCCGTGATATTCCATGCGAATTGCGGTCCACGGCCGTCCCGGGTGCGGAAATGCTGCCCGAGTGGATTGGTTGCACCGAAGTATTTTTGGGCCATGGATTCACTGATAATGGCCACCTTCGCCGACGTGGCCGTGTCGTGGCTGTTGAAATCGCGACCGCCTGCGATCGGAGTGGCGAGGGTTTCAAAGTACGAGTCGCTCACATTGTTAAAGGAAGCCATGGCGTCAGCACGCGATTTTGGAGTGTAGCCGTCGACCTCCACTTCACCGGCCCAACGGCAGTGACAGACTGGCGTAATGGAGGAGACGCTGGCCGAGCGAACACCGGGAATGGTGCGCAACTGGTCCAGCATCTCCTGGTAAACGGCGGACCACCGCTCCTTCGGGTAATTTCCGTCGCGAAGATCGACGCTGACAAGCAGAACGTGGTCGCGCTCAAATCCTGCATCGAGGGAAATGAGTTTCCAGAAGGTCGAGAGCATCAAGCCCGCGCCCACCACCAGCAACAGCGACAGAGCCACCTGCGCCATCACGAGCACTTTTCCGAGGCCAAGTCTCGAGCCCTCTATTACGCCTCGGGCATTGGCTTTCATCGCCGATTGAGGATCGACGCGGGTGCCTCGCCAGGCCGGCGCAATGCCGAACAGCATGCCGGTAAGCACGGCAACGCTCGCGGTAAACGCGAGCACCCGGACGTCCAGCGTGAGGTCGAGAGGAGAATTGAGAAACCGGACCAGCAGGCGGGCGCCCCATTCGGCGAACAGAATGCCCAGCGTCGCACCTGTACCCGACAGCAGCAGGCTTTCGGTAAGCAATTGACGAATCAGACGGCCCCTTCCGCCGCCGAGCGCCATGCGGATCGCGATCTCGCGCTGCCTAGCCGCGCCTCGCGCGAGTAGCAGATTCGCCACGTTGGCGCAAGCAATCAGCAGCACCACACCAACGATGGTCATCAGAACGATCAGCGCCTGGCGGTATTCTCTCCTGATATAGGAGATTCCATTGGCGGCGGCCTGCGTATCGAAGGTTTGACTCAGATACCGGTCCCTTTCGCCCGGCCCCAACTGGCGGCCATCTTCTCTTACCAGCCCGTTTTGCTCCAATGTCGTCTTATAAATTTGCGGCGCGAGCGTTCTCAAGCGGGCCGTCGCCTGGCTTGCGGAGACGCCCGGCTTCAAGCGACCGATGACTTGCAGCCAGCCGACTGGATAGTAGTTATCATCAAGCATACCTGGGTAGTCGGTACCGATGAGCGTTATGGCGCAGAGCGGCACCATCACGTCCGCCGAATGGCCGACCTCAACCCCTGTAAATCCTGGTTCAGCGACACCTACGATCTCGATAGGATGCCTGTCGATAGAAATTGTCTTGCCGAGGACGCCGGCACGGCCGCCATATTCGCTTTGCCAGAAGCCATAACTGAGGACCGCGCTTGCAGCACAACCGCGCACGTCGTCGGCGGGCGTCAACGTTCGGCCGAGTATAGCGCGCACGCCCAACGTATCGAAATATTGCCCCGACACATAGACCCCATTCACCGAACGCGCTTCGCCCCCCGAGGCGAGGTTGAAGCCCCATTGACCATAGGCGAAGATCCCAGAGAATACATCCTGGCGATCGCGGAGATGCTCCCAGGTCGGGTTGCTATAGCCTCCGTAACTCTGCATGCCCATCATCACCTGGAGCAATTCCTCCGGGTGGCGCACCGGCAGAGATTTCAGGATCACCGCATCGATCAGGCTGAAGATCGCGGTGTTGGCGCCAATGCCGAGAGCCAGCGATAGAATTGCCACAGCAGCGAAACCGGGACTGGAGCGCAGAGCGCGAATGGCGTAGCGGACATCCTGAAAGAGGGCATCGAGCATATTAGAAGTATCTCAGGCGAGGGCGGGAGGCATCGAGTATTCTAGGAGAAACGGCGCAAGCAGCTATGAAGCGACTCATGCTCGTCAGCGTTTTCAGCGCAGCCGGATTTGTGTTGGGGATGCTTGTAAATGCATCGCAGCTTCGAGCGCTATGGCGTACGGCTTGCACTCCATTGGCTTGATCAAGGGTGCGTCAGACTGAGTAATTGCAGGTTCGGAGAGGTTCACTGTTCAAGCCAAGGGATCCGACGAAAGCGACTGAGGAACAACTCCACGAGATGCTTCAGACGCTCCTGGTAGACCGGTTCAAGCTGAAGTTTCACCGCGAAAACAGGGATATGCCGGGATTTGCAATGGTGATTGCGAAGAATGGACCAAAACTCCAGGAGGCCAAGGGGGATGAAGTCGCAACGTCTTTCGGTGCTTCTTTGAAGCCCATGCCGGGCGAGCCAATCTCTCTCACCGCTCGCAAGTATTCGATGCCGATGCTAGCGAACCTCCTCTCGCAAATAGGCCCAGGCCCGGTGATTGATAAGACTGGATTACCGGGTGTATACGACTTTAAGCTGTCGTGGGACGAATCCGCGGGTCCATCGCTTTCTACTGCGCTGCAGGAACAACTCGGACTGCGATTCGAGTCGCAGAAGGTACCGGTATCATTCTTCGTGATCGATTCGGCGCAAAGGCCCAACGAAAATTGATCAATGTGCGTGTTTTGGATTTCCTAGTGGTGGTAAGGCTTCCCACTGGCCGGATTGGAAAGGACCAAGGCGCAGGCCCAGCCATAACATGCAGATTGCGCTGAAGCCAAAGTAGAGGGCCTGCCAAAGAAAAAGTGAAGGGTGAAAAGGCCTGCGTTCCAGTTGGATCCAGCCAAACACCAAAGCAAGAAACGCCAAGGCAAAACCGAACTGAGGCTGCTCCGGCCAAGCCAAGAAACCATCCGTCCGTAACATGACGCTGACGCCGCAGGGTTCGAGCGCTTACCAATTCGAGAACGCCGATGCTCAGCGCCATCACCACGAGCAGGCGCGCGAAAAGAACAAAGTTAAGCGAGCCTCGCCAGAAGAGTGGGATCAGTCCGTATGCGCTAAAAGCAAGGCCATTCAGGACCAGAAGCCAGGATGTTCCGATGGCGAACCTCCAAATGCCGGCTGCGATGGTGCAAACGCCGGCCGCCAGGGCGAGCCTACTCAGAAACACGGCGGTGACTCTCCACCCATGGGCAGTCAGAGGTCCATCCGGGCCAGTGTCGTACATGATCGCGTAGATGACCGAGATTATCGCTTCAAAAACGCCGCACAACGCCAGGAGCCACCAATTTTTATTCAGCGTCTGGATCAAGCGCACCTCCTGATCATGATGCGGCCCTACCCGTAATCATAGCGCCGGCGCGAATGGAGCGACGCGATGCGCGCTGGCGTATAATCTTGAGATTGGTAATGGCTACAATTTAGCAATTTAGGGGGTTCATGAACAGCGATAGGAGCGTGTGGAGCCGGGCATTCGCCGCAATGGCGGGCCTGGGCTTGTTGGTCTGGTGTGTGTCGGCAGGAGCGCAGGAGCCAGCCGCGCCAAAGTTCAAATTCGATCCGGACTGGCCCAAGCCCCTTCCAAACAAATGGAAGATGGGGGGCGTCACGGGGCTGGCCGTCGATAAGGACGACAACGTTTGGGTATATGATCGCCCCAACGATCTGACGGATATCGAGCTTGAGGCGGAGCTGAATCCTCCCATTGCCGATTGCTGCGTCCGGCCTCCCTCGATGATCCACATCGACAAGAACGGCAACGTCATCGGCTCGTTCGATGCTCCGCAAGGGCACGGGATGGCCGTGGACAGCAAAGGGTTCACCTACCTGGGACAGGACACGGTTCGTAAATACGATCCAAAGACCGGCAAGATGCTCGCCGAAGTGCCTCGCACGCCTGACCGGCCGCCGGGCGGCGGAGGTGATGCCGCTCCTTCTGGAACGCGAACACCAGGTCACGGCAGCCGGGGACCAGTGGTGGGATTTCTCCCCGGCGGGCGCGGTCAACCTGATCCTGCCACTCGGGCGGCTCGAGAAGCCGAGATGGCGGCCTTCCGCGCCAAGTATCCAGCGACGACGCCGATGATCGTGGGAGGAATCGAAGAGATACGGCTGGATGAACCAAATCGCGAACTTTACGCCGCCGACAATTACCTGGGCGGGCGCGTGATGGTGTTTGATTTGGACACGTTCAAGTTCAAGCGCGGCTGGGGCGCCTATGGACACGCACTGTCGGAAATGAGCACCAATGACGCAGACCGCGCGTATACTCCCGGCGGTCCGATGCCCAAGGAATTCAGGGGCCACCTCACGCTGAATATTTCGCACGATGGATTGGTTTACGCCGCGGACCGGATGGCGAATCGCATCCAGGTCACGACGACGCAAGGCAAATTCGTGAAGGAATTCATTCTGGCTCCGATGACGGGTGTGGGCGGTGCTACCGGAGGCGTGATGTTTTCGCCGGACAAGCAGCAGCGCTTGTTGTATATTTCCGATCTCACGAATAACCACATCTGGTTCCTCAACCGCGAGGACGGCAAAGTGTTGGGCCAGATGGGAAGCATGGGCGAAAACGGCGGCCAGTTCTTCGGGCTGCACATGATCGCGGTGGACTCCAAGGGCATCATCTACACCGGTGAGGTATTCGCCGGCGAGCGGGTGCAGAGATTTATCCCGGTGAAGTGAACAGCGAGGATACGGCTATTTCGGGTGGGAAGCTTCTTCCGCCTCGGCCTTGCGCGCTCCCCGCGAGAATGTCTTCGATCGCGTAGTTGCCCTCATGGCAGGCATATTCATAAATGGGCCCCGGCGCCGCCACGAATGGCAATTCCACGGTCCACGGTTTGGTCCAGGTGGAGGGATCTTCCAGAGTGGCTTTGTACACGATGTTGTTGGCGTCCACCCGGGTAAAGCGCTCCGTTACCTTCAGGTCTTTGGAAGAACCGCGAAAATGGGTCGCGTCGTTGAAATTCGTCGTCTCGACCACCAGCGTGTCGCCTTCCCAATGCCCGATGGAATCGCCAAGCCACTGGCGAACATTCTCCGGGGGGTGCTGCGCGTTCAAGCGGATGATGCGCACGTCATGGATCTCTTCCGCCAGGATCATAACCATGTCCGGTGTCTGCACAATCTGATAATTATTGTTGTATAGCGTCGGCAGCATCGGCGGGCCCGCCATAGAAACATAGATACAGCGCTCCGAGAGTCCCCTGTCCTTCACGTTGCCGGCAGAACGGGATCTGGCCGCTGCCGCCCGGTTCCGTTCACGGGCTTGCTGAACAAGGGCTGGTATTTTGCCATCCGGGGGATCGATCACCATCGAGGTTCGCTTAACGCCGTCGACCCGCGCGAGGCCCGAACCCATGTCGTAAAAGAGAACGTTGTAAGCGCCGGTACCCTCCGATCCCTTGGTCTTATGCAGAGG
This sequence comes from Bryobacterales bacterium, assembly GCA_963780485.1. Taxonomy (GTDB): domain Bacteria; phylum Acidobacteriota; class Terriglobia; order Bryobacterales; family Bryobacteraceae; genus Palsa-89. The sequence continues at coordinate 373,892 of CAWACO010000028.1, forward strand.
GCCTTCCGAGGTTCCGTCGAGGTCCTCCCACGCTTGGTGTTCTTTCTGCTCCCAGACCTTCGCCTCGGCATCTGTCAGCGTCGGTTTTCCAGCGAACTCACCAGGACGTTCCAGTGGCGTCCGCGTCGAGTTGTTCCAGATACCCTGCAGATCGGGGTGGCCGTCCGCCGTCCGCGGCATCTTCCATGCCGCCTTATTCTGCGCGGAGAGCGCAGTGGCCGCCAAGAGCGCAAGCGCGCCTATTCTCATCAGATTTTGGAAGGTCATACGTTGCCCACAGATTGAGGATACCCCTAATTCTTAGGCGACTGGCGATGTGGTTGCCGGCCACTATACTCTATGGAAGGAGTTCTCTGGGCGATGGAATCCTTTCTCCAAGATCTCAATCACTCGCTTCGGTTGTTCCGGCAAAGTCCCGGATTCACGGTCACTGCCCTGGCCGCACTTGCTCTCGGCATCGGGACGAATACGGCTATCTTTTCGGTGGTAAACACGGTGTTGCTGAAGCCGCTGCCCGCCCCCGATCCAGATCGCGTGGTAATGTTCATGACCACGAACAGCGGAGGCTCAGGTCCCATTGCGTCGGAAATCAAGTTCAATTTGTGGCGCGAGCAGACCGGCGTTTTTGAGGGCGTGTCAGCCTATCGACATGGCTCATTGACCTTGACTGGCGTCGAGCAGCCCCAGCAGGTTGGCGCGATCTTCGTTACCAAAGACTACTTTCGGCTCTTCGGACTGTCCATCGATCAGGGTCGAGGGTTTACGGCTGAAGAAGAACGGCCCGTCGGGACTCAGCTCTTCGAGAACGGTCATGTCGTGGTCCTCAGCAACGCATTTTGGAAAAGGGCGTTCGGCGGCGACCCCAGAATGGTGGGCCAGGTCATCTCACTGAGCGGAGATCCTTATCAGGTGGTTGGGATCATGGCGGCCGGCGCGCAGACGGAAGCGGCCGAACCTCCCGAAGTGTGGATGCCGTTTCCAATCGATGCGAGCAGCGAGAAGCAAGTGCATTACTTTCAGGCCGTGGGCCGCCTCAAGCCGGGAGTCACGTTGGAAATGGCGAACGCTCAGCTTCAGCTCGCTACTCAGGAATTCCGGCGCAAGTATCCCAACGCGCTTTCTACGAGCCGGGGAGATATTCTCAGCGTCCAACCAATGCGGGACGTTCTGGTGAAGGATGTGCGCGGGTCGCTTCTGATTCTCGCCGGCGCGGTCAGCTTCGGTGCTGCTCATCGCGTGTGCCAATGTCGCAAACCTCTTGCTGGTTAGGGCGGCGGGCAGGAGGCGCGAAATCGCCATCCGCGCTGCCGTGGGCGCCTCACGCGTGAGAATCATTCGGCAGCTTCTGACAGAAAGCGTGTTGCTGTCCCTAGTGGGCGCGGCATTTGGATTAGGACTAGGAATTGCTGGTATCCGCGCTCTTCTGGTGCTGAATCCCGTCAATATTCCCCGCATTGGAGTGAACGGCTCCCACGTAGCGATGGACTGGCGGGTTTTCATTTTCACGATGCTCGCGGGTCTGATCACTGGACTCGTGTTCGGATTGATTCCAGCGCTCCAAGCGTCCCACGCAGATCTGAACTCCAGCTTGAAAGAGAGCAGCGGAGGACGTACGAGCGGCGGGTTCCGTCAGAACAGGACCCGTTCGCTGCTGGTGATCAGCGAAGTGAGCCTGGCGCTGGTGTTGCTGATGGGCGCCGCTCTGCTCATCCGCACCTTAATGGCTCTGCGGTCCGTCAATCCAGGGTTCGAAGCACATAACGTAGTAACGACGCGAACGACTCTGGACCCGCGCTTCGCCAAAGTCGCAGGAGTGAATCAGATCGTTCAGGACGCATTCGGTCGTCTGAGCGCGTTGTCCGGAGTGGAGAGTGTCGGCCTCACCGGACTGCTTCCGCTGGATGGTCCCTTCAGCAGTCTTCCCATCATTGTCGTTGGACGGCCGCTGAATGGCCCTTCGCATGGAAACAGCACCTATGGGCAGGTCTCGGCTGGTTATTTCGAAGCGCTCAAGATTCCACTCCTTCGCGGACGCTTTTTCACGGACGCGGACCGGCTTGGAACGCCTCAAGTGGCCATCATCAATCAAGCCATGGCTCGCCAGTTTTGGCCCGATGGCGATCCGCTGAATTCCCAGATTCTGATCGCAAAAGGACTTGGACCGAGGCTGGAAGAGCCGGTGCGCCAGATCGTCGGCATTGTGGGCGACGTTCACGATGAGGCCCTCAACCTGGATACGGAACCTGCTGTGTTTGTTCCGGTGACACAACGCCCGGATGCTCGCACGGCGGGTAACTCGGTGGCTTGGGTTATCCGCGTTCGCGCCGAATCGCCGTCGCTCAATTCAGCGATCCAGAACGAACTGCGCCAGGCGACGGGAATGCCGGTTCCTCCTCTTCGACCAATGGAGGAAGTTGTGGCGAAGTCCACGGCTCGTCAGGACTTCAATATGTTGCTCATGATCATCTTCGGAGGCTCGGCGCTGCTGCTCGCGGCGATTGGAATTTACGGGTTGATGGCGCATTCTGTCCAACAGCGCACTCAAGAGATGGGAGTACGCATGGCATTAGGAGCCCAGCCCGGTGATGTGCGGAATATGGTCGTGTTTCAGGGTATGCGCCTGGCGTTGGCCGGAGTTGCGATTGGAGTGGCCGCGGCTTTGGGTCTTACGCGCTTTCTGGCAAGCTTTCTATTCGGCGTCAAAGCGCTCGACCCTCTGGCGTTCATCGCGACGCCTCTCCTTTTGGGCGGCGTGGCTCTGATTGCCGTGTGGCTGCCTGCGCGCCGAGCCAGCCGCGTCGATCCCATCAATGCCCTGAGATATGAATGACGACGCGAAAACGCCGTTGACAATGTCTCACTCGCCGGGCTTGAGTCCGGGACGCTCGACGATCTCGATCTTCGCGCCGGCGGGTCCGGCCACGTAGGCGAAGTTGATCGTGGGACCGTGAGGGAGCGGCAGCGGGCGCGGTTCGGTCAAAATGGTCACACCTTTGCCGCGCAGGTCGTCGATGGTCTTTGCCAGCGGCGCCCGTGGAGCGCCATCCAATGTGATCGATGGCGTGCCCTTCGCTTGGCTCCGCGTCGCCCTTCTGCACCAGGATCCACATGTCGCTAAATCCGGGAGCACTGTACTTGATGGCATCGATCCGCCCTTTGAGCTTGGTACGCTCTCCGCCTAACTTGGCTAGCAGCCAGTTGAAATTCTCATCCGGGTTCGGTCCGCGCATATGGATGTGGTGCAGCCCGAGCAATTCGGGATCCTGCACTACTTCGATGCGCGTGCCCCAGGGGTCTTCGACAAACGCGAGCTTGAAGAGCCCGGGCACCTCGCGCGTTGGCGTGACGATCTTGATGCCGGCTGCTTCGAATTCCTTCATCTTCGCGTCGAGGTCCGCGAACGAGAAGCCCATGTGATCGATGGCGCTGCCGGCGCTCGGCTTCGCGTCCGCTTTCTTGATGAACAAGAGCCGCGTGCTGCCGAACATCATCCGGTCCGGGGCTTCCGTGATGCGCCGCCCGCCGAAGTACTTCTCGTACCAGTTGGCGCCCGCTGCTGGATCAGGCACGTCCAAATGGATATGGTCGTAGGGAAACGTTTGCGCCGCAGCGGAGCCGGCGAAAGCCCCCAGGGCGAGGTACGTGAAAGCAGCCGAAAGCATGACCCGTCGCATCATGAACTCCTTTTGAAGATCGCACCGCAGTGCTAGACCGAGTCCCAGTATACTAATGGAGCGGTACATCCGCACCCGGAGGTTCCGATGAGGTTTGCTATGTGGCTCGCGGTTATTCTTAGCCTCGGTCTGGCGCCGGCTGGATTTGGCGACGATGGAAACCGCCTTTTGCGAATCGACCATTACGTCCAAGTTCACTCCAAGGTGCCCGCGATTTCTGAACAGTTGACGCAGATTTATTTCCGCGAGGTAGTGGAAGCGGGAACAGCCTTACGTGGCGGACCGACGGCGGATCGCGTGGCGCTGTTCATTCATGGCGCGGGAACGCCCGGCGAAGTATCGTTCGACGTCCCTTATCAAGACTACAGTTGGATGGCGTATCTGGCGCACGCGGGCTTCGACGTTTTCGCAATGGACATGACGGGCTACGGACGTTCCACGCGCCCCGCGGCGATGAACGACCCTTGCAATCTCGCGCCTGCGCAACAAGCGGCTTTTGTGTCGACGTTGATTGCCGCGCCATGTTCGCCGAGTTACCCGCATCAGATGACCACTCTCGCATCGGATTGGCACGACATCGATGCAGTGGTCGACCAGATACGCGTCATACGGCACGTGGGAAAGGTGAGCTTGCTGGCATGGTCCCTTGGTGGACCGCGATCGGCCGGATACGCAGCGCAGCATGCGGACAAGGTCGCCAAACTGGTTTTGCTCGCACCCGCCTATAATCGCGCCGCGAAAGAAGAGCCGCCGGCGCAAGTGCCCGCTAACGGTCCGGCGATGACGACACAGTCCCGGGCCGAATTCATCGCCAATTGGGATCGTCAGGTTGGTTGCGCCGATCAATACGACGCGGGCGCACGCGATTCCGTGTGGTCGGAGATGATGCTGTCGGATCCTGTAGGCGCCACTTGGGGAACCGGAGTGCGACGCGCACCGCAGGTGACATCTTGGGGATGGACGACGGCGGTAGTCGCGAATACACAGATCCCAACGCTCATGGTCACCGGCGCCAATGATAAGCAAGTCAACCCGGATCGCGTGCGGGAGCTCTACGCCGATTTGGGCTCGCCACAGAAGATATTCATCGATCTCGCCTGTTCGTCACACAATGCTATGTGGGAGAAGAATCACCTGCTGCTGTTCCGAGCGTCGCTGGAGTGGCTCACGCAAGGCTCGGTGCAGGGGAAGCAGGAAGGGATGCTGCGGTTGGGCTATTGAGCGGCGCCACGAGCGCACTTGTCGAATCGCGGCCTAACGCTCGGCGGTCGCTCCCGCTTTCACCGTAACTTTCACTTGAGCGCTCGACCAGCAACACTGGAAGCCGCCGCCGCCCGGTCCGGATAAGTCATTGGCCGTTATCTCCAGCACGTAATCTCCCGGTTCGCTGAAAGTCGCGGTAGTCGCCGCTTTCCCGGTGTAAGCGGTGTTCGGCGGCGCTTTGAATTCGAGCTTCTCCACCTTCGGCTTTTCATTGGCGAACTTCACCTCGCCGGGTCCGCGGAACTTGTTCCAGGTCACCATCACCGCCGGAATACTTTTGACGAAGGCCTGCAGCATGGGAGGAACATTGGCGTCATCGGCAACCCACACCGCCAGCGGGAGCGGATCCTGTATCGCCGTCGTCAGCGAGTTGCTGATCCCCCGCGGAGGGCCCTGCAAAAACGGGCCGCTCTCCGCGAATCCGATGAACGGGGGAGTGTTCTTGGTCGCATCAATAAACGGCGAGATGACCCACAGCGGATTGAGGCTAAACGGCACCGCCGTGGTCTTGCCGTTGGAGACGATGGTCCAGGTGAGTTTATTGTCGGCCCCAAAATCCTTGGGCACCGTAATGCTGAACACGCCCCACTGCCTGCCGGGCACGAAGTGGGTGGGTTGGCCTCGATCGGGACCGCCCGGATCAATCCGGTTGTTCGGCCCGATCGGAATGTCCAGAGCTTCCTTTTGATTTCGATTGTAATAGCCAATGAGAATCACATTGCCACCGCCGTTCGGGTCCGGATACCAACCTTCGAATGCGGCCGTGACGGCTTGCCCGGCAGTGTGCGGAGGCTCCATCGATACTTGCGGCGTCCCCTGAGCGAGCGCCGTGCTCGCGAACAGAATCGCGCTAATCAAACTTCGAAACATTGATCCATGCACATGCATTCTAATTGAGACTGAACAACGAGCGCGGTTTCTTCGGATGTTTCGCCAACCACGCGTTGTAATCCTCATCGCTGATATAAGTTACATTCACCCATGCGTGCGCCATTTCATCCACGGTGCGGTCGCCCCATCCGACCCACTGGTTAGGATCAGGATTGGACGCTTTGGCCGTGGTGTTGTCGTGCCAGGCGCTCACATGGATGATGGTCCCTTTGGGAAGAACCGGCGCGGCTTCCTCGGTATAGATGTAGTTGTTCATCCAATTGAAGTTGAAATTGTTGCAGTAGCTCAGCGTCTGAACAGTGCCATCCGGTAGGATCGCTTCGAGCAGCATCGCCTTGCCTCGCAGATGCATATGCGGCTGGAAATTCTCGAGCCGCGCGGCTTGCTTCAGCACATGGTAGCCTTGCGTCTCAGCCACGGTATTGGGCGGAATGTCCAGCGGGCTGCCCGCGTTCGACGACGCTGCGTTGAACATCGTCAAATACGTCCGGTACTTCGGTTTTTCGCCCTTGGGATAAAGATAAACGGCTAGTTCGACATGGTCGCGGATCTCGTCACCGACGGCGTGAAGATGGATGTCCCACCATACCTTGGCGCCGGGCAGCAGCAATTTGCCCGTGTCGGGCCGGTAGATATCGTATTGCTTCCCAACCGCCCATTCCATCAGGATCCCGCCACCGGCCAGCGCCGTGAGTGGATCGTCAGAGACGGCGCTTTGAGTCTTCGGTTCATTCTGGATCAGGTACGCGATGGCATGATGAGTGATCCTGCGGCCTCCCTTGGTTGCCGGGCGCATTTCCACCGCGCGCACCCAGCGCTCCTCGGTGATCGGAATATCCGTCATCGGCCTCCACCACTGATCCTGATTCACGGCGGGCATGGTATAGGGTTCCGACTTGATCACCAAATCAGGCTGGCCGTACTGCTTGGCCAATTGCCATTCATCTTCATTAGGAAACTGCTTGGGGGGCGGCATGTCCTTGGGGTTGCCCATGGGCGCGCCCGCATCCACCCAGCGCGAAATCAGCGCCACTTGCTCGTCGGTCAACGACCGGTCGTTCTGAAACTGCTGGATGCCTACCGTCCTGTCAAGATGCCAGGGCGGCATCTGGTGCGTGACCACCCGCTCTTTGATGGATCGCGCCCAGGGCCGCGTTTCCTCGTAGGTCACCAAAGACATCGGAGCCATGGAGTCCTTACGGTGGCACGCCTCGCACTTCTCCTGAAAGATGGGGGCAATATCCTTAGTAAATGTTACTGGCTTGCCGGCCGAATCGCCGGTCTTGGCCGGCTCGGCGGCGATCACAGCTCCTGAAACCGCGAGTAGCGCGCCAATCGCGACTTGGAATTTGCTACGAATCAATTTGCTACAAACCATGGATCGCTCCTTCAGTTTCGATCGAACCTTGCCTGGGTTGCGTCATCTTGGCCATCAGCTCCAAAAAAATCTCGCGCTCCCCAGGGCTGAGCGCCTCGAGCATGGTGCGGCCCATTGCGAGCCGGCATTCCAGAAAAGACTCGTGTAGATGTTGACCTTTTTCAGTTAGCACCACCTGAACGATTCTGCGATCTTCATCCACGCGAGTACGCTCCACCAATCCTTTTTCTACGAGTCTATCGATCGTATTGGTAGCCGTGCTGAGCGCTAAATTCAAGGCCTCGGCGAGATCACGCATGATGGTGGGGCCTCTGCCCAGCACTGCAACAACCCGGATCTCCTGTTGGGAGACCTCGATATTTGAGATCACCGGCGGCCGCTTCAACATAAGCCGGCGGTACAAACTGTCAAAGTGCGCAATCAGTTCACGGAGTTGTCTCTCGAGTGGCGCGGCCTTGGCCTCGGCCAGTTGAACATTCATCATAATCCTTCGAATCGGTAACATTTCGATTATCGAATCGAATGGCAGGCCTTGTCAAGCTCAAGCCAACGCCAGGAGATAGACTTGCGATGCTCAAGCCGCCGAATTATTCAAGATTGGAACTAAAACTGATATTCCGCCGGCGTAATTCCTTTCGCCCGCAGGTACATCTCGGCTGAGGCGCGATGATGCGTGGTGTGATCCAGCATGCCCATTAGCATCTCCAGTCCGGTCATGGTCCCCTCACCGCTGGTGTAGGTCTTCGACATCTGCTCCGGCGTCAGCTTCGATACTCGTTCAATGGCGTGATCAAACGATTTGCCTACAAACGCGATGACGTCGGCCTTCTTCATCGAGGGCGGCTTCGGCGGATTCGCCTTCTCTCCGAATATCGGCAATACAAAATAATCAAGTGCCTGCGACAGATGCACCATCTGCTCCGCAAAGCTCATCTGCGGAGGCGTCAGCTTAAAATCGTAGCTCGCGTCAGGCATTTGATTGGCAACTTTCAGCGTGAAATCTTTCGACGTTTTCAAATGCTTTAAGAAAGCCGCTTTGACGTCAATCTGCGCGAACACCGGCAGCGCCGCCGTTGACATCAGCGCAATGGCGAACCGGGCAAAACATTTGGTGTTGGAAAGCATAAGAACATTATGCGCTAAGCCATCCGGTGGCACACGGCCTGGGCCTGGAGTCCCGAGGCCTCGTCTACAACGAGCCTGCTATCGTGACTTCATGGAAGCGGGTACGCTCCAGCAAGCGACTCTTACCGTGGCTCGTCGCAGTCGCGTTCTTCATGGAGTCGCTCGACACCACCATTCTGAACACAGCGGTGCCCACCATCGCTGAGGCGCTCAAAGTGGTCCCACTTAGCATGAAGGCGGTGCTATCCAGCTACACCCTGAGCCTCGCGGTCTTCATTCCCATCAGCGGCTGGATGGCGGATCGATTCGGAACGCGCCGCGTGTTCGCGTCCGCGATCGGCCTCTTCACGCTGGGATCATTGCTCTGCGGTATATCCACCAACATCCACGTGCTGGTCGCGTGCCGCGTGTTGCAAGGCTGCGGAGGAGCCATGATGGTGCCGGTGGGGCGGCTCACGATGGTGCGGACGTTTGCGAAATCCGAACTCATCCGCGCCATGAGCTTCGTCGCTATTCCAGGTCTGGTTGGCCCCATGCTCGGGCCAATCGCCGGCGGCCTGATCGTCGGATATTTTCATTGGCGAGTCATCTTTTTCGTGAACCTTCCGATCGGCCTTATCGGTTTGGTGCTGGTTTATCTGCATCTACCGGACTACCGCGAAAAGTCCAATCCCCTCGATATCATCGGCCTCATCCTATTTGGCTCCGGCATCGCGCTGCTGTCGTACGTACTGGAGGTATTCGGCGAACATACGCTGAGCGTGCGCGAAATTCTAGGGTTACTGGCGATTTCCATCTTGCTGCTGGCAGGCTATGGACTGCATGCGATGAAGACCCCGTTTCCATTGCTGGCGCTGGGCCTGTTTCGCATTCGCACCTTCCGCGCCTCCGTGAGCGGCAGCTTCTTCACCCGCCTCGGCATCGGCGGAATTCCGTTCATCCTTCCGCTGCTCTACCAGGTTGGCCTGGGGTTCACTCCCATTCAATCCGGTCTGCTCATGATGCCGCAGGCTATTGCCGCCATGAGCCTGAAGATGACTATGCCGCGAATTCTGACTCGCTTCGGCTACCGTGCCGTCTTGATTTCCAACACTGTGATTCTCGGTCTGCTTATTCTGTTTTTCGCGGCCATCGGGATTGGTACGCCGATTTGGCTTATCGTGGCGCAGGCGTTTTGCTTCGGGTTCTTCAGCTCGCTGCAATATACCAGCATGAACACGCTAGTTTATGCCGATGTCACCGAGGAACAGGCCAGCAGCGCGAGTTCCATCGCCAGCACCATGCAGCAGATGTCGATCAGTTTCGGTGTCGCAACCGCGTCTCTGGCAACCGCATTCTTCATCCCCGATCGCTTTCATTCCAGCGCACCGGAAATGATTCACGGCATCCACCACGCGTTCTTCGTCCTGGGTGCATTAACCGTCTTGTCCACGATTGTTTTTAGCGAATTGAAAAGCATGGACGGTAACATCGTGAGTCAGCATAAAGTCCTTCAGCCCGCCGGGTAAAGTCACTCACCGTCGAGGGAAAAGGTCATCAAGATGTCGCCAACCGCGAGCGTCACAAGCTGTTTGCCGTGACTATGCCTTCCATCGTGCCACCGACGACCAGATTCCCAGTCGTAGCCATCACGTCCGGCCAAGGTGGTGTGAGTATCCGAAAGGCGAGTGTGAGACCGGACATCGCACCGATTGTCGCGTCAAACTGGAGCGCTTTCAATATTCTTGCTATCGTTATGAATTATGCGATATCTCGCGAGCTGGAGACTGCCGGCGCTATTTGCCGCCGTTGCTCTTTGGGCGCAGGCCCCAGATAACGTGAAAATCGACAGCCCGCAGGCGCGGGTCCTCGTCGTCACCGAGCAGCCGCACCATCCCGGCGCCCTGCATGAGCATCCCATGAACCGCGTGATGATCTATCTTGGCAGCGGCCAAATGATACGCAGGACGCCGGATGGCAAAATGCAAAAGCTAGAATTCAAGACCGGTGATGTGCGATGGAGTCCCGCCGAGGGGCCGCATACCAGCGAGTACATTACCGATCATCCGTTTCGGATAGTCGAAATCGAGCTAAAGAATAAACCCCAGCCTCACATCGAAATGCCGGGCATCGATCCGCTCAAAGCCGATCCGAAACATTACTCGCTCGAATTCGAAAACGATCAGGTTCGAGTTTTGCGTGTACGCTTCGGGCCGCATGAAAAAGGCGTGCTACACGAGCACAAGCTGAACCACATCGTGGTTTATCTGACGGACCAGGCCAAAGGGAAGGCCGGGGAAGTGCGCTTGGACGAGCCGATGACTCACACCGAAGAGAACCCCCTGGATCACCCAGTGGAGAGGATCGCTGTTGATTTGAAATGAGAAGCTTGCCGCGTTAGGGCTGGATCACTTTCACAACGAAGTAGCTCACCTGACTGGGAACACTCTTGAACCAGTGCGGCGTACCGGCCGGGACGACCACCACATCGCCCTTGCTCAAGTTATGAGTCTCGCCACCTTGAATATCGGTACCCAGGTGTTGATCGGCTTTAGTCATCTTGCCACCGATCATGGTCCCGCCTGTTACGAAAGTCGCCGTGCCGTCGGTGACGTAAATAACGTCCGTCTCTTTATCGTGCACTTCCACCCCGCCCTGTTTGTCGCGATGGCTTCCCATCACGATATAGTTTGGCGTGCTGACCATATTTCCACCTTTGGCCAGTTTGGCTGCCACTTCATCGTGGCCGATGTACGACACCGTGTGGGTTTCCACCGCGACAGTCATCAAAACGCCGATCGTCAATCCAAGAGCTACCGCAAGCAAGACTTTCATAATCGCTCCTTTAGGCAAACAGTCGTCGAGTATGGTAACATCCACCACCGGAATAGTAAAACGGACCGAGTCCGGCTAGGAGAGAGAGTATGAACATCAAACGCAGAGATTTTATTGGCGCGGCTTTGGCCGCCGGCGTGGCATCGGCGCAACAGGGCGACTCTCCGAGTCCCAAGGGGAAGGACGAAATACCCACGCACAAGGCCAAGGTAGTGAAAGTGTTCAAGGGTCCCGACCCACATCCCAACGCACTGGAGGCGACCAAAGACGCGCTGTGGATCGGCGGCCAGGTGAGCGAGATTGCCTACAAGGTCGACTGGAACACGCATAAAGTCTTGCACCAGGTACAGACTGAATCGCACAATACCAGCGGGATGGCGGTGGGCGGCGGTTACTTGTGGATGTCCGCCAACGGAAGCGTGAACAACCGGCGGCCGGCGCGTCCCACCGATTTTCCGTACGACGAGATTGTCCAGTGCGATCTGGAGACCGGCAAAACCATCCGCAGGTACCGGCCGCCATGGCCCAGCGGGTCCCACGGCATCGTGTGGGTGGATCAGACCAACAGCTTGTGGGTCACGGCAGTGGGCTTGAAGTGCATCGCGGAGTTGGATGTGAAAGACAACTTCCGGATAAAGCACCTGATCCCGGTGCAATATAACCGCGTGCATGGAATCGATTGGGACAACGGTGCGCTGTGGATCATGTTCTCCAGCGACTACGTCATTCAGAAGATCGACGCCGAGACCGGCAAGGTGCTGGAAGTGGTGACGCTCTCCAAGGAAGATCCGGACCCACACGGAATGTGCCTGCATGACGGGCATTTGTATTACTGCGATGCCGGCTTCCCAGTGGGCAGCAATGTAAGTAACGATCCCAACTCCGGTTGGATATGCAAGATTGATGTTTAGATCGAATTTAAGTTTGCCCATGAACCGGCACACACCGTGTTCGCCTTGGGCCTGATGATGGCAATTGCCGTCGCTGCCCGGAAGAAGTTGATCCGCTCGTAAGCCGGGTATTCGTCCTAACGAACTTCAACCAAGTCGTCGCGACGCCGCTGTGGTCGACCGTTACTCCAAAGCGAACGCGTTGATACCTGAGCTGACGATCACCACATACTGCTTGCCGTTGCCGCCCATGTAGGTCATCGGGATTGGTGTGCCCTTCGGCATCCAGCTTCGTTTCCCACAAGGCTTCGCCTGTTCGCGAATCGAACGCGCGGAATCGTTTGTCGATCGTGCCGGCGATGAATACCAGTCCTCCAGCCGTCGCGATGGGTCCGCCCTGTCCGAACGCGCCGGTATTGTGAACGCCCTTGGCTTCCATTTCATCGCTGGTACCCAAAGGTATCCGCCACGCGATATCGCCGGTGTTGGCGTTGACGGCCATCAATTCCGCCCAGGGTGGCTGTTGGCAGGGCTGCTGCGTGGCAGGATCCCAGAAGCGGCTGTAGAAAGTTCCGCGGCCGAGCGGGCTGGATCGACGGTAGGCCACCTGATCGCCGTCCTTCGTTTTGTCCAGACGACCCATCCCTCCGACATTGCGCGAATTGACGAACACGTATCCCAAATCGGGATCGACTGAAACCCCGCCATAATTCGGCCCGCCCTGCTGGCCCGGAAAGATAACCCTGATCTCCTTGCTGCTGTATGGCGTGTACGCGCCTTCGCTGTGGACGCCGCCGATCTTGGCCACCAGCTCGCGACAGAATTTTTCGTGCTCTGGTTCGCCGGTGAAGACCTCGTCGGGCTTCATACCCATGCGCGCGAGCGGCGGCGGCTTCAGTGGAAACGGCTGCGTAGGCCAGGACTGTTCTCCCGGCACGTCACTCTGCGGGACGGCGCGCTCCTCCACCGGGTAAATGGACTTGCCCGTCTCGCGATCCAGGAAAAACATCAACCCCGGCTTTGAGACTGCGACCACTACCGGGATCTTCTTTCCGTCGCGAACCACGTCCATCAGCGCCGGCGCGGCTTCAGCGTCGTAGTCCCACATATCGTGATGCGTTAGCTGAAAATACCAGCGCATCTTGCCGGTGTTGGCATCCAGCGCCACAATCGAAGAGGAATATAGGTTCTGGCCGTGCCTCGCTCCGCCGTAATATTGTGACGCCGGCTGCCCGACCGGCAGGAAAATCAAGCCGCGCTCGGCATCCACTGTTGCAGCACCCCAATTGGCGGGCGATCCAGCCGTGACCCAGTAGTTCTCAGGCCAGGTGTCGTAGCCGGGTTCGCCGGGATGCGGGATGGTGTGGAACGTCCAGCCTAGCTTGCCGGTGCGGAGATCCCAGGCGCGCACATCCATGGCCGGCCCGTCGGGATTCTCTTCCTGACCCTGCGCTCCGGTGATGATCAGATTGCGGTAAATGGCTCCCGGCGAGCTCATGTGGTAAGGCGCGTTCGGAAATTTGTCCGCGACTCCCGGCCGCAGATCCAGTGTGCCTTCCGAGCCAAATCCCGGCACCAGCCTCCCTGTTTTTGCGTTGAGTGCGATCAGTGTTCCGTCGCTGAGTCCCGCCAGGACCTGCGGCGGATTTTCTTTGTCACCCGCCCAGTACGTAACGCCGCGCAGCGGTGCGCCAGCCTTCCCCAGATCGTATTTCCAGATTTCCTTTCCAGTTTCCGGCTCCAGCGCGACGATACTGCGATGGACGGTGGGCGTGTACAAAACGCCGCCGACCATAATAGGCACGGCCTCGGTGGACGTCATGGCGCGCGTCGTGGGGTTGAGATCGATGCCGGCTGGATCGACGCCATACTGCCAGGCGGGTTTCAGCTTCGAAACATTCTTGGTGTCGATCTGTTTCAGAGTCGAATACCGCTGACCGCTGGGATCGTGGCCATAAGCCGGCCAGTCGCCTTGTCCGTAAATCACGGGAGCGACGCCGCTCAGCAACAGGATGATTCCGAAGAGTCTCATCGCTAGCTCCTGACTTGTATTACTTGAATACGATTCGGTCCTTACGATCCTCCAGCACTTTCGCATCCAGGCCCGGGACTTTCTTCAGACCTTCCAGGTCCTTGAACTCCCCGTTGGAGGCGCGGTATCGAATTATCGCAGCCGATTGCTCAGTCGAAATCCCGAGCGCATCTTCGATCTCTTTGGCCCCGGCCTTGTTGACGTTCACCACGCCGAAGTACTTAGCCAGATAGTCAATAATGGCGTCGAACTCCTGATCGCTGGCACGCGCACCTCGATTCACCATGGTGGCGATTACGGTCTGCCAACCAGCCTTGTCATGCCTCTCTCCGATGGCGGTGTCCACATCGTGGCAGCCGCCGCAAACGTTCTCGACGGTCTTTTTTGCCGGCGCTTCTGGCAACGGATCCTGTGCGCTCGAAATCATGGCAAAGCACAGTAGTATTAGGGCGAGTCCGCGAACGGTCATGGGTTGTCGAACGATTTTACCGCAGTAGCAGACCACTCCCTGGCGGTCATGGCTCGGAAAAACTCTTCGCTACTTTCTCGGGTAAGAAAACTCGCCGGACGGATCCTTCTCCTTCAACGCCTTTACCTGCCCGTTCTCCATCACGAATTCGAACACCAGATCGGAGAACTGCGGGATGCGAAACCTCATACCCTTGGTGTGGGTCAGTGCATAAGGCGGTGATCCCGGTAACACCAGTGAGAGCCCGCTGTTCTGTATGAAAGTAATCTGCGCCTTCATGCCGCTCGGCATCTCGTACGTCCCGGCGAGTTGGTTGAGGAGCGTGGCTTCGAGCGTCTCTGGCTTGCGCGTGAAGACTGCTTCCGCCTCATCCAGCGACATGACCGCCTGATCGACGTCGCCCTGCGGATTGGTGCGAAAGTTGACCGACCACTTGCCGTCCCGCTCGTCATCGGGCGTATCGAAGCGATCGTAGTGGAACTGCGTCATCGGCATATGCATCTTGTGAAAGTCGAACTGCAATTGATTATCTTTCAGCGCGATTTTCATGACGCCATAAGCCGGGTTTTCATAATCGGCCACATAGTCCGCCAACGCGTGCGAAGGCTTGGTATTCGGCACACGATCCTCGCCGGCTTTCGCGCGGGCATCTTTGCCGGCTTGCTTCGATTTCAGCCGCATAGCCAGCCGGCGCTCGCTCCAGGGCGTCTGATCCATGCCGAGTAGCCGCTCATAGACGTTGTAGCTGACCACGTTGTATAGCGGCGCGGCATGATCGCCGATAACTAAAACGATGACGCCGAAGTGCTCGCGTGGCATGAACGAAACTTGGGAATGGAAGCCGGGAAGATCGCCGCCGTGAAACGTGAGCAGATGCCCGCGATAGGAGGCTGTCTGGCGCCCCATCCCGTATGCCGAGTTCAGAATTTCCCAATAGCCCAACGACTCGGTCAACGTGTTGGGCAGCGCGATAGCGGGCTCCAGCGTCGCCTTCAGTACCGCGGCAGGCAGCACCTGGCGTCCTTTGTATTTCCCGTCGTTCATCAAGGCGATCAGCCAGTGCGAGATGTCGTCGATATTGGACGCGATCGCTCCGCACGGCGCCACGCCTTCAATGTCCTCGTAGTATGGAATCTTGTACAGATCGAACGAATCGCGCTTCTCCGTGAAGGGCACGCCAAAATCGGGCTGGTGTGTCATGTCCGAAATCGAATAGCTGGTGCCCTTCATGTCGAGCGGGTTCAGGATTTTCTCCCGAACGAAATCCTCCCAGCGCTTGCCGGACTGCAACTCGATCATGTAGCCCGCGGCTGCGAACATCAGGTTGTTATAGAGGAAAGCCTCCCGCATCGGTTCCTGCGGCTCAAGATATTTCAGCCGGTCGAAAAGTTCCTTGCGCGTGAAGTCGGACTTGTACCAGATGGTGTCATGGCGCGTGACTCCGGTGCGGTGCGAAAGCATGTCGCGCAGCGTGACGGTGTTATTGAGCTGATCGTTGTTAAACCGAATGGTCGGCACAGAATCGCGGATCGGCTTATCCCAAGAGAGTTTTCCATCTTCCACCAGCATGCCGGCCGCAACAGCAGTGAACAATTTTGTATTGGAAGCTATCGGGCAGACGGTAGCGGGAGTAAAGGGCAACTTCTTTTCGTAATCGCGGTAGCCATAGCCTTTCGCGAAGACCAGCTTGTCGTTCACCACCACGCCTACGCCGATGCCCGCGGTGTTCCAGTCCTTCAGGACCTTCGACATGTAGGCTTCGAAGCCGTCTAACTTCTTCGCGATGTCCGGGTCGTTGGTTTCGGCGCACCAGGTGATAGCGGGCAAGAGCAGGCCAATAACAGATAGGCAAAGGATAGTGGATTTCCGGATATTCATAATGTTTCACTCGTCGATAGCTCTTAAACTCATCGATAGCTTACAATCAGTGTATCTCGCGGATTTGACCGCATGCGATTATCGGCGTTCCGTGCATCCGTCGGGCTGTCATGCTCTTTGGCGATCGGCGCGTTCGCGCAGACATCGCCACCCGCTGCCGCATCCGGCAACATCGGCGGAATTGTCCTGGCTGCCGCCGAAAACTCGCCCATCCGCCGCGCTGTTGTCACGCTGTCCACGGTTGAAGCACAGCCCCAGGACGCCGTCGCCTGGACCGACGCGAATGGCCGCTTTTCCTTCGGCTATCTGCCGCCGGGCCGTTACCAATTGCGAGTGACGAAGGACGGTTATCAACCGGCCGCTTATAACGGCGCTGGAAACCCGAATCGGCCGCCGGCGACCATCCAACTTGCCGCCAGCGAATCTCGGAGCGATTTGATTCTCCACATGAAATTGATCAGTTCCATCAGTGGCGTCGTCCTGGATGAAGACGGTGACCCGCTCCCTAACGTCCAGGTCGTAGTCATGAAGCCTGCCTTCCAACGCGGGAGACGCAAACTGATACAGGGACCCATGGCCATGACGGATAGCACTGGTCACTATCATTTGAGCGGGTTGGTAGGAGGGCAATACGCCGTCGCTGCGAACAGCATGAATCGCCCGGCTGTCAAGATACATCCGGAAGCTACCGCTGGTGAGCCTCACCAACAATACTCATACGGAGTTCAATACTATCCCGCCGCGGATCGGGCCGACGCAGCGACGCTCATTGCAGTTCAACCGGGGCAGGAAATCTCGCAAATTGATTTTCGATTGCAAGCGCGGCCGGCGGCGTCGATTAGCGGCAAGATTATCATGCCAGCGAGCGCGGGCTCTGTAAAGGAAGTGTCCGTCAGGATGACGAGCCAGGATTTCGGAAACAGAATGGTGGGGGCCGGCGCCCCTCCCCCGGACTATAATTTCAATTTCGGCGGTCCGCAGCTTGCACCCGGCTCATACATCATACTGGCTCAGGCGACCATTGATGGCAAACAATATCGCGGCTCGCAGGCCATCGAGCTAGGGCCGCAAGGCCTTCACGACATCGCCATCCCGATCGAAGCGAGCATTGATCTGGCCGGTAGCGTGTCGGTCGAGGGACCAGACGCAGGCAAATATGCCGCCTCTTTCGTCAGCCTGGTTCCCGGCGATGATGTTCCGTGGAACGGCCAGCCGCTGCGGGCTAATGTAAACAAGGACGGCAGCTTTAAAATCACCGGCGTCCCACCGGGCATCTGGGACATTAATGCAGGACCGATACCGCCCACCGGCTACATTAAGTCGATGCGGCTCGGCGATCAGGATGTGCTGACCGAAGACATGACCCTCCGGCCTTCCACCTCAGAAGCGCTGAAAATTGTCTTCAGCACCCATGCCGCTAAGCTGGAAGGAGACGTATTTCAGGGCGATCAGCCAACTCGTGCAGTGGTCCTGTTGGCGCCGGAGGCAAAGCTCCGCCACATACTTGGGTTCTATCGCACGGCCACCACCGACGAAAAAGGACATTTTGAGATTAACCGCGCCAGGCCCGGGGATTACCGGCTATTTGCGTTCGATGACCTCGACCAGCAGTCGATTCAAGATCCGGACTTTGTCAAACCGTTCGAAAGATATGGTGTGGCGGTGACGTTGCGGGAAGGGCCCAATGACCCGCAAAAGCTGTCCCTGATTCCGGCCGCGCCGCACGCGGGAGCACAACAATGAAGCCGGCCATATTATTCGTTCCGTTTCTATGGATCAGCTTGATAGCTCAGGTGCAATTCTACCCAGCTCAGCGGCCGTCGCTTCCTACACCGAACCAGACCGGAAAAGCCTCCATCGAAGGTTCCGTGATGGATGCCATCACCCATGAGCCGGTGAAGAAGGCGACCGTTATGCTAAACGGTCAGGTTGGTCTGAGCGCGGTCACGGATGCATCGGGTCATTTCGCATTCCGGCAGCTGCCCGCGGGCCAATACACCATTCAGGCCAATAGCGAGAAATACCCCTTCTCACAGTTTTCTTTCGAAGCCAGGCAATTTCTTTCCATCTCGCTCGCGGCCGACGAGCAGAAGCAGGACATTTCTGTCTCGCTCACTCCCGGCGCATCCGTGCGCGGGCGGATCGTCGATGACGAGGGGAATCCGATGTCAGGCTGTAATGTCACTGCGATGCAGTTTCGCGACATGGGCATGGGCCGAACCCTGCAGCAGAGCGGCTCTTCTCAAATCGACGAAAAGGGAGAGTACCGGATTTCCAATCTTCCGAGCGGCAAGTATTATATTCAGGCGCGCTGCTTTAAGACCATACCGCTGCCGCACGCCTTCGTCCGTCGCGCTTCCATAATGGACGTCCCGAGGCTTACGTACGCGCCCTTATTTTACCCGGGCGCCGCTGATCCAGTGAGCGCGGCGAAAGTGCAAACATCGCCGGGTGCGGATATTTCGGGCATCGATTTCCGGATGGCCCCGGCACGTGGCGTCACGGTCCGTGGACACGCCGGCCCCGCGGCTGATCGCAACATTCAACTCTCTCTGACCCCCAAAGATCCCACGCTCCGCGAATTCCGAACGCAGGGCGCGCGGGTGAATTCGTCGACCGGCGAATTTCAGATCCAGAACGTGCTGCCGGGATCGTATGATCTCGTTGCGACCGCAGCGGAGGAGGGGCACTCCTATTTCGCAAAGGTTTCGGTCGAGGTTGGCGACGTGCCGCTAGATCCCATCGATCTAACCCTGGCGGTGGCGCCCACTGTCAGCGGCACCATCTCGATTGACGGCGATTCAAAAATGCCGATGAACAGTATGCGAGTCGTGATGAGTCCGTTAGAAGGCCGGTCGATGATGGGACCTCCGCCGCAAGCTGAGGTGCAGAGCGATGGAACGTTCCTCGTCAACTCGGTCATGCCCGGGCGTTGGCGGTTGAATGTGAACGGTATACCGGGTTATGTTAAGTCGGTCCGGCAGGGCGATCAGGAAGTCTCAGCCTGGGATCTCGAAACTGGTTCGTCGTCATCGCAGTTGAAAATCGTGGTTGGCACAAAATACGCGCAGGTGGAAGCGGCGCTTGCGGCTCCAGCTGCTGGCGGTGAACCAATCACAGGGTTCCTTTTGCCAGCAAGCGGTGATCCTAACTTCTCGCAAAACTTTCAGGTGAACCCGCAGGGTCCTAGTGCGATGAGCGTCCCTCCTGGACGGTATTATGCCTGCGCGTTCCAGGCAGTGCAACCTGGGATGCTGATGCAGAACCGCGCCCTGCGAAAAGCGCTGGAGAGCCACTGCGAAACCGTGGAAGCTCCCGAAGGGGGCAAGACGCAAGTGCAAGTCTCGGTCATCCCGGCAGCGGACCTGCAGCAGATGCTCGAAAAGATCGAAGAATAAAGCGGAAGAACATGAAGACATTTTTGGCAGCTATTGTTCTGGGCGGCTCGCTTTTACACGCCCAGATGGACGGCATCTGGCAAGGCTATGATCCGGAGTGGGGCCACGTTTCCCACCAATTGCTCGCGCTCGCGGAAGCGACACCGCAGGAAAAGTTCGCGTGGCGGCCGGGCCCCGGCGTGCGGTCGATGAGCGAAGTCTACATGCACATCGTGCTCGCGAATTTCTATTTGCTGAGCGTTACCGGACCTAAGATGCCCGCCGAGCTTTCGTCACCTGACATGGAAAAGACCGTGACCGACAAAGCGCAAGTCATCAACTGGCTGAAGCGCTCGCTCGACGCCGTCAAAATCGCCCACGCCGCGGTGAAACCCACCGATCTCCGGCGCAAAGTCAAGATTGAAGGCGTTGACGCCGACGTGGACGGCATGTATTTGCGGATCATCGTGCACGCCAATGAGCACATGGGTCAACTGGTCGCCTATGCGCGGATGAATGGCATCGTCCCGCCTTGGTCGCAATAAAACCCTTCCAGACCGCGGCAAAACCCAACTCCACAGCGTCGCTGGAGTATTATCGTGTATCCTCAAGACATACTGCTCCACATAGTTTTCGTAGCGTTTTGAGAAGGACGTAACCAAATAGATGTCTACTATTGAGGTTTCCCCTGTCTCGCCTCCGTCAGGCGAGCTTCAAGAACCAGTCATTAACGATTTCAGCATTCAGGTCGCAACCGTCAACGGTTCCGGGAGCCAGACCGCGAACAATGTCCTGATGCGCTCCATCTTCCAGATGGGCATCCCCGTATCGGGAAAGAATATGTTCCCGTCCAACATCCAAGGGCTCCCCACCTGGTTCACCATCCGAGCCAGCAAGCATGGCTACACCGGCCGCAAAAAGGAGATCGATTTCCTGGTCGCCATGAACCCGGAGACCGCGCGCGAGGATGTCATGAAGCTCGACCCCGGCGCCGCCGTGGTCTACGACGAGCCGCTCAAGCTGAACGCGCTCCGCTCCGATCTGCATTTTTACCCGGTTCCTTATCGACAAGCTGGTCGGCCCGGTTTGCCCGGAAGCGAAGCTGCGCAAGCTGGTGCGCAACATGATCTATGACGGCGTCGTCGCGTGGCTGCTGGCGATCGAAATGGAAGAGATCCACAGGGCGCTGTTCAAGCAATTCGGAAAGCGCAAGGCCAAGGCAGCGGAGCTGAACTGGGGGGCTTGCCAGGCAGGCTACGACTACGCGTCGAAGACTTTCACGAAAACCGATCCTTACCGCGTCGAGCGGATGAACGAGACCGCCGGTAAGATAATCATCGAAGGCAATGCCGCCGCGGCTTTGGGCTGCGTCTTCGCCGGCGCCACGGTGGTGACCTGGTATCCCATCACGCCGTCTTCATCGCTGGTCGAGTTCATGATCGGCTACCTCAAGCGTTTCCGCGTCGACAAGGAGACTGGCAAAGCGACCTACGCCGTGGTGCAGGCCGAAGACGAGCTGTCGGCCATCGGCATGGTGATGGGCGCGGCTTGGGCAGGCGCTCGCGCCATGACGTCCACTGCCGGACCGGGCATCAGCCTGATGGCAGAGTTCATCGGGCTCGGTTATTATGCCGAAATTCCCGCCGTGATCTTCGACGTCGAGCGCGTCGGGCCCTCCACAGGGCTGCCCACCCGTACCGCGCAGGGCGACATCCTATCTACCGCGCTGCTCTCGCACGGCGACACCAAACATCCGCTGCTGTTCCCCTCTTCCCCGGAAGAATGCTTCCAGATGGCTGGCGTTGCCTTCGACCTCGCGGAGCAGTTCCAAACTCCCGTCTTCGTGATGACCGACCTCGATCTCGGAATGAACAACTGGATGGCCGATCCGTTCGAGTATCCCAACGAGCCCATCCGTCGCGGCAAGGTTCTAACCGCCGAAGATCTGGAGCGCCTGGGTGGCTTCGCCCGCTACAAAGACGTGGACGGCGACGGCATCGGCTATCGTACCCTGCCGGGCACCAATCATCCCAACGCGGCCTTTTTCACGCGCGGCAGCGGCCACAACGAAAAAGCCCAGTACACCGAGCGGGAAGACGACTATGTAAACAACATGGAGCGCCTGGCGCGAAAGTTCGAAACCTTGCGCATTGCACGTGCCCAAGCCAGTGATAAGCATCAAGCCCAATGCGCAAGCCGGCTTTGTCGCCTTCGGTACTTCACACTATGCCGTGGAAGAGAGCCGCGATCAATTGCGTGCCGAAAATGGCCTCGAAACGAGCTATATTCGCTTAAAAGCGTATCCTTTTACGCAGGAATTGCACGATTTCATCCAGCGCCATGAGCGCGTTTACGTCGTGGAGCAGAATCGCGACGCCCAGCTGCTGAGCCTGATGCGCATGGAGTTCGATCCCGCCGAGATCGCTAAGTTGAGGAGCGTACGCTACTTCGGCGGCCTGCCGCTGGATGCGCGCACCATCACCGACGACGTCCTTAGTCAAGAGAAGACCCGACAGGAGAGCATATGAGTACCACCGTTACGCCGCCGCCTAAGAAGGTCAATCGCGTCGGTCTGGAGGTCGTAAGTTACAAGGGCTCCAAGACCACCCTTTGCGCCGGATGCGGCCACAACGCCGTTTCCGAGCGGATTGTCGAATGCTTCTATGAGCTCGGCATTCAGCCCTGGAGCGTAGCCAAGCTCTCCGGCATCGGCTGTTCTTCCAAGACGCCCGCGTATTTTCTGGGACTTTCGCACGGCTTCAACGGAGTGCATGGCCGGATGCCGTCCCTTGCGACCGGGGCCTTGCTGGGCAATCGAACGCTGCTCGGGATCGGCGTTACCGGCGACGGCGACACGGCATCTATCGGCCTCGGCCAGTTCATGCACCTGCTGCGACGCAATCTGCCGTTCATCTACGTCATCGAGGACAACGGCGTTTACGGGCTGACCAAGGGTCAGTTTTCGGCCACCGCCGACCTGGGGTCGAAGCTGAAGACCGGCGTCCTCAACGAACTTCCGCCGTTCGACTGTTGCGCCCTGGCGCTCGAATGGGGCGCCACTTTTGTGGCCCGTTCCTTCTCCGGCGACAAGAAACAGCTCCAGGCTATTTTGAAAGCCGCCATTACGCACAACGGCCTCTCTGTGATCGACGTAATCTCGCCTTGCACTACCTTCAACGACCACGAAGGCTCTACCAAGAGCTACAGCTACGTGAAGGATCACGAGGAAATGCTGAACGAGGTCGACTTCGTGCCTTTTTACGAAGACATTTCCGCCGAGATCGCCGAGGGCGAAGTAAAGGAAGTGGAGATGCACGACGGATCCAAGCTTCGGATTAAGAAGCTGGGCCGCGAGTATGATCCAACCAGCAAATTCGACGCGCTCAAAATGATCGAGGAAGCGAATAAGAATGGTGAGATTTTGACCGGCGTGTATTACGTCGACACAACCAAGCCCAATTTCCTCGATATGCTGAGCATCGATGACGCGCCGCTGGCAACCTTGCCGGAGGCGCGAGTCCGGCCGCCCAAAGAAGCGCTTGATGAAGCCATGGAAGAGTTACGCTAAAGCGTGAGACAATTCATCCTCGGATTCATCGCTGCGCTGGTGTTGCTGGCCGTCGGAGGCTTAGCGTTCGTTGGACTTGGCTTGGCGCCCGTCGCAACCGCGTCCGCGCCTCTGCCGTTTGAAAAACTGATAACCGGCATCGCGTTGAACGCTCGCGTCAACAAAGAAGCACCGAAATCATCGCCCATGCAGCCATCAGATGAGGTTTATGCGGCCGGAGCGCGCGTCTATCGCACCAACTGCGCGATTTGTCATGGTCTGCCCGGGCAGGATCAGACCGCAATCGCCAAGGGCGAGTTTCCCAAGCCGCCTGAGCTTTTCAAGGACAAAGGCGTGAGTGACGACCCGCCCGGTGAAACTTACTGGAAAGTCGCGAATGGCATCCGGCTCACCGGAATGCCTGGCTTCAATTCCTCGCTGACCACCGACCAGATGTGGCAGGTCACCCTGCTTCTGGCTAATTCCGACAAGTTACCGGCCACCGTCCGAACAGTGCTACAGCAGTCTCTGGTTTTGCAGTAGCGATTCTTGGCGCCCCGCGCGCGTTGCGATTCACGCAAACCAATCGGCGCCCAGAGCCGCGCGCGTAAGCAAGCGATTACTTCGACTGGAGCCCGCCTCACAGTGTTAACATTCAATCAATGGTGGGCGCCAATATCGCGCGGCAGCAAGTGTTACGGGCAATCTTCATATTGCTCCTGCTGAGCTTTTTTGCCGGTCTCCAGACCGCCTCCGCCATTACCGAACAGGTCCACCACCACGACGGACCTTCCCACACCGATTGTTGCGGCGTCTGTCACGCCGGCCACTTGTCCGTCACACCTGCCGTTACCTGCCTGACGCTTGTATTGCCCGACGTTCGGTGCTGGCATAAGACGCACGATGCTCCTCCCGCGCAGGGTGAATTCGTTTCTTCTCTTCATCTTTCCCGCGCGCCCCCTGGTCTCCATTCCTAACCCTTTGTTTTGTCCTGATCGGCCGATAAGCAGCGCTAGTTAGCTGAACGTCGGTGACTGGATTTTCCTGAGGCAGCGTCTTACTACATGGAGACAGATAATGAAATACTTTGGAACGCGAGGATTGATCTGGGTAGGCTTGGCCTGCTTTCTAAGCGCCTTGACCGCGCTCCCGCAGTCCATTAACAGCGGCACTGTTCTCGGGACGGTGACCGATCCATCCGGGGCGGTCATAGCGGGCGCTATGGTTCGGCTGCAGAATTCGGTGACCGGATATATGCAGTCGGTCACCACCGACAGCTCGGGCGCGTTCCGATTCAATAACGTTCCGCAAAACAATTACCGCCTGACAGTCGATGCGCCGGGCTTCACCGCAGCGAATCGAAATCTGGACGTTCGAAATGCTGTGCCGATCACTCTTGCCATCCCGCTGACCGTTGCCGCTGAAACCACCTCGGTCACCGTCGAAGCCTCCGGCGCGCAGGTTGAGACGGATCCCTCCGCCCACCAGGATGTCGACCGCAACGCTTTTCTTAAGCTTCCGATGTTCGACCCGGCCGGCAGTCTCAGCCAGGCCATCACCTTTAGCACCGGCGCGGTGGCGGCGGATGCGAATGGCTTCTTTCATCCTCTGGGCGACCATTCGCAGACCAGTTTCGTGATCGACGGCCAGCCCATCAGCGATCAACAGAGCAAGCTTTTCTCGACTCAGATCCCCGCCAACGCGCTGCAATCCATGGAGCTGATCACCGGCTCGCCCGACGCGCAGTATGGCGACAAATCCAGCCTGATCGTGAACGCCACCACGCGGTCGGGACTCGGATCCACTAAGCCCACCGGTGCGATCACCACCGACTGGGGCTCGTTTGGAACCTGGGGCGGCAGCGCGTCCTTGGGTTTCGGCAGCCCGACCTATGGGAATTTTATTCTCTTAAGCGGAACTCGCTCCGGTCGTTTCCTGGACACGCCCGAAGAATTGCCGATCCATGACATTGGAAACAACGGATCAATTTTCGACCGCTTTGACTGGCAGCCTGGGCCGAAGGACGCCTACCACATCGATCTGTTCGTCGCGCGAAACTGGTTTCAGGTTCCCAACAGCTACGATCAACTGTCGCAAGATCAGCGCCAGCGCGTGCTCACGTGGAATATCGCTCCCAGCTATCAGCATACGTTTAGCGCCCGCGCCCTCCTGACTGTGAACGCCTTCGCGCGCCGCGATGAGCTGAATTACTACCCCAGCCGCGATCCTTTCGCCGATACGCCGATCACCGTTTCGCAAAACCGCTTCCTGACCAATTACGGCATCAAAGCGGATATCGCAGCGACCTTCGGCAAACATGACGTGAAGTTCGGGACGCAGCTTCAACAGACGCGCCTGGACGAGAAGTTTCAATTCGGTGTGACGGATCCCCAGTACAACCCAGTTTGTCTCGGTCCGACCGGTAACGAACTGCTGCTCCCAGGCGTGACCAACCCGGAGCAATGCTCCATTCTGAATCCAAGCTTTACTGCGAATCCAAATCTGCAGCCTGGGCTAGTGCCATACGACCTCACTCGCGGAGGCTCGCCCTTCTTCTTTCGCGGCAAACACAATATCAATCAATATGCGGTCTACCTGACCGACGCCATGAAATTCGGCAATTTCAGCATCAATGCCGGTCTGCGCGACGATCAGTACAATGGATTAACCTCCGCCAACGGCATCCAGCCTCGCCTCGGGCTTTCCTACCTCGTTCCGAAGACCAAGACCGTCCTGCGAGCCGCCTATTCGCGCACCTTTGAAACGCCCTTCAATGAAAACCTGATCCTGTCCAGCGGCACTGGCGGCGGGGGTCTGGCCGAGAATGTTTTCGGATCGACCTCCAGTCCCATCAAACCGGGCGCCCGAAATCAGTTCAACACCGGCTTCCAGCAGGGAATCGGCCGCTGGATTGTCATCGATGCCGACTATTTCTGGAAGTACACTCACAACGCGTACGACTTCAGCGTATTGTTCAACACCCCGATCACCTTTCCAATCGCCTGGCACAACTCGAAACTGGATGGCGTCGACGGCCGCATCAGCACCATCGACCTGCACGGGTTCCAGGCTTACTTGAACCTCGGCCACACTCGCGCTCGATTCTTCCCGCCTGAGAACGGCGGCTTGATCCCGCTGGGAGGTTTCGCAACCGGTGTGTTCCGCATCGACCACGATCAAGCGCTCCAGCAGACCGGGGTGCTGCGTTACCAGCGGCCGCATAACGCGGAATGGATCGACTTTACATGGCGCTACGACAGCGGCCTGGTGGTCAGTGGCGTCCCGGACGTGCTCGCCGCTACGATGCTGACGCCTAGCCAGCAAGTGGACATCGGGTTCTCCTGTAACGGCGTGTTTGCAACCCTGCAGAACCCCATCACGGTCTGCAACGGAATCGGCAAATCGACGCTTTTGACCTTGCCACAGACCGGTACCGAGAACGACGACCACAACCCCGATCGCGTGAAGCCTCGCAACCTGTTCAGCGCGGGCGTCGGCACCGACAATCTTTTCCACAAGGAAACAGGCCCCCGCGTGACGCTCCGGGTTACGGCGGAAAATCTCACTAACAAGGTGGCTCTGTACAACTTCTTGTCCACCTTTAGCGGCACGCACTTCATTGCCCCACGCACGTATCAAGCATCAGTGGGTTACGTCTTCTAATCTCGCAGCCGTTCGCCGCCGATCTTTAAGCGTGAGCTATGAAAGTCACACTCAGGCTGGGAGCTGCCGCCCTTCTCGCCGTGATTGCAGCCTGGTTCACCTACCAGCACGTTCCAGAACCACTGCCGGAGCTGTCCCGGGCGGAATTTATCGCCGAAGTCCGGGCAGGCCACGTTCGGAAGGTGGTCATTAAGGATGAAGAGGTGATCACCGGAGAAAGTTCCACCCGTGGACCTTTTCGAACCGCCTTCAAAAAGGCGGAGGACGCGCACCTGGTCACCGAGCTACGAGCGCTGGGTGTCGAGGTAGTATTTGAGAAATCCCCTCTGGGCCTCATCTAAGCGCATATAATCGGTGCTGATTATGGCATCGAAAAATCGGACTCCCTCACGTCGCGCTTTACTGGCCGGCGCCGGTCTCGGCTTGGGCTCGGGGCTTCTGACCGCCGCGCCCTCCGCCGATAGCAAGATCTCGAGCAGCGAGTATTGGGCCAAGAAAGGCAATGTTTCGCTCTACATGTTTCGTAAGCGGTTGGAAGCGCCCAAGCCGGCCAAGCTCAGTCGCCGGTGCTCTTTCTGGTGCACGGCTCGTCGATTTCCTCGCGCCCCAGCTTCGATCTCACCGTCCCCGGCCACGGCGAGTACTCGCTGATGAACACCTTCGCCCAATACGGATTCGACGTCTGGACCATGGACCACGAGAACTATGGCCGCTCCACCCGCACCGAAGGCAACTCCGACATCGCCAGCGGGGTCGAGGATCTCAAGGCCGCTGTCAATGTAGTGGTGAAGGAAACGGGACGCGCGAAGATCCATTTCTTCGGTGAATCCTCCGGCGGTTTGAGGGCCGGAGCGTATGCCATGGCGCAGCCGAATCGCGTGGATCGGCTGGTCCTGGGCGCGTTCACCTATAAGGGTGAAAATTCACCCACCTTAAAGGAGCGTGCCAAGCAGCTCGATTATTACCGTACGCATAACATGCGCCTGCGCGATCGCGCCATGATCCAGAGCATCTCGACGCGCGACAAACCGGGCACTTCCGACCCTGCCGTCGTTGAGTACCTTGCCGACCTGGAATTGAAATTCGGCGATCAAGTGCCGACCGGTACGTACCTGGACATGACCGCCAACCTACCGGTGGTCGATCCTGTCAATGTTCACTCCCCGGTCCTGCTGGTGCGCGGCGAGTACGACGGCATCGCCACGGTTGACGATTTGTCCGATTTCTTCAGGGCCTTGCCTAATGGCGATCGCCAGTTCGTGATTCTGCCCGGGATGGCGCACTCAGTCGTGCTCGGGGTGAACCGCCAGCATTTCTGGCACGTGATGCAGGCTTTTCTCACGTAGCGCACGCACCCTCAAAGGCGTTGTGGACTCTGCGGGGCTGGTCCGCGCCCGACGTAATCGACACCGCGGCGCAACAATACCCAGATCACGCGTGCCAGGCGATGAGCGACGGCCCAAGCGGCCGCTTTGGCCCCCAGATTGGGACTCAGCCGGGCGAACAAGCTGGCGAAGAAAGTCCCCTTGGTCCGCAAGGCCGCCCACCCTACTTGGCACAGCAGGCGCCGCAGATAACGATTCCCGTTGGGCGGCCGGCTGGAGTAGCTTACTCCGGCAGATTCCTATTGACCCGGAAACACGCCCACCTAACTGGCAAATTGCGCTGCGCTGGCGAATGCCGTGGCGCCCACTCCGATCTCGGCTAACCAGTGCTGGGTGGCGTAAATCTCCACCCCCCGGCACCCGCGACAGCCGTCGCAGGATCGGCGCGTGGTCCAGCATCGCTTGGCTCAACGCCCGCCCGATTTCGCCGATGTGCTGTTGCAACCCGGTCGCCAATACTGGGCCGTGGATTCCATTACGGCTTCGCTCAGCTGGTGCTGTTGCAGCCACGCCGCTAGATGCTCGATCTCCCGCCGCGTGGTTCCAAACGTTCGCTGCTGGGCTGACTGCTGGCCCTCGCCTTCCCAGCGCACCACCACCGCCAGCATCTTCTTGTGTACATCGATTTTGTGTACATCGATTCCCGCTAAACAACGATATCCTGGTTGCATTGATGATCTCCTGGTTATCGTGCGGCAGGGGCCGGGTTACTTTCTCAGTCACCCTCACGAGTTCTCCTGGCGCGATAACCAGGACTCTCATTGACCGTCTCGATCCCCGGCCCCGGATCAAACACTCCTACGGACTCGACTACTCCAGTGCGTGCGACGACCTCCACAGCCGCCCGATGCAACCTATTTTCATCCCAATCGTCGCGCCGGTGGCGCTGGGGAACACTCATGCGTGCCGTGTCCGCACTCATGCGGACACTGGAGCGATTGACTAGTCGAGCGACCGCGTTTATGCGAGCGATCGCGTTTGTCTTCGTCCTCGCGCTTAGCGCGGACGCCCAAAAGTTCTACACCTACGTCGACGACCTCGGACCCGACTATATCGAGCTGGCCTGGGGCACTACCGACGGCCACAATACCATCGGACGTTCGGCCCCTTCGCACGGGGATGCAATTGTCCGGATCAACGGCCGTACCCTGACCACCAGGGCCAACCAGATCACCGTCGGCGACCTCCTACCGGATCACGAATATTCTTACACGGTTTCGATCGGTGACTCTGCCGTCGGCCAGGGCGAAGCTCGAACCTGGGCTGCGAAGTCCCAGCGGCTCGTGTTTTTCGTTATCGGCGATTTTGGCACCGGCCGAGCGCCCCAATACCTGATCGCGCGCGCCATGTGGGACGAGTTCCAGCGCCGCGCGAAAACGGACAATCCCGTGCGCTTCATCCTCAGCATGGGCGATAACATCTATGGCAACATCGCCGGATTCCTGGGCGGAGCGTTGCATACCGGCGCCGACGACGCCGATTGGGCGACCAAGTTTTACGCGCCCTATGAGCCCTTGATCGCCCGCATCCCCTTCTTCCCCTCGCTCGGCAATCATGACGGCAACGAGACTGAGCGACAAGCCGATCTGCCGGCAATTCTCGACAATTTCGCTTTTCCACAGGACAAGCCGGCGCGTTATTACGATTTCACCTACGGCGATTTGGCGAAATTCTTCGCGCTCGATAGCACCAAGAATACGGAATCCGGACCGGCGCGGGCAGCCTACCTCGAAGACAGCCAGCAGTTCCACTGGATGCAAACTGAATTTGCGAAGCCCCATCCACTGTGGGTGATCCCCTTCTTCCACCATCCTCCCTTCACCGCCGGACCGCTGCACAGCCCCAGTTTCGAGCAGCTTCAGCACTGGGTTAAGCTTTTCGCCGCGTCGGGCGTAAAGGTCGTATTTAATGGACACGAACATAACCTTCAGGTCAGCGAGGCGAATGACCGCACCAGCGGGATCTGTTTCATCGTCAGCGGCGCCGGCGGCGAGCTTCGCACCGGCAACCCGAAGAGCAACATGAAGCGCGCCGGCATTCGCGCCTGGGCCGCCGAGAATCATTTCCTGGTGGTGGAAATCGAGGGCAAGACCATGCGAGTTACACCGCTCTCGTTCGAGCCGATGAAGGTCGTCGACGGCGATGGCCATCCCGTGACTCTGCCCATCACCATCACACAGCCCTGACACGTGTTCAATGACACGTGTACAATAAATGCCCGTGGAATACTTTACCTGGGAATCGGTTCCGCTCGAAGTCATGAGCGATATGATCTCGCGAAAAGTGATCAGTGGCGACAAAGCCATGGTCTCGCAGGTCTTCTTGAAGAAGGGCGCGGTGGTGCCGGAGCATCACCATGAAAGCGAACAGATCACCTATATTCTGGATGGCGCTCTCAAGTTCGAGTTGGAGGGCAAGGTGGTGACCGTGCACAAAGGTGAAGTGCTGCGGATTCCTTCCCATGTGCCGCATCGTGCGGTCGCGCTCGAGGACACTCTGGATCTGGATATCTTTTCCCCGATTCGCACCGACTGGCTGGCCAAGGACGACGCCTATCTGCGGCGCGGCCAGCGCGAAAAAACCTGAAGCAGTTGTGCGGCAGGTCTCCGACCTGACGACTAGTTCTTTTCCGGCGTCACTGCGCTCAAGGGTACAAAGCGGTGACCATCGGGTGTGATCTCGAGCGCCCGGATCGCGCCGCGTGGCCCAAGCGGCCCGATCGATTTCCCGTCCACGCTGATCTCTACCCCGCCGGCGTTGCCCACGCGCACCAGCGCTTTTTCGGCAAAATCGATCTGCCTGGTTTCATCCTTGCCCAGCAGCTTTCCAAATACCTCTTTGCCATCGGAGACAGCGTAAACCCAGGCCGGTTCCATCACCCGAATTTCCGCGTGGCGCGTGCCTCCTGCCGCGGCTGGACTGGTTGCCCCCGTCAACTTCACCTCGGCCTGCTGGCTCGCGACAATGATGGGGTGCGAGGAATTTGCGGCCACACTGTGCCGGTATGACCAGAAGACCGAACCAGTGAATGCCATCATCGCGACTGCGCCCGCTGCCAGGAAAGGGAGCCGCCAGGACAACACCCGGCGTGCAGGCGTGACCGAGATTGCCGGCGGCGCGGGGATCGCCGGAGGCGCGGTAATAGTCGGTGGCGCCGTAGTTGGCGCGACGACCGGTGGCGGAATCGGCGACCGCTCGGCCACGGGTTCCGCCGCGCGCTCTACGATTGCGGCGCGCAGCGTTCCATCCGGCGCCGAGCCTTCTGAATCTTTGGCCCACTGCTCGATCAGTCTTTGGACCGCCGCTTCCACCACTTGGTCCCGGTGCACAATTGGCAGCTCCGGCTCCGGTTTCTTGACGTGAGCTGTTTCTGCCGCGATTGCTAACCGAATCCGGTTGCGGTAGTCTCCCACCACATAACGAATCTGCTCGGCCCTGGTTTTATCCTGCGGCAAAGCGGACTTGTCAACGGCGTGAATCCGCTCTGCTCCGATGACGAACCTATCTCCGCGAGGCTCCGAGTATCGCACGTCCGCCAATACCAGATGATCCTCGACCTCGAGCGCAACCACTTCGTCCACCGGCAGGCTTTCATCGGCGACGAACTTCATCCCGGTCCCCGAGATGTCCAGCAGCAGGCACTCCAGTTCGCGCTCCGGGCTATCGACCAAAGTCAGCTTCCCGGGCGCGTAGATCTGGAACCTCGGTTCGCGTCTGGCGTCCATACCGTCGAAATCGGCAGAAACCCGGCATTGCATTAGGTCAACGTTACTCACTGGTTATGTGAAATATAGTGCGGTCCAGGTTGATCTAATGCGCAGAAGGGAGTTAGTGAGCTTCAAATGAAACAAGTACTTTATCCAATATTGGCGTGCCTGACAATGATTGGCGCCGCTTATCCACAATCTGAGGTGCCGCGATTTAGCGGGAGCATTGGGGCCGGTTTTACGACCCCGGTCTATGGCACGGGACAGCGCTTTGACGGCGGCTGGAACGCCGGCGCCGGGGTGGGTTTTAACCTGTCAAAATACCTGGGTGTCGAGGGCCAATTTCAGTTCAATGACCTCGATGTCAATAGTGCTACCTTGAATGGCTTGGGCTATCCTGACGGTGCTATGCATATGTGGTCCGTCACCCTGGATCCGGTGATCCACTTTGCACCCTCGAACAAGTTCAACCCATATATCATCGGTGGCGGCGGACTTTACCATCGCACCATCGAGTTTACGGCGCCGACCCTAGCGAACACCTTTGGCTTTGATCCGTTTTTCGGCATCTATCCGGCGACCATCGTGGCCAACCAGATTCTGTCGTCGAACTCGGTAAATAAACCTGGTTTTAACGGCGGGGCCGGTTTTTCCATTCCGCTGGGCAGTAGCAAGGTGAAGCTATTCGCGGAAGCTCGTTATCACTACATGTATACGGCGCCTCGCGGCACCAGCATTATTCCGGTAACGTTCGGACTTCGCTGGTAAGTCAGCGGCAGTTCGACGCGTGTGTGCGGTTGACCACGTCGTGTCAGGCCGCACACGCGCGTTCGCTGAGTGATTTCAGAAAGCCTTCGCTGGATCAATCCATTTAGTTTGGCCCTCGGCCTGATATTCACGGACAACTTAGAGGAGAAAAAACCCTATGTTGTTCGTGAAATATCTCTTGATCACCGGCGGATTCGGCATCCTGGTTACGGCGGCCGGCATCTTGGTTTGGGACCTGTATGTCATCTTCCGGCCGCGTCCGTTGTCCATCGCCAGCGACGAAGCCGAGTTACCTGGCGGAGGAAGCAGTCCGCTCAGTTCGCTACGGTGGCGGAGCGTAGCGCGCGTAGCCGCGTTCGCGCTCATTCCTCTGCTGATAGGCATCAGCATCGCCGTCGTGCCGGGTGGAAAAGCGGGTGTGCGAGTCAGCCAATTCGGTGGCGCATTGCCGGGCACCCTTTATCCCGGCGTCCACTGGGTTACGCCATTGGTGGAGCACATCGAACTCTTCAACATTCGAGATCGCGTGTTCTCGACCGCGCTCGGTGACGATCCCAAGAAGAAGACCGACACCTTGCGTGTCCAGACCAAAGAAGGCCTAGGCGTCATTCTGGCCGTGACCGTCCGCTTCAAGCTCGATCCTTCGAAGTTGTCCTATATTTACAGCAACCTGCCGCAGCCGGTGGAAGAGGAGATTGTTCCGCCCACGGTCGCTAGTGCTTTTCGGGAAGCCGCGCCTAATTATACAGTGCGCGAAATCTTCGCCACACGCCGTGAAGAGATGGCGCGGGCGGTGGCCGCACAGATCACTCAGAAATTGGCGGCGGACGGCGTCGTAGTCAAGGAGATCATGCTGCGCGATATTCAACTTCCAGCCGAATATGCCAAGGGGATGGAAGGTCTGCTGCTGAAAGAGCAGGAGAACGAGCGTCTATCGGTGGAGCTGGAAGTGAAACAGAAGATGGTGAGAGAGGCCGAGTTGGAGGCCGACGCACAGAAGGCCCGCGAGGTGAAAGCAGCGGAGGCAAGGGCGCAGGTAGTGGTCATCGAAGCCAAAGCGCAAGCGGACGCCATGCAGCATACACTGCCGTTGAAGGAAAAACAGATCCAGCAGTCACGCCTGGAGGCGGAGGCGCGCAAAGCGTCCACCGTTATGAATGCCGAGGCGATGGCCCAGGCCAAAGTGATCGACAGCAAAGCCGAACTCGAGAAGCGCAAGATGATTACGGAAGGCGAGTCCGATCGCATTCGCCACGTCGCGGAAGCCGATGCCGAGCGGATGAAGCTGGAAGCCGTGGTGCTAAAGGAGAATCCGCTGCTGATTCAAAAGATCATCGCCGAAAAGCTTTCCGACAAAGTGCAAATTATGATGGTCCCCAACGATGGCAAGTTCTTCTTCGCCAACGATGTGCTGAAGGGCATGCAGGCGGGCATTCCATGAGCTACAATGTGGCGTTAGTCAGGAGGCGCTATGCCACGAAGCCCCGTTACTCTTTCGTTGATATTTTCCGCCTTGGTCTGCGGCGCCAGCCTGGTTTCCGATAGGCCGGATACCCCGTTCAAACTGGCGACCTTTGAGGCACAGGGGAAAACGCGAGTCGGAATGGCGCTGGGCGATCGGATGCTCGATCTGAACGGCGCCAATGCCTACGTGGAAAAGCAACTGGGTTTACCTGCTATGAGACTTCCCATGGAAATGCGCGAGCTAATCGAGCAATACCCGGCTTTGTCCAAGCGAATGTATCAGATCGCGAATTACCTGAAGGACAGGAAGGCGGACGGGCAGGCGTTCGCTTTTTCGCTGGACAGGGTCGCGATCAAGGCGCCTATCAAGTATCCCTACAATTTGATGAACATGGCGGCGAACTATTGGACCCACGCGCGAGAAATGGGGGTAAACAAGGATGTGGATCAAGATCGCGATGATCCGTTCATCTTCGCGAAGTCGCCGCGCTCGTGCATCGTCGATCCGGGAACGCCCTTTTATATTCCCGAAGGGCGCGACCGGATTGACTGGGAAGGTGAGCTGGCCGTCATTGTGAGCAAGCCGGCCTTCCGGGTGTCGAAGCAGAAGGCGCTGGACTACGTATTCGGCTACAGCATCATGTACGACGTGTCGGACCGCGGCCGGCGCAATCGGAAGGACCCGATGTTTCCGGGGCCCGACTGGTTTTCGGGCAAGAGCATGGATGGCGCGGCGCCTTTCGGACCCTTCATCGTTCCCAAGGAGTTCATGACCCACCCGCACGACATCCACATCATGACCCGCGTCAACGGCGTGGTGAAGCAGGATGGCAACACCAGCGACATGATTTACGATGTGGAGCACCAGGTCGCGTTCATTTCATCGATCATGACGCTATATCCCGGAGACGTGATCTCGAGCGGCACCATGGGTGGCGTCGGAGTGGCGCGCAAGCCGCCGGAGTTCTTGAAACCAGGCGATGTCGTGGAAATTTCAATCGAAGGGATCGGGACCCTGAAGACGCCGATCGCGGCTATGTCGCAGAGGCCGGCTCCCGTCGGCGGTCAGTGACGGTCGCCCCCGGCGGCTTCCAGTACCGTGGCGGCGAGCAGTAGCTGGCCTTCCAGGGATGGATGCGTGTCACAGGTGCCGTTTGAGAGCTTTACTAACAAGCCTGCCTTGCACGAATCGCCGCCGAAGGGTATGGTGGCGATTTGGAAGGCCGTAAAACCGTCGGCGATCTTTGCTCCGAATGAAGTTGCGATTCCGGATGCTATCCCGTTCAGTTCCATAAACACGGGCACCAGGACGGGATCAGTGTAATTGAAAGCGTAATAAGTCAGCAGCACGATGGGGCCATCGTATTTCGCCTGGACGCGAATGTTGCTGAAGATCGTGAGCATATTCTGGCTATAGGTGGCAAAGACGGCGGGCAGCCCGTTAAGTTCACATGTCAAATCAAAGTTACAGTTTTGCTGAAGAACGGCAAGGTCATTGCCTCCAATGTTGATGGTGACAAATTCCGGATTCGGGTTGTTAAGCAGATAGTTGATAGCGTAATTCATCTGCGTCCCCGAATAACGGATGAATAAAGGTTTACCTGCCTGTTTCCACTGTCGGCAGCCGAAATCGGGCGCAGTGGGCGAAAGGAAGCTCCCGCTGGTTTCTCCAAAGCAGGACGCATTGGCAACCTTCCGATGTATTCCATGAGATACGAATTCCGGATAGCCATGATAATTGTTTAGGTTCACCGGAACCGTTGGATTGTAGCCAAACGGGATGGAATCGCCTAGCGCGAGATACCGGGTATCCTTGACGGCATTATTCGGGTTCTGCGCCAATGTTACGCTAGCTGACACCAGCAAAATTAGAGCAAAAACACAAAATGATTGCTTCACAAAACGTGGACGCAGTTAGCCACCCTTTGTATCAACAAAAACTTTGAATAGAAGCCTTAGCTCCAATAGCTGCGGTCCAGCCTTCGATATTGCACCGCTTCAGCCAGGTGCTTGGCGGTGACGGACTCGGCGGAGTCGAGATCGGCGATGGTGCGGGCGACTTTGAGGATGCGGTCGTGCGCTCGGGCGCTCAAGCCCATGCGGCGCACGGCCATTTCGAGCGTTCGCTCGCCGGCGTCATCCAGGGCACAGAGTTGGCGCAACAGGCGCGAGGGAATGCGGGCGTTATAGAATCCTCGGCGCTGCTGGATGGCGCGCGCGTTCTCCACCCGAGTGCGCATGTCGGCGGAAGTCACGCCGGTGTCCTTGCCGCGCAACTCCTTATACGCCACGGCCGGAACCTCGATATGAAGATCGATGCGGTCGAGCAACGGCCCGCTCACTTTGCTCAAGTAACGCTGAATAATCGCGCCGGTGCAGCGGCATTCATGGGTGGGATCCGAAAAAAATCCGCAGGGGCAAGGATTCATGGCCGCTATCAAAATAAAATCAGAGGGGAACGACAGGGTCATGTTGCTGCGGGCGATCATCACTGATGACTCTTCGAGCGGCTGGCGCAACATTTCGAGAACATTGCGCGCGAACTCTGGCAGTTCGTCCAAGAACAGCACGCCATTGTGAGCCAGACTTACCTCGCCCGGTCGCGGCGTACCCGAACCGCCGCCTATCAGTCCCGCGTCCGAGATGGTGTGATGCGGAGCCCGGAACGGCCGCTGGGCTACCAGGCCGACTCCGCGCGGTAGCAGTCCCGCGACGCTATGCACTTGCGTGGTCTGAATCGCCTCCTGAAAGGTCAGAGGCGGAAGGATGCCGGCAAATCGTTTGGCGAGCATCGTTTTTCCCGAGCCCGGCGGCCCGATCATCAAAACATTGTGGCCGCCCGCGGCTGCCACTTCCAGCGCGCGCTTGGCCGTGGTCTGGCCGCGCACTTCGCGAAAGTCCGGAAAGGCCGAGTCGGCTGGCGACACAGCGCTGGTGGAACACACGGCTGGCTGAAACTGATCGGGCTGGTTCAGATACTTAACCACTTCGGCGAGGTGCCGCATCCCGAAGACGCGCACGCCTTCGGTGACGGCGGCCTCGGCCGCATTGTCAATCGGGACCAGCAGATTCGGGATTCCCTGGCGTCGCGCGCAAACTGCGATCGACAACGCGCCGCGTACCGGCCGCAGCGTGCCGTCGAGCGAAAGTTCACCGACCAGCAAATGCTCATCGCTATTGCCCACAGTCCCCATCGCACCCAGAATGCCGAGCGCCATCGGCAGATCGAATCCCGCTCCCTCTTTGCGGATATTCGCGGGCGCGAGATTGATGGTCACGGATTTATTGGGATACCCAAAGCCGGAGTTGAGCAGCGCCGACTTGATGCGTTCGCGGCTTTCGCGGACCGCGGTGTCGGGCATTCCGACTGTGATGAAGTCGCGCGCGCTGCCGCCAGGATACATGTCCACCTCGACGTCGATCAGATGAGCGTCGATGCCGAAGACAGCAGCACTGCGAGTGCGGAAGAGGGCCATGTCTAAGAACTGGTGGTAGAACTACTGGATTGCTCTCCGGGATTGCCCTCGTGGGTGTATGCTATTTCACAGGAGTTCTTTTTATGCGCAAGTTGCATCTCGTGTTTTTATCACTAGTGCTAGCCACAGCTTGCTATGCCCAGCGAGGCGGCGGAGGCCACGGTGGTGGCGGTGGAGGTGGA
Organism: Bryobacterales bacterium; assembly: GCA_963780485.1. Classification (GTDB taxonomy): domain Bacteria; phylum Acidobacteriota; class Terriglobia; order Bryobacterales; family Bryobacteraceae; genus Palsa-89. The sequence continues at coordinate 411,875 of CAWACO010000028.1, forward strand.
TTCCATGGCGGAGGAGGTGGCGGATTCGCTCGCGGCGGAGGCTTCGGCGGCGGCGGATTCCGCGGCGGTTATGGCGGAGGCTTCCGTGGAGGATATGGCGGCTACGGATATGGGTTCGGGCGCGGCTATTGGGGCGGCTTGGATTTGGCTTCGGTTGGGGCTGGCCCGGGTATTACGGATACGGATACCCTTACTATTATGGATATCCCTACGCTTACGGATATCCGGGTTACTACGGATACGATCCCTACGCTAATAGCGGATTCGAAGCATACCGGCCGTATGCTTCAAATCAGGCACCACCTCCTGCAAACGGCGGCGCAGTAGCGAATTCGGGCCCAAGTGGACCGCCTCCTGCCTATAGCAATACGTACGCGCCGTCTCAGGCACCGGGTAACACGAGTGCTGCGACAGATGGCCAATGGCATCGCTTTGGGCAGCGGACCGGACCCTGAAGCCTCAAGGTTACTGGGCATCCGGCCGATGGATGCTCAGTGACCTGTCCGAACTGTGGCGCGCCCATGCGCCTGAAGCCAGACCAGGAGTGCTTGGTCTGTGGCTATTGCGGTACCGTTCACTTCCCCGAGACTAACGCCGACGGCGTTCGGGTACTCGGGGAGGCGAGTCAGCTAGGCTGTCCTATCTGTGTAATACCACTGGTTCACGCTGCTATTGCGCGCGAGCGGATGCTGTATTGCAGCCGGTGCCGCGGGATGCTGGTCGGCATGGAACCCTTCATCGCCATCGTCCACAACTTGCGGGCGCGCGGCGAAGTCACGGCTGAAGCGCCCCATCAGCCGGATTGGAGTGAGCTGGATCGCCGCATCCAGTGCCCCCAGTGCAGCCAGGCAATGGATACGCATCTTTATGGTGGCGGAGGCAACGTCATCATCGAGGATTGCGAGCGCTGCGAGCTCAACTGGCTGGATCACGGCGAACTGGAGCGGATTGTCCAGGCTCCGGACCGCGAGTATGCCAGCGGCGTGTAATCCAGCGCGCTCGAATCCGCCCGGGCGTTTGGCTGAGAGTATCTCCTCCTATCCGGCACGTATATGACGTGCGAACGCGAGCAATAAATCGTTGGCGCGGCATGCTCTGTTGCGCCTTGGCCTGGGCCATTCCTTCCAACGCTTCTGTCATCGTGCAGTTGAAAGTGGTGGAGGGCGATGGCGCCGTTTATCGGACTGGCGCGCGAGCGTCGCATGGTCTAACCGTATTGGTCACTGACGAAAGCGGCAAACCAGTAGAACATGCAGCCGTGAGTTTCCGGTTGCCTGAGGGGGGCTCGGGCGGTGTGTTCAGCTCCGGGCTTCGGACCGAAGTGGTGACCACCGGCCCGGATGGGCGCGCGACGGTGGCGGGCATGCAGTGGAACAAAACGTCTGGTCCAGTGCAGATCCGCATTACGGCTATCAAAGACCAGGCCCGAGCGGGCATCATCAGCACGCAATACCTGAGCGATGATGCCGTCGCGCTGAGGGCTGGCGGAGAAGGCAGCTTCACTGCTCCGCACAAAGGCCGCACGAAGTGGATTTTGATCGGGATGGTAGCAGTGGCGGGTGGGGCGGCGGCGGGTTTTGTGTTGACGCGTTCGCATAATACGACGCAAGCTCCCGTGACCGGCATTTCTATCGGCAATCCAACGATCAACGTGGGGCACCCATGATGAAAGCAATATTGGCGACGTTATCGATCATGGCCGGGGCGGCGTTTGCACAGACACTGAGTCCTCCGCAGGTAGGATTCATGCAGGACGCAGCGAATTTCTTGCGTCCGGTGTACGGCATCGCCGGCAATTTCCTGCCGGGCGATCCAGTGGCCGGTGGCGTTGTCTCGGCGGCATATTCCGGATCGTACGGATTGTTTAAGACCAACTCGGCCATTATCGTCACTGACCGGGCTGGATCTATAGTCGCGAGTAATGCTGAGCCGGATGGCCCGGCGCTGTTTGCGTTTACACGGGCTGGCGAACCCGCGCTGATTTTTATGCCGGCAGCAAATACATTGCTCGCATGGGATGGCGTCGCATTCAATCCCGTGCCTTTCGATCCCACCATACTCTCGGCGAGCGCCGTCCTTTCGATTGCCGCGCCGAATTCCGGGCATGCCGCGATGATTGTCCAGCGAGACGACGGGCTGTGGGACGTGCGGGTGCGGCTTGCGACCAGCGAAATAGACGGGCAGACAGCGGTTCCGGGAGTCGCGCCGTCGGTGCTAATGCTCGCCAATGGCGAACTGGTCTATAGCGATGTCAACGGAATCGTGCTGCGAAAGCGAGATGGATCCGAGCAGCACATCAGTGCGCAATTGCCGGCCAACTTCGCACTCCAGCAAATGGGCGACGGATGGATTCAGCTTCGGGATCTGGGTAGCAGCCAGCAATTCGCAATTCGCATCACCCAGAATCGCGAGCAATATTATCAGCTGCCGGACGGGGACCAATGATCCGGCGACTGCTGCTCTGTTGTTTGATTCTTCCGCTGGCGGCACTGGCGCAGATCCAGGTATTCCTGTTCGATGGGACGAACGAAACCCCAGTGGGCGCGCTGGTGGACATAGGCTCGGCTTCGCCGGGCGATACGCTGGCGACGCGGTTCCACGTGCGCAACGTCGGCCAAGGTCCCGTCGTATTCCAAACGTTGTCGATCGCTGGCTCCGGCTTTACGATTTCCCTGACGCCAGAGCTACCCTACACGATCGCCCCCGGTTCGTTTGCGGAGTTTCGCGTCGCTTTCAACCCTACCTCCATCGGCACCTACAGCGCGTTTCTGCTGGTGAATGCGATAAATATCACTCTGCGCGGGAGCGTGACACCGTCTGCCGGACTCGCCGTTGGGGACGATAACACGCCACTCGCCGCGGGCGCGGTAATAGATTTTGGCTCCGTGCTGGTCGGAAACAGCCAAGTTGAAAACTTCAAGCTGACAAATCTTAACAACGCAAGCATTACCGTGGTCGTCCTGCTAGTGACCGGCGCGGGATTCCACGGTCCGATCGGGGCAGCAGCGCCGATTCAGCTTACGCCTGGCCAGTCCATCTCGTTTCAAGTAGCATTCGAGCCGCAAACCGGCCAAGCTGTTCAAGGAGCTCTCACCGTCGATCAGCGGTCATTTGTGCTCAAGGGTCAGGGGCTGGAACCGCCACTGCCCACGGCTACGATTCAATTCGGGTCGACCACGGGTTCGAGCGCCCAGCAGAACAACGTTTCGATTCCGTTGGCAGCGTCGTCGCTGGTGAGTGGTTCGGGGACGCTGACCATGACATTCCATCCCAGCGTGGCGGGCGTCACCGATGACGCCGCAGTCCAGTTTCTTTCGGGACCCACACGCTCGGCTACAGTCACCATCTCGCCGCACGATACGATAGCCTGGTTCGGCTCGCAATCGAGCATCGCCTTCCAGACCGGAAGCACGGCCGGAACAATCGTGTTCACACTCAACTTTCCCAACACACCGCCACAGCAGAACAGCTTGACTATCGCCCCCGCGCCCATCATTCTCGATACCGCCGGCGCGGTACGGCGCGTAAACGATCTGGACGTCAGCATTATCGGCTTAGACAATACCTATTCGGCGTCGCAGCTCGCCTTCACTTTCTACGACAAGAATGGAGCGACGATAGCACCCGGAGTGATCAGCGCCGATGCGACCTCGAACTTCCATCAGTACTTCTTCACTATCAGCCAGGTGGGCGGGCAGTTCGCATTGCTCGCGACTTTTCCGGTGACCGGAGATGTCAATGTGGTAGCCGCGTTCGATGTGCAAATTACGAACTCGGTGGGCGCGACGAAAGCGCAGAAGATTTCGTTCTGATAGGCTTACTCTTCGCGCAGCGCAACCGTGGGATCAACCCGCGCGGCCCGTGCGGCAGGAACGTAACACGCCACCAGCGCAACGATCGATAACAGCACAGCCACGGCGACATAAATGGCGGGATCGGCGGCCTTCACTCCCACCAGTAGCTTGGTCATCGATCGTGTGACTGCCAGCGCTACGCCAGTCCCGATCGCGATTCCCAGTACCGTGAGCGCGATTCCATGCCCCACCACCATGCGCGTGACGTCGCCGATGCTCGCGCCCAGGGCCACTCGTACTCCGATCTCTCGCGTCCGCTGCGTGACCGCGTATGAGAGCACCCCGTAAATCCCGAGCGATGCCAGAACTAGGGCCAACGCGGCAAAGGTGCCCAACAGCGCCGTCTGCTGCTTATGATTGGCTACCTCGAGATCGACGATATCGTCCATGGTCCGCACGTCCGCAATGGGCTGATCGCGATCCACAGCCCAAATCGCTTCGCGGGCGGCTTTCGCTATAGCGTGTGGATCCATTGCGGTTCGAATGGCGAGCTGATGTGGAGTGTTCCAGCCGAACGGAAGCTGCATAACCGGAAGATAGACGGCCGGTTTCATGTCCAATTCCAGTCCACGCTCGCGCACGTCCGCGACTACTCCGACGATCGTTTGAAAAGGAGTATTGTCGCCCGAAGTCTGTATGCGTTTGCCGAGCGGGCTCTCATTCGGCCAGTACTGCTTCTTGAAAGTTTCGTTGATGATCACCACCGGCAGCGAGTTGGCGCGATCATCGTTTCCGAATAAGCGGCCTTCGAGCAAGCGAACTCGCAGGGTCTGCAAATAATCGTTGGTGACCTCGCGGTACAGCGCGTTCTGGCTGGTTCCAGGCGCAAAGGGCCGGCCTTCGATTGAAAAGTCAGCGGTGTATCCCTGGCTGGTGAACGGTAGATTGGAAGTGAAACCGGCGCTCACGACGCTAGGCAAGCCGCGGATTTTCTGCACGACTGCTTCAAAATATGCAAGGCGCTTGGACGGATCGGCATATTTCGGCGACGGCAGACGCGTGCTCATGGTCAGGATATTTTCGGGGTTGAATCCAGCGTCGATAGCGTGGAGATTTCGCAGTGTCTGGAGTAAAAGTCCTGCGGACACAAGCAGAATCAATGCCAGAGCTACTTCGGCGACGACCAACGCATCGCGGAAGCGACGGCGTTTTCCACCCACGCCAGCGCGGCCGCCCTCCTTGAGTTTCTCGGACACTTCGAGACTCGTGGTCTCGAGCGCCGGCGCTATGCCGAACACGATCCCTGTCAGCAACGATATTCCCAAGGTGAATGCCAGCAACCGGCCGTCTATCGAAAGCTGAGACGCGCCCGGCAGTCCGGTGGGTATCAGAGCTACTAATACGCGCATACTCAATCGGGCTAACAGCAGACCCAGTACACCGCCGGCGAGGGCGAGTAGAACGCTCTCCGTCATCATCTGGATGATCAGGCGTCCGCGCGCCGCCCCCATCGCAGTCCGGATCGCCATCTCACGCTCTCGCACAGCGGCTTTGGCAAGCAGCAGATTGGCGACATTGGCGCAGGCAATCAGGAGCACGCATCCGGCGGCTGCCAATAATACCAGCAAGGCTGTGCCAGTGTTGCCGACGATCTGATCCTTCAGCGGGACCACCACTGCGCCCAGCTGCCGGTTGGTTTCGGGATACTGCTGAGCCAGACGGCCCGCAATGGCGGTCATGTCCGACTGCGATCGCGCCAGCGTGATTCCAGGTTTGAGGCGCGCAATCACGCTAAGCAAATGCTGTCTTCGGTTATTCAGCATCTGCGGAGTAAACTGCGCGGGAGAAAGGAATTGAGTTTTCCGCTTGGGCAGCGTGAAGCCGGGCGGCATGACGCCGATGATCGTGGTCTTGGCATCGTTCATCAGGATGCTGCGGCCGATTACGCCGGGGTCTCCACCGTAGCGCGATTGCCACAGACCGTAGCTCAGAATAATTACGTTAACGCCCGGACGATCGTCGTCTTCGGTGAATGCGCGGCCGAGGATCGGCTGGACGCCGAGAACTTCAAACAGATTTATCGTTACGGCGCCACCCAGGACCATTTCAGGCGGACCATCGCCGGTGAGGCTGCCGGCACGATCGCGGCTGCCGGTCAAGCCGGTGAAGACCTGGTTCTGCTTTTTCCAGTCCTCAAAATTGGCCACTGAGGGCGTGTTGCGTGGAAAATTGATGTAAGACGCGTCTTCCCAGAGCGTGACCAGACGGTCTGGATCGGCATAGGGCATGGGCCGAATCAGTACGCGATCCACCAGGCTGAAAATCGCGCTGTTGGCTCCGATGCCGAGGCCCAGTGCGACGACCGCAACGATGGCGAACCCAGGACTCTTCAGCAGACGGCGAATGCCGTAGCGGAGATCGGCGAGGAAATTCTGCATCAAGCGTTATGCTGGTGAAAAAGGTCGAACGGCTCGAAGTCGCCATTGAGTAATGGCCGCGTATCGCGGTATCCCAGCCAGCCGGCGATCATGGTCGCGTACACTCGACGAAAATCCGTGGTGTGGATCAGATTGTCGCCCGCATCCAATTGAGTAAGGCTGGGGGCCTTGCCGTATTGGCCGCCTTTCACTTGATTTCCAACCACGAACATCAGGTTGGCGGTGCCGTGGTCGGTGCCAAGATTGACGTTCTCGGGAACGCGCCGTCCAAACTCGGAGAAGATCATCACCACCACGTCGTCCGCGCGTCCGATGCGCTCCAGGTCCAGCAGAAAAGCCGAAACGGCATCGGAAGCGTACGTCAGAAGCCGCTTGTGCACGTCGGCTTGAAACACGTGCGTGTCAAACGCGTTGTTGCGATAGGACGTGTAGTAAAGACGCGTGGGCATGCCCGCTTCGATCAGAGCAGCTACCTTCGGCAGATCGAGGCCAGTGATTCCGTAATCGACGGGCGAATGGTACTTCGACCAGGCTTCGCGAACCAACACCGAGGCATCCTTAGCGCTTCTCGCCGTGTCCAGAAGGAATCGGCGCGAGGGATTGTCTGCGGGCCGGTCGTCGGAAACGGAGTCGAGGATCTCCCGCTCGTCGTAGAACTTTTCCTGCGAAAACTTGTTGGGGTCGTCGAAGACTACGGGAACATGTTTTTGGCTGCGAACGGCCAGCGATTGCCTTACGCCGATGTTGACGAGAAAATTTGGGGGCGCCTGGGGAGCGATGGCATCCGCGAGCCGGCCGACCCAGCCGTACTCCTCGCCGCTATTGGGCGCAGCGGTGTGCCAATACGCCATGGACGTGAAGTGCGAGAACGATGGGTTGTCGTATCCGCAGCCGTGAACGATGGCCAGCTTTCCATTCTTATAGAGGCGTTCGAATCCGGCCATGCCGTGGCTGAAACCAAAATGGTCGTCGATCTTCCGGACCTCATTGCGGGGAATGCCGAGGTTCGGCCGAAGCCGGTAGTAAGCGTCGTCCCCGTAGGGAACCAGCGTGTTGAGCCCGTCATTGCCTCCGGATAGTTCCAGCACGACTAGTATTTTTCCATCGCGTTTTCCTTGCGCGGCCAGCGCGGCCGCCGCTTGCGCGAACATCGGCATGGGAACAGCCGAGGCGCTGACGCCGACGCCGTACATAGCGGCGCGCAGCAGATCCCGACGGCTGGCCTTCGGAAATGAAAAGTGATTTTTCTTCATGGATCACCTCAACTCAACTGATACTCCGGCTGGCTCATGATCAGATGGAGCAGCAGCCGTAACGGCTCCTCCATATACGTTCGCGCGACGGAAACGTCCGGCGTGCCCAATTCTTTGTCCAGAAAAGCGACCAGTTTCCGGCGCGTGGTGTCACTGGGTGGGACGCGCATGAACCGGTGCACCATGTAGTCGACGACCTGGGTTGTGTTGTTCAGGTCCGCGCTCAAAACCATTTCCGCGAGCCGTATCTGTGCGGTGTCGCGCGGAATGGGCTTAACTCTTTCGACGGCCATCTGCGAGCCACGGAAGCTGCCGTAGCGCGTGTTGAAATCCTCGTCCCGGTCGGCGTTCAAGTTCGACTCCGCCCGGACGCTGGTCTTCGCATCGTCCATGGTTGCAGTCGAAATGTCCATTCCTTGCCGGACACGCTCGGCGACCCTTCGAATTTCCCCGCCCCCAGTGAAGCGATCGGGCGGAAGAAAGCTGATGTCGGGAAACAGCACGTCGCGGGCAAAATTGCCGCGTTCGAGAAGGAGGCCTGGCGTGATCCAGCTTTGTCCTCCTGCCCAGCCCGCCACGGTTGGCGGCGAGAAAAGCTGCTGTCCCAGCGCGCCTGTCGCCACATTGAAATCCGGGACGCCGGGAACGCTCTTTTGTCCGAGCTTGCGGTAGGTGCTGATTGCGAGTTCCACGGGGCTCTTGATCTGAGTGCCCACGGAAGCGGGACAGTAGAAATCGCGCGACAGGAAGATTGTTTCGAGCAGGGGCTTGATCTCGTAATGGGCGTCGCGCAGCACCGTGCCGAGTTGTTTCTGAAGCTCGGGTGACAGTTGCTGGCGGACCAAGTAGCGGTAGATCTTGCCGGCGATGAAGTCGGCGGTCGCAGGCTGCTGCATGATGATGTCGATCACGTCGACGCCGTCGAAATGGCCGGTCTTGCCGAGAAAAGTTTTTTCGCCATCGTCGTGCTGGTCTTTGTTAACGACGAATTTCAGATCCACGTAGTTCCACCCAGTGAAGGCTCGCGCGGCCTCGCGGATATCCTTTTCCGTGTAGTGCCCGACGCCCATGGTGAACAGTTCCATGATTTCACGGGCGAAATTTTCGTTGGACGCGCCTTTCACGTTCACGCCCGCATCCAGGAACGTCAGCATCGCGGGATCCTGAGCGACCGCTACGGTGAGATCTCTGAAATTGCCAGTCCCTTGCTTCTGGAAGAGTTCCAATTGGCCCAGCAGTTTGCGGTAATCGCGCACCTTTGCTTCATTCGAAGCGAAATGGCCATGCCAGAACAACGCCATCTTCTCTTGCAGCGGGCGTGGGCTCCCCACCATGCGATTGGCCCACCAATACGCGACGCGATTGGTTTCGAGCGCGCTGGCGCGAAGCCAGTAGAAGAATTCGTCCACAATCGGCTGGAGACGGCGGTTGCCGCCGGGCTTCACTTTAATCCCGAGCGCTTCGCCTTTTTCCTTGGCCATATCCGTGACTGCCGGCCGACTAGGAGGAAACGGTTCGAGTCCCGGATCGTGAACTCCGGAATGATCGAACGGAGGCAAATTGCTCGCGTCTGTACCTTCAAAGCGAACCAATCGGGCGACCGCTCGCGCCGGCGGCAGTTTGGCGAGATTGGCAATCTCATCCGGCGTTGCGCCAAACCCGGCCCGCTCCAGCAAATGGGCCGCGAAATCGTAATTCCAATCTGCTGGACCAATGGGAGTGAGATCGTTCTGCCACGTGGCAGCCATGTTCCGCCTCCTTCTGATCTTTATAAGATGTTCCCACAAATTCAGCTATTCACGCCGGACGCCAGGAATCCGCCGTCGACCGTGATGCACTGGCCGGTGATAAAGCTGGCCGCGTCGGACGCCAGCAGTACCGCGGCGCCGATCAGCTCCTCAGCATTTCCGAAGCGGCGAATGGGCGTCCGTAAAAGCAGCTCGCGGCCACGTTCGGTACTATCGAGCAGCGCGGCGTTGAGTTTAGTGCGAAAGACTCCGGGCGCGATCGCGTTTACGTTGATCCCCAGCTTCGACCATTCCACCGCCAGGCTGCGGGTCAGCGATAAGACGCCGGATTTGGACGCGGCATAGGCGGCCACTTCGTTGAGAGCTACGAATGAATTAAGCGAGGCGATGTTAATGATGCGCCCACGCTGGCCGGCTAGCAACGATTCATAGAAGGATTGGCAGCAGCGGAGCATGCCGGTTAAATTGGTGTCCAGAATATCCTGCCATTCCTGTTCGGACAGGTCCTTGGTGGGCGTCCTCTTGATTCTTCCGGCGGCATTCACCAGAACATCCACTCGACCGAAGCGCTCGACCACGGCATCGCGTAGAGCGTCGATCGATTTGCGGTCCGACACATTTACGCTCTGACTTAACGTATCGCGTCCAAGGGCCCGGATTCGAGCAGAGACTTCCTCCACCAACTCCTGCCGGCGGCCGGAAGAGACCACGACAGCGCCCGCTTCGGCCAAGCCCAGAGCGATGGTGCGGCCAAGGCCTGAAGTACCGCCGATCACAACGGCTACGCGATCCGAGAGATCCATGAAGTTTTTGACCATAAGCTCTCATTTCAGCATTTCGGCGGGGCACCGGTTGGCGAGGCACTGGCATCTCGCCTTACTATGATCATGTGATGGAGCAAATGGCGCTGGCGTGGGGGCCCACGCGCAAGACCTACACGGTGGCCGAATTGAACGCGGCGATTCGCGGGCTCCTCGGAGATGAGTTCAACGATATCTGGGTGGCGGGCGAGATCTCCGGTTCGAAGACCGCCTCCAGCGGCCACTGTTATTTCACCTTGAAGGATCACGATGCGCAGTTGCGCTGCGTCTGTTTTCGCGCCTCGCTGCGGTACTTGAAATTCAAGCCGCAGGATGGCATAGCTGTGCTGGCGCGCGGCCGCATCGATGTTTATGAGACTCGCGGCGAATACCAGCTTCAGGTGGAATTGCTGGAGCCGCAAGGTCACGGCGCGTTGCAGTTCGCTTTCGAGCAGCTCAAAAAGAAACTGGCGGCCGAAGGCCTGTTCGACGCCGCTCGCAAGCGCGCGATTCCCCGGCTGCCGCGCCGCATCGGAATCGTGACGTCACCATCGGGAGCCGTGATCCGCGACATCACCCAGATTCTTTCGCGGCGATTCCCGGGACTTCACATCCGGCTCTACCCGGCTACGGTGCAAGGCGAAGGATCGATCGAGGCGGTGCTGCGCGCGATCGAATATTTCAGCAGTTCTGGGTGGCCGGAGGTGGTGATCCTGGCGCGCGGCGGAGGGTCGCTCGAGGATTTGTGGACATTCAACGAGGAAGCAGTCGCGCGGGCGATTGTAGCGAGCGGCGTGCCGATCATTTCCGCGGTCGGCCACGAAACCGATTTCACCATCGCCGATTTCGTCGCGGATCTCCGTGCGGCAACGCCTTCGGCAGCGGCCGAATTAGTGATCGGCACACGCGAGCAGTTATTTGATCAACTGGATGTCTTCGATCACAAGCTCCTGCAGTCGGTCCGATACCGGCTGGCGATGGCGGCCCGGCGCTTGCATCAACAGGGCGTGGAGCGCGCCTCGGCGGTCCTGCATCGCGGTATCGGCCGCCTGCAGCAACGCGTCGATGAGCTGGAATATCGCCTGCGCGAGCGCACCGGAACAGCAGCGGCGGTGCGGCGGCAACGGCTGGAGGAGTTGATCGCCCGCTTGCGGAGCCTGGATCTGCGATTGCGCATTGCGGCTGCTCGCCGAAGGTTGGAAGCGGCCGATACGGCTGTATTGCAACTGGTCCGGCTACGGCTCACGCGAGCGCATGGCCAGCTCAATCCTCTAATCGCGCACCTGACCCAGCTCAGCCCGCTCAAGATTCTGGAGCGTGGTTATGCACTGGTGACCGACGCAGCCGGCCGGATCGTGAAAGAGCCTGCGGACGCGCCAGTCGGATCGGAGATCGATGTGAGGTTGGCAAGAGGCGAGATCGCGGCACAGGTGATTAAACACTAAACTGTGCTACATCTTCTCCAAGCGAATGGAGCCGTCGTTGGTGCGTACGATTAGCGGCGGGCCGCCGGCATTGAGCTTGCCTCGCAACTCATGCTCGTTTCGAGAGCCAGATCACGGTTACGGGAAGATCGGATTGGATGTGCCCGTCGCCGGTGTGCACTTCGAGGTCGGCGGAAAGAGTAGCAGGCAGCCGCAGGGTAACGTGGCCATCGCCGGTGCGCACGCTCCATTCGGAGGTCATTCGCGAACCGTTGTTGATTTCCGCCTCGATGCTTCCGTCGCCGGTATGCAGGTTGAGCAGATCGAATCGGCCGCGTATGATGATCCGGCCGTCGCCGGTCTGAGCGTCCAACTTTCCGTCCAACGCAGTGGCCTCAATACGTCCATCGCCTGTGGATAAACGGGTTTCTCCTTTGAGATTTTCCACTATGATGCTGCCGTCGCCGGTACGAATGTCGGACTGGAGCTCGCGCGGCACATGCAGATCAATCTGGATGGCGGAGCGTTGGCCGAAGTTCAGCGAAAACGCATGATGGGGCATGCGTACTTCGAGGTCCACGTGGTCGCCGGTCTGGTGCTCGATCACCTGAACGTCCGACGGAATTCTCCAGTGCACGGTGGTGACGCGTGCCTCGATCTCCTTGCGGTCCCAGGTTCGAACCGTGACGGACCCATCGTTGGCGTTGACGCGCAGCTCCGGGCGGCCTGAGACTTGAAATGTCTTGGACCAGTCATCGGCAAGCGCCGCCGTTGAAAGCGCCACGGCCACGGAGCAGGCCAACAAGAAGGTCCTATGCATAGATCACCTGGCTAATGATACGTCACTGGACGGGACGATGTTCCAGGTCAAATCGCCTCCAGCTCCTCTTCCAGCAACTGCTTTTGGTAAAGATCGGCGTAGTAGCCGCCGTTGGTGATCAACTCGGCGTGAGTGCCCTGTTCGGCGATTTGCCCATGCTCGATCACGAAGATCCGTCCGGCGGTCTGAACCGTGGAGACGCGATGCGAAATCAAAATGGTCGTGCGGCCGCGCATGACGCCCGCGAGACCGGTCAGAATACGCTCTTCGGTGAGTGTGTCGACGCTCGAAAGGGCGTCATCCAGAATCAAGATGCGCGGATCGCGGAGAATGGCTCGCGCGATGGCGACGCGCTGTTTCTGGCCACCCGAAAGAGTGAGGCCACGCTCGCCGATCATGGTTTCGTATCCGGCTGGAAAACTTGCGATGTCGGGCCCCAGACCAGCCAGTTCGGCCGCGCGAGCGATGTCGGGTTCCGTGGCTTGCTCCACTCCCCAGGCGATGTTCTCAGCCAGCGTGGCACTGAACAGGAAGGTCTCTTGCGGAACGAATCCGATCTGGCGGCGCAGCCATTCCGGATCGAGGTCTTTGAGATTGACGCCGTCCAGATACACAGCGCCGCGCGTCGGATCGAGCAGCCGCGGTATCAGGCTCACCAGTGTACTTTTGCCGCTGCCGGTGTGCCCCACGATGGCGACGGTGGAACCAGATGGAATTTCGAGATTCACGTTTTTCAGCGCTGCACCGGTTGGATAGAGCACTTCGACATTGTCAAATTGCAAGGCGCCGGCGGTTTGGCGAACCGATTGTTCAAGAGGTGGAGCGACGGCCGGTTCGCGTTTTGCAATACTGGGCTGCTCCCGCATCAGCTCCATAATGCGATTCCATGACGCAGTTCCTCTTTGCATCAGATTTACCACCCAGCCGAGGGCGATCATGGGCCAAACCAGCATGCCCGTATAGGTGTTGAACATGACGAAACTGCCGAGCGAGATCCGGTGCTGTAGCAATCGATAACCGCCGGCCAGCAGGACCATCAAAAACGAAAGGCCCACCAGCGCCTGCAGCAGCGGCATGAACAACGCGGAAAGCCTGGCCAAACGGATGTTCTGGGCGATGTAATCCAGGTTCAGCGTTTCAAACTTACGCATCTCCGCCGCTTCCTGGGCATAGGCGCGGATCACTCGCACGCCGGAAAGATTCTCCTGTACGCGGCTGCTGATATCGGAAAACATCTTCTGGATGATTTCGAATCGATGGTGAATGCGCTGTCCGAATAGAATCACCACCACACTCACGACCGGCGCGGGAATCAGCGAGATCAGCGTCAGCTTCCAATCCACCGACAGCATTACGGCAATAGTCAGCGCGGCGGTGAACATGGTTTCGGTCCAGTACATGATGCCCGGACCCAGCATCATACGCACGGCATTCAAATCGTTGGTGGAGCGCGCCATGATGTCGCCGGTGCGAAATCGCGCGTAGAAATCAGAAGAAAGCTTCACGAGATGGGAGAAAAGATCGTTGCGGAGATCGTACTCGACGTCACGCGAAATGCCGATCAGGATCACGCGCATCCAGTATTGGAAAACGCCTTTGATGAGCGAGAGGGCTACCAAAAGGGCCGCGAACTGGAAGACCAATCCGATGCGGAACCCGCGAGTGAGCGAATCCACACCGCTCCGGATGACGAGAGGAAGCGCGGCTGCCAGGAGATCCTTGATCAGCAGCGCGCCCATTCCGAGCGTCAAGCCACGGCGATAACGCCAAAGATAAGGCCCGGCGGTTTTGATGATGGTTCGCATTTCAAATTCCAAACCACATGACTTAAATTCCGAACCACGTCGCGACGGTCTTCTCCCATTCGGCCAAGAAAGTCTTGCGGCCTTCCCGATTCTTCCACCATCCGTCGCGGCTGAAGTACGGATCAGGGACGGCGACTACGTGGAATTCCAGGTCGTCCGCCCGCGATCGATAAATGTTCCCTGCCCGGCGCGTGTGGAAATTGCTGGTCACGATCTCGATCCGATGGGCGTGCAACTTTCGAAGTTCGGGAATCACCACATCTGCTTCCGCGGCGGTGGATCTTGCATCATTCGGAAACGCCACGAAGTCCGATTCGGGGAAGCCATGCCGCACCGCGAAGGCGATGGCCAAGTCCGACTCGTGTTGGCCATATACATCACCGGGGCCACTGATTAGCGCCTTGGGAGCCAGTCCACGGCGCACCAGCTCGGCTGCCGTGAGAATTCGGTTTCCAAAATAATCCCCCGCCAGAACGACGATCATGTCAGCGGGCGCTGGAGCTTGATCGTGGATCAGGTATCCGCCCAATGCGCTAAGCCAGTAAACTCGGGTGACGAGCAGGAGGACGACCACGACGGCGCCAAACAGAAACCATCGGAAACGGCGGTTCACTCCGAAGCTACTTGTCCTCTGAGGAGGTCTTTTCTTCCAGGTGTCCCATCGATTTCAGCCGCTGGAACATTCGTTCCACTTCCGCTTCGTCGTCGGGCAGCAGTAATGGAGAGCGGGGAGCGGGCAACTGTTTTTTCGCGGCAGTCACGGGCGTGGACTCGCCCCAGAACTGACGGTAGGGCACACCGTCGATGAGCGCTTCGCGGGAATAGCGCCGCAGGTCCTGCAACAGGCGGCTGGCGGAACTCTGATCCCCCGGATAGATTACCAGGATGTGGGTCTTATCCGAGAGCGTCAATCGAACCATCAGCGGCATGCTCGAGCTTCGATCCAAGCGGCGGATGTGTCGCCAGGGAATCGCCGCCAGACCAATCTTCACGTGAGTGTCGTAGATCTCGATGGGCGGGCGCGTGGCCAAGTAAAGCACCAGGGCCGCGCTGGCGACGAAAAGGAACGTGGCGATCCAGCAAATCGGGCGGCTCAAAGAGAACCAGGCGGAAAAAGCGGCCAACGCCACTGCCACCAGCCCGGCCCACAGATAATAGCTGGAAACCCGGTAGCGGCTGATGGGCAGTGGCACACTTTCAGACTAACGCGGCAAAAACGGCACGTCAAACCGGCGCCGGGGTAGGCTATACGGGCGGGAAAACTGCTACACCCGGAGGGCGCGTTGTGGCGGCGTCGCCTGGGCACGGCGAGACGACGTTGGAACGTCGCGGGCACCTCGCAATCCACGTGCGCGCCAATCAACTACTTTTCCAGTGCGAGTGGAGGCCCAGACTCCCCACCTACAAGGTCAACGGGATCGGAGCAGCCCAAGCATGTCAAGTTGATTGCCTTACGTTCATCGATATCTGAGCAACGTCGTGGCGTCACATCGAAATACTGACTGCACGCTGCAAAAGTCGGTGTGATCAGGCTTTTGGTTTCAGTCCTAAATCGCGCTCGGCCCAGTTTGCGATTTCCGCTGAAATAGTCTCGGCAATCTTGTAGCCGTTGAACGCACGGTACATCTTCCCGACCATGTCGGTCGGCATCGTGGGCACGCGCTGTTCCTTGAGCAGGAGTATCTGCCGGTTGATCGCACGAAGGAACCCGTACTCAATCGCCACGTTCGGATTAAATTCGCGTTCGTCGATCTCTTCAAAGATGCACGTCGCGTATTTGCAGCCCATCATGTAAACGCAAACGTTATTCCAGAGGTCTCCGTCGGTTGCATACATTCTGCCATCGGCCCGGTGTCCATCGAGTCCGAATGCCCGTAGGCCGTCACGCACAGCTGTGTCGATTTCGGCAAACTGCTCGGTGCTCCGGAATCGCATTGCAATGAAGACATTGCGGTCAAACTTCGGATGATCAATCGAGAATGCATCCAGAAGCGGCTGCAATCCCTCGTAACCTGCTATAGCGCGCGGACGCGAAAGCTCCTCCGTCATCAAATTGACGTAATCTGCGGCCTCGGCGCGAATTAATTCATCTCTGTCGCTTCCCGAGAGGTCTAACATGCTGGCCGACGCTTGGAACGCTCTTGGGTTCTCAAAACCCAGCTCATAAACGGCATAGTTCACTAGGAACTCACTCTCCGACGATCCAGGAATCGGCTTGTCTCTAACATCGATCCAAACCTGTCTCGGCAACTGCCCAGCATTCTTGCTCGTAAATACGACGCTAACGTGCTCCTTCGAGAGGGCACAAAGGACATTGGACGGCATCAAGGCTGGAAGAAGGGCGCGAGGAATCCGGCGCTGGGCTGCCTCAGCAGCAATGGCCGATTCCAGTGCCTTTAGAAGCTCCCTTGCCTTCGCACGAAGATTCGGGGCCATATTTCCGGACTCAACGCACGGATTATCAATCATCACTGCGATTGTACAATCGTGATGCCCGAGCTAACCATGAATGCAGGACCGAGCCCGGCAGGCTGCCTTCAGATCTACGCATAAGGCGACTACACACCCAATGATGGACCAAACACTAGAGCCTTGCGTTAGTGGCTGCCCTGATCCAGGACCGTGAATTTCCGATATCAGAATACGAAAATAAAGCACCGCTATACAGGCGTAGTCTGTTGCTCGTCACTGGACAGGGTTTTTCTAAACCATTAGGATGGCGGCTTCTCCACGCTTCTGGTCGATGGGGTCCATATCTCGGACGTGACCCAGAGGATTCCGATAGTTCTTAAGGGCCAAGAAGTGTGACTTGAGATCCTCGCGGCTACCAAATCGACCCGTGAAATGGTCCCAGTTCTTGTCAATGATCTTGTGATAATCCATGATGTCAACGTATTGGAGCCGAATGAGCGGATCATCGATTCGCGTAATGACCCTTGACCGATTACGTTCGCTGATTCGTTCCTTGACCGTGTTTTGTACGTCGGTTGGAACAGCAGACTTCCAATATTCTGCCCCTATTTGGGAGTGGAGGACCTCGTGGACGACTCGACGGAATTTAACCTCTATTTCGTCGACGGCTAGCCGAGCCTGATCACGAGGAACCGGAGCGCCAGAATTGTAGATGTCGCCCTCACCGACGCATTTCAGGATTTCAGCCCAAATCAGCTCGACCCTTCGTCGAAGGAACTCGTCGTAATCGTCTCTCCAGATAGGTGAGTCTGAGCCGGATGGAATTAAGTGCGACTGCAGCGCGGCATCAAAATGTGCATTATTATCGCTGCGGAAATCGACAAAATACTCAGAAGGCGGTCGGTCCTTGATCCTATTATTCAAGTCCGCCGGTAGGAAACAGAAGTTCGGGACAAGGTGGACCTCTTCGACGTAGCGCTTAAGACTTTTCTTCAAGAAATTCTTCGGGAAGATGTGATGAGCGTTCGGATCCTTGAGCTGAGGATTGGCAGTTTGAACGTGATCGCCGCAAACTGAACGAAGTCACTGGAGACGACCTTACGTGCGGGATTTCGCACCGTCATCGACAGCGACACAGTAGTAGTGCCCTTCATCATTCCTTCCGGCTCAAGGGGAGGCGAACATTCACATATGTGCCCTTCCCCGGTTGCGACCGAATAGAAAATGTTCCGTTTACCAGTCGGATGCGTTCCTCCATGCTGATCAACCCCAGACCTCCTTTCCCTTTGACATTTTCGAGATCAAATCCCTCGCCATCATCGGCTATTTCCATGGCGATCTCATCGCCACTAGCGCCCAAAGCGAGCCGGACTTTGGCCGCCCTGGCGTGTTTGCCGCTGTTTCGCAGGCACTCCTGGGCAATCCGATACAGGCACAACGAAATATCGCCAGGAAGAACCCGCGGAATGTCATCGGGATCGAAGTCGATGGGAATGCCATACTGCTCAGTGAAGGCGGCACATTCATTCTTGAGCGCCGCTGCCAACCCGAGTTCGTCCAGGATGGCGGGGTGGAGCCGACGAGAGATCCGATGGATCTCCTTGGACAAGGTACCGATTTGAGCGGTAATCGCCAGGAGTCGGCCGCCAAGTTCCTCCGATGATCCGGTGGTTCGCTGTGCAAGGGCCGCAATCTCCATTCCCAGCACCGCTAGCCTTTGGCTGAAATCATCATGGAGTTCGCGGGCCAGGTACTTGTTTTCGGCCTCCTGGGCTTCCATGAGCCTGGTGGTCAATACCTGGAGTTTCTGCTGGGACCGGTGCAATGCCATCTCGCTCCGCTTACGCTCGGTGATGTCCCGGTTGATCCCCAGATAGCCGGTGATCTGGCCCTGCTCCCCTCGCAAGGCGATGGAGCACTCTTCGGCGTAGACTTGCGTGCCGTCTTTCCGGTAGGTAATTACTTCAGCGCGCCGCCGACCGGTCTCGGCCAGCTGCCGGCGGGCCTCGGCACGTTGCTCATGACTCAGTTCCGTAGGGACAACTTCCCAAACATTTCGCCCCAGCACTTCATCCGCCCTCCAGCCGTACATCTGCTCGGCCCCTTTATTCCAGGCTGTCAGAACGAACCGCTCATCTGTAGCGATGACTGCGTCATGCACGTTTTCCAGCAAGTGGGCGTGGTAGGCGAGTTGTTCCTCTACCCGCTTGCGCTCGGTGATATCGCGGTAGTAGACAGACAAACCTTCCGGAGAGGGGTAGGCACTCAATTCGACCCATCTGCCAGTCACCGGTGAGAGCGCTTCGAAGGAGACGGTCCTCTGCTCGCGCATGGCTTCATGGAACTTCTGGTAGAGCATGGACCCCACGAACGCGGGGAACATCTCCCACACGTTCTTCCCCAGAACGTCATCGCGTGTTAGCCCTTCACCCATTGCTCTTTGCAGATAGCGCAACCCTCGCCCGTTGATGTAGGTGTAACGCCACTCGCGGTCCAGGGCATAGAAAGAATCCGTGATGCTCTCGAGGATGCTCTCGATCCGCCTATTCGATTGTCTGAGCGCTTCTTCTGCCCGCTTGCGCTCGGTGATGTACGTCTGGAATATGGCGAGCCCGCCATCAGGGGTAGGGTAAATGCGATTCTCCACCCATTCGCCGAGCGGCGGGTAATAGTGCTCATTTCTAATCGCCACTCGTTCAGACATTGCACGTCGGAGCACTTCTTCAGGTGGCGCATTGGGAAATTCGTCCCATAGCACCTTACCGATTAAACGGACAGGATCTTTGGCGAGAATTTTCAGTTGTTCCTCGGCATGTTTGTTGAAATACGTATAGCGCCACTCTCCGTCCAGAGCGAAGAGCCGCTCAGTCATGCTGACCAGGATCATTTCGAGGCGTTCATTCGCTTCTCGCAGTAGCTTTTTGGTCTGCGTCAGCTCTGCGATCTGATTTCTGAGGGCACTATTGCTTCCGGGCGGGGAATCGTTAACGCTCACGAATCGCCTCCTTGCTCGGCGGGTTCGGAATCGCCTTAGCATATCAAGTTGAGCCGCGCGGGTCATCCTATTTTGCGATTTGGTGGCGATCGATGACGCGCTGAAGACCCTTGCCGAAATGGACTCCCGCAAGAGTCGGGTCAAGAAACCAACGAGACGCGCAGATCATTTTGTCGGGTCCTTCCATGAGAAGGGACCGCTCCCGCCAAATCGCCTTATTCCAACCCGGCATTCGCCTCATCGACCTAATCACTGAACATTTCGCTTGATGTTTCTCCCCGACCGGAGTGATGACTGTGACGACCGCAACCCGGTCAAGGAGAAACTCCATGAGCGAGAACGAAATCGATAGCCAGAACATCAGCAAGCCCGCGCCTGATGCGGCGAAGCCCAAAGGCGCGCGCGAAGCTAAGAAGGCCAAGCCCGCGAAGAAGGCGGGTCGCGCCAAGAAGGCCGCCGCCAAACCGAAAGTAGACCGCATCAACAAGAAGGCCGAGGTGATCGCGATGATGAAGCGCGCGAAGGGCGCCGAGCTGCTCGATTTCCTAAACTCCTGCGGGATTTCTCCCGTGCGGACGATGCCCCCCGAGCCCCCAGACCGCGCAAGAAGGTGTAGCAGTTTTCCCGCGCGTATAGCCTACCCCGTCAAACCGGCGCCGTCCTGAGAAGGTGAATGCCCTGAAGAATAGCATCTCCAGCGATAGATGTGTGGATGATTCGCGAGCCCGTTGCCAGCCACTGTTTGGATGACTCCGGAGCGTGCATCTATTCGTCGGATTCGGTGGTTCTCGAAATCGGCAAAGTAGAGATTGCCATCCGAATCCATTGCGAT
This sequence comes from Bryobacterales bacterium, assembly GCA_963780485.1. Taxonomy (GTDB): domain Bacteria; phylum Acidobacteriota; class Terriglobia; order Bryobacterales; family Bryobacteraceae; genus Palsa-89. The sequence continues at coordinate 432,196 of CAWACO010000028.1, forward strand.
GGCAGAGGGCTTATCGCCGCTGAAGCCCTTGGCAGACCCAGCCACCGTATTTATGATTTGTGTTTTCGCGTCGATGCATCGCACTCGATCGTTCCCGCCGTCGACCAAGCAAAGATTTCGCATTGGATCGAAGAACAGATTCGATGAGAATTCCAGATTCACCAAATGGGCCGGCAACCCGTCGCCGACCAGACCCGCTTTCGCAACACCGGCCACCGTCGTGATGATGCCGGTTTTGGCATCGACGCGACGAATCCGATGACTGTCCCGCCCGTTTCCATATTGCGCAATAAAGAGATTGCCGTCAGTGTCCACCGCGACGCTATTTGGGTACTCCAGTCCGGCGTCGAGCGCTGAACCGCCGTCGCCACTCGAATCCCTCTTTCCACTGCCGGCGACCGTTGTAATGATCCCGGTCTGGGCGTCCAAGCGACGGATTCGACTGTTGCCAGTGTCGGCAATGTAGATGTTGTGCGCCGTATCGATGGTAACGGAACTCGGTCGATTTAGCCCCGCATTAATAGCCGGTCCGCCATCACCACTGAACTCGATCCTTCGGCCCCCTGCAATCGTTGTTACAGAACCGCTTGTCGGATCGATCCTGCGTACGCGATCTTCCGTAAACTCCGTAGCAATCAGATTGCCGTTGGTATCCACGGCCAGGCTATTGATCGCTGTCAGCCGCGTCTTGGTCTTGACAGTGGTGATAATGCCACTCTTGAGGTCAACGCGCCTGATGAATGCCGTAATCTCGGCGATGTAGAGTGTCTGAGAACCATCGACTGCAATCGCCAGAGGATCGTTTATCTCGGCTTGTGTTGCCGGCAAATGGTCGCCGGTGCGTGGTCCTGGCTGGCGCTCTTCCGCCTGGCCAAACGCCGTGATTAAAGATACGAGAGCGGCAAATACGGAAGGCAGTCTCGCGTCACGATCTTAACGCGTATCGCCTACCAAGGCCGTTCGTGCGCCAGCCGAGCGGATCGATGTATTTGGCTTTCACGTTTGCCAAGTCGCCGTCCTGAGAATGTGAATTCCCTGCCAGATATAATGGACTCCGCTCCACGCGGTGCCGGCGACCATGAGCCAAAGCGCCAGGTCTACGGGTGTCGGAATGCCGTCGCGCGCGCCCATCACCACCAGCGCCGCGCCGATTTGCAGAAACGTGCTGATCTTGCCCCACACCGATGGAGGGAATCTGCGCACCGAGGTGAAGAGAAGCCCGTAGGCGGCCATAGCCAGAATCAGTATGTCTCTGGCGAATACCAGCGCCACCATCCACCATGGAATCGCGTGCACGACGCCTAAGGCGATATAGATCGCGCTCAGCAGGATCTTGTCGGCCACCGGATCGAAGTAAGCGCCGGCGGACGTCGATTCTCCGAGGCGCCGCGCCAGAAAACCATCGATGACGTCGGAAATTCCCGCCAGGAAAAAGAGAATGATTGCACGCCCATAGTGCGCATTCAAGATGGCGAGCACCACGAAGGGCGTTAGGACTAGCCGAGCCAGCGTGAAAAGGTTCGGAAGAGTGAACAAACCCTAGGTTACGAAACCAGAGCATGGGCCACCCGAGTGGCCAGTTGATCGAAGCTCAAAATCTCGTATAGCGAAGGATCGGACATGATGCGAGCCACCAGAGCGGTGTGCATGGCGTGCCCGGCCCGCTCCGCGATCACATGGCCCAGCAGCGGCTTGCCGATCAGCGCCAGATCGCCGATCAGATCGAGCGCCTTGTGCCGGCAGCATTCATCCACGAACCGCAGCCCATCCGGATTCTCTACGCCCCGGCGGTTGAAACAGATGGCGTTGTCGAGGGCCGCGCCGCGAATTAATCCCATGTTGCGCATCTGGTCGAGCTCATAGGAGAAACCGAAGGTACGCGCCGGCGCGATCTCTTCGGCATACCGCTCCGGTGTGACTTCCATGTCGAGCGATTGCTGGCCAATCAGCGGGTGCTCGTAAAAGACATCGCAGGTGAGCAGGAACCGGTCCGACGGCAGGATTGAAATTCGCTTTGGACCTGCTTCCACGGTCACTGGCCGCCGGATGTGCAGGAAGCGCTTCCGCCGGCGGTACGATTTCAAGCCGGCCTCGCGCAGCAGTTCGACGTAGGGCAGTCCGCTGCCATCCAGAATGGGAACTTCGAGGTTGTCGATTTCGACGTACGCGTTGTCGACACCCATGCTGTAGAACACGCTCAGCAGATGTTCGGTAGTCGAGATGAGAACGCCCTGCCGCATGAGGCTGGTCGCGTAGCTGACGCGCGCGACGTAGCGCCAACTGGCCGGCACGGGGAAATTATCCAGGTCCGTACGCAGGAACACGATGCCAGTGGATGGGGGCGCAGGGAGGATTCGAATGGAAACCGGAACTCCGCTATGCAATCCAACCCCGCTAGCTTCAACGGGGCGCTGGATGGTAGTCTCAAACCGCACTGCCGCCTCCTCGGGCTGGCAGCCCGATCCACCTATGGTGTTGATCCAAGGCTCCATTGTACTAGTGACTAACCCCCGCCGCTACCCTTTTGATTCGCAAAGGTTTGTAAAGTTATCACTGTTGCAAAAATGCAACACTTCAAACCCCGTTCTGTGGCGGAATGACGTCAATCTGGCTTCGTTTTTGCGAACGTCGCGGGAGCAGCCGCGCTATCCTGATCTGTGGATGCCCAAAGTTCCTGGGGCGGCCGCGCAAGCACGCCATCGGCCGCGCCTGTTCCTGATCGACAGCTTCGGCTTCATCTTTCGCGCCTATCATGCGCGCGCACGCAGCGGCGCTCCGCCCATGCGCACCACCACGGGCATTTCCACCGAGGCGGTTTACATTTTCCACAACATGGTCCGGAAGCTGCGCGCGGATTACCATCCGGAATACATCGCCGCGATTTTCGAATCTGGAAAAACCTTTCGCGAAGAGGCGTTCGCCGGCTACAAAGCCAATCGTACTGAAATGCCCCCGGATCTGGGCGAGCAGATTCCCCACATCCGCCGGCTACTGGACGCTATGCGCATCCCGGTGCTCCAAACCGTAGGCTTCGAAGCTGACGATGTGATCGGCGCGATTGCCCGGCGCGCGAGTGAAGACTACGACGTCGTGATTGTGTCGAGCGACAAGGACATGCTCCAGTTGGTCGACGATCGCGTGCATATGTACAACCCGGTCAAGTTGGATACCTGGTACGATCCCGCTACGGCCGAGCAGTTTATGGGCGTCAAGCCCACCCAGGTGGCCGATCTGCTGGCGCTGATGGGCGACACAGTGGACAACATTCCGGGCGCCCCTGGGATCGGCGAAAAAGGCGCGCGAGATTTGATCCAGCGCTTCGGATCTGTGGAAGCGGCCATTGAACATGCGGCCGAGGTGGAGCGCAAGACCTACCGCGAAAGCCTGCAGAACAATCGCGATCAGATCCTGCTGAGCAAGCGTCTGGCGACGATCGACACGACGGTGCCGGTGGAAGTTCCTTTGGAAGACCTGGTGACGCGCGAGCCGGACCTGGGCGAGCTGAAGAAAATCTACAAGGAGATGGAGTTCTATAGTCTCCTGAAGGAACTTGGCCCCACTGAAGACGCACATACGCGCGACTACGCCAACGTGGCCGGTCGCGAGGAAGCCGTTCAGTATGGCGAGAGCTTGGCGAAGCTCGATCGCGGGAAGCCGATCGCGTTTGCGCTTCAATCGTCTGTCGAAGGCGACTTGCCGCTGACCATGCTGGGCGTGTCTTTTGAGCCGGGCGTGGCCCGCGCGCTGTCGATCGATTTTCTGGACGTGCTGAAGCCGATTCTCGAAGATCCCGGGCGCCCTAAGGTGGCTCACGATGTGAAGGCGCTGACCCTGGCGCTGTCAAAGTACGGGATCGAGGCGCAAGGTTTCCAGCACGATGTAATGCTGTACGCGTTTCTGCTCTGCGCGGATCCTGCGGGTTGCTCGCCTGAAATATTGGCCGAGCGCTATCTCGACCGCAAGCTGCATGCCGCCGCGGAGCAACATGCCGACCTCGCGATGACGCTGGCCGAGCGCTTGGCGCCTGAAATCGACCAGCAAGGTTTCCGTGAAATTTACGAGACGATCGATTTGCCGCTGGCCGGAGTGCTAGGGCGGATGGAGCAGACCGGAATCCGGATCGATCCGGTGCAGCTCAAAGCGCTGTCCGGGCAACTCGACACCGACATCCAGCGATTGTCCGCTGAGATCTATGAATTGGCCGGCAAGCCGTTCAACATCAATTCTCCCGTGCAGCTCGGCAAGATTTTGTTCGAGGAGATGAATCTGCCCGCGCCCGTGAAATACGGCAAAGGCAAAACCATTTCGACCGCGGCCGATGTGCTGGAAGGCTTGGCGGCCGAGCATGAGATCGCGCGCAAGGTGCTCGAATACCGGCAGCTCGCGAAGCTCAAGGGGACTTACATCGACGCGCTGCCGGAATTGATCGATCCCAAGACCGGGCGGCTGCACACCACGTTCAACCAGGCGGGCGCCGCGACCGGGCCGGTTGTCGTCTTCGAATCCCAATCTGCAAAACATCCCGATTCGTACCGAGCTGGGCCGCGAGATTCGCTCCGCGTTCGTGCCGCGCGAGGGCTGGAAGCTGGTGGTGGCCGACTATTCGCAGATCGAGCTGCGCCTGCTGGCGCACATGTCGCACGATCCGGTGCTGGTGACGGCGTTCCGCAACGGCGAGGATATCCATACCCGCACGGCCGCCGAAGTATTCCGCGTGCCCCCGTTGATGGTGACATCCGACATGCGCCGCAACGCGAAGGCGGTGAACTTCGGGATCGTCTACGGCCAGACGCCGTTCGGGCTTGCGGCATCGCTGGGCATCGACCGTAAGGAGGCCGAGGAGTACATCCGGACCTATTTCGAGCTGCATGCCGGCGTGAAGAAATTCATTCAGGAAACGATCGCCAAAGTGCGCGAAACCGGATTCGCCCCGACGCTATTCGGGCGCAAGCGACCGATTCCGGACATGCACAGCCGCAATCCCAACGCGCGATCGTTCGCCGAGCGCACCGCCGTCAACACGCCGCTACAGGGCACCGCGGCGGACTTGATCAAGCTGGCAATGATTCGCATCGATGATTTCCTGCGGCGCGAGAAGCTGGAAACGCAAGATGCTGCTGCAGGTGCACGATGAGCTGCTGTTCGAATCGCCGCCGGCTGAAGCCAAGAAGGTTTCGGAGCTGGTGAAGCGGGAGATGGAGAATGTTCACAAGCTGGATGTGCCGCTGATCGTGGACGTCGGGGTCGGCGAAAACTGGCGGGATGCGAAGTGAAACGCGCCGCCGGCCTGATCTTCGTTGTGTTGCTCTGCGGTTGTTCGAAACCTGCGCAAGCTCCGGCGGAGTTCAAGGTTAGATTCGATACCAGCAAGGGCCCGTTCGTCTTAGAGGTTCATCGTGAATGGGCGCCCAACGGCGTTGACCGCTTCTACGAGCTCGTGAAAAGCGGCTACTATGACGAGGCTCGTTTCTTTCGCGTGGTGCCCAACTTCGTGGTGCAATGGGGCATCAATAAAGACCCGAAGGTTTCCCGGCAATGGAATCAGAACTATATTTCTGACGACCCGGTAAAGGAAAGCAATCGCCGGGGCTACATTACCTACGCCAAGCGCGGCCCGGATACGCGGACCACGCAGCTCTTCATCAATCTCGCCGATAACGTATCACTGGACGCTATGGGCTTTGCTCCGTTCGGCAAAGTCACTGAGGGGATGGATGTAGTTCAGAATCTGTACTCCGGCTATGGCCAGACTCCGCAGCAAGACCTGATCCAGCTTCAGGGCAACGACTATTTGCAGAGCCAGTTTCCGCAGCTTGATTACATCAAGACCGCGCGAGTGGAAGTAACTAACGGAACGATTTTTCCCGCGCGGGCAGAAACTCATCGCCCGGCTTCCAGGTGGGCAGCTTATCCTGATTGGCGACCGTGGTTCCGATTAAAAAGCCGAAGCGGGCGACCTCTTCCATCCCGGCGAAATCCCAGTCGTCGTGATATTCGTCCGACGGCTGATGGTAATGCTTGTCGTTGTATTCTTCAAAAACCTTCTCGCCGTAACCGGGTGGCTTGCCGTAATAATCGGTGCCCAGGCTGATGGAGAACGCCGGGACGCCGGCATGCGCGAGCGAGAAGTGATCGGAACGATAATAGTGGCCCTGTTCGGGATGCGCTTCCGGCTTGATGGTCAGTTCCATCCGATGCGCGGCTTCCTCGACGACTGGCCAAACAGTGGTACGATCAGCGCCGCCAACTGAAACATCCTTCGTTCGTCCGAAGGGATAAAAGCCGTCGAAATTGAGATCGAGCGCGGTTTTGCCCAGCGGCACCACGGGATGTTCGGCGTAGTATTCCGAGCCACGGAGGCCTGCCTCTTCGGCAGTGACGGCAGCAAAGATCGCCGAGCGGCGCGGCTTGTGTTCGAGCCCCTGCCAAGCTCGCGCCATTTCGATCAAAATGCCGCAGCCGGTGGCGTTGTCCACTGCGCCATTATAAATCGCATCGCCGTTCACTGGCGGTCCGATACCCAGATGGTCCCAGTGCGCGGTGAAAATCACAGCCTGCGATTTGAGATTCGGATCGCTGCCGGGAACCATAGCTACGACGTTGCGGGAATCGATCTGACGAATTGTGGTGGGGATATTGGCGCGGATCCGGACACCCAGAGGGATCGGCCGAAAATCGCGCGAGTTTGCCACTTTCAGCAGGTCGTCGACGTTCTTACCGGCCATCGCAAACAACTTCTCGCCGGCATCTTGGGTCAGCCATCCGGCCAACGCCAGGGCAGGCTCGCCAGGGGGGAGCTTCAACTGGGGGTCTTCCTTGCCCCAGGAGCTTCGCACCACATCGTAGCTATAGCCTGCGGTGGGCGTGGTGTGAATGATGAGGACAGCTTTGGCGCCAAGCCGCGCCGCCTCTTCGTACTTGTAGGTCCAGCGGCCATAGTAGGTGAGCGCGCGGCCGCCGAAGAACTTCGGATCCTCGGAAGGCGGCTCGTTGGTGAAGAGAACCAGCACCTTGCCTTTCACGTCCACACCTTTGAAATCGTCCCACTGAAATTCCGGCGCCACGATACCGTGGCCGACGAAGACCGCCTCGGCGTCGAATTGGTCGTTAGGTTGTTGCAGCTCGCTGACGCCGACAAAATCGTCCAGCCAACGAAAGGAGACCGTTTTGTTACCCGCGACAGCGGAGAGCGTCGCGCTGGGGTCAGTGGTGGCGCCCACCATCGGCACTCGCTGGAAATAGGTACCTTGGTCGCCGGCCGGCTTGGCGCCGATCAAGGCGAACTGGGTCGCGATGTATTCAGTCGCCAACTTCTCCCCGCGGGTTCCAACGCCGCGCCCTTCCAACAAATCGCTCGATAGGAATTTCACGTGGGCGCGAACGCGCTCGCCGGAGAAGTCGGAGATCTGCGCGAAGGTCGCGGCCGCCACCAGCAATAGCAGACTAGATTTTTTGAACATCCGGTTCCATGATACAGTGGGTCCCCATGTCACTGTTAACTCGGGGATTCCACCGATAAAATCAGCGCGAAACGTTGTCTAACCATTGGGACGTATTTTCCCAGGAAGGGGATTCATGATTCAAAACAGAGCACTGATCTTTTTGTTCGGCGCGGCTGTGTCCGTAGTCGCTGTTTACGCGGAAGGGAAGCTGGCTACTGCTGACAGCATGTTCGTCCGGAAGGCGGCTGAAGGCGGGATGGCCGAGGTAAAGTTGGGGCAATTGGCCAAAGAGAAGGGATCCAACCAAGCGGTCAAGAATTTCGGTGACCGAATGGTGAGGGATCACAGCAAAGCCAACGATGAGCTGAAGGACGTGGCATCGAAGAAAGGGGTTACATTGCGCGATTCGATGAACGCTTCGAACAAGGCCCTCTATGACCGACTGTCGCGCCTGTCGGGCGATGCGTTCGATAAGGCCTACATGCGCGCGATGATCCAGGACCACCAAGAGGACGTATCGGAGTTCCGGCGGGAGTCGCAGGGTGCGACGGACCCGGATGTCCGGCAATTCGCCTCGAAGACCTTGCCGACGCTGGAGGAGCACCTCCGGTTAGCGCAGAATACCAGTTCGCAGTGGAGGTAGTGATGCCCGAAAAGAAGACTATCGAACGAGCCCGTGAGGATGCGCGCGAAGGTAAGGCGCCCAGCACGCAGGCTGGAGAATTCGTACGCGAAGAGATGGATCACATCCGCGAAGGCAAGCATGGAGCCCGTTCGCCGCAACAGGCCATTGCAATCGGCCTTTCGAAAGCACGTCGCGCGGGGGTGAAGCTGCCGCCACCCAAGAAAGGGCGAGTCTCGAAAGAGACGGAAACCAGGGCCGAGCGCGATTATGCGAAGGGACAAAGCGGAAGCCACCGCAAGCCGTCCGCCAAGCGGTCGCGTGCGACTATGGCAGCTCTAAAGCGGGAAGGCCGCGGAGCTGCGTCCCATGCCGCGCTATCGCGACACGCCAAAAGCGCCGCGAAGGCGCGTAAGAGTCGCGGAACAGTGGGCCAGTCTGGAACCCGGCCGCGTTAAGCTATTTGGGCGCCATGCGGATAGCGCCGTCTAGCCGGATCACCTCGCCATTCAACATGGGATTCTCGATGATCTGGCGAGCCAGCAAGGCGTATTCGGCGGGCCGGCCGAGCCGTTTCGGAAAAGGAACCATGGCACCGAGGGCGGTCTTGACGTCCTCCGGCAGCGAGGCCAGGAGTGGTGTGTCGAACAGGCCGGGGGCAATCGTGCAGACGCGGATGCCGACGCTCGAAAGATCGCGGGCCAGCGGCAAGGTCATGCCCACGATGCCGCCCTTGGACGCCGAGTAAGCAGCCTGGCCGATCTGTCCATCGAACGCCGCAACCGAGGCAGTATTGATGATGACGCCACGCTCGCCATCGGGATTGGGTGCATTCGGAGCGATCACCCAGGCTGCTAGCCTTGCGACGTTGAAGGTGCCGATAAGGTTCACGCGAATCACTTTCGCGAAGCGAGCGAGGTCGGCTGGTCCTTCCTTGCCGATAGTGCGCTGCGGATCGCCAATGCCGGCGCAGTTGACGCAGATGTGCAGAGCGCCAAAGGTGGTCATCGCGGCGTTGACGGCTTGTTCGACCTCGGTGGGATCGCTAACGTCGGCGCGGGCGTAATGCACGGATTCACCGAGTTCGGCGGCAAGGTGCCGTCCCAATTTTTCGTTGAGATCGAGAATGACGGCACGGCCGCCCGCCGCCACGATCATTCTCACCGTGGCCGCGCCCAGTCCTGAAGCTCCGCCGGTGACCAGCGCGACTTTTCCTTGAATGTCCATAAGGTCCTGGACTATCGTACCGAAGGTGCAATAATCGGGGGAGCCCGCCTTTCCTCGCGTCCCGAAGGATCTACCGATGAACTACAGTGTTGTTCGAACGGGACTGCGCTTTGTCGTAGCACTTTCGCTCGGATGCTTGACGCGCCACGCGATCGCCCAGTCGCCGCCGCCCACTGCCGGAGTCACATGCGACGTTTCGGCGACTCCGCCGATTGTTCCGGCAGAAGGCGTGGCGGAGCTGATGGGCGATATCGTCATCAACTGCCAGGGCGGCACACCTACGCCCGCCGGCCAGGCGATTCCACAGATCACCTGGCAGATCTTTGTGAATACGGACATCACCAGCCGTTTGGTTTCCACCTCACCGGATCTTTCGGAGGCGTTATTGCTGATAGATGATCCAGCTCCTCAGAACCAACTTGTCTGTCCGGCGCCAATATGCTCGATTCAAGGCACGGGAGGCGGCGCAGGCAGCGAACTCAACAGCCCGTACAACGGGTCCGCAGGCCGGTATAACATCTTTCAAGCTGCCCAGATCTCGGGAAACAGTTTGGAATGGACAGGCGTACCGTTCGATCCTCCCGGGATTGTGGGTGTGTACCAGGTGAGTATTCGCATACCGGCGTCGCTTATGTTTGACTTCGGGATTGCGGTGAAGCTATCGATCGGGGGAGTGGACTCGAATACGGTGACGATCAATCTGCCATAGCCTTTAGACTTGCGACAATTGCAGAATGAGTGCACATGCGGCCCCCAACCTCAGGATCGCACCGGCTACCGAGCGCGACGTCGTTATTATTTTGAGTTTCATCCGGAAGCTGGCTGAATACGAGAAGCTATCGCACCAAGTGGCGGCAACCGAGGAACTGCTGCGTGAGACGCTGTTCGGCGAGCGCCGGGTGGCCGAAGTATTGATCGCCTATCTGGCGGATGAACCGGCCGGGTTTGCCTTGTATTTTCACAACTTCTCGACGTTCCTGGGACGTCCAGGGATTTATCTCGAAGATCTTTTCGTGGAGCCGGTACACCGCGGCAAGGGAATCGGGAAGGCGCTGCTGATCGAGATTGCAAAGATCGCGAAGGAGCGGAATTGCGGGCGGTTGGAATGGGCGGTGCTGGATTGGAACCGGCCGGCGATCGATTTCTATCGCGGGTTGGGAGCGATTCCGCTGGATGACTGGACGTTGTTTCGCGTGACCGGAGAGGCGCTCGACAATTTACAGCTTTAGTTTCGCTGCGCCGACTATGTGCTGACTTCCGCGAACTTCGACCAACACTACGGCGTGCAAATTTTCGCGCTTCCAATCGTCAAGGAGATGCAGCGGGAGGTCGGCGGTGAATTCGGAGGATTTGCGGGCATCGAAACGAGCTACCGAGACCAGGCTGCGGACCACGCCGGTGTGAGTCAACCGTCGCCCGACATTTTCTCCTCTGCGGACATCGCTCGCCAAGGAATCTTCCGTGATGGCCAGGAGGATCTCCACGTTCTTGATTCCGGCCGGGAAATGGCTGACCGTGAGCACGAGATCCGAGGGATCTTTCCGCAGCAGGGACACGCTGGAGTGAGGCGCGGTGGCGGCGCGGCGAATCTCTTGAAGCGCACGCGGCCCATCGGCGCCGTTGAATCCCGCTTGCCCATTCACCACCATTTGCGGAGTATAGACGTCTTCGAGCCCGAAGGCGTACGCATACTCTTGCTGCCGTTCCGTGTACAGATGAGCGGAAAAGCGATCCTGCCAGCCGAGCTGGTTCCAGTAATCGACGTGCTCGCCCAGGACAATGATATCGGCCTCGGGCACAGGTTGGGCTTGTTCAAGACGGGCGAGTAACTGGTCGGCAGGCGGGCAACTCGAGCAGCCTTCGGCGGTGAATAGTTCGACAATTACGGGAGTGTGGGTGTCGGCCGACGCGGCGAAGAGCCGGCCAGCCAGCAAGGCACTTAGCGCAAGAATGAAACAGTATCTCAGATGAATGAACCAGTATCTCAAAGCCTGCGAAATGCGGGCGGCCCGCCATAAAAGACGAGCCGCCCGATGGTGGCAAATGCTAGGACGCGCCGGTATCCGGAGTCCTAAATATAGTTAATAGTAATAGTGGCCGTGGCTGTGGCGCCCGTCGCGTCCGTCACAATGAGCGTTACGGTATACGTTTGTCTACCGGAAGCAAGCTGAATAGACGCCGTAGCCGTACTCCCACCCGTGATGCCCATGCTGGGCGAGCCTGCTGCGGGCGCCCATGCGTAAGTCAACGCTCCGGCGTTGGTTGAGGTAGACGCGGACGCGTTCAGAATAACCTGATTCACCGTCGTCTGGAAGCTTGGCGTGGTGCCCGTCGAACCATTCACAACAATGGTAATTCCGGTACCGCCGGTAGGGCCGCCGGGAGTCGTAGGCTGAGTAATGGTGAATGTGCCCGTCGCGGACGCTGTATAGATCACGCCGGTGCCTGCAACTGAATCAACCACGTCATGAATCTTCGGCGGCGTGTCGGTTGTGAAACCGAACGAGAAAGCCGCCGGTGCCCCCTGGTAACTCTTCGTTCCTACCACAGGAGCGTTGTCTTGGGAGATCAATCCGACGAATTGCACTGCGCTACTCGTCACATAGACTTTGTCTGCAGTCAAGGCTACGATGGCGAGAATGTTACTAGCCGAAACCGTGCCCAGACTCACTGGAGGCGTCGTGCCCGCAGGCTCCAGGAAAAACGTCGAAGTTAACGAGTTCGCTTGCGGATTGTAGTTGGTTTGTTCGTGAACCTCGAGAGCGCCGGCGGCGATTGAAGCCAGCACGCTGGCAGGCAAGTTCGACGTCAGGGTTGTTTCAATACCACTGAGGGTAAGGACCCGCTCCATGGTTAACGCGGTAAGGGTCTGCGCTCCGGCGGGAACCGCAACCGCCAGCAGTCCCAAGATTAATGCAATAGAAAGCGCACCACCCAAGCTTCGAAGCAATTTCATGTTTTCTCCTTTTTTTTCATCACTCGCTGAATGATGACTGGCTCAAACACCCTGTGCAGGGCACAAAGTAAGCGGGCGCGGGCCGCATAGTACAAATACAATGATTTGACCCACGACGTCAAGGGCTGTTTCACTTTAATCTAACTTATTTCGATAGGGAGTATCAGGTGTTACAAAGAGGATCGTTCGCGGACCGCTGGCGGGCGGAGTTGGGCTTCTTCCAACCGTTTAGCTTCCTGGTAAGTAAAAACCATACGATGAATTACAGTTATGTTTGATAGTACTGCAATTACCCAAAGGACCGGGGCCATACGGTCAAAGAGCGCGCCGATGATGAAAAGTACTACGCGCTCGGGGCGCTCCATGAAACCCACCTTACAACTCGGGATAGTATTCTCGGCGCGGGCACGGGTGTAACTGACCATGACGGAGCCGGTCATAACGATAGCAGTTAGGACCACGTAGAAGGGGCGGCTGATATTTCCGTAATAGACCAATAAGCCCATGAGGAGAGCGAGATCGGAGTAGCGATCCAGCACGGAGTCGAAGAAACCACCGAAGCGCGTCACCTGGTTGGTCTCGCGAGCCACTCGGCCATCGACCATGTCGAACAGCCCAGCGCCGATAATAACCATACCGGCGGCGCGAAAGCGACCAGCAGCCAGCAGCACGGCGGCGGCGATGTTGATCACCAGCCCGAGAAAGGTCAGGACATTGGGGTGAATCTTGGAAAGAGCGAGGCCGTGCACTATGAGGCGGATTACTTTGTCGCACGCGATTCCAATCGCGCGGGTGTATGTCATTTTGGGACGGCCCCTCTTCGATTCTAACCCGAAGCTGAATCATTCAGATCATGCATCGTAGTTAATTGCAAAATCTCCATTTCGCGGGTGCCCCCAGGGATCAGGACCTTCACGGTATCGCCCACCTTCTTCCCGAGCAACGCCCGCCCGATGGGCGAGGTGGTAGAAATTTGGCCCTTTGCGACATCGGCTTGTTCGCTGGTTACGAGCTTGTAAGTCATCTCTTCTTCCTTGGTGAGATCGAGTACTTTAACGGATGAACCGAGCCCGACGCGGTCGCGCGGGATGCGGGAGAAGTCCACCATGGACAGTTCGCGGAGGCGGGCACGAAGCTGGCCCAGCCGTGCATTGACCATTCCCTGCCGTTCCTTGGCGGCATGGTACTCGGCATTTTCGCTCAAATCGCCGTGAGCGCGGGCTTTGGCGATTTCTCTGGGGAGTTGAATTCGCAGTTCGTTTTCGAGCAGTGCGATCTCATCTTCCATCTTCTTTATGAGGTCCTGCATTTCGAGGCTTTCTACATTATAGGGCGCGGAAAGCGGAAGGTGGGCGGCAATCTGTGTGGGCTCGACAACGCGCGGATCGTGTGGTAAACGTCAGTACGATACTGATCAATGCCTAAGGAGGCGGAATGCTGAAAGTTAAATCTCTAGTAGGCGCTGGGTTGATTGCGTTCGGCTTGGTCCAGATCGCCACGGCCCAGAACGACGAAAAAGTCTATCGCATCGGTGAAGAAGGCGTCACACCTCCCACGGTTTTGTCCAAGACCGAGCCCATTTACACCGACGAGGCGCGCAACGCGAAGATCGAGGGCACCGTAGTACTCTCGCTGGAGATCGATACGGAAGGTTTCGCGCAGAATATCGAAGTGATCCGCAGCCTGGATGCGGGCCTCGATCAGAGCGCGGTGACGGCGATCCAGCAATGGCGCTTCAAGCCCGGTGAGAAGAATGGCAAGCCGGTACGCGTGGCGGCGAAGATTGAGGTAAATTTTCGCTCGCGTTGACGCAGCACGTTACGGCGATTGAATGACAACGGCCGTGGACGCGAGGCCGGACGCGACAGTGAATGTGTTGCTGCCGGCCGCCAAACGAACGCGGATCTGGTACGCGCCGGGGATGACGCTATCGATGGACTGCACGTCGATCGCGGCTCCGTTCCCGGAAGTGACGGTAACGGTGGGCGGGCCGGCTGCGAGGCCCTGGTCGTCGTCGGGCCGTACGAAAATGTCCTGCACCGAACGCGGATTTCCGTTGGTTGGCGCATCCAGAATCGTGACGTGAGTCGCATTGCCGGAGGGCACTCCATACCAGTACGCAACATTGGCGATTACGGAATTCTGCGTGCCTTGAATTTGAAGATAGCCCTGATACGCGCCGGGATTGAGTGAGGCCCCTGTGAAGGTAACTGAAATGGTCTGGGATTGGCCGGGATTGAGCGGAACGCTGTTGGAGGAAAGCGTTGGAACCGGGCCGTTTCCGATGGGCTGAACATTGATCGAAAAAGTATCGCTCGCGGCGCCGATGTTGGTGATGGTGAGAGTGCTGGTCTGGTTTGGCGATCCGGAACTGGCGCCAAAACTGAGGGATGCGGGGGCCACGGCGATGTTGCTGTTGAGGGCGTTCAATACGTTGAGAAAGCCCACGCCGGATTGTTGAATGGTAAGCGGCGCGCCGGAATCCTGGATGATGGGAACAGCGCTATTAACCAGCAGCGACCGGTATTGGCTGGAAGTGAGACCCGGCCGGGCCGCCTCGAGCAAAGCCGCCGCACCGGCCACCATGGGGGCCGAAAAAACTGGTACCGCTCTCTACTACGAAACTGGCATTCAGCGTGGCGGTGTTGACCGGTTCACCAACGGCAACCATGTCCGGCTTGATTCCTAGATCGCTGCTCGGACCTTGGCTGGAGAAGGAACTCAAGCGATTGGGACTGACGGCGACCGGCTGCAAATTGAAATCAATGGTCACCTGGAATGAGCCGCCGGCCAGTTGTTGTTCGAGCGACGCGCCATCCTGATAGCTCACTAAAGCAGCGGGAAGACTCGCGGCGCCGACACTCATGGTGAATGCATCGGGCCTGGCAGCGTCAGTGTAGACTACCACCGCCACGGCACCGGCCTGTTGTGCGTTATCGATCTTGGTCTCGAAAGTGCAAACGCCGCGAAAAATGAGAGCGATCATTCCAGTGAGGCTATTGGGCGGTAGAGAACCGCAAGCCTGGTCGGTGGAGTCGAACTGAGTGACGTCGACCAGGGGTGCCGAAATCGGCGTGGTGGTATTCGGACCGCTCCCGGGATAGGCGGCCAGCGCTGGTCCCGTGGCAGGCTGGAGCGCGCCGGCAAAATCACGATCGTTCCAGGTGCTGCCGACGGTAATGGCATCGGGTGCGACCCCGGGCGAAGCGATGGTGTTGGGATCGGAACCATCGTTGCCCGCCGAGACGGTGACAATCACGCCCGCTGAGGTGGCAGTTTCCACGGCTTGTGCCAGAGGATCATCGGCTGGGCGCGAAGCGAGTGTTGAACCGAGGCTGAGATTGATGATGTTCATGCCGTCGGTGAAAGCGTCGTCAATGGCGCTGATGATCCAGTCTTCTTGTGCGCCTGTGGAGTCGTCGGCAAATACCTTGTAGTTGCCGAGGAAGGCTTTAGGAGCAACTCCGGAAATCCGGCCGAGGGCATCGGCCACGGGGGCGCCGGCGACGACGGTGGAGGTACCGGTACCGTGGCCATCGATATCAATAGCAGGCGCCTTGGTCCCGTCGCTATTGATGGCATAACTGCGGGCGACGATGATCTTGTTATTGGTATAGGCCATGTCGGAGGCCTGATTGACAAGGGGAAATCCGTTGGGTGGAGTGAGCGTGGGATCATTCAAGGCCGGATGTCCCGAATCGATCCCAGTGTCTATCATGCCGATCATCATGCCGACTCCGGCGTTCGATTGGCCGCCAATCTGGTTCCAGGCTTCCGGAACCATTTCAAGCGGCAGCGCGTGGTCCAGCGTGCGATAGAACATCCGCACCGGATGTACTCGTACTACGCCCGGAATGGATGCAAGAGCGGCGGCGCGGTCAGCCGGAATCCGCACGATCATCAGATTTGTCAGCGCAGTGGTTTCTCCGATCACCACGGCGCCGGCGGCTTCGAGCTCCGCTCGCATTTGCAGATGCTGCTGCTTCAGCGCGGATACACGGGCGCGCAACGCGGGATCAGTCGCATGCGAGCGATGGCCAAGGGCGGCTTGTTTCGCGGCTGGTTCGCCGGCTAATTGTACCAAGAAGCGATCAGGCACGGTGGCCGCGACGGCACAAACACTCATGAATATTAAGCACAGAAATTTCATGGGAATCTTATGGGATGAATCGGCGAATCGGCTAAATTCCTATACAGGTAACAGCTTGTAAACCCCCACTGGCCACCAAAGGTTGTATAAGCTATGGCCCACCACAGGTCGACGTCCTAAGGGGGCAAACGGCGCATTCGACAAATTGAAGCCAAAATGTTAGCATATATTTAGAGGCGCTGAGGCGCCCTACCCCCCTTATGGCTAGCAAACCTCCCTTTGCGCAAGGCGCACAGATCGAACACGCCAAGTATGGCCTAGGCTCGGTGCTTTCCTGTACCGAAGAGTATATCGTGATCAAATTCGACGATCACGGTGAAAAGAAATTCGTACTCGCGATCGCCATCACCGCTCTTAAGAAGAGCGACCGTCAACCGCCGGTGGAAAAACGCCGGTCTGCTCGTAAGAAAGCCACTCCCGTAGCCGCGCACTGAAGCGCCGGATCTTAAGAGCAAAGACGCCCGAACAATTTCTGAACGAGTTGCCATGCGCGACTCCAAAGGTTCATAATAGAGCCCTAAACATTTGGTGCGCGGGTTGTTAACCCGCGCATTCTTCATTAGGGGGCTTAGGCTAGGGATGGCGTCGAACGATATCGCGGCGAGATTTGCGGAGATTCACCCGCCCTTCGATCCGCAGGCGGCCCTGGTGGAGGCCAATCGTTGTCTCTATTGTTTCGATGCGCCTTGTAGCATCGCGTGCCCCACGCACATCGACGTGCCGCGCTTCATCAAGAAGATTGCAACTGACAATTTGCGAGGATCGGCGCTGACGATTCTACAGGCGAACATTCTGGGCGCGAGTTGTTCCCGAGTTTGTCCGGTGGAGGTGCTGTGCGAAGGCGCATGCGTGATGCACCGGTACAACAAGCAGCCGATCGAGATCGGACGGCTGCAGCGGCACGCAATGGACTCGTTCTACGGAACCGGAGCTAAGCTGCCCTGGGCTCCCGCGAGCAAGCGGCAGGCGAAGGTGGCCTGCATCGGCGCGGGTCCGGCATCGCTGGCCTGCGCGGCTGAGCTGCGACGGCACGGTTATGGCGTGACCATTTTCGAGAGCCGTCCACTGGCTGGCGGCTTGAACACGTACGGAGTAGCGGAGTACAAGCTGCGGCCGGCCGATAGCCTGCGCGAGGTCGAGCTGGTGAAGTCACTGGGTGTGGAGTTTCGATTCGGAGTGACAGTGGGCGACGAGATCGCGATCGAGGATTTGGAGGGGGAATACACCGCGATTTTCCTGGCGATCGGACTGGGCCCGACCGAGCCTCTGAATCTTCCGGGTGAAGAGCTGGTAGGCGTCGTCGACGCGTTACGCTTCATCGCCGATTACAAGACAGCGCAGACTATTTCAGTCGGGCGCAAGGTAGCGGTGATCGGCGGCGGCAATACCGCGATCGATGCCGCGAACGCGGCCAAACGGCTGGGCGCCGAAGAAGTCACCATGGTGTACCGGCGAAGCGAAAGGGAGATGCCCGCCTTCCTGTTCGAATATGAGCACTCCAAGCTCGAGGGCGTGCAATTCTGCTTTCAAGCGCAGCCGGTGGCGATTCGACCTTCGGCGCCCGATCCGAGCCGAGTCGGCGCACTGGAGTGCGTGCGCGTGGCACTGGGTGCTCCGGATGCGTCTGGACGTCGGAAGCCGCAGCCGATCGCCGGGTCAAAGGTGTGGATCGAGTGCGACATGGTGATACCAGCGCTCGGGCAATCGCGGTTTCTAGAATTTCTGCGAAGCTGCCGCGGAATTGAAGTCCGTGAGGGGACCGTGGTTGTGGACCCGCCGACAGGGCGCACTTCGAATCCACGATATTACGCCGGTGGTGACTGCGTGAACGGCGGGCGGGAAGTGGTGGACGCGGTAGCGGAGGGAAAACGAGCGGGCTTGGGAATGGTGAGTTGGCTGGAGGCGCGGAATGGCTGACCTGACGACTGTCTTTGCAGGCGGGATTCGCTGCCCGAATCCGTTCTGGCTGGCGTCCGGGCCACCGGCCAATTGCGGTGAGCAGGTGATGCGGGCCTTCGACGCTGGCTGGGGCGGCGCGGTTTGGAAGACACTGGGCGAGCCGATCGTCAATGTCTCGTCGCGGTACTCGTCGGTGGATTGGAATCGCCAGCGCATGATGGGGCTCAACAATATCGAACTGATTACGGACCGGCCGCTGGATGTGAACCTGCGCGAGATCAGCGAGGTAAAGAAGCGCTATCCCCAGCACGCAGTGATCGCTTCACTGATGGTGGAATCGAAGCGCGAGGCTTGGCAGGCGATCGTGCGGCAGTCCGAAGATGCCGGCGCCGACGGGCTGGAGCTGAATTTCGGATGCCCGCACGGGATGAGCGAGCGCGGCATGGGCAGCGCCGTGGGACAAGTGCCCGAGTATACCGAGATGATCACGGGCTGGGTGAAGGAAGCCGCACGGACTCCGGTTCTGGTTAAGCTGACGCCGAACATTTCCGACATTCGCATGGTGGCGCGCGCGGCTAAACGCGGCGGCGCGGACGGGCTATCGGCGATCAATACCATCAATTCGATCACCGGGATCGATCTCGATACATTGACGCCGCGGCCCGATGTCGGCGGGAGATCGTCGCATGGCGGTTACTGCGGACCGGCCGTGAAGCCGATCGCGCTGCACATGATTCAGCAGATCGGTGGTGACGAGGAGTCGCGTCTGCCGGTCTCGGGAATCGGCGGAATTTCGGGCTGGCAGGACGCAGCAGAGTTCATCCTGTTGGGAGCGGGAACGCTGCAGGTGTGCACGGCGGCGATGCACTACGGCTTTCGCATTGTTGAGGACATGATCGACGGGTTGAGCAATTGGATGGACTCGAAGGGCATCCGGACCATCGAGGATTTCCGCGGGCTCAGCCTGCCGCGCGTCGTGGAGTGGAAGGACCTGGACCTTAATTACAAAATAGTCGCGCGGATTCATCCGGACAAATGCATCGGATGCGAACTTTGCTACACGGCCTGTTGGGACGGCGCGCACCAATGCATTCATCTGGACCGGGTCGGCAGCGAGAATGGCAACGGGCACAGGACCCCGGCGCAAGTGGAGGCGGAGAGCCGCGGGCGAATCTCAAGCACACCGATCCCGAAATTGGATGGCGCCAACGGTTCGAGCGACGGACCTTATGCGACGCCGCTCGCGCGCATTCCTAGAGTGGACGAGATCGAATGCGTCGGTTGTAACCTGTGCGCCTTAGTGTGCCCCGTAGATGGTTGCATCACGATGGAGCAGGTGGAAACGGGCGAGGCGCCTGAGACGTGGGCGGAAAGGGCAGTGAGGCTAGGAAAAGGAGAGCGGTGCGAATGAGCACGCTGATCCGGAACGGGACGGTGGTGAATGCGGAGTCGAGCCTTCCGGCCGATGTTTTGGTGGACGGCGAAAAGATCAAGGAGGTACGCAAGGGCATTCCGGTGAGTGCGGCCGACCACGTGCTGGATGCCACGGGACTCCTGGTGATGCCCGGCGGTATCGACGCCCATACACATCTCGACATGCCGTTCGGCGGGACTACATCGAGCGATGATTTCGAAACCGGGACTCGGGCGGCGGCATTCGGTGGGACCACGACCATCGTCGATTTCGCGATCCAGGCACGCGGGACGCGCATGCGCGATGCCTTGGACACCTGGTGGAAGAAAGCGGACCGCCGGGCATGTATCGACTACGGCCTGCACATGATTGTCACCGATCTGGGCGGCGCGGGTCTTGAAGATATGGATGACATGGTGCGGGAGGGGGTGGCGAGCTTCAAGCTGTTCATGGCCTATCCGAACGTCCTGATGGTGGACGACGCGACTATTTTCCGGGCGCTATCGCGGACCGCCAAGAATGGCGCGCTCATCTGCATGCACGCCGAGAATGGCGGCGTGATCGACGTGATTATCCAGCGGGCGCTGGCGGAAGGAAAAACCGCGCCCATCTACCACGCGCTCACGCGTCCGATCACGGCGGAAGCGGAGGCGGTTCACCGCGCCATTGCTCTGTCGGAGATGGCGGGCGCGCCGGTCTACATTGTGCATCTCTCGTCGGAAGCCGCGTTGAACGAGGTGCGGGAGGCGCGCGACCGTGGCGTGAAGGCGTTCGCGGAGACATGCCCGCAGTACCTTCTGCTGTCGATCGAAGAGCTGGAGCGGCCGAATTTCGAAGGTGCGAAATACGTGTTCACGCCGCCGCTGCGTGAGAAGGAGAATCTTCCGAAGCTGTGGGACGGGTTGAAACACGATCACCTGCAGGTGGTTTCGACCGATCACTGTCCGTTCTGCTTCGAGGACCAGAAGAAGCTTGGCAAGGATGATTTCACTAAGATTCCGAACGGTGGGCCGGGAATCGAGAATCGGCTGCAATTGATTTATCATCACGGCGTGAACGAAGGGAAACTCACGCTGAATCGTTTCGTGGAACTGGTGTCCACCACGCCCGCGCGCATTTTCGGAATGTACCCGCGCAAGGGAGTGCTGGCTGCGGGGAGCGATGCCGATATCGTGCTGTGGGATCCGGCGTCGGAACACACCATTAGCGCCAAGACGCACCACATGCGCGTCGATTACTCGATGTTTGAAGGCTTCCGCGTGAAGGGGAATGTTCGGATGGTGATGTCGCGCGGCGAAGTTATCGTGGATAAGGGCCAATTTCTGGGAAAAGCGGGACGAGGGCAATATTTGAAGCGGGCGGCGCGCGGTGGGGCGTGGGCGTAGATAAAGGCAGAAGACTCGTTAGTCTGAAATCAATCCGAGTGCTTCTTTCGGCCCAGTCCACGGATTCCACCGGATTCATTCCGCAACAAACACGTGCCCAGATATTGCTGCCGGCTCCGCGCCGATACCAGATCGTGATATACAAACGCACCCTTCACGAAGAAGTGACACACCAGGGCCTTACGCGAGAGCTGCATGTTTTTTCTCGGCGAGCCTCCATGCAGCAAGTTCGCGTGCCAGATCAGCACGTCGCCTTTCCGGGCATGAAAATAGCTCGGCTCGAGTTCTCCCGACTCGATCACCCTTCGGATGAACGGCTCATACTTCTCCTGATACGGCGCATAACCGCTGCGCTCGAACTCGGCGGAATCGAGACCGACATCCTTGCTGAACACATACGGCAGTTTGTGACTGCCCGGATAATAAACCAGAGGACCGCTGTCGGGATGGATGTCTTCGAACGCGATCCACGCGGCAGTCAAATATCCCAGCGGATAAGTCGTCATGTGGATCGAGTCGGAATGCACTCCCTGCTGCGACCCCTTATGCGAAGTGATGGTCTGCAGCGGCTTCGGTTCCCGCTCGGTCAGGAGCTCCAGCCAATTGAGCAGCCGCGGATGTTTCAGAATCTGGCAGAACGCGCCGCTCTTCTTGTGTGGATTGAGAAAGCGGCCCGGGTATGGATCGCCCTCACACGCGGGTTCTGTGGGAGGCAAAATTTTCCCGGACGCGATGGCCTTCTCATACTCGCTCCAGACATCATCTAAAACGCCATCCGCGATCAGCCCCTTCAGGATGATATATCCACGCTCCGACCAATACCTGCATTGCTCGCCCTCCTCCGCCGTGAT
Source organism: Bryobacterales bacterium (assembly GCA_963780485.1). GTDB lineage: Bacteria > Acidobacteriota > Terriglobia > Bryobacterales > Bryobacteraceae > Palsa-89. The sequence continues at coordinate 454,142 of CAWACO010000028.1, forward strand.
CTCGCCGTCCCGCAACTTCTCGTCGATTCGCTCCGAGGCGTTTGGCAAATCCAGCCAGGGAAAGGGTCCAGCATAGGGGAAATGTTCCGCGCGAAATGCGGGCAGCTTCGAGAATTTGACAGCCTGTTCAGCGAACCACCGGGCCATTACACGACCATGCTACCGCATCATGTGTCATCATCCTGGAAGAATGGCCGAAACGCACGATCCCACGCTATTCAATAAGGACCTGGCCCCGATCCCATTCGAACGGCGTACCTGGGGCCTCTATAACTATGCGTCGCTCTGGGTGGCGATGAGCGTCTGCATCCCGACTTACATGCTGGCGTCGGGATTGATCGCCGGCGGGATGAGTTGGTGGCAGGCGATTCTCACCATCCTGCTGGGCAATCTGATCGTGCTGGTTCCGATGTTGCTCAATGCGCACGCCGGCACGCGCTACGGCATTCCGTTTCCCGTTTTGGTGCGCGCGTCGTTCGGAGTGAAGGGCGCGAACGTACCGGCCGTGCTGCGTGCGCTGGTGGCCTGCGGATGGTTTGGAATTCAGACCTGGATTGGCGGGCAGGCTATTTTCTCGATGCTGCAAATCGTGTGGCCGGCGGCCAGTGGATTCGCCGGCGGGATCTGGATCTGTTTCTTGGCATTTTGGGTGCTCAATATTTATGTGATCTGGCGCGGCATCGACGCCATCAAATTTCTTGAAGGCATTGGCGCGCCGTTTATGCTGGGGATCGGACTGCTGCTGTTGTGGTGGATCACATCCAAGGCGGGCGGCTTCGGCCCGGTGCTGAGCGCGCCGAGTAAGTTCAAGACGACGGCCGAGTTTCTGCACTTCTTCGTTCCCTCATTGACCGGCATGGTGGGATTCTGGGCCACCGTGGCGCTCAACATACCGGATTTCACGCGCTACGCGAAATCGCAAAGGGATCAAATGCTGGGCCAAGCCCTGGGATTGCCAGTGGCCATGACACTGTATTCGTTCATCGGCGTAGCAGTGACGTCGGCATCGGTGGTGTTATTCGGCGAGGCTATCTGGGATCCGGTAGCGCTGCTCGGCAGGTTCCATCAACCCGTGGTCGCGTCGATCGCACTGGTTGCGCTGCTGATTGCCACCTTGAACACCAACGTCGCAGCGAATGTCGTTTCGCCATCGAACGATTTTTCAAATTTGAACCCGCGCCTGATTTCGTTCCGCACCGGCGGATTCATTACGGGCGTGATCGGTGTACTGATGATGCCCTGGAAACTGTTGGGCGATTACAGCGCTTACATTTTCGGATGGCTGGTAGGTTATTCGGGCTTGCTGGGACCCATCGCGGGCGTCATGATCGCCGATTATTTTATTGTCCGGCGGCGCGAGCTGAACGTCGACGACCTATACCGGAGAAATGGCGCCTACGAATACGACCGCGGCGTGAATTATCGTGCGCTACTGGCCCTCGCGTTGGGTATCATCATCGCGCTGCTGGGGCTGGTGCTGCCCCCGCTTCGTTGGCTGTACGACTATGCGTGGTTTGTGGGATTCTTGGTAGCAGGCGCATCATACGTCATACTGATGCAGCGAGTTCCGGCGAGCGCCGCTAATTTAATAGGAGAAGAAACATGATCGCTACCGAATCGCCTCTGAAAACCGTTTCGTTCTACGTCAACGGCGAATGGACTAATGCCGAAGGCCGGTCAGTGATGCCGATCACCAATCCGGCTACCGGCCGCGAGATTGCGCAAGTTGTGTACGCATCCGAAGCGGACGTAAACCGCACGGCGGAGGTGGCCCACCAGGCTTATTTGAAATGGCGCGACGTGCCGGTGGTGGAACGCGTCCAGCCGCTGTATCGCTACAAGGCACTGCTCGAAAAACACGCGAACGATTTGGCGGCCACGCTGACGGCTGAGAACGGGAAAACGGCGGATGACGCGCGCATGGAAGTGCGGCGCTCCATCCAGATGGTGGAAGTGGCCTGCGGGATGCCGAGCCTGATGATGGGAGATTCGCTGAACGATATCGCCGCGGGGATCGACAGCCATACGATCCGTCAGCCAATTGGGGTTTGCGCCGGCATTTCGCCCTTCAATTTTCCGGCGATGGTGCCGATGTGGATGTGGCCGTTCGCGATCGCGTGCGGCAACACGTTCATCCTGAAGCCCTCCGAGAAAGTCCCGATGACTCCGACCATGGCGACCGCGCTGCTGCACGAAGCGGGGCTGCCGGAAGGAGTCTTCAATCTGATTCACGGCGATAAAGTGGCTGTGGATGCGCTGCTGCATCATCCGCTGGTGCGCGCGGTTTCCTTCGTCGGTTCGACGCCGGTGGCGAAGTACATCTATCAGACCGCCGCGGCCGAAGGAAAACGCGTGCAGGCGCTGGGAGGGGCGAAGAATCATCTGGTGGTGATGCCGGATGCGGATCTGCCGAAGACTGTGGAGGCGATCATCGGTTCGGCGTTCGGCGCGGCGGGCGAGCGCTGCCTCGCGGGTAGCGTGCTGGTTGCGGTGGGTGAGGTTGCGGATCCGCTTCTGAAGCTGCTGTCTGAAAAAGTGGGCGCGATGAAGATTGGCGATGGTTCCCAGCAAGGCGTTGACATGGGACCTCTGGTTACCAAAGATCATAAAGCGCGCGTGGAAGGATACATCGAGAAAGGCGTTGCAGAAGGCGCGAAGCCGATCATGGATGGGCGCCAGACTGCGGGCGATAACGGTGGCTTTTTCCTCGGGCCAACTATTTTCGATGGCGTGCGGCCGGAGATGACCATCGCGCGGGAGGAGATTTTTGGACCGGTGCTCTCGGTGATTCGCGTGAAGACGCTTGAGGAAGCGATCAAGCTGGTGAACACTTCGCGCTTCGGCAATGCGACATCGATCTTCACCAACAGTGGAAAGGCGGCGCGTGAATATTCATCGCGGGTGGAAGTTGGCATGATCGGCGTGAATGTGGGCGTGGCGGCGCCGATGGCGTTCTTCCCCTTCGCGGGCTGGAAGAATTCGTTTTTCGGCGACCTGCACGCGCACGGCAAGGACGCCGTGATGTTCTACACCGAGCAAAAGGTGCTGATGACCCGGTGGTTCTAGTTCGTTCACGACGCGTTGTTTTTCCCAGCCGCATCGATGCGGCGTCACTCGAAATCCGAGATGGCAGGATCATCGCCATCGGGCCGTTTGACCAGGCGACGGGGGGAGCGGACGTTGTGGATGTGGGCGACAAGTACGTTCTTCCGGGCTTAGTCGATACGCACGTGCATATCAACGAGCCTGGCCGCACCGAGTGGGAAGGCTTCCGAACAGCGACGCGCGCGGCTGCCGCGGGCGGCTACACTACGCTGGTCGACATGCCGCTCAATAATCTGCCGGAGACCACGACGGTCTCCAATCTCCGCTTGAAGCAATCCGCGGCGTGCTGCCAATGCACGGTCGATTACGGATTCTGGGGCGGAGTGGTGGCCGACAATCAGGCACACGTGGGAGCGCTGGCGTCGGCTGGAGTACTCGGGTACAAATGCTTTCTGGTTCATCCGGGCATCGATGGCTTCACGATGGTTACGCGTGCACAGTTGGAAGCAGCGATGCCGGAGGTTGCGGCCAGCGGCCTGCCATTATTGGTCCATGCGGAGCTGCCCGAGCCGGTCGCGGGGGCGACTTCACGATTGAAATCCGCGGGCTGCGACTGGAAACGCTACTCGACATATCTCGCGTCGCGGCCGGACGAGGCTGAGGTGGAAGCGATCCGCCTGATGATCGACCTGAGCCGCAAATATGGATGCAGGGTTCACATCGTGCACTTGTCGTCTATGGAAGCACTGCCCGAGTTACAAGCGGCGCGGGCGGAAGGACTGCCGATCACCGTCGAAACATGCCCGCACTATCTGCATTTCGCCGCCGAAGACGTGGCCGATCGAGCAACATTATATAAGTGCGCGCCGCCCATCCGATCACGCGCGAATCGTGAACGGCTGTGGCAGGCCCTCGGAAATGGCGACATCGATCTGATCGCAACGGATCACTCGCCGTGCCTTCCCGAGATGAAGACGCGCGGCGATGGAAGCTTTCTGGAAGCGTGGGGCGGCATCGCGTCGTTGCAATTGGCGCTCCCTCTGGTATGGACCGAGGCACGCAGGCGCGGCTTCTCGATCAATCAAGTGGCGCGTTGGATGGGCGAGCAGCCCGCAAAGCTTGCGGGTCTGGAACGCAAGAAGGGCGCGATCCGGGAAGGCCACGACGCCGATTTAGTTGTCTTCGATCCGGACGCAACGTTTCAGGTAGATGCAGCCCGACTGGAGCACCGCCATCCCATTACGCCGTACGCTGGTGAGATGCTCTCAGGCGTCGTCGAAATGACTTTCTTGCGCGGCCAGAAAGTTTTCGATCACGGAGAGTTTCCGGGTGAACCGAAAGGGATGCAATGCTTCCGGGCCTGATCGATCTTGCTTCAGAAATTGTCGGCGGCAAGGCGCTCTCCGCGAGCGACGAGTTCTTCGCGCCCAAGGAAAATCTCCTCAAGGCGGACGCGCCGGTCTTTGTGCCGGACAAGTACACTGATCGCGGCAAATGGATGGATGGATGGGAGTCGCGCCGTAAGCGCACTCCGGGGCACGACTGGTGCGTTATCCGGCTGGGGCTTCCGGGAGTGGTTCGCACAGTGGATGTAGACACCAGTCATTTCCTCGGAAATTTTCCGGAGCACTGCTCGCTCGATGGCGCCTCGGTTGAAGGCCATCCAGCGAAAGCTGCAGGCGATCCAGCCGAAAAAGACTGGATGCCGCTGCTCGCGAAGGTACGGCTGGCGGGCGGCGGGCATAATCTTTTCGATGCCCAGCATGCCGGAAGGCTGACCCATGTGCGCCTGAATATTTTTCCGGATGGCGGCGTGGCGCGGCTGCGCGTCTACGGCGACGTGATTCCCGATCTTATGAAACTGAAACGTTCGCCCGAGCCGGTGGACGTCGCGTCGGTGGTCAACGGAGGCCGAGTTCTGGCTTCAAGCGACAACTTCTTCGGTCACGAGCAGAATCTCATCATGCCGGGCCGGCCGGTGAACATGGGCGGAGGCTGGGAGACGCGGCGCAGGCGCGGGCCGGGTTACGAGTGGATCATCGTCCAACTCGGGGCGCGCGCGAAAGTTCAGAAGATCTCGGTTGAGACCGAACACTACCAGGGCAATTATCCGGACCGCTGCTCCATTGATGCGTGCGACGCCGCGGGTACTCTGTTCCAGGATCTGATCACCGGTAAAGTTGCCTGGAGGGAAATTGTGCCAGCGGCGAAGCTTGAGGCCAACGCAGTCCGGCAGTTTGAAAGCGAATTGAAGGCCGCAGTGGCGACGCACGTGCGTCTGAATATTTATCCCGATGGCGGAGTGAGCCGATTACGCGTGTTCGGCAAGATCGTGGAGTAAATCAAGATTGTAGAGTAAATGAAGATGTTTCACACCGTAGGCCAGCCTGTTCCGCGCAAAGAGGGCCGGGAAAAAGTCACGGGCGAGGCCAAGTACGTCGACGACCTCAAATTCCCCGGCATGCTGTATGGCGCGACCGTGCGTAGTCCGGTGGCGCGCGGCCGGATACGCGGGATTGAATTTCCGCCGGGATTGCCTTGGGATGAGTTCACGATCGTCACGGCCAACGACATTCCAGGCGAGAACTGTGTCGCGCTAATCGTTGACGATCAGCCCTATCTGGCAGCGGATCGTGTCAATCATCCGGAGGAGCCGGTAGTGCTGCTCGCGCATCCGGACAAATATCTGGTGGAAAAGGCTCGCCGCGCTGTTCGTCTGGATATCGAACCGTTACCGGCGCTTTTTACGATCGAAGACTCCATCGCCCAAAAGGAAATTGTATGGGGCGAGAACAACATCTTCAAAAGTTTTCTGGTCGAGAAAGGTGACGTCGACAGCGTCTGGCAGGAGGCCGCGCATATCGTCGAAGGCGAGTATCGCACGGGAGCGCAGGAGCAGCTTTATATCGAAACCAACGGCGTCATTGCCATAGCCAACGCCGAGGACGGCGTCACGATCTGGGGATCGATGCAGTGCCCCTACTACATCCACAAGGCTCTCCTAAAGGCGTTCCCGCTTGCGCCGGAAAAAATCCGCGTGATCCAGATGGAGACCGGCGGAGGATTTGGCGGCAAGGAAGAATATCCTTCGATGATCGCCGGCCACGCCGCATTGCTGGCGTGGAAATCAGGCAGGCCGGTAAAGATGATTTACGATCGCGCCGAGGACATGGCGGCGACCACTAAGCGGCATCCCTCGCGAACGCGCATCAAGGCGGCGGTTTCGCGCGAGGGCAATCTGCTCGGGATAGACATAGACTTTGTCGTTGATGGCGGCGCGTACGCGACCTTGACTTCTGTGGTGCTCTCGCGCGGGACGATCCACGCGGGAGGGCCGTATGCTTGTCCGAATGTCCGCATTCGCAGCCAAGCTGTAGCGACCAATGCGCCGCCGCACGGGGCGTTCCGGGGATTTGGCGCGCCGCAGAGTATTTTCGCGCTGGAGCGGCATATGAACAAAGTGGCGCGCGCCGCGGGGCTGACGCCCGAAGACTTTCGCCGCCGGAATTTTCTACATCGTGGCGAGACCACTGCAACCGGGCAGGAAATCCGCGAGCCTGTGAATCTGGAGCGGCTGCTCGATCGGGCGCTGGAACTTTCGGATTTCCACGCGAAGACGAAGGCCTTCGCGCAACACAACCAACACTCGGGTGTCAAACGTGGCATCGGATTCGCGACCTTTATGCACGGCGCCGGATTCACTGGATCGGGCGAGCGCTATCTGCAATCGATCGCCGGCATCGAGGCGCTGGCCGACGGGCGCGTGCGCATTCTGGTCTCGAGCACCGAGATCGGGCAGGGCACCAACACCATCCTTTCGCAGATCGCCGCCGAAACCTTGGGCATTGAATACGGCCAGGTGGAGATTGCGCGCCCGGATACGAGCCAGGTGCCCAACAGCGGGCCGACCGTGGCGTCGCGAACCTGTATGGTAGTGGGGAAGCTGGTGGAATCGGCTGCGATCGGGCTGAAACAGACGCTGGTCAAGTCCGGGTTGCTGGCTGAAAATTATCGCGCAGAGGAATTCGCCGAGGCTTGTGCACGATACATCGGTGACTTCGGGCCGCTGAAGTCGTTTGGCCAATACCAAGCCCCGCTTGGCATCTATTGGGATGACGACGCCTATCGCGGCGATGCATACGCCGCCTACGCGTGGGCGGTTTACGTGGCCGAGGTTGCAGTGGATACGGCAACCTGTGAAATCAAAGTGGAGGATTTCGTAGCGCTGCAAGAGGTGGGGCGCGTGATCCATCCGGTGCTGGCCGCGGGGCAAATCGAGGGCGGCGTAGCTCAGGGGATCGGCTTCGCGGTGTTCGAAAATGTCGTCTGGAAAGACGGCCGCATGGCCAATAATCAGATGACAAACTACATCATGCCGACCTCGCTGGACGTTCCGCGTATCCGGGTTTACTTCGAAGAAACCCCGTATGAATATGGACCGCTGGGCGCCAAAGGCATCGGCGAGTTGCCGATCGATGGCCCGGCACCGGCTGTGCTCAACGCGATCGAGAATGCGCTGGGGATAGCTGTGGACGAGATCCCGCTCCTGCCCGAAATGTTGATGGAAGAGGCGAGTGTTGCCTAGAGTCGCGATAGAATTCCGCGTGAACGGCGCGGTCCGCAGACTGGAAGTCTACCCAATGGAACGTCTGCTCGATGTGCTTCGCGAGGAGATCGGCCTCACGGGCACGAAAGAAGGTTGCGGCGAAGGCGAGTGCGGGGCCTGCTCGGTTCTAGTGGATGGCGACCTGGTGAATAGTTGTTTGGTGCCGGTCCTGCAGGCCAACGGCTGCGAGATCCTAACAGTGGAAGGCCTCGCGAAGAATGGACATTTGCATCCCTTGCAGGAGGCGTTTGCGAATGCCGGCGGTGCGCAATGCGGCATCTGTACGCCGGGGATGATACTGGCTTCCTACCAACTCCTGAGGCTGTGGCCGCATCCAACCGAGGACCAGATCCGGGAAGGCTTGGCCGGAAATCTGTGCCGCTGCACCGGCTACCAAAAAATCTTCGATGCAATTCGGCAAGCGAGTCAAGCATGAGAGCGTACGTGCCCGAGTATGATTTGGTAATCCCTGCAGGCTTGAAAGAGGCACTCAAGCTGGTGACGGATCAGGTGCGACCAATGGCCGGCGGCACGGACCTGATGGTGTTGTTTGAAGCGGGCAAGCTGCCGTACCGCAAGCTGGTCAGCTTGTGGCGGATCCCCGAGCTGCGCGGGATCGTGACCAGCGAAACGCACGTGACCTTGGGCGCTCTCACGACTTACACGGAAATTCAGCAGAGCGGGATCATGCAGGGCGAGTTTCCGCTGCTCGTCAAGGCCGCGAGCTGGACCGGCGCCGTAGCGACGCAGAATCGCGGAACGCTGGCTGGAAATATCGCGAACGCGTCGCCCGCCGCGGATTCGCCGCCGGCGCTGCTGATGTTTGATGCCGAAATCGAACTGTTGTCAGCCAGAGGATCACGGTGGGTGCCGTATGCTGGATTCCACACCGGCTACAAGACTTGCGTGATGCGACCCAACGAGATTATCGGCCACATCCGGCTGCCTCGTACGACTGCTGGCTGCGTCCAGTACTTGCGCAAAGTGGGGACGCGGCGGGCGCAAGCGATCGCGAAGGTCGCGTTGGCCGGCTTGGCGAAGACCAGCGGCGGCGTGCTGGAGCGGATCCGGATTGCTCTAGCAAGTGTGGCTCCGATGCCGATTCGCTGTGTTCAAACGGAGGCTGTCCTGGCGGGCCGCAAGATCGACCGGGCGGCGATCGAGGAAGCGAAGGCAAAAATTGCGTTAGAAATCGCACCCATCACCGACATCCGCTCGACTGAAGATTATCGCCGTCGGGTAACCGTAAATCTGCTGCAAGAATTCCTGGAAACTTTGCTCGCATGACTTTGGCTGAATTGAACGTGTTGCCGCGCTACCGGGCCGAGGACGAGATATTTAAGTGTTGCGGTTCGACGGCTTGGGCCCGAGGGATGGCGCGCCGTCGGCCGTTCGCCAGTTTCGAGCGGCTCCTGCAAACGGCTGGCGAGATCTGGTGGCGGCTCGATCCTGCTGATTGGATGGAGGCCTTTCGCGCGCATCCGCAAATCGGGCACCGTCAACCGGCTGCGCACGCATCAGCGCAGGCGCAGGCCTGGTCGGCGCAAGAGCAGTCGGGAATGAGCCGCGCAGGCGTCGCAGTGACGATGGAGCTGGAAGAGGCCAACCAGGAATATCTGGCGAAGTTCGGCTATATTTTCATTGTGTGCGCGACTGGGAAGAGCGCCGAGGAAATGCTGGCGATCCTGCGATCGCGCTTGCCGAATTCGCCAGACCAGGAGATTCGCGTGGCGGCCAAGGAGCAAGACAAAATCACGCGACTGCGGCTGGAGAAGCTGCTGACAGCATGATCGGAATCAGCACGCACATTCTCGATACGGCGAAAGGCAGTCCGGCGCAAGGCGTGCGGGTGACCGCAGAGCGCATGTCGGCGACCGGCAACTTCATCGCCGTGGGCGAAGGCATCACCGACAGTAGTGGCCGCATTCCGCAGTTGCTCGTAAGCGAAGCCCTGCAAGCCGGCGTCTATCGACTGACGTTCTCTGCCGGCGATTATTTCGGCGACACTGCCGCCTTCTATTCCGAGATCACCGTGCAGTTCCTGGTGCGCGACCCCTCTACGCAATATCACATTCCTCTCTTGCTGAGTCCTTATGGATACACCACCTACCGGGGCAGTTGATTCCGTGCTCGCCGCCGACACCTACGGGAAATCGCGCGTCCGCCTGATGAAACTGGCGCGCCGGGATGGCCGGCACGATCTCAAGGAAATCACGCTCGAGATCCTATTCCAAGGCGATTTCGCAAGCTGCTACGAGGCCGGCGACAACAGCAAGGTCCTGCCCACCGATACGATCAAGAACACCGTTTACGTGCTGGCGCGCAAACACGAGATCGGGGCCCTCGAAGAATTTGCGCTGCGCCTGGTCGACCATTTTCTGACGAACAACCCACAGGTCTCGGAAGTGCGCGTGCAGATGACAGAGCACCTGTGGTCGCGGATCACTTCTACCGCGTTCACACGCGCGAGCGGGAAACGGACCGCGGTCGTGACCGGCACGCGCGATGGTATGACGATCGACGCGGGCATCGACGATCTGCTCGTTTTGAGGAGCGCCGGGTCCGGTTTTGAAGGCTATATCAAGGACCAGTACACGACACTCCCGGAAACTACGGATCGAATCTTTCAGACCGCGCTGCTCGCCACCTGGCGATACAAATCACGCTCGCTCAATTTCAACTCTCAGTGGGAAAGAATCCGCGCAACCATCCTAGATACCTTCGCAACACACGACAGCCGCTCCGTACAGCATACGCTGCATGCCATCGGTAAACAGGTGCTGGCGTCGTTCCCGGAGGTCGCCGAAATCCAGCTCACCATGCCAAACAAGCACGCGCTGTTGGTGGATCTTTCGCCCTTCGGCCTGGACAATCCGAACGAAATCTTCGTTCCCACCGACGAACCATCCGGCTATATCGAAGCTAAACTTGTGCGCCGCTAGTATTGAATTTTATTGGGCGACTTCTCCCACTCGCGAAAAGCCACCAGCGCCTGGTCGCGCATGATCTGAATCATCGGGATCTTGCGGGATTCCACCGGCAGTGCAAGTTGATCGTAAATGAACGAATCATCAAAGCCGATGCGCGCGGCATCTTCCCGCGTGTTGGCGAAGTAGACCTTCCCAAGACGCGCCCAGTAAATCGCTCCCATGCACATCGGGCAAGGCTCGCAAGTGGTGTATAGCTCGCAATTGCGGAGCTCGAAATCGCGGATCGACTGGCACGCTTCACGAATCGCGACGATCTCGGCGTGCGCGGTGGGATCCTGCGCGGTCGTGACTTGATTGGTCCCCGTGGCGAGAATAGCCTCGTCTCGCACCACCAGCGCCGCAAAAGGTCCACCCAAGCCGGCGCGCACGTTTTCGAGCGAAAGCTGAATTGCTCTCTTCATGAAGTGATTCACTATTCGGCCCTGTGTCATGACTACCATAGCAAAAGAAGCCATGAAGACCACGCTTACCTCGGAGGACGCCGCACCGGTTCTCGAACCGTTGATCCGGGCCAACCAGGCGAATGACGCGCTATTTCCCGGCGAGCCAGCCGAACGGCAGCCGGTCCACACGGTCTACGGCGGCGCGCATCTGTTCAAGGAAGACACCGCGGTTACGCTCGGGTCGCTCGCGTTGAAATTGTTGAGCGATTATGCTCCTGACCCTGCAGGGCTTGCACAGTGCGTCGGATTGGCGGCCGGCGATCGTTTGGCGCGCACCGTCTACGAGCGTGTAGTCGCCAAGCTCCAGCGCGAACCGGTGGAGGATTATCGGCTCGATTTCGAGGATGGTTATGGAAACCGACCAGATTCGGAAGAAGATGGCCATGTGGTTTCGACGGCGCAAGCAGTGGCGCGAGGCAACGCCGTGGCACGAGGCAACGCTAAAGCTGGATTTCCCGCCTTCATCGGGATTCGGATCAAACCATTCACCGAAGCCCTGCGCCAGCGCAGCATGCGGACACTGGATCTGTTTCTCACCGCGATGCTATCGGAAGCGGAAAGCGTCCCGGCTGGTTTCGCCGTCACATTGCCAAAGGTGACGGTGCCTGAACAGGTCACCGCCCTGGTGCGGCTGCTGGAAACGATGGAGCATCGCCTTGCGATCCAACCTGGGACACTGAAGATCGAGCTAATGATCGAGACGCCGCAATCGATCATCGACGGCTCAGGCGCCTTCGCGATCCCAAAACTGCTCGAAGCCTCGCGTGGCCGCTGCCGCGGGCTGCACTTCGGCCTCTACGATTACACGGCCAGTTGCAACATCACGGCCGAGCATCAAACGATGGTGCATCCGGCCTGCGATTTTGCGAGGCACGTGATGCAGGTCAGCGCCGCCGGACGTGGCGTCACGCTTTCCGATGGCGCAACCAATATCATGCCCATCCCGCGCCATCGTGTGGCGACAGGCGGATCATTGACCACCGAACAAGTCGTCGAGAACCGCACGGTTGTGCATCGCGCAATGAGGCTTCATTTTGAACACGTGCAGCGTTCCCTCATGCACGGCTACTACCAGGGTTGGGACCTGCATCCCGGACAGCTCCCGACGCGGTACGCCGCCGTCTATTCATTTTTTCTCCAAACCTTTGAAACCGCCGCCGCGCGCTTGCGCAATTTCGTCGAGAAAGCAGCGCAGGCTACGTTGGTGGGCGATGTGTTCGACGACGCCGCTACGGGGCAGGGCCTGCTGAACTTTTTCCTGCGCGGGATCAATTGCGGGGCGTTCACCGAAGAAGAAGCCTGCGCGACGGGACTCACGCTCGAGGAACTGCGCGGGAGGTCCTTTGTGAAAATTCTGAACCGTCGTCGCGGCGTGGGCTAAGCCCTACGCGCGCGTCATCGCCAGGTACATCATACCGAACGCCAGGAATGTCACCGCGATCGAGATCCCAGCCAATGCGCGCAGCAGCGGCTCTTTCCACATCTGGCGCGCAAGCGGAGTGCCGGCCAGCCATCCGGCGCTGAATCCGCCGGCCAATCCGCCGACGTGCGCCCAAAAGTCGACGCCGGGTATGAAGCTGAGCACCAGACCATAGATCACCCAGCGCATATACAGACTCTTCACCATAGATCCGAGCGCCGACCGGTCGGTAACGCCGAACGCGAGCATCGCGCCGATCAATCCGAAGATTCCAGCCGATGAGCCGACGGACGGGTGCATCCCCAAATGAGAGCTGGCCCAGAAACCGGTCACGGTCGATACGAAGTAGAAGACGATGAGCCGGCTGGTGCCGTAAAGTTGCTCCACTTCCGCGCCCAGGTCGAACAGCACCCAGGAGTTCATCAGGATGTGAAAAACTCCGCCGTGGAGGAAGCCGGCGGTTATCAAGCGCCACCACTGGCCCTGCATATACGGAGCCGGTAGGCTCGCGCCCCAGCGCGTAAGACCTGCGTTCGGATTCAGATATTCCGCCAGAAAGAGGGCCGTGTTGATCAGTAGGATCATCACGGTGGTAAAGCGCGCATGGGGAATCAGCCCGCCCAGGATCTCGCCGGGCGCACGACGCTCGATGGCGCGCGGCCCCAGCTTCATTTCGCAGTACGGGCACACCCGGTCGCTGCTCGTCACGAACGCCCGGCAATTCGGGCACATCCTTCGTTTGTCCACTCGACCCTATTGTACAGCGCACGTCTGCAGCGCCCGGATTGCTACAATTGAAAATTCCCATGAAAACGGAGAAAGAGTACCGGCAAGACATTGTCGACGTCGGAAAGCTGGTTTATCAGAAGGGTTGGGTGGCCGCCAACGATGGCAATGTCAGCGTCCGGCTGGAGAACAATCGGATTCTGTGCACCTGCACGGGCATCAGCAAAGGGATGATGACGCCCGACGATCTGATCGTCTGCGATCTGGATGGCAACAAGCTGGAAGGCTCCCGGGAACGCACTACTGAAATCGCCATGCACCTGACGATCTATCAGATGCGGCCGGATATCATGTCCGTGGTGCACGCACATCCCCCGGTGGCGACTGGCTTCGCGGTGGCAGGCCGCCCTTTGACCCAGGCGCTTTTGCCCGAAGTGATCATCGGTCTGGGATGCGTTCCGCTGGCCGAGTACGGTCTGCCCGGTACGCCAGCGCTGACCGAAGGCATGCTGCCGTACATCCCGAAGTACGATGCCATCTTGATGGGAAATCACGGCTGTGTGTGCTACGGCGAGGACGTGTACAAGGCTTTTTTCAAGATGGAAACGGTGGAACACTTCGCGCGCATCGCACTGGTGGCAGAGCTGTTGGGCGGTCCGAAGGTTTTGCCCAAAGAGGAGGTTGATAAACTGTTTGATTCGCGCACGCGCTACGGAGTAAAGTCGCGAGCCAACATCGAGCCGGGCTGTCCAGTGGTGGCCGAGGACATGGCAATACAGCAGGAGCGGTTCCAGGTGACGCGCGAAGAATTGATCGCTCTAGTGGATGAAGCCTTGCGCGCACGCGGCGTGCTGGCGTAATGTTAGTCCTGGAGGTCGAATGGGTGAAGCGTTAGGAATGATCGAGACCCGCGGTCTGGTGGCGATGATCGAAGCCGCGGACGCGATGGTGAAGGCCGCCAACGTCCGTATGATCGGCTGGGAGAAGATCGGTTCCGGCTATGTCACGGCCATGGTGCGCGGAGATGTGGCAGCTGTGCGCGCCGCCACCGACGCCGGAGCGGCCGCTGCCCGGAGAGTCGGAGAACTGATCGCCGTGCACGTCATCCCGCGGCCCCATCCGAGCCTGGAAGATGTTTTGCCGATCGGCAAGGCATCGCACGCGGCCGCCAAGTAGGTTTCGCATGATCCTGGCCCGCGTTGTGGGCACCATCGTCGCCACCCGCAAAGATCCGCGTCTGGAAGGCTTCAAGCTGCTGATCGTGAAGCCGGTAGCGCCGGATGGCAAGGACGAATCCGGCTATGTGATCGCCGTCGACACCGTCAGCGCAGGTTCCAAAGAGACGGTCATCGTTGTTTCCGGCAGCTCGGCGCGCATGGCGGAGGGCTGCAAGGACAAGCCGGTGGATGCGAGCATTGTGGGCATCGTCGACACCGTTACCCTGAATAAATAGCCATGTTCCTGGGGCGAGTCGTGGGGACCGTTGTTTCGACCATGAAGGATTCGGCTTTGACGGGCCAGCGCCTTCTGATCGTCCAGCCCTTGAAACCGGATCTTACCGAGACAGGCAAGTGCATCGTCATGCTGGATGCGGTCGGAGTCGGGCCCGGGGAATTAATTTACTGGTGCCGCGGAAAGGAATCGAGCTTTCCATTTTTGCCCGCCGAGGTGCCGACCGATAACACCATCGTCGGAGTCGTCGACGATTTACATCTGGAGCGAAGCCGCTAGATGCTCATCGCGCATGTGATCGGCGAGCTGATTTCCACGCACAAACACGAAAGCCACTTGGGCCGCAAGGCGCTGATCGTTCAGCCGCTCGATCTGGATGGCTCCAAGCGTGGCGATGCGATAATTGCGTTTGACGCCGTGGACGCAGGCGTGGGCGATCGCGTGCTGTTAGTCACCGAGGGATTCAGCGCGATGACCAGCGTGGGGCGGCCTCAATCACCCATCGACATGGCGGTCGTGGGCGTAATCGACCGCATCGATCTCGACTTGCTGGTGCGCCCGCCGGCGTCGCGGAAATAGAGCGATGCCGACCGCGACCATCATCAGCAGTTTCACCGCCTCGATCGCTCCGTAAGTGGCATGAAGTCTGAAGAACTGCTGCCGCGCCGTGGGATCCGCCGTTACTGGGACAAAGTCGATCGAACGGCCCTGCCACACGAGTTCCGGGGTAATTTTGAAGTGCTGGAAGACCGTCAGAATTACCATCGCGCCGGCCAAACCTGCCAGCAGGCGCCGCTTATCCCAGAGAAATAGCAAACCTGCCAGAAAGAGTCCCAGGACGAGTTGAGCGGTTTCCCAGCTTTCGAAAAAATGCCGATTCTCTTCTCCGGCCTGATAGCGCAGCAGGAGCCGGGCGTTTTCGTCGCCTAATTGCTGGATCATCTTCTCCGCTTGCGGTGGCGGGGACTTCAGTATTTCGCTGACCGTCTGAAAGTTTCCGGTGGCGACGAACGCCATGAAGAGACTGCCAGCTAGGAGCGCGCCCAGCAGAAAAGCTGAGATCCGGCTGTAGTGCATGGTGGCTAAGCAATCAGTCTATCGCATCGACGTTAGCCGAGGTTTGGCGGCAGTGCTACTGACTACTGGCTGGGCGCCGGCCTGTCATCGAGCCGCTGTCGGCCCTGGAGGTCATTTAGGCTGAAAGTCACCGATATCGTGCTGCCAACGCGAATGGGTCGCCCATTCAGAATGACAGGCTGGAAGCGCCATTGGCTCACTGATTCTATCGCTTTTTCATCCAATCTGAGCCCCAACGGGCTGATAACGCGTAGGTTTTGGGGCACTCCGTCCTCTCCAATCATGAACGAAACTTGGACTGTTCCCTGCAGGCTCGCCGTGCGGGCTTCTTCTGTATAGGACGGATCGTACCCTCTGTACACGACAACCGGAGGACTCGTGACGCTGTGACTTGGGTCGGGTCTCGAAGGCACACTCATTTGCGCGACGGCCCACTGAAGCGCTTGTGTGCTCAAATTCGTCGGCCCGCATACCAGATCCACTGTGCAAAGGACGGACACCGGCGCACCGTATTTCATGCCCGGGATGAATTGCCACTCGCGCACGAGTGCCATGGCCTCCGGGCCCCATATGGGATGCGAGGCGTTCAGCACTTGAAGATTCACCGGTAACCCGTGCTCCTCGACATCGAAGGCCACCGTCGCAGTGGCTTCCCGCCCGATAGCCCTGATCACTATGGCCTCTTCGAATGCGTTTAGGCTATTGCCGACGCCATACGGGTAGTTCGGTCGGTCCGTTGTCCGGCGAAGAGCGCGGGCGAGTCTGTTTTCTTGCAGGACTTGTAAGAAAGGTGGGGACACCTCCTGGGGGAAGAAGTTCAGGTGGTGTCCGCGCCAAACGGGGGCGGTCCGCCTCTCGTTTGGAAATCAAGACTAGCCGTTGGACCGCAAATAGCATCGCCATTAAATAGCCTTCCTCTGTTCGATCTTCCGCAGCGTGCGTCAACGTGGAATACCGGAGACGGACCCGCGTTATTCCGCTTATGCTTAATCCATTTGCACCGCTCCGGGAATTTTTTCAGGCGTTGGCCGGTTCTGTTCAGCGGGAGGGCCGCAACTATGTTCTGGCTACTACGTACGGGGTTCCGGCTACTATGTACGGGCGCGATGGTGGTAGCTGGGATGGGCATCTGCACGCAAGCGCAAGAGAACAGGGATAGCGCAACTCCCGCAAGAGGCAAAGAGGTCTTCGAACAATGCAGCGGATGCCACAGCGCTGAAACGGATGAGAGGAAGGTCGGCCCGTCTCTCAAGGGTCTCTTTCAGCGAGGAAAGCTGCGCAATGGCCAAGCAGTAACCGAAAGGAACGTCCGGTCAAAAATCGAGCAAGGTGGCAATGGAATGCCTGCCTTTTCCAAGCTCCTGTCCGATAAAGAAAAGATCGATCTGATCTCGTATCTAAAAGCTCTGTGAGATGGTCGGACTGCTGGTCGATGACCATCCCATGAAAGTCTCGATGGACCAAGAGAGCAAGCTTGCCTTATTCGAGCAAACCATCGTTCCGCATTTGAATGCCGCTTACAATTTTCCGAAGATGTCGTTCAAGAAGCCTACCTGCGCGCTTTCCGGTTTTTCGAAGGGTTCCATGGCGGCGACGGGAAAGCTTGGTTGCTGGCGATTGTCCGAAATACTTGCCAGACCTGGCTACGCCGGGAAAAAGGCAATAGGAGCGTGGTGATGTTTGATGAACAGACGCACAGTCCGGAACTCACGAAGGCGAATCCCGAGGGCATGCTGCTCAAGAAATTCGACGTGGGGTCGCTGCGGGAGTGCCTGGAGGGACTTCCTGTTGATTATCGCGGGGTGGTGATCTTGAGGGAGTTGGAAGAAATGTCGTACCAGGAGATTGCCGACGTAGTCAAGATTCCGCTCGGCACCGTCATGTCGCGGCTGTCTCGCGCGCGCCAGCGGCTGGCAGATTGTGTGGCTGCCAGAGTGAACGGGGGCTTGGTATGAGGTGTGCGTCATGGCGGCATCTTCTTGAGCTTCATTTGGACGGGGAACTGTCGGCCAGCGAGTCGGCCGAGATCCAGGAGCACATCGAAAACTGTGCATCGTGTAGTGGACTGTATCAGCGTTTGGAACGACTGCAAAGCGACATCCGCGAACAAATAACCCCGCACAGAGCACCGACCCACCTTCAGCGGAACATCCAGACCGCTCTGCGCAAAGCCGCGGCCAGCGAGCCCCAAGCGCGACCGTTGCGCTGGAACTGGATGGCCGTGGCTGCATCGGTCATTCTTTTCGCATCCATGGCGTGGAATATCGCATCTCTGAGATCGCGCGATTCGGCAAGGGATGTAGCTCAGGAAGTGCTGTCCAGCCACTTGCGCTCACTCATCGGAACGCATCTGTTGGATGTGCCGTCATCGGACCAGCACACAGTGAAACCGTGGTTCAACGGTAAGCTCAATTTCTCGCCGGATGTCAAAGACTTCGCCAGCCAGGGATTCCGGCTGGTGGGTGGCAGGATCGAATATATAGCGGAGAGACCTGTAGCTGCGCTCGTGTATCAACGCAGACAGCATTTGATTAACCTCTTCATGTGGCCATCCGCTTCCTCCTCTCAAAGCGGATACAGCGAAATGAAACGAAGCGGCTACAACCTCGTTTCCTGGACAGAAGGCGGGATGACCTGTTGGGCCGTATCCGATCTTCAAACAAGCGAACTAGAACAGTTCGCCCAGCTCTACAAATAGCGCGACTTGCTGAGGGTTACTCCAAGCACCGATTTACAAAGCGTTTACAGAAGTTGGGGATTAGTTTTGCGTGATACTTCGTCCCCTAGTTTGCAATTGAAACACAAGGCTAATACCGTTAGAAAAAGGAGCATTTATATGAAAAACGAAACACTTTCCGTCAATCTCGCCATCGGCGGGAGGAGGCATTAACTTAGACTGGCAGCGGGTCGTCAGGCGCCGCTCATTTCTGAAAGGCATCGGTTTAGCGGGCGCGGCACTGCCGGCCAGTACTCTTTTGGAAGCCCAGCCCTCGAAGCTTAGCAAGGGCGACGTCGCCATTATGCGGTTCCTCGCTGCAGTCGAGATCATTGAGAGTGACTTGTGGCAGCAGTACAACGAACTGGGCGGTGTTAATGGAGGAAACCCAGCCTATATTGCTGCCCTTTCGAATCTGGATGGTGACATGCCGCAGTACATCGCCGATAATACCGACGATGAAATTAGCCACATGCAGTTCCTCAACGGCTATCTCAAGTCCAAAGGTGAGGACCAGATCAACCTGGACCACTTTCGAACCTTGCCAAGCAGCCAAGCGCAAGGCGCACAAAATATCGGGCGTCTCACGAATCTCCGAAATCTCACCGTGGATACGAGTTTCTATACACGGTACCGCAGCAAGCAGAATCCGGATTTCGGTGCGACTTTCCCTCAAGCGGTCACTATTCAGGGTCAGCCGGCGATTCCTTTGAGCGACACCGATACACCGCCGACGATGGCACAACCCGTCCCGCCAGCGACCGTCCCCGCACGGCGAATGCAGGCGATTGCCAATACGGCAGGCTTCCACTTTGGATACATCGAGCAGGGCGGCGCGAGCCTGTACAACGTCATGAGCGGCAAGTGCACCAGCTTGGAAGTTCTGCGAATTGTCGTAAGTATCGGAGGCGTTGAGATAGATCACTTTGGCTTATGGCACGACAAAATGGGCAACGCGGTGTCTCAGCTGCTGGCCGGCGTGATCGATCCCGAGACTGGAGTAAAGTTTCCTGATCTCAACGCGCAACCTTTCGGCGGCGAAGCGTTCCAGACCAACCTGATCCTGCCAGAGCCGTGCGAGTTCATTAGCCCGGACCTGCCCGTCTGTTCCGTAATCCGGCCTTCCTTAACGCAGTTTGGCGGCGCCGCAGTGACTATCAAATCTTTCACGGCCGACCACCTTTTCGATGGTCAATCGCCGGAATTCTTCGAGACCGTAATGGCCCTAGCGATGGCGGCTGATGCAGCCGAACGCCAGCTTCAAAAAGATTAGAGGAGATTTATGCGAATACGAATCACTAACAAGCACCTAAGCTTCGCGATCAGCCTTCTGGCAGTATCGCTCAGCCTTGGACAAACGCAGACGGCCAGCTCGCAAACACTCTCTAATACATCAACTCCCATCCAACACATTGTTGTGATCTTCCAGGAAAACGTTTCGTTCGATCACTATTTCGCCACCTATCCGAACGCCGCCAATCCTGGTGGGGAGCCGGTCTTCGTGGCACGAAAGGGGGCTCATCCAACTCCAACCGTGAACGGTCTTAGTGGTCCACTGATGACTCACAATCCGAACTCAGTTCAACCGTTCCGAATGGATCGCTCGCAAGCGATCGTTTGCGATCAGAGTCATGACTATACCGGCGAACAAAAAGCAATGGACGGCGGACTGATGGACAAATTTGTCGAGCTCGATGGTACGACCCAAACAGGGTGCAATGATTTGGGCCTAGGGAAAGGGCTCGTCATGGGTTACTACGACGGTAACACCGTGACGGCGCTCTGGAATTATGCTCAGCACTTCGCTATGAATGACAACTTCTTCAGCACCAGCTTTGGTCCGTCAACTCTGGGGCACTTGAACCTCGCCTCGGGCCAGACGAATGGAGCTAGCATAACGCACGACACTGGGACTGCGGGCGCCGCGTTGTTGAATGGTACGGTTATCAACGACATCCGTCCGGCGTTTGACGATTGTGTGCCTTCGACCGCGAACACAGTGTCGATGTCCGGCCAGAACGTGGGCGACCTGCTCAACCAGAAAGGAATCACGTGGGGCTGGTTCCAGGGCGGCTTCGCTCCTAGTTCCCGGAACGCCGACGGCTCCGCGGTCTGCGCGTCGCAGCACACCCAGTTCGATGGGACCGCATCGGTGGCGGACTACATTCCGAACCATAATCCCTTCGAGTTTTATCTATCCACTTCTAATCCACACCACCTGCCGGCTAGTGCGGTGAACATGATCGGCCAAAAAGACCAGGCCAATCACCTAATATGACATCAGCGACTTTTACAATGCACTGAACGCTGGAACTTTGCCGGCCGTGAATTTCCTGAAGGCCGCGGCGTACCAGGACGGACACGCCATGTACTCGAATCCGCTCGATGAGCAGACCTTCCTCGTGAACACAATCAACGCACTCGAAACCTCGCCGTTTTGGGCAAGCACGGCGGTGATCATTGCCTATGACGACTCCGACGGCTGGTACGATCACGTAATGCCGCCGATCGTCAATGGCTCAAGTTCACCCAACGATGCGTTGAGCGGGGCGGGAGCTTGTGGCAACAACGTCGATCCCACGGCTCCGATGGGTCGCTGCGGGTACGGCCAGCGCCTGCCTTTGCTCGTCATCTCGCCTTACGCCAAAGTCAATTACATCGACCATTCCACTACGGACCAGACTTCGATTCTACAGTTTATCGAAGACAACTGGAACTTGGGCCGGATCGGCGGCTCGTCATTCGATGCTCTCGCCGGTTCGCTCATCAATGTGTTCGAATTCGAAAACGGCGGAGTTGCCCGAAAGCTTTTACTCGATCCGGCGTATGGTTTGCCTCAATAAATCTCGGTTTGCTCCAATATCCCCGCCGGCATTACTGCAAGAATTGCCCCGATCAATCCCGCCAGTTGGCCATTTTCCCTCGGCTACAGGCGGCCGAAAGGCCGCCTAGTTCTTTAAGAGCGGATTTGCAAAGTTTCCGTAAAGCAATCGTAACTGAGGGAATGCGTGGCCACTCGGCAACGTCTCCATTAGTGAACGAACCAAAACAAAGGAGACTTTTCAATGAACCGATTCAGAATGACGGCCGCCACGTTAGGCCTGCTTAGTGCCTGCTTCGTGCCCTCCATGCGAGCCGATGAAAGCAACAAGGAGACTCATCTCACCATTAGTCAGCCCCTTCAGATCCAGGTATCCTCTTGGCTCCCGGCCAGTATGTGTTCAGGTTGATCGAACCGGGCGTCGTTAGCATCTATAACGCCGATGGCACTCGATCGGAAGGGATCATCTTGGGTTGGTCGGCGTACCGGGTCGCCGCCGGCGACAAAACACTATTCACCGTTTCTCAACCCCAAGGGTACCAACCAGCCACACTGAAATATTGGTTTTACCCAGGTGATAGCTCCGGACTCGAGTTCTGGTCAAAAAGCCGGCTAATGAAACCGGGCGAGTAGTGAAGTCCAAAAAGAAGGGACAAACCACCGACGCAGCGGACGATGCTTCGTCAACCCGTGACTAACGCACCCGGCTTGTTGTGAATAGCAAGGTCCGAGGTGAAATGAGCCTGTAAAGAGAGGGTAAGAAAATGGGGCTGACAAATGTTCCACTGGATCCAACCAAGACAGGGCGCGAAGCATTAGAGCTTGAGGCGAACCTGCACAAGCGCATTGTCGGGTAGGCTGAAGCCATCCGGGAAATTGTGAACATCTATCAAATGGATGTCGCAGGAATGACCACTCTCGGCCGCCCCATTGGAAGCCTTCTCTTCCTCGGACCCACGGGATCGGGTAAAACGCGAACCGTGGAAGCTACGGCAGAGGTGTTACTGAAAAATGCCCGCGCGATAACGAAGATTGACTGTGCCGAATTCCAGCATAGGCACGAAATCGCCAAGTTAATCGGCGCTCCTCCAGGATACCTTGGGCATCGCGAAACGCATCCCTTACTGAGCCAGGAAACGCTCAATCAATTTTACGCGGAGGCCGTGAAGGTAAGCCTGGTTCTTTTTGATGAGATCGAAAAGGCGAGCGACGCTCTTTGGAATCTCTTGCTCGGCATACTAGACAAGGGGACGCTCACGCTGGGCGATAACCGCAAGGTTGACTTCTCCCGCTCTATGATCTTTAGACAGCAATCTGGGTGCGGCTGAAATGAGCGCCCTAGTCAGCCCAACGCTGCGGTTCAGCGCCTGCGATTCTCGCAGTTCTCGTTATGGCGAAATAGACCAAGGCCAGAGCGGCAAGATCGAGCGCAGTGGGCTTTATGCTGTGCGGAAGAAGTTCACGCCGGAATTCATCAACCGTCTGGACAAGATCATCACCTTCAAGCCTCTAGGGCCCGAGCAGTTGGGTAAGATTCTCGACATCGAGCTGGAGATGATACAGCAGCGCATCTTAGCCGCATCACTCAGTAGGTCTTTCGCGATTCAGACCACGCAGTCAGCTAAATCCTTCTTGCTTCAGCAAGGGACCGACATGAAGTACGGCGCCAGGTATTTGAAGCGCGCAATTGAGCGACTGCTGCTGCAGCTGCTATCCAACCTTATGGCTACGGCTCAAATTCGCGGAGGCGACTATATCCGGGTCGATCTGGATGCGTCTCGGAACGCACTGACCTTCTTAAAGGAAGCCGACCGATTGCCCTCGCGCGAAATGTCGGAGTTGGCCCATCGACCAGTCATGTCTTCAAACATCGCACTTGCCAAGCGCGCCACCACAGAGGCTGCAAACAAACAGATTACATTGTCATCTAAGCGTCACTGACAATATGGTCATTCAGCATTCAAGATAGCATCGCGAGCCGCGCACGATCTCCATTTTTGAGACGGTACACCAGTAGGTTATACTCGGCACGAGTTACTTTCATTGCTTCGCTGCCACGCGTTATCTTCCGGCGGCCAACATCGACGGTCACATCCGCGAAACGAAATATCTGGGCGACCACGTTGCCCGACTTGCTGGGTGGGACAGCGTTACCATGGCGGGAAGCTCGTACATACCGGGCGATATATCAATCACTCCTTCCAGGATTTGCACGAGATCCTGATAGCGGCCACAGATTCGCTTCCCGAACCCTACCGCGTTGTCTTTACGGTTCGAGAACTACCGGAAGCGAGCACGGCGGACGCGGTCGCGCGTCTTGGCGTCACCGAACAATGTGTGAAGTCTCGCATGTTGCGCGCCC
This sequence comes from Bryobacterales bacterium, assembly GCA_963780485.1. Taxonomy (GTDB): domain Bacteria; phylum Acidobacteriota; class Terriglobia; order Bryobacterales; family Bryobacteraceae; genus Palsa-89. The sequence continues at coordinate 477,800 of CAWACO010000028.1, forward strand.
GGCGGCTCTTGCAGAAGCAGATCTCTCGCCTAGCTCCTGTGCCAAGCCCACCCGCACTACGCATCAGCGGTTTGCGCTGACCACGCGACCGCGGTTCCAAGACCTGTTGCATCGCATCGGCCTGAATCGATAAGCCGAAACCGCTCGCAAAGCTCCCTGGCCGTCGGCCAATCAAAAGCCAAGGTATCCGACGGCCTGAGTTTCAACACCGTTATTGAACACGGCTACCAGAACTGTTCTGAGCCGACCCACGACGGGCAAGTAGTTGGGGCAGCCCTCGAAATACAAGACCTCAATTTTCATGGGGCCCTCACTGGGCAATTCTCTCGATGACGGGGCAGCATCCCTTGTGTGAATCGCCCGAGGACTTCAGTTGGCGCTTGCACTTGCGCAGGCTTTTCGTCAGCTGCTCCTCCGGAACGCCGAGTTCCATGATCTTGTTGCGCACCGTGGAGACCTTTGGCCCGCAACAGGTCGCGAACGTGCAAATAGGCTTTCGCCTCGTCGCGCCGGATAACCAGCACTTCACCGATTTCGGCGAGCGAAAACCCTAATTGTCGAGCATCGTCACCGGCCGCCGCGGCTTCATCACCGTGAGCATCCAGTAACTGTTTATTCCTCGCGCAGGATCTCGAGCGGCTTCTGACCCAGGATGCGGAAGCTGGCCATCCAGCCGGCTGTGTTGGCGATTAAGGCAGTGGCCACCACGGCGAGCACGGCCGGCAGAATCGGAAACGAAACCGGCGAGTCGAGCATGCGCTTGAGCAACAGATTCGCGAATCCATTCGCAAGCAGCGCGCCCATGGTTCCCGCGACAGCTCCCAGAATCAGGAACTCCACCGAGAAGATCCGGCTAACGCGCCAGCGCGTCGCGCCCAGTGTTTTGAGGATCACGACTTCGCGCATGCGGCGGAAGCGTGTACCCGCGACGCTCGACGACAGGATGATGGCGCCCGCCAGGATGGCGAACATGGAGATGAAACGCACCATTTGCGAGATCCGGTCGACCACGCTCTGGAAAGTTTGAAGTACATCGGCCATGTTGACCACCGTGACGGTCGGGAAGCGGCGATAAAGCGCCTCCTGCAAGGCAGTAACCGCGGCCGGCTTCACGCGCAGGCTGCCGTAATAGATCTGCGGGAATCCATCCAGGGCGCCGGCGTTGAAGATGAACTCGACGCGGCTGGCAAGATGAATGTCATCGATATTATGTATGCAGGCGACGCGAGTACTTACTTCCGTACCGGCGATGGTCCAGCGCAAGGTAGAGCCCGGAGCGACGCCGAGCACCTTGGCCACCTGTTCGGCGACACAGATCTGCGCTCCGGCGTTGGTTGCCGCCTGTGACCACCACTGGCCGTGTACAAGCTCGACATAGGCGGGCTTGGCAGCCGCCGACGTCACTGGGCGAGGGGCGCGAAACCGCCGCTGCCAACCTCGCAATTGCATATTTTCGATGGGGTGACCATCGACATCAGTCAACTTCGCGGTGACGGTGCCGATCAATTCCGGAGCGCCCTCGAGGCCGCGCTGCTGTTTCAGAATCTCGACTACGGCATCGCGATCCTTGGGCGCGATGTCGATGAGAAAGACATTCGGCATGCCGGGTGGCGCGTTGCTGCTCATCTCAGCGATCACGCCCCGCTGTACCAGGTAAACCGTGAGCGTGAACATAACGCCAATGCCGAGCGAGACCAGCACCGATCCGGCATGATTGCCGGGCCTATAAAGGTTGGCGATACCGTGCCGGATGGAAGTGGGCAACTGGCGGCGGCTGGCAATCTTCAGGCCGCGCAACATCAGCCACGCGATGGCCGAAAGCACAGCCATGCTGACCACCAGCGCTCCGGCGAAATACGCGCCCGTTTTCCAGATGTCCTGGGGGGTGCCGGTGGCGAAAGACATCGCGATTCCGGCGATGCCAATAATAATCGCGATGCCCGCCAGGATGGAAGCGCGCGCCTGGAGGAGACGGGCTCGCCAATTGGGCCGGGTCTCGGCCATTTCGCGGCGCAGAATCAAGTTGGGGCGGATGCGGCGGATGCCGAGCAAGGGGGGAACCGTAAAGAGCAAGGTCGCCAGGATCGCGACCCCGATGCCCTGCGCGGCTGTGATCGGATCCCACCACGCGGAAGGTTCGATTTGGAAGTAGCTGGCGAGAAACTGCGGGAACGCGCGCTGGATACCAATGCCGAAGGCAACGCCGAGAATTCCGCCAACCAAACCGAGCGCCACGGTCTGGATGAGATATATGCGCATCAACTGGTTGGATCGAGCGCCAAGGCATTTCATGATGGCGATGGAGTCCATGCGCTGCTGGATGTGGGCGTGCATCGCGGTAGCCACGCCGATCGCGCCGACGATCAGGGTAATGAGGCTTACCAAGCTAAGAAACGTGGTGGCGCGGTCGAGGCCACGGGTAATGATGGGGTGCGATTCACGATAATCCGCGATTAGGGCGTCCGGAAAACTTTTCTTCAGTTCAGCGCGCACCACTTGGATGGCGGGCGACCCGGGTCCGAGGCGGAACAAGAAACGCTCGGCTGCGCGACTGCCGGGTAAAATGAGCTTGGTGCGCTCCAGACCTTCGCGGGTGATCATGACGCGCGGTCCGACGTTGAGGGTGCCGAGCATGCGGTCGGGCTCATAGGTTATTTGACCGATGATGTGAAAGGGTTGTCCGCCCAGCAGCAGCGTGTCGCCGATTTTGAGATTCAAGCGGAGCAGGATGTCATCGGAAACCGCGACCGTATCGGGTGTCAGCGCCTGGGATAGCGGAAGCGGGCGGGGCCAGGCGGATCTCGCCATAAAACGGATAGACGCTCGGGTCCACGGCCTTCACCGACACCAGCATGGGCGGCTTCGATTCACCACTCGACGCCATGGTCAAGGTCTCCGTGATCCAGGTCCGTTGGACGCCGCGCCGGGCGAGGCTATCCATCTCGGCGCTCTGTTCAGCGGAGGGAAGCTCGAAAACGCGCAGAGAGAGATCGGCGGCCATGAGCGCGCGGGCCTGGGTCAGGAGCATGTCGTGGAAGGCGCGGCCGAACCCGCGGACGCCGGTCAGTGAACCAACGCCGACCGCGACCGCCAGGATGACGAATCCGAACTTGAAAGACGATGCTCGGGCTTCGCGCCAAGCGATCTTACAAGCGGTGGACCAGGAGAAGTTCATGATTACTCTTCACTGACTACCAGGCCATCCCGCAGCACAATTCGGCGGCCGGCGCGATCGGAGAGAGCCGGATCGTGCGTTACCAGGACCAGTGTCGTGCCTTCGCGCTGGTTGAGGGAAAACAGCAACTCTAGCACGTGCTGGCCATTCTGGCTGTCTAGGTTGCCAGTCGGCTCGTCAGCCAGCAGGATGGGCGGGCGAACCATGAAGGCGCGCGCCAGGGCGACACGCTGCTGCTCGCCACCCGAAAGCTGGACGGGATAGTGATCGCGGCGATCCGGCAGTCCCACGTTTTCGAGCAACTCGCGCGCTCGCTGGCGGCCCTCGGAGCCATTGCCGCCGGTCAGCTCGTACGGCAGTAGGACATTCTCTTCGGCGGTCAACGTGGGTAGGAGGTGATAGGACTGAAAAACGAAGCCGATTTTCCGGCCGCGCAGCCGCGCCATCTGGTCCTCATCGAGCCCGGTGATGTCGTCACCGTCGAGAATGATTTTGCCGGTGGTCGGCGTATCGAGACCGGCCAGCAATCCGAGTAACGTGCTCTTACCGCTGCCCGACGGTCCCATGATGGCAACGAACTCGCCGTGCTGAACGTCAAAATCAATACCACGCAGAATGTCGACCTTATGCGTGGCGGTTTGAATGCTCTTGGTGAGAGCCGAAACCCGGATGGCAGGTGTTCGGATCAGATTCTCCTGCAATTCTTTATTATGGCATTGGGTGATGTACATCTTCTGTTTGGTTCTCGCTCTCGGATTGACTTTGGTGGGTTGCGGAGGACCGAAGCCGCCAGAGGCGGCGCCTCCAAGCAAAGAAGAAAACCCTGTTAAATCCTCCCGGCCGCCCTCTACACAAGTAGATACGCGCCCGGTGGTCGTAGCGTTCGGCAATAGTTTAACGGCCGGCTTCGGCGCCGAGCCTGGTAACAGTTATCCGGACTTCCTGCAAAAGGACTTGGATCGCACCGGGCTCCACTGGCGCGTAATCAACGCCGGAGTGAGCGGCGACACTACTACCGACGGCGTCAACCGGCTGGGCGAGGTGCTGGCGTATAAACCTCGCATCGTGATCGTCGAATTCGGCGGCAACGACGGACTGCGAGGCCTGCCGATTGAAACCACGCGCGCCAATCTGGATCAGATCGTACTGAGTCTAAGGAATGCGGGCGTGAAGGTGATTCTGGCGGGCATGACGCTGCCGCCCAATTATGGGCCGGATTATATCCGGACGTTCGAGCAGATCTATCGCGATCTGGCGGCGAAGTATAAGCTGACCCGCATCCCGTTCCTGCTGGAAGGCGTGGCGACCGTGGCCACGCGAAATCTGATGCAGCGGGATGGCTTGCATCCGACCGGGCCAGGCAACGCGGTCGTTGCGGAGACGGTCATGCGGTATTTGAAGCCGATGCTTGATTAGCTTTCAAGCGCTTGGCGCGTAACTGGGCTGTCACCACGCGGTGGCATTTCAGGCATAGAGTTCGTATGTTTTCGAGATCACATTCTCCGCCGCCCTCGACTACTGGAACGATATGGTCGGCGTCCCAAAGGCTTTTTCTGCCGGGCGATCCGAGACGGAGCCCCCATTCCAACCGAGCCTTCAGGCGGGGAGCGCCGCGCAATCGCTTTAGGTGTCTCCAGGCCGCGAGGCAATCGACGCCGCACTGAGCGCAGATGCCCTGGTCGCGCTCTAGTACTTTTTCGCGGATGTATCCGGGATCGGTGCGCAAGCGCCATTCCTCCACGCACCAATCCGAGCAGAACGTGAGTCTACCCTTGGGTACCTCGAGATTGCACCAGCGGCACAGATTGCGGCCGTTAGCGCCTTTGGGGAGACGGTAGCGGTCGGCCCACCCGCCCGGCATTGTTCGCGTGGTACTCATGGACCGATTATGCGTTTCGGCCCAGGGGAATTGTCAACGGGTGTGCGCTGGAGGCCGATTTTTGCACGTTTTTTCCTCACTTCGGACGGAACAAGAGTACACTGGTATACATCTAACGTTAAGGGAACTTGCAGCGCAGCCCGGATTCGGATATACTCCGCAATTGCACCAACTTCAAGTCTAAGGGTGCTGGGCGCCATGCTGCGGTTAGGGATTCAATTGGCCAAAGTCAACCTGACGACGAGAACCGGGAGGCGGCGAGTGTTTTTTCAACCATCAAAATATTTGTTAGCTGCTTGCAATGATCAGCGTGTGGTTCAGGACTGGCGCCATTGCGGATGGTGGCGCAGGAACCTGCTGCTGCGCCGGCGGCCGCACAAGGCCCGCAATGGAAAAATCAAGCGGAGTTCGATCTCTACACCGCGATCACGAAAGAGAACGATCCGAAGGCCAAGCTGCAGAAGATTCAGCAGTGGGAAAAGGACTTTCCGGATAGCGCCTTTGCCAAGAATCGGCGCACGATCCTGATGACGACGTACTATCAGCTCCAGCAACCCGCGCAGGCCATCGACGAAGCCAAGAAGATTCTCGCCGACGACCCCAAGGACTTCGGCGCGCTGTATATTACGGTGACGCTCACGCAGAGCGCCGGCGGGTCAGAATCCGACGCCGGCCGTTCTCGATAATGGCGAGAAAGCCGCAACCGCTCTTCTGAGCGTCAATGATCCTCCCGCGACGATGACGCCTCAGCAATGGGCCACTCAAAAGCCTCAGGTGCAAAACCTCGCGCACATCACGCTGGCCTGGATCGCTTTACAAAGGAAGGACTTGCCGGCGGCGGAAGGCGAATATCAAAAGAGCCTCCAGATCGACCCGAACAACGGGACGATCGACTACCAGCTAGCGACGGCCATCTATTCCGAGAAAAACCCGGCCAAGACACCGACCGCTCTGTTCTATTTCGCGCGCGCAGCCACTTATGAAGGGCAGGGTGCACTGAATCCGGATGGCAGGAAGACTGTCATGGCTTACGTACAAAAGGCGTACAAAGGCTATCACGGAAGCGACGAGGGATTTAACAACCTGGTCGCCGCGGCCAAGGCCAGCCCGACGCCACCCGCCGACTTCGCGATTAAGAGCGCGCTCGACATCGCCAAGGCCGAAATGGCGAATGAGGAGGAATGGACCAAGGCGCACCCGCAGGAAGCCATGTGGAAGGGTATTAAGGAAGCTCTCACCGGCGCGGATGGAGCGAATTACTTCAACTCCGAGCATGAAGGAAGCAAAGTTCCCACACTGAAGGGCAAGGTAGTCAAGCTGGAGCCGGCAACCAGGCCGAAGACTATCCTGCTGGCGTTGGAAGATGGCAAGTCGGACGGCACCACCGCCGATGCGACATTGAAAGTTCGAGATGGCGCTGCCTGGCAACGTCGAAACCGGCACCGAATTGACATTCGAAGGAGTGCCGGAAAGCTATACGGCGAGCCCATTCATGGTGGTCTTCAACGTAGAAAAAGAAGACCTCCACGGGTGGACTGGAAAGAATGCGCCTCCGGCTCATCGGGCAGCGCCGAAGAAGAAGACGCGTCCAAATAAAGCACCTTCGCTCTGCGGTAACCTACAAGCAGGAAGTGGAGGCGGCAAGTGGCATTCCAACACTTTAGATTTTTATCGGCGGTCGTAATCGCGGGAGCGTTGTGTCTTGCGCCCACGGGGATGCGCGGACAGGCCACGGCGCCCTCATCGTCGGCGCCGCAGAAGAACTGGAAGGATCGGGCCGAATACGATCTATTCGACGCGATCACCAAGGACACCAATCCCAAAGACGAAGCTGGAGAAGCTGCAGCAATGGCTGAAGCAGTATCCGCAGACTGATTATGTCACCGAGCGCAGGACGCTGCTGCTCGCGACCTATTTTCAGCTCGGGATGGCGAAAGAGGCCGTCGACGTCGCCAAGCAGGTTCTGGCGGATGATCCCAACAATTTCAGCGCTCTATTCATCACGGTGAGCTTCACGCAGGCGCTGGCCGGGCAGAATCCGACCCCCGACGTTTTGGATCAGGGCGAGAAGGCGGCCAAGAGCGCTGCTGGCAAACCTTGATAAGATCCCGCCGAATTTCACCGAAGAGCAGTGGAAGGCTCAAAGGCCCCAGATAGAGGCGCTGGCACATACGACGCTGGGCTGGGTCGCTCTGCAAAAGAAAAACTGGCAGGGTGCCGAAGCCGAGTTCCAGAAGGTTTTGCAACTCAATCCTAACGACGGCCAAGTGGATTACTACATGGGGACGGCGATCGCTTCGGAAAAAGATCCGGCGAAAATGCCGACGGCTCTGTTTTACTTCGCTCGAGCGGCTACGTATGAGGGACCGGGCGCGCTTAATCCTGCCGGACGGCAACAGGTGATGGCCTACGTGCAGCGGGCCTACAAAGGCTTCCACGGTAGCGACGAGGGTTTTAATAATCTGCTGGCGGCCGCTAAGAGCTCTGCGCTGCCACCAGCCGACTTCCACATCAAGAATGCCACGGAAATCGCCGAGGATCTGCAGAAGAAGGCAGCCGATGACGCCGCCAAGAATCCGGAACTTACCCTTTGGAAAAACTTAAAAGCCGAACTCACCGGACCGGATGGCGCGAATTACTTCAATTCGAGCATGAAGGGCGCGCAGGTTCCGACCCTCAAAGGGAAGGTGGTAAAACTCGTGCCCGAGACGAAACCCAAGACCATCATTATGGCGCTCGAGGACGGCACCACTCCCGACGCGACGTTGAAGTTCGAGATGGCGCTGCCCGGCAAAGTGGATCCGGGCACGGAGCTATCCTTCGAAGGAGTTCCGGAAAGTTACACAACCAGCCCTTTCATGGTGGTCTTCAATGTCGAGCCGGACAAGCTGCACGGCTGGACTGGGAAGAACCCTCCGCCCGTCCGGCGGAAAGCCGCACCCAAGAAACAGTAGGCTTAGCGGTTGCTGAGAGACAGGCTACATCTTGTAGCGGCCGAGGTCCTCGTCGTTCAGGCTCTCGAGCCAGCGCCGCCATTCTTCGTTGTTGATCTTATCGGAAGCGGCATTGGACTTCTGCGAAGTCTTGAGCACCGACTCGTCGACGTAGATGGGGCAATCCAGGCGCAGCGCCAGAGCCAGCGCATCGCTCGGCCGCGAATCAACGCTGATCAAGTCGCCATCCTTGTCCAGCCAGATGACGGCATAGAAGGTATCGTCCTTCAGTTCGCTGACCACGACTTTGCGGATGCCGGTTCCCAGGCCAAGCAGGAGGGTCTTGATCAGGTCGTGAGTCATGGGGCGCGGCGTCGAAACTTTTTCGATCTCGAGGGCGATGGCATTGGCCTCGTAGATGCCAACCCAGATCGGCAAGATGGTGTTCCCGTTGATATCCTTCAGCACCACAATGGGCATGTTGGTGACAGGGATCCATCATCAATCCGCGGATTTTCATTTCGACTTCCATACGGTCCCCCTTTATGACATGAACTCAACTGACGCGCCTCACCAGCCAGCGAGTTCGGGCCTGCCCGAGTAACCCGAACGTTCCAGTAACTGCCGGCCAAAGTTGCTCCTTCTTTCGGGCCCGCATGCTCCGGATGAATAAAATTGAGAGTGCGATTTTGAGTAGTCCGGCCGATCCATTGGCCCGTGGCATGATTATAGCCTTCCACGAAGGCTTCTTCGACGGTTCCGACCAGCTCGGAATTCCGCCGGATCTGAATGGCACGCTGATGTTCTTGAAGAATAGCAAGGCGCCGGCTCTTTTCCTCTTCCGCGATGTGGTCCTCCAATGCCAGCGCGGGTGTATTGGGCCGCCGCGAATACTTGAAGCCGAACAATGAATCGTATTGTACTTCGTCTAGCAGATCCGAGTGTTTGCTCGAAGTCCGCTTCGGTCTCGCCCGGGAATCCGACGATGATGTCGGTGGTGATGGAGATGTTCCGGCGCGCGTTCTTCATCCATTCGATGCGACGCATATAATCGTCGCGCGTGTAGAGCCGCTGCATGCGGTCGAGCACTTTCGTCGAGCCGGATTGCACCGGCAGATGAACGTGATTGCACAGAACCGGATTTTCGTCGATGGCGTCCACGATATCCTTGACGAAATCGCGGGGATGCGAAGTGGTGAAGCGGACGCGCCGGATGCCATCGACCTCGCCGACGGCGCGCAGCATACGCGCGAAGTCCCAGCCGGCGGGCGAGGGATCGCGATAGCTGTTGACGTTTTGGCCGAGGAGCTGGATTTCCATATAGCCCATGCGCGCCAGATCGCGCGCTTCCTTCAGAACGCTTTCGCTGGTGCGGCTGCGCTCCGGACCGCGCGTGAAAGGAACCACGCAATAGGCGCAGGATTTGTCGCAGCCTTCGATGATGGTGATGTAGGCGCGATGCGGATTGTCGCGGCGCGTGAAGGGCGTGTCGAAGGCTTCCTCGGTGTCCAGGCTCAAGCCGGTGACATGGCGGTTGCCGGCTTCGAGCTGCACCAGCATTTCGGGAAGCTTCGAATAGCTGGCCGATCCGGCCACCAGACTCACGAGCGGAGCGCGCTCGAAGATGCGCTCGCCCTCCTGCTGCGCCACGCAACCCAGCACGCCGAACACTTTGCCTTGGCCATGATCCTTTTTGAACTGCTGCAGGCGATGGAAAACCTTTTGCTCGGCCTTGTCGCGAATGCTGCAGGTGTTGTAGAGAACGAGGTCGGCTTGTTCGGGAGTTTCCACTTGGCTGTAGCCTTCCGATACCAGCGTGCCGATGACCTTTTCGGAATCGTGCGCATTCATCTGGCAGCCAAAGGTCTCGATGTAGAAGGTCCGCATGAAGTGGCTTTACTTTTATTGTATCGGGTTGTGGGGCCGGCTCTGCGTCCGAGGTTTGCTTCGTGTAGACTAGTGTTTTAAGGGGGTGCCGTCTTCAGCAGTAGCAGCCTAACAAAAACTGCCTCGAATGATTTGGCCCTTTCCTTCGTCCGCAAGATCTACACTGGCGTTTTCTCGCTGATTTTCCCCGATGATTGCCGCATTTGCGAGGAACCTCTGCGCGAAGTTTCGCGGATTCCCGTTTGCCGGGCGTGCCTGTTAAAGCCTGAGCCGCTGGCAGCCGAATACTTCTGCGTGCAGTGCCGGGCGCCGTTCCGCAGCTCGTTCCCCCTCGATGAGCAGGGCCGCTGTGGTTTATGCCGGCGCGGCGTGAGCGGTTTCGATGCGGCGTATTCGTTCGGCTTCTACGAAGACGAGCTTCGGGAACTGATCCACTTATTTAAGTACGGCCGCGTCCAGACATTGGCTAAGCCACTGGGGCGTTTGCTGGCCGTGGCGCTGCCGCGCGAGCAGGAATTCGACGTGATCGTGCCGATGCCGCTGCACTGGCGCAAGCGCTGGCAGCGGGGATTCAATCAGTCGGCACTGCTGGCTTCTGAAATCGGACGGCGATCCAACGTCCCGGTGAAGAACGCTCTTCGGCGGATCCGCCCCACCGCGACACAAGCGGGCCTAACCAACGCAAAGCGCCGCCTGAACGTTTCCGGCGCATTCCGCGCCCGCAAGAGGCCGGTGCTGGACGGCAAGAGAGTTCTCCTGGTGGACGACGTTATGACCACCGGCGCGACCGCCGCCTCATGCGCACGCGCCCTCAAGATAGCTGGCGCTAAGCAAGTGACCTTGCTCACCCTGGCGCGTGTCGACCGCCGCATGGGATTCGACCAACCGATTCGTGATTCCAACTTCTCCGGGAGTATCGAAGATGCCCAGTCTTGATCGATTACACAGACCGGTGCTCGTCCTGAACGCGAGTTATGAGCCGATCAACATTTGCGCGGCGCGTCGGGCGCTGGTGCTGGTGTTGAAGGGCGTCGCTTCCGCCGAGGAGGAATCGCAGGCGCACGTTCATTCGGCCCGTCATTCGATCCGCGTCCCGTCAGTGATTCGGCTGCTCGAATACCGGCGAATCCCGCACCAGACTCGGGCTCTTTCGCGCAAGAACATTCTGATGCGCGACCGGTATACATGCCAGTATTGCCATCGGACACTGCCGTCCTCGGAACTCACGCTCGATCACGTCGTTCCGAGGTCGCGCGCTGGCGAAACCACCTGGGAAAATCTCGTGGCTTGCTGCCATCCTTGCAACAATCGCAAGGGAAGCCGGACACCCGATGAAGCGAATATGAAACTTTCCCGCGCTCCCCGGCCGTTCAGCCTGCACACCAGCCGGCACCTGATGCGATTGCTCGCCAAGAGCGACAATCAGTGGCAAAAATACCTGTTCTATTAACAGCAGTTGTGGGGCAGGTCTCTGACCTGCCAATTAGTGCGCGGGCGGCGCCGGCTTATCGGACTTTTCTTTCGGGCCGCCAGTGGCTTTTACCGGGCTGATGATGACGTGCGCATTGCGGCCTTCGAGTCGCGGCTGACCCTCCACCAAACCGTGCGTGGAAAGATCGTCGGCGAAACGAAGCAGCAGTTTTTTGCCTAAGTCTACGTGCGCGATTTCACGGCCGCGGAACTGCACCACCGCTTTCACGCGGTTGCCTTCCTTTAAGAATCGGATGGCGTGGTTCTTCTTAAACTCGTAGTCGTGGTCATCGGTGTTGGGCCGGAATTTCAGCTCCTTGACCTGAATCACGTGCTGCTTTTTCTTGGCCTCGTGCTGCTTCTTCTTGTTCTCGTACTGCCACTGCCCATAGTCCATGGCTTTGGCCACAGGCGGTTCAGCGGTAGGAGAGACCAGAATCAGATCCAGCCCCATTTCCTGGGCTTTGCGGACGGCGGCCAGGGTGGGCATGATCTCGACGGTTCCATCCGGGAATACAGCACGAACTTCGCGAACGCGAATCGCTTCGTTCACGTTTTCCCGAACCTTAGGGCGCCTCGGGGGGTAGTTTCTGGGGGTCATTCAGAAGCTTGGGCAGGCCGGTTCAAACGAGTCATATAAGACTCCGATACAAAGACATTACATTGATCGTACCAGAATCCCAGTTGCTCCGGCGATGGCGACTCCACATCGGCAAAGGCTATGCCTTTACGACCTGGGCGAAGACTTCCTTGAACTTCGCCATGTCCGCGTCGGTCCCGATGGTGACGCGCAGCATTTGATTCAGCGGCGGGAAGGGTCGCCCGACGGCGACGCCGCGATCCTGCATGTCGGCGATCACGCCCCGCACGTCGCGCTTCACGTCGATCATCAGGAAATTGCCATGCGGGGGAATGAACTTGTAGCGATTGGCGTCCAGCCAGGTGCAGAGATCCGAGCGGATTTTCCCGAATTTCTCGCGGCGTTCCGCCACCAGTGTGGGCGAGGCGAGCGCCACCTTGGCGGCCTGTACGCTCGGGACTGGCACGACATTATTGCGGTACGGGGACATCTTGCGGATCAAGTCGGGCCGCGCGCAGCCGAATCCAATGCGCAGGCCGGCCATCCCATAGATCTTCGAGAAACGTTCGCGCGACGACCACGTTCTTGCCCTGCTGCACATAAGGGATCGAGCTCGCCAGGTCGGGCGAAGTGGAGTAGTGAATGTAAGCCTCGTCGATCATGGCCACCGTGTTGGGAGGAAGATTGGCTACCAGCCATGCGATGTCCGCCTTCTTCGTGATCGAGGACGTCGGGTTGTTGGGATTCACGACGTAGATCAAACCGCCGCGCGCTTTCTCGGCTTCCGCAACCATCTTGCGAACGTCGGCGGCCCATTCCGGAGTCATCGGCACCTTGATCACTGGATGTCCCTGGGCGGCGGCTATCTCCACCGGCTGCTCGTAGGAGGGCAGGGTAGTAATCAGTGGCAGCGATGGCGACGTGAAGGCATCCACGGCGCAATGCAGAATCTCACTCGACCCGGAGCCGGCCAGCACCTGCTCGGCCTGCAAATGTTCAGAGGCAGCCATCTGAGCAGTCAACGCCTCCGTGTCTTCGTCGTGGTAGCGACCACCGCGAGCGAGCGCTTTACTCATGGCGTCGATGGAGATTTGCGGGGGTCCATCGGGATTCTCATTCGCATTCAGCAGAACAAGCTGGCCGTGGTCCTTGGCATGAACACCGGAACGCTGCGCAAAAGCAGCTTCGCCTCCGATGGCGATGCCGGCAGCTACTAGCGAGAATCGACGGCCCAGGTCACGGCGAGATAGCATAGTGTCTCCTTGGTCTAGTAGGATACCGCAGGAAGTATAGTCAGTGGCCTGTTATTTGAGGCTGGCTAGCGCAGATCGGCGGTGTTGGCGCCAGTGATTCGCAGCGTGTCATGTTCCTGCACGAAGACCACGGCGCGTAGGTTTTCGCGCTTCCACTCATGCGGAAGCCGCAAGGTGTTGGTGATCTGCCCGACGTTCGAGCCGTTAGGATCGATGCGACCGATGATGCCGAAGCTGCGAACCACCGGTGCATGTCTGAGCCGCCGGCCGGCGTTTTCCCCGCCCAGCACCTGCGACTCGAGCTCTTTTTCGGTTACCGCCAGGTAGACGTCCTCGGCGTGCGGCTTCGGATTCTTTGGATTTGTAACTTGCACCGATAGATCGACCAGGTCCGAATCCTTGGCATTGGCGGCGTTCTTGAGGTCAACCAAAGTGGTCTGGGTCTGTTTAGCGATCACCTGGTAAGCGCGGTTGCTATCGTCGCCGATAAACTGAACTAAGCCGTTCACCACCATTTGGGGGGTGTAGATGTTCTCGGCGTGAAAAGCAAGGGCGTAATCGTTTTGCCGGCCGCGATAATGCGGAGCGGAAAAGGGGTCCACCCAGCCGAGCTGGTTCCAGTAGTCCACGTGCTCTTCGAGCGCGATAACGCGCGCGCCTGCCACCGGCTGGGACCTCTCCATGCGTGCCAGCAACTGATCGGCCGGAGGACAACTGGAGCAGCCCTCGCTGGTGAACAGTTCCACGATGACTGGCACACGCCGGTCCTCAGCCTGCAATATCGCCAGACCCAGTACTACCAACAACGCCAGTCGCATATTCTTTACTTATATTACGAATTTAGAGCCAAAAGCGTGCAAGCCTAAATCGGCCCCGAGCCACCGTTCCGGGGAAAGCCGACATATTGAACCTCTTCCTCCAGCTCCAGGCCGAACTGCTGGCGGACGCGCGACTTCAGTTCGCCGATGATCTCGCACAATTGGCGGGCCGTCCCTTGGCCGGCATTGTAGATCAGATTGGCGTGATAATCCGCCACCTGAATGTCGCCGCTTCGCATCCCTTTGGCGCCCACTTGCTCCAGGAAATAGGCCGAGGGCGCCTTGCCTTCCCGGATCACTCGCTCTGGAATCTGCCGGCGCACTTCGACGGGGAGCTCGGCCAGGATTAGGTTCTTGAAGATGCTGCCGGCGCACTTCATAGTCGGTGGATATTTCGCGAGACGGATTTGGAAGATCTCGGCGGCGGTTTTTCGTAATTCGTCGGCCGGAGCGGGGTCTAGATCGAGCACGGCTGAAAAGATGATCCAGTCTTTGTGGCGCTTGAATATGCTCTCGCGATAGTGAAACTCGCATTCGGCCCGGCCGAAGACCCGTACCTCGGTCCCGTCGAAAAATCGCACTTTTTGAATGCGCTCCTCGATGGAGTGCCCGTAAGCCCCCGCATTGCCGTACACCGCCGCGCCCACGGAGCCCGGTATTCCGGTCATCGTCTCCAGCCCTTTGAGTCCGAGGTCGATGCAATGATCCACCAAGGCCTGCAACTCCGCGCCCGCGTGTGCCCGAGCCGTCGTAGCCTGGTTATGAATATGCCGGGCCGTGAAGCGCAGCACAATTCCGCGAAATCCCGAGTCCGAGACGATCAGGTTGGTCCCGTCGCCGATCACCGTATAATCGGCGCCGTCCGATCGCGCCAGAGCGAAAGCTTGCATGAAGCTCTGCTCGTCGGAGGTCTCAACATACACTTCGGCTGGACCGCCGATCCCGAAGCGCGTATACCGGCTCAACAAAGTTCCTTGCGAGATCGCTAAATTGGGAAGGTTGCCTAGACGCTCGATGGTTTCTTTCCGGACGGGCATCTTGTCAAATTATAAAGGAGGTCATTTGTGGCAGGTGGTTTTCCTGGGTTTCCTAATGAGATGATGACATTTTTCCGGAGCCTGAGGCGCAACAATCGCCGTGAATGGTTCCAGCCCCGCAAGAACCTGTATGAAGAGCACGTCAAAGCGCCGATGATTGAACTAATCACCGCGCTCAATAGCGAGTTCGCCAAGTTCGCGCCGGCGTACGTCACCGATCCCAAAAAGGCGGTCTTTCGAATCTATCGGGACACGCGGTTCAGCGCCGACAAGACGCCCTACAAGACGCACATCGCCGCCTCATTCGCCCGGCGCGGAGGCGATCGCCTGGCCGCCAGCGGCTTTTACTTCAGCGTTTCGAACGACCAGATAGAGGTCGCGGGCGGGATCTACCATCCCACGCCCGACACCATGCTGATGGTTCGCACTCACATCGCGGAGCATCACCAGGAGCTGCGCCGCATTCTCGCCGACCGCAAAGTCCGCCGGCTTCTGGGCAAGTTGCAGGGGGACGAACTAACGCGCGCGCCCAAGGGCTTCGATCCCGCTCACCCTGCCATCGAGCTGATAAAAATGAAGGACTGGATTCTGGACACAACTCTCGACGCGTCCTTGAGCACCACGCCCCAACTCTACCGCGAAGTCGCCGATCGCTTTCGCGCCATGGCGCCATTGATCGAATTCCTCAATCGGCCGCTGCTTGCTAAAAAACCAGCTAAGGACTTACTTGAATATCGTTTTTGACCGAGAATACGCCGGGCACGCCGTTAGCCGCGA
This sequence comes from Bryobacterales bacterium, assembly GCA_963780485.1. Classification (GTDB taxonomy): domain Bacteria; phylum Acidobacteriota; class Terriglobia; order Bryobacterales; family Bryobacteraceae; genus Palsa-89. The sequence goes on from CAWACO010000028.1 coordinate 493,609, forward strand.
TGTTCGCCCGCTCTTTATCGCCCTCGTTGGCGACGGCGCCGGTAAGCGTGACATTCCCGTTCTTCACGATGATGTGAATGGTAGGAACGGCGCGTAAGCTGTACGTATCGAGGCCGGGTTGCGAATAGATCGCCCGGTAAACGGCTCGCCGGATTTGATCGTCGTTGGGAGAAACGGGCAAAACTTCGATGTTGTTGATCACCCGGTTGACGCCTTCGATCTTCTTGACGACGTTCTCTGCATCCGACTTCAACGTCGGCCGGGTCACTGCGCCGTACAGCGTAACCGTATCGCCATCGACTTTGTAAGCCAGGTCATCGAACACGCTGTAATACGGCAGCGTGACCAGTTCATGCCGGGCTTCCTTGGTAATCCGGTCCTCCCCCTTCTGCGAGATGCGCCGATTCCCAGGTCCTTGGGCCTGGACTCCGAGTACTGCTAGGATTCCCAGTAAGAATCCCCACATAATTTTGGACATGTTGCGTTGCCTCCGCAGGTAAGACGCTGTTTCCACTAGGAAGTTTTACTATTGTCCGATTTCGAACAGGAGGCTATAATAAGCACCGGGACAATTGAGGATGCCTCCGTGCGGTGTTGGCTTTTGGGGAAAGGGTCCGCACGGAGGCTAGCTGCTACATAGAAACAGACGCGCCAGCTGCCGTAACGGTTGGCTATGAATTGATGACAAAACGATGAAGGGGTCCCCGTGCGGGGTTGGTTTGTTGGGGAAAGGGTCGCCGCACGGAGACTTGCTGCTTAGTTTGACCATATAGACGAATCCCAACGCCGCTTCGTTCCCTTGAAGATTGCTGAAAACGCCCCCTCGCAGGTCGGAGATCTGCGCCACCTGCTTGTAGCACTAGCAATATTTTTGAAAACTAAACTTTTTGAATTATGTTGGCACAAACATAAATGCCGGAGATTGTTTTGGAATCTGCTACGATGCCGGGGAGCATAGGTAGTCTCTAACGGAATTTTAGTTCTAAAGTCGTATTTTTTCCCTTTTGATAGTGTGAGATGCTGTTTCCATACTCGCGGTCATGCGCCCCTAGGCGCGATCAGACCGCGAACAAAGGAGAAACTTATGAAGAACCTCACATTATCTTTCTGGCTCGCGCTTGCCGCTGCCAGCATCATTGTTGTCCAGAACGCAACCCCGTTGTCTTCGCAAGTGCGCACGGATCTGCCCATTCCAACATGCCCGCCGGATTGTCCGGATCAGAAGTAGAAGAGGAACGAACCCAAGTCCCGGCAGGCGACGGTCGTCTCTGCCGGGGCTTTTTGGAACTACGACTCTTGTAATTCCTCGTGGGGTTTAAAGATACTCATCCAAATCACAAAGCAAAGTGTCAGCGCAGAGGCTAGATAGTTATTGACGAAAATTGCTCGGGCCCAGCCCATATCGATCGAGAAGTAGGCAACGGCATAAATTCCGAAGTATGCCGCCAGCATTCCTTCATGCCGAAATAAGCTGCTCTTCAGACTGTTGTGAATCACGATCAGAAACAGAACCGCAGAGAATATCAGAAAAATCGCCAGCACGCTCGAGATGTAACGCTTTGCCAGGAATTCGAACTGCATGATGGCCCGCAGTTGGATGGCGCTGAAGCGGCTGAGTTCGGCCTTCAAAGGAATAGCCGCAAAGACGAGGGCGATTATGAGCGCAAAAAACAACAACGGCTTGGCGGGACGAACCAAGGCCGAGTGCTCCGTCCACATTCGCGCATGTACTTCCAGCGCGACGGCGATTTGAAGCAGCAGCAGGATCGGTTCGGTCCACAGCCAGAAGTAGGTGTAAGAGAGAGGAAGACGGGCCCCCATAGCCCCCCTCATGAAGAACATCGCCGCCAGGGAACCCACCACTGAGCAACCTAAATACAGCGTGAAAATAGGGTAGTTCTTAGCTAAGCGGGTCCAGACTAGGTGGATGCAGAACAGCAGTTGCACCGCTACTGAACTGTACCAAAACAGGTTTATGGGCCCTGACATTTAGCAGCTTGTAGAGACTGTTACACGAATCTACCGCGCCGTCAATGGGAAAACAATCCCAGGTGCCGGCGCCCGCCTACTTCTTCTTGGTGGCTCCCTTCTTGGCGTTGGGGTTGCTGTAGTCGGTCTGGATGGTGGCGCCGATCATCTGAAGCATGCCCTTGGCTGCGTCGGCGAACTGTCCGTTCGGCTGAAGTTCGAGATACTTGTTGAGCGCTTCCTGCATGCCTGGAGGAGCCGTCACCTTACCGTCCGCGCCGGTAGCCAGCTTGGCCGACAGGGCGGTCGCATATTGGAACTGGGCATCGGCGTAGTTTGGATCGGCCTCGATGGCCTTCTTGAAAAAGTCCTCGGACGCCGCGGTTTGACCAGTGTTTACCAACACCGCGCCGAGGTTGTAGTAATATTTCCCGGCCTGCGTTGGATCGAGCTGCGCCGCCTTGGTCAGCTCCGCCTTGGCTTCTTCTATCTTCTTAGCCTTGGCCAGCGCTAGTGCGTAATTGTTGTGATACGGAGCTTCATCCGGTTTGAGCGCGATCGCTTTCTGATAGGCTTCCAAGGCTTGATCAAGGGCCGCCTGCTGGTCCGCGCCCGTCTTGGTGGCAGCGATGGCGACGTAAGTATCGGCGAGATTGGCCCAAATGACGTGCTGGTTGGGATCCAGCTCGGCGCCCTTTTTGAAGGCGTCCACGGCAGCGTCGTAGTTCTTCGCGGTCAGCGCTTCCTTGCCGGCGTTAAAGGCATCATTCAAGGCCTTGTTCTTCGCCATGGCGGCGGCGTTTTCCTTGGCCTTCTTCTCGAGCGCGTCCTTCTGTTCCTTACTCATCCCACGCTCTTGTTCCTTGGACACCGCGCCGGGATCAGCAGGGGCCGCCTGCGCGGCGGCCGACTGTTTCAGGTCGAAGTTAACAGGAACGGGATCGCCCAGCTTGGTCTGAACGTGCTGCATCTCGTCCTTCTTCTGGTTATCCACCATGACGCTGACCGTGTATCTGCCAATGGGAAGTCCATTGTAGATGTAATGGCCCTTCTTGTCGGTCTTAGCCCCTTTATAGGTGCCCTTCATGTCCTCGCGCTCGATGAGAATCTGCGCGTTCTTGACCATCTGACCGTCGGTGCCCTTGACGTCCCCTTCAATAGCGGTGATTTGTGCCCACGAGGCGCCCGTCGAAAGGAAGAAAGATAAAGCTAACAATCTGTACCCGCGTGACTTTGCGAGCATGCTGAAACCTCCCCAGAACTTGATTTCCAATTTTAAGCATACTACGACGCACCTAGGCGGCTCTACTGCCATTTGCTGGTTTACACCGGCGTCTAGTGTACCCATGTTGAGCGGCGCGGTAAAGGTTCCAAGTCCGCCGGTCGTGATTTCTAGCGTGCCGTAGGCGGTCTCACGGGGTCTTCGCGTGATAAAATGACGCGGCTATGAAAAAGCATCTGTTATTTGGATTGATCATTGGGGTGGCTGGCGCCGTCCTCGCACCGGCCCAAGCGCAGGTCGATCGCGACCTGCTCGCGAGGATTCACAACGAAACCTTCGATCGTTCTCAGGTCGAGCCGGTCTTCGACATGTTCACCGTGACAATCGGTCCGCGGCTTACGGCGTCGCCGGCCCACAAGCGTGCCGCGGAATGGGCGCGGGATCGGCTGGCGTCTTACGGGCTGGACAACGCGCATCTGGAGCCGTGGCATTTTGGCCGAGGCTGGACTCTCGAAAAACTCACGGTGGAGATGATCGAGCCGCGCTATCTGCCGCTGATCGGTTATGCGGACGGCTGGTCGGGATCCACGGCCGGCGAGGTTGTTGCCGCGCCGCTGTTCGTGGGCGGGAAATCACCGGCGGAAGTCGACGCGTTGCGCGTTCAACTGAGGGGCGCCATCGTCATGACGGATCCCATCATGACCAATTTTGTCCGTAAAGACCGGCCGCAGCCGAGTGATTCGGAATACGTGCCTTTATCCGCCGCCTATGCCACCGGCATCGGCCAAGCGCGTCCCAGCACTCCTACCGCCGCGCAGCGAATGGCGCAATCACTTCGCGAGGCCGGCGCGGGCGTGATCCTGAAACCCAGCCGTGGCGAGCACGGTACCGTCTTCGTGACTGGCCGCGACCTCGGTCCCGGCGCCGTGCCATCGGTTACCCTGAGCGCAGAGCAGTACAACATGATCGCGCTCATGCTGCAGCACAATGTCCCGGTGAAGCTGCGGATCAATGTGCAGTCGCGGTTTTATGACGCTGACGGCGGCAACGCGTACAATGTGATCGCAGAGCTGCCCGGCGCCGACCCGGTGCTGCGCGATGAAGTAGTCATGATCGGCGGCCATCTCGACTCCTGGCACACCGGCGTGGGCGCCACCGACAACGCCGACGGCTCTACCACCGTGATGGAAGCCATGCGGATACTCAAGGCCATCGGTGCGCGGACGCGCCGCACCATTCGCGTCGCGCTATGGGGCGGGGAAGAGCAGGGCCTGCTGGGGTCGCGCGCCTGGGTGGCGCAACATCTGGCCGGCGATGCCAATGCCGCGGCTCGCGACAAGTTCGATGTCTACTTCAACATCGACAACGGCACCGGGCCGATTTACGGCTGGTTTTTGCAGAATCAGGAAACCGCCAAGCCGCTCTTCGATGCGTGGCTGGAGCCGCTGAAGCCCGCGGGTGTGCGGCGGAACGTCATCGAGCCGGTCGGCGCAACCGATCATTTGAGCTTCATCGAAGCCGGAGTGCCCGGTTTCAATCCGATCCAGGACTACGTGAACTACGACATTCGCACGCACCACACCAACATGGACACTGTGGATCGCGTGAACGTCAACGATATCCGCCAAGCGGCCGCGGTGATGGCGTGGTTCGCCTACAATGCGGCGATGGCGGACCACAAAATCGATCGCCCTTTAGTGAAGTAGGTCAGTTATAAGAACCTACTGGACGGCCAGCGTGACACCTGGCTGGCTCACGCCGCCACCAACCCGCAGCACTACCGGAACGGCTCCGGAACGAACGCCATCCGGCAATTGAACATTCACTTGAATCACCCCGGCCACCGAATCGCCGGTGGGACCTGCGTACAACACTTTCGCGGCCCGGCCGTCAATCGTCACCGACAGCGAGGAGACTGGACTTCCGGCGCCGGTTCCGAACAGCGCCACAATGGAACCCTGCGCCGCGGGATTGGAAGCGGAGTTCATCGACAGATCTTCATTCAGGGCAGCAACTTGACCCGTTCCGGTGGCCCTCGCGGTAAATAAACCTGGAGCGCCGGCTGCAACCGGAATCGTTAAGGTCCCCGAAGGCACTCCGTTGCGCTCCACTACTACCTGTGCTTCCGTTTGGTTTGCAACCCCGTTAGGCACGATCGCGCTTACTTGATCGTTACCCACGTATAGCAGCGTAGCTGGGATGCCGTTGAAGAGCACGCGAGTCTGGTTCGTCGTCATCCCCAAGAGGTTCGATCCGAAAATTGTTACAAGTTCGCCTGGAGCTATGGATCCGTCGACGAAACTGGCAGCATTGACGACGGAATGGTCGGTGATGCTGGGCTGGTCCGGAATGGCCGTGATATTCGCAAGCATGGAAATGGTGTTGGACAGGCTGTTGGCCACCTCCAAATCGGGCGTGCCATCTGCGTTGAAATCCGTCACTCCGATCCAGGCGGGACCATCACCGGCGGTGAAGTCGAGGTGAGGTAGGAACACTCTGGTCCCGGTACCCATTAGAATGGAGACCGTGTCGGCGCCAGTATTGGCGACCGCGAGGTCGAGGTTGCCATCGAGGTTGAAATCCGCCGCCACGATGAAGGAGGGATTAGGCCCCACGGCGAAACTGAGCGGAGACTGGAGCGACCCATTTCCGTTGCCGATCAATAACGACATCGTCCCATAGCTGATATCGTTCACCACAGCCACATCCAGGAAGCCATCGCGATTGAAGTCGCCCAACGCAAGGTAGGCCGGCGCTAGGCCGGCGGCAAAGTTGAGGGCGCTGCGGAAAGTCCCGTTGCCGATCCCGAGCAATATGGAAACCTCGTTCGAGGTCGAATCGGCTACCGCCAAGTCGGGAATTCCATCTCCGTTGAAGTCGCCCACCGCCATCGAGACCGGACCCACTCCCACCGCAAAATCAAGGACTGCCCGAAATGTTCCATTACCGTTGCCGAGGAAAATGGAGACGTTGTTGGAAGACTGATGCGACACCGCCAGATCCAGCAATCCATCGCCGTTGAAATCTCCGACGGCCAGCGACGAAGCACTCAAAGCATCCAAGGTCTGGAAAAGGCGAAACGTGCCATTCCCGTTTCCCAGGAACAGAGAGACCGTACCTGAGCCGAAATTGGCCACCACCAGATCGAGTATTCCATCGTCATTGAAGTCGCCGGTGGCAACCGCGCGCGGACTGAGCCCAGTCTCTTGGCTCGCGAAGGGCTGGAAGAAAAAGCCCTGGCCTAAGCTCCGCAACACCGCAACGTTGGCTGCTCCTCGCTGGGCCACCGCCAAGCCGGGTGTCAGGTCGCCAAAGAAGTTGCCAAAAGCCAACGATACTGGATTGGCTCCGGTCGTGACTTCGTTGTGAAAAATGAATGACGCGGTTTGCGCCGGTAGAATCGCGCTCACGGCTAAAAAGCCGAGGGCGCCTGGAATCGAACGCCGCCAGGTGTCCAACACATCGTCCTCCGATTGCGGAACCTCTGCTAAACGAACGCTTTTATATTACCGGATTCCGAGCGTCGTGGAGCCCGATCATTAGAATTGATAAATGTGCCGATCAGTTGGGAAACACTGGCCCCTTCGCAGGGTTCCTATTTAGGGGGTGTGCAGGTTCACTATGTCGACACGGAAAAATCTCTTAATTAAGTCTTCCCCTTTTATCCTTGCTATTGCGGCCATCGGTATCTATGCATACGAATACGGCCCCGACCCAGGCTACAGCGGGGCTCCGGGCGATAATTCCACTGGATGCATGGCCAGTGGGTGCCACACCGACGCTCCCAACAGTGGCCCCGGATCGGTCAAAATTGTCGCCGCGGGAGGAACGACATATGTTCCCGGACAAACGCAGCAGATTCAGGTAACCGTTACAGACTCCAGCGAACGTAAATACGGTTTCGAGCTGAGCGCGCGCGTCGACAGCAGTCCGAAGTTGATGGGCGCCGGAACATTGACTTCGACAGATGCAAATACGCAGGTGATCACTTGCCAGAGTGCCGCCGCGATGCAGATTCCTCCATTCCCGGGGAGTTGCCCGTCCGGCAACACGCTCCAGTGGATCGAACACAATATAACCGGTTATTTGAAGAGCGCGGCGCCCGCCACCACCTACAGCTTCAATTGGACTCCGCCGGCGACCAACGTCGGCACCGTTACCTTGTACGCGGCGGGCAACGCTGGGAGCGGCGCTTTGGTCGTGAATCTCACTCACACATACCTCGCGACGCTCCAGCTTTCTCCGGCCAACACTGGCGCGCCCACAATCGGCGCGGGCGGCATCCTCCCTCACGACAGTAGGACTGCAACAGCAATCCAGCCTGGTTCGTGGGTGGACATCTACGGCAGCAACTTAGCCAGCGGAACTGCAACCTGGAACGGCGACTTCCCCATGTCGCTCGGAGGCACCAGCGTGATGGTGAACAACAAGCCCGCTTATCTGTCGTATGCCAGCCCAACGCAGGTTAACATTCAGGCGCCGGACGACACGGCTACGGGGATAGTGAACGTGACGGTGACCAGCGGAGGTGCAACCGCAAGCTCGACCGTAAATCTCGCGTCATTCGGTCCTTCATTCTCGCTTCTCGATGCCACGCACGTGGCAGCCATCATTCTCAGATCCGATAATTCCGGGACTTACGGCGGAGGCTCGTACGACATCGTCGGGCCGACGGGCACGTCGCTTGGCTATAAGACGGTCGCGGCTAAGGCCGGAGATGTTGTCGAGCTTTTCGGCGTCGGCTTTGGTCCGACCAATCCGGTCGTCCCGGCTGGACACGCATATTCCGGCGCGGCCCCGACCACGAATCCAGTCCAGCTTCAGATTCACGGCGCCACCGTAACTCCGTTCTTCTCCGGGATATCTGGCGCCGGACTTTATCAGATCAACCTGACCATTCCTTCGGGCCTGGGCACTGGTGACCAGCCGCTCTTGGCCACAGTCGGCGGCGTTTCAACACAGTCCTTCGTCGTTCTCTCGCTGCAATAAGAACGACGGGGACGCGCACACAGGGCTTGTCAACAACTCGGAATGCTATTACGCTCGATAGCATATGCGGTTCATTTTATGTTTGCTGGTGGCCGCGTCGGCCTACCTAACGGTCGAGTTGTGCGGCCAGCAGTCCGCTCTCCCGCAACCGATGAATTGGACGGCGAACGAAGACCATCAGAACATGATGGATCAGCTCGGTATCAAGGCTCTCCGTCCGGGTCCCAGTGGTAGGGAAAACGCACCAAATCAAGCAAATTACGATGAGTCGAAGGCCAATCCTTTCCCGAGCCTGCCCGACGTCTTGACGCTGAAGAACGGCCCCAAGGTCACGACCGCGGAAATGTGGTGGAAGCAGCGCCGCCCGGAGATCATCCAGGATTTTGAGCGCGAGGTTCTTGGCCGTGTTCCCGAGAACGTACCTAAGGTGAGGTGGACGGTTGTCCACACGGAATACACCAAGGTCGGTTCTTATTCAGTCAGCGGCAAACAGCTCGTGGGGCATGTCGACAATTCGTCCTATCCGCTGATCACCGTGGACATTCAGATGACTGTGGTGACGCCCGCCAACGCCGCGGGTCCCGTTCCATTGATGATGATGTTCGGCCGGGGTGGGCCGCCAACCGGGCCGGCCATACCCGTTACCACCGGCGCCAATCCGCCCGCAACCCAGCAGCAGCTCATTGCCGATGGCTGGGGCTACGCACTGATCAGTCCCGCCAGTATTCAGGCAGACAACGGGGCGGGCTTAACCCGAGGCATCATCGGACTGACCAACCAGGGTCAGCCGCGCAAGCCGGACGACTGGGGAGCATTGCGTGCCTGGGCGTGGGGCGCTTCGCGCGGTCTCGATTATCTGGAGACAGAAAAAGCCGTGGACGCCAAGCATGTCGGGATCGAAGGCGTCTCCCGCTACGGCAAGGCGGCCCTTGTGACCATGGCGTTCGACAATCGCTTCGCTCTTGTTCTGGTCGGTTCCTCCGGAGAGGGCGGCGCTAAACTGCATCGGCGCAATTGGGGTGAGGCAGTAGAAAACCTCACGGGATCTGGAGAATATCATTGGATGGCTGGCAACTTCATGAAGTATGGCGCCGCTGAAGCCGCTTTTGGAAGCAAGAACGCCGGTGACTTGCCGGTTGATGCGCATGAGCTGATCGCGTTGTGCGCGCCACGCCTGACTTTCATCAGTTACGGCGTCCCTGAAAAGGGCGACGCAAAATGGCTGGACCAACAAGGCAGTTACATGGCGACGGTTGCCGCTGGGCCGGTATTTAGGCTTCTGGGTGCGAAAGATCTGGGGATCTTGGAAGACTACCGCTCGGCGAAGATGCCGCCTGTGAATCTTGGTTTGCTCAATGGTGAACTTGCCTGGCGCCAACACGATGGTGGACATACCGATGGCCCGAATTGGAAGTACTTTATTGCCTGGGCCGACAAGTTCATCAAGCACCGCACACCGGCAGGAAGCTAAGACCGCGCATGACTCGTATTACCCGGCGCACTTTCGCGAAGATGGCCGCCGCCATTGGCGCTTCGGCCAACTGGAGGGGCTCATGGACGCGGTTGGTCCATGATAAGGTAGTCTGCCGGCGGTCCAGGTCGCCGGTAAATCCGAAGCGGACTTTCTGCCTGCGGATTCCAGATCGAGTGGCCGGCTTGAGCCGGTGACGACCCTGGCCGCGCTCCAGAACATTAATTTCATTTTCTTCAAGAATACTGGGTTCTAAGGTGAACGCCTGATTGGTCCTTTGTGTGCTTACTGTTAGATTCAGGTTGGATGCTGAGAAAGCTGACCGCAATTGGTGTGTTCGCGCTAGCACTGGCGCCCTCGGCTTACCTCGCCTGGACGCTGCGGGACATGCCGCATTTGGGTTTTTACCACGACGACGCCATCTACTGGGTATCCGCCAAAAGTCTGGCCGCCGGAGACGGCTACCGGATTTCGAGTCTCCCGAATCAGCCGTATCAGACCAAATACCCGCCGCTCTATGCAGCGCTATTGGCGGGAATCTGGCGCGTCAACCCGAATTTTCCATCCAACCTCCCGCTGGCCACGCTGTTTGCTTGGGTCTTGCTGCCGGTTTATTTGTTGACGGTGTGGATCTTTCTTCGGCAATGTGAGTTCGACTGGCGAGTGCAGTGTCTGCTTTTGCTGATCGCCGGCTTGAGCCCGGTGGCGGCGGTGTTCAGTTTTTCTTTGATGCCGGAGCTGCTGTTCACAGCGTTCCTGCTGGGAAGCGTGACTTTGGCCGAGCGTGCATCAGAGTCCAATGCGGGGTGGTGGCTTCCGGCGCTGGCTGGTTTGGGCGGGGCGTTAGCGTATCTGACGAAGTCCTCCGCGGCTCCGCTTCTCATCACCGTTCCATTGTGCTTCGCGTTGCGGAAACAATTCACCAAGGCGGCGCTCTATATCGTGGCGATGTTGCCCGCCGTGGTTGGCTGGCAATGGTGGGTCTCCGGACATCTTTCGCGATCCTGGGACCTGGTGACGCTCTACTATACAAACTATCTCGGTTTCCAGATCTACAACGTGAGTCTCAGCGACCTGCCGCTAGTGATGTGGCATAACCTGGATGGGTTCCTGATGGGAGCGGGCAAGCTGCTCACCTTCGATATCCCCTTTGGGTCGAAACACCTGGAGCGCGTAGCGGCCGTCGCTGCCATCGCCGGTTGCGTACGCCTGGCTCGTCGCACGCACAAGCTGCAGTATCCGCTGGCGGCGTGCGGGTTTTCGCTGGCTCTGCTGGTGTGGCATTACACACCGGATCAGCGTTTCGTTTTCCCGCTTTATCCGCTGTTGCTGGCCGGATTGTGGACGGAACTCGCGAATGTTTACCAGGCTCTCCGGGTCTCATGGCGGAAACCGGCCCTTGCCGATCGTATGGCCGCGCTGGCCGGGGCGGGCGTGTTGGCCGCGTTCGCGCTATTCATCGCGTTCACGACCACGTACGGCTTGTTCCGATTCCTGCCTGACCTGTTCGCCTCGTACCGCACCGATTTTGCCGCGCGGCGTCCCGCCTATGAATGGATCGCACGCAACGCGCCACCGGAAGCGAACGTGTTTGCTTACGACGATCCGCTTTTGTACCTTTATACAGGCCGGAAATCCTGCAACCTTCCGATCCCGCCCAAACTCTACTATCACGACGATCAGGTGGGAATCGACAAGCTACTATTCTCCCTTCCGGATTTCGCCCGTGAGTACGAGCTGGGCTATGTGGTGATAGCGCGGGACGACTTTTACCGCGACTTGCACGAACGCGGCGCCCGATACTTGAAGCAGACGGTGGAATCGAACAGCGCATTTGAGCCGTTGTATAAAACCTCCGACGTTACTGTTTATCGTTTGAAGGGTCCCTTCAATGGGGCTGTCCAGTCTCGGGCCAGCCTCGGCTCCGGTCTTTAGCGTAAAATCACAGTCAAATGCCGTTGCTCTCTTTGCTGGTGTTCTTAGCCTGTTCCTTCTGCCTGTACGCTCAAAAAAAGCCGATCACGCTGGAAACGATCACACAGTTTGATCGCGGCGGCGGGCGAGGCGCGGGCGGTGGGACGCCGGTTTGGGCCCCCGATGGAAAACACTTTGCGTCTATGCGAGGCGGCCAGGTGATGCTCTACGATCTCGCCGGCAAGCAGGAGAAAGAGCTGCTGTCGCTCGATCCGCTTCAGAAGGCCGCAGTCCCCATGCCGGAGTCCCAGCGTTTCGACTGGCAGAACCGCCGTGTCAGTGAAGACAGCTTGCAATGGTCGGAGTCCGGCAAGGAGATATTGCTCAGCGTGCGCGGCGATCTGTTTCTCTTTACGCTCGATTCCGGCAAGTGGGACCAACTGACCGCCACCGCCGAGCCGGAGCACGATCCCAAGCTATCGCCGGACGGGACGCGCTTGGCTTTCCGCCGAGGTCACGACCTTTACAGCATGGATCTTGCTTCACGCCAAACCACCCGCCTCACCGAGGACGGAAATCCGACGCTGCTGAACGGCGAACTGGACTGGGTCTATCCGGAAGAACTGGACTTGGGCACCGCGTACTGGTGGTCGCCCGATTCGAAGCGCATCGCCTATCTTCAACTCGACACCGCGCGCGAGATGATTTATCCGCAGGTGGCCCTCACTGGATTGCGCGCGATGCTGGAGCCGGAGCGATATCCTCAAGCGGGCACCGCGAATGCCGACGTGCATATCGGCGTGATACCTGCCGGGGGAGGAAACACTCTCTGGATGGACTTAGGTGAGACGCGCGGTTACCTGGTCGCTCGCGTATATTGGACGCCGGACTCGTCCAAGTTGGCCATCGAGCGTTTCACGCGCGTCCAGAACGAACTCGATCTCACGCTCGCCGATGCTTCCACGGGAGCCGCGAAATCGATTCTTCACGAGAGCGATCCGTATTGGATCAATCACAACGACCTGTTCCATTTCCTCAACGACGGGCGATTTATTTGGGGAAGCGAGCGCGACGGATTCCAGCACCTGTACCTTTATGGGCTGGACGGGAAGCAACGCAAGCGGATCACGGAAGGCAATTGGGAGGTGACCAATCTAGCGGGCGTTAACGAAGCGCGACAGACGCTGTATTTCGTATCGAGCGAAGCCAGCCCGATCGAGCGGCAGCTCTATTCGATCAAACTCAGCGGCAAGGACCGGAAACGCATTAGCCAGGGCGCTGGCACCCACAGCATCTCGATGAGCCCCACTACCGAATATTACCTGGACACGTTCTCGAATCTCACGCAGCCCTCCCGTCGAACCGTGCACACTAGCGACGGAGCGGAATGGTCGGTGTACCGCGAAATGGATCGCCGCCTGATTGACGAATACGAGGTTTTGCCTACTGAGATCGTCACTTTCAAAGGCTCGCAGGGAACGCTTTTTTACGCGCGCCTGATCAAGCCCGCGAACTTTTACGCCGGCGAGAAATATCCGGCCATCGTGATGGTCTATGGGGGTCCGGGAGCCCAGAGCGTTCGCGATGCCTGGTCTGGAGCAACGTGGGACCAAGCGCTGGCGCAGCGCGGTTTCGTAATCTGGCAGGTGGACAATCGCGGGTCCAGGGGCCGCGGCCACGCCTTCGAAGCGCCTATTTATCACCGGATGGGTAAGATCGAGCTGGCCGACCAGTTGGAAGGGATTCACTACTTGGTGGGACAAGGGTTTGTCGATCCGGCGCGCATCGGAATCTATGGCTGGAGCTACGGCGGATACATGACTCTTTACTCCCTGCTGAACGCTCCGGATGTATTTCGAGCCGGGATTGCGGGGGCTCCTGTGACCAATTGGCGGAACTACGACACCATCTACACCGAGCGCTATTTGGGACTTCCTTCCGAGAATGCCGAAGGCTATCGAGCCAGTTCAGCGATGGAGTACGCTGAAAAACTCAAAGGTAAGCTGCTGATGGTTCATAACATCGAGGACGACAATGTGCTTTTTCAGAACTCGATGCAAATGGCCGAGGCGTTGGAACGATCCGGCAAGCTTTTCGATATGGTGGTCTATCCCCAGAAGAGCCACGGCGTCACAGGCAAGTTGCGCAAGCAACTACTCGAGAAGACGACGGATTTCTTCGAAAAGAATTTAAAGTAGCGGGCTGGGCGCTAGCGGGCGCGTCCTCCGGCGCCGCCACCCATGTGCGCGCCGCCGCCACCGCCGAATGATGCACCACCACCGCCTCCGCTGGCTGCCGCACTGCTGCCACCGCCGCTAAAGCCGCCGCCACCGGTGCTTACGCCGCTGGCTCCAGCCGAATAGCCTCGCGTGGCGGGACTCCCGGAACCCCACCGGCTACCCGTGTATGGGCTAAAAGACACGGTTCGACCGGCTGTGCCGCCTCCGTAGCCGTAGCCTCCTCCGTAACCGTAATAGTAGGGAGAGCCGAACACTGAGTATGGGCTGTAGAAGCCCCATCCAAACGGGCTATAGGCCATCCCGCCGTAAGGCACGTAGGTGAACATTCCGAACATCGAGTTGTATTGCCACGGGCTGTACGCGCCACCGGAATTGCGCAAAGTCGTTGCCGAGGAAACGCTGGCTTTCGCCAGGTAGCTGGATCGCTGGCTGCTCCACAGATATAGGTCGTCCACTGACTTCTTGTCGAAGTTTTCCGCCATCAGGACGCCATTGAGCGCGGTCTCCTTGCCGGACCTCAATGTGACCTGGCCGGAGTCGCCCTTTACGATCGCCTCGCCGTCGTACACCTGGAAACGCGCCGGATCGGTATCAACGCGATACAGACCGTGCTTTACCAGCATCATCGTATTGTTCTTGTAGAGCAGCATGACCGCGTTGTCTTTGGCGTCATTCTTCTGGACTTCGTCGCATTCCACCATTACCGAGCCGCTGAGAACTTCGACGCGCGTGTCGGTCAGCTTGTTGGAGACCATCTGAATGGAGCTGTTTTCGCCCATTCGAAGGAAGACGCCAGGCGTAAGCAGAATCTCGGCGCGCCCGTCCTCGGTCCGGAACTTCTGGTTCTCCTTGATGTCCGGGAATTGCCCGAATTTCGGCTGAATGGGCTGGTCCTCCAGATAAGCGCGGCCGTCCACCGACTGCACGACTCCGGAATGGGCGGAAATCATGTACTGAGCGAAGGCGGAACCAGAAAGCAAAACCCCAATCGCAAGACTCGCGGCGAGAAGGCGCATAAAAACTCCTGTAAGTATCCTGCTCTTTTTTTGTTCATATGTCAACCCCGACCGGAGACGTAAGTTGCGCGTTTTTCAAGGACATAGGCGGCTACCGGATCGAAGCTTTGCTTTCCGGTCAGCCGGACTATCAGAGATAACAACGCGGCTTTACGAAGATCGTCCAAATCCAGACTCAGAAGCGCGATGAGACTCTTGGCAGCCTGTCCCACCTCGCCATGTCGTCCGGCTCGAATCAGGGTCTCCATATTATCCTCTACCAGCTCGCGGTCGAGGAAATTCCCCGAAGCATCCAGCAGGATGGCTTCGATTTCCTGATTGAGGATCGCCCGATCGATTTCCATACTGGTGCTACGATACTGGTTAAGATCAGTCGCCCTTCGAGACCATGCTGAAAAGCCCAGTATTCATTGTAGTCTGCCTGACTTGCATCTGCTCTTCGCAAATTGCTGCTCCCCCCAAGTCGAGGATTACTGGCGATCTTGAGGCTGCCATCGATCAAATCCGAGCCGCCCCTTTGCGTGGAGATCTCTCGTTCCTTGCTTCGGATTTGCTGGAAGGACGCGACACGCCCTCGCGCGGGCTGGATATTGCTGCCGAGTTTATTGCTGCTCAATTCCGGAGCGCCGGTCTTGAAGCCGGAGGCGATGATGGCTATTACCAGTCGGCTCGAATGAAGGTCAGCGAATCGAACTCAGGAGGGTCTCGAACTGAAATTTTCGCGGCCGGAAGGGAGCTTCACCGCGAACCCGAAAGAACTGGAGATCGACGCCTCGGCTGGGTTGGACGTAGCTGGCGCGCCGGTGTTCAAGCTGGACTTAAACGACAGCGCAGCAGTGCGCGAGCTCACGGCGGAACAGGTGGAGGGGAAGGTGGTTATTACCGAGTTGGCGCGCGGCGGCGGGGCCAACATCCGATCTGCCCTTGGAAAACTGCGGGAGGCGAAACCTGCAGCCATTGTGACCATTGACCGCAGAACAGCCGCCGACCAGCAACCCGGAAAGCGATTGATTGATCCCGAAATACCGGCGGCCCGGACGCCACGCATCTGGCTGGCCGGGCAGGACGCGGCTCGTTTCTACGCAGCGCTCAAGGCGGGAGCGACCGATGCCGTCGCATCGATTCATGTAGCGGCGCCGCGCCAGACTCCCGTAACGCTGCACAACGTGATCGGCATTTTGCGAGGTTCTGACCCGGCACTGAAAAATACCTGCGTGCTTTTGACGGCGCACTACGATCACCTCGGCAGGCTGGCGGATGGACCCGGCGATCGCATTTACAATGGCGCCAATGACGACGGCAGCGGCACCGTTTCAGTGATCGAGGTAGCGCGCGCGCTAGCGACCTTGCGTCCACATCCGCGGCGGAGCATCGTCTTTATGACCTTCTTCGGTGAAGAGGAGGGCCTGGTGGGGTCGCGCTATTATGCGCGTCATCCGGCGTGGCCGCTTGACAAAACTATTGCGCAATTGAATCTCGAACAGGTGGGGCGGACCGATTCCAGCGAGGGGCCGCAAATCTCGAATGCCACGCTGACGGGATTCGACTACTCCGATCTTTCTGGTTATTTGTCGAAAGCCGGCGAGCTAACCGGGATCAAGCTCTATAAACATCCCCACAACAGCGATCCGTACTTTCGCCAGAGCGACAACCTTTCACTCGCGGAAGCCGGCGTGCCGGCCCACACGCTCGCAGTTTCGTTTGAATTTCCGGATTATCACGGCCTGGGGGACGAGTGGCAGAAGATCGATTACGACAACATGGCGAAAGTGGACCGCATGATCGCGGTTGCGCTGGTCATGGTCGCAAACTCGGACGAGGCGGTGCACTGGAACGAGAAGAATTCGAAAGCCGCACCTTTTGTCAAGGCTTGGAAGGAACGCCATCCGTAGCGGCGTCGCCAACTTCGGCCGGCTCCGTGCTCTGAATTCCTTGCCGCGGAATCGCGACCGTTATGCGGCACTGTGTTCCTGGGCAACCGGCCGCTGCGACCGTAATGTCGGAGGCCGCTAGTCCCATGAACGGTGTAGCGCCGAGGCCGGGCGCCGTGGTCCCGTACAGAACGAGGTTGCGAATCGCTTCTGGTTGGTAGGCGTTCACAGCGCCCCAGCGCGCGGCCCTATGTACGCGCTCGGAGAAAGTCTGTTTGACAAAGATCGACTGGCCGATTCCTACTATTCCCAGCAAAAGACCCATGAATGCCCCGAGAATTAGCGATGTCTCCACCAACGACTGGCCTTTGCGTTTCATTTCGACCCGGCCCTCGTTAGCGGAAACGTCACGGTGGGCCGGCCATCCAGCTTGATTCTGGAGAATATTGCGGCCAGATCGAAGCCGCGAACCGAAACCGTTACGGTACGCGGATCGAGGACCAGTTCGACGTTCTCGCGCGTGAGGCCCGGCGCCACAGGTTTCGCATTCGGGAGCGGCGTAGGGTCGCCATATACGACCACATTTTGGACGGCTTTGGTGAAGTCTGGCCTGTTCGACGGTTGTGGGTGAAGCGATGCATAACGCGCTCCTGCGCGGACCGCGTTCACCAGCGCATGATAGGTCGACAAAGCATAGCTGAACTGGAATATGCCGGTGAACAAAGCCGACACGACGATCAGGGAGCCCGCAAATTCGATCAATGCGCTTCCGGCACGCGGGCTTTTCATTGGATCAACCTCGCGCCGCCGGCTGTTTTCGCTGCGACACTGGAAACCGCGACAGTGGAGAAACCGGCTTTTCCGGCCGGGAGCGCTCGCAAAAAGATAAGGGGCGCGGGCGCGCTTACGATGATCCGGACAGAATGCGAATCGAAGCTGGTCTTAATATCTGTGATTGGCTGCGACCCCAGGTCCCACTTCATGGCATGCGGCCCCGTGGCAAACTCGGAAGCTGCTTGTCGGGCGCGTGTGACGCCGCCCGCAGTGCCATCCAACTGAAGAGCGGCATTCAAGGCGGCCGCGTCGGAAAAGGCCTGCAACTCGCTCTGAATAACGTACATCCTTCCGATGTCGATTCCCAGCCCAGCGACGCCGAGCAGAATGGCGAGAACGATGCAAGTGACGATGAGGACGAAGCCTTTCTCTGAGCGGCGCTTCATCCGGACACACCTGGCCATAATCTACTATTCGGTTGGGGCGGTAGCTTTCGTTAGGGCCGAGCGGCACTCATACGCCGCTCAGTGCGTCATGGCGTAAACCACGTAGTTCACGCCGATCCGGATGGCCAGATTGGCAAACTTCTCGGGATACGACGGATCGTCGGCAAACTCCCACGCGTCGCCGACGTCCGAGTTATAGGAGATCGCGACCATGATCCGGCCTTTGTCGTCGTAGATTCCGCGCCAATGCGCCCCCACGCCGCCATTGGAACAGGCCTTGCAGCCCTGGTATAAATGCTCGGCGCCGGGAATTTGGAAACGATCGTTCAGATCGAAGACGGTGTGGAAGATCGCATCATTATCGGGGATGTCGACGATGGGCCGGTCGGGAAAGACATAGCGAATACGCTTCTCGAACATCTGCCACTCGTAGTTTCCGTGGAAATCGTCGGCCATGAAAAAGCCGCCGCGCAGCAGATAGTCGCGAAGTATTTTTGCCTCGGCCTCGGTCAATCCCCATTCGCCCACCTGGACCGCATATAGCCAGGGCCAGTTGTAAACGTCGTCACCCTCTTCGACATTGATGGGTTGCTCTACTGATCGGACATGGATGCGGCTGAGACGCCGGAGCGCCAGAGAGAAATGGCGATCGGCGCGCGGATAATCCTGGGTCCAGAGCGACAGCCCCAGACGGAAGTCTCCGTCGAAGCGCCCGCGATAGCCGTCATTGGGGCCGCCGGGGAACATCAGACGCGCGAAGGCCCACTCGCCTTTTTGCTGCCAGTCGGTAGGTAGCTCGAAGGCCCGGTATTCCACGCCTTGCAGTTGATAGAACGGCCGCTGGAACGCGTATATCGCGCCCAGGAAGGTGAGCGCGCATGCAATTCCGTACAAGGTCTTCCGGCCAGTCATCCGTCTACCTACTTCCCGAGAATATCATCTAGAGACCATCACCCTGTAAACTGGGACTTAATGTCCGATCACAAGCTCCAACTAGTGCCACTCGGCGGACTCGGCGAGTTCGGCATGAACTCGATGGCGATCCGCTATGGCGACGACATCATCGTAGTGGACGCCGGTATGATGTTTCCGGACGCCGAGCTGCTGGGCGTGGACATCGTCATTCCAGATTTCGCGTATCTCCACAAGAATCGCGAACATCTGCGCGCTCTGATTTTGACCCACGGCCATGAAGACCACATCGGCGCGGTGCCGTTTCTGCTGAGCGATCTCAACGTGCCGGTGTACGGAACTGCGTTCACGCTGGCGCTGGTGGAGCGGCGGCTGGAGGAACACGAGTCGGTCGAAGATGTCCGGTTTAATAAGGTGAAGCCGGGCGAAAAAGTCCAAATCGGGCCGTTCGCGATCGAGTTCATCCACGTCACCCACTCGATTGTGAGCTCGATGGCGCTGGCCATCACGACTCCGCTGGGCGTCATCATCCACACCGGCGACTTCAAAGTGGATCCCACGCCCACTGACAACGAGCTTTTCGATCTTCATACTCTCGCCGAATATGGCAAGCGCGGCGTTCTGCTGCTGATGTCGGATTCGACCAACGTCGATCGCCCCGGATACACGGAGAGCGAAAGAGCGGTGCGGCCTCGCATGGAGGAAATCTTTTATCGCGCCGAGCGCCGCTTGGTGATCTCCTGCTTCAGCTCCTCGATACACCGGCTGCAACTAATTATCGAACTGGCCGGCGAGTACGGACGCAAAGTGGCCTTCCTGGGACGAAGCATGAACAACGTCACCGAGATCGCGCACACCTTGGGGTTGCTGGAGCTTCCCGATGGCATTCTGCTGCGGCCGCAGGATATTTTGCAGACCGATCCGGCCAAATTAGTGGTTGTGGCCTCCGGCACGCAAGGCGAGCCGATGTCGGCGCTATCTCGCATCGCGGTCGATAATCACAAGAACATTTCGGTGGAGCGCGGAGATACGGTGGTGCTGAGCGCGCGCATCATTCCCGGCAATGAGAAAGGCATTTACCGGATGATTAACCATTTCGCGAAACGCGGCGCTGAGGTGATTTACGGGTCCATGAATCCGCCGGTGCATGTTTCCGGACATGGCAGCGCGGAAGAACTGAAGCTGGTGTTAAACCTGGTGCGGCCTCGCTACTTCGTTCCGATTCACGGCGAATTCCGGCAGCTTGCCAAACACGCTTCGCTCGCCCAGCATCTGAGGGGCGCGGGTTTGGAAGAGACATTTGTGCTGGAGACTGGCGAGACATTGGAAGTAGACCGGCACGGGGCGCGCAGAGGCGAGAAGGTCGCGGTCGGCCGCGTGTGCATTGACTCGGGCACGGTCGACGAGGTGGTGGAGGATATCGTGATCCGCGACCGCCGGCACTTGTCCGAAGACGGCTTCGTGCTGCCGATCATCGCCATCAACAAGCATTCCGGCAAGAATGAAACGCTGCCCGAGATCGTCAGCCGCGGCTTCATGTCGTTTGAAGACGGTTCCGACCTCTTACAACAAGCCCGGCAAGTAGTGGCGCGGACCCTAGAATCGTCGAGTGAAGAGGAGCGCACCGATTGGGGCGTGATGCAGGAAAAAATCCGTGCGGACTTGAAGCGTTTTCTTAACAAGCAGACCTCTCGCCGGCCGCTCATCATGCCAGTGATTCTCGAAGTCTGAATGGATTCGTATTTAGTCGACGCCTCCGGTTTTCGTGGGCAGGCGGACAAGGTGTTGGTTCCGGCCGGTGAGCCGGAGCTGATCGAAATTGTCCGCGATGCCGCAGGTGAATCGATTCCTATCACTATTTCCGGTGGACGAACCGGGCTCACGGGCGGGAGCGTGGCGCAAGGCGGGTGGGTGGTTTCGCTCGAAAAGTTTCAGCGGCTCCAGATCGAAAAGGGCCGGGCGATCGTTGGGGCGGGAGCCTCGCTCGAAGCCATCCAGACAGCGGCGCGTCCAACCCGCCAGTTTTACGCGCCTGATCCGACCGAGCGGACAGCCAGTATCGGCGGTAACATCGCGACCAACGCCAGCGGATCGCGCAGTTTCCGTTACGGAAGCACGCGCCGGCACGTGCTAGGATTGCGAGTGGTTTTGGCGGACGGCCGCGTTCTCCAGGTAGCGCGCGGTGACAAAGTCGATTTTCCTGTTCCACCGATTCCACTGCCGAACACGACCAAGAACACGGCGGGCTACGCGTTGACTCCCGGGATGGATTGGATCGACCTGTTTACAGGAAGCGAGGGAACGCTTGGCATCATCACCGAAGCGGAGCTGCAACTGCTCCCCGAGCCGGCGGACATTTTGGCCGGTGTGGTGTTTTTTCCAAGTGACGGCGCGGTCCTCGATGTAGTCGAAGCCTGGCGAGCCATTCCAGGGCTGCGCATGATCGAATACTTCGATCGCAACTCGCTGGCGCTGCTTCGCGAGCGCTATCCGGAGGTTCCGCGGCATGCCGCGGCGGCGCTGCTGATTGAACAGGAAAATGGCGACATCGATTTCTGGGCGGAGCATGCGCCCGAAGACAGTTGGTTCGCTGCCAACGATCAGGATCGCGAACGCTTCCGGCGATTCCGTCACGCGCTGCCGGAGATCGTCAACGACACGGTGCGACGTCGCGGTTATCTGAAGGTCAATTCGGATTATGCCGTGCCGCTGGATCGCAATCTCGAGATGCTGGCTTACTATCACGTGCAGCTTGGGATTCTTCGAGAGAAACCCTTCGATTACGTTATCTTCGGCCACATCGGCGATGCGCACGTGCACGTCAACATCCTGCCGAAGTCTGAATCCGAATTCAAAGCCGGCCAGGATCTGATGCTGGAATTCGCGCGACACGCAGTGGAACTCGGTGGAACCGTTTCGGCCGAGCACGGCTTGGGTAAGCGCAAGGCGCATCTACTGGCGCTCCAGTACACACCCGCTCAGATCGATGCTATGAAGAAAGTTAAACGGCATCTCGATCCGAACTGGCTCCTCAACCGCGGCAACATCTTTCCATAAAGGCACGCGCCGGGCGCTCGCTTCGCCCCGGAGGTAGAATGCGGAGTGAGCATGATGGGACTTTTTGCGTGGCTGCAGGCTGGAGCGGCGCCTCAACAGGATGCGTTGGCGAGGCTTTTGCACCAGCCGGAGATCACGCCCTGGATGGTCGGGGCGGCGATCGGCATCGCTTTCGTTTTAGGAGCCGCTCACGCGCTCACTCCCGGACACGGCAAAACAATTGTCGCGGCCTACCTGGTGGGATCGCGCGGCACACTCAAGCACGCGGCTTTCTTGGGCGCGATGGTCACGTTCACGCATACGGTGAGCGTGTTTCTGCTGGGCATGGCGACGCTTTTCCTGTTTCATTACGTCGTACCTGAGAACATCACTCGCGTTCTAGGCGCGGTCTCGGGACTTTCGATCGTCGCGATTGGCGGTTGGATGCTATACAAACGCTTGCGCCGGACGGGCCAAGCGCACTCGCATGATCATGCACACCATCATCACGACGGCCACCACCACGAACACGACCACGATCATGCGTACAGCCACGATCACGTACACCCACATGATCATGCGCACACGCACGGTGCACATAGCCATGCGCACATGCCGGACGAAGTTTCCTGGTCGGGACTAGCCGCATTGGGGGCGAGTGGTGGCTTGGTGCCGTGCGAGTCCGCGCTGGTCTTGTTGCTCAGCGCGATTGCGCTGCGTCGCGTCGGCCTCGGCCTGGTGCTGCTGGTCTCATTCAGCCTGGGGCTCGCGATTGTGCTGATGGGAATCGGTGTGCTGGTGATCTATGCCAAGAATCTGCTACCGGAAAGGACCGGAGCAAGTCCCTTCTTTCGCTGGATGCCGGTTGCTTCGGCGGCGGTCGTTTTGGTACTCGGTCTGCTAATGACGGGAGTTTCGCTAGGGTGGATTCAGCCCAAATGGATTGCCGGTTAGATTACATTCCGCCGAACACAATTTTCACTGCGTAACCATCTCAGTCTAACGTTTGGCCCCGACGGAAGCAAGTGCCCTACGACTGAATAATTTGCAAGCGTCACCTTGGCGCCCGCTCAGGTGACGCATTCTCCTCGCTCAGGGAATGGCAGCATTTTCAAAATGTTACGTACCTGCGTGGGGCATCATACACGTCCTTTCTGAGCGGTACTCCATTTGCTATTACTCCTTCCTTGAAACGAAGAAACGAAACAAGACTCGGTTGAAACGAGCTGGCGGATCAATTTAGCAAGGACGCGTCCCCCGATGGCTCCATCTGTTTCCTCGCACCAGGCTGCCTGGCGTGACCGCTTCGCGGCGTTGCGAAATGTTCCGCCAGTCTTAAAACTCGTGTGGGACGCGGCGCCGCGTGTGGTTGCCTGTGGACTCGCCTTACGTGTTGCGAGCGCGTTGATTCCCCTGGCTGTGCTGGAGGTCTCGAAAAGGATTATCGATCTCGTTGTCGCTGCCGTGAAGCATCCTGGTCCAGTACCGCACCAGATGTGGATCCTGCTGGCCATCGAATTCCTGCTCGCTGCCCTCAATAATCTGCTCGGCCGCGGCATAGATTACACGGACGCTCGCTTGGCGGACGAATTCACGCGCGAGGTCAGCCTGCGAGTCATGAATCATGCCACCACTCTCGATCTGGCATCCTTCGAAGACCCCGCGTTCCAAGACAAGCTTGAGCGCGCCCGTTTGAACGCGACCGATCGCATTGGAATGCTCAACTCCATGGGGCGGCTGGTGCTGCAGTCCATCACGCTTATATCACTTTCCGTTCGCGTGATTATTTATTCACCTTGGCTGTTCGCGCTTCTGGTAGTTTGCGTGGTACCCGCATTCGCCGGTGAAAGCTATTTCGCATTTCTGGGCTACTCTCTGGCTCATAGCTTGACGCCCATTCGTCGCGAGTTGGACTACCTGCGAATCCTCGGGAGCAGTAAGGAGAGCGCCAAGGAAGTGAAAATGTTTGCGCTCGGGGGCTATCTTCACGATCGCTATGCCGTTCTCACCGACGGGATCATTCAAAGGAACCGGCAATTGACGCGCCGTCGCTTATGGTGGGGGTCCGCGCTGGCGATCATAGGGTCGCTAGGTTATTACGGCAGCTATGTGTACCTGGTATGGCGCGCCTTGCTCGGCGAGATCAGCCCCGGGACTTTGCTTTTGCTGACGGGCGCGATCGCGGGATCAGCCAGCCAGTTACAGTCCGTGTTCTCGATGTTTTCCAGCATCTCCGATCAGGCTTTGTTCTTGACGGACCTGGTGAGTTTCTTGTCGGTTAAAGCAGGTATTCGCTCGAAGCCAGATGCTATACTCGCGCCGCGGGCGATCCAGGATGGATTTGAATTTCGCGGTGTCTGCTTCTACTATCCGGGGTCCGATCGCCTGATTCTCAAGAATCTGAACTTCCGCATTGCGCCGGGTGAACACATCGCGCTGGTCGGCGAGAACGGGCAAGGCAAGACGACGCTGGTGAAGCTGCTGGCTCGCTTGTACGATCCGACTGCAGGCGTAATTCTGCTGGATGGCGTTGACCTGCGAGATTACAGCGTAGAGGCCCTGCATAAGGAAATCGGAGTCATTTTCCAGGATTTCGTCCACTACGATCTGCCTGCGCGCCTCAACATCGGCGTTGGACGCATCGCGCAAGCGAGTCACGATGATGCGCTTTGGAATGCGGCCCGCAAGAGCCGCGCCGACCGCCTGCTAGCGCGCTTTCCGGGCGGCCTCGATCAAATGCTGGGACGACGCTTCGAGGGCGGCGTGGATCTGTCGGGCGGTGAGTGGCAAAAATTCGCGCTGGCGCGCGCCTATCTCCGCAACGCTCAGGTCTTGATTCTGGATGAGCCGACCGCTTCACTCGATGCGGTCTCTGAATCCGAGGTGTTTGCCCGGTTTGCCGATCTGGCCCGAGGCAAGATGGCGATTCTGATCTCCCATCGCTTCTCCACCGTGCGCAAATCGCACCGCATTGTGGTATTAGAGGACGGCCGGATTCGCGAACAGGGCACACACGATGAACTTGTGGCAACGGGCGGGGAATACGCCAAGCTTTTTGAACTGCAGGCAGCGAACTACCGATGAGCAGCCCAAGTATCGCAATCGAATCGAACCCGGGCGTGACGTTTCCGCCGCTCACCAGTCCTCGGAGCGTGCGGGCGCGGTTAAATGAATACGCACGGCAGTTGCGCGCGCACGTTCACGATTTGCACTCTCAAAAAGGGCAACGCTCTCCTGCAGACGCTTGGATTTTGGACAACCACGCATTTGTGCAGTTTCAGATTCGGGAGATACGCCGCTCTCTACCGTCCTCCTATCTGAGCAAGCTTACAAGGGTGGATCAAGGAGCATCTAGCGGCGAATTGCGGATCCATCGGCTCGCGGCCGATTTGGTCGCTGGTTCCACTGGCGTGATCGACTCCCGAACGATCGGGATTTTCGCCCAGGCTTTGCAGGCCGAAAGCTCTCTTCGCTTCGCCGAGCTATGGGCCTTTGGATCGATGGTGAAACTGGCGATCATCCAGCGGCTGTGCGGCGCGCTCGATCAGGAACCGGTTGTATCGGCCTCAGTCTGCAGCCTCAGGGCGTTGGAGAACGTCTCGTGGCGCGATTTCGTGGAATCCGTCTCGGCCGCCGAGAAAGTTTTGAGACAGGATGCGGCGAGAGTTTATCCCCGCATGGATTTTGCGACGCGCGACCGGTATCGGCACGAGTTAGAGAGGCTGGCGCGGCGATCGGAGCACTCTGAGGAGCAGGTGGCCCAAGCCGCTCGGGAGTGTGCCGAAGGAGCGCTGCTCGCGAACGAGCCGGACCCTCGCAAAGCGCATGTTGGTTACTATCTCATTGGAGCGGGGCTGAAGGACTTCCGGCGGCGAATTGGATGCACGCGATCCTGGTCGATGCGAGCGCTGCTGGAGCGCTGGCCCAGCGTGTTCTACGCCGGGAGCGTAGTGGTGCTGACGGCTCTTATCGTGTTCGGGCTCGAGCGGCTGGCCGGGCCGCTTGCTTTCTGGATGATCGCGCTGCTTCTCGTACCGGCGAGTCAGGCCTCGATCGAGTTGGTTAACACCTTCGTCAGCCGTCTTTTGCTGCCCCGAGAATTGCCCAGTATGGACTTCTCGGATGGCGTTCCGGACGACTGCCAAACGCTAGTCGTGGTGCCCACACTGCTTTTTTCGGCAAAAAACGCGGCCAAACTTGTCGAGGACCTGGAAATCCGCTACCTCGCTAATCGAGCGCCCAACCTGTCCTTCGCGCTGCTCACCGACTTCACAGACGCGGATGTTCGTGAGACGGCGAACGACTCAGTGCTCGACTCGTGCGTGGATGGTATCCGTCGCCTAAATGCGCAGTACGGCTCCAGCCAGACGGGCCCGTTCTATCTCTTCCATCGCGCCCGCTGCTGGAATGCCCGCGAATCGAAGTGGATGGGACGCGAGAGAAAACGCGGCAAGCTGAACGACCTTAACCAGCTCTTACTCGGCGGCGGAAACCGCTTTGACACCGTGACGGGCGACCTGTCTCGTCTGCGGGAGATTCGCTTCGTCATCACGCTCGATACGGACACGCAGCTTCCCCGCGACTCGGCTGCAAAGATGATCGGCGCCGCGGCGCATCCGCTCAATCAGCCGGTGATCGATCCTAAAACGAAAACGGTACGGGAAGGTTATGGGTTGATTCGGCCGCGGGTGTCGGTCAGCATGGAATCGGCCGGACGTTCACGCCTCGCGCAGATTTTCAGCGGGGAGGCTGGTTTCGATCCTTATTCCACGGCTGTTTCGGACGTGTATCAAGATCTCCATGGACAAGCGAGTTTTACCGGCAAGGGTATCTACGATCTGCGCGCATTTGACGCCGTGGTCGGCGAGCGATTTCCGGATAACAGAATCCTCAGTCATGATCTGATCGAGGGAGAGCACGCGCGCACCGGGCTGCTCAACAGCGCGGAGTTGGTGGAAGACTACCCCGCGTCGTATCAAGCTTTCTCAAAACGCAAGCACCGCTGGGTGCGCGGCGATTGGCAGCTTTTGCCATGGCTGTTCCGGCGGGTACCGGCTCCGGAAGGCCGAGTGGCGAATCCGCTTTCAGCATTATCGCGCTGGAAGTTATTCGACAACCTGCGGCGCAGCCTGTTCGAGATTTCGGTAGTCTGTCTGCTCGTCGCCGGCTGGCTTTTGCTCGCGCATCCGGTCCTCTGGACGCTGGCGATCGTCGCCCTCCTGCAACTGCCCGCCTATGTCGACATCTTTGTTTCCGCGCTTCAGACGCCCGAGCGGCGCTTCTGGTCGGCTTTCGCGCGCAATCTTGGGGCGCGATTCCTGGCAAGCCACGGTAATACTGTTACCAATCTGATCTTCATTCCGCATCAGGCCTTTGTGATGGCCGATGCGATCATCCGCACCCTGATCCGCCGCTTCATCACCAAACGTAATCTGCTCGAATGGGAAACGATGGCCCAATCGGAAGTTGCGTCCGGCGTAAAGATCGGCATGGTGGAACAATATCTGTACCTTTCGTCGGTGATCTGGGTTCTGTTCTTATTCGCACTTCCACAGGTTCACATCGTGATCGCACTGGTATGCGCGCTTTGGATTGTGGCGCCCATCATGGTGGCTTGGCTGAATGAACCGTTGCCGGCTCCGGCTGCCCTGGTCGAAAGCGATCGCGCCTTCCTTCGCGATGTCGCGCTGCGGACCTGGAGATTCTTTGCGGACAATTCGGGACCGGATACCCATTATCTGGTTCCAGATAATACGCAGGAGGATCCGCCGCTCGTGACGGATCGTATTTCCCCGACCAACCTCGGGTTGCTGCTGACGGCGCACCTGGCCGCGCATGACTTCGGTTACGTGACCAGCGGAGAACTTGCGCTTTCGCTCAACAGGATTTTCGCCAGCATGGAAGAGATGCCGCGTTATCGCGGGCACTTCTTGAACTGGTATGACACGCACTCGCTGCTTCCGCCGGCCCCGCACTACGTTTCCTCGGTAGACAGCGGTAATCTCGCGGCCTCGCTGACTGCGATCCGCCAAGGCTGCCACTCGTTGCTGAAGCGGCCCATCGTTGGAGTGGATCTGCTGGCGGGATTGCGGGACCACGCGTTTCGGATTCGAGAAGAACTCCCCTATAACGCGCGAACGATCTCTATAATGCGCCTGCTGGCCAGTCTGCTGCGACACCTCGATTGCGAGCCGGCCGATCTTTTCTATTGGGAATCCGTTCTTACCGAGGCCGACGATATCGTGCAACGCATTCGGGAAGGGCTCATCCCCACTCATACGCGGCTCGAGAATCAAGGTGAACATGCCAAATCGGACGAACTCCGATATTGGGAGTCTTTGTTATCCGAACGCATAGGCGCCGCTGTCGGCGAGTTGTATCGTCTGGCGCCTTGGCTTCAGCCGTCTTTGGAACCTGAACTCCGCGTAAACATGCGGGATGTCAGCCTGGCGCCCCTTTTGAATGAACTCAGCGTTGTGCCGACCCTTTCTGAAATGCCGGCCGCTTACGAGAGCATTCGTGACCGGCTGATTGAGCGATTGGGAAATGCTGAGCCGCTTTACCCCGCGTTGCGGGGTGCACTTGAAGAGCTGTTCCGCCGCTTGCCGGCCGCTCGCGGGTATGCATCCGAAGTGGTGCGGCAACTCGAAGGCGTTGCCGGCGATGCGTCGCGCTTCTTTGAAGAAATGGACTTTCGCTTCCTCTACGATCCCCGGCGCAAGCTCTTGCGGATTGGCTACGACATCGACAACGCTCAAGCGGACGAGTCCTGCTATGACTTGCTGGCGTCAGAAGCGCGAACCGCCGTGTTCCTCGCGATCGCGAAAGGCGACATCCCCCGCGACACGTGGTTCCGGTTGGGCCGCAAGCTTACAGGCTATTGCAATCGGCGGTCGTTGATCTCCTGGAGCGGCACCATGTTCGAATACCTCATGCCGATCATTCATATGCGGAACTACAGCAATACTCTGCTGGAGCATGGCCTGCGCGGCGCCGTCGAGATCCAGCAGGCTTATGCGCAGGAGCGCAAAGTTCCGTGGGGCATTTCCGAATCAGCGCATTCCGCCCGCGACAGCCGGTTGCAGTATCAGTATCATGCGTTCGGTGTCCCGGCGCTGAGCGCGCGGTCCGACCGCAACGGCCATCTGGTGGTGGCGCCGTATGCCAGCCTGCTGGCTCTGATGGTCGACCCTTCGAGGAGTACCGCCAACCTGCGGTCCATGGCTGCTCAAGGTTGTTTAGCACGTCACGGCTTTTTCGAAGCGATCGACTACTCCGCGCATGGCGTCCACGCGCCCGAATTCATTCGCTGCTTTATGGCTCACCATCAGGGCATGGGATTGGCCGCCATCGACAACGCGTTGCTGGGTAATCGCATGCAGGAACGCTTCCATCTCGATCCACTGATTCAAGCCACCGAGTTTCTGCTGCAAGAACGCATGCCCACCCTAGTCGAAGTCTTCCCCGAATCCGACCAAGCCGCCGCCTAAATTAGTTAGGGACAGTGCATCTTACACCCCAAACTGCCTTCGCCCGTTCTTGCCAGTCGCAAAGCCATTAGTACATGGCCGAGACCCCGGACGTCCTGCCTACGATACGAGTGGGGGGAGCGCTGGTTCAGTATAGGATCGAGGGCATCCAGACCGAGGTGGGCGCTTCGTAAGGCCCCATGGCCATGAGGTTCATCATCTTGACGGTTCGGCAGCCGGCCTTAAGGAAGGCTTGAAACAGGGGCCCATCGGTGAGCGGACAGAGGCTTCGCGCTCTTTCGTGCGGGATCAAGCGCGCTGCTTGCGTGGCTAGCGCGACGGCATCGTCGGGCGTTTCCGCGACGCCGTGACCAAAGAGGCCGGGGATGAGATAACCCGTGAACCTGCCGCCTCGTTCTCGAAGCACCGGCGAAAATTCGGCGCGGACGGCTGCTGCGAGCTCGTTCCGCCGGCGGGACTTGTAGTTCCTTTGGCAAAGCGCGTCGAGGGCATCGATATCGCTATCTTGCACCGGGCGGACAGTAGCGTCGGCCTTCACCGCGGCATTGAAGCTCATCTCGGCCACTGGATGCTTGACTTCGAATCCGAGCGATGCATATAGCGAGAGCGAGGCGGTGTTGAAAGCATCCTGCAAAAGGCGAACGCGCGCGATGTTGTTACGGCGCGCATGGTCGATCACGTCCTGCATGAGAGCGCGCCCTAGATCGCGGCCTTGAAAGGCGCAATCTACAGTGATGGGGCCGACGCCCGCCACCGGATCGGTGAGAGAAAGGTAATTCGAACCGGCCAGTTCGCCATTGACGATCACAGCCACGCCATAGAAATCTTCTCGCTCAATGAGCATGCTAATGGTTTTGCGGGCTACCTGGACGCTGGGAAAGTCAGGTGCGAAACCGTGCCGGTCGGCGATATCTTTGAACGCCTCATAGCAGATGCGCCCAAGCTCTGGAATGTGCTGCGGTTCGACGGGCACCAGCTGAACCCCGGCCGGAAGGGTAAATACTGCTTGCGACATAGAATCCCTCTCGGGATTATGTCATAGGGCGACGTTTCATCGATATTTCACCTGCAATCGCGCTCCCTCGTACCCTGCGAAGAAGAGTGTGAGAAGGTGGGGTGTCGGAAGTGACGCCCCGTTACAAGCTACGGCCGATTTTGGTTCTGCCCTTGGCCGTTACCATTACCATTACCGTTCTGGCTGAACAGGCCCGGCAAAACCTGCGTGCCCTCGATTCGGACCGCATCCAGCGAGTTGGGATCGAGGTCCACAAGCTGGAGAACGGTCGGCGCGACTTGCATCGTCTCGACCCAACTCGTGATGGTCCGCGCCTGAATACTGGGGTTCGATACCAGCAGCATCACGTTGGTATCGTCAAAGGCGAAACCGCCGTGCTCTTCCTGTTTGCTCGCGCTGCCGGTGTAAATTACACCGATGTTCGGGGCTACGATGATATCGGGCGTGCGGGGATCTCCACCAGGCAGCAGAGCGCAGCAAGGACCATTCACCGTCGGAACGCCGGGCGGGTTAAACATCGTCTCGAGCGAGGCGCCGTAGAAAATCTCGCCGATGCCCGCCGTCTTCGCGTTGTTTTCGAGGACCGTTACCCCCGCCACGGTCTGCGCGGTAGTCAGGGTCGTATTCCCTGGCGAGAGCCACAATTGAGAAATGTCGTCCTCGGTCGGCCCGGGACCGGCAAGCTCCAATGCCGGGACCAGGTTCGCCGCCAGGAGAAGATTGGCCGGCGACGTACCGTTCGTATGGGAGTGGCCGGGGATCGGGAAAAAGCGCTGGGGATCGATCGGCGACTGCCCGTGCTTGGCCGTGATGATAATGGTCGTCGAATTGAGCAGACCCTGGTTCTTGAGCGCGGTGACCATCTGTCCGATGGACGCGTCAACGAAGACGATTTCGCTCGTCAATGCCGGCGTCGCATCTCCCGCGGCATCCGTATAGCCGCCAAACACTCCATTCTCGATGAGCTTCTCACCCACGCTCACCGCCTGGAAGTTCATTCCGAAGATAGTCGGCACCGGAGCGCTGCTCGCGCCCAGGTGCGTTTTGCCGTTGATCCAGTTTACTACCGCGTTCACTTTCAACTGGTCATAGCACTGGATCGCCTGAAAATCGGTCGTCCAGTCGCTGCCTGGAGTTGTTGCGTTCCCGCTCGCCTGGATGTTTCCGCAATTGAAGTTTGTGCCTGCCGTAGTGACGCCCGGCAGCGGAATTTGATTGGAATTGACTTCCGGAGAATAATAATCGTCGACGTTGCTCGGCATGTTGGTTCCCGTCGGGCCGGAAACAGCCGCATACACGGCGTGCTTGTCCGACCAGGCAGTGTAGCCGCCGGCAGCATGAATCACACCGTAGATCGTGTTAGTGCGGATAAAGTTCCAGGGATAAACCGGAGCGCACCTAGTCGGTCTAGAGAACGGATCGCGTATGAACCTCATGGGATTGAGGGATGGCACGCCACCGTCGATGAGCGATCCGTTCGGGTTGCCTCCATTCAATAGCAGTTGATTGATTTCGTCGCCTTCCTCGTACTCTGTCTGCGTTCCGTTGTTCTGGTTAGGATGGCAGGTTCCGGCGGCGAGTCCGTTGCCCGTAGCGACGGCCGGAGGCGCCAGGACGCGGTCCCAGGCGACGTCATAGAATGCGCCGACGGTCTTGGGAGTTCCTCCCGTAACCAGGGCCATCAACCCGGGGAACGAATCCGAGGGTCGCGACGTACTAGTGCGGGTGTAATTTATGGCGGTCCGGCCCAAATGCAGCCAGATTCGGGCACGTGCCCGCTTTGACGCAGTTCTCATAATCGACCGCGTGCATCCCGTCGATGCTGATTAATAGGACGTGATCCTTCTTTACGTCTCCGCACCGTGCGCCATTGATGACAACAGAATGGCAGATGAAGCCAATGCAAGGGTTAGTCTTGCCGTGTGGCGTTTCTTCAAAGGTATTTCCTCCCTCGGGGGAGACTATCAGCTTCAGATTTCAGAGCGATGAATTCGGTATCACGTTTTGAACACGGATTTCTGCCGGCCTGACGGTTACCTCAGGCGCTTGTTCATAAACGGACAGGCATTTCTCACCAGCGGGCGTCCATTAGCTTGAACGCCCGCGATTTTTCAACGCGCTGGGATGGCAGGGAGCGTGCATGTAGATCTGGACGCCATGCTGTCTACGCTGATTCACGATATCGCCTTTGCGCTTCGCCAGCTCCGGAAAAATCCCGGGCGAACGTTGATCGCCATCTCCGTCCTCGCTCTTGGTCTGGGCGCGAACGCGGCCATCTTCAGCGTGGTGAACGCGCTGCTTCTCCAACCCCTGCCCTATCAAGAGCCCGACCGGCTGGTTCAGCTTTTCGAGCGCGACGTCATCGGCATCGGCGAGCCTCCTTACAATCCTGTCGCGCCGGCCAATTATCTCAATTGGCGACGGGATGCCCGCCAATTCGAGCAGATCGCGGCGGCCGACGGGGGCGAGTTCAACCTGTCCAGCCCATCGGGCGGGTTCGCCCCGGAACGAATCGATGCCGCGTTCCTATCGGACAATCTGCTAACAACTCTTGGCGTTCAACCGATCCAAGGACGTAACTTCCGCGCAGATGAGGACCAGCCCGGCGCTCCGCACGTCGCCCTGATCAGCTACGGGCTGTGGCAGCGCCGCTTCGGTGGATTGCCGGACGTGTTGGGACGTCCCATCCGGCTTGACAACGAAAGCTACCAGATCATCGGGATCCTACCTGGCTGGTTCATGTACCCGAGTCGTACAACCCAGGTCTGGGTGCCGCTCGAACAACAGGTTCCACCCAAGCAACTCGCCTCGCACGAGAACCACTTTCTGGATGTCATCGGGCGCTTGCGGCCGGGGGTCAGCGTCGAACAGGGGCGTGCGGAAATCGACGGTATTCAAAAGCAATACAAGCACGCTCATCCCGAGGCAGTTGCGGGCAAGGGCGCCAATGTGGTCTCGCTGGGTGAGATGACGGTCCGCGATATCCGGACATCGCTTCTGGTCTTGTTTGGCGCGGTGGTTTGTGTTCTGATCATTGCTTGCGTCAACGTCGCCAACCTGCTTCTGGCGCAGGCAATGGGACGGCAGCGCGAAGTCGCCATTCGGGCAGCTGTAGGCGCCAGCCGCGCTCGAATCATCGGGCAACTGCTCACGGAAAGTGTCCTATTGTCCGTTCTGGGCGGCGGTCTCGGTATCTGGGTGGCGTCAATGACGACCGGTTATCTGGCCGCCAAGGCGCCCAACGCCGCGTATCTTCCACAGGTGGACAACATCGGCGTGGATTACCGGGTGTTCCTGTTCACCTTTGGCATCGCTTTACTTACGGGCATTGCCGCCGGCCTCTTTCCTGCTGCGCAAGCCTCGCGCTTCGATCTTGTGAGCAATCTCAAGGATTCCGGGCGATCTTCAACTCCCGGCCGCTCGCACGCTCGCTTCCGCGATGTCTTGGTCACCGCGGAGGTTGCGCTTTCACTAATGGTGCTGGTTGCCGCGGGCCTGCTTCTGCGGAGCTTCGATTAACTGAGAAACGTTCACACCGGTGTTCGGACCGACCACACCCTCACGGTGGGCGTGTATCCGTCAGAAGCAGCGTACCCGAAGAATACAGACGTGTCGGCGTTCGACAAGAAACTCCTGCGCGCGGCGATGGCTGTGCCCGGAGTGGAAGCGGCCGGCTTGACCACCTGTCCGCCGGCTGGAGGCCATTGCAGCGACTGGGTCTTTAACATCGAAGGCCGGACATTGCCGCCGGGTGTCCTGATGGATGCGCTCTACCGTTCGGTCGATCCGGGATTCTTCCAGGCCGCCGGTGTGCCCGTTCTCCGTGGCCGCACTTTCATCGAGCAGGATGGGGCGGGTTTCGACGAGCAGCATCCGCGGTTGAGCAGCATCATCATCAGCGAATCGCTCGCCAAAGAGTATTTTCCCAATGAGGACCCAATTGGGAAACACATCCTGCTTGCGGGCCTCATGAAGACCATGTCCCTTCAGGTGGTGGGGATTGTGGGAGACGTTCTTAAGCGTCCCGATGCCAAGATACAGCCGACCATGTACACACCGATCCTGGACGGCGACGCGCGTGGCACGTATCTGGTTCTGCGCACATCCATCGAGCCGCATAGCATCGTGCCTTCGGTTCGCAAAGCGATCGAGCAACTGGACCGCGATCTCCCCCTCTTCCAAGTGCGCACCACGGCGGAAGATCATCGACACCACGGTACAGAGGCGTGAATTCAGTATCCTGTTGTTGAGCCTGTTCGCCGGACTGGCTCTGGTGCTGGCCGCGGTTGGACTCTACGGTGTTCTCTCGTACACCGTCTCGCAGCGCACCGGCGAAATGGGAATTCGCATGGCATTGGGAGCCAGCTCTGCCGACGTACGCCGGCTGATCCTGGTCCAGGGAATGAAGCCGGCGCTGGCCGGGGTGGCAGGGGGGATCGCCGGGGCGCTCGCAGCGACGCGCTTGCTGAGCAGCATGCTGTTCCATGTAAGTCCGATGGACCCGTCGACGTTTGCCGCCGTGGCCCTCGGCCTGATGGGCGTGGCGGTGCTGGCATGCATGATCCCCGCCATGCGCGCCACACGCATCGATCCCACCATCGCCCTTCGGCGCGAGTAGCAGCCGGCTATTTTGCGCCGGCGATCACCGAAATTCCGCTTGCGAGAGTTGGGCTGAGGCGGACTGAATCCGTACGATCGCCAATTCGGACCCGCAGCGAGGCATTCCGCGTGCCTGTTTCCACCGTAATTGTCACGCCGGGTTTCAATCCGAGTCGCGTCATCTCACGCAGGGCGGCGGGGTCATGGTCCGAGACGCTGCTGATCACGGCTGGGACGCCACACGCCCAGCTTGATAATGGAATCTCATTGCGATTTGGAAGCGCGCCACTTCGCTCTGGGATCAGGTGTCCGTGAGGATCAGTTTCCGGGTCTCCCAATTTCGCCGCGATGCGATCCTCAAGCCGCTCCGAGATGAAGTGCTCCAGGCGTTCCGCCTCATCGTGAACCTCGTCCCAGGAGTAGTCGAGAAAATCATGGAGGAAGCGCTCCAGCAATCGGTGGTGACGAAGGACCTCCAGCGCGCGCATCCTCCCGGTCGCGGTCAAACGCACGCCGTGGTGCTTCTGGTATTTCACAAACGGCGGCTTTTGTGCCGCGAGTTTCTGGAGCATACCAGTTACGGAAGCAGCACGGACACCAAGATGATGAGCGAGGGTGTTGCCGGTCACCTGTACCTCGGTGGGGCCGCTGAGCTCAAATATCGCTTTTAGATAATTGTCCACCGATTCGGTGTTATAGGGACCAGGTCGCACCCCTTCATTGTATAATTTAGGCATGCCTAAAATCTTGCTGTCGATGCACCTCATAGCATTGCTGGCGATGGCTCAGGGGGAAACGACCAGTGCGATCGTCGGATCGGTCACCGATCCCACCGGCGCGGGTATCCCCGGCGCGACCGTGACGATCACGAGTATCGAGAATGGCCTCAAACGATCGGTGAAGACAGACGACTCCGGACGGTTTAGCTTTCCGCAGCTCAAGCCCGGTACCTATTCGGTGAAAGCGGAAGCAGACCGCTTTGAGGCACAGCAGAACAACTCCGTCTCCGCCGGACTTGGGTAGAAGCAAACGGTCGATTTCAAGCTCAACATCGCATCCGCAAGCGAAAGCATCTTGGTGCAGGAGCAGGCGCCGCTCATCAACCCGGAGAATGCGAATACCTCGACGACCCTGAACGCCCGGGCGATTGAAAACCTTCCGAATCCCGGTGGCGACATGACCTATCCGCTGCAGTTTGCCGCCGGCGCACTCATCAACACGGCCGGCAGCGGCAACGACTTCGTGGGCGGCACGAATGGTTACGGCAACGTGCAGTTCAATGGCTTGCCTTCTCTTTCGAACGGCTATATTGTCGATGGTCTGGAGACCAACGATCCGCTAACGAACCTGAATAGCGGCCTTTCGACCAATCTGGTACTTGGATTGAATTCGATCGCGGAGGTAACGGTCAACACCGTCTCATATTCTGTCGATCAGGGCAGGTACGGAGCTTCGCAAGTCAACTATGTCACGAAATCCGGCACCAACCAGTTTCACGGAAACCTGTACGAGCTTTGGAACGGTTCAAAGTTCAATGCGGCGGATTTCTTTACGAACGCTACGCCTGGAAACCACAAGCCGCGCTCCACGGTGAATCACTTCGGGGGAAGTCTGGGAGGCCCGATCATCCACGATAAGCTGTTTTTCTTCTTCGATTCCGAATGGGTTCGGATTGCACTTCCGATCGTCAGCGCCACGACTGTGCCGACGCCGGCATTTCAGGATTACGTCTTGCAGCAGTTGCCGCG
This sequence comes from Bryobacterales bacterium, assembly GCA_963780485.1. Classification (GTDB taxonomy): domain Bacteria; phylum Acidobacteriota; class Terriglobia; order Bryobacterales; family Bryobacteraceae; genus Palsa-89. The sequence goes on from CAWACO010000028.1 coordinate 530,320, forward strand.
CGGTGGTGTGGACTCAATAACCGGGTCGGCTTATCAACCGGCGCCCCAACTGGTGCCGTTCTACCAGAAACTCTTTTCGCTGTACGGCAACACCGCGGGAACTCCGCTCGCGGTTCTCGGCTGTCCCTTGAACAGCGATGGAACCACCGCGGGTGGCAATCCACCGAATGGAAACGGTTGCGCGAACCGCCAGAGCATTTCGCATTCGAGCGATGATCGCGAGCAGGTGCAAACGGCTCGTATCGACTATAACATCGATATCCAAAACATGGCCTGGTTCCGGTTTCAGTCCGATACCGGGCTTCAGGCTGCTTATACCGATCCGATCAATCCGCTGTTCAACGCCATTTCTCCGCAGCCCCTTTACTCATTCGCATCAGGCTACACGCATGTGTTCTCCGGGCATCTGGTGAACTACTTCAACCCCGCATTTTCCTGGTACGAGAGCCTCTTCGGGCCGACCGACTTTCAAAAGACACTGGCGGCCTTTCCCATTGTCCTGCAGGGAAGTGGCGCGAATGCGCCGTTCACGCCGCTCGGAGGGCTCGACAATACATGGGTGCAGGGCCGTCGCGCCACGCGTTTCTTCATCAATGATAATCTCGCCTGGACAGCCGGTTCGCACGACTTCAGGTTCGGAACCAACAGTCGGATCTTCAGGCTGAACGACTATGATTTCGGTGAAGGTGTGGTTCCGCTGGTCACCTACACCACTCTGCCGCAATTTATCTACGGTGTTGCGTCGACGGCTTCGGAAACCTTCCCGCTGGCCGATTCGCAGCCCTACAACTTCCTCAATCTGGATTTTTACGCGCAGGACACCTGGAAGGTCACGCCAACGTTGACCTGGACGTTCGGCGTTCGCGATACGTACAATTCAAATCCCCTGAATCCACATAACGCGGTGGCGCGATTGGCCGGGTCGTTCGATTCGATTTCCCACGATGTGAATCAGCCGCTGAGCCAGGCCATCCGGACCCAGCAGTCGACGATTTTCGCCTCTACGCCCGCTGCCATACTCCAGCCCAGAACCGCAATTGCGTGGCAGCTCGCGCCGCACACGGTGCTACGCAGCGGGTTTGGAATATTCAGCGACCTCCTGCCGGGCAGCGTGGTCGATCCCGTGGGGACGAACCCTCCCTACTCGAAGACGTTCCAGGGCGGACTATTGGGCACGGTGGGAGGAGTGGCGATAGCACCGGGAGTTCCGAACAGCGCTATCGATGCGACTGCCGCGGCGAATAAGCTCTTCAACGCCGGCTTCGCCCCAGGCCAGCTTTCCTGCGCCTCGCCCCTGGCGAATCCGAACACGTGCCTTCCGCCGATTTCGATCACCGCCGTTCCGGATGGCAAGCTCCATGCGCCTTACTTCATGCAGTGGAGCTTCGCGCTCGAGCACCAGATCGGCAACGCACTCAATCTGCGAGCTCAGTATGTCGGCACGCGAGCGGTCAATCAGCCCTACGAGACGCAAGTGAACGGTTATCAGACTGTCTGCGACGGCTGCTTCGCGCCGTTCCCTTACGGAAAGCCCATCGATCCGCGATTCGGGCCAGTAACGCAATTGAACACCGGCGCGAACAGCCACTATAACGGCCTCCAGTTAACGGCCGACAAGCGGCTGGGGCACGGCATTCAGGTCCAGGCAAACTATACCTGGAGCCGCTGCATGGACACGGTCTCAAACGGCGGATTCCTTCCGTTCGCCGCCGGAGCAATCCTTTCGCCGCTGCCGGGTGAGCTTGGCCGCCAGTACGGTCCCTGCGATTACGACGTGCGTCACAACTTCACGGCGCAGTACGCTTATCAGTTGCCGATCAAATTCCGGAATCACATGCTGGCCCGAGCACTGAACGGATGGCAGGTATCCGGCACCGTGTTTTGGCACAGCGGCTTACCATTTTCGGTTTTGAGCGCGCCGTATTCGGCCAATGGTAACGGCATTGTTCAGGGTAGCGGCCCGCAGTACGCCAGCGTGAATCCCGGAGTACCGCTGTACGAACACAATCCCATCCCGGGCGTTACTCAACCCGGAACGATTCAGTGGCTCAACCCGGACGCGTTTGTCTCGGCGGTCGATCCAAGCACCGGGGCCTGTGCCGGCGGCGACAGTCCAAAGAATTGTCAATTCGGCAATCTAGGACGGAATGCGTTACGCGGTCCTGATTTCGTCTGGAGCGACCTGTATCTGACCAAGTGGTTCCAATTGTCCGAACGCGTGAAGCTGCGCATCGATGGGCAATTCTTCAATGTGTTCAATCATCCGAATTTTGGCCTTCCAGTTTTGGGATACGCAGGGATTCCAGGAAAACCCTCGACGCAGACCGGATTCGGCGCGCTGAGCTACCCGACTTCGCCGCCGACTGGACTGCTAGGAGTCGGATTGGGCGGCGACAGTTCGCCCCGAATGATCGCGTTTCAAGCGAGGCTGGAGTTCTGAAGCCCCCGGGGCCTTGTATCGAACGGCCCACGGGTCTATCATTTGGTCGGGAGGCATCCCATGAAATCGGTCGATACAATTGAATCCGTATTGAAATTAAAGGGCCGCCAAGTGTTATCCGTGGCGCCCACAGCGACCGTTTACGAAGCGATCGAGAAGATGTCGGAAAAGGGCGTGGGCGCGTTGCTCGTCATGTCCGAAGGCGAACTGTCCGGCATCATATCCGAGCGCGATTACGCGCGGAAGGTGATCCTGAAAGACCGCTCATCCAAGCACACTCAGGTACGCGAGATCATGACTAGCCCGGTGATCACCGTGACGCCGGCGGACACCGTGGAAGAATGCATGCGAATCATAACGGAGAACCGCATCCGCCATTTGCCTGTGGTGGAGCGGGACCGTGTAGTGGGCATCATCTCGATCGGCGATCTGGTGAACTGGATTATCACGGCGCACGAAGAGACCATCGGTCATTTGCAGAGTTACATTGCGGGGCAATATCCGGGATAGCGGCGTCGCAGGTCTGAGAGCTTTTCCACAGATCATCGCAATTGCGATGGCGGCGCTGCTTTCGGCGCAGACGCGGCCAACGGCAAAGATCGAACCCGGCTTGCTCCAGGAAGATTTCCAGATTTTCCGAAGTGCGCTCGAGGAAGGGCACCCCGGAATCTACCGCTATACGCCGAAGGCCGAGATGGATCGCACGTTCGACGCGGCCGCCAAGCAGATCATCCGACCGATGAGCGTGCTCGAATTCTACCGGATGCTCGCGTCGGTAGTGGCCGAGATCAAGTGCGGGCATACCGCAGCTCTGCCTCCACGCGACATTCAGGCGGCAATGGCGAAGACGATTCCACTTTTCCCTTTCGATGTGGAAGTGTCGGACGGCAAAGTCTATACACTGCGCGAATACATGCCGGACGAACAGCATTTGACCGGGCTTGAGGTGCGCGAGATCAACCGGGTTCCGATCGAGCGGATTCTCACGACTATGATCGCTGCCACGCCTGGAGACGGGGATTCCAGCACTGTGCGGCCCTGGCGAATCGGGCACGGTGGAGCGTTTCCAAGGCTGCTTTATTCTGTGGTGGGAATCGACAGCCCGTTTGTGATCGAGTTTCGCGATCCAGGGAGCGGGGCCAGTCGTACCCTCCGATTGTCGGGCGCGCGGGGAGACTTTCGGGAGACGATTGCGCCAGTGCGGTACCCGCGAGATCAGAAGCCGGAGAGCGCCGCGGATTTGAAATTTCTGGATGGCGGAAGAATCGCGGTGCTTGCCATTCGCCAATTCTCAGGCAGCGCGGGCGGCCGCTTTTTTGACGATACATTCGAGCAGATCCAGCGGCAGATGTCGCAAAGCCTGATTATCGATGTTCGCAACAACAGCGGCGGCGCGGATGAGCTCGGCAAGAAGCTGTTTTCTTTTCTGGTGGACCAGCCGTTTCGCTATTACGACGATCTGGTTTTGAACGCACGCGAGTTCAGCTTCAGCCGATATGTGGAGGGCGGGGGCGGTGTAATTCCGGCGTCCATGGTGGAGCGGCGCTCCGACGGAAAATTTCACAACATCCAGCATCCCAATTGGGGGATCCAGCAGCCCTCGCAGCCATATTTTGCGGGGCAGGTGCTGGCACTGATGAATGGCGGCAGCTTTTCGACCACGTGCGAGTTTCTATCGAACCTGCATTCCTACAAGCGGGCGACGTTCATCGGCGAGGAGGCGGCGGGCGGTTACTACGGCAATACGTCGGGGCGCGTGCCGACCGTGATCCTGCCCAACTCGAAAGTCGCCGTGCGCGTGCCGTTGCAGACTTATTATCTGGCGGTGAAGGGCGGCGATCCGCGGCGCAGCATTCTACCGGATATAGGGGTAAAGCCGGCGCTGCAGGATCTGCTGGCGGGCAGTGATCCCGTGATGGGCAAGGCGTTGGAGTTGGCGCGGGCGGCGAGGCAGTAGCTACATTACTGCGGAATAACCGATCTTAAGTGCTATGGCCGCATCGCGAAGGGGGCTATCGAGGGTCCACAATCTGCAGCTCGTAAGCCGCGCGGAGGCGAGCAGGTGCGCATCGACCCAGCCTAGACCTCTTCCGAAAAAGCGATGTTGCTCCAGCATCGCGAGAACTTCGTCGTTCGAAGCTGAGACTGGGGAGGGTAATCGCGCGAGCATATGCAGGGTTTGAGACCGGGCGCGAAGGTTGCCGCAGGCAATTTCGCCGAGCACAAAAGGATGCATGAAAACGGCGCTATCCGCTAGAGCCCGCTGTAAATGAGGCTGGCTCTCCCGGAAGTGGCTGATCCAAACGGATGTATCCGCGAGTATCATTTTGCGCGCTTAGAGCGCCGTCGCGGGCCAGCTTCAAACTCTGGCTGCGTGCCTCCGAGGGCCGCAAGCCGGTGTCCAATCTCTTTTGCGATGAGCGCTTCGAGGGCGGCCCGTATGAGCGCCGTTTTTTCTTGAATGCCAGTTAGCCGCTTGGCCTCCTCGATCAGTTTATCGTCGAGATTGAGTGTACTTCTCATATGCATAAGTATGCATCCTTTAGGCATCTGAGGTCAACGCACCGCGATAGTTACTCCGGCCTGGCTCAGGGCGCCTCCCGCTGACAGGACCACCGGCTGGATGCCCGGTGCCAGGAAGCCGCCAGGCACTTGCGCATTGATTTGCATGAGCCCTGCGAAGCCAGGAGCGGGCCCCGCGTAGAGCAACTGCGCGGCGTATAGGCCGATCTTCAAACTCACGGCGCTGGCGGCTTGGCCTTGACCGGTCGCATACAGTGAGACGATGGATCCCCGCGCGGCCGGATTCGATTCCGAGTTCAGCGTTCCGTCCTGATTGACGGCAGCAGCCTGTCCGGTTCCATTGCCCGTGGTGAAGATGCCGGGCGCCGCGCTGACCACTTGTGATGGCACGTCGGCCACTTTCGTGCCGTCCACAACAATGCTGATATCAGTGATGGAATTGGGCGCGAGATTCGCAGGCGCCAGCGCGTTAATCTGACCGGTGCCGGCATAGAAGACTGTTGCCGGCTCACCGTCGAAAAGTAGCTGGGTCTGGTTAGGATCGAATCCTGCACCGAAAATCGTGACGATTTCGCCAGGTGCGATGGGCCCCGGCGCCATCGTGGCCGAATGCACCAGGGTTGCAGTCGCGGTGACGTCGGCGACGGCGGAGCGCGTGAGCCTTCGGATGCGATTGTTCCCGGAATCGGCGATCCAGATCGTTCCGGTTAAGTCCACCACCAAATCGGCCGGCGAGTTCAACTGTGCAGCGGAGGCTGGCAGTCCGTCGCCAGAGAAGCCAACGGCGCCAGTTCCAGCGATAGTGGAGAGCACACCCGTGGACGAGAGTCTGCGAACAACATTCGCGCCACTGTCGGCGACAATCAGGTCGCCCGTTTGAGTTATGGCCAACCCGCGCGGCGAATTCAGCCCGTCCAGCACGGTGGTGAGAGCACCGGCGGGCGTGATCTTCGAGATGGCCTTCGCCGCACTCACGTAAATATTCCCGCTACCATCCACCGTCACCGCCGATGGGCGCAGGACCAGCATGACGATGCTGACCAACCCGGAAGAGGTTACCTTGAGCACCCGGCCGTTACCCGCGTCGGTGATGTAGAGAGAATCTTGGGAGTCCGTTGCGACGTATTCCGGGTCGTTGAGTTGTACTCCGAGCTGCACTGCGACAGTCTGGATGACGCCACTGGGCGTGATCTTGCGGATGCTGTTGTTTCCGGAGTCGGCGATGTAGATATTGTGTTGCGAATCGCACGCGACGCTGCGCGGGCCGTTCAATTGCGCCAGTGTGGCGGGGCCGTTGTCGCCTTTTGACCCCTCATCGCCCGTACCCGCGATAGTCGTTATGATGCCGGCGGGCGTAATCTTGCGAATGCGGTTGTTGGCCGTGTCGGTGATGTACCAGTTCCCGCCGTCGTCGACTGCCAGACCGGATGGCGCGTGCAATCGCGCGGCCGTGGCCGGACCGTTGTCTCCTCCGAAGTAGGGCTCCGCTCCGCTTCCAGCGACCGTGGTCACGGTGCCGCTGCTCGCAACTTTATAGACGTACTGGCCGGTGGTCGCGTAGACGCTGCCAGTGCGATCGAGGGTGACGTCACGAGCAGATGGAATACCGCCCATGGCTTTGAACTGGGTTCCGAGATAGCCGCTGGCGGCGATATAGAGGGCGCCAGTGGGACTGATTGCAACCCCGGTAGGCCCGGTCACTTTGTAGACGGTGGTAATAACGCCCTGGTACACCCTACGAATCCGATTATTGGCGCTGTCGGCGATGTAGAGAGCGCCACTTGAGTCGGATGCCAGACCGGCGGGTGAGTTCAATTGCGCGAGTTGCGAGGCGGCGCCATCGCCGGAGAATCCCGCGCTTCCTGTGCCGGCTAGTGTCGTCAGGATGCCGCCGGGAGTGATGCGATAGACCCGGTGCGCGCCGAAGTCGGAAATGTAGAGCGTGCCATCGGGCGCGACGGCGACGTTGCGAGGCTCGAGGAGTTGCACGCTGGTGGCCGGTCCGCCATCGCCATTGCCGCCTGGCGCTATCGTCCCACCTCCGGCGACTGTCACGATCATGCCATCGGACGAGATTTTTCTAACGCGCACATTGCCGAGGTCCGCGATGTAGAGATTGCCTTGCACATCGACAACCACTCCGTAGGGATGGCTGAGCATCGCCGTGGTGGATGGCCCGCCATCGCCCGCGAATCCCGCCACGCCCGTGCCGGCCATGGTCTGAATGCTGCCGTTGGGGTTTATTTTTCGAACTCGATTGTCATCGGCATCGGCAACGTAAATCGCGCCGTTGTTGTCGATGGCGATTCCTTCGGTTTGGCTGAATATCGCCGCGAGCGCGGATGGGCCGTCAACCGCAAAGTCGCTGCCCGCGACGGTTTGGATGACATACGAATTTGCCGGCGGGTTGGCTGCCGCCAGAAATCGTGCAAGGCCCAACAAAGAGAGTAGGAGGAGTCGAGTACGGATGAGCACAGATATTCCTTGGAGGAATAGTGCACTGGTGCAAGCGAAAATTCTCAACATTCCGAGCTCCAATCCGATGCGAGAAGTATGAGGAAATTGAAGTACCTCTTAGCAGGGTGGTTGATGGCGGGCCTGGCTTTAGCTCAACCGGCGTTACATACGGGCGTGCACTTGAAGGGCCTAAAAAGGGATTTTGCCGGAACGCCGGTGGCGCCCGAAGCTCCGCTAAGAAGACGAACGCTCGGCCGGTCGCACCTGTTGGTGCAATTTGCCAACAATCCCAGCGACGACCAGGTGAATGACCTCCAGAATCTCGGCGCGACGGTGCTGTCGTACGTTCCCGACTTCGCGTTATCAATTTCGGTTAACGATGGCGTCTCATTCGACTCCATCGGCCTGCTGGCGGTCGGCAGATTGCGGCCTGTGGAGAAGATCAGTCCTGACCTCGCTGGAACGCTGGTGGACGACGTGACAGTCACCGTGCTGGCAGAGTTTTATCAGGATGTAGATCCGAATGACGCGCGCGCCATCGCGAAGGATGCGGGTCTGCTTATCCAAGAAAATCCTGACCTCCTTTCGAATCATTTACTGGTATCGGGCACGGCGAAGGAAGTGCTGGCGCTGGCCGGATGGGATGACGTGGCCTATATTTTTCCGGCCGCTCCGGAGTTGATCGCCGGCACGCCGATGCACGCCAGCGCGGCGGCGTTCACCAAGCGGGGCGCAGTCGCGCAATCGGTGGCTTTGGTGGGTGGCTGGGATGGAGCCGTCCGCGGCGGAGCGGACCTGAAGTACGCTTGGGTTCAGTTGACCGCCGAGTTGCCTGCCGATTCAGTCCAGGCAGAAATCGTGCGCGCGTTCTCAGAGTGGGCAAAGTACGCGAAGCTCACTTTCACACCCACCAGCGACGCGGCTGGAGACCAAACTATAGCGGTTCTCTTTGCGAGCCGAGACCACGGCGATGGATACCCGTTTGTTCCGCAGGGTGGCATCTTGGCGCACACCTTCTATCCGTTTCCAGTCAACCCGGAACCGATCGCGGGCAACATGCACTTCAACGCAGACGAGAGTTGGAAAATCGGGGCGGGTGTGGACGTGTTCAGCATTGCGCTGCATGAGGCCGGGCATGCCCTAGGGCTGGGACATTCCGACCAGCCCGGCGCAGTGATGTATCCCTACTATCACCAGGCCACCGGGCTGACTCAGGATGACATTAACGCGATCTTGCAGTTGTATGCTCCGCAAGATACTCAGCCGGATCCGAGCACTCCGACGCCGGTCACTCCCCCTGCTAGTCCGCTGACGCTCACCGTTCAGGCTCCTGCCAGCCCTACCACCGCGTCTTCGGTGGCGATCAGCGGGAGCACGTCGGGCGGCAGTGGAACTGTGCAGGTGGGCTGGACGACGAACAACGGATCTTCCGGAACAGCGCAAGGGTTGGCCACTTGGACGATCTCGACCGTGCCGTTGAACATCGGCGACACCGTCGTAACGGTCTCGGCTCACGATTCGCAGCAGAGTCTGGTGACGCGCAGCTTCACCATAACTCGCAATCAGCCGCCCACTCCGACACCAACTCCGACTCCCATAACCCCCACGCCTGGGCCGGACACGACTCCGCCATCGATGACGATTTTGTCCCCAGCTAACACTAATGTCTCCACTTCCGATACCTCATTGGTCGTCCAAGGCACTGCGCAGGACAACGTCGGGGTCGCTTCGGTGACATGGGCGAGCTCCAACGGAGCGTCGGGGACCGCTAGTGGCACGAACAACTGGATCACGCCGGCGATCCCGCTCTACGTGGGAGCAACCACTATCACCATTCGTGCCAGTGATGCCGCTGGGAATACGAGCTGGCGATCGATATCGGTTACGCGGAACTAGGCCCGTCTATTCCTGACGCAGCGCGTTCACTGGGTCTACGGTGGTAGCACGGTAAGCAGGCACGAAGCTCGCTATCAGGGCAACAACTGCGAGGATCACCGCGACTAACAGAAATGTCGTCGCATCGGTGGCCTTTACGTCGAACAACAGGCTCGACAGGAAATTGGTCAGCGCGAGCGATCCGAGCAGCCCGACGAATATTCCGGCGAGAGTCAGGCCGAGGCTCTGGCCGATCACCATTCGCACCACATCGGAGCTTCGCGCGCCGAGGGCCATGCGGATCCCGACTTCGTGAGCGCGCTGGGCGACTGAATAGGACATGATGCCATAAATGCCGACGGCTGCAAGCGCCAGCGCCACAGCAGCGAAGATAGCCAGCAGAAACATCGAGAGCCGCCGCCGCGCCATCGATTCCGACATCAGTTCACCCATGGTGCGGATGCGGTATACCGGCTGATCCGGATCGAGCGCCTGAACCTGCCTTTGAACGACGCCGGCGAGTGACCGCGGGTCGGATGAGGTGTGAATAGCCAGGCTCATCGATCCCAGCGCGAATGATGTCTGGTCGTAAGGCCAGTAGAATTCGACGCGCGATGGCGATTCGAGCGTCCTGTAACGAATGTGCCGTACCACACCGACGATGGTTCGCCAAGGCTGGGTCGATTGGCGGCCGCCCTGCTTTATACGCTTCCCGATCGCGTTTTCGTTGGGCCAGTACGTCTTGGCCATGGTTTCGTCGATGATGGCGACGGGGGCGCCTTTTTCGTTGTCGCGCTGCTCAAAGTACCGGCCGCGCACCAGCGGAATGCCCATGGCTTCGAAATAGCCCGGAAACACTGGCCGCTGATCGGCCTCGGGTGTAGTGTCGCTAGGTTGAACGGCCTGGCTATCAACGGTGGTGGTTCCGGACCAGCCTGTGCCGCCCAGAGGAAGCCCCGTCGCTCCCCCGGCGGCATCCACGCCCGGAAGCCGGCGGATGCGATCCAAAAGCTCGTGATAAAACGCGCCGGGTCTGCTCGACTTTTGCGTATTTCTCTTCCGGCAGCGAGATGCGCATGGTGAGTACGCCGTCAGGCCGGAAGCCGGTATCCACCTCTTGTAGCCGCAGAAAGCTGCGGATTAGCAGCCCTGCACCCACCAGTAAGCGTGAGCGAAAGCGCCACCTCTGCAACGACCAGCGTGCTGCGCAGCCGTTGGGAACCGGCTCCAGCCGTGCCGCCGCGGCCGCCTTCCTTCAAAGCGTCATGCGTGACATGCCGCGAGGAAAACGCGGGCGCCAGTCCGAAAAGAATCCCAGTGGCCAGCGAAACCAGCAGCGTGAAAGCGAGCACACGAAGATCCATGTGCGCTTCCACGACGCGCGGAAAGCTTGTTGTGGCGAGCGTAGTCAAAAGACGCAGCGCCCAATAGCCCAGAAACAGCCCGATGGCGCCGGCCATCAGACCGAGGATCGCGCTCTCGGTCAGCAATTGCCGGATCAAGCGCCAGCGGCTGACGCCCAGCGCCTGCCGGACCGCGATTTCACGCTCGCGCGAAGAAGCACGCACTAGCAGCAGGTTCGCGACGTTAGCGCACGCGATCAGCAGCACCAGGCCCACTGCCGACATCAGCACCCACAGCGCGGTTTTGATGTCGCCGATCTGCTGCTCGAGCAGCGGAATCGTGAGAACCCGGAAGTTGAATTGCCGGTAAGGATAATCCGGATGCTGTTCAATAATTCGCTGAGAGACGACATCCATGTCCGCGCGCGCCTGCTCGAGACTCAAGCCCGGCTTGATGCGCGCGATCACCTGATAGCTATGGCTGCCGCGGTTATTCGGGCTCAGGTCGTCGCTCGAAAAGACCAGCGGCGTCCAGACTTCGGATTCAACTGGAAGATGGAAGTCGCGCGGTAGCACGCCCACAATCAGATAACTCTGGCCGTTCATCACGAGTTTGCGACCCGGAATCGCGGGATCGGCGCCGAATCGCCGTCTCCATAGTCCGTCGCTGAGCAGCACAACATGCTGCCGGCCCGGTTGTCCTTCTTCGGGAAGAAACACGCGTCCCAACTGGGCCTGGACACCGAGCAGCGGGAAAAAGCTGGTGGAAACCACAGCCGAATCGATCCGTTCCGGCGTGCCGCTGATGTTGATATTAAAGCTATCGCTCGATATGGCGGCCAGATGGGAGAGGCTCTGGTTCTGCTGGAGGTCGCCGAATTCTGGCGCCGAAACCCAATTCTGATCGTTGGGGATACCGATGTTGGTGAAGCGCATCCAGAGCTGCACCAGTTGCTCAGGTTTCTGGTACGGCAATGGCTTGAGAATTACCGCGTTGACAAGACTGAAGATGGCTGAATTAGCGCCAATGCCGAGCGCCAGCGCCAGCACTGCGATGAGGGTGAATCCCGGACTGCGTGCGAGCATCCGGAGAGCATAGCGGCAATCTTGCAGAAACGACTCCATGGACACTCCTTGCTTTGGTTGTATACTGCCGGTGTCGAAAAAAGTTACAGCAAGGCGGCCAGTTTGGAGCCTTCGATCAGGATGGTTTCGTCGCGCTCGGGGCCGGTAGAGATGCAACCGACCTCTACACCCGTCCGTTCGCTCAGGAACCGGAGGTAATCGCGCGCGCGGACCGGCAGATCGTCATAACGCGACAGGCCACGCGTTTCGGATTTCCAACCGGGCAAGGTCTGGTAGACCGGCTCGGCGGCTTCGAGACCACGAAACGTAGCTGGCATGGTCTTCAACCCACGGTATTCGATGCAAACCGGGATTTCGTCGAATTGGTCCAGTACATCCAGCTTGGTGATCACCAAGCTGGTAAAGCCATTGATCATCGACGTGTAACGCAGCAGCGGAACGTCAAACCAACCGCAGCGGCGAGGCCGGCCGGTGACGGCGCCAAACTCATTGCCTGCTTTCCGGATTCTTTCGCCGTCTTCGCCTTCAAGCTCGGTGGGAAATGGACCGCTGCCAACCCGCGTTGCGTAGGCCTTCGAAACCCCGATCACGCCGTTGATCCTGGTCGGTGGCACGCCCGCGCCCGTGCAAGCGCCCCCCGCGGTAGCGCTGGATGAGGTGACAAACGGATAGGTGCCATGATCGACGTCCAGCATCGAGCCCTGTGCGCCTTCAAACAGAACGCGCTTGCCGGCTTCCATGGCGTCGTGGATCAACTGGGCCGTATCGCAGACCATGGGACGAATGCGATCGGCGAACTGCAGATATTGATCGCGGATTTTCTCGTAATCGATGGTCTCCTGAATATTGAAGGTCTGCGCCAGCAGTTGTTTATCTTCGGCGAGCGAGGCGTACATAGCGCAGAAACTCTCGCGCTCGTACAGATCGGCGATGCGAACACCGCGACGCCCGGTCTTATCTTCGTAACAGGGGCCTATGCCGCGGGAAGTGGTCCCGATCGGAACCCGGTCCTGTCGGCCTTCGGACATTTTCTCGACGATGCGGTGGAAGGGAAAAATCACGTGTGCGCGGTTGCTGATGGCCAGCCGGGTCTTGACGTCGATGCCGGCGCGCTCCAGCGTCTCTACTTCATCGAGCAGAGCTTTGGGATCCACCACGACGCCGTTTCCGATGACGGCTTGAATTCCGGGACGCAAGATGCCGCTCGGAATCAGCTTCAAAACGAATTTCTTGTCGCCAATGAACACTGTGTGGCCCGCGTTGTGGCCGCCTTGGTAGCGCACCACAACCGAGAACTTCTCGGAGAAAAGGTCGACTACCTTTCCTTTGCCTTCATCGCCCCACTGAGCGCCCAGAACTATGAGATTTCCCATGGCCCCACCCAAAACGTCTCATTGTACCTTGGGTGAGCCGCCCGCGATTGCGCCATCCGCCTGCCGGCAAATGTTACGCTGGCTTCTTATGCAGCTTTCCGAGATCTTCCAGGGCCTGGGCGAAGAGACGTTCGCTCAATTGCTGCGTGCCATTTCAATCGGCAAGCTCAAGACCTTTCAGCTTTTCGATCGCCTCAAGACGCGCATGCACTTGGCCAAGATGAACTCCGAGAGCCTCCGTAAGGCGGCGCCGCGCTTCTGGACGCGTCTCGGCGAACGAGATGAAGATTTCGCGACCGATCTTTCGCAAGCCATCTTGGTTTCTCATCTCGACATGATCAAGGCCGTCCTGGACCACCTGGGAATCCCCAACGAGGACGGTTTCTTCGCCAAAGACATCGACGGGTCGAAATATTTGACGGAAGGATGGCAGCAGAAGGCCTACGATCACTTCAAAGATACGTATCCCAAGCCGGTGCTGCTGTTCTACATCAACCATTTGGATTGGGAAGTAGCCAAAGCTGAGAAAGTCTTCCAAGCGCAGGCGTGATTATGAACACCGAGGCGTGCACATGAGCAAGGAATTCTTTGACGCAATCCGGGCCGGGGATCGCGACCGCGTGAGTACAATGATCGCCGCCGATAAAGGACTGTTGAGCTCTAAGGATGAAAATGGACTCGGGCCATTTACAGCGGCTAAATATTCCGGCCGCAACGACATCGCGGCGCTGTTACTAGAAAAAGGAGTTGAGCTGGATATTTTCGCTGCATGTATGGCCGGCGCCGTGGAGCGGGTGTCGGAATTGGCGGGCGGGCAGCCGGATCTCATCAAGTCATACAGCCAGGATGGCTGGACGCCCCTGCACTTGGCCTGCTTTTTCAATCAACCGGTGATTGCCGAGGCGCTGATCCTCCAGGGCGCTGATGTCCAGGCGCGTTCCCGGAACCCCATGAAAAATGCGCCTCTGCACGCTGCCGCGGCCGGCCGCAGCCGGGAGTCGGTTCGAATTCTGCTCGAGCACGGCGCGGACGTGAATGCGATACAAGAAGCTGGATGGACGGCGCTGCACGCGGCCTCGCAAAATGGTGACGTCGAGATAGTGCGGCTGTTGATTGCGGGCGGGGCGCACGTCCATGCGCGGGCCGACAACAACCAGAACGCGCTGGATTTGGCCCTGACCAAAGGGCATCAAGCGGTGGTGGACATACTGGATGTTTACGCAGCGAGTGAGCATGGAGCGTCCTGAGTAGTGCTCGAAGATCAAATCCAACAATTGCAGGCCGGGGCTCTGGAGAGGATCCAGCAGGCCACGAACATCGCAGAGCTCGGAGCCGTAGGTCTTCAGGTTCTTGGCCGCAAGGGTTCGCTAGCACAGATCAGTAAGGAGTTCGGCAAACTGACGCCGGAGGAGCGGGCAGCGGCGGGGAAGGCCCTGAACGCTGCGAAGGAAGCAATCGACAGCGCATTCGGATTGAGGAAGCAGGCCTTCGACGCCGACGCCCTGAATGTACGGCTTGAATCTGAATGGATCGATCTCACGTTGCCTGCTCCAGGCCCGCGCCCCGGTAGCCTGCATCCGGTAACTCAGGTCCAGATGGAAATCGAGGACCTTTTCACTTCGCTCGGATTCGCCGTGCTGGATGGTCCCGAAGTTGAGACCGAATATCACAACTTTGACGCGCTGAACATTCCTGCGACACATCCGGCGCGCGACATGCAGGATACGTTCTGGCTCACCGACGGCAATCTGCTCCGGACGCACACCTCGCCCGTTCAAGTTCGGGGCATGGAACGGCTGGGTCCGCCGCTGCGTATGATTGCGCCTGGCCGTGTTTTCCGCAATGAAGAGGTGGACGCGTCGCACGAGCACACGTTTTATCAGGTGGAAGGCATGATGGTGGACCGCAACGTTTCGGTCGCAAACATGCTTTATTTCATGAAGACGCTGCTGAGCGCCATCTTCCGGCGCGAAGTGACCATCCGCTTGCGCCCCGGCTATTTTCCATTCGTCGAGCCTGGTTTCGAACTGGATATTCAGTGCCTAATATGCGGAGGGCCCGGCTGCGCGGTCTGTAAACAGAGCGGCTGGGTGGAACTCATGCCGTGTGGCCTGGTGCATCCGAATGTTTTGCGGATGAGCGGCATCGATCCGGATGAGTGGGGCGGCTTCGCTTTTGGTCTCGGCCTTACGCGGCTGGCCATGATGCGCTACGGCATCGACGACATACGACTGTTTGAGAGCGGCGACCTGAGGTTCTTGCGCCAGTTTTAGCAGCGCGCTTTAAACGCAGATGAAATTTTCCTATCACTGGATCAAGGAGCTGGTTCCCGGACTCGATGTCGAGCCGAAAGAACTTATGCGCCTGATCACCATGAAGACCGCGGAGTGCGAGGGGCTCGAGCCCGTCGGTGCGGCATTGGCATTCGCGTCTCTGGCGCGCGTCACGGGCGCGGAATGGATCGAAGGGAGCCACAATCAGATCGCCGTCGTTGAGACCGCGCGTTACGGGAAAAAGCAGGTGGTGTGTGGCGCTCCGAATTGCCGCCCGGGGATGCTGACTGTTTACGTGCCGGCCGCGCCGGCGGTCATTCACGGAGTAGAGAGCGACGGCATGCTGGCCAGCGGTTTGGAGCTCGGCATCAACCGCGATCACACCGGCATTGTCGAACTGGATACGGAGGTACTGCTCACGCCCGATACGGTCATCGAAGTCGATAATAAATCGCTGACGCATCGGCCCGATCTGTGGGGCCACTACGGCATGGCACGCGAAGTTGCGGCCATTACGCGTCAATCGCTGCGCGATCCGGTTAAGCCCAATCTGCTGCCAAAAGGGCCGCCGGCTATCGGTGTGGATATCGAAGATCTTTCCCTTTGCCCGCGATACAGCGCGCTGGTTTTCGAGAATGTGACGGTCGGGCCATCGCCGCTGTGGCTGCAGTATAGGCTGGAAGCTATCGGCCTGAACACGATCAACAATGTCGTCGACGTGACCAATTACGTCATGGCCGAACTCGCGCAGCCGATGCATGCCTTCGACGCGGACAAATTACGCGGAGAGACCATTTTTGTTCGCAGCGCGCGCGCCGGCGAGCAAATTGTCGCTCTCAATGAAGAAAGCTACCAGCTCAGCCCGTCGAACCTCGTGATCGCGGACGTCCAAGGGCCAATCGCCATCGCCGGCGTGATCGGCGGCCTCGACAGCGCGATTGATGCCGGCACCAAACGTATCGTTCTCGAAAGCGCGTGCTTTCAGGCAGTCAGCGTGCGGAAAACTTCGGTCGCTTTGAAACTTCGCACCGACGCGTCGATGCGTTTCGAGAAGTCACAGGACCCCGTGAATACCGTACGCGGATTGGCACGCGCCCGTGAGTTGCTGGAGCAAGTCTCGCCGGGAATTCGAGTGGTCAGTGGCGTCGCTGATCGCAAAGCCGATCTCAAGAATCCTCCTCACATCGAACTCACTGTCGACTGGCTTACCCGCAAGCTGGGACGTTCCGTGAATGCACCTGAAGTTCGCGCGATCCTCGAGTCTCTCGATTTCGGCGTCACGGAGAAAGCTCCAGGCCATTTTTCGGTGAGCGTCCCAAGCTGGCGCGCTACTAAAGACATCTCGATAAAGGACGATCTGCTCGAAGAAGTTGGGCGTATGATCGGTTACGATTCCATTACGCTGCAGGCGCCGCTGATCGAATCGGTTGTCCCTCCCCAAAACCCGATGCGCCTCTACCAGCGTCGCGTCCGCAACATGGCCGCCGCGCAGGGATTCACGGAAGTCTACAACTATTCATTCATTAGCGAAGACATGGCGCGTGCGTTTCATTTCGACCCCGATGCTCATCTCCGGGTCGCTAATCCGATCGCGTCCGATCAAACACTGCTGCGGCTGAGCCTGCTGCCTGGGATTTGGAAGAATATCCTGGACAACAGCCGCCATCTGACGTCGTTCCGGCTGTTCGAAGTCGGCCGAGAGATCCGTCCCAGCCGCGGGATATTACCCGATGAGATCCCGCACCTGGCAGCGGCTATTTATGCGCGCGAGGGCGACGGCCGCGCGTCTCTGTTCGAATTGAAGCGATTGGCCGAGTGCCTGATGCCAGGCTGCAAAGTCGAGCCGGTGCCGGCCCGGCCGTTTGAGCACCCGCGACGCGCCGTGACAGCCCATTGGCGCGGCGAAACAGTCGGCCGGATCTTCGAGCTGCATCCAACGCTCAAAGTGGACGGCCGCGCGGCGATTCTTGACCTTGATCTCGCGTTGTTAGAGCGTTTGGATAAACAGGACGTCCGTTACCAGTCTTTACGGCGTTATCCCACCAGCGCGTTTGATCTCTCGGTTGTGGCGGATCTGCGCCAACCGGCCGGTGAAATCGAACGAAGACTCGCTGACGCCGCGGGCGCCGGGCTGATAGACATCGAATTTGTACGCGAGTACACGGGAGCGCCCCTTCCCTCTGACCGCAAGAGCGTCTCGTTTCGTTTGACGGTTGGGGCCCTTGACCGTACGCTCTCGTCGGAAGAAGTCGCTGTTATTCGCGATCGCGTTATTGAAGCCATGCGCAAATCAGGCTTCGAACTCCGCGTCTGAAACTAGACGAATACCCGTTCAGTGCACATGCATGGGGTCGCCGAAATACGCGATGATCCGCTCCGCGCACAAGCGGCAGGCTTCCTCTTCGTCGGGATCGCGCCCCTCGACGTGCAGCAACTGTTCCTCCCGGACGGCCATACTTCGACCGCAAACCCAGTCTTCACCGTCCCGGGAGTGAATGTGATTGAAATCGGTCAACGCGACCTCGAAGTGATACTAGCCAGAATATCAGATCGCTTGCGAGCAGGATCTTGAACTTGCGTGCCTGATCTTGGAATTGATAGACTAGGATTTACACTTGAGGAGCGATATTATCATGGCGAAAGTATGTGAAGTTTGCGGGCGCGGACCCAAGTTCGGGAACCGCATCAGCCACGCGCATAACGTAACCAAACGCCGCTGGAACCTCAACCTTCAGACGGTTCACGCCATAGTGAAGGGCGCATCCAAACGGATCCGCGTGTGCACTTCCTGCATTCGCAGCGGCAAAGTTCAAAAAGCCGCCTAAGCGGACCGCACGTCATGCCGGCGGTTCCCGGTTAAACAACTCCTCTAATTCGTGCGCGGTAGGAGTGCCCTGTACAGCCTCATGCATTTCGTGCGCGAAGGCCCGCATGATTTCCAGTAATTCAAATTCGCGCCCTAGCGTCGCGTACAATTCAACTCCCGCGAGTAACAGCGCCAGACGGCGGTCTCCGCGTTCTTCAACCTCCTGCCGCAGCCGCCGGATAGACTCCAGGGATTCCGGATTCGTGGGTCGCCAGGGCATTGAGAAAGGGGTGAGAGTATCCCACCCCTCTTAAGAATAGAGCTTTTCGTTCGGTTCGCCAAAGTTCCGCGACTACGCTGAAATGCTCTTGCGCTGCGGCTCGCCGGTCTGAATCTGAATCTGTTTAGGCTTCATCTGCTCGGACACAGGGACCTGAATCTCCAGGACCCCGTCCCGCAGATGACAGCTCAGCTTGTTGTAATCCAGGCCGGACGGCAACGTCGCTGCGGTGTAGAACCTTCCGTAGGCGAGCTGTGTATGGGCGTTCTTGTGGAAAGCCTCGGGCGCCTTTCGTTCACCCTCGATTATGAGTTGATTGTTCTGAACACTCACTTTTACATCATTCTGCGAGACTCCGGGCAGAATGACGCGCAAGGTCAAAGATGTGTCAGTCCAGGCGGACTCCACTGCCGGACTGAACCTCCATTCGGATCCGGTTCCACTGGGCGCGGTTCTGCCGGTTTCTGACGGCAAGCCGTAGAAATTCTGGAACATTTGGTCGACCGAACGCTGGAACTGTTCCAACGTCTGTCGAACATCGCCAGCAAGGACACTACTGATCATGGATCACCTCTTATGCTTGACTTTGAAGGCTTAGAAAGGGCTTTGCCCACGTGCCTTCAGTTGGAATTCTAGCACTGGTAATCCTCCTAGGAGCCTGTTAATTTCACTATAACCGTGACCGCTTTTGTAAACCCGCCGAGCCATTATTTCGCCGGAGATGCCGCCGAGAACCGATCGTCGATTTCGACCTGGTAGCCGCTTGCCAGGCGATTGGTTTCATTCGCCATTCCCACCACCGCTATAAGTTCCGCAAACATCGCATCGCTCATTCCGGCTTTGCGCGCCGCCGCTGTGTGCGATGCAATGCAATAGCCGCACTGGTTCGTCGCGCTGACCGCCAGATAGACCATCTCTTTGGTGAGCGCATCCAGCGCGCCCGGCGCCATAATTTCCTTGATGCTCTGCCAGGTGCGCCGTAACGCAGCGGGATCGCGCGCCAGCGCTTTCCAGAAATTGTTAATCCAATCGGTTTTTCGCGTCGCCATGATGTCGTCGTACACCGCGCGCACTTCCGGACTTGCGTCCTGGTACTCAATCAAACCCAAGGTTGCCATCTGATCTCCTCGATCGAACTACTCATCCTACCTGTTCGAGTCATAATAGAAGTTACTCCTCGATGATTCCAGAAACAATATCAGAAGGCCTCACATTTGACGACGTGCTGTTGCAGCCGGCCCGGAGCGGCGTGCTTCCGGTCCAGACCGACACGCGCACCTGCCTCACCAAACACATCGGCATAAACATTCCTATCGTCAGCTCGGCCATGGATACCGTAACGGAATCGCATCTGGCCATTGCGCTTGCGCAACAGGGCGGCATCGGCATCGTTCACCGCAACATGAGCCTGGAGCGGCAGGCCGAAGAAGTGGACCGCGTAAAACGCAGTGAAAGCGGGATGATTGTAGATCCGATCACCATCGCGCCCGAAAAGAAAATCTCCGACGCGTTGGAGCTGATGAAGCGCTATCGTATCTCCGGCGTGCCAGTCACCAGCAAGGGCAAGCTGGTCGGTATTCTCACCAACCGCGATCTGCGCTTCGAGAACCGCTTCGATCTTCCGATCTCGCAAGTGATGACCAAGGACAATCTCATCACGGTTCCGGTGGGCACTACACTCGAAGAAGCCGAAAAGATTCTGCATCGGCATCGCGTCGAGAAACTGCTGGTGGTGGACGATCAGTATGTGCTGAAGGGCTTGATCACCGTCAAGGATATTCAAAAGAAGATGAAGTATCCGAACGCGGCCAAGGATCCCCAGGGCCGTCTGCGCGTCGGGGCGGCGGTCGGATCGACGGGCGACTTTCTGGAGCGCGCCCAGGAGCTGGTAGCCAGGAAAGTGGACGCCATCGTAGTCGATTCGGCGCATGGGCACAGCGAGGGAGTCATGGAAGCAGTCCGGCTGATCAAACGGAAGCTGCCTGAGATCGATGTCATCGCGGGCAACGTGGCCACCTTCGAAGGAGCGCGCGATCTGATCAGCCTGGGCGCCGACGGCATCAAAGTCGGTATCGGGCCAGGTTCGATTTGTACCACCCGTGTGGTGAGCGGCGCGGGCGTCCCGCAGATCACCGCCATCGCCGAGTGCGCGCGAGCGACGCGAGGTTCCGGAGTCCCGCTCATCTCCGACGGCGGAATCAAGTTCTCGGGCGACATCAGCAAGGCCATTGCGGCCGGCGCAGACACGGTCATGATCGGAAGCCTCTTTGCAGGCACGGAGGAGAGTCCCGGCGAAACGATTCTATATCAGGGCCGCACATTCAAGAGTTATCGCGGCATGGGTTCCATGGGCGCCATGACCGCTGGATCGGACCGCTATCCTCAAGACACGAGCGGAAAGCTGGTGCCGGAGGGCATTGAAGGCCGGGTTCCTTACAAAGGGCCGTTGGCGGACCTGGTGTACCAACTAGTGGGTGGTTTACGCGCGGGGATGGGCTACTGCGGCTGCCCGAACATTCGCGAACTGCAGGAACAGGCCAGCTTCCTGCGCGTGACATCGGCAGGCTTGCGCGAAAGCCACGTGCACGATGTCATCATCACCAAGGAAGCGCCGAATTACCGGCTGGAGTAACTCTACCAGCCGTCCGCGTCGGTCATCTTCCCTAAGGAACCGTCGAATTACCGTTCTGGCTCCCGTACAGTACATAGCTCAAACTGGTTAGCGACCCGGTAACGGTATTTTGCTCGGATTGAAGCTGCGCGACCAGCGCGTCGGCCGCCTGGACCTGGGCTGTTAGGGCGGCCTGTTGGGCTGCCGCTCTAGTGGTCAGTGTTGTGATCTGATTAGCAAGCTGCGTATTTTCGTTGTCGTAACCGTTTTCCTGCTGAAGGATCAGGCCACTCAGTGGATCGCTCAACGTGGTGAAGTTGTTGGCCAGCACCGCGAAACCAGAATTGGACGAGCCGAGAAATTTGAATGCATCTGACACTTGAGTGCTGGAGAGCCCGGTGATCACGCTCGGGTTGAAGGTCATCTGCCCCGTAAGATCTCCGAAGGTGACTCCCAGATCGGCCAGGCTATGGATGCTACCGCTGGTGTTCCAGTAGCTGGACAACTGGCTGGCGTCTTCCGAGATCTGACCAATTAGAAGGTCGCCGCCGAGCGGTCCGGCGGAAGGGCCAACTTGCTGGGCCACTTGGCCAACCAGCGTATTGTAGCTGTTCACGAAAGTCTGGAGCGCGTTGCTAAGTTGAGTAGGATCCGTCGCCAGTGACAGGGTGACGGACGTCGTCGGTGTGGTCGTGTTTAGCAGGGTGAAGCTTACACCAGGAATGATGTCATTGATTGTATTGCTGGCTTCGCTTACGCTGACGCCGTTGAGGTAGAACTGCGCGTTCGAGCCTTGACCCTGAACAGTGTTGCTAATCAAGTTGCCGTCACTGGGAATGTCGTTGAGTGCCAGAGTGCCGGGGGGGCCCGTCATCGAAAGAGAATAGGCTCCCGCGCTGCCTGTAATAGTGGCAGTCACTCCTGGAGCCCCAGCGCTGTTGATGGCGTTCATCAGGCCGGTCAAATTATTGTTGCCCGTCAAGTTGAGATGATATGTGGTTGAACCCACCACCAAGTTAATGTTGCCCTCGCCAGAAACGGGCGTAGTCGCCGAGCTGGCGTAGGTCTGCGTCGATGCCTCAGCGCCGGTGCCGGTATTGGTAACCAGATCGAGGGGAGCATCGTTGAGCTGCAGTGTTGTGGCGCCCGTGTTGTTGGCGGCGACAGAAAGATAGTTGCTCGACCCAATGGTGAGAATAGTGGCATTCGCGCCCGCGCCGGCATTGTTGATGGCGTTCATCAGGCCAGTGAGGTTGTTGTTGCCCGTCAAGTTGAGGCTATAGGTGTGCGAGCCCACCACCAGATTCACTTGGCCGGTTTGCGAAACGGGCGTAGTGGTGGTATCTGCGTAACCTGCCACCGACGTCTCTGAAGCTTTTGTCGCCAGCGATGAAATATTGGAAACTGCATACGTGCCAGGCGCCGTCGCTCCAATGTTCGTTATCGAAACGGTACTCGAATCCGAGCTGGAAGCGGAGACCCCTTGATTGGCAGCAAGTGTTCCCAGTGCCGCAACAGCCGCTCCCACACTCGCCACATCGGGGTTGAGCGCGATCAACGCCTGCTTCTGGCTCAAATTGTGGGCCTGCTCGTTCTGCAGCGCCGTTATCGGTATCTGCTGAATCGAAACGGAGCGCTGTATGATGCTTTGAAAATCGCTGGAGTACGTGCTGATTCCAGTGAAGTATTGTGGTGCTGTGGCTGTTGTTCCCATTCTGAACTACTTATCGTCGCGATAGCGCGGATTCTTGATTTTTCTGCGGGACCAGCCGGATAATTTCGCTCGCCACCCGCTCCACCTGGTACTCCGTCATCTGAGGATAAAGCGGCAAACTCAAAACTCGAAGTGCACAGGCCTCCGCCACCGGAAAATCGCCTGCCTTGTACCTCGCATCGGCATAAGCCGGCATAAGGTGAATCGCCAGGGGATAGTGCACCGCCGTCTGGATTCCTGAGTCCTCCAGCTCTTTCTGCAGCCTCCCCCGCTCGTCAACCTGGATCGTGTACAGGCAATACACGTGTCGAACATTGGCTAGCGACGCCGGACGCACCACCTGGGCGTCTTCGAGCAAACGGTCGTACTCAGCGGCCACCGCACGGCGCGCATCGATCCACTGATCCAGCCGGCGCAGTTTCACGCTCAGGATGGCAGCTTGTATCGCGGGCAGCCGGTAGTTATAGCCCTTGAGCACTGGATAATAGCGCTGCTCCTCGCCCCAGTTGCGCAGCATCCCGATAGTTCGGGCATACTCGGAATTGTTGGTCGTGACCATGCCGCCCTCGCCGGCCGCGCCGAGGTTCTTGGTGGGGTAGAAACTGAAGCAGCCGATGTCGCCCATGCTGCCCGCGCGCCGGCCCTTGTATTCAGCGCCGTGCGCCTGCGCGACATCTTCGATCACGAGCAACTTATGCCGGGCCGCGATTTCAAGGATGGGGTCCATGTCGGCCGGCTGGCCGTACAGATGCACCGCCAGGATCGCGCGCGTGCGTTCGGTGATGGCTGCTTCGAGCCGCGTCACGTCCATATTGAACGTGCGCGGATCGACGTCGACGTAAACCGGGACGGCGCCAACATAGCCGATGCTAGCCGCTGTGGCGCAGAAGGTGAACGGAACGGTGATGACTTCGTCACCAGCCTTGATTCCAGCCGCGAGCAACGCCAGATGGAGCGCGCTGGTGCCCGAGTTGACACCAATCGCATGCTCCACATCGCAATAAGCAGCAAACTCCTTCTCCAGCCCGGCCACTTCCTTGCCGAGAATAAATTGACCGCTCTCCAGCACGCGGCCCACAGCGGCGTCGATCTCAGATTTCAGTTCGTGGTATTCAGCGCGCAGATCGAGGAGAGGAATCGGTTCGGGCATTCGCTTAGACTTGGGCGAGGCTGCTTCCCGATGGAACCGCGTCGCGCTTGCCCACGCCGTTCCACCACTGTTCGCGGCGGCCGGTGATAAAAAGATCGCCCCAAAGCTGCAGGTTCAGCAGCCGCCAGATGCGATCGGTGGCGTCCTCAAAGCCGGAGCGATGCCGATCAATCAGCGATTCCACCTCGCCCATGTCGAGATAGGATGCCAGAAAGCCGTCACGCGACTTGAGCGCCGCGTAGAGCGGCTCAGCTTTCGGATCGAGCAGCCAGCTGCGGATCGGCGTCGGGAAACCCATTTTCTTCCGATAGATGATGTTGCTCGGCAAGAGATCCTCGACGGCTTTCTTCAGAATGTATTTCTGTGTTGCGCCCTTGATCTTGAGCTTATCCGGAATGCGGGTCGAGAACTCGACGAATTTGTGATCCAGGAACGGCACGCGGCTCTCGATGGAACAGGCCATGCTCATCTGATCCTGCTTCATCAGCAGCTCCACCAGGTAAGTCTTCTGGTCGGCATACAGCATGCGCGCGAGCGGGGGCGAGCTGCTGCGGGCATTCCAGTAACGCAAGTAATTTCCATAGACCGCCGACGGCGGCGAGGCCAGCAGCCCGTTCTGTTCTTCTCGCGAAAAGGCGCAATAAAAATTGTCGAGGAAGAGAGATTCTACGCTGTCATCGCGTCCCACGAACGTGTGGCGAAGCTTGCGGCGCAACGACGCGCCCAGCAGCGGTGAGCTGGCCGCTTGCGATCGGAGGAAGTTGCGGAGCGGGCTGGGCACACTTCGATAAGCCGCGGCGCCGCGTTGATTCAGCAGGTTCCAGCGATAGCGTTCATAGCCGCCGAACAACTCGTCACTGCCTTCACCCGTCAGCACCACTTTCACCTGATCGGCCGCCAGCTTCGAGACGAAGTACAACGACACGCTGGAGGGCCAGGTGATCGGCTCATCTTCGTGCCAGATGAGACGGGGCAGCACGGTGAAGAAATCGTCCATGCCGACCTTGACTTCGTGATGCTCGGTGCCGATCGCGCGCGCTACCTGCGCGGCAAAGCTTAATTCGCTGAAGCGCGCTTCCTGATAACCCACGGCGAAGGTCTTGACCGGGCCATTGGTCGAACGCTTGATGATAGCGGCGATGGCGCTCGAATCCACGCCGCCGCTCAGAAACATTCCGAGCGGGACATCGCTCATCAGGCGCATGCGAACCGTCTCTTCCAACCGCCGCCGGGTTTCCGCGATCCAGCCGCGCTCGTCGTAATCCTCGCCGGATTCCGGAGCCGGTGCGTCCCAATAGCGTTCGATCTCCGGCCGCGGCTCTGCTTTCCCAAGATCCAAAGTCAGGTGATGACCCGGCATCAACTTGCGGATGTTGCGAAACAGCGTGCGATCTTCGCTCACATAGCCGAAGGCCAGCAGCTCGGGCAGCAGCTCCGCTTCGAATGCGGCCGAAATCGAGGCATGCTCCAGCAACGCTTTGATTTCGGACGCGAATGCGAACAGCCGGCCGTCCCAATAATAATAGAGCGGCTTGATCCCTAGCCGATCGCGCGCGCAAAAAAGCCGGCGCCGCTGGCTATCCCAGATCGCGAAGGCGAACATGCCCCGAAAAAGCTGCAGGCAGTCCGGCCCGTGTTGTTCATAGGCGTGCAGGATCGTCTCGGTGTCGGATCGGGTGGTGTAGCGGTGTCCGGCCTGCTCCAGCGACGGCCGCACGTCGGCGTGATTGAAAATCTCACCGTTGTAAGTGATCCACAGCGTGCTGGCTTCATTGGTCATCGGCTGGTGGCCGCCGGCGACGTCGATAATGCTCAGCCGGCGGTGGCCCAGGTGCGCCCAATCGTCGTGGTAGTAGCCGAAATCGTCCGGGCCCCGGTGGCGGATCTCGTCGGTCATCCGGCCCAATTGCGCAACACTGCCGGCGGAAGGCGTGGTGCTCACAAATCCGGCGATGCCGCACATAGTTACTAGTTTATCGACAAATTGCCCCAACTCAGATAAATTGGAAGTGGAGGAATGGGTGAGTGGTTGAAACCGGCGGTCTTGAAAACCGTTAGCGGGGTAACTCGCTCGGGGGTTCGAATCCCTCTTCCTCCGCCAGAAGACACCGACTGAGACGCCGCAGTTCACGCCATGCCGGCGGACCTCGATGTGACGTTCCGCTGTTGAGTGCCGCTGAATGCACCAAAAGTGCACTCGTGGGTGGGCAGTTTTTCGGCCTTCGAACCAGAAGGCCATTCGTGGTAACCGCCGCATTGAAACCTATTACTTCCTTCGGCGAATCCGATCTGCAAGAAATCGGTCGCTGAACGAGCCGGTGTTCCCATCAACGAGATACTACACTCATCACATAGCGCATCATGCATAACGCTCCTCGCTGCAAGGCTTCCGAGTCACGCATTGCTGCGGGATTGACGCGGTAGGTTTAGGACACTAGGGCGGTGGAGCGATCAAGCAGAATGTCCTGAGCGGCGCCAGGGGCAGCATCCTTAATTGAGCGTTGATGCGGATATTCAACGCGAGCTGCGCCCATTCCGCAGCGATGATGAACGCCGCTTCGCCACCCGTAGGTTAGCATTAACAGTGATTCTTCCTTGCTTTCTACGATGGCAGCCGAGTCCCTGATTAACCCCACCGCCATACCATTTCGATTCTTCTTGCTTGGCGCCACGGGCCGCACGGGCTTGCCTTTCCTGGCGCAGGCACTCGCTCGTCGTCATTTTGTGACCATCTTCGTTCGCAACGTATCGAAGCTCCCTGTTGCTTTGGCCTCACATCCGCGTCTGCGTACCTATACCGGCGAACTGCATGAGGCGGACAAGATGGCGCAAGCGATGGACAAGGCTAATCCAGATGTGGTGTTCGCTATGCTGGCGTCGGAGACTGCGCCTTACACGGCAGTTTCCACAGGCACGCACAGCGCGTTGCAGGCCATCGCTGCGGTCAAACCAAATCCCATGCCATTCATAAGTATCGCCGCCTGGGGACTCGGTCCAACTGGGGACTATATCACCGGCTTCTTTGCGCGCACGTTTGTAGGTATCGCAAAGACGTTGTTCTGGTCGAAACCTCTCGCTGATTTTGAGAAGCAGTTGGCCGCGATAGAAGAAGCGAGGAACGAAGGGCTCATCCGACCGATTCTCATTTTGCCGCCGCTGCTCAACAACAGTGAAAAGACAGATACTTACCTGTCGGGCGATGCCAGTACGATAAAAGATACGATGCGTGTGACAAACTTTGTGAGCAGGGCTTCTATGGCCGATCTCTGTCTGAGGTTGGGGGAGAAGGCGGCGTCGGGAGAGGAAGTGCCGCAATGGGTCGGCATCACAAATCCGTAGTGAGAAGTTGCGGTTTAGTCTGAACAAACGTCGTGAATATTTTTCAGTGCCGGAAAGGTCTTCGCTTTCGCGCAGGATCCCGCTCTTGGATCCTCAGACTATCGCATGCTGTCTCGGACTCGCCGTGCTCGCCGCGACGAATCTTGGGTTCCAGCATGGCGTTCATCGCCGCAAACCTGACGGCAAGGTTCTCATTTGCCGCTGACAACCGATTCGCGATATCGTCATCGATTTGTGAAGTCGCGAGCCTCTGGCCGTAAGTGTAGGATCAGGGCGGCGCAGATCAGACCGAAGCCGAAGCGCGGCGCGACGGCGCGGATTCGCCTGCGCTGGAGCTCTGCCCGATCGCAAAGTAGAAAGTGACCTTTAGTTCTGCCAAGCAAATAATCGGAGCCTCGCGCTTGCGACGTCGTGTACCGCGGCGACGGCCGACGGGAGGATCTTGTACGGCACCACCTACATCCTCGCGCCGCGTGAGACCAGCTTCCAGTCCCTGTTTCCACGCCAGACGCAGTTCCGTATTGATGTGAAACGATGTTGATCCCGGCGTGGATCGCCCCTTTCAGATCTTCATCCGCCGTGCCCGAACCGCCATGCAGAGTAGGGGGTACACAGGTCGCGGATTTGATTTCTCGAATTCGCTCGATCGCAAGATGCTTTCGCTCCTTGCCGATAACCATGCTCTTGCGCATGCCGTGCGAATTGCCCACTGCGGGGGCAAGCGTGTCTACCTTGGTCTCCGTGACAAACTGGCGGGCCTCTTCGGGAGTCGTCAACACGCGGTCAGCACTCGCGACCTCCGCATGAATCTCAGAGCCGCTGCCGATGTCCCCAATTTCTCCCTCGACCACCACTGCCGGGTTCAAAGACTTGAGCGCCTCGACCGCCTGCTTGGTCGACCGGACATTTTCTTCTAATGGCAGCGTGGACAAATCGAACACAACCGAATCGAAGCCCGCCATCACCGCTTCCAGTGCCCCTGCCAGCGAATGCGTGTGGTCGGCATTCAAGAAAATGGGAAAATCGAATTCCTCACGCAGACTCTGCACAACGGCCGCAAGCTGCCGCGTTCCCGCAAACTCCCGTTCTCCCTCCGAAGCGCCAACCATAACCGGCATGTTCAGCTCATGCGCAGCCTGGAAGACACCTTTCAGCAGGACGAGATCCGCGATGTTGAAGTGCCCAATGGCGACACAATTTTTTCCTGTTTCCTGAACTACTTCAATGAGTTTCTTCATGGCTGTTTCCCCCGACAATCATGTGCAAGCACGCTGTCATCATCTTGCCGGCGTCGTCGGGTTCGGTCCCCCGTGGTGGAAGATGCAGCGCTTGTCGTTGTGGTGATGCAGCTTCGCGCAATACGGACCGTTGCCTCCACGGGCCAAAAGAAAAACCTCAGCCGCCGCCAGCATGCCTAAGGGTGGCCCAATGAAATAGATCCAAAGAGCGTGCCAGTAACTGGCAAACAGTGCGGGGCCGAACGTCCTGGCGGGACTCGTACTCATACCGGATAGGGGAGATTCGAAAGCGATGTATACCGCGACCAGGACGGCGGCAAAGTAACGTGTATAAGGCGCGACAACTTCGTGATTGGAGGCGAACAGGATCGCGCTCATCAAGATAAACGAGATGGCTAGCTCGGCAACAAACGCAACGGTGTCGCCGTAAATACCCGGTACCGTGGCAGCGTAACGGACCGCTTTGTGAGCCGGCGCGCCTTGCAGCACAAGCGAGGCGAGTGCCACGCCGGCCACCGCGCCGACCAATTGCCCGGTGCAATAGAAGACGGCATCTGTGCCTATCGAAAACTCTCCGTGGGGATCGCCCGGCTTTCCGTAGAAAGTAGCGGCTCGCGCGTAACTTCACTCTACGACGCCTTCCTGCGTTTGACAATCTCCGACTTGGAGGAAACCAGTGCTTCCAATTCCCTCAAAAGGATGGGAATCTGTTTGTGTCCTTGGATCCGGCGAAACTGCTTCTGGGCTACCAAGAGGCCGGACCCAACCCAGCGCTCTCGCTGATCGCCGGCGTGCCATCGTTTCACGTTGGCGCAAACCCGTTCGACAATCGAGAAGGCGGACTCGATGATCGAGGCGCGACTCTGGTATCCCTTTTTGATGCTCGCGGCGTCCCCACGCCTTCGATGCGAACCGCTACTGCTGCCTGCGACGACTTGTGATATACAAATCAATAGCCTCGGAACGGCCGGAGTGTTCCATGAGCCCGAGCGGGCGCCGCCGCGGGGTTGAAAGATGATGGATCGACGTAGCTTTCTTGCTCTTCTCGCGGCCCCGGCTCTGCCCTCAACCTCCCGCCAAACAGCCGTATCCATTGATGGCGACCGCTTCATGATCAACGGTAAGCCGACCTACGAGGGACGTCACTACAAGGGAATGCGGATCGAGGGCCTGCTCATGAACTCGCGCATGGTGCAGGGCATCTTCGACGATCTCAACGCGGAGACGCGCTCTCGCTGGGCCTATCCGGACACGAACAGATGGGACCCCGACCGCAACACGCGCGAGTTCGTCGCGGCGATGCCGCAGTGGCAGAGCTTTGGGCTGCTGGCGTTCACCATCAACCTGCAGGGCGGCAGCCCGGAGGGATACTCAAAGGCCCAGCCTTGGCACAACAGCGCCTTCCGGGCAGACGGATCGCTGCGGCCCGACTACATGCTGCGGCTCGAGCGCATTCTGGACCGCGCTGACGAACTCGGCATGGTGGCGATCGTCGGCTTGTTCTACGCCGGGCAGGATCAGCGACTGCATGACGATGAGGCTGTCAAGGCCGGCGTTCACAGCGCAATCGAGTGGCTCGCCGGCAAGGGCTATCGGAACATCCTGATTGAGGTGGCCAACGAATGCGACAATCGCGGTTTTGATCGCGAAATCATCAAAGCGCCGCGGATTCATGAGCTCATCGAGCTGGCAGAGTCAATCCGGCCAGGCGGCCGCCGCTACCTGACAGGAGCCAGCTTCAACGGCAACCGGATCCCCACCGCGAATGTCGTCCAAGCCTCGGATTTCCTGCTGCTCCACGGCAATGGTGTCACCGATCCTAACCGGATCACCGAAATGGTGGAGCAGACGCGAAAGGTGGAGGGCTACTACACCATGCCCATCCTGTTCAACGAGGACGATCACTTCGACTTCGATAAACCGGTCAATAACATGATGAAGGCCGTCGGCGCTTACGCCTCATGGGGATATTTCGATCCTTATTCTGATGGCTATCAGACTGTACCGGCGAACTGGGGCATCAACACGGAACGCAAACGAGCTTTCTTCAACCTGGTAAAAGAGGTGACCGGATCGTAGGCCGATGCCTGAGATATTATTGGCGACAGTGTAAGTATCCTTTCCGAGGGTGCGCTTTGCGCTGGCCTATCGAACCGATTTGACTACGATTATACGACTTTGTGTTGCTGCTCGGTGCCTAAACCTGATGTAGCGAGCAACTGGAGCGCTCGTGTCACGAACCGTCAACTAGTACCACCGTGGTGGCACGACGTGGATGAGTAGCGTTCTGAGAGCGGTCAAATGCTCGTTCTCATCTGAAAGCTGTTAAACGTGAGAGTTTCTCTTCGGTTTGGCTCCCCACGATTAAGTTCGAACTCTGTATTAACAGCTTCTACATTACAAAACAGATCCCTCCTATTCTGGTTTTGACTGCGAAGTAGAATGACGCTCGCCGAAGCGTCGGGCCCCTGAAGCATCGGGGCGAGTGCAAACACATAGCACGCGAAAAGTTACCAAAAATCGTCGAACAGAGCGAGCAGGATATGATCTGGAACGGCAAGGCTGTTAATCGGAGTTCGAAACGTAATCCGGGGACCAAGCCGCTCTGGTTCGGAATCTCTCCACTCGTGATTCATACAATACCTTCCGTGGTCTTTTCTCGGGGGATTCTCAAAGTCGTTCAGGCGACTTCTCTAATCGAGGAGATTGACGATAAGAAGTCCGGCGGACCGTAGCGCTCCCCAGGTTGAGCGACGCGGCCACCAACAATGGCGACGTGTACGCTCCGGACATCCACGTGCGCCTGTGAATCGAAAAACTCAGGTGCGCGATGCCGTTGGCGAGCATCAAGAAAGCAAAGGCGTAGCCGGCGTGGACCGTCCACCATGTTCCGCGGCGCACCCAATAGGAGAGGATCAGCAATCCGACGATCGCCAGAGCCAGGAGCGTGATCCAGACTGGAAACGTAAATTGAAGCGCCGGAAGACCCATGGCGGTCACCGCCGTATTGTACAAATCAAGGAAACCCGTTGAAGCTTCGTCGGCGACGTGCGCAGCCAACGTCCCGCACAGCAGAAGCCAGGCGATGTAACGTCTTCGTTCGGGATCCACTGAATTGAATATATTTGAATTTGAGAAGTTTCACAGGCATGACGGATCCCGCCAATCAGTCTTCTTCAGTCTTCCGTCCGGAAAGAATGCGATGGAGCGGCTGTCCCGCGCCACCCTCATCGCCGAGAACCTGTTCCTCCGGAAACGGCTCGCTCTGTTTCAAGAACGCAAGATAAGGCCTCGACTTTCGACCGCTGCCACACGGCCCTCATGGTTTTGCTCTCCAGGTTCTTCGATTGGCGTGAAGCTCTGGTCGTCGTCAAGCCTGAGACATTCCTTAAGTGGCATCGCACTGCGTTCCGGACGTTCTGGAGATGGAAGTCTCGAAAGCGAGGCCGGCCGGGACTGTTGAAGAACCTGCGCGTCTTGAT
This sequence comes from Bryobacterales bacterium, assembly GCA_963780485.1. GTDB lineage: Bacteria > Acidobacteriota > Terriglobia > Bryobacterales > Bryobacteraceae > Palsa-89. The sequence continues at coordinate 562,310 of CAWACO010000028.1, forward strand.
CCGGGAGATGGCGCACGAAAATCCGACGTGGGCGAGGAGCGCATTGCTGACGAACTGAAACTCAAGCTCGGCATCCGGGTCTCACCGCGAACCGTCAGGAAGTACTTGAATCGACAACGTCCGGGTGGCGGAAGCCACGATCAGGACTGGAACGCTTTCGTTCGGAACCAAGCGAAAGCGATCGTCGCCTGTGACTTCTTCATATCCATCACGCTGACCTTTCGGGTTCTGTATGTGTTCGTAGCGATGGAAATCGGCTCGCGGCGAATTCTGCACTGTAATGTCACGGACCATCCCACGGCAGAATGGACCGTGCAGCAATTCCGAGAAGTTCTCGCAGACGTCCATCCGTACCGGTTCGTCATTCACGATCACGATTCGATCTTTTCGCCTTCGCTCGATTTGATGCTGAACGATTTCGGAGTGCGAGTGCTGAAAACACCTGTCCAAGCCCCAAAAGCGATGCCTTCTGCGAACGACTCGTTGGGACCATCCGCCGGGAGTGTGTGGAATTACATCATTCCGATGAACGAACGGCACCTTCGCCTCATTCTCAAAGAATTCGTTGCATATTACAATCGCGGTCGTCCTCATTCCGCTTTAGGCCCTGGCACGCCCGAACCGATCCAGGCGAGTGTTCCGGCCGGCGGCCATAGGCATCAGCTTCCCCCCGGTCACCGAATCAGCTCGAAGCCGGTCCTCGGTGGATTGCATCATGATTATCGATTAGAAAAGGAGGTCGCTCAGCCCGGCGGAATTATTGCTGATTACAACACTCAACACGATCCACCGAATCCTCACCAAAGCCACCGACGACGATTTCCCATTGGCACAGATCACCGCGCACTTTGCCACACGAGGAACCGGCGAGCTGACCATGCACCACCTTGAGCGAGCACGCCCCCGCGCACCATCCTCCTCAATATCCTCTACATCGAGACCTTCAGCGCAAGTCCCTTCGACGTCCGGTTCAAGGGCAACGAACCACATGCGGACCACATATACCCGCGGAGCCCCCTGAGCACAAAGCTTAAGCTACCTTCGCTCGAAATCAACCATATCGGTAACTTTCGACTTATCGGCGCCACCGACAACATCCGAAAACGTGCCGAACCTCCTGATGCGTACTTCGCCCGACTCAGGAAGGCAGGCGTGCCCATCGAGCGGCACCTCCTGCTCAAGGAGTACAGCGACCACGCCGCAGAGCTCAAATTCGACACTGAAACCTATCGGGACTTCCGCAACCGACGACGCGACAAGATATTCGGCATCCTCAAGAGGGTCGTCGACGTCACGGAAGAACAACCAGCGCAAGGGAACGCGACCGCAGCAGACGCGTGAATCCGGGAGTGTTCTGGAATCAGTGCCCGACGGAGCGCACAGGATTTCGGCGTCTTCCCAAACCGAACGCAAATTTCTGGCACCTAATGGGAGGACTTCAGAGGCGATCCGCACGGGCGCTTGCCGGCTTCGATGCGCGCCAAATCCTTCACTGGCTGTTGAAGGCGATCATCGCGATCACCACGGCTAGACGATGCCCAATGCTAGCCTGGCGGGAAAGTGGATGTGGCCCGGATTAAGTAAGATGTTTGGCAGCGGCCAAGACGCACGGCCGAACGTCTGAAAGCACAAGAAATATTCGGAAGGGGGTGGGCAATGAGACTTTGGTTGATCGGAATTCTAGCGGGAGGCGTGCTGGCTTACGCAGTGCTAGAAGCGCAAACGCCCGCAGCATCGCAAGGCGCCGTCGCCACTGCGTCTGCGGCAGATGCCGCCAGGGCCAACGGTACACCAGGCAACGTGACACAGGCGCGGGTGCTGGCCGGTGCCAGCGTCGGCAACAACTGGCTGGTAAACGGCGGAAACTTTGAGTCGCAGCACTTCAGCCCGCTGAAGAGCATTAACGACCAGAACATAAACCGTCTGGGCCTCGCCTGGGCGATCCCAATCGACAGTCACATGGGTCTCTCGACGGAGCCGATTGTCGTGGATGGTGTGATCTACCTCGGACTCCCTTTCGACGTTGTGGAAGCAATTGACGGCGTGACTGGAAAAATACGCTGGCGATTCGATCCTCACATCCGGATCAATGGCCCGTGGCGCAACTCCTATGAGGGGCGCAAGAATCGCGGTGCCGCGGTGTGGCACGGCAAGGTATATGTCGGGACCGGCGACTGCCGCATGGTCGCGATCGATGCGGCAACTGGGAAGAAGGTGTGGGATACCCCGGTGTGCAATGCCGCCCAGACCGGAATCACTGATGCGCCGCGCGTCGGCGATGGCAAGGTGTTCACCGGCTGGGCGGGCATGGAGTACGACGTGCGAGGGGGGCTTGTAGCGTTAGAGGCAGAGACAGGAAAGAAAGCCTGGACCTTCTGGACAGCGCCGGGCGATCCATCGAAGCCGTACGAATCGAAAACGATGGAGGACATCGCCCAAACCTGGAAGGGTGATTCGTGGCAGCTCGCGGGCGCCAACGTGTGGACCGAGACGACCTACGATCCAGTGACGAACCTGTTGTTCATCCCGACCTCGACCGCCGGCGAGGCCTCTGGTGATTTTTCCAACATCAAACCGAGCGGCAACCTGTTGTTTGCAAACTCCATCATCGCGGTGAATGCCTCGACGGGTCAGTACGTGTGGCATTACCAGACCACATATCCGCCAGATGGCGCGGAAGACTTCCACATTCTCGTGGCGAATCTAGCCGTCGGCGGCAAAGAGCGCAGGGTGATCATGACCGTTCCGAGAAACGGCGTTTTCTATATGCTCGACGCTCGAATCGGGAAGGAGATCCTTGCGCCGCGAGGACTCGGCGGAACGGCTTATCCATCCTTGAAGCAGATTGACTTGAGCACTCTGTCATCGGCGGGCTATCAAGATGCCGGTCGGCCACGCCTTCCCGCCACTGGCTTTGGGCACGGATGGTTTCCCATGGGCTACAACCCCGAGACTGGACTTGTGTACATCTCGGCGTACGAGACCAGAGGAGGTGGTCCGGGCGGTCGAGGGCCCACGCTTGAAGCCGATGGGCTGGGGCCGGGGGGTGAAGCCGCGGGGCTCGGGGGTAGCGCTCGAGGGGGTAGGCTTCAATATGCTGCGTATGCTCCCGTCGCTCACGGCAAGCTCGTCGCGTTCGACCCTATTAAGCAAGAGCCTCGCTGGGTGGTGACCCTTCCGGTCGAGATCAACGGCGGCGTCCTGACCACCGCTGGGAATCTGGTTTTCCATGGGGACGCGAGCGGCAAGTTCGCTGCTTATGCAGCGGACACAGGAAGGAAGGTCTGGTCTGTTAAGACTGGTTCCGCGATGCAATCTGTACCTGTGACGTATGTCATCAATGGCGAGCAGTACGTTCTGACGCCTGTCGGGATGGGAGGTGGATACCGTTTGTTCGGGAAAGCGAGCGACATGTCGACCCTGGAAACGAAACGCGGACCAGCACGCCTGCTGGCGTTCAAGCTTGGCGGCAAGGTGGCGATGCCAGTGATTCAGACCGACATTCCCTCCGTGCCGCAGCCACCCGAGCAGCCTGGCAGCGTGCAACAGATTGCTGAGGGCGCGCGTGTCTACAACAAGTTCTTCTGCCAGAAGTGTCATTCACCCGAAGCGGACGGGAGTGGCGCGTGGGTGCACAATGGCGAGGTGCCCGATCTTCGCTACATGCCGCGCGATGTTCATCAACAATTCAACTCGGTTGTATTAGGTGGAAGCCACGTCGAGCAGGGAATGCCGAGATTCAGCACCCCTCCGGGCTGGCCGTTGATCAAGACCGCGATGACGCAGGAGGAAGCGGACGCGCTGCACGACTACATCATCGATTTAGAGTGGCGAGCGTACAAGCTCGGCCCGCGGGGCGTGAAGAGCGCCGACTCCCCCGAACAATGAGTATTTAGCGCGAAGGTGCTGCTCCAAGAGCTCTGAATCTGTCTCGATCCGTGCGACGCCGCGACTCGATTAGGGCCTCGAAAGACATACCGTTCTGCCATCGGGATCGCAACCGCTCGCCCATCTCTGGTAACCATACTCTTTGCGCATCGCCCGCTGGCATGTGTGAACTATTGTAGTGCCGCCACATTGATGTTTGAGGTCATTGCGCGATTGGCTACCGTGCTTCGCCAACAGCACACATTATGCAACATTATCGGCGTCTACTGCCAGATAAAGGTCGTCCAGCGCGTCTCCCAAAATCCAGCGAAGTGGCGCGCCAATGGATTGCTTCCGAGTGCGCCGTAATTCGTGCACCATGCGCTCGAATCGAGTTCTCCCCTACCTGGCGGGACGATACGCCCAATAAAGTCCGGCCGGGAATGAAACCAACCGAACGGAGTTATGGTTTTCACCTCGATAGACGGTGAAGCGATAGTCGAGGCCCGCTGGCTTCAGCTCGTCCAGGATTTTAGCGAATGCCGTCGTGCTGTCGGTATTGTCGCCTTCATCTCCCACCGAAAGATCGAGGCGCACGTGCGCAGACAGTTTACGCAGCCGATCACGCGCAGCGGTCAAAAGCAGTCGGCCATCCCACTCCAATGATGGGCTCGCCGCGACAATCCGCTGGAACAGTGTAGGCCGCTGCTCCAGCGCATAGATCGCAAACAAACCGCCGTAGGAATGACCCAGGAGGCCGCGATCCGTGGGCACGGTGCGCCAGGTGCGATCGACGAATGGAATCAGTTCGTGTTCGAGAAAATCGAGAAACGCCGCGGCACCGCCGGAGTTGGCCTCCCGCGGTGTTCTGGTCGGCGTGAAATCACGCGCCCGCAGCGCCATATAGTCGGTGGCACCATGGCTCACGTTGACGATGATTATTGGGCGCATCCGCTTCGAATAGGCATTGTTCTCCTGAATGAACGCCATGAGCGGGAAGTGCCAGCCATCCAGAACGTACAGCACCGGATAGGACTCGTTCGACTTCGCATAGCCTGCAGGCAGGGAAACGAGGAGTTCGTACCGCTGCCCGATCTTTGCGGATGTCAGCGTGCGCTGTTGAGTGTCGGCAAGGCTCACCCCCGACTCGGGTGTTTGTGCCCGGGAAACAACCGCAGCCAGGAGGAAAAACAAAATGCGAATCGTCGTCATGATCCTCCGATCATAAACCGCCCGCGTCATCCCAACGAAGGCCGCATTTTTGAGTTGCGCCCTGGTTTGTCGGCCACCCTTCCCCTACTTTTTCGCGGATCGCCAGCAGATGGATAGTGGAAGGATAGCGCGTGACACAGGCGCAATCCCTTCCTGAAAACGGGCCGAACAGATTGCGAACCGCGTGACAGCCGGATGAATGCGTCGTTCATTCCGTAAAAATTGGAACGCGGCTTAGCCTTTCGCGCGACGCCTCAAGCCTGAACGGCTTTGAGTACGCTCATCTCCGTGTAGGTCGGGATAATCCGTGTTAAGCGCAGACCCGCCGAATCGAGCAAAGAGCGGTATTCCGCCTCGGTCCGCTCGCGGCCGCCTGTCATTACCAGCATATTCAGATCCACGTACTTACTGAAGGATGTGGCCGTGCCGGGCTGGATTACCGCTTCCACCAGAAGGACCCTGCCGTTCGCCGCCATCGCACTCCGGCAGTTCCTGAGAATTGCCGCCGACTGCTGGTCATCCCAATCGTGAATGATGAACTTCAGCACATAAGTGTCGCCCACAGGCGCCGACTCAAAGAAACTGCCCGCGGCAACCTCGCAGGGGGCCCTCCGCCTCCAGCCGGCGCTGCGCTCCTTCAGCAACATGGGGGAGATCCGCGACTACGCCGCGCAGTGACGGGTTCCCTTTGAGAATTGCCGCCAGAAGAGTGCCATCGCCGCCGCCGATGTCCACGACTGTCGCGCTGGAAGAAAAATCGTAAGCGGCGACAACCGCGGCGGCGACCACGGAGCTGAAGCTGGACATGGCTGCGTCAAAGATCCTGGCCTCGTCCGAATGCTCCGCCATGTACTGCCATTTGCTCACGCCATAGACGTGGTTGAAGGCAATCGCTCCCGTTTCCACGCTATGGAGCACTCTCTCCCAGGCAGGATAGTGATTTTCTCCGAGTTCCTCGATCGCAAAGTATCGTCCTGGCGGAAAGAACGGCTCAAACATGCTTTGCACCTGCAAATAGCTCATGACACCGATCATGTCGGCAATCGGCGAATCGAACTTGCGCAAGGGGCTGAGGACTTTCTCGCCCTCAGATAGCGATGCCCCGCAGTAGCACGCGGCAACGCCGAGGACCTGTGGGCCATCTGGAAGTGTAAATGCACCACCCTGGATCACCACTTCGTCCGGGATAGTCTCTGCGAATTCATTAAGAAAATGTAAAATGTCTTTGGCCTTTGCGACTGAATAGAAGACGGCGCCGCCCAACACTGAACCCACATCGTGCAGCCGGTATTCGAGAGACGTCACGAAGCCTAGGTTGCCGCTACTGCCCCGTACGCCCCAGAAGAGGTCTTCGTTTTCCGAAGCATTTGCCGTTAGCAAACGGCCGTCGGCCGTGACCAGATCCACGCCGATTACGTTGTCGAGTGCCAGGCCGTGTTTTGCCATCAGGTTCCCGAATCCGCCGCCGAGTGTCAGGCCAGATATCCCCGTATTCGGAACAAGATCGAGGGTCGTAGCCAAGCCAAACGCTTGCGTTTCGCGATCGAATTCCCCGAGCTTAAGACCAGCCTCGGCCCGAACCGTTCGCCTCACAGGGTCAACGCGTATACCCTTCATCGCTGAGAGGTCAATCATAAGGCCGCCATCACAAACTGACTTCCCAGCCACACTGTGCCCGCCACCGCGAACAGAAACCAGAAAGTCGTGCTCGCGGGCGAAGCGAACGCTCGTAATCACATCGGCAGCGCCGGCACAGCGCGCAATGATGGCAGGCGCCGGTCGATCATCGCATTGGGGACGGTTCGTACAGCGTCATAGCCCTGCTCGCCAGGGCAGAATGACTGGCCTCGAAGAGATTCTCTGAACTTCTGTACTGAAGATTCCTGAACCAAGGTGGGCCTCCTTTGTCCGTTCTTAGGCTGGCTGATTATAATCCAAATAATACCTTCCCGTCGAATGTCGGGCCGAAGCGTTTGGCGAGTAGAGATTGTTAAATCCTACGTCCTCGCATGAGCCCGGATCGGGTGTCAGAGGTCCCGCTAGCAACAACTCGATAGGCCTGATGGCCGGCCTTATCGGTAGCTTTCCGGGAACCCTGTGCTCCCCCCGGGTTCGGGCCGGTGCCTCCTTGCCATTAGGGGCTTTTCAGCGTAATCGTTAAGATCGTTCCTGCTTCTTGAAGGCTTGATCCGGAACTTTGGCGGTTCTGCCAGCGTCTCAACCGCTATGATGCGCCTCTTGGTGGCCTGGCACTCCCGGTAGCAACGTGGGCCTGTTCGTGTTCGACTGGCGATCCGCCTTGCCATGCCGCCTGGAAGGCTTCGGCAGTCTTCGCCGGTTCCGTCGTCGAGTTGGCTCGCGACGCCATGCAACCGGATAGCAGAGGCATAGTCCAGGCAAACGGATTCTTCGGGACGCACGCGATCTTCGAAGTCGCGGAAGGCTTCATCGGGAGGGAGGGCCGTGGCAAGCGGGTTGAGATTCGCACGGGCATGGGAGGAGGCGATTGCGGATATCCCTTCCAGCGGGCCGAAAGCTATGTTGTCTACGCCTACGAGAACACGGACGGAGTGCTGGTCGCGAACATCTGTTCCCGGACTGCGGCGGTGGACCGGGCCCAGGCCGATTTCACCTATCTACGCAGCCTACGCAATAGCGGTCAATTTGGATACATCTACGGCGTGGCGGGCAATGGAGAGGGCGCGGGTCGTATCGACCAGGCGCTTCGGATGTGGTTGCCGTCTGGCATTCCGGGAGTGACGGTGACGCTGATTGGTCCGGGCAAGAGCGAGCGTCTGGTAACCGGCGATGATGGGTCGTTCCGCTTCGATCATCTCTCGCCAGGAAAATACAATGTTGCCGTTGCGAAGGATGGCTACAGTGTGCGGGGAGGATCGGACGCGCTTGAGGTGCATGCTGCTGGATGTGCATACGCATGGGAGACTCTCGTGGTCGATCGCCGCATCGTTGGCAAGGTGACCGGCGCAGACGGATTCCCTGCCGCCAACATTCGGGTGGAACTGGTTCCCACTCGGCCGACGGAACAAAATCAACTGCCATTCGCCGTAGCCGAAACGACCACTGGCAGCGACGGCACCTACGAGCTCCGAAATATCAAGTCGGGAGAATATTACCTGGGCATCAATCCGGCGCGCACGCCATCGAAAGTTATCCCGTATACCCGCTATTTCTATCCCGGAACGGAAGATCCGTCTGACGCTGGCGTCGTTTTCGTCGAAGAAGAGCCAGGCACCGCCACGTATCAATTCCCGATTCCCGCACCGCAAAAACAGCGGTCGGTTGCCGGGTTTGTGTACTGGCCGGACGGCCGGCCCGCGGAGCAGGTTGGGATTCTGCTGGAGGATATCCGGTGGCCGTGGCGGACGAATGTGATTTTGACGACCACTGACTCAAAGGGCCACTTTGAGATTTCTGCGTTCGATAGAACGGCTTACCGCATCCATGCAGTAACAATGGGTCGCTTCACCAATGAAACGGTTTCCGCCGAGCCGATGCCTCTTGGTCCAGGAACCGATCTCAGCAAACCGCTTCAGCTAATCCTTACACGAAAAGGACACTCCGCGGCCGAATTGGCCGGCAAAGGGCTAGAGCGCTGGCGCGCCGGAATCGGGTTGTAGAACGGAACCGTTGGGCATTCGTGCCCTGTCGTGCTCCCAGTCTTCGTGGCTGAGCCAGAGCCAATGTTCACCAGGGGGGACCGTTGTGAGCCATCATCGGCAGCTATTGTTCGCGGAGTTCGCTCACGTCGTAGCCCAGAATGAAATCAAGTCCGGTCCGCGTGCGCTGGGACCAACTCCGTAGACTCTCGGGATGTACTGTTGCAGGCTCCATTGACGTTTGAATAATGCGCTATAGTGTTGGCTGCTTTTACAAAGCAAGCGATGAAAATAGCCCACGATGCGTCCTCGCCCCCCGGGCCGGCACATCACGAATCACTGACGGTGTCGCAGTGGCGCATGATCGTCCTGGCGAGCTTGGGCGGCTCGCTCGAATTTTACGATTTTATCGTTTATGGCGTCTTCGCGCAATATATTGCTGCCGCATTTTTCCCCGCTACCGATCGGCTGGTTTCACTGATCCTCACGTTTTCGGTATTCGCCGTCGGGTACTTCGCGCGGCCTGCAGGCGGAGTGATCCTGAGCCATTTCGGGGATAAGTATGGCCGCCGGACCGTCTTCATCCTTTCGCTTCTGATCATTTCGGTCTCGACATTTGGCATCGGACTTCTGCCCACGTACGCCAAAATCGGCGTGGCGGCGCCAATTCTCTTGATGCTCCTGCGTCTCATCCAGGGCTTCTGCCTCGGCGGCGAACTGCCGGGCGCGGTCACATATGTCGTCGAAGAGGCCCCGAACCGTGCTGGACTTGTCTGCGGAATTGTCTTCTGCTTCGCGAACAGTGGAGTGGTGCTCGCAACTCTGATCAACTTAGGCGTCCATTCGTTCATCGCGCCCGCCGATATTGCGGCTTGGGGTTGGCGGACTCCTTTTTTCTTCGGCGGTGTGGTCGGACTGTTCAGCTTTTGGCTGCAGCAGTCGCTTGAGGAGTCGCCGGAGTTCGCTCGCTTGCGGCAATTCACTTCGAAGCGTCCATTAAACGAAATGATTGCGAAATATAAAGTCCCGGTGTTGCTCGGCATTGCCAGCAGCGCCGTTGTCGGGTGCTTCAACGGGTTGCTGATCGTGCACATGCCGGCTTACCTGATCACCGTGCTTCACTCTGATCCGAACTCGGTCGTATTCGGCCAGAACGTCTGTCTCGTACTGGAATCCGTAGGGCTGATATTGACGGGCTGGCTAGGGGATCTTTTCCCCCGCCGCCATCTATTGCGCTTCGGATCGATCCTCCTGGCTGCGACTGCCTGGCCGTTCTACAATGCCCTTGTATCGAAATCCGTAGACCTGATCACGCTCTTTGTGCTGGCTGGGATAGCCGCGACATTCGCGAATGGCACCTTCGCGGCGATTTTGGCAGATATGTTTCCGACTCGCGTGCGTTTCAGCGGCGTCGCGCTGGCCTTTAACCTAAGCTTCACGGCCTTCAGCGGGACGGCTCCGCTCGTTGCGACTTCGCTCATCAAGGCAACTGGTTGGCTCGCCGCTCCAGCCCTGTTCATGATCGCGTGCGGTCTTCTTTCCTTTGTTGCAAGCTTCGGCACACCAAAGTATGAAGGACAAATTGAGCATCGCGCGGCTGTCGCGGAGGTAAGCGCTTCCGCCTAAGCTATCGGGCGAGAGGGTATGCGGCGGCGAACGCTAAACGGACCGGAGCTTTATCGCACATTATCGGCTCTTACCCCGCGCTCCCAAGCATCGCATCAAAGTATTAGAACGACTGAGACAGTCACTAGCGCAGTAATATCGTGGTGCTGGCACTTTGCCTGCATCGCTGGACAACCATGGATGATTCGGAGCGCGGCAGCCAAGACCGCCGGCGCAACCTTTCTAGTTCTCGCTCGCCTTGTCGATCTTATCGATCACCATCACATCAACCGGCGCTTTGATCATTCCCATTTTGAGCCCGAGCTGTTGTTGCATCGCGGCGAACAGGTCTGGCGGCGCGTCAGCGTCCGGTACGATTGATGCGACATCGGGGGGAGGTCCACCACCGAAGCCGCTCCTCTGCGAAGGATCTGGTGTCCACTTCAGAACAAAAGTGTAGCGCGTATCGCCCAGACCGGTCTGGTCCACGACGGGCTGTTCCATGAACTGAGCCTGCATCACGCTTGCGAATTCCGCCATCGTCCCGTTGCGAACGTTGAATCCGCGCTGCGGCATTCCCCCGAATCCGGGGATTGGCAGCGTACTATTCTCTTCCTTCTTGATCTTCTCCCCACCCTTCGCCACAGTAATCGCGTAGACGGACAGTTCCTTCTTCTCGTGATGGAATTTGAGGTTGAATCGGTCCGCCAGCAGTTTCTGGAGCATGGCTTTCATTTGCTTGACACTGGGCATGCCCGGTGCATCCGGCCTTGCCGAAATGTCGAACTTTTCGGAATCGACCCACGCGGGCGCCCCGATTACCTGCTTCGGATGCATGTCGTAGGCGAATTTGATCAGGTCAGAAAGATTCGTGTTCAGCGTGCTCAGCATGCCGCTTCTGTTCACCGTGATTCCCCAGCCGCGCCGGTTGGGATCCGACGGTTTGATAGTGGCGACTTCGAACTCCGGTTTCGCCTTTTCGTCCATCATCTTCGGCGGTGGAGGAGGCTCGGGAATGGTCCAGGCGGTCTCCGGAGTTGCTTTTACTAGCGTCAGTGGGGCCGGCGCTCCCTGCGTCCACGTCCCGGTGATCGTTCTCCCATCCGGGCTGAGTTTTCCCTCGTAGTTGCCATTGATGGCCGCGATCGTCATCTTCAGCGTTGAACCGCTCTGAGTGACTGTGGTGGCTGGTATCGGCTGCGCGCCCTGATCAATACTGAACATCTCAGCCTTGAGACGGTCGGCATCGGAAGTCGAAATCTTGATTACGATGCGGAGTTCCCCGTTTTGAGCCTGAGGTACCTTCAACGCGCCCTGCCATACACCGGTCATCGTCTGTGCGAGCAGCGCGCCACCTGGCAAGGAGCCAAAAGCAACAACCCACAGCATCAGCTTCTTCATCGGGAACCTCCTTGAACTCTACAGGATTACCTTGCTAATCCCGGGTTGGGGCGATGGATCCTATGCGCTGCACGGCGTATCGACTCTATCGCGTTTAAGAAGATGCGGAAGTGGAGTTCGATGATACGATCGGCACCTTCATTCGATCGTTGCGACTATTCTACTGCTTTTTGGTGAAGACGAACACCCGAAACGATCTTGAAGGTGGCTGGGGCGCTATATTCGTGGAGGGCACGTACCTAATTGACCTTTTGGATTCGATACTTGTCGTCGGAAGCGTCTCCCGGCGGTAACTCCGACTGTAGAGACCGCTACGCGGGGGACTTGGGTGCTTGTCCCGGCTGCCAAGTTACCCGTCAAGGCTACTTCGATACGCTCAAACCATCCACCTGAACCTCAAGCAGATGGTTAACGCGGATACCGTAGATGCCATCGGTCTTCGCCGTCGCTCCGGTCTTTGGCTCCGTGTGCACTACTTCACCGTTGACCAGGAAGTCGATCTTGTCAGTGCCAACACGCACTTGGAGTGCATTGGTTGATTTTCCACTGGCGTCCGGTTTCTTTACTGCGTCGCTTGCCATCTTCCCCGCCACAATACTGGTCCCGGCGCCGTCGCGCCTTTTGATCAGCCATGTCCCGTCCTGCGCGACCACAAAGTACAGATACCTCTGCTGCGGACCCTCTAGATCGCTGCCGCCGAACACGAGACCGTAATAGTTGGTGTGGCCGCTCGGCTTCATCAGAGTAAAAGTGCCCTTGAGTGTATAAGTGCCCGCCGCCGTGCTCGTCGGATTCCAGTACACCGCCGCTCTGGGATTCGTAGCATGGAGGCCCGAGCCCATGGTTACAAACTTGATATCGCCGGCGGCGTCAGGGTCCATAGCTTCCGTGCTACGATCGACGCGCATCTTCCAGCCCTGCGGCGTTTGGGCGACAAGTACCGCAAAAGCGGCTAGCGTGAGTACTGCAACTTGAATAAGACTCCTCATCTTTTCTTAGTCTCCTTAAATGGCTATTGTCGAGGCGGCCGAGCGACATAATTACGCCGTTCGGCATGACTCGCTGCAGGTCGCGACGAAAGCTGACACGCAGCCAGAACTCTTTTCTGGCTCCCTCATTGCAACTATCACACATCGGGACGCTTTGCTTCAACGTCACGAGAATAGTCTAGGACGTCTGCGTGCGATGCATTGGATGCAGCTCCTCTATTCGACGCGACGGTGGCTCGCGCCAAGGCCTGTTAATTCGTATTATCGTACGCTATTCCGAGCCTGAACGTCACCAAAATGCTGTGCGTGAGGACATCTCAGCAGTACAGGCATTCGTCTTGATATAAAGACGAGATGTCATGACTTTGGTTGAGTCTGGCGTTGTTCACTTGGCTGAGAAGCTTCGTTCGGTCTCGCATGAACAGCGGCTTGAGATCGGCCAAAGTCAACAGTTAATTGTCTTGAAGCGTCGAACCAAGCGGGCGCGTTTGCGCCATTCTGACCGAGTGTTCTGGGTCATGCTGCGCCGACTTTGGCCGAACTGGTCTAACCCGCTTCTGATCGTAAAGCCAGACACGGTGGTGCGCTGGCATCGGAAAGGTTTCCGTTTGTACTGGCGCTTTCGGTCCCGAAACAAGCTGGTCGGTAGACCGTTAACCGCCTTAGATGTTCGAACGGCCATCCATACCATGGTGAGCGAGAACCTCACCTGGGGTCCCCGCGCATCCACTCCGGTGAGCTGTTGAAGCTCGGATTTGAAATTTCCGAGCGAACCGTCTCGCGATACCTTTCACGGTCGCCTCGAAACGGCAGGGCGGCTCAACTGTGGCGAACCTCTCTGAGGAATCACCGTGAGGCGATTGCCGGAATGGATTTCTTCACTGTGATCCCGGCGAACTTCAGGATTCTATACGGCTTGTTTCTGATACGCCATAGCCGTCGAGAGATCATCCACTTCAATGCGACCGAGCACCCGACCAGTGAATGGGTCGTGCAACAACTTCGCGAGGCATTTCCCGAAACCGCCGAGGACCAATACTTGATCTTCGATCGAGATGCAAAGTTCAGCATCGAGGTGCATCAGTTTCTCGGCTCTTGTGGGATCTCTGCCATACATACCAGCTACCGCAGCCCCTGGCAGAATGGAATTGCCGAAAGGTGGGTTGGAAGTTTTCGAAAGGATTTGCTCGATCATGTAATCGTGGTCAATGAAGGCCACCTCAAGCGCCTTGCCCAGGATTACCTCCGCTATTATCACGCGGATCGCACACACGATGGCTTATAAGGATACACCGGAGGGGCGGCCCGAAATCGATCGGGAATCCCGGTCAGCGACTGTCGTCGCTTCCTCGCCTTGGAGGGCTCCACCATCGCTATTCCTGGGAAGAGGCTGCGTGAGTGGCGCGCATGCGTTTTGGCGACGTACAACCCCATATTTTCTTTCTTGAAACCAGTTGCAGCTTCAGCCGCCGTCTCCGCTCTAAATCTTCAACTCACTCCATTGGCGGAGGTTGTCGATTGAGTTTCTGGAGACCGAAGGGTTGTAGGTTCGAGTACTACCTGAGGAGCCAAACCTTTCAAATACTTAGACACCTCCATTTCTCCGAATCCGCTACTTCCGCTGCCGAGTGTGGGGAGTTTTGTGGGGATGCTATTTCACAATGAAGCACAAGCCGTGTTGCTTGCGGCGAGCGTAGATTTACCACGGCGCGCTCGCCATGACCGAAGCAAATCAGCACCAACAAGGAACAGCCCCGTGATTCTGATTGCCTCGCCCCGCTCCGCGTCGCCCAGCTTTCCATCAATTTGCGTGTTATGTTCGCTTGGTCCTTTATACCGCTCGTCCGTGTGCGGCGAAATTGGACCCACTACCGAGGCTTCCGAGGGATCAGGCGATCACTGTGATCGTTGGTATGGTGGCTTCGCAGAATAGCGCTGTTTTGGCTATTAGCACTAGGAGAATGCTGGAGACGTCGCGAGCACATCGCCAGGGCCAGATATGGCAATCGCTGAACACAGCCATCTTCGCATTCGGCAAGAAAAGTTTAGCCGCTAAACTTCTCGCCCCAACGGAGGCGGTTGGGGTGTATAATCGACGGCGGGTCGGGAACGGAAATTCAGGGAGGTATCCAATGGCCAAATTGGACAAGGAAAAATCACCCGGGTCTCGCGTTCGAGATGGCGCGCAGTCGCCTGTCTCGAAAAGCACGCTTCCACGATCTGCAGTGCGGGCTACGGCTTTGGGGGCGTGCGATGACTGTCGTGCAACGGCCGCCTTTCATGCCTGGCACAGCATCGATATGACACCTTCCTTTAACTGGCTTGTCAGCTTCGCTGATTGGAAAATTATTCCCAAGGGCAAGCGGGCTGTCATCGAGTTGGTAACAGCCCAGATCATCGTGCCGTCCGGCGAATGGGCGCGCCTGAGGATGTATACCTCCTTGGGCAGTGTGCCATCGAATCTCGATCTGTTCCTAACGTTCCAAGGGAACGTCTCGGGCAATGCGATATACGATGCTACCCATTCGCTTCGCGCCTACTCTGACAGCGAGATCGAATTCGACATAAACCGCGACAACGCTATCACTAACGGCTCTGCCTTAATCTGCATTTCTGGCTATATTGTGGGCTAAAACGCACAAGGAGAATCGTGAGGGTTACGAGCGTCCCGACATCAGCAATCTGTCCGCGATGCGGTCAGTTCGTTTCAATCACCAGCATCAAGCCGACCGCGATTCACTTTATCTGAGAGCCGGCAATATCGGCAAACACTACGGCGTTTGATCGGCATGGGGGCGGTGGTCACCCACCGACCCCTGCCACACCCTCGAAAATTACGCGCCGCTGGCCTCGGGTGTGAGGGGGATGAGTTGTACCTGGTATCCGAGTTTCTTAAGTTGTATTACGAGCCTCTGCCGCCTTCGCTTTAGGGTGATCGGACTCGGTGCTGGTCCGCGTTCCACGTAGTGGACTCCCTCGTGAAGGACTTTCCAGATGAGCCGGCAGAGGCGATGGGCAATAGCCCAGACCGCCTTGCCGTATCCCAGACGCGGAAAGAGACGTCGGAAAACAATCTGAAGGTGACTGTCTTCCTTTCTGACCGCGGCGTGAGCGAGTTGGTTGAGTAGCCGACGCATGGAGCGGTTCCCCTTGGCTGAGCGATCACTGCTGGATACTTCAGCGCTCTCCTGCCGTCCGGGACAAACACCGACCCAAGAGGCTAGTTGGGCTGCTGTCGGAAACGCGGCCGCATGTGGGCCGATTTCCGCGATGATCTGCTGTGCCGAATCGATTCCTAATCCGGGCAACTCTGCCAGCCGCAGGACCGCATCCTGATGCGCTTTCATCTCTCCTGCAATCATTTTGTCCAGACTTGCCATTTGTGATTCGATCAAATCGAAACGTGCCAAATAAAGTGACAAGAGTTGGCGGTGCATCGGTTGAGGCTGCCCGCTCATGGCATCCTTCAGTTCGGCCTCACTCGCACGCAAACGCCTATCGCCCAACTGTACAAGCCGGACAGGATCTGTCTCGCCTTGCGCCAATGCGCGAAGGATGCGCTGGCCACTGGCTCCCAGCAGATCGCTGACCACGCTCGACAATTTGATCTGGCACTCTTCCAGCAAGCTCTCCAACTGGCTCTGCAGTCGCACTCGATCGCGTGTCAGTTGGTATTTGGTCCGCGTCAGCGTTCGCCAGCCGCGTTGTTCCGCTTCCGGCACGAAACTCAAGATCAAATCCCCAGACAGCAACCGACTCACGATCCGTTTGGCGTCTCGAAAATCAGTCTTGCGGCCTCGCGGTCCACGGTTCGACCGCGCTTGTGCCAAGTGCAGCCGACACTGCCCCTCCAGAGCCAACCACACTGGTTTCCAATATTGCGCCGTCGATTCCATGGCGATCTCCTGCACCCCGTGTTCCTTCAACCATTCCGATAATGCCCGGAGTTCGCTCACAGTGGTACCGAATCGCCGGCACTCGAATTCGAGTTCGGTGTCTCTGGCGTTCGCGATCACGACCGCCAGCATTCTCTTGTGAACGTCGATTCCTGCTACGTTGTATGTTGTTTCCATGTGTTTCCTCCGGCATGGCGCGGAGAACGCACGCAAAACTCATACGCACCCTCACGTGCTACCAACTCCCCATACGGGAGTCAGTGCACACTCATTGGTTCACCGTGCATTCCAGATCAAACACCACCACGGCCTCAACTCATCCAGTGTGACAACGACCCTTGCCGCTCCACGCCAGACGCTAGCGTACCGCTACTCGAGGAGATTTTCATCCCGATTGGTGGGCCGTGGCGGCCCATAGGAACACCACCGTGCGTACGGGTCCGTACAAGGCGGTTCGAGATGGTTACGCTAACGCTGCCTCGAACAATGACGGAAGTCCGAGCGATTTGAAATACGTATTAGAAAGCCCCACAGACAGGGCCTTGGCCTTCGCGAGGTACCAAGGGCCAAACCCACTACCAGCGGTGTTGCTTGCCAGCCGCGGACGCACGCTGAGTTCTAATAGTGTGGTTCGCCAATAATCCATCTGAGTTCAACATCCGAGATGGGATGAGAAGGCCAGTCTATGATCGAAGTCTGTAGCTTCAAATCAATCAACGCACTCACAGGTGCAAAAAGGAGACTGGCCTTGAAAAAGAATACCAAGACGACGCGCCTGCGCAAGAACGCGGCGCAAAAGACAGCAACCACGATGTCGCCTCGGAGGACAGTTGGCATAGATCTGGGTGACCAGACAAGCCATTACTGCATTCTCAACGAGCAGGGCGACGTTGTTTCGGAAGGAACCGTGCGAACGACCGAATCCGGCCTCGAAGAGCAGTTCCGGCGTATGGCTCGCGCCAGAATTGTTCTTGAGACAGGGACTCATTCTCCATGGGTAAGCCGGTATTTGGAACGGCTCGGCCATGAGGTGCTGGTCGCGAACGCTCGCCAGGTGCGTATCATCTATGACAACGACCGGAAGACCGATAAGGTTGATGCGCGCACACTGGCGCGATTAGCACGCGTGGACAAGAGTCTACTGCATCCGATTCGACATCGTAGCGCGGAAGCCCAGGCCGACCTAGCCGTACTGCGGGCCCGCGATCAGTTGGTCTCCGTCCGGTCGACCCTGATCAATTGCATTCGGGGCATGGTTAAGTCCGTGGGCGGACGCCTGCCCAGTGCCTCGGGGGCGTACTTTTCAACCAAAGTACGGGACCAGTTGCCTGGATGTATCAGCGGCGCGCTGCTGCCCCTGTTAGAGGAGATAGAGAACCTCACAATTCGAATCCGTGTATACGACAAACAGATCGAAGAGCTGGCCAAAACGAAATATCCCAAGACGGAGCTAATGCGGCAGATCCCGGGGGTGGGTGTGGTTACCAGTTTGGCTTTCGCGCTGACCATCGACGATCCGAACCGTTTTCACAAAAGCCGCGACGTGGGCAGCTACCTTGGCTTGCGGCCGAAGCAGAGCGATTCGGGCTCCAGCAAACCACAACTATCCATCAGCAAAGCCGGAGACCATTTGGTGCGGCGACTGCTGGTCAATTGCGCTCAATACGTTCTAGGCCATTGGGGGCCGGATTGCGATCTCCGCCGTTGGGGTTTGAGCCTGATGGCGCATGGTGGAAAGAATGCGAAGAAGCGGGCAGTGGTAGCAGTAGCCAGAAAACTGGCAGTGCTGATGCACAAGCTATGGGTTAGAGGTGAAGTGTACGAGCCTTTGCGGCAGGCCAGTAAGGCGACGCAGACCCAAGCAGTACCGGCAGCGTAAAAAAGTCGCTAAGGCAGGAGGCGAGAACAAGACAAACAATCTCCACCAGTTCCGTAGCTGAATAGAATTTTCGAGGACAACCGCCGCGATCGGGCGACTGCGAAGTGATCACGGGTCTACCGGAGCAATCCGGACCCGAAGGCCGAACCTGAGATTGCAGCGCCCAAACAAAAGGATCACATCCTGCACCGAGCAGCAGACGACTGCTCATTTCAGAGTGCGAATGGAAGCGAGGCGAGTGGCGGCTGTCGACCGACAGAGCAACGAGCTACTAAACTGGTTGAACCCTGAACCGGAGCTGAGCGGCATGACAGAAATAGCCTGCGGCAGCAACGAATTTGATCCCCTTTTCCCGTTTCCCCCAAGGGGCAAGCCGGGGCGGGAGGGTGTCCCCCCACGCCGGAAGCACGCCGCCCGCCAGCAAAAAGCGCTGGCACGCATCGATGCTGCCGGCGCCCCCCTCAAGAGGGCTGCCGCCCCCTTGTGGATCCCCTGCGAGCGCTGTAGCGCAGAACTTGGACCGGTCCGAACCAACCGCATGTTTGGCAGAAGGAGGCCGAAAATCAGCCGATGTTGGAGCATCGTTTACACAGAAACCTTGACACTACTCCTGATAGAGTTGCAAAAAAACAAAGAAAATCCGCCACGGCGTCTTGACTTGACTGTGCCTTCTCATGGAAGTGCTCACTGAGATAGCGGTTAGAAAATCCGACAGTGTTACGAGCAAGAAACGGAACGTTACGCACCAGTAGCGCTATGCCCCAGCACTTAAACTTCCGCGTAGGTGAATGTGCTGGTTCTGCATCTTCGTTACTTTAAGATGAGATCTGTTTTTGACGAACGAGAGGTCTTAGGATCGGCGTCTGGCGGGCAAATCGGTACGTTGCTCGGGGGTATTCAGGTCTTGATCAATGGCGTGCCGGCGCCACTGCTTTCGGCGGGGCCCAATCAGATTCGCGCGGTCGTCCCTTTCGAAGCCGGTCCCAGCGTTCTGACCCAGACTGGCCTGGCAAACATTCAGATCCTTGACGGCTCGACGACTGTCCAACCATTTACTGTGCCAATAGCTGCTTTGGCTCCCTCAATTTTCACGGTTGATGGCCGGCCTTCCGGACAGGCCCTAATGATCAATGAAGACGGTACTAAACTCGCCCTGAGCAATCGAAAGTGCGAACATGGCGAAAGTGATCTCCACGAACATCTGCGGCAGCGATCTGCGTATGGTCCGAGGCCGGACCACCGCGCCCCAAGGCTGCGTACTCGGTCATGAAATCACCGGCGCTTTCCAGGCGACTTGAACTCGAACGGCCGTTCCTACCCGATCGTCACCTGCCGCGCGACCTTCTCTATTGAAACGCCTTCAGCTCGCAATCGCACGACTGCATCGCGATCGAAGGTTCTGATGCAAACGGGTCGCGATCGGGGATGATGACAGAATGCAACCGTTCGTTCCGGTCGAGTCTCCTTAGTTTAGTTCGCACGGACGCGCCAAAGCCCCTAAACGGATATCCGGGAAGAGGCCGATGCCGACTCTCAGGCTTTTGCTTTTCGCTCGCGCTTTGCCGCCGCGGCGGCGATCTTTAGCGCGGATTTCTTGGTGGTGCGGGCCGGTGTTTTCTTCATAGCGTCGAATATAGCATGTTTCAAAAGCAGAACTAGTGGAGAAGATGAGTCAAAAGCTCGACACAAACTGGCGGTCCTCATCCCCTCGCGCCACTTGTGCTGTGTACGAAGGTCGGGAAACCTCTACACGCAGTTTGAGCAACGGGTCAACGCGTGCCACGCGTGTGTCGCCGTTGATCGCAATGACTCGATGCCATTGGCGCAATCTCGGCGTTTCGCGACGATTCCTTCGAGGCCCTCTTCACAGGCAGCGCGGAAGAGAGCTCAGCCTTCTTCACGACGCCCGGTTGTCTCATCCTGGAGTCCAGTTCTACAAACTTCTGTGTGCATTGGCCCGATGCGCGCCACTGCTGTGGTGGCGGCGGGACCGGCGGGTCGCCGATTGGAGCGCTCGGGAACCCCGAAGCGGCGTAGAATGAACCGGAAGAATGGAGAATCCGTTCAAAGACCCTCGCATTCGTGCGTGCTTGGCCTTTGCTGCTCTCTTAATCGGCGGCGCCTATTTAGCCTTCAAAGACCATGTGCTGTTCTCGAAAAGACGTTTCGGCGAGGAGGTCCCGGCACTCACCGCAAATATATTCGGCAGTATTTATGCGATCGGCGCGGTCGCCGTGCTTTGGTACGCCTGGAGATTATACCGGCTGAATGCTGCGGCGCGAAAAATCGGTGGACGCAAATTTAAACACTAGTTGCCGGCGAGCTTGAAATCAGTCTCCTTCGCCCGGTCGAGTTGTTCGGGTAGCTGTAGTTCCCAGGCGATGTAGTCGTCCGCCGCTTTGCGGAACTCGGCACTGTTCGGATCGAGCTGGCCCCAAAGGAACGGCTGGACGAAAACATCATCCACCACACTGCCTGGCTTCTCCATTCCGGATTTCAGCGGCAGTCCGGCCTTGCGCCACGCCGCATTGCCGCCGGAGAGAACGCTTACCGGCTTGCCTGTGAGCGTCGCCAAGTCATTTGCAGTAAAGGCTATCAAAGAGGCATCGTCTCCGGTCACCACAAATCTTTCCGAAGGCGCCATCAATTTGATGCTTTCGGCGAGGCGCGCGCGGATGACGAACCATGCTCCCGAGACATGCGCTTTGGCGTAACTGGAACTGGCGGAAACATCGACCAGCGTAGCGCTGTTCGTCTTTAGCAACTCGCTAAGATCTGCTGGACTAACACTGGTCGGAATATTCTGACTGCCTTTCAGAACTGTCGGTTTATAGTCTCCGGTTGCCAGTTCCACGCCTGCGAATGGATCGGCTAAGACGTAAGTATCGGGCCAATCTGCCTGTACTAACCAGGAGGCCGTCATGAGCGCTCGCACGAGATGGTTATCCACCAATACAACACGCGCGTGCCTGGTTGCCGCATACTTGTCCATCCCTTGCACTAACTGGACTCCCCAGCCGTAGGAGGAATCGGGCCGATGGCCCGTGCGATATTCTTCGGGTGTTCGCAGGTCAATGACGTAGACCGTACGGTCCTTCTCAGCTTTGAACTTCGCGAGCGTTTTCGCATCGATCGTCTTCACACCGTATCGATCTGCCACTCTTTGCGCGGTGCTGAGCGCCTCTTGGAGGTGTTCCGCAGATGGCTCTGGTGCATGCCGTTGCGAGCCATGTTCCAGTTGAAAACCGCTCGTTTGCCAAGCCATGGTTCCGCCATTGAGAGCCACAACTTGGTTCTTCACTCCGGCGTTGATCAGGCTCTGCGCCCCGATAATACTGCGGGTCCGTCCAGCGCAATTCACGACCACTAGAGTTTTTGGTTTCACCGCGAGTTCATTAAAACGAAAAACCAGCTCAGACCCTGGCACATTGATTGAGCCCGGAATACTCATATTGGCGTATTCGTTGGAAGGACGGCTGTCGAGAATCAAAATGTCTTCGCCGGCCGCGACTCGCCTGTGCAGATCCTCGGCAGTAATCTCGGGCGTGTTGTAATGCAGCGCAATCCACTCTCCGAACGCCTTACCGGGGACGCTCATGCCACTGAAGATTTCATAGCCGGCCGCCTTCCACGCCGGATATCCACCATCCAAAATGGACACACTTGTGTAACCGAACTCTTTTAACCGGATCGCGGTGCTTTCGGCAGCTCCCTCGCCGCCGTCGGTCAAAACGATCCTGGTGGAGCGGCGCGGAACAAGTGGGTCAATCTCCAGCTCCAGCTTGCTCAGCGGAATATTGACGGCATGCAGCAGATGAGCTTGGCCATAAGTCCCTTCTTCCCTTGGGTCGATGATCGCGATCTCTTTGCCGTCGCTTTCCATCGCCTTCAAGGCGGCCGCACGAATCCGAGGGAATTTGTCAGCTGCCGATGCTGTGAGTGCCGCGAGCATAACTACCACCTTCACTTTGTACTTCATATCTTGATCCCTTCCGCAGCGATTATTATCTCTCTTTGGGTTGGAGAAGACTATGCGACACTGACGATACGTGCTGTCCTGGAAACTCCCGATCAGTCGCGAAGGGTTTACTAATCGACATTTGGCGCTAGTTTATGGATTGCGCCTTAGTCACGGCGTATCCTTCCACTACTTGTGCGCCCCAACGGCGCAGATCACCAGTGAAAGGAGGATTCACCCATGTAGATGTCGGTAAGACATGGTAGCTACCGAGCGGCTTAGTCGGGTAACTGGCTGGGCTGAAGCCTCGGGACAAAAGTCCGCCATAGGCGGGCAAGCAATCTTGCAGGCCGTAACGCGAGTGAAGCTTGAGCAGGCCTCGAAAGTGACGTCGTGGGTGCCGACCCACCAAGTAGTTGGGGAAGGCCGCGCGGACAGGGAAGAATACCGACATGCACCTGTTCGATCCACCGGGGTAATGAGCACGGCATGTAAGAAAGGTGGTCTGAGTCATTGGGGGATATCCGGCGCTGGTGGAGGTCGCGCCTCCAACATTCTCTAAAGGAGGATGGCCAGTCCGGAAGTCGGAGAGGGTCATACGACCGAGGAAGCCGGGTAACTCCGGTGGAGGGAAGGGCCCTTACTTCAGATGTGCTTTTGAAGAAGGAGAGGAGAGGTGATTGGCGATGAGCCTGGAAACACCATTGAAGATCCGGATGCTTCAGAGAAAGCTGTACCAGAAAGCGAAGGAAGAGCCGAACTACCGTTTCTACCTGCTCTACGACAAGATGTACCGGGAAGACATCCTGGCCCATGCTTACGCACTGGCAAAGTCCAATCAGGGCGCGCCGGGTGTAGATGGACAGAGTTTCCGGGATATCGAATCGCAAGGGTTGGAAGAATGGCTGAGCGGCGTCAGGGAAGAGCTTCGCGCCAAGACATATCAACCACAGGCCGTGCGGCGGGTGATGATCCCGAAGCCCGGCGGCGGCGAAAGGCCACTCGGGATTCCGACGATTCGGGATCGAGTGGTGCAAACAGCCGCCAAGCTGTTGCTGGAACCAATCTTTGAAGCGGACTTCGATCCGAATGCCTACGGCTATCGGCCGAAGCGGAGCGCGCGAGAGGCGATCCAGAAAGTGCACCAGCTACTTTGTGCAGGCTACACCGATGTGGTGGACGCCGATCTGTCGAAGTACTTCGATTCCATTCCACACTCCGAACTCGTCCAATGCGTGGCTCGGAGGATTGTCGATCGGGACATGCTGCGTCTGATCAAGATGTGGTTGCAGGTCCCGGTCCAGGAGCGGGATGAAAACGGGAAACCGCGGGTCAGCGGTGGGAAGGGCAGCACCTGTGGAACCCCACAGGGCGGCAGTCTCAGTCCTTTGCTCGCCAACCTTTACATGAACCGTTTTCTGAAGTACTGGCGGATCACCGGGCGGGGTGAGATTTTCCGAGCCCAGGTGGTCACCTACGCGGATGATTTCGTGATTCTCAGTTGTGGTTACGCGGCCGAGGCACTGGATTGGACGCGGCGTGTGATGACCCGGATCGGACTCACGCTGAACGAGGGGAAGACCAGCGTCAAGCAAGCACGAAGAGAGCGGTTTGATTTTCTGGGATACAGCTTCGGACCACATCGCATGCGAACGAATGGTCACGAGTATCTCGGGGCGAGTCCGTCGAAGAAGAGCGTTTCCAAGTTGCGGCAGAAGGTGGGAGATCTGCTGGTGCGCCAGAACGTGGCACCGTGGACCGAGGTACGGGATCGCCTGAATCGCATGTTGCGAGGGTGGTCGATTTACTTCGGTTACGGGACGCGGCTGATGGCTTATCGAGCGGTCGATTGGTACGTTTACAACGGCGTTCGGTCTTTTCTGCGGCGCCGACACAAGGTGCCCTCTCGCGGCCGCACTCTCTACTCGGATGCAGTTGTATTCGGGACGTTGGGTGTGCTGCGCTTGCGGGATGTGCACATTGGGCCCCTTCCGTGAGCTTGCGGTGAAATCTGTCGGAAAGCCGGATGCGGGGAATCCGCACGTCCGGTTTGATGAGCGGGGAAGGGAAACCGCCGGCTGCCAGTAGGTCCCGGTCTAGCGCCCTTCCTCGACTCTACTTTCAATTTCGGTGTTTTGGCGCAGAATCGAGCGCGGACTTCCGTCTGCGCTGGGGCCTGCACCCGGGAGAATGTCAGCTGTCATATACTGTTCCAAACCTGCGCTGCGTCCAGGGTGGGAACGGTATGCATCCGGATCACAAATCGGAATTAAAGAGCAGAGTTCTTCAAGCTGCGGGATCGCACGTGGCGAGCCGAGGAAGAATTTGTGTGAATCAACCCATGAAGTGATGAACGACCATCACGATCCAATATCCCACCGAAACAAATCTGCTCGACTATCACCTGATAGGCTTTCTGTTGTACTTGAGGGAAAGCGAGTCAAACTGTCACTTACATCTCGCCGCCGAGATTATTGACCGAGTGTTTATTTATGACCCCACGCAGAGAACGATAAGTACGTCATAACTGCAAGGACCGCATGGCAACGGAACCGCCGCTATTCGGGATGGGCAGTCATGAACAGACGCCGATTTCGATTCACGCCGCTGAAACTGATGACCGTGATCGTGATAGTCGCGTCGCTGATGTCGATAGGTATGCCTATCTACAGCCGGTCTATTGTTCGCGGCAAGGAGAGCTTACTCAAGAATAATCTGTTCACATTGAGGACGGTGATCCACGAGTACACTTGGGACAAACAGAAAGCGCCTCCATCGTTAAATGATCTGGTGAGCGACGGCTATCTCCGGCAGATCCGGTGGCCCGGTGGACCCCATAACCGGCAAGGCAGACTGGAAGATCATCAGGGAGGACCACAGCAATACCGTGAATCAGAGTGAGCCGGGAACTTTCGATATACGGAGCGTTTCGGATAAAGTTAGTCGGGAAGGGACGCCGTATTCTGCATGGTGAAGCCAACAAGACCGAGCGCGAAGACCAATTACCCCTCGACCGCTTCGCGTAGCGGAGTTCGGCCAGCATTTTGAGGATATCCATCGACTTATAATCTCATCGAGCGAAGCGAGGAATGCTGAACTCCGAATCAGCGTCCCTTGGCTTTTTCGATTTCCCCAGCGGCATTTCGATCGACGTTCAACTGATTGGTGGAACGCGACGAGCGGAGAATGACGAAAGCGACGAGGAGTACGGCAGCGACGACGACAAAGAGCAATATCGTTTTCATTTTGGTGGGGCGTCGCCCTTTGAGAGGACCGGCATATGTATGATGCCCGCAGGACCAACAGCCCCGCACAACTAACGGTTAGCTACTTATGTGCCAGATGGTTCCCTGTGATTCTTAGATCGTCCCAACTGGACAAGCCACAGCGGGATTCTGAATCGTTTCGATTGTTCCGTCCTCGGAGCAGATATCGACTTCCGTATACAGCCCATTCCCGACGTGCAACATTGCCTTGGCTACTTGCCGTGCTTCAGCGATCGTATGGTGAGTCAGCTTGGTTCTTTCGTGCCGCCCGTCTTTCTGGACATAGTGGAGGGTGATGGTTGGTTCGACCATACCGATTCTCCTTCCTACCGGGTGGACGCCACCGAACCTGGAAGATTTCCTAGTTCGTTTTTCGGTACGTTACCAGATGTGATAACTCCGTTACAAATTCGGGATTCGCGACTCCTTTGGCTCTCAGCAAGTCATCCCGAGAAGTGCCAGGCTTAATGCCGCCGCCAAAGGCTAATTTTCAGCAAGTATTGGTCGATAGAGAGACGGTGCGAGATTTCCACAAATCGGGGTCAAACCTCTCAAAACAGGCAATACCTATTGAGGTTCTCCTGGCGGAAGACAATGACGGGGATGCGCGGCTCATCAAGGAAATCGTTTCGCACTGTTCTGTAGCCGTCAGAATCACTGTGGCGGAGGACGGAGAAAAGGCGCTTGCGCTACTCGCCGATCCGCAGTTCAAACCCGATCTCATCATCACGGATATGAACATGCCAAAGGTTGCGGGGCCTGAACTCTTGAAGCGGTCGAATGCGAATGGCATCCCTGTGGTGGTTTTCAGTTCTTCCACCAATCCAACCGACAAAGCGAAGGCGCTTGAGTTGGGCGCGAGAGAATGTGTCGAGAAGCCTACCGACTTGGATGAATATACGGAAGCTCTCTGCAAGATGATCTGGAAGTGGACGAAAACTCCAGCGTAGCGTTATTCCGTTCGGCCTGAAAATCCCTTCAGCCGCTCCTGTTCGCCGCTATGTACGTAGGGGCCAGTGGTTCACCCTTGATCTGGTGGAGCAGACCCAGCATGTCCCAGTTCTGCCAATCGCAACCAAGTAGGTGAGGAGATCGGGTATGATTGGCGGAACCAACGCATTTGTCGCCAACATATTCAGCCTCTCCCAAAGAGGGTAATCCAGTGGAGCCGCTTTTGAAATTCTTTTCGCTCACGTATGTGGTCACTTGGACAGCGCCACTGCGACACCGTCAGTGATTCGTGATGTGCCGGCCCGGGGGCGAGGACGCATCGTGGACTATTTTCATCGCTTGCTTTGTAAAAGCAGCCAACACTATAGCGCATTATTCAAACGTCAATGGAGCCTGCAACAGCACATCCCGAGAGTCTACGGAGTTGGTCCAGCGCACGCGGACCGGACTTGATTTCATTCTGGGCTACGACGTGAGCGAACTCCGCGAAGAATAGCTCCCGATAATGATGCTCACAACAGGCACGTGCAGGGAAGGACGATGCTCTCACGCAACATTGGTGCGTGAGTTGATCTGCCTGAACACTTCGACGCGCGTTGTCCAAGCGGCGGCCAGCCTCTTCGAATTGCTCGTCTATGGCAAGCGCCGTTCGATGTCCTGATCGGTTGGCGGCCAGCTGGTCGGAACGCGCGCCGCTCCGCATCCGCAATCGAAAACTCGATCATCGCCAGATTCTCCTCTTCGATCAGGTGCTCACACCCTTTACAGGGAGCCCCGTCGCAATAGTGCGTCTCGGTGTTATAAAGGGTATTGTCTTGTCTGGTAACCCATGCTCGGTGTCTTCCCAGGACGGAAGCGCCAAGCCGGATCACGACTCAAACTGCTACTGGCGCAATAAGGGGCAATCTATGGGAAGATTCACATTCGCAGCCATCACCGGAGTCTTTTTATTGACGGGATTCTGCGGCACGCAGGCATTCGGCCAGCCGACGTCTTCGTCCTCCATGTGGAGTCCTGCTAAAGCTGCCGCCTACCTGGACACGAGGTCGACGTGGTGGATTTCATGGCCGAAGTCCGCCACCGACCACGGGACGTTTTGCGTCTCCTGCCATACGGCGACACCATTTTCATTGGGCAGAGCCGCCCTGCGTGGCCCCTTGGGCGAATCGGGGGCCTCTTCCAATGAGCAGAAGGTGCTGGATAGTGTGACGAAGCGTGTCCGCATGTGGCACGACGTCGATCCGTTTTATACCGATCAGGCCCGCGGACTTCCCAAAACATCGGAATCGCTGAGGGACGGAATCGATCCTTAATTCCCTGATACTCGTGTGGCGCGATGTACCATCAGGTCACCTCAGCGCGGATGCTAAGCTTGCTCTCGACAATATGTGGGCTCTGCAGCTCACAGCTGCCGACATGAAGGGAGCATGGGCCTGGCTTCAGTTTCATAACGCTCCGTTTGAGGGTGATTCGCAATTTTACGGCAACTCGCTGGCGGCGATCGCCATCGGTTCCGCGCCCGGAAATTATCAGTCGGAGCCGGAAATTCAGAACGGCATAAAACTTCTGAGTGCGTGGCTCGTCAAGAACATGAATGCGCAGACGACGTTGGATCGCGTCGTGCTGCTGTGGGCGTCCACAAGACTGAACGGCCTTCTCACGCGTGACCAGCAAAACAAGATTGTCGAGGAGACTCTGGCTAAACAACGCGACGATGGGGGCTTCAGTATGTCGCAACTCATAGGCGCCTGGAAACGGCATGACGATACCCCTCTCGATACCTCGAGCGATGGTTACGCAACGGGCCTGATTGCGTTCGCGTTGGAGCAGGTCGAAGCGCCCCGGGCTCAGGCACCGCTGAAGCGGGCGCTCGCGTGGTTGAGCAGGAACCAGATTGAGTCGGATGGTCGCTGGCCAGCGGTTTCGCTTAACAACAACCGGCCAGTGTTGTCCGATACCGGACTCTTCATGAGCGATGCAGCCACCGCTTACGCCGTGCTGGCTTTGACAAATGCGCCCGGTCGTTAGGGTCCGAGTCGCGCCAAGTAATCCCCGTCAAACAGCTAAGAGCAGGTCATCACTGCGGTAGGTCGCGAATACTGTAGGCTGTCGGGTCCGCCACCAGCAGCCACTGGGAACAACAAACGCGTAATCGTTGTGGCTCCGATCGAGCGCGGCGAGAGCGGCGGGAAGCTACCGATAAAACCCTGTAACGTTCCATCACCCGCATTACTCCTGGCGCAGAGCTGGACTGAACTCGCCGCTGCATGATCTAATGTTCGGTGAGCACTACCACCCGCATAGCGCGGAGCGCCGGCCACAAGCGCCGCGAACAGATACCATTTGAAAAAATGGCTTCCGATGATGCAATTCCTAAGCATCCTATCTGAAGGTCTATCTACGTACCGTAGGGGGAAGGGCGGAATTGCGTGCTGCTTCGACCGCGATCCGGTTTTGGAGAATCCTGACCACTTCCTGCAGCCGGTTAGCCCGCACGCTCTGCTTGCCCGACTCCTCTTTCAGTTGTTTCACTTGGTCATCCAGCTGATTGGGCTCTGCCTGTGACCGAATCGAATCGAGCGCGGCGTTTGGCGGGCTCGTCTCTGCCTTAGCCGGCAACTTAACGGACGATGCGGCTTGCGGGCTGACCAAGCGCACGAACTGCTGAATGTCCGGCTGCTTCCCCGAGAAAAGGATCATTCGCAATTCCAAATCCTCGGACTCGCGTAGGTATTTTATATTGCCGTCACGAAGTTGCTCATCGGTGAGTGCCAAACGTTCTTTTCATTGTCATCCTTGATATCAAGCACGGCTAACCGAGCAGAGCGAATGACCGCGGAATTGCTGTCCCACTCGACGCTTACCGAGTCGCCGGCATCATAAGCCCGAAAAGGGAAAGATTGATCGGACGGCGAAAAATACTTGTCTTTGGGTAGCAGTCCGATGATGAGGAGTGCCAGAGACAAGGCTGTGACCCAAAGCTATCGCTCGCGCGCAGTTGGGCGAACTTGGATCGGAACCTGCTTCCCTTCTGAAATGTTTGAAGGTTCCAGCTTGGCCTCCGCACAGACAAAACTACTCGGCTCGCCCTGAATGGCGCGCATCGCCAGCGAAGGCATCGCGAGCTCACGCTGAGATGCCTCCTTTAGGAGTTTTGGCGGCTCAACTACGAACTCCCGATAGCTCGATTCCGTTCGCAACCTATCGTCGGTCTCGCGTACGAAAAAGCCCTGTCCTCCGCTAAAAAGAGATCCGACCTTTCACTTGGCCTTAGGTGATCTTGCAAGCTCCTGTAGAATGTGGCTTGTTCCTGCTCATCCGCTTGTTCCTTTCCTCCCGCGCCGCCGTCATCGCCGAGAACCTGTTCCTTCGCAAAACAGCTCGCTCTGTTTCAGGAACGCCTGGTGAAGCCTCGACGTTCGACCGCTGCCACACGCGCCCTCATGGTCTTGCTCTCCAGGTTCCTTGATTGGCGTTCCGGCCGGCAAATCGAAGACCTTCACCATGGATGCTTTCGGTAACCTGACTCAGGTAGTCGAACCAAATCCGGGCCCAGGGCTCCGGCAGCTCCTCGGCCACCTTCATCAAGGCGGACACCACCACCCAGGGCAGCTGGAAGGGCGTGTATGGGCCGATGGGTTCAATGTCATTAACGCTACAGCTAGCTACGCGTCATATGCTGCTGTCACGCCATCTGGGAATGCACTCTACACCTGGGCGGCCTCGACCAGCGATGTCCGTGCGTTTGCAGAAGGCTTCTTCCTCGACTGACCGGATAGCAGCTTGCTGGACCTCGGGGACTTCTTTACGATTGATCTGAATCTCAGTGGAAGCAACACCCACCAAGTCGGGCTGTATTTATTGGATTGGGACCACTACTATGGCCGTACCGAGAGGGTGGACAATCACGGTGATGTCGACTCCCGATTGCAGCAGGTGCATCGCCGTCGTGTGCCGTAGCACGTGCGGCGAGACGCGCTTCGAGGCCAGAGTGGAATCTAATTGATTATCTCGGCTGCGGGTATCGTGACCGTTTTGTCTTCCGCAGCCAAGAACCAGGAAATGGTCTAGCGAGGTTCGTGGTAGTGAACGTCGGTACTCAGCTCTAAAGGAGGTTGTGCCGCTTGAGTAACCTCTCGTGCTTCCCAAACCGAGGTTGCCCGGAGTTCCGTTGAATGATGGCAGCATGCGAAAGGAGCAGTCTTAGGAACACGTATTCCGGATCCACCTGTGCGAGCCCCGGCAGGCCAAAGGAGAGAATCAGGCAGACAAGGCGCATCTGTGCCTCCTTTTTTCGAGAGTCGAGTATAACATAGGCCACTTTCGTCTAGCCCTGAGCTTCAGTTCGTCGAGAGAGAGCTAGTGCGCAATTGCGAATGCATCGTGCCCGGCATCGCCCGTTCTGTTCGGGCCGACGCTAAAGAATCGGCCGTAGTGCTCATGCCTGGACCCCGTCGCCGCTCGAACCGGTTCCTTCCGTTTTGGATACCATGATTTCTGCGCCTTATGAAACGGACGTTCTCAATTCAAAGCGTTATGCTGCTCGCCGGGAGTATCTTGTTCGGGCAGGCTGCGAATCCCACCTCTCAGGAGAACACGAACGGCGCGGCGAAAAGCTCGCGCGATCCAAACCAGAGCCCTGCCGCTCTACCACGGTCGAAAGCCGCGACTCCGCAGGCTTATCCAGCTGAGCAGATCCAGGCGGGTGAACAGCGGTTCGCGGCGCAGTGCGGCTTTTGTCATGGCCGCGACGCCGCTGGCGGCGAGTCGGGACCTGACCTTACCCGCTCGGAACTGGTCGCGCAGGATAAGCGTGGCGACAAAATCGGCTCATTGCTTCGTGCAGGACGCCCGGATGCGGGAATGCCGTCATTTCAAATTCAGGAACCGGGGCTGAACTCCATCGTGGCGTTCGTCCACAATCAGATGGACAAATTCGCGGCGCTCGGCGGAGGGCGCCGCTCTGTAGAACCGTCAGATTTGGTAACCGGGAACGCCGCAGACGGCCGGGCCTATTTCAACGGAGCGGGCGGCTGCTCGGCGTGCCATTCAGTTACCGGGGATTTGGCGGGAGTCGCTACGCGCTACATCGGATTGACACTCCTCCAGCGTATGCTGTACTCGAGTGGCCGCCCAGCTCCGAAACCGCCCAAAGCAGTGTTCACGCTGGCTTCCGGCCAGACGGTCGTCGCCCCACTGACCGCGGAGGATGAGTTCACCGTAACAGTTCTCGATCCGCTGGGTGCACCGCAAACCTACCAGAGGAGCGCCGTGAAGGTAAAGATTGACAACCCGCTGTCCGCCCACTTTCTTCAACTTGGTCGTTACACGGACGCCACCATGCACAACGTGTTTGCGTACCTGGACACCTTGAAATGAAGAGGAAAAAGAGCGTGACGAAGACCCGGCGCATTCTCCTCGGCCTCGCAGTGAGCGCGAGCTGGATCGCCATTGCAGATGCCCAAAGCGCCGATCCACAGAAGCTGGTGAAGCCGCCGGAAGATGCTTGGCTCACTTATCACGGCGAGTACAACGGGCGGCGCCATAGCAAGCTTGCGCAAATCACGCCGGAGAATGTGGGAAGTCTGAAGCAGATCTGGAATTTTCAAACCGGCGGAAACCAGGCCATCAAGGCCTCTCCCATCCTGGTCGACGGCATCCTTTATGTGACTACGCCCGATAACCTTTGGGCAGTGGATGCACGGACCGGCAAGGAACGCTGGCACTATCAGCACCCCATGAATAACGCGTTCCACATCGGACACCGGGGAGCCGCCGTCTACAAAGAGACCGTCTACCTCACGACGCCGGATTGCCATCTGATTGCTTTTAACAGGAAAAACGGAACAATCAAATGGGACGTGATCGTCGCCGATTGGGTCAAGGGATATTGGTCGTCCAATGCCCCGCTCGTGGTTGAGAATCATGTTTTGGTCGGCGTATCCGGGGATTTTGATAACGTGCCTGGACAATTGAGGTCCATCGATGCCGACACCGGCAAGACCCAGTGGATTTTCTATAGCACGCCGCTTCCAGGCAAGGCCGAAACCCCCGTCGGCACAACGAACGCTGATAGCGGCGGAGCCACGGGCGGACAGATGTGGACTACCGGGACTTACGATCCTGATCTTAACCTTGTCTTCGTCGGCACTGGAAATCCCACACCCGTGCTGAACGGGACGACGCGCCCGGGAGACAACCCTTGGACCTGTAGCATTGTTGCGTTGAATCCCGATACCGGGAAACTGGTGTGGGGTTTTCAGGTCTCCCCGCACGACACGCACGATTGGGACGCGAATGAGGTTCCCGTTCTGATAGACGCCGATTTCAACGGACAGCCCCGCAAGCTGCTCATGCAGGCCTCGCGCAACGGTTACTTTTTCGTGCTCGACCGGACCAGCGGGATAAATCTTCTGACGGCTCCGTTTGCGACGGTCAATTGGGCAAAGGGAATTGATTCGTTGGGACGGCCAATTCCTAACCCAGTCAAGGAGCCCACGAAAGACGGAGTCCTGGTTGCGCCCAACGAATCTGGAGCAACCAATTTCCGTCCGCCGAGCTTCGACGCAAAAACAGGACTCTTCATCGTCAGCGCGCAGGATGGCTACGGCATATACTTTTTCAAAACCGAGCACGGCGGCTACGGCTGGGCCGGGGCTGATTACAACGTCGCTGGAAAATCGTTCCTGCGTGCGATCGATTACAGAACGGGCAAGATCGTCTGGGATCACGCCATCGGTGATGGAGCCGGAACCGCTGGAGTGCTGACGACGGATGCGGGTCTGACGATCAGCGGCGACAATCGCGTCAGCGTATTGGCGTTGAGGACCCGCGACGGCGCGACCCTGTGGCATAAAGACATCGGCAAGGTGCAGAATGCGCCGATCACCTACGAACTCAGTGGTAAACAGTACCTGATCGTGGGCGGAGGCAGCTCCCTGTACGCCTTTGCCCTCCCATAGGATGAGGGCATGGATACCGCACGTTGGTTCGCGGCCGCAGTTCTAGCTTTCGCCGGCCCGTCCTTTCCCCACGGAACCGATTCGCTTCCATCTCGGCAAAACAGGCTCCCTTTAAGACGTAGTCTTTGAGGAGACGGTATGACTCCAACGAATTTGCAGTCGAAACGCGGTTATTACTTTGGCTGCTGTTGAATAACGGGGAGAGAGATTTCGAAGTAGAATGTCTGGCTCCCCGGATTACAATTCGAACTCCGTATTAACAGCTTCTACATTCCAAAACATATCCGTCCTATTCTGGTTTTGATTGGGAGGTAGAATGACGCTCGCTGAAGCGCCGGGGCGGTGAAGCATCGGGTCGAGCGCCCACAGAGCACGCTATGGTTACCAAAAAATCGTCGAACAGAATAAGCAGGATATGATTTGTAACTCGAGAGCTGTTAATCGCAGTTCGAATTGTAATCCGGGGAACCAGCTGTTCTGAGTCGAGAGCCTCAGCGGAGATGCCAGTTTACTTCGAGGACGCTTTGGCCTCATCGGCCCGCGCACCAGCCAGTATGCCCGCTAAGCCGATATTACCCTCATGGCAAGCGTACCGTAAACCGGCTGCGCCGACCGCTGCAGCGGAATCATCAGGCCCCACGGCTTTGTCCAAGTGTCCGGATTGTTCACGGTAATTTCGTACCGAAGCGTCTCGGCATCCTGACGCGTGATCCGCTCCGTGATGTGCAGCTTCTCGCTCGAGACATTCTGAAAAGCG